>JABABA010000039.1 GCA_014238415.1 Planctomycetota bacterium | reverse complement strand
GCTTTGGCCCTGGATGCGGGCGAGGAGAACATGCGATCCTTCCTGGAGGGAATTCGGGATCAACCGGTTGAAGAAGAGGAGCCTTCTGAGGGAGGCGGCTCTGGTAAGTGATTCCTGCTTCATGCACAGGAACTCGGTTGAATTGGCGCGGGAGGGGCAGTAGACCTCTCCCGCGCTCTTGTTTTGTTCCCGCTACGGTCTATCTGGACCCCCTTGTTCCATGCGCTGGCTGCCCTTCGGACTGTTGATTCTGGTGCTCCTGGCCACAGGCTGGATTCTGGGCGGGAGGGATTTCGTGTCCTGGTTGGAGCTTCATGGGCAGGTTCCCGCAGATGAAGCGGGTGAACAACCCGAGCGCGTGACCCTCCAGGGGGGTGACTTACCTCTCTCCGGGAATGGTCAGGAGAACCTCCACTCCGATCATTCCTCGCAGGTTCGCAAGCGCATTCAAACTGAGGCCGCCTTTGTGAAACGCACGGCTGTTCCAGAGATTGAGGCGCCGATAGAGGTCCATGGTCGAGTACTCAATTCCATGGGTTACCCCGTGGAGGGTGTGGGTGTGCGCCTGGTCTCTCGCCAGATGGTGGATGATTCTCGTTCGAGATCCTTTTTCCTCGCTCCTTCGCGGGCGTTGATGCGCGCCGGTGGGGCAGAGGCAGCAGGGTACACAGATCGTCGAGGGAGGTTTATGCTCAAGGCAGTTGCAGTTGTCAGCGAGCTTCTCATTGAGTGCGGCGGAAGTGTGCTCTCCAAGCCTCTGGTTGTCCCTGTTTCTCCCGACCAGATTGAGCAGACAATTGTCCTGCCCTCGTCCTTGCCTGGAGCGGGGCAGATTCATGCGACCCTACTGGACTTGGAAGGAAACCCGCTCCCCATAGAACGTGTGGAGTCCCACCTCGTCAAGCCACGCCCCACAGCCTCTGGCACGACTGTAGATGCTGCCTGGATCCAGCATGATCCTGGTCTCCTGTTCAGGGGGAACAACCAATGGACTCTGTCGGGTCTCGCTCCGGGTACCTGGCGGATTTGGGTTTATGCGAGGGGGGGAGGAATCGCTTCTGAACTCGTCCAGCTTGAGCTTGACGGTGAGGTTCAAGTTGTCTTGAGGCTAGCCTCGCGCAGTGGGCAGCATGGGTTGGGCACCAGCGTCTCGTTAGACCCCTCTGATCTTCTGACACCTGATGAAACCAATGGGCTCGCCGCCCGTGAGGTCAAGGGACAGCGTCCTCGGGAACTCGGCGAGCACGCTTTTGACGCTTACTTGCGACACACCATCAATTTTCCTGGGGGCGAGTTGAGTGCGGCCTATCTCCTGCTTGACCTGGAAGCGGAGGCTGGCACTGCAGACAACGACAGTATCAGTCTTGAGTACTATCAGGAGGCTGGGAAGGGGCGCTGGGGTTGGAGCAGTGTGATCGCCAGACTCCCTGGCGCCAGTAGCCCTTGGAGGAATGGGGCCCGGGGGCACATCGAGTTGGATCTCGCGAGGCTCCCCCTCACTGATGGATCCTATCGCAGTCTGCTCGAGTCCATGGCTGACGGGAAACTTGATCTTTGGATCCAGGACGACACCTTTGTGCGCAGTCTGCGGCTGACGGTTGTGCATCAGTCACGCTAGCCCGTCGTGCAGATGCCAATTTAGGGATGCCCCTGGGGCCTTCCCCGGGGCTCTTGGAAGGAATCTGGTTTTGAGCTCCATGGCCCGCTACATTCGCAGACATGGGACGATTGGGACTGCTGCTGTGCCTTGGCTTTTTCACTGCTTGCGCCACCGACTCGGGGATCAGTCCGCGGCCCTTGCCTGCGGCGAGTCGTTGGGCGTCAGCGGGCGAGCGCCTGGTCCTGGTGGACCGTGAGCGGGGGCTTGCGATCGCAGAACCAGGAGCGGTTCCCCCGCACTTGCGGGAGCAGCTTGAAGGTGCCCTCGGGGTGAGTGGGGGGGAGTTGTCGCCCTTGCTCGCCGGACAGAATGGACATCCGGCGGTTGTCATATTTCAGGCAGGCGCCTGGCGTCTGGCAGAGGCCTGGTTCAATGGGGCCTTGGGGGACGACGAATATGCCCAGCAGTTCGAGATGTTGGTGACCCGTTGCTTGAAGATGCTGGAACCGGCGAGCGTGGGTGTCGAGGCAAAAGAGAGTGTACCCCCGCTACCGCAGGTGGATCCTGTGCCCGCGGTCATGAGAGTGCACCGCGAGGGAGACGAAGGGAATTCTTGTGAAGGCTGCAGGGGGTTGAGGCGAGGGATTGGTGCTGGACTCAAGCTCACCGATCGTGGCTTTGTCCTCTAGGTGGTACTACCTAGGCAACGCCCGTGGTGCCATCACAATGTCCCGCAGATTCGGCCTCACTTGCTCGCTTGTCCTTCTCCGCCTTGGCAACTGCCAGGCGAACCGCGATTGCTGTATCAGGCGTGACTGACATGGAGTTGATCCCACACTCCACCAAGAACGCGGGGATTTCGTCCGGGTGATCTGAAGGGGCTTGCCCGCAGATCCCGATCTCAAGTCCGTGCTTTCGGAATTCTTCCACTGCCTGGCGGATCATCAGCTGGACTCCCGGAGAGCGCGCGTCCACAGGATGCTGGTAGCCTTCCAAATCATCGCGGCTCACCGCATAGACCGTCTGGACCAGATCATTCGAGCCAATTGATCCGCCCCTCAAGCCCATCTCCTTGATGAAGTCATGGGCCAGGATCACATTGGAAGGCAATTCAACCATCAAGAACAAGGGCACGCCCGCTTCATCCCCGAGGCCTCGGTCTTCCAGCAGCCTTTTGACCGCGCGGCCTTCTTCCGGGGACCGACAAAACGGCACCATCAACTCCAAGTTGTCCAGGCCCAGGCGAGCCCGTACAAGACGCAGCGCGTCGCACTCCATCTCGAACGCTGGCAGGAAGATGGGATCCACATACCGCGATGCTCCGCGCCAGGCGATCATGGGGTTTTCTTCTTCAGGTTCGAAAATTCGCCCGCCCAGGAGTTCGCGGTACTCGTTGGATTTGAGGTCCGAGAGGCGCACCAGGACCGGACGCGGGTGGAACGCGGCACAGATCAGGCCGATTCCTTCCATGACCCGATCCACGAAGAACTGGCGCTTGTCCGCATATGCCGCTGTGCGTCGGTCGATCGCTCCGAGCAGCATCTTGATCTCATAGTGACCTTCGTTTTCAAGATGCTCCGAGAAGGGGGAGAGTTCTGGGGCCAGTTCGCCTCCTTCGGCCCAATCCTGAAGTTCGCGGAAGTACAAGAGGGCAAGGGGATGCACACCCACTTCGCTGGTCAGAATGAACTCGATGCGCGCCAGACCGACTCCGTCCACAGGCAGTTGGGAGTCTGCCAGAGCCTTGGCTGGGAAACCCACATTGAGTTTGATCTTGGTTTCGAGTTCCTGGTCCAGTTTGATCTCGATTTCGTCAACCCTGAACGGATGCGCGCCTTCGAATACCAACGCTGTTTCCCCTTCGGCACAGGAGCCTGTAACTACCTGGTTGGGCTGCAGCTTTCGCGTAGCGTGCTCGCAACCGACAATGGCGGGGATACCGAACTCCCTTGCAATGATTGCAGCGTGGGAGGTGCGGCCACCTTTTTCGGTGACGATCAGGGCAGCGTCCTTCATCATCGGCTCCCAGTCCGGGGTGGTCATATCGGTAACCAGCACATCTCCGGGGTCGAAGACGCGCTCCTCTGGGGCGATGTCATCGAGCTTTTCTCCGCTGGCGAGTCGAATTCGCAGTTCGCGCTTCTTGAGGATGACCTCCTCGTAGGATTTGTAGCGTCGTACGCGGCCGCTGCCGATGCGGGTTCCTACGGCCTGGCCCGTAACCAGCAGCTTCCCCTCGGACCGAAGCTGGTTCACCAACCCTGCTTGCATGGAGTAGCGCGTAAGTGTGTTGGTTTCTGCTCGCGCGTGCACTGTCTCGGGGCGCGCCTGAACGATGTAGATTCGTTGGCTGCGCCCGTCCTTGGCCCATTCAATATCCATGGGCTGGCCGTAGTGCTCTTCAATGGTCAGACCCATCCGCCCAAGTTCGAGGATTTCATCCTGGGTCAAAGAACAGGCTCGGCGGCGGGCGGCTGAGACATCCACACTTTCGACTGCCATGCCACCTTGGTTCGAATAGACCATAGCAATGTCCTTTGCGCCGATGTGTCGATGGACGATCGCAGCGTGCCCCTTGTGCAAGCCTTCCTTCCAAATCGTGAAGTGATCGGGGGAGACGCTGCCTTGCACAACCAGTTCGCCCAGGCCATAGCTTGAAGAGACGTGGATCACGCCCCTGTGACCTGAGTCCGGATCCAGTGTGAACATCACTCCGCTTGTGGCCAGATCGGAACGCACCATTTTCATGATCACCACTGCCAGTGACGCTCTCAGGGGGGAGAGTCCCTGGCTCATTTGGTAGCTCACAGCGCGCTCGGTGAAGAGGCTTGCGCAGCACTCTTTCCAGCGTCGCAGGACATCTTCATCGCCGGAGACATTGAGGAAGGACTCACACTGTCCTGCGAAGGAGGCCTCTTCGGAATCTTCTACTGTGGCGGACGAACGCACAGCCACATCCACTTCCGTGTCATGCTCCTCGCACAGCTGACGGTAGCCCTGGCGAATTGCCTGCTCTACATCCGCAGGGATGGGGGCGGCGCAAACCAGTTCCCGCGCGAGTTGCGCGCGACCATGCATCTCTAGATGGTCGTCCGTGTTGGCGTTCCTTGCGGTAACCCTGAGGGCATCGGCCAAGGTGTTGGACTGCACTGCTGCGAGGCGCACGCTGCCCAGCCCTTCGATTTCGGAGGAGGTGGAAAGCACACCCGGCTGCAGGGGTTCCTCAAGGAACCGGCGGTAGGCCAGCGAGGTGGTTGTGAAGCCGTTGGGAACCGGTACCCCTTTGGGCACCAATTGACAGTACAGCTCGCCCAGGCTGGCCCCCTTGCCGCCCACCAGATCGGTGTCGGTCTTGCCACATTCTTCGAACCAAAGGACGAGTCGATCTTCGCGCGGGGTTTGGGGCATTCTTGAAGGCATTAGGGGCCGCAGGGTGATGGAGGCATCGGCCAGTCTTGCGTCTCAACTTGAGGCATGCTGGACCCCAATCCCCTTCCATGATCCCCCCCGCGCCCTTTTGCAAGCCCTCTTGGGCTCGGGTGGGTCGAAAGTCCCCAGCCCGTGCTCTGCCGCGGTCACATCGGCGTCCTCATCAGTTCCCGGGGGCCAGGGTCTCCGGACGGTCAGGCTCCTAGGGCAGGAACGACTTCTTGTCCTTCAACTTGCGTGGCAGGTATTCCTCGATCACGAAGTTCAGGCCCCACTTGGCGAGGGCTTGCTGTTCCGCGCGCACGCCCATTTTGAGCAACTGTTGCAGGGCTTTTTTCCAGGGCAAGTGGGACTTGAAGAACGGGTCGTTCTTGATCGCGTCCTGAGCGCGTTTGATGTCGACCTTTTGCAACTCGTGGGTCGCGTCTTGCAATTTGAAGTCGATGATGTCCTGGGGCGTGACTCCTAAAAAACGAGCCTTGGGTACACAGAAGAAACGGTTTATGTGGGCCGCGTTGCCTGAGCCCACCTTGAGGGTGCGGTAGATGTTGGCGATGCCATAGGGGTCGCAATCCACAAAGCAAAAAACCGGCAGCTTTTGGTCATCTGAGAGGCGCCGGATAAAGCGCCGTGTGGCACGCGAGGGCACACCGCTCATGGAAATCAAGATACAGTTCGAGTCGCGCCACCACTTGTGGTTGTTGAGCCGCGCGAACATACCGCCGGTTTCGATGGCCAGGATGAACTTGGCCTTGGTCTCGAACCGGAGATGTTCTACCGAGTGGGGGATGGTGTAAGCGCCGGTGCCCATGGCGGTGCAGTCGATGCGAATCTCGGCGCCGGTTTCCGAATCCCGGTCGATGACCACCAGCTCCCCAGCGAGGGCGCCTCCGTGTTCTTCTGGGTAATAGCGCAGTTGCTCTCGGGAAAGGCCGTCGAGGCTTGCCAGAGCTTCGATGTCGTCCATGACCGCATCCGACTCGGGCTGCTCGCGGAACTTGCAGGCACCCCAGTTCTTGGAGACGTAGTAGGCCTCTCGTTTGGTGGCAAAATCGTTGTTCTCGATCATCTCCTTCGATACCGACATCAAGCGCAGGGTCTGAGCGAACGTCTTGACCGTGTTGAAGGAGAGGGCGCGGACCTTGCGGCCCTTGCCAAGCTCGAAGAAGCCGACTTTCTTGTCGTAGGTCACATTGGCCAGGGAACGTACCGGGAACTTGAGTTCGGGCAGGCTGCGGCCATTGATCTTGCGCTGCACTGTGACCGCAGTGTGCTCCACCAGCTTGATGGTCTTCTTGTCCATTTCGCTGAGGGTGTGCTTCTTTGCTGAAGCCTTTCGCTGGGGGGCCTTCTTGGCAGCCGCCTTGGTTGCTTTTTTGCGTGTACTTTTCTTCTTGGCCATGGCTTGTATGTCCTGTTGGGCGGTGCGCAGATGTTGCTTGTCTAGAACTTGCGCGAACGATGCAGAGTCTTCTCAAGGCTGCTGACGGTGCTATCTTTCTCTTTGTTGGTCAGGCCGAGGATCTCCTGCAGAGCGATGCCGATGTGGGGGATGTAGGTCTCAATGTACTCGCGCTTTTGGTACTCGCGTTGCAGGCGCTTGCCTTTGCGGATGTGAATGCCCAGCTTGCGGCCGCATTCTTGCAGGGCCAGGCGTACCTCTTTCAGGATCTCGGGATAGCTTGCTACCGCTTCCTTGGATTCTGAAGTGAAGGGGACCCAAACCGATGCGATGTGGATGATGATCGCCATGGGGGCAACGGGCAGGGCACCCTTGGGTTGAGAAAGGCCATAGGAGCGCCAGTTGGTCTGGATGACACCTTTGGTGATTGCGCATCCAGCCTGCTGATAGAGCAGGGGCACACGATTGGCAAATCGAATCAAACGCGCGGGCTCGTCTGAATCAGCTACCAGATCGGCTACGATCTTTTCTGAACGGGATTTCTTCTTGATCCGTCCATCGTTCTCCTCTTCGAAACCCTGGCCGGGCTTGCCATATGCAAGGCCCACTTCGATTTGGAAAGGGTTACCTCGATAGACCGCAGCCGGTCGGGTCGCGGTGGCGTAGAAGTCCGCTTCGATCTCCTTGCGCAGGCCCAAGAGCAGTAACTCTTCGCCGATGGGAGCGATGCAATCCGTGGGAGGGGAACTGATCTTCGTCTCGTTGATCGCGTCGTAAAGAGCCGCCGCTTCATCCCGCGCGATGCGTGAAGGGTAGCTCTTCATGGTCAAGCCCTTGCCCGCAGCGCTCACGATTTTCTTGGCCACGGTGGCACCCACACGACAGAATTCTTCCCGCAAGAAGCCAGACAGGGAGCGGCTTGCGGTTTCCTTCAACATGCCTATCAGGCGCCCCAATTCGATGCCATGGGGGTGTGGCTTGATTTCCACCGTGGCCTTGGGCTTCTGCTTGGTGTGGGCTTCATAGACCACCTCTTCGCCCGTGGGATCGATCCAGATCAGGGTCAGATGCGGGTTGGCGATAGCGGTTTGCTTGAGGTACATGTCCACAGAGCGCAACCCCTTCTTGTAGGTCGCCTCCATTTCGATCTCCACGCGAGTACCGTGCGTCTTTCCCTCCCAGTCCACCTCTTCTTTGGAGTGTTCTTCTGGTCGGTTGCGTTTTGTGTCCAGGCTGAGGACCACCTCCACCGCTTTGCGCCGTTTGATCTTGGATCGCACCAGTACAGGCTTGCCTGTGGTCAGCTTGCCATACATGCCTGCAGCCGAGATGCCGATCCCCTGCTGCCCACGACTTTGGCTGAGCTTGTGGAACTTGGAACCATAGAGCAGCTGGCCGAAGATCTTGCCAATCTGCATGTCGGTTATTCCGGGGCCATTGTCTTCCACCGTGACCCGGAAGGTCTTGGTTGTGATCTGCTCGATCTGGACCTCGATCACCGGCAGGATGCCCCCGTCTTCGCAGGCGTCAAGGCTGTTGTCCACCGCTTCTTTGACCGCCATCAGCAAAGCCTTGACCGGCGAGTCAAAGCCCAGCATGTGGCGGTTCTTCTCGAAGAACTCGGCTACGGAGATGTCACGGGCTTGGGATGCGCCGGTGCTTCTGCGCTTGTCAGCCTTGGGGGGGCGGGTAGATTTCTTGGAAGCCACGGTTGTGTACTCTTGCAGGTCAAACAGAGTGTCTTTGGCCAAGGGGTTCTCCAGGGGTGCGGTGCCGTTCTATCGGAGGTGAGTGCAGGGGTCAACCGCAGAGCAGATGTTCTACGAGCCAGAGGACACCCGTGCTGAGTAGAAGCAGGGGGGCCGAGGTGAGGCAGCCCGCGCGCAGGAAGCGTTGTTGCAGCGAGCCCGCACATGCGGGGCAGACCCGTGGCATGGGGTCGGGCAGATCCTCGTTGCAGTGCGGGCAGCGCGAGGCATCGATCAATCGGGGCATGGGACCTTCCCCTTTCCAGGGGCTCGTTGGGAGGCCGGCGGAATGTGATCAGGGGGCTCACCTGCCAGTCCCAGGGCTTGAGCGCGTTGGCCGAAGCACTCCAGGGCCGCGCTCATGGGGGTACCCAGTTGGAAAACGCATTGTTCCAGCAGATAGTTGCGCAGGCATGAGAGGGGCAGCTGGAGTTCCTGGGCGCCTCGTTCGGCGATTTCTTCCCGGGCTGCGTTGCCCCTGTCGGCTGCCCGGTGGAACTCGGGCAGCAGGGACTCGATGGTTGCGGGAGAACGGAACAGCCAGAGAGCAAACACAAAAGGCAAGCCGGTCTGCTGGGTCCAGACCTGGGAAGGGTTCCAATGGTTCAGCTCTTCGAGCCAGGTCTCCCTCAGTGCCTGATCTCCAATGCGCAACCAGGCGTCAGCGTCTGCTGTCCTTGGGTCCATCCCTGTTGGGACTTCCAGGTATTCAGGTGCTCCTCCATCACGCTCGGCCAGGAGCACGCGAACCAGGGCGGCCGCTGCACGGCTGGAAGGATCGAGGGCGATGCGACGCACCTTTTGGATCGGACGCCGCAGAAAAACCTGGACGGAATCAACCGTCCCCTGGCCTGCCACAGCCAGGCCGTCAATGGTGCCGTAGCCTGGGCGGCGAAAGAGCTCGATGGAGGACACCAGGGCGGCGTCCAGTTTCGAATCGCGCAGGCCTTGGACCAAATCAGCAGGCACCGCTTGTTGGTACAGGATGTCGGCAGCACTCTGAAGACCCCAATCCAGGGGCCGCCCAACCACATAGGGCACGCTTCCGATTCGCAAAGGCATAGGGGGCAGTCTAGCAGCCAGCTGAACGATCCCCTACTACGACTTTGGCATCTCGGGGGCTCTGCATGTTGGGGTTCCAGTCAGTGGGCCGGGCCTTTTGAAGCGCTGATTGCCAGGGTCAGTGGAGTCCCGTGCAGAAGAGGGCCTGAAACTTCTGGCAGGGAGTCTCGTTCTTGCTTGCATGCTGGATCTTTTCCTACCCACAGTTGTGACTCTGTTCGCTGCCCCTGGTCTCATGCGTCCCAGCGGCCCGTTTCCAGGACCCACTCCGCTCCAGGGTGGCCCTGCCTGTGCCTCTCTGCCTTGCTTGCAGACCTTGCCTACGCCCGTGGACTGTGCTCCGCGGGACGCGACCCAGGGGGGAGGGGCGTTCGGTGCAGCTCTTCTGCGGCTGCCCTACTACAGTCGGATCCTCTGCGGTGCCCCCAAGCAGTCAGGGCCGAGTCTGTTCCGGCAGGGGGCGGTTTGGATCTACGGGGACGGGCCAGCGGGGCTTGCAGCAGTGGGGGTACTCACTTCGCCGACGCCTTCCTCGGGGGACCAATTCGGCCGGGCTCTCGCTGGGGATGAGGGTTGGGTTGCTGTGGGGTCACCCTTTCAAAGTGGGGCATCTTCCCATAGCGGAGCAGTCCACCTCTATCAGGAGAAGTCCCAGGGCTTCAATCACAGTCAAGTGCTGGCACCCCCTGATGCGGGGCTCCTGGCCTTCTTTGGGGATGCTATACATATGCAAGGGTCCCACCTGATTGTCGGTGCCCCCCGTCAGATGGGCGCGGCCGGTGCATTCTTGCAGGGTGCTGCCTGGATCTATCGATTGCGCGGCTCCAACTGGGAACCGCAGCTGCGTTTTGATCCCCCTGATCAGTGTCCTGGTGCTCGGGCCGGAGCTGCGGTCTTGATCACATCAGACACTGCCTTTGTGGGAGTGCCAGATCATGACGGCCCAGGTGGACTCGCTTGCGGAGGTATTTGGATGTTGAAGCTGCAGGGGGGGCATTGGCAGGCGATGGAGTTCTTGATTCCACCTGAACCCCGATCCAATTCCCACTTCGGTGCGTCAATTGCAAGATCGGGCAATTGGCTTGCGGTGGGAGCGCCAGGACCCGAGGCCGCTGGGGCAGGATTCGGAAGTGTGCATCTGTTCCGCCTGGGCGCAGCGGGTCCCGTACACCATAGCGTCGTTCGGGAGCCCGGCCACGAGGCAGGAGGGTTTGGGCGCGCACTGGCTCCTTGCCAAAACGGTTTCCTGGTGGGAGCCCCTGGAGGCACTGGTTCTGTGCTGCGTTTAGAAGTCGGGGTATCTGGGCACAGGGTCCAATGCCTGCTGGTCGGGGACCCGGCCAGCCATGCCGGAGCCGCAGTGCAGGAAGGGCTTCTGCCTGGCAGCTTTCTTGCGGGAGAACCCGGGGGTACCAGCAGCACTTCCCTGGCCGCTCGGCGTGGTGGCCTCCTGCATCTGGATCCTGGGATCATGACCAGTCCCCAGGTGGGGACCGGGGATCTGACTTTGGGTCTACAGATCTGCGGCGATCGCAGCCTCCATGCGTGGACCTCACCCGTGGAATCTTCCAGTGCCTGGCGCTTGTTGGCGGTCTCATCATCTGGAGGACCGGCTCTTGTACTCCAGACG
Organism: Planctomycetota bacterium; assembly: GCA_014238415.1. Classification (GTDB taxonomy): domain Bacteria; phylum Planctomycetota; class UBA1135; order UBA1135. The sequence continues at coordinate 2,367 of JABABA010000039.1, read as the reverse complement.
GGCAACGCTTCCCCGGACGGATTTGTCGAGGTCCACGGGACTCTGGGAATCCTGCCCGCTGGAGCGTGGGATTTGCACCTTGAACTGGTGCTGCTCGGGGGACAGAGCGGCAGCAGCGATGTGCATCGGGTGGTCTTGCCCTAGGAGTTCAGCCTGGGGCCACAAGAAAACCCGCTTGAATCTAGTCCCGCTCTGGGGATGGGCGACGTGCGATGACTACGGGGAGTCTGAGTTCTTCTCCATTGCGCCAGATCGTCACATCCACGGTGTCGCCTGGATCGAGCACAGCCACCGAAGTCATCAGGTCTTTGCGTGAGATCAGCCTGCGCTTGCCCACCGCCAGAATGATGTCGCCTTCCTTGAGTCCTGCGGCACGGGCGGGGCTGAGGTCCGTGAGTTCGCTGATGCGTACCTTGCTGATGCCGTCGTATCCACGTACGCGGTCCGGTCGGAACCAGCTCTGGACCTGCACTCCCAGCCAGCCTCGGATCACTTCGCCATCTTCCAGGATTCCCTCGACCACCTGACTCACCAGGGAAGAGGGGATTGCGAAGCAGATGCCCAGGTCGCCGTTGGACTCCAGCCCCTGGGCGGTGGAGATGCCCAGAACCTTGCCCTCCAGGCAGATAAGTGGACCGCCAGAATTTCCCGGGTTGATGGCCGCGTCGGTTTGAATGAAGTCCTCGTAGGTGGCCAGGTTGAGATCACTGCGGCCAAGGCCGCTGATTATGCCGTGAGTTACGCTGGCACCCAGCCCAAGAGGATTTCCCAGAACCAGTACCGTGGCGCCGACCTTGGGCGTTCGAGGATCGAGTTCCAGGAAGGGGAAGCTGCGCTTGGGATCGTCCGGGTCGATTCGTAGCACAGCGAGATCCGTGTCGGGATCAGTTCCTAGCAGTGAAGCGGAAAGCCGGTTGCCTTGGGGCAGTACGATCGAGAAGCGTGTGCCGTCCTTGACCACATGGTAGTTCGTCACCACGATTCCCTCAGGACGCACGATGACTCCCGAGCCTTCAGATGTGGACCCTCTACGGCCTCGAATCGATTGGGCACGCACCTGCACTACCGATGGGGTGGCTTCGTCGCAGATCTGCTCAATCCCCCGGGAAACCTGCTGGGCCACATCCTGGTCAGAGGGAGAAAGGGAGATGCCGACCAGGGTCGATAGGCTGATAAAGCTGACGCAGGCTGCAAGGGAGGTTGTGCGCATGATAGAACTGCTCGGAGGACTTCGGGGTGGCCTCGCCCCCCCCTCTAGTATCATCTCTGGTAGCTACAGCTTCTAGCCTAGCACTCATGGAGAAAACCTGTCTGGGGGTCCCATGTCCCGTTTTGGTGGTCTGAGACTCACTTTGGACACCAGAATTGTGTTCGCTTTTCGTCTCGGGGGTGCAGTTTCAGGTCCCCTGGGCTATCCTTTAGCACTGTCTTCATGGGCATTCCTCCCAACGGATTCCAAGGGAGGGCGTAAGCTCATCATCAGTCGAACCAGACTGGACACAAAAACCCCTCGACCACGATCCACATCATGAAAATGCTCTTCTTTTCAATCGCATCCCTGGCTTTGACCCTTGGTGCTCACGCCAGCCAGGCTGACGCTTCCGTTGCTCCTGCCAAGAGTTGTACGGCGATTTCGCAAGATTGCCCGGCCAGTTCTCAGAAAGCTCAAAAGGCGTCCACTGCCAAGAAGACCGAGTGCTGCGCGGATGACGCCAAAGCCAAGGTCGCATCCAAAGCCAAGAAGACCGAGTGCTGTGCTGACGATGCCAAAGCCAAGGTCGCATCCAAAGCCAAGAAGTTTGAGTGTCCCCTGGAGGCCGCAAAGGCCAAAGTGGCTGCGAAGGCCAAGAAAAGCGAGTGCAGTGCTGACGATGCCAAAGCCAAGGTCGCTACCAAGAAATTTGAGTGCGGCAGCGACTGTGAAGTCGTGAAGGCCAAGAAGGCTTCAACTGCCAAGAAGAGCGAATGTTGCGCCGACGGTGCGAAGGCCAAGACGGTTTCCAAGAAAGCAGCGTGCGATGGGGACTGCGAAGGCAAGAACCCCGCTGATTGTGGAACTGCCTGCGACAGTGCGAACGCCAAGAAGGCTTCCACCTCCAAGAAGAGCGAGTGCGGTGCCGAAGGCGCCAAGGCCAAGGCCGCGTCCACCGCCAAGAAGAGCGAGTGCGGTGCTGAAGGCGCCAAGGCCAAGGCCGCGTCCACCGCCAAGAAGAGCGAGTGCGGTGCCGAAGGCGCCAAGGCCAAGGCCGCGTCCACCGCCAAGAAGAGCGAGTGCTGTGCAGAAGGCGCCAAGGCCAAGGCCGCCTCTGCCGCCAAGAAGAGCGAGTGCGGTGCCGAAGGCGCCAAGGCCAAGGCCGCGTCCACCGC
>JABABA010000038.1 GCA_014238415.1 Planctomycetota bacterium | reverse complement strand
TGGAGCCGATGACTGGCAGGCCGCTGGCTTGTTCGACTTCGGCTTCGGAGTGCAGGGCGGCGCGCAGGGCGTGGCTGACGAAGGCCAGGGCCGAACCGAGCAGCAGACCCAGGATCAGGCCCAGGGCAATGAAAATGGTGGCCCGGGGGAAGGAGCGCGAGCGGGGTGGGACGGCGGGGTCGATCAGGACCGCGGCGGCCGAAGTGGCGGCGGCGGTGATCTGGGCTTCTTGTTCGGACTTCAGGAGGAAGGCGACGATCTCGGAGTGGGTTTCGAGAGACCGGGTGGCCTGGGCGAGGGCGAGTTGCGATTGGGGCAGCTCTCCGAGGCGCCTGTCCTGCTCGGAGATCTTCGCTCCAATTGCGCTGATCTGGTCGCTGAGGCCGGAGACCTGAGAGGTGAGGGTCGCGCGCACTCGATTGCGCAGGGTCCCCACTGCGCCGTCAATGGTGCCGCGCTCGGCGGCGGGCCAGTCGGCGATGCTGGCGCTGTAGTCGGCGTACAAGGCCTCATATCCCTCTAGTGTTGCCCGGGAACCGGCAAGGGCACCGCCGGCTTGTTCGGCAATGGTCGCGATGAGCGTCTCGCGGCTGGCCTCAAGCTTTTCGAGCTCGGGGTTGCCGGGCATGAACGCGGCATCGGCACTGGCCAACTGGGCATCAAGGTCGGCAAGAGAATTCAGATAGGCCTCGAACTCGGTGTCGCGGCTGGGGGACGAACCTTTTGGCGCCGAAGCGAAACGCGCCACAGCGGACTGGTCACCAGCAGCGATTGCTGCCAGGGCCAGCTCGTAGGATTGGATCAGAAGAGCGGTCTCCTCGATCAGGGCACGCAGGCGCAGGTGCTCGGCCTGCAGCAGCTGCTTGTAACCGAGAACATCCGTGCGCTCGAGGCGCAGGGATTCCGCTTCAAGGGCCGCCAGCTCTTGGATGTAACCAAGGGCAAGCAGGTTCGGGGTTTCCTTGCCGAGGCGTGCAAGGGCCTCGTAGTCGCCGGCATTGAGATGGCTCAGGGCCTGGGTGAGCACCGTACGCGAAAGCTCCAGTTGGGTGCGCTGCAACTCAAGCGCGGCCAACTGATCGATAACGGCCTTGGCGGAATCGGTCAGAGAAATCGTCTCGGGGTTCTGACTCTGCAGGTCCGCGACGACCGTTTCGGCGTCCTTGAGTGATTCCAGTTGACCATCAAGCTGGCGCTTGATGAATCCCAGGGTGCGCTCGGCCTTCAGGCGTCCGATCTGCACACTGCGGCGGATGTAGTTCTTGGCCAGAGCATTCGCTGTTTCGGCAGCGCGGTAGGGACAGGAATCCTCCACCGTGACATTGACCACATTGGTCTTGCGACCGGATTCAGATGCTCCGGTGGCCTCCATCAGGCGCAGGACTGCTTCTTCGGGACTGCGAAGCCGAACGCGATAGATCTGACCTGCGTAGGATCCACTGGCTTGAAGGCGCAGTCGCAGACTGAAGAGTTCGAGCTCCCGGTCCGGAACATAGACCTCTTCCACGCCAACCGAAGCGATGCCGGATTCAAGATCCGAACCAAACAGATAACCCTCATGGGGCGCGATGCGCACGGTGGTCTCATCCACAAAGTACACATCCAGGTCACGCACCAACTCCGGATCTCCTTCATGTCCCGGCAGGGGCTGCATCCAGGCGCGCAGGCGATGATCGAGTGCACGTTCACCGGTCAAGCGGCGCATGATCCCTTCGGATGGCCGACGGTCATGAGCGTCGACAATCGTCTCCAACCCCATGCCCTCCATGCTGGTTGTGTCACCAGCAGCTACCGGGTCATAGTCCGCATCCGTACCATCAAACAGGTTCACACCAGTCAGCCAGGTTTCCGGCGGCGCAGCGGTGACTTCCGCCAGAGACCGCGAGCGAATCAAGGCGATCTCTGCTTCCGCAGCGGGATCCGAAGTCAGGCTCGCAAGTTCTGAAAGCACTCCGCCCGTGGACTCATCCTGCTCCAACAACAGGGTCGCGCTGGCCTTGTACCTGGGCGTCCGAGTGCCGACCCAGAAAACCGTCAGCGCAGTCACCAGCACCATCACGAGGGCGATCAACCGGTTGTGCCGCAGCAGGATCTGAAACAACTCGCCCAGATGAATTGTGTCATCGGGCATGCCTCCCTGGACGCCTCCACCCAGGGGCTGGCCGTATCCATGGTGACTCCCGCTGTTCTTGGGCTTGGAATCGCTCACCAGACACCTCTTTGGGGCGGCTGGGGACTCAAGAAATGGTCAGACATAAGAGGGAGGTGGGCCCCCCAGGGGAGCCCTGCGAGAGGCAGGTGACGGGACAGGTCGACGATTACCAATCCGCAGGCCATGGGGCCTCCGGGGCGGATTGAAGCTGGATTCTGAGCGTCCAGGGACCGGGTTGCAAGGGCAATAGGAGTCAGGAAGCTAGGTTCTCAGGACCGGGAAGGATGTTGCAAGCCTTGAAAGGGGCACAGCGAGTGCTCGCAAGCAGAGGAGTGCCAGACGGAATACTGCCCCAAGGGCCCTTGGGGCCCGTCCGAATCACAATCCAGCCAACGGCAAGATCTTCCATACTGGACTGACACCCAACTACCCGCACTCCGAAACCCCCCATGACCTCTGCCCCCAAAGTCCTTGTTCCCCTCGCCGACGGCTTCGAAGAAATCGAAGCGGTGACCATCATCGATGTCCTGCGGCGGGGCGAGATCGAAGTAATCGTGGCGGATCTCGGTACCCCAGGCGATGCACGCAGCGCAAGGGGAGCCCACGGTGTTGAATTCAACACCGCTGTCTCTCTCGATGATGTGAACATCGATGACTTCACCGCCGTGGTACTGGCCGGAGGAATCCCCGGTGCGACCACTCTGCGTGACGACGAAAGGGTGATCGCGGCCTTGAAGTACATGCACGAGCATGACCGCTGGACCGCCGCGGTCTGTGCTGCGCCCATCGCGCTAGCAAGAGCAGGCTTGCTGGAAGGCAAGCGCGCCACCTGCTACCCCGCCTTCCACGATCATCTTTCAGGAGCCACCGTTGTTGAAGAAGAGCGGGTGGTGATCAGCGGACGCGTCATGACCAGCGTCGGGCCGGGGACCTCCTTGGACTTTGCGCTTTGCCTTGTAGCTGTACTGAAGAGTCCCGGGACCGCTGAAGAACTCGCCGCTGGAATGATCGCAGGGGGACTGGGCGAGCGTGTTGGAAATTGCTGGAGCTGAACCGCCAGATAGGCCCCAGAAGCCCAGACTGCGCGGCCCTGCCCAATTCGACACCCCGCCGCCGCCAAGGATCCCCCATACTGGTTGCGCAACCCTCCCATGCACTCCCTGCCCCTCCTGATCCTCGGCCTGCTGCCCACCCAGGATGACCTGGCTCGCGAGGCCTATACGCTGCTGGCCGATCGTTGCTTCCCCTGCCATGGCCCCGATGCCAACAAACGCAAAGGGAACCTGCGCTTGGACAAACGAACTGGAGCCCTGGCCCTGCGCAAGGAAGGGGCGGCCATTGAGCCGGGATCGGCAGCAGACAGTCTCTTGGCGACACGTATCGACGAGGCACCGGACAAACGCATGCCTCCTCCCAGCAGCAAGCTGGTGCTCTCACCAGAGGAACGCAAGCTGTTGCGGGAATGGATCGACGCAGGGGCCGAGTATCCCAGGCACTGGGCCTTTGCTGCCTTGACGAAACAACGTGCCGTTGAACCGAATGAGGGGGACCCCATCGATCAGATGGTTGCAGAGAGCCTTGAACGCGCAGGACATGAAGTCGCGGACGAGGTCAGCCCGGCAATCTGGTTGCGGCGGGCCACTTTGGTGCTGACAGGCTTGCCGCCGACCCTGACGGAACTCGATGCCTTCGAAACAGCACCTGTTGCCACGCGCAAGGAAGAAGCTGTGACGCGACTGCTGGCTTCGCCACGCATGGGAGAGCACCTGGCCGCGCCATGGCTGGACGCAGCGCGCTACGCGGACACCTATGGTTATCAGAGCGATGTGTACCGCGCGGTCTGGCCCTACCGCGACTGGGTGATCGAAGCCTTCAACCGAAACCTGCCCTACGATTCGTTTCTCGTGGAACAGATTGCAGGTGACCTGTTGCCAGAAGCAACCCAGGACCAGATCGTGGCCACCGCCTTCAACCGACTGCACCGCCAAACCAACGAGGGGGGAAGTGTCGAAGAGGAATTCCGTAGCGAGTACGTTGCGGATCGGGTCAATACCCTTGGTACGGCGGTGATGGGTTTGACCATGACCTGCTCACGCTGCCACGACCACAAGTACGACCCGATCCCCCAGAAGGAATATTATTCCCTGGCGGCCTTCTTCGACAACATCGATGAGAGCGGGCTCTATTCGCACTTCACCAATGCGGTGCCCACGCCGACCTTGGATCTGACAACGGCCGACCAGGCCAAGCAACTGGATGAGTTGCGCGAAACCTGTGCAAGGCTGGAGCAGGAACTGGATGAGTTCACCCTTGATCAAGCGGCATATGCGGCCTGGCGAACCGAACAGGAGTTGAGCGCTTCTGCGCCGGCGGGCCTGGTTGGGTCATACCTGATGGATGAGGGCCACGGGGCAGCGCTCAAGAATCAGGTGCCAGACAAGTTGGCGGGCGGTGTCCATGGGCCGGTCAACCGAGTGGAGGACCATCCAGGTGGAGGCCTGCTCCTTTCTGGTGACCATGCGCTCACCTTCGCCGGCAACCCGGCGTTCCGCCGCTGGGATCCCCTGACCTTTGGACTATGGGTCTCACCAAGGAAGGACCTGGAGCGCGCGGTGGTTCTGCATCGTTCACGGGCCTGGCATGACGCAGGCAGCCGGGGCTTTCAGCTGCTCTTGGAAGAGGGCCGACCTTCATTCTCACTGATTCACTTCTGGCCTGGCAATGCTGTGCGGGTGCGCGCAGTAGACGCCATAGAAATCGGCGCATGGACTCACCTTGGGATCACGCACGATGGCTCTGGACGGGCGGATGGCATCGGCCTGTATGTCAACGGTGTCAGGGTCGAATGCGAAACAGTGCGGGATCACCTGACCCGGACCATCGTCGGGGGTGGAGAAGCGCACCTGACCATCGGCGAGCGCTTCCGGGACCGAGGCTTTCGCAATGGAGCGGTGGATGATCTGCATGTGTTTGATCGCGAACTGACGCCGGCCGAAGTCGCCCTGATGGCGCGCTTGGATGAGACCGGGCGGATCATGGGCTGGCATGACCCGGCGATCCGAAGAACACACTGGAGTGAAGCATCGTGGCAGGCGGCTTTTGAAGCCAGCCCTGGGGACAAGTTGCGCGAAGCGAAGCGCACAGAGTTGCGGCAGGCGCGCAAGAGCCTGGCAGAGTTCGTAGATCAACTGCCCTCACTCATGATCATGAGAGAGAGTCCCGTCCCGCGCACCACACGCATTCTGGCCCGAGGTGCGTATGACCAACCCGGCGAAGCAGTGCAACCCGACAGTCTTTCCTGCCTACCACCCATGCACAGCGATGGGACCCCTTCGCGGCTGGATCTGGCCCGCTGGTTGGTGCGCGAAGATCATCCCCTCACTTCACGCGTAGCGGTGGACCGTTTCTGGCGCCTTATATTTGGCGCGGGATTGGTGGGCACACCAGAGAACTTCGGCGTGCAAGGGGTGGGACCCTGGAACCCCGAACTGCTCGACACCCTGGCCCGGGACTTCATGGCCAGCGGCTGGAACGTGAAGCAACTGCTGCGACGCCTGGTGCTGAGTGAGACCTTTGCCCGCAAGACCTGCGCAATCCTCGGTGCGGATCCCCGACGACGGCTCTCAGCAGAAGCCCTGCGAGATCAGGCCCTGTTTCACAGCGGACTGCTGGTTGAAAAGATTGGTGGCCCAAGCGTCAAGCCCTATCAACCGGCCGGTCTATGGAAGGAGAAGTCCGGTCAGGTCTACTCGGCCGATCAGGGCGCAGGACTCTATCGACGCAGTCTGTACACCTTCTGGAAACTCACATCTCCACCACCATCCATGTTGCTGCTGGATGCGGCCAAGCGTGATGTGTGTTCAGTCAATCGCCCCGAAACAAGCACGCCTCTACAGGCGTTGGTTTTCTGGAATGATCCCCAGTTTGTTGAAGCCAGTCGCGTCATGGCTGCCGAAGTCTTGAGTCAGGATGCAAGTCGTGAAGAGCGCATCAACATGGTCTTCCGACGTATGACCTCGCATGAACCCAACAATGGAGAGGCTCAGGCCATCGCGGCACTCCTGCAGCACTCGCAGGCGGACTACAATGCTCTTCCAGATCAGGCCCAGGCGGTCCTCGGGGTGGGTGCCGCTGCCACCACTCCGGAACTCGACCAAGCGCTGCACGCAAGCTGGACTCTTGTGATCTCGACCCTCTTCTCTCACCACGGAGTGGTCTCTCTGCAATGAAGCACCTCGATCGCAGATCCCTCCTGCGCGCAACCGGCGCAGGAATTGGTACCGGTGTCCTGAATTCGGCCTGGGGCCAGGACGGTCAGCTCGTTCGCACGGTCCCCCACCATCTGGCTCGTGCCAAACGCGTGGTCTGGCTTTTTCAAAGTGGAGGGCCAAGCCAACTGGACCTGTTCGACAATAAGCCCTTGCTCAGTGAACGCCAGGGCGAGAACCTGCCTCCAAGCGTCCGCAAGGGCCAGCGCCTGACCACCATGAGTGGCAATCAGGCCACCCTTCCGCTTGTGGGTTCGGCATTTTCCTTTGCGCGCCATGGGCAGTCCGGCGCGGAATTCAGCGACCTATTGCCCCACACTGCAAGCATCGCCGATCAGTTGTGCATCGTACGCAGCATGCACACCGAGGCAATCAACCACGATCCTGCGGTGACCTACATGCAAACCGGCTCCCAGATTGCCGGTCGCCCTTCGATTGGCTCCTGGCTGTCTCTGGGTCTGGGCTCGAACAACCCCAACCTGCCCACCTCCTGCATTCTGATCAGCAAGAACAAGGGAGGGCAACCGCTCTATTCACGCCTTTGGGGCTCTGGATTCCTGCCCTCCAAGCACCAGGCCATTCCCCTGCGCGCAGGCCAGGATCCGATTCTGTACCTCAGCAATCCACCCGGAGTCAGCCGCGAGCAACGCAAGCGTGCCCTGGATGCGTTGGGCCAATTACACCGCTTGGCAGCAGAGCGAGACCCCTCTGCCCTGGACCGTCAAGAGCAAGCCGAACTGGCCTGGCGCCTGCAGGCATCGGTGCCCGAAGTGGCGGACATGAGCGACGAGAGCGAGGAGACCTTTGAGCTCTATGGAGAAGACGCAAGAGACCCGGGCAGCTATGCGGCCAACTGCTTGATGGCACGGCGCCTCTTGGAGCGCGGCGTTCGTTTCGTCCAGCTCTTCCACAAGGACTGGGATCAGCATGGCAGCCTGGTCGGTGGCATCAAGAGACAGTGCCGTGAAACCGATCAGGGCTCCGCAGCTCTTGTACGCGATCTGGCCAGACGCGGCATGCTGGAGGACACTCTGGTGATCTGGGGCGGCGAATTCGGGCGCACGGCCTATTCCCAAGGACCTATCTCTTCCACCGAGTACGGACGCGACCACCACGGGCGCTGCTTCACGATCTGGATGGCGGGCGGTGGCATTCAGGCTGGCCTGACCTACGGAGAAACCGATCCCTTTGGTTACAACATCACCCGCGATCCAGTCCATGTGCATGACCTGCAGGCCTTGATCCTGCATCTCTTGGGAATCGACCACGAGCGCTTGACCTGGAAGTACCAGGGCCGCCACTTCCGCCTGACCGATGTGTTTGGCCGGGTGCCGAGAGCCTTGCTGGGCTAGTGCCCCTCAGGGCAAGAAGTACAGCACGACCCGTCCGGTATTGTCGTTGACTGGCAGAGGGCTCGGAACGTCATAGGTCGGATCCCCCAGCACGATCTGTTCACGCCCTCCCGGCACGATGCGCGCTGCGATACAGCCGTTGCCTAGATGGTCGGCTGAATTGGGAAGAGCTTGCAGGGTAGTCGGCGAACCACTGAGATTGTTTCCATCCCAGATCAACATTGAGCGCGGCAACAAAACCAAGAATGCGAAGTCCAGCGCGCCGTCATTGACGAAGTCCCCAATCAAGCAGCGAAAACCAAGATAGTCTGAAGCGGACGGATTCGGGCTCACATGAAGCGTCGTGTCCTGGAAGAAGGGACCGGACTGCACATAGCCCATGCCTGCGTCATGAATCCCAGAGTGGTCCTTGCGATTTGCGCCCACAGCCACAAAGTGCTCACGCGCATCCACATGCATTGAGTAGCGCGGGGCGGGCAGATCATTGGGATCTGGATTGGGGTCCTCGATCACCAGCACCTGACTCTGCTGCAAGGGGCCGGGGAAACAGAATACCTGGCCAGCGACGGGAACCCCTTGAGCCGTGTTGCCGATAGCACCGACGATCAAGTCATCTATGCCATCAAAATTGGTATCGCTCACCGCCAGATGGTGGCCGAAGTTGCCGTTGACCACAGGGAAAGGATTGACCAGTTCAATCACGGGTCCAGTGGGATTGAGCGGTCCGCCGGGATAGATGAAGACACGCCCGGCTGGGACTCCGGCCACGGAGCCTTGGGGAGCGCTGACGGCCAGGTCCAGATGACCATCTCCATCGAAATCCCCCAGACTGACGCTGCTGCCAAACAAGCCAGGTTCCGCAATGGGCGAGACCAGTTGCAAAGGTGTGCTCCCGCCGGGACCTCCATATAGGTAGACCGAACCTGCCTGGGCAAGACTCGCCACATTCTCGGTCGGAGCACCGACAATCAGCTCATCAAACGGATCCTGATCGAGCTGGCCCCCGACCAGATCGTAACCAAGCTGATTGCTGCTGGCCGGGGCACCACAGGACTCCGGCCCTGCTCTGGAAAAGGTGCGAGTGATGACACGAAAAGGGCGCATGGCTGTTGGCTGGGCGCGTCCGAAAAACACGTAAACGAGTCCCTCACCAAAGGCTCCCACCGCCAGGTCTTGAGAACCGTCCCCGTCCATATCGAGCGCCGCGACTCCCTGGCCAAATCCTGCACCCAACCGAGGGCAGGGGTGTTCGACAACAAAAGAACCAGCAGGGGGTGGCCGCAGCGCAGGGGCCACGGGGGTTTGCAGGGTCAGCAACAAAAGGGACAGAACGAACATGGGATTGGCGGGCGGCTGCCTCACCCCTGATCATAATCCATCAAGCCAGTGAATGGCAAAAAGGACCTCCTGGTGCTTCGCAAACCGTTGACGCCCCCTGCACCTACTGAGCGGTCACCGTCAGAGCATCAATGTAGACATCATCGTCATCCCCGCTGGCATCGCAGCGCAGGCGCAGCTTCATATTCTGGCTGAAGTTCACGAATGAACTCAGAATCACAACAGTCTCATGCTGCCATTGTTTGTTCTCAAACTCTCTGCCCCGTGCCCAGGTCTGCACAGTCACCCAGCTCGATCCGTCGAAGAACTGCAACATGAATCCCTCGCCCTTCTCCATGCCTAGTGCAATGAAGTGGAAGTCTACTTCGATTGAAGAATAACCTGGCGTCAACACATCGATGGGCTGCACCAGAGTCGAGGATGAGGCCAAACCGCTGTTGTCCTGCAGGTTCAAGGCCGCAAATCCCTGCCAGGCCAGACGCCCATCGGTGTAGAGCTTGCAGTCCTCGCCCCCACTATCCCAGTTGCCAAAACCTGACTCAAAATCGTCATGGGTCAATACCACCGGCTGACCAGGTCCGGACCCATTGGTCTGGGGCGCCGCAGAAACCTCCGAACCATAAGCAGATGTATTGCCCCAGGTGTCCTGGGCTTGCAGCACATAGAAGTAGACCACACCGTTGACCACCGTGGCATCACTCCAGGATGTGCTGACTGTCAACCCACCAAACAGGGGTACATAGGGCCCCCCTGTTTGTTCACTGCGCGACAAGATGTAGCCAGCCAGATCGTTTTCAGAGTTTGCGTCCCAGGTCAGGTCCACTACCCCGTTGCCGGCGATCCCGCTCAAGCCTGTGGGCACTGCAGGGGCAGTGATGTCCTGAGGCGTAACCGAGACCTCCTGCGAAGCATCGCTTTCCTCACCGTTGGTATTCAGCGCGGTCAAGAAGTAGTGCACCGTCACTCCGTTCACAACGCCCATGTCCAGATAGGACTCGCCAGTGATGAGATTCGTGTTGACCAGGATGTGGCCACTGCCAGCAGTGTTGCTGCGGTACAGGTTGTAGCCAGCAAGATCGGGTTCGCTGTTGGGCAACCAGGTAAGCAGGATGCGAGAGTCTCCTGCTTCGGCGCTGAAACCGCTGGGAGCTTGGGGTGGATTCGTACCACCGCAGCCCCCATCAAAGACCTGCCCGTTGTTGGGCAGACCAGGAGTCTCCGGGGACCCCCCAGTCCAACTGAATGAAGCGGGATCCGCGCCTATGCCAACCAACTGCAGGGAAGTGCCTGCCGGAGTCGCGCCGCTTTCGCCCACCCCCATGTCCACAGATGTCTGCCCGGCGGCGGGCCCGTCCCCCGCGACCATGCTGCCTTCATAACTCAGGAAGGACAGCACCACACCCGCCGGGTCCACCAATGCAATCCCATCCGGGGATCCGTTTTGAATGCCCTGCATGGCAAAGGCAAGCGCTCCGACACAGCCCCCCTGATCGGCGAAGACGCCGCTCATATTGATGGTTTGATATTCCAGGCCACTGTTGCCGTTGTAGAAAACCAACCGCCAACCGAGAAGATCCAGTCCAGCGGGCCCAGCGACTTCTACAAACTCGCCGGTGTCCAAACCGGAGTTGTCGTAGTGCAACTCATTGATCCATGGATCCGAAGCAATCGGACCTCCGCCTCCATCTGTGATGATCTGCACATCGAGGCTCAGGCCCGACTCGTTGCCCGCTGTGTCCAGCGCGCTGACTGCATAGAAATAGGTCGTCGATGACAATATCGCTGTGTCGCTCCAAGCGCTGGAACCAACAATGCTTGTTGTCTGGCGAACCCAAGCGCCGCTTGCTCCCTCGGCGCGGTAAACGTGATAGCCAGCCAGATCAATTTCCGTATTGTCAAGCCAGTCCAACTCCACGGTACCTGCGCCCAAGGCAGCGCCCAGACCGATAGGGGCCTCGGGGGGCGTGATGTCTCCCCCCCCACCTCCGCAGGAGCCGTTGAACAGACAATCCACCCACTCGGGATGATCCACGAATGGATTACGGTTGCCCTGAAAGGACTGCACTCGGTCGTTGCGCTCGACTTCGTTTGCATCCACCGGATCCTGCTGATGCCACTGCAAGAGCACCGAGAGCATCCCCATGTAGGCCACACTGAGATTCGAGCCCGTGTTGGAACTGGCGATCAGAGCCTCGGTGTCGGTCAGGATCAGGTCGGGTTCCGCGACCCCGGTGACCCCATGACTGCCCCCCTCGTAACGCACATCCAGGTAGAACATGGCCCGCGCGATATCACCACGCCGCTCCATCCAGATCTCCCAGGCACCACTTGTGAAAGAACCTCCTGTCCAGTTCGAGTTCCCGGGATAGACCCCGGAGCCCCCCCCAACGCCCCCATTCAGCTCCGTAACCTTCTCATTGCATCCATTGCTGCAGAAGCGAAAAGGTTTGTTGCTACGAGATGAGTTGTAGCCCGAGTCGCAGAGATACAGCTGATGGCAGTCGCTGTAGGGATAGTTACTCGACCCGTCATTTGGAAAGCCATAGGACTTGGGCCAGGTATGCTCACGGTTGTAGTTGGCATTCCCTCCGCCAGCTTTTGGATAGCTGGCATTCAGATACACATCGCGAATCGATGTGTTGTCCAGAGGATCCTCATCCGCCAGCTCAAGTATGTTCCAGGTGTCCGTCGCCGATGAGGTATAGGGAAAACGCTGGTGGTCGTCGATCACACCATGCAAGCTCGCACGCAGAGTGGCTGCATTACTGCTGTCCACCGCGTCGTAATAGCCCGGAGGGGCCTGAGCACTGGCGGGCAGGGCACAGAACCAAGCATAGAAAACCGCCGCAGCGGCTCCTTCAAGAACACTCTTCATATGTCGGCGCGGGGGTATGCACCTGATGGGGAAAAACTGCGCAAGCAGCTGAAGGGCCCCTTGCGGGGTCTCTACCCTGATGAATCTAACCCAGGGGTTCAATTCCTGCCCAGGAAACGTGCAAAAGGGCCCCCCGGGACCGATTCTCCGGACGATCGGATCACGACCGAGCCCCTATCCCCGACCGATCAGGGCGAAGTCGCGACGGTACACTCGCGCGATGATGGCGGCAGCCCTGGCGTCATCAAAAGAATCGTCTCCCCCTTTGGGAGTCACGTTGCGCCGTTCTCCCATTTCAATGCCCCACTGCTCGCGTATTTCTTGAGGGTCCAGACCCTCCATCGGACAAATGTGAGTCACTCGCGCTGGAGCCACGGGCAAGAGGCGTTTGAACCTCAGCCACTGCAAGAGATACTGAGGCCGTAGATGTCCATCGAGCAGATAGGTCTTTGGCAGCAAGCTGACAAACTCCTCGAAACTCATCCCAAGGAAGCGCGCCTGCTTGACCTCGTCAGGATCGCTGTCCTTGAGGTTCAAGTATCGATAGTGCACCCGGTGGATGCGCTGCCAACCTTGAAATGCAGGCTGCCCCAGAACGCTCGGTTGGTTGCGAAACTTGTCGCGAAAGGCACTCACCAGACGCGCCTTGGGATCGCGAGTCAGAAGCAGATGAGGCGTCCGTTTTGTGAGAACCGCACGACCGAATGACAACTCGGAAACCTCCTCCAGGTGCTCGTGAGCACAGAGACTTGAGTACATCACCTTCATGTTGGTGCTGATGGCGAAGCGGCGAGATCTTTCAAGAAAGCGGGGCATGATGTACCTGCAATCTAGAATAGAAGCCGGGTGATACAGAATCCAGCAACGCCTGATTCTGCCAAGGGTCAAGGCTCGACCAGCTTGCCTCCGCCGGGGCCATAGATGAAGAGGAACTGCCGCCGGTTCTTTTGGGTCCGAGATGGACGCCAGGTCTCCAGCGGACCAGCCTCGGGCGGGCGGCGGCGAGCGGCGCTGATTCCCATGCGCAACACCTCACGATCTACAGGTAGTTCCAATTGCAGGCTCGGAGCATCACGGACGATCTGGATCACCGCGCTCCAAGGAATGGTGGGCTCTTCAACATAGAGCCAGGGTTCAAGCAAGAGACGGTCTTCATCGAGTTGCGCATTCACCCAGCGCCAGGGCTGACGGGCGTCCCGGGGCAACACCCGACCCGCAGATTGACCGCGCCCCAGGACTCCCACCCGACTTCGGCGGAAAGGCAGGACAACACGCAGGACCGCAGGATCTTCGGTCAGACTCTGAACTCTTGTCGCGGCCTCTTCCAAATCCTCGATCAGACCTGCTCGTGCCTCGCGAAGTTCCTGGCGTTCACCATCAGGGCCATGAATCAGCGGGGAGGCAAACAGAAAAGGCAGACAGAGCAAAGCCGTTGCAAGACGCAGTGGTGCCACCGTATCGGTCTGGATCAGAAGCCAGGCCAGCGCAAGGACCATGATCGGCAACATGCTGTAGGCAATACGCGGGAACCAGACGCCCTGGGCGGCGAGGATCGCGCCCGCCACCAGGATCCATGCAAAGAAGGCCCAGCCCATGGAACGCCCCATTCGGGATCCGCTCAAAGCGCGTAAGAAGAACAAGCCCAGGAAAACGCCCAACGCCCCCAGAGCCAGGGCGCCGGAAAGGGCGAACATCCCCTGACCAAGGAACTCCAGGAGATCCGGTACTGGCAAGGCACGCCCCTTGGTGTCGTAACCACCGACGCGGCCCAAGACCACTCCTCGACCCACGAGCAGCAGACCTGCCAGCACAGACCCGGGAAGCAACCTGATCGTTGCCCGAACAAGGCGCTCCCTAAGTCCCCGATTGCTGTCCATTGCAAGGGACAGAGCCAAGGTGCCGAACATGAAAAAACTCGCGATCTCATGGGATGCAAGCCCCATGGCAAACAACAAACCGGCCAGCACTCCGTTCCGCAGGTTTACACGCGAACTGAGAGCAATCGCCATGGCTGGCAGGCACAAAGCTGAACAAAGGGTGTAACACCGCCGCGGCAGAAAAGGCACGATGTCATCCAGCAAGGGATGCGCCAAATACAAAGCAAGAGCCAACCAGGCAACCTTGCGCCCGGCTGCCAGACGCAATCCGACGGCAAATACCCCAAGAGCAGCCAGCACATGCAGGGCCAGATCCGTGCCCCTCAGAAATCCAACCGATAACCCGGCAAAGGCAGCGTCCATCGAGAAGGAGAGCACAGTCAGGGGACGCCATGCCACGCCGAAGTGTGGCGAGCCGAGGGCATACTGCAGCCAACCGTCGTTGCCGGGCGCCGCTTTGATCAGCAGCTCGGGCGCATCGGCGGCCATGGGCGGTTGGCTAAGGCTCGCAAGCCAGGGCCAACTCGTGCAGGCAATCAGGAACAAGGCCAGGGCCCAGGCACGTCTGCCGCCATCGTGCCAGGAGGACTTTGGAAGTACGGGCACTAACGATCTCCGCCGCCGCCCCCATGTCCCCCGCCAGGTGCAGCGCCACGGCGTCGACGGGGCTTGAATTGTTTGTGCCCCCTGGTGCGGACTTTCTCCATCTCGATCAAGGCCTCTTCCCAAGCCTTGCGGTCCTGCTCCATTAGCGCAACTTCCATCCGGAACAACTGTACAACGAGCTCATGCATCAACTTGGCGTAGACCAACGACCCAGTCTCTCGCTTCCCAGCCGACTTCGCCTGCAGGGTTTTCGGAAGTTCGGCCTTGGCCTTGAGAGCGCCCATTTGCAACTGGATCACACTCGCCAGATGAGCATCCCAATCGTCGTTGGCATCTGCCTCTTTCTGTGGAAACAGACCGTCTTCAATCAGATCCATGCCGTCGGCCAAGGTCTCCATGTAAGTATGGAGGACGCTTTCGGGTTTCAGGCCATGCCGAACACCCGGGGCCTCATCCTGCAGAGGATCTTGATGGCCTTGGGCTAGAACCACAACAGAACAAAGCAGAAGAACAGAAGCAATCAAGGTGAGAGTGGAAAGTCGCATTGCAATTGGTGTGGATTGGACTGCAGGGGATATGTAGTCATCGGCAGATCTTCGCCCATGCTAGCTCCTGAACGCCAGAATCAAAGGCGACTGTCCTCTGACCTGGCCTTACATGGATCTGCAAGTTTTCTTTGACTCGGCCGCCTCGCCCCATGAATCTACCGAGACAACCCCAGAGAGACCTGAGATGGAAAATACTGCCCCATCTTGAGATGCCTCAACCTGGAGGCATAGACAAAATGAAAAACAACCTGCACACTGGTGCCGTGTCGCTCGCTCAACCTGAAAAGGTGGACCTGACGTGCAACCTGCCAGCACAGAGGTCCACAAATGTAAGTCTATTCGCTGGAATTGTATTTATCGCGGTTGCCCTCTGCGCCTGCGTAGGGCCCGGAGCAGTCCATGGTCCCGTTCGCGGCCAGGCTCTGGAAGCCAGCGCAAATTCAACACAAGCTCGACTGGCGGAACGCATCTCCAGTCGTTGGCGACAGCGCCTGCAAACCGCGCGGATCCGGCACGAGTCTCCGGGAATCTCCGTGGCTGCAATCCTTCCAAGCGGCATGCATGTGACATGCGCAGTGGGCTACGCGGATCAGGATCATGGAGTTGCCCTCGAACCATCCCACCGCATGTTGTCCGGTAGCATCGGCAAGACCTATGTAGCAGCCCTTGCGGTACAGCTCATACAACAGGGGCGCCTCAACTTGGACCGGTCAGCCATAGACTATCTGCCCCGAGCAGACTGGCTCCGGCGCTCCCCCGGTGCGGGCAAAGCGACCATTCGCCAATTGTTACGCCACGAAAGCGGATTGCCCCGCTGGGTATTTGCCCGTGACGTGATGCAGTCGATTGTCAACGATCCGAAGCGTAAATGGACTGACGCAGAACGGATTGAAACGATCACCGACAAGCAGTTGCTCTTCCAACCCGGAGAAGGCTGGGCCTACTCGGACACAAACTACATCGTGGTCGGAGCCGTTCTGGAACGCATCCTGGGCGAAGATATCGAGACCTTGATCCGCAAACGCATCCTGGAACCCGAGGGTCTGTCCGACACCATTCCACTCAATGGCCAGGCAATCCCACGGCTGGCCCAAGGCCATGTGGTGACCAGCCGCAACTTTGGGGTGCCTACGCGTCTGCTGAAGAGCGGCGAGTTCACGGTCAATGTGCAGTTCGAAGGCTGCGGTGGCGGTTGGGCCAGTACGCCCATGGATCTGGCGCTCTGGGCCCGATCCCTATGGTCAGGCCGACACCACGGAGAAGCCCCCTTGAGCTTGATCGAAGAAGGCGTGCTTGCGAAGCCCCTGGGAGCCGGCGTTCGCTATGGCCTCGGAGTCATGCTGGAGGACACGGTCAACGGCCCACTGGCCTTTCACGACGGATTCCAGTTTGGATTCTTGTCCAGCACCGGGTACTACAAGGATTTGGATCTCGCCATCGCCATTCAATTGGACACAGACGACTTGCGGGCGCCCGGAGGCCCCGTGAACCTCCTGCTGCAGGATCTGGCGACCATCGCGTCCTTCGAAATGCGCCGTCTAGAGGCTCCCAGGGGCCTTTGACCCCACAGGGGGTCCAATCTGTGCTAACTTTGCGCCTTCGAACCGGAGGCAACACAAGAACCTCCCCTCTCCCGCGCACTGCGATTCCCCAAGCCC
Organism: Planctomycetota bacterium; assembly: GCA_014238415.1. Taxonomy (GTDB): domain Bacteria; phylum Planctomycetota; class UBA1135; order UBA1135. The sequence goes on along the minus strand of JABABA010000038.1, from coordinate 465 downwards.
CGTCCCAAAGAGCAGTCCGACCCTCCCTGCGCGCAACAAACGCCCCCATGCGCCTCGTCCACCGCACGGCCGACCGCGCTCGTTCTGCGCACCCGCATCCACCTCGAAGAGTTCGTGGTGAGAACGACCCCAACTTCTGGGGTCGAGATTTTTAGACCTACTGATTAGTTGTGATTCGATCGTGAGCAAAAGGCTCTTCATCGGGAACCTCGCTTGGTCAACAACCGAGGACACCCTTCGTGCCGCCCTAGAAGAGGGCGGCCGCACCTGTGAAAGCGTGCGCATTATTATGGACCGGGAGACCGGTCGTCCACGTGGTTTCGCATTCGCCGAGATGGCGAGCGAAGAAGACACTCAAGCAGTCATCGGCGACCTGAACGGTCAAGAGCTCGATGGCCGCCCCCTGCGTGTCAATGAAGCTGAGGATCGCCCTCCGCGCCGTGATGGCGGCGGCGGCGGCGGCGG
>JABABA010000037.1 GCA_014238415.1 Planctomycetota bacterium | reverse complement strand
AGGGGCTCAGGCACATTCACCGATCCGTCCTCGTTCTGGTGATTCTCCATGAGCGCAATCAACATGCGCGTGGAGGCGGCCACAGTGTTGTTCAGAGTGTGACAGTGCTCCACCTTGCCGTCTTCGCCTCGGTAGCGCAGGTCCAAACGACGAGACTGAAAGTCGTGGAAGCGTGAGGCGGAATGGGTTTCACCGTAGCCCTCCCTGGAGGGCATCCAGGTCTCGATGTCGAACTTTTGCACCTGCCCCTGACCCAGGTCCCCGCCACACACATTGACCACGCGATAGGGCAACTCCAAAGCCTGCATCAAGGTCTCGGCGTTGTCGAGGATCGCTGCGTGATGCTCAAGAGAACGTTCCTCGTCGGCCACATCGATGATCACCTGCTCGACCTTCTGGAACTGGTGAACCCGATAAAGCCCGCGGGTGTCCTTGCCATAGGTGCCAGCCTCACGGCGATAGCAACTGGAATGGGCCACAAACTTGAGGGGCAGCTGGGCCCCATCGAGGATCTCTCCCGCGTGCATGGCGGTCAGGGGCACCTCGGCGGTGCCAACCAACCAGAGATCATCACGCTCATCACAGCGATAGGCCTGATCCTCGCCTCCGGGGAAATAGCCGGTACCGCGCATGGCTTCCGTACGCACCAGGGTAGGCACGGTCACTGGCGTAAATCCGCGCTCCACCATTTGGTCTAAAGCAAAGCGCATCACCGCCGATTCCAATAACACCAGGTCACCCTTGAGCAGGTAGTTGCGGCTACCCGCCAGTCGTGCGCCCCGTTCCACATCGATCCAGCCGTGCATTTCCCCCAGATCCTGATGGGAACGAGCCTGGAACTCAAAACTCGTAGGCTGGCCCCAGCGCCGGACCTCGGTGTTTTCCTCGTCGTCCTTGCCCTCGGGAACATCCGCCGCAGGAGGCATGGGCACGCGCAACAACAGCTCTTGCAGTTCTCCGGTAAGACCCTGCTGACGCTCTTCCAGTGCCTTGAGTTCGGCCTTGTGCTCCTTCTGCTCGGCCACCAGCTGGCCGCGCTCCTCTTCAGAAGCTTGGGCGATCTTTCCCCCCGCCTGTTTCTGCCGCTGACGCAACTGATCCACATTGACCCCCAGTTCCCGATGGGCGGCGTCGAGTTCGAGAATGCGATCGATCTCGCAGGAGATGTGTTTCTTGGTCGCGCCCGCCCGGACCAGGTCCGGGTTCTGGCGGATGAACTTGAGGTCCAGCACGGGTGGTTGGGGTCGGTCGAGGGGTCTAGGAGAGACTGAGTGAGAACGGTGCTCCGGAAGCCAGGCTCAAAATGTCAGGACCCTTGTCAAAGGTCCAGCTTGGATCAATCACGCCAAGAAGAGGTGATCTTGCCAAACAGCTTGTTCTTCTTCACTAATAATTGCACCTCGTAGTCCTCGGTCCCCTTCCGCAGCTCCAGTTCAAGATCCTTGGGAAACCAGGTCGCCGAGTAGCCAAACTTGCTCATGGCCTCACGATCCATGTGGACCCCCATGGAATCCCCCTTGGTGCCACGCTTGGATCCGGCCTTGCGCCAGGATACGGCAGGATTCAGCACACAATTCCAGAGACGCTCATAGCGCTCGCCTGCCCGACCGGCCACCACCACGCTGCTTCCGGGAACTGTGAACTTATCGCCTCCGTCTTCAATCTTGAACTCCAAGTCGAAGGGAGCACCTGCCTCCACCTTGACGGTCTCGCCAGCGGACACGTCAAAGGCCTTGCTATTGCCGTCTCCAAGGATCAAGGCCTTCATGGACTGCAACCGCTTGCCTTTGGACAACCGTCCATAGCTGATGCTGTAACGCCCCACCGGGACCTCAACCTTCTTGGCGGAAGTCAGATCAAAATAACAGTTCGCGAAACGGTCACGCCCCTTGACCACCAGGAAGTCAGGCTTGGTGCCCTTGCCCCAATTGAGGGTCAGCTCCCCTGTGGGGAACTGAACCCGCGTGGCCTGCAGCTGGGCACCACCGTTGAGAGGCTCCAGCTGATACCACCCCTCTCCAACTTTGACGTACTCGCTGTAGGGCACGGCACGTTTGCTCTCACCGATGACCATGGAATCCACCTCGGGTTCGAAGTGATCGGTAGAGATTCCCATGCTGCCCCAGGAAAGAGGGACGTCCCCGTAGACTCCGTTGAGATTCTCGTCAATGATGCGCACAGGCGTGCCGCCCAAGTCGTAGCGCGCAGAACCAGCTGGTGCCAGGTAGATGCCAGCAAATTTGTCCTGGATCGCTGCGTTCATTTCGAGGCCCTGGTACTGCAGTTTCTCGTGCCCCACAACAGCTAGAAAACCCCAACCTCGCTTGGCTTCCCCATCCCCGAGCTGCAATTCAACTGCCTGCGGCTTGCCGCGCAGAGGAATCTCCACATCTCCGACCCCGTCCCCGTCCGTGTCCAGCATGACCTCTGCGGCCTTAGTGCGGATCGCAGTGGGTCCACCCTCCATACGAGCGAACTTCGAAGTGGAATCCACGCCCTTCAGGGCAAGCATGGGCCAGATCACATAATGCGCGTCGAGCCGATAGTTGGGCCTCTGCAGGGATTCGATCTCGGGGAGCATCTCAAAGGTTGAGCTGAGTACGACAGGCTTGGCAAACTCTGCAGCAGCAAGCGCTTCCGCCGACCCCTCTTCCGGGGGCTTGCCATAACCGAGCTTCTCAAGGGCTTTCAGCCGCACAGCAAAACTCTTGAAGACTGTGTCCTTCAGTCCAATCTCTTCGCGAGTCTCTATGCATCTGGAGTAAGCCTTGGCCGCTGCCTTGTAGTCTGGCCCGTTTTTCTCGTAGGCATTGTCGTAGGAGAGCGCAACGTACTGCCAGGTATTGGACTCGAAGTAGCGGTCCCGAAGTTCCCCGAATGCATCTGCCAGAGCCGTGAACTCACCCCCGAGACGGTTGAATTCACCCCGATCCCTGTCGCCGGCAACGTTGGCCTGCCACTCCTCAACGAGCTTGTCATAGCTCACACGCAAGCGCCGTCGATCGCGCTTGAGGGGCCCCGGCAGGCTTGAAAAGAAGGTCTCCATTTTGTCGCAAAAATCCGTACGCACCTCCGCCTTCCAGGTCTCGCGCAATGCCTCCATGCGCTCGAAGACCAATTCGTTGGGGTTGTTCACGATGCCCTCCGCCACCTCAAGGATAAAAGCCACGGCACCATCCATATCCCCCTTGACCAACTGGCGCATGCGCGACTTGTCCCCAACCTTACGGGCCAATTCGAAACTGGACTTGAAAGTCTCCTGAGCCTCAGGAGGGGCCAGAACGGAACGCGCCCCCATCATGGAGGTGCAGAAAACGATCAACAACAGACTGAAATGGCGCGGGTTCGGTTTCATGGGAAATGAGCCCCGGGGCACCAAGGAGGGACACTGCTGGGGCTTGACCCGATTCTAGCGCCTGCCCGGGGGTACCATGAACGTTCCCGGGCTCAAGACCCCAGGAAGACGACCTCAACCGCGCCTGGTCCGGTGACGCGAGCGGCTTCAGCCCTTGCGGCGCTCGGACGCCCGCTTGAGCAGGGAGCGTTCGCTGCGCGAGAGCGAGCTTATCCCCTCCCGCTGGATTTTCTGCAACAGCCGATCGAGTTCAGCTTCCTCCACCATCTGCACCTCTACCTTGCGTGCGGCCCAACGCGCCTGCAACCGATTCAGGGGGTCGAAGGACAGCCAGCCGCGCCAGGCCGCCAGCGCTCCCCAGGCTGCTCCTCCCAAGTGCACCCAATGAGCCACGCCATCGGACCCCCCATCGCGCAGTTGCACAAGCACACCCAGCAGATCTCCGGCAATCACGATGGTCGCCAGGACCCACAGCTGCACGGGGATGAAGAGCACCAATACCATGCGCTTGGGGTGCATCACCGCACAACTGACCACAAGCCCAAGTACTGCGCCGGATGCCCCCACCACCGGACGATTGCCAGCCGAAACCCAAACCGCAAATAGGTGCACCAAGGCCCCGACCACGCCAGCCAACAAGAACTGGGTATACAACCTGCGGGTGCCGATAGCTCCTTCGAGCATGGTGCCAAAGAAGTACAGCCCCAGCATGTTGAACAGAATGTGGCTCAACCCCATGTCTGAGTGCAGAAACATGTAGGTGCCCAACTGCCACAAGGGAAAGAAGGGGGCCATGGAACCCCAACGGTTGGCATCCAGTCCCAGCCAGGTGGGGATGCCCTCGCGCATGACAGGGGCAAAGGTTGCGATCAGGTAGAGTACATAGACTGCTACCATCACGATCAGCAGCCGGCGCACGCCCTGGGTCAGAGGGGGGAATCCGATCTGGGGGACTCCTTGGCCTCCGGCTCCTTCAAAGGACATGTGCTAGGCCTCCGCGCCCTCGGTACAGGCCGCCGCTTCCGCCAAGAGGGCCTCCGGGTCCAACCCAATGCTTTGGGCTGCGCCACAGAAGGTATTCCTGATCAACATGGCTATGGTCATGGGCCCGATACCGCCGGGCACCGGAGTGAGGGCGCTTGCGCGCCCCATCATTCCATCCTGATCAGCATCCCCGACCAGCTTGCCATCCTCGCCACGATTGATGCCCACATCCAAAACAATCGCTCCGGACCGCACCCAGTCACCTTGAATCAGCTTGGCCCGACCCACCGCCGCCACCAGCACGTCCGCCTGACGGCAATGCATCGCCAGATCCTGAGTCCGGGAGTGACAGACCGTGACGGTGGCGTTGCGCGCCATGGCCAGGGCCGCCAATGGCTTGCCCACAAGCATGGAACGCCCGACAATCACCATGTGCTGGCCGCTGATGTCGATGGAATAGCGATCTAACAACTCAATACAACCGGCGGGAGTACAGGGCTTGTGGCCAGGACGGCCCAGGGTCCAGGCCGCAACCGACCGGGGAGACAGCCCATCCACATCCTTGGCAGGATCGAGACAATCCACCACTGCCCCGGCATCCAGCGCTCCAGGGAGAGGCAACTGCACCAGAATCCCGTGCACCTTGGGATCCTGATTGAGTTTCTCCACTTCAGCTTCCAGGGCTTGCTGTGAAACCGTCTCTGGCAGGCGAATCGTGTTCACCTCAAAGCCTGCCCCGCTGGCAGCTCGGTCCTTGTTACGCACATAGACCTGACTGGCAGGATCTTCTCCCACCAGGATCACCACCAGGCCGGGCTTTACATTGTGAGGACTGAGTTTAGCGGTAGCATTTGCCACCTCCGCTCGAATCGCGAGTGCAGTGGCTTTTCCATCAAGGATTTGGGTCTCCATCATTTCCTGGCTCAAGGTTTTATCTTAGGACATCGCTCTCAAGCCGCACGCTTTCCGCTTGATACTCCCTTCATGTAGGCCACCAGCCACCAAACCAGTCCCCACAGAATCAGCACCACGTTCATGCTGTGCCAGATCGTCATGGCCGTTGCGGCTCCCGTGGTGAATCCATAGGAGTGCAGCCCGACCCCCAGTTGATTGACGCCAAACCAGGAAAAGACCACTACGCTACCCAAGACCACTGTGGTCAGGGCCAGACCCAGGTCCTTGATCAAGCCTCCCTGGCGTGCATGCAGGATGACCAACTGCCAGAGCACGATCACCAGAGCGCCATTCTCCTTCGGATCCCAACCCCAGAACCGACCCCAGGAGTAGTTTGCCCAGATGCCCCCCAGAATCGTCCCCACCAATGAGAACATGAGACCGAAGGCCACGACTCCGTAGATTGAACGGGTCAGGGCGCGATGCCAGCCCGCAGCGCTTGCACCGTGCCGTGTCCGGCGGGCTTGGACCAGGGGCAAGGCGAGCACCCAGGTAGCCGCCAATGCCCAGGCAAAGAGGCCCGCGCAATAACCGAAGGTGATCGTTGTCACATGGGTGGACAACCAGAAGTTGGTGTCCAGCACAGCGACCAGGTTCTTGATGGAGTCCCCCGTTGAAACCGCATCCAACTGTTCCAGGCGCAGTGCAAGGAACATGATCGCCACACCGAACGCTGCTCCCACGGGCAAGAGTGCCCGCTGACGTTGAATCCGCGCAACGCCCATAGACAGGAGCACGCCACAAACACCGATGAATGGGGCGGTTTCATAAAGGGTGGTGATCGGTGGTCGCTCGTTGATCCAACAACGCCAGCTGATCCCAATCAGCAAGGCTCCGGCGCCCCCTGCCAACGACCCCCAAGTAGACCACCCCAGCCAACGGGTACCAGGCAGGAGAGCCAGAACCCCACTCAGGAAAGCCACGATGAACAAGACGAGGGCCCAAGTGAAAAGCCCAGCATTCCGGAAAGAGACCTCCGAGGCCACGCTCCGCAATTCCCCGCGCGCCTCCGCTCGCCGTGAAGTCACTTCAACCAGGCGTACCAGAGCGACTTGCAAGTCGTCCACGTGGCCAGCGGTGGCCGCATCCTGAGCAGTTCTCAACGCCACCAGGACCTCACGGCTGGTGGTGTGGTCTTCCGTCAGAATAACAGCCAGGGCCTCGCCCAGATCCAACCATTCCTCGTCGTCTGTACGCGTTCCGGCCGGGGGCACCAGGGACAATTCAGAGGATCCAGACAAAGATGCTGCTTCCAATGCCGCTCCAAGATCTGACGCCACACGCTGACCGTCTTCTCCTGCGGACTGCAGGGCCTCCCGGACCCCCTCAAGATTCGCCAGCACAGTCACCAGGTTCAGCTTGCCTGCAACAGCCCACTCATCCACAGCCGATCCCGGTGGTACGAAGATTTCCGCACGCACAGGCGCCAGAAGTCTGTGCAGGCCCTGCAATGTGCGCAGGCGCAGCGCAAAGTCAAGAGTCTGCGTCTCCTCACGTGTACGCTTACCCTCGTCCATGGCCTGAATACGCTGGGCACTCTGCATGAGTCTCACAGTCACCCCTTGCAATTCCTGCAAGCTGAAACGGTCGCGGCGGCCATGATCCTCAAGGTCCATGCCAACCGCGCGCAGCACACTGGTGTCATCGCAGATCAAGACCGGGTAGGTCATGGCCAACTCGGGGAAGAACATGCAATCCAAGACCCAGGCCACAGCGTCGATCTTGACCGTCTCGCCCCCCTGCTCGATCTTGACCTTACGCCCGGAAGAGAGTGCCAGGAGTTTGAAGTCGGCCCAAGTCCGCAAGGGCTTGACACGTCCCCCATGCTGAAGAGGCAAGCCCTCCGCAATTGCGATCAACTCTGGTGACCAATCGAACGAACGTGATGGGATGGAATCCCGTTGCGTAGCCTGAGCTTGCAAGGGCATGCACCAACCCAGACAGAGCCCGATCAAGGCAAGCTTCATGGTCTGAAACATGATAAGTCTGATCATGGTTTTTCCTCCCGCAAACGACGGCTCGCTTGCTGGCGCATGTACGCCATAAGACGCAACCCAAGGGCCAAGGACAAGGAAAGCCCGATGATAATCACCGCCACTGTGGGCCAGTGATCGGAGGGATTGCGGGCAACTTCCAGTTGGCTGTAAAAACGCTGTGCATCGGGGTCATTCTGTGGACCCCAATTGGCCTGAAAGAGCGCATGCCCCTCTCGGCGCAGGGGCTCATTCATTTCAATTCGAATCTTCTCAGGAGGTGCGCCGGACCCTGCCGCCGTCCACTCCACATCTGACCGAAACACCCGTGGCATTCCTGTGCCGGGGTGCAGTTCCCGATGAAAATCGAGCAACTTGATCTCCCCTGGGAGGGAGAAACGCCTGTGGCGCAGACTGACGGCCCAGTCCTTGTCACCTGCCTTGAAGGTGAAGGGGTGCCGCTCGAAACCTGAGAGAATCGCAGGGATGGTGAGCGCGGAACCACTGGGCCTGATCTTGGCCAGCAGGCCAGCCACGTTGCGCTCGTTCTCGGGTTCACGCTTCTTGGGCACCAACACCCAGCCATCACCGATGGAAGCGTCCGCAGCGATTGGGGAGCTACCCCCGGAAACCTCGGGCCTGGCATTGGTCGCATAATGCTCAAGCACCAAGTCAAAGGGCAGTCCCGGCGCACTGAATGTACGCGAGTCGGCTTCCAAATCTGCAAAATCGGATTCCGGGATGATCCACTCCTCCACCTCGGTCTCACTCGCTGCATCATGGATCACAACCTCCCACTCGTGGAAGCTGACAAACTCAGTGGCTGACTCGCCTTCATACAGGGTCACATGCCCCGTCTGGGAAAAGTGCAGCTTGACGAGGCCAGCTGCCAGAAGCACGATCACTCCCACATGGGTCACCATGAGCGCACCCAAGAGAGCCTTGCGCCGCTTGCTCTGAGCAGACAGCAGACTCCTGCCCACCCGCACCAATCCTCCCGCCATGAGATTGAGCGCCAAAAGGCTCATCAAGAGCTGGCCTCCAGGCAGTGGCACGGCGATCACAAACTCAAAAGGCGTCCCAAAGCGTTCCGTCAGCAGCCACGATTCAAAATACTTTTGCGTTGCCGCAAAGAGGCCCATCTTGACCTGAGCCTCCGTACCAAAATAGGAAATCAAGAAGAGTCCAAAGAGACACGCCACAGCAAGGTGGAAGGACCCGAGAATATTCATCAAGGACTTGCCAAGCCTTCGATTGGCGAGCCCCGCGATCAAGAGCAGCCCCATGCAAGCCCAGAACAGAATGCTTCCATCCAAGGAGTGAAGGTCAAGTCGCCGCCACCTGAGTATCAGAGCAAACATTACCTGCCCCCCATGCGCAGACTGCGGGTCAGTTGTTCGAAGTCTTCTTGAGCCGCGGCAACCTCATCCCTGGGGCCCCAGAGTTTGACGAAGACATTGGTGCGTGGCAGAGGAAGAATCGCGCCGACAAGGCGCGCGTCCTCAATGGTCTCTCCACTCATGCCACGCCAATCCCCATCCGCCTGCACGAGCACCGCCTCGCCCAGACCCGTTGACATGCGCGCTAGAGCCCCAAAGCCCTCTGCCCCCAGGGGACCTGCACCCATCTGGCCCAGCCAGCGATCCGCATTGGCCTCTGGCGAGCCACCCGCTGTACTGATCGAGCACTCACAATGCTCACCCACTGCAAAGCTCGCCAGTCGCATGCTGCGAGGACCCAGGTCACGCCAGCCCTCGGGCGCGTCCCAGGTGAATCCAGGGCCGCCCCCGGCCCCGCCACTCGATGCGCCGGGCAGGGAAGCCACAGGCTTGGGCTGTAGTTCCGGACTCAGTGCCAATGATGCGCACCAGGCCTCAAAGGCCGGGGTTTCGGACTCCACCAGGGCGCGGGGCCCGGTCATCTTGGCAAAAAGAGTGAATTGGGGAGCAGGCAAGATCGCACCCACCATGCGTGCGTCAGCAAGATCCGCTTCCCCCATGCCGCGGTAGTGCCCATCGATCACAACCAGGGTCGCCTGCCCCCCCAGCAGCAAGACCTGGCGCCGCTCCACCACCTCGGCGGCGGGTTCAGCCTCGCTACCCATCTGCTGCTGCCAGCGCTCGATGTTGGCCTCCAAGCCCCCACCGGCTCCGGGCAACATCACCAAGTAGGCGTTGCAGTTCTGAGCACCGGCGACTTCAAGATTGAAGAGCCGTGGCTCCTTCGCGGGAAGTGCCTTCCAGCCTGGCGGCAGTTCATAAACCAAGCTTTCGCTTGCTTTCTGAGTTGAAGATCCAGGCTGCCGGGACGGGCCGAAGCGCTGGTCCGAGGTGGCTCCGACGATCACGGGCAAGGAAGCCGCGGGAGCCACCCGACGGGCCTCAATCGTGGCCGTAGAGTCACGACCACAGCCAACCAGGAAACACAGACACACAACTAAGACTGTACGCAACATGGAGAAATTCAAGAATTACGATCAAGCGTGAATTGGAGCAGATGCTCAAGAGAGTCCCGTACTTCGCCAGAGGGCAACTGCAGCAAGCGATCCTGAGCCCGAACGATCAACTCATCGGCCCGGGCGCGTGCACGCCGACAACCCTGGCCGAGATCACATGCTACGAACAGAGCAGCGCGACGGTCGCTGCAATCGGGATCGAGGTAGGCTGCTTCGATCGCCCTCCGTCCATTGGAATCTGCGTCCCGCCAGGCGTAAAGCACCGGCAGAGTGACCTTGCCATCATCAATATCAGTACCCACGCTTTTGCCCACCATCGCTTGCTCACCCTCTATATCGAGCAGATCGTCGGCAATCTGAAAGGCCAGCCCCAATCCCTCACCCATCAAGCGCATCGTGCCACCCAACTCCTCTTGACCCTCACGCCCATAACGCACGCCAAGCTCCGCCGCGGCTCCATAGAGCACCCCGGTCTTGGCCAGGGCGATGCGCTCGTATTCCTCGGGCGTGGCATCAAACCGATGCCGACCAAGGGCCTGACGGATTTCGCCCACGCAGATCGCCTGGGTGGTGTGTGCCAGAATCTGACTGGCCAGGGGAAAGGTCAAACCGGTGGAGCGGGAAAAAGCGCGGGAGTAGAGCCAATCCCCCAACAGCACCGCGACTTGATTGTCCCAGGCGGTATTGATGCTTGGCAGTTGACGCCGAATCTCGGCCCCGTCCAGCACATCGTCATGCACCAGGGTTGCCAAATGGATCAACTCCACCACGGCCGCCACCACGGGCATCTCGCGCGCCTGATTGCCACTGGCCCGGGCCACCAGCAAGAGCAGACTGGCCCGCAGTTGCTTGCCCTGGAAACGGCTCAGGTGAGACACCATTTCCTCTACTGACGGATCGTCGCTGACCAACTCCGCAGCCAGAGCTTCTCCCATGGCGAGCAGGTCCTGCTCAATAGGTGCAACCATCTCCAGCAAGCTAGTGGAAGGACTCATGTACGCTCCCCCCGAGGGGCTGAATCTCGAAGCGCCACGCCGGAATCCAGATCTTCGGGCCGGTTCCAGTTTACCGCCATTGCCGGATCCACCTTCAGGCGCACGATCTTCTTTCCCTTTGTGAGGTCAATGATCCGTCGCGCTCCAGCGGCATACTCCCGCTCGAATGATGCCCGCACGCGCCGATGTATGCAGAGCACCAAAGGTGGTCGCTCGCGCCCATCGTCCAACACGGCGATGTCAGCGTCCTGATCCACAGCCAATTGCACCAACTCGCGCAGGGGACAGTCCTTCAGGTGAGGCAGGTCAACCGCCACAAACAGCACACGCTCTTCCGTGGCCGCAGCCAGGCCCGCCAAAATCCCTGCCGCAGGACCCTGACCGGGTTCCGAGTCCAAGGCCTCCGGCAACCCCCGATCCCCGTAACGGGAGCGACTCCCAGGAGCAATCAGGACCTCCCCGGCCAAAGAACCAAGGGCTGCGATGCCCCGATCAAGCAGAGCTTCACCCTCCAGGCACAAGAGGGCCTTGTCACTGCCCATGCGTTGGCTCGCACCACCGCACAACAGCACGCCACTGATCGCATGGAAGGGAGAAGTCATGGGTTCAATGAAGGGTGACCTTTCCGTGCCGGCGGACCGAAACGCACGACTCATAAAGGATCGGGACCTAAAGTCCCGAGCCATCACGCGTCCTCGTCCTTGGACTCCTCGATCTCCCCGGTCTCGTCCTTTACCTCTTCCTTGAGTCCTTTCTTGAACTGGGTGATGCTACTGCCCATGGAACGTGCCAGCTGGGGCAGCTTGCGGCCGCCAAAGAGCAGCAGAACCACGAGCAAGATGATCGTCCACTCGGGAACTCCGCCAAGGGCAAAGGGAAGGGTCAACATTCTGGGTATCTCTTGACTTGGGCCAGGGGCCCGTTTCAGGGGTCTCAAGGATAGAGAATCCGCACCGTGAACTTGGTGCATGGAATACAAAATCCACCCCTGGAAGTTCCCCGCAGGGTCATTGCGAGTCGTCCGGTGTACATTCGGACACAGGATCCGCCGCCCGCTGGCGCAAGCGCCTCAGGGCACGGGGCGGCAGGGGGGGCAGGTCGGCGGGGTGGGGTGCCGCCACGGTGCCCTCAGCTTTGCGTCCCACCCGTCCCAAACGGCCCACGAGCAGCCCAGCCCGTAGCAAATCCGCCCGCATGGCGCTGGCAGCACAATAGGTCACCAAACGCGAGCCGGGATCCATGCGTTCTGCGATGGCCTGCAGAAAGTCCCCCTGCCAGAGGTCCGACTGATCGGCCGGTGCAAAGGGATCCATGAAAACCGCGTCGAAGCGGCGCTCGGGAGCCAAGGCCCGAATGGTCTTGCGGGCATCCCCAAGCGGTAGCCAGAGACGACTGCGCTGCCCCAGGGGCACGCCCTCCTGATCCGCTCGTTCTGGATCCTGCTGGGCCAGATCCAGGGCGGCCTTGAGTGCCTCGCCCACCGCCCGATGCCAAGGACCTGCCAAGGGCTCCGACTCGGCGATCGCCAATTGAAGGGGTTCCAGGTGGAGTTCTAGCCCGGTCACCTCAAGGCAGCGCCCGCCACCCTCCACTGCCGCCAGTGCCGCAGCCATGTTCAAGCCAAGGCCCACGCCCACATCGAGCAGACGAACCACAGAATCCCCACGCTCGCTGAATTCAACGCCACCTGCATAGCGTTCCACCGCCTGCTGCCAGGCCCCTTCCCAGGAATGGCAGGCGAGCCCCTCGGGATCCAAGAGGGTCCGGGAACCGTCCCTGGTCAAGGCCCGCTGCCAGTTGTTGCTGCTATCACTCACCGCCCCAACCTAGAACCCGAGCCAGGGCCTGCGCAAGGGCCAGGGACCTGGCCGACCAGGTCTGGCTCGCACCGGAATCCCAAGCAAGGTTGCAATCACCGCCCCCCAGCCCAGATCATGCTCCCCATGGATCCAATGTGCCTGGTCGATGAGCTAGCTGCCGCAGTGGATGAGCTCTCCTTCAAGTCCCCGGTGACCTGCGTCTACAACCCTCTTGTTTACGCACGCGCTCCCCTGGCCCGATACTTCGAGCGCATGTGGTCACCCCAGCCCCCAGCGTTATTGCTGGGCATGAACCCGGGACCCTGGGGTATGGCCCAAACAGGCGTGCCCTTCGGCGAAGTATCAAGCGCACGGAATTGGCTCGGCGTAGAAGCCCCTGTAGAGCCCCCCAAGAAACAACACCCCAAGCGCCCGATCCAAGGCTTTGACTGCCAGCGTCGCGAGGTCAGCGGCGCGCGGCTCTGGTCTTGGGCTCAAGACCGCTTCGCCACGCCGGAGGACTTCGCCAAGCGTTTTTTTGTCTGGAACTGGTGTCCCCTGGCTTTCCTGGAAGAGTCAGGCCGCAACCGTACCCCTGACAAACTGCCCGCCAACGAGAGAGCCGCACTCGAGGAAGTCTGTGACTCCAGCTTGCTACGCATGGTGGAAGCTCTTCGCCCGTCCAAGGTGGTTGGCATCGGCCGGGTTGCGGAGTCCGCCGCCCGACGTGCCCTGGGAACCAACGGCCCTCCAATCGGCACCCTTCTGCACCCTTCCCCCGCCAGCCCGATCGCCAACCGGGGCTGGGCACCCCAGGCAGAGAAACAACTGCAAGCTCTGGGGCTCCTGGACTGACCGCCCTCAAGAGGTCTGAACCAGATTCCCCCAGGGAAGGTCAACCCAGGACCCAAACCTGCCGTAGAGAAGAGTCCCAGCCCCCATGCAATCCCAAAACGAGAATCGAGCCGAGCCCAGCACCGGCCACCCAGCAGAGCAGTCCAGCTGCTTGCTCTGGCAACTGCTGGCCCTGGGAATTTTCGTGCCCCTGGTGGCGCGCTTCTGGTTCCTGTGCGATGACGCCTATATCTCGTTCCGCTATGGTCGCAACCTGGCGCAGGGCCTGGGTCTTGCCTGGAATCCGGGCGAGCCCTCTCCTGTGGAAGGCTACAGCGAATTCGGCTGGGTGCTGATCAGCGCCCTGATCCAGGCCCTGGGTGCGCCAGTGGAAACCATCGCACCTTGGATCAGCGCCCTCTGCGGCGCAGCACTGGTGATGAGCGTTACGCACCTGATCAGCCGTCATCTGGTCAGCCATCCGGTGGCGCGCCTGGGGGGCGTGCTCTTCGTGGCCGCCGCGGTTCCCCTGGCGGTCTGGTCCACGGGGGGCATGGGCAGCATGGCCGCTCTGCTCTGCCTTTGGCTCATGTACAGCCGCCTGCTCACAAATGTAGACATCCATGATGGCTGGGGCGCGGGCCTGGCAGGTGTGGGACTGGTACTGCTGCGGGCGGACGGACACCTGTGGGTTTTTCTCCTGGCTGGCAGCGCCCTTGTGCTAGCGCGTCTGCGCAAGGACCCCTGCTTGATGAAGGCCGCGCGGCTCGCGGCGGGCTTGCCGCTGCTGGCATTCTTGGCCCTGACCGCTTTTCGCCTGGACTACCACGGAGACTGGCTGCCCAACACGGCACGGGCAAAGATTGGATTGAGCCCCTTTGTCATTGAACGAGGTGCCCGCTATGTGGGTCACGCTTTCCTCACCTATCCGGGACTGCTGCTGGCTCTTGCACTGCCCCTGATCATGGGCAGGCGCACCCTGGAACGCCCGAGCTTTGTGGCGCTCCTGGTCTTCGCAGCGGCGCCAGCCTATGCCCTGCTGGTGGGCGGAGACTTCATGTGTTTCCACCGATTCCTGCTGCCCCTCTGGCCCTTTGGCGCAGTGTTGTTGGCCAAGGGCCTGCAAGCCCTGGCCGAAGACAGCCCCAAGCGCGCACATGTGGCACTGACCCTGGCCCTGCTGATCCCAGCCAGCAATCTGATCCCCGCCTGGGACCTGCACGTGCTGCCCCAGTCCCTGCGCGAGAGATGCTTCTTTCGCTTCAACGCCACCAGCGCCAACGGCGCGATCCTGTTTCGCACAGAACGTGAACAGTGGCTGGACATGACCGCACGGGCGCGCCAATGGAAACGACTGGGTGAAGCGGTGGCGGACAACACCGCGGCCGACGCCAGCCTCGTCGCGGGGGCCATCGGCGCCCTTGGTTGGGCGTCCAAGCGCACCGTTTTTGATCAGTTCGGACTTACCAGGCGCGATGTCGGCGACTTTCCTCAGGTGCCTGGCCGGCGCTCCCCTGGTCACGACCGTTATGCCCCGGCGAGCTACTTTGCACCAGAGTCTCCCACCTACGCGCGTGTCTCGATCATCGATGAGCTCAGCCTGCGCCAGCGCGGCACCCCTCCCTCTCATGTGACCGTCCTGGACCTCGACCAGGAGCGCTATGGCCCCGGACAATTCCTGATTTTGGAACGCTATCCTCGGCCCTGAGAGCACACCATATTGAACCTCATGATTCCCCGCCCTCCGATCCTGTCCACAGCCCTGTTATCTCTGCTGCTCGGCCTCGCCAGTTGCAGCCAGGAGCCTACGCAGCCCAGCCTGCTCGTAATCACCCTCGACACCACACGAGCGGACTACCTCTCCTGCTACGGGTCCAAACGCAGCCACACCCCGGTCCTTGACGGCCTGGCCCAGTCCGGAGTCCTGTTCGAACACGCACTGGCCTCATCGGCGGTGACCCCTGTTGCCCATGCATCGATCTTCACGGGCCTCTACGGCCCCGGCCACGGCCTACGAGTCCTGGCTGGGAAGGGCGGCGACCGGCTGCCCTCCGCTGCCACGACTCTGGCGGAAATGTGCGACCAAGGGGGTTGGGACACAGCGGCGGTTCACTCGGCCTTTCCGGTATCCAGGCGCTTCGGCCTCGACCAGGGCTTCCAACATTTTGATTCCTTCGAGGGCGAAGCCCGCATCGATGAGACCGGCAAGACCACCTGGGATGTCAAGAACCTCCAGCGACGAAGCGATGAGACAGTCGACAGGACCCTGGCCTGGGCTGCTGAAGCCGAGCGACCCTTCATGCTTTGGGTGCACCTCTGGGATCCCCATGACCCGACCCTGACGCCCCCGGCCAGCTTCATGGAAGGCGTTCCACAGGACGGGCAAGGGGCCTACCATCCGATCCGTCTGTACGCGCGAGAGGTCGAATACCTGGACCTGCAGATCGCACGCCTTCTGGAAGGACTGCGTCCCATGGCCGGAGAAGCGGGTCTGATCGTAGCCATCACCAGTGACCACGGCGAAGGTCTCGAAGACGGCATGGCTCGACACGGCTGGGGCGCTCACCGCATGCTCTATGGGGAGCAGATCAATGTGCCCCTGATCCTGGCCGGACCCGGGGTACCCCAACTCAAGCGTGTAACTCAACTGGTGCGCACAGTGGACCTGCTGCCCACCCTGACCCAGTTGCTTGGCTTGCCAGTACCAGAAGGCATCGACGGCCTTGATCTCGCTCCTCTTTGGGAAGGCAGCGACGCCTACCGCAATACGGTCGGCAACCTTTCACCGCGTGCTGCCTACGCGGACCAGATCAACGGTTACGACGGCAACGCATCCATGGTGCGCCGGCGACCTGATGCGGCCTTCCAATTCGTCTGGGTCGAGTATCCCTGGAAGCTGTACTGGCGTCCCCACCAGCCCGAATCTTCAGAGTTGTTCAATCTGGCCCAGGACAGCGCAGAGGAAATCAACCTGCTCGCCACACGCCCCAGAATCGCCCACCGTTTACTGTCGGCACTGGCGGAGCGCAAGCCCTGGGTGACCGAGCCCTATGGCGCGCCGGACGATGTCGATGTAGAGGGGGCCTTGAATGCCCTGGGCTACGGAGGGGCTGGCGCGGCGGATGACACGGCTGGGCCGCAGCCCTATCCATGGAAATGGGTCAGCGTCTCGGAAGCACTTGGACTGCCCGCTGCTGCGGGGGACGCAACCCTGCCAATCGTTACGAAAGACTAGAGCCGGATCCTGTTCGAGAATGAGCGGATCTCAGGCCTTGCAGCCTTCCAGCAAGCCCGCGTCCGCCAGGCTCTTCTCCATCAGCTCGCCCAGCTTGGCGGGGCTCTCGCTGACCACGGCACCGGCCGCTTTCAGGGCGCGCACCTTTTCCTGGGCCGTGCCCTTGCCGCCGGCGATGATCGCACCCGCGTGTCCCATACGTTTGCCAGGAGGCGCTGTACGCCCCGCAATGAACCCGACCACAGGCTTGGTCACATGGGCCTTGATGTACTCTGCAGCAGCTTCCTCGGCGGAACCACCGATCTCGCCAATCATGATCATTGCGTCCGTATCAGGGTCTGCTTGAAAAGCTTCCAGGCAGTCGATGAAGTTCGTGCCGTTGATCGGATCGCCACCGATACCAATGCAAGTGGACTGACCGATGCCTCGGGTGGTCAGCTGCCACACCGCTTCATAGGTCAGGGTGCCCGAGCGACTGATGACCCCCACGCGCCCGGGCTGGTGGATGTAACCAGGCATGATGCCGATTTTGCACTCCCCTGGCGTGATCACACCGGGACAATTGGGGCCGATCAGACGCGTCTTGGAACCAACCAGAGCTTCGCGCACGCGCACCATGTCAAGCACTGGTATGCCCTCGGTTATGGCGCAGATCAGGGGCATCTCCGCCTCAATGGCCTCGATGATTGCGCCGGCTGCAAAAGGCGGCGGCACGTAGATCACGCTGGCATTGGCCCCCGTGGCCTCGCGAGCATCGAGCACGGAACCGAAAACCGGCAGACCCAAGTGCTCCTGGCCTGCCTTCCTGGGGTTCACACCCCCCACCATGCGGGTCCCGTATTCGATGGCCTGTTCGGAATGGAAAGTACCGGTCTTGCCAGTGAAACCCTGGCAGATGACTCTTGTGTCCTGGTTGACGAAAATGCTCATGAGTTGTCTCCTGCTACAGTCTTGACCGCTTGGCAGATCTTCTTCGCCGCATCATCCAGATCGCTGGCGGTAATGATCGGCAGCCCGGACCCCTCGAGGATGTCGCGTCCTTGCTTCACATTGGTGCCCTCCAGACGCACGACCAGGGGCACGCTGAGCTGCACCTGCTTGACCGCTTCGACGACCCCATTGGCAATCACGTCGCAGCGCATGATGCCCCCGAAGATATTGACCAGGACACCCGCGACCTTTTGATCGGCAAGAATGATCTTGAAGGCCTCACTGACCTTTTCTTTGGTGGCTCCGCCACCCACATCCAGAAAGTTGGCGGGCTCGCTGCCGTACAGCTGAATCACATCCATGGTGGACATGGCCAGGCCAGCGCCGTTGACCATGCATCCAATTGTGCCGTCCAAAGTGATATAGGAAAGATCGAACTTACTGGCTTGGACTTCCGCCGGATCCTCCTCGTGCAGGTCCCGCAGGTCTTCAACTTCCGGATGCCGGAAGAGAGCGTTGGGATCAAAGTTGATCTTGGCATCGAGGGCAAGAACTTGTCCATCCGTTGTACTGACCAGCGGGTTGATCTCCGCCAAAGAGCAATCGAGCTTGCAGAAGACATCTGCCAGACCCACCAGGTAATCAGTCGCCTGACCCAGCAGATCCGAAGGGATACCAATGCCCTTTGCCAGGCGTTCCGCTTCCCCGCGGCTTAAGCCCTCGCTGGGAGAAAAGGGCGCCTTGAGGATCTTGTCAGGCGACTCCTCAGCCACCTGTTCGATCTCCATGCCACCTTCACTGGAAGCCATCATCACAGGCGTACACAACTCACGGTCGATCGCGATACCGATGTAGTATTCCTTGGCGATGTCAGATCCCGCTTCGACCCAGATCGTGCGGACGAGCTGGCCTTCCGGACCGGTCTGATGGGTCTTGAGATTCATGCCCAGGATGTTCTCGGCTGCCTCGCTTGCCTCGTCTGCATTGCGCACCAGCTTGACCCCACCCCCCTTGCCACGGCCGCCCGCATGGATCTGGGCCTTGACCACGCAAAGACCTGTTGGCAAGGACTCGTAGGCCTTGACTGCCTCGTCTACTGTGGTGCAGACATGCCCTGTGGGCACACTCAAGCCGTGCTCGGAGAGCAGCCGCTTCGCCTGATATTCGTGGATTTTCATGCTGTGATGTCCCTTTCGATTCCGAACCCGGTTTTGGGCAGAGATTCTAACCGCACTCTCCCCACGCGAGAAGTACAGCCAAGGAGATTTGTCTGGACTACGAAAAGACGCGGGGGCGTCGGCTCTTGGCCGACGCCCCCGCGTCTGTTGCATGTGTGCTGAATCCAGGCCCTAGGGCC
>JABABA010000036.1 GCA_014238415.1 Planctomycetota bacterium | reverse complement strand
CGCCGTCGTGATCGCCGTCGTGATCGCCGTCGTTGGCGCCGTCGTTGGCGCCGTCGTGAGCGCCGTCGTTGGCGCCGTCGTTGGCGCCGTTGTGGGTGCTATCGTGGGTATGGTCATGATCGTGGGCGTGACCACCGCAGGATCCCAACAAGAAGTAAAGGGGCAGACTCAGGACTAAATCAATTCGTTGCATCGCTATAGGTTTCCGGAAAGGGTACTGGCAACATCCGTGGCATAAGCCTTGCGAGCAGGCAGGATGCCCGCGATCGCGCCCACTGCCAACATGGCGACAGGGGTTTGCACCAATGCAGAGTGCCATTCAAAGGTATCGAGCACAACGCCTGTGCGCTCGCGAATGATCGATGCGGCCACAACCATGATCGCACCGTAGACCAGATATCCAAGCAGGGACCCCAGTGCCGATATGGTCGTGGCCTCCAACACAATGGCGGAGAAAACCGTGCGTCTCCTGGCACCGAGGGCGCGCAGGATCGCGAACTCGCGCCGCCGCTCGTTCATGGTGTTGTAGATACTGGAGAGCAAGCCGCCGCCGGCCACAACCACCACCAGATAGGCCACCAGTTCAAGAATGCGATTGACCCAACCGAGACGCTCGAACAACTGAGCCACCACCGCGGCGATGGGCCAGGCCAATGTCGCCACCTTGCCCTGGCGGTTGATCAGGTTCTCCATTTGTCGCCCATGGATAGGCGACTTGAACTTGAGCATGACCGCAGAGACCTCCTTGTGCTCGTCAGGGATGATGGCCCCGGCTTCGGCCTCAAAGTTCTCGCCCGTACCCCGCAGAATGTGGCCCCCCATACGAAAGATGCCTTCGATGGGAATCCAGATCACCCGGTCCGATGGAGAGTTGGTGGGCTCGAGCACGCCACTGACCACATAGCGTTCATCATGCTGCACAGCGGAGAACTCCGACACTCCATGGGATGGCTGGAAGGTATCGCCCCGCCTCAGACCGCTGATGCGCGCCGCTTCGGAACCGACCACGGCCTGGCGTAGGGTCTCATCAAAGGGTTCGCCATGGCCGACAAACTTGAACTTCTGGCCCTTGACGTATTCGAACCTTGTGAAGATCTCACTCGTCGTGCCCACAATTCGCAGGCCGCGGTAGTTGTCACCCACCGCATAGGGAATCGCCAGTTCCACGGTGCTGTCTTCGCTGACCTCTTTGTAAAGGGTCCAGGGAATGTTGCCCGGGGAAGTTTCCAGGTGAAACACGGTATTCAGTACCAGCTGAGTCGCGCTGCCGCGCGCTCCCAGAACCGCATCAAAGCCAACCGGTCCCCCGGCAAAGGCCGCGCGGGATTGGGCGGCCACCGCAAAAACCGCCATCACCAGCCCGCTGGCCAAGGCCGCGGACACCACGGTCACAGTGGTCGACAGGGCATGCTTGCGCAGGGAACGCCGCACGATCAATAGCAGGGCGCGCATGCTATTCAAGGAGTCACCTCCTCGACGGCCCCATTGAGTGCCGCAAAGTCCTCTTGTCGGTCAAAGGCAGCCAGCACAGCTGGATCATGACTGACGAGCAACAGAGCAGCGCCCTGCTTGCGGCACAGACTGCACAACAACTCCAGAGCTTCCTGCGCGTGAGTCGAATCCAAGTTGCCCGTAGGCTCATCTGCCAGCACCATGCGGGGGCGCCCGGCCAGAGCCCGAGCGAGGGCCACGCGCTGCTGCTGCCCAATGGACAACTGATGCGGGCGGTGCTGCAGACGGTGCCCGAGTCCCAATGTCTCAAGCAGTTCCCTGGCCAGACCGGGATCTCCACCGGAACCGAAGGCTGCCCCCAGGGTCACGTTCTCAAGGGCACTGTAGGCGCCCAGAAGGTGGAAGGACTGGAACACATAACCCAGTTCCCGGGCACGATACTGATCACGCCGGGACTCACTGAGATGGGTAATCTCATTCCCATCGAAGCAGACCCTGCCACTGTCCGCCGCCAGGATTCCCGCCACAATGTGCAGGAAAGTGGTCTTGCCGGAGCCGCTGGAGCCTTTGATTGCCACCTGTTCCCCCGAGTCAAGTGCAAAGCGGTCGATGGACAGAACCCGCTGCACCTCACCCTCGGGGGAGACATAGTCCTTGACCAGGTTTTCCACTCGCAGGAGTTCCATAGGGGCAAGATACGGTGTCAATGAGCCTTTAGCGGGCTCCAATTGAAATTGTGATGTACAAAGTTCCCCACCGTGGGACCTACAGGTGCAGTCCAGGGTCCGCGACGGAGTACTTGGACAGCTCGCTGGTCAGATAATCAAAGGCCTCACCCACCGAGTCCGTGACCAGAAACAAATCCAGGTCGCCAGGACTGATAGTGCCAAACTCCACAAGAGCCTCGAAGTTGATCACCTTGTCCCAAAACTCCTTGCCGAAGAGCACAATGGGCATGCGCTTCTTGATCTTACCGGTTTGCACGAGAGTCAGAATCTCCATGAACTCATCCAGGGTTCCAAATCCACCAGGCATGACCACCACCGCTTTCGCCAGGTAGCTGAACCAGAACTTACGCATGAAGAAGTAATGGAACTCAATAGACAGCCTGCGTGTGATGTAGGGGTTGTCGTGCTGCTCGAATGGCAGTGAGATGTTCAGCCCGACATTTTCTCCCTTGGCGTCCGAAGCTCCGCGGTTTGCGGCTTCCATGATGCCGGGCCCCCCGCCGGAACAAATCACAAAGCGTCGATCGGAACCCTCAAGGTTCTTGGACCAGTGAGTCAATCGCTCGGCCAGATCCCGCGTGGCCGCATAGTACTTGGCATTTCGCAATACACGCTCTGCGGCCACCACATCCCCGCCCTCAGCCTTGGCCTCGGCCAGATCATTTTCCGCATCCTCCTGGGAGCGCAAACGGGCACTGCCAAAGATAATGATCGTGTCCTGGATCCCGAATTCGCGAAATCGGGATTCAGGCTCTATGTACTCGGCTAAGATGCGCAGAGAACGAGCGTCCGTGGAGCTCATGAACTCCTCATTATTGTATGCCTTGACGGCTCTGTATCGGCTTTGACCCATGGGAGAGCACATGGAACCTCAAGAGCAGGCCGCGCGCCAACACCAGAATCGAAGAATCGGGTCAGAAGAGCAAAAGATCCGCCGCATCCAGGCTCCCATCGCAGGATTGTCCTGTCAGGCCTGCGCCCAGAACGCAAGGAACCTGCTGCAGGATGTCCCTGGAGTTGAAGCCGTCCAGGTCAGTTTCGGCGCCCGCTCCTTGAGCCTGGAATTGCTGCCCGAGGCTACGATCGAGGCTATCAACAGGGCCCTGGCCCGGGGCGGCTACGAGATTCCAGGGGGTGCCCTGAGCGGGGATGACCCGGACAGCGCAATCGCCTTCGCCCAGGAAATGGAAGACAACGAGCGCGGTCGTGTGGCTCGCGGGGCGTGGATCGCAGGTGCCTCTGCTCTTCTGACCATTGGACTCTCCTGGTATCACATCCATGGAACTTGGATGCTCATGAGCGCAGGAGCCGGTGTCCTTATTGGTGGCCGACGCATCCTTTCCGATGGGCTGCGCGCTGCGCGTCTTCGTGCACCAGACATGAACACCCTGGTAGGCATAGGGGCCCTGGCGTCTCTCAGCGCAGCGGTAATAGAAGTTCTCTCCCCTAACCTGCTTGGCGGCGCCGGGCATCACGCCCATGCGGGTCCCATGATCTTGGCCTTTGTGTTGCTGGGACGTGTGATGGAATCACGCGCAAGGGCACGAGCAGGGGATGCACTCGCGGCGATGATGAAACTCGCCCCGACTGTGGCACATGTGACGCAGGAAAATGAAGTCAAAGACATAGACCTCAAAAAACTGAAACCCGGTACGCACATTCTCGTGCGACCAGGGGAACGCGTCCCCGTGGACGGAGTCGTATTGATCGGCACATCAACTTTGGACGAAGCGCTGCTCACTGGCGAACCCCTACCGCAAGAACGTGGGCCTGGCGAGCGCATACACGCGGGCGCTATCAACGGTGCTGGTGCACTGACCGTGATCACAGAGGGGGTGGGTGCAGAATCCGCCCTGGGACGGATCACCAGAGCCATGCGTGAAGCCCAGGCATCCCGCGCTGATTCACAGCGACTGGCGGATCGCGCCAGCGCATTCTTTGTGCCAGCGGTGTTGCTGATCTCGGTGGTGACGCTCATTGGGTGGTTGCTGGGAGGCGCACCCCTGGGGGATTCCCTCGGACGCGCCATCAGCGTTGTGGTCATCGCATGTCCCTGTGCCTTGGGCCTGGCAACTCCCATGGCAGTGGTCTCGGCAGCAGGTCGAGGAGCGCGTGCGGGAGTCCTCGTGCGCCAGGCCTCAGCCTTGGAGCGGCTGTGCGCGGCCGAGGTGATGGTGCTCGACAAGACTGGCACTCTAACCATGGGAGAACCGGAACTCGGAACCCTCGTACCCATCGATTCCGAAGCCAATGAAAAAGGCCTCTTGGCCCGCGCCGCGTCCGTTGAACAGAACAGCGAACAACCCTTGGCCAAGGCATTTGTGCGCGCCGCTCGAAAGCAAGACCTACCGATCTTGCCCAGCGACCAGTTCATGGCCGAGCCTGGACTGGGAGTCAGCGCTCTCGTCGCCGGCCGTCGAGTTTGGATAGGCAGTCCCAAAGCAACAATTCAGCGGGGTCACGAAGCCGCCTGGGTCGATGAACTCTGCGAGCCCTTACGAGCCATTGGCAGCACCCCTGTAATAATGGAGGAAGACGGCACACTGGTAGCCACCATCGGGTTGACTGATCGACCACGGAAGGAGGCATCCAAGGTCTTGACCACTCTGGAGGACCAAGGCCTGCAAATACAAATCGCTTCCGGCGACGACCCGCTGGCGGTAGGGGCCTTGCTCAAGACTCTCGACCTGGAACGAATTCCTTTTGAGGGCTCCGCCTCCCCCGAGCGCAAGGCCGCCTTGCTCACCGAACTCGGCGCCGAGGGCCGAGGCACGATCATGGTTGGTGACGGAATCAACGATGCCCCAGCCCTGGCCGCCGCCAGCGTGGGTGTGGCCATGGGAGGCGGTGCTGATGTGGCGCTTGAGTCCGCAGATCTGGCCCTTATGTCCTCTGACCTCTCAGGTCTCTTGCGTGCCTTGCGCCTTTCGCGGCTGGCACGGCGCACGATCATCCAAAACCTGGGCTGGGCATTCATCTACAACCTGTTGGGCCTGCCCATCGCAGCTGGCCTCCTGACAGTTTTTGGTGGTCCCGATCTGCCACCGCCTTACGCCGCTGCTGCTATGGCCATGAGCAGCATCAGTGTGGTGCTCAACAGCCTGCGGCTTGGGCGAGCGAATCTGGATGACTGAGCCTAGAGGCTTCCCACAACCTGCGCGGCCTGCCATCCAGGTCGTCCGCTGATCGCACCACCTGGATGGATGCCGGCGGATCCCAGGTAAAGTCCATCAATCGGCGTGGTGTGACGCGCGAGGGTCATGGAAGGGCGCATGGGCCCGAGCTGGTCAAGGGAAAGTTCCCCGTGCATCTCGTGACCTCCCTCAAGATCAAACTCTTCAGCGATGTCTGCGGGAGTCAGAATGCTGGTAATTCTCGCGATCCCGCGAATGTTGGGGACGTGGGGCTCAAGAGCAGCGAGGGTGAGGTCGCCCAGTTCTTGACGGCGTTCGTCACTCCAGCCCCCCTGCAACTCGATCGTCGCACAACGAATCAGGATCGAGGCTTCTCCGTCAGTCTGGTGGATGTCGAGTGGCAGCTGAGTGGGCATACGACGGTGCTTGACATGATCGAATGCACGTTCGAGATCGAGAGGATGTTCGGCAACAAGGGAACGCTTGGGTCGCAAACCTGGGCGGCAGGCGTAATCAATCGGCTCTGCAAGCCGCAAGCTGACCCTGGCGAGAGTCCCACGCAGGCGTAAATTGGCCATCTGACCCGTTTCTCGAATGGGCAAGTGCTCAGGTTCAACCAACTCAAGCAAAGTACGCCTGGGACCAATACAAGAGAGCACACGATCCGCGAAAAGAGATTCACCTCCCTCAATGGTCACACCCTTCGCCTGACCTTGACTGACTTGAATGCGACTGACCCGACTGGAAGATCTCAGCTCAACCCCAGAGCTCTCACATGCCGCGACCAGGGCCGTGACAAGGCTGGAAGCACCACCCACAATTTCTTGACCTGACTGGGCTTCACCCAGCAGCAAAGTTGCCGTGGATGAAGGGGAACGCGGTCCCATCCATGTGCCGTGCAATGCTCGAGCCGAAAGAGCTGCGCGCAGGAGCGGACTTTGAAAGTGCTCGGAGAGAGTGTCATCCACACACGCGGGTCCGATCCTGAGGCACTCATGAATATCAGTCTTACCCATTCGCCGAAAAGCAAGCCCACGGCGCATGAGAGGCAGCAAGGGTCCCCTGGTGCTGATATCAGGAGCGACAGAATCAAGTTGTGATGCCGCAAAGGGCAACACGCGCTTCAGGAACGCGCGCCAGCCGATATAGGCCTCGGCGTCTGTGCCCAGTTCTTCGGCAGCTAGGACGGGATCTCGATGGAGCAGGAGCCCAGAACCCTCGCGAGAGGGCACAAAGAAGGGCGCTGGATCGGCAAATTCAAGTCCGTGGGCGGCCAGGTCCAGGGCCTTGGCGATTTTGGGAGAAAAACAATCCGTATCGTGCAGGAGTCCAGCGGCCACACCACCGAAACTCCCGCGACCCTCCAGCAGCGTCACCCCATGGCCCTGCCGCGCAAGGGTGGCCGCTGCAACCAGGCCATTGTGGCCGCCTCCAATGACGATCACATCCATCAGACTGCTCCGGCCCTCAGCATCTCCTTCGCCGCCAACGCGCCCGGCGAAGCCATAATTCCTCCGCCAGGGTGAGCGCCCGATGAACCCAACCACAAGCCAGGAATAGGTGTGCGGTAACGAGCCCAACCCGCCACCGGGCGCTGGAACAGGAGCTGCTCCAAACCCAGCTCACCATGAAAGATGTTGCCCTCGGTGATTCCGATCTCCTGCTCGATGTCCCAAGGCGACAGGACCTGCCGATGCAAAATGTCGCCCTTGAGCGTGGGCATGTACTCGGCAAGGGTGTCCACCACCGCATCTCCAAAAGCCTCACGATGGTCGGGCCATGAACCGGCGCCACTTGCCAGATCATAGGGCGCATACTGAACAAAGCAGGACATCACATGCTTGCCCGGCGGAGCCATGCCCGGATCGAGCAGAGATGGGAAGACCACATTGATGAACGGGCGTCGACTGAACGCGCCATACTTGGCCTCGTCATAGGCAGTCTCCAGGTACTCCGTGGAAGGCGCGATGGCCACATCCCCACGCACATGGGGACCGATGCCCGGACGCTGGATGAATTCTGGAAAGCGGTCGAGAGCCAGGTTCACTTTCCCCGAGCTGCCGCGGTTCTTGTAATTCTCAAGACTCGCTGCAAAATCCGCAGGAAGGTTCTCTTTGCCAACAAAACGCAGGAAGGTCAAGCTGGGATCACACCCGCTGACCACCGAACGGGCCGCGATCTCATCCCCGTTCTGCAAGATCACCCCCGTGGCGCGCCCGTTCTTGAGACGGATGTTGGCAATTGGAGCGCTGCAGCGAATTTCAGCGCCGAATTCCAGGGCACTGGCAGCGATCGCATCGCTGACTGCACCCGTTCCTCCGATGGGAAAGCCCCAGGCCCGGGAACTGCCATCGATCTCGCCCATGTAATGGTGCAACAGCACATAGGCCGTACCTGGCGAGTTGACCCCCAACATGGTGCCAATAATCCCCGAACATGACATGGGGGCGATCAGCTGATCGGACTCAAAAAACTCGCGCAGGAAATCCACGCCACCCATGGTGGTCAGCTTGAGCTGCAAAGCGACCAGATCATCACCCAAGGCGCGGAAACGATCAGCAGCGCGTTTGAACTGCCACAGGTCTCCAGGGCGAAGCGATGTGGGATCAGGCGCAAGCTCATCGATGAAGGGTTTGGCAAAACGCGCCAGCTTGCCCATCAGTTTGCCGAACTCCGGGTAATTGTCCGCGTCCCGACGAGATAGGCGACGGATCTCCTGCCGGTTCTGATCCGGATCCGGCCACCGGCAAAGGCCTGGGCTGTCGAGCTGCGGAGTGTAGGAGCATTCCAGGGGAACGATGCGCAGACCGTGCCGGCTCAAGTTCAGGTCACGAATAATCCAAGGGCGTAGCAAGCTGACCACATACGAACAGACCGAATACTTGAAACCGGGATAGAGTTCCTCGGTCACAGCCGCGCCGCCAACCAGGTGTCGACGCTCGAGCACGAGCACTTTGCGCCCGGACCGGGCCAGGTAGGCTGCCGCAGTCAAGCCATTGTGCCCGCCACCTACAACAATCGCGTCGTAGGGGTTGGACTCTGAACCTTTGGCGCTCATCAGGATGCTCCTTTGGGTGTGAAGGTCTTGCGCTCAGGATCGAAGAACGGTCGCTTCACCACGGTCCCCGTGATCGTGCGTCGTTCGAACTCGACCGTATACTCGACGCTGAGTCTGGTGCCGAGAGCCGCATACCTACGATGCACCTGGGCCAACACCAGATAACGCTTGAGGGTCGGAGACCATGTGCTCGAAGTGGCCTGCCCCACGGGCTTCTCAGCCGCGCCTCCCTCTGAATAGACCGGCACTGCGTTACGACAAGCCAGTGGACTCAGATGCGGTGGCAAGCCGTACTCCTCGTGCAACGCCTCGATCTCGGCCCAGTCAAGTTCCAATCCAACCAGCCCCCACTTGGGGCCCTGCTCCTGCTCCCGCACAAGAGCTTCCCGCCCAATCCAGCCAACACGCTCCAAGTTCACCGTCCAGCCCAGCCCCGCGTCCTCTGGCGTGGACTTACGCGCCTCGATCAGGCACTGCTGCGCCGAAATGTAGTCCACCCCCTGCATCACAAAGCCCGCCTCGATGCGGGCCACATCAAGAGCATCGAGTCCAATGGGCTCAAGATGATGAAGCTTGCCAGCCACCATCAAGCCGTCATAAACCCTCAGTGCATCCTCGCAGGCAATCCAGATCTCATAACCCAAGTCGCCCGTATAACCCGTGCGCGAAATCCAACCTTTGACACCTGCGATGCTTCCAGCCGCAACACCAAAAAAACGCATGGCGTCAAGGTCCACTTCGGTGACCGCCTGCAGAATCTCGCGTGAGAGCGGCCCCTGCAGAGCCAAGGCTGCCAGCCTGTCGGTGCAATCCTCTATCTCAACCTGATATCCACGACTGTGACGCTCGAACCACCCCAACCAGGCCTCCGAAGAGGTCACACGAAAAGTCTCGGGATCAAGACAGGCCACGGTGCCATCATCAAGCAGCTTGCCATCCCCATCGCACATGCAACCATAAACCACCCGGCCAGGTTTGAGACGCGTGATGTCTCGTGTCCAGATGCGCGCCAGGTAACGAGCCGCATCAGCACCCGTAACCATGTACTTGGCCAGAGGACTCAAGTCGAGTAAACCCGCGCTGTGCCGAATCGCAAAGTACTCGCGTTCGGAATGAGCATCGAAGTTACACGGCGCCGCGTACCCTGCCCACTCTTTCCAAGCCACGCTGGTCATCAGGTCGGAGGTACGTTCAAACAGTGCAGTCTTTCTGGGCATCTTTCGGAGATGCTAAAATTGCGGCCTCTCGGAATCCAGACCCGCGTGCGGGTATGGTCATGAACAGTGAAGAGTTCCAGCCCCCACGAAACTGGCACAATGGGGAGGTGCGAGTCTCTCCCATTCAAGCCCCTGCCCATCTGATCCTCGCCGCCGCCTTGGGCCTGCTTGCCTGCGGGCCTGACGAAAGTACCAACAAAGATCGTCAAGAAGGCTGGGTACCAGGCTTGAAAGGAGCCTGGTCAAGCCCCCATCCCGACGCCGCAAAATCGTTCGCCATAGAGAGCATCGGCTATGGGGGTGGCAACGAAGAGACGAAAGGGGCGAGCGGGGTCCGGATACTGATGGCAGACCAGGCACTGGCAGCCCCACGCCTCTACACCTCGGGACATGGCCCTGAAGCGATTCTGATTTCTTTCAGCGGCAGAGTGCTCCATCGCTGGCACTGCGACTGGCGTTCCCTTCAAGATGTACCTGCACTGGACGGTCCCACGCAAAACACCTTTCGGCGGGCGCTGCTCTTGCCCCAGGGAGACCTGCTGGCAGTCTTCGGGGGCCGTGGCCTGGTGCGGATGGATCTGGAAGCAAAACCTCGCTGGATCTACACAGAGCGCGCACATCACGACCTGACCCTGGACGAACAGGGACAGCTTTGGACCCTCATCCGCAGGGAGTCTATCGAACCTCGCCTCGGACACTCATCACCCATTGTCGATGACTGCATCGTGCAATTGGATCTGGAAAGTGGCCAGGAACTGCGTCGCGTTTCTGTGCTGGAAGCGCTGCTGCGGTCCCCAGCAGCAAAGCTGGTGCGCGAGGCCAAAGTCAATCATGGCGACTTTCTGCACACCAACACTCTTGAGATCTTGAGCTCCGAAAAGGCCGCACTGCACCCCAACTGGAAACCGGGCCACGCCCTGATATGCATGCGGGAACTCGACGCTCTGGCAGTGGTGGATTTGGAAGCCGAGCGCGTGGTCTGGCACAAGGCCAAAGCTGGTGTGGCACCACACGAACCGGAAACCACTGAAGCGGGAACCATGTTGCTGTTCGACAACCACGGCAACCAAGGAGCCTCTGTGGTGCGTGAGTTCAAGCTGCCCGAGTTCAAACAAATCTGGAATCACAAAGGGCAGCCCCCGGATCAGTTCTTCAGCCGTTTCTGCGGAGCCGCCCATCGGCTCAGCAATGGGAACACACTGATCGTGGAGAGCAACCGCGGCCTGGCCTTTGAATTGGGTCCCGACGGGAACAGGGTCTGGGAATTCACAAACCCAGAAAGGGCAGGAAAAGGGGACCGTTGGATCGCAGCGATCTTCGACCTATTTCCCATTCTCGGGAAATCGCCCGAAGCCGACCTGAGTTGGCTGCCCGAATAGGGCGGGCCTAGAATGGGTCAGAGTCCTTTCGGCGCTGAATCTTGTCCTTGGCCTTGCTGAACAGGTCGTCCAGGTCCTTCTCACGGCTCTGCTCGCGACCCAGGGCCTCGTCGAAACTGTCTCCACTGCGGCCCTTGCGGTCTGAAACCCGCCCCACAGCCGAATCCCAGCGCCCCTCGTCGAGAATGGGCTTACCGGTTTCGTCGAGTTTGTCCGGGGAAGCGTGGCGCAGAACCTTCTGAGTTCGCACGTCCACCAGGAGCTGTGTCTCGCAACAGGGACAGGAAACCTCTATTTGTTTTGTATCCATGAAAATTGCTATTTCGGCCTTTAATGATACGAAACCAGATGTGCGCGCTATTTGCAGACAAATACTAGAAAAACCGGTCGTTCATTCCCTATGAAGGTGGTGAGAGGAGAGCCCCAAGAGCATGAGAGAAGAACAGATTCCTGCAATCTTGCCGCCCAATTGGTACCACCGACCGGGTGCGCGGTACGACCGAGCCCTGGGTCGATTACTTTGGCTGGGCCTGGCACTTGTCCTGCTGTTCGCGATCTGAGGGCTACCAGTCTCTCCTGGCCCCCAGGCTAATCTCGCAAACGCTCCATTCGCGCCCTGTAACGGTGCCCCAGACGGGTATGCCGATTGTCGTCGTGATCCACACGCCTACCATCAATGTAGAGGTCCGTCACCCGTGATGTGATCTCCAGTAGATGTCCCTCGGTCACAATCACATCAGCTCGCTTACCAGTATCCAAAGAGCCAAGCTGGGCATCGAGCCCCAGCATGCGCGCCGGATAGAGAGTCACGGCTCGCACGGCTTCGATTGATGGCAAACCAAATGATGCTGCGGTGGCCGCATGGAAAGGCAGGTTCCGTTCGTTGTCGGAATCCGCCGTGCAGATCGCCACGGTGATACCCGCACGGGTCATGACCGCAGCATTGGCAAACACGGCGTCATAGGGATCGCGGATAGCGCGAGGAATGTTCCAGACTCCGCCAATCACGACCGAGGTCCCACTGGTGGCAATGCGATCCGCGACTTTCCATCCCTCGCGCACTCCATAGAGCACAACCTTCAGGTCCATGTCAGCAGCAAAGTGCAATGCATCAAGAATCGTCTGGGCATCTTCCGCATGCAAAGCGATCGTTTTTTCGCCACGAGCAAATGGCACCATGGCGGCCAGACGCGGATCAATCTCGGGGGCTGGAGTTCCGCTGCTGCTGGCAAGATCTGCCAGTCGGCCGTACTCGCGAGCATCTTCAATCAATTCCTTGAGGTCATTGATTTGCGTGCTTTCGTCGTAGCCCTTGGCCTTGGACTTCTCCACGGGCGGAGCCAGAATCAGGCGACCAGAGGTGTGGCAGTCATGACCCCCGCGCATGTGCTCGCAGAGATCCGTATGCACATGACCATCGTCCTGGGTGAAAGCGCCGGAGGCGCTATGATCGTGCCCTTCGTGACCTTCGTGCGAGCCACGGCGCCCGCTGCTGCGGCGCGGGAAACGCAGGTGCAACATGTCACGATCCAAGGTCAGAAGCTCCTCCCATGTGTCACCATCCAGGTCGATCACGGCACTTTGACCATTGACGGGACCACTGCCCGAGGGCGTAGGCTGGGCACGGGTGATGCCATTCCAGCGGCTGATACCCAAGTGAGCGGAATCCGCATTGAGGGATGCAGCCACGCGCAGGTCGGGCTGGTTGCCTCCAATCTCTGCGGCATCGTTGGTGGCCTGCACCGCGCCGATCTCGTGCAATCCCAACAAGCTGCCCATGGAGATCATTCCTGGCCAGAGGTGCTTTCCGCTCATGTCGATCACTTCGGTGCCCTCTGGCAATTCCAGATCCGTGCCCACCCCCAGAATGATTCCGTTCTGCATCAAGAGCGTGGCGCCCTCGATAGCGGGAGCAGAAATCGGATGCACAGTACCGCCCACCAAAGCCTGGGGCCGCGCATCTCCGTTAGTAGCATGAGCAACCCTGGCAAAGACCTCTTCGTCCGAGCCCTCGGGATAGGCTGCCACATTGGCACTGACTTTGAGAGGATTCGCATCGAGTCCAAAACCATCCAGGCGCGTGAACTCCACAACCCCGTCCACCATGGTCCACTGCACACGACTCAAACTGGAAAGTGGGTCCCCGTTCAGCAAAGTCAGGTCCGCGTCCTTGCCAACTTCGATTGACCCGATGCGGTCCCCAAGGCCCAACTGGCGGGCCGGACTCAGTGTCACCAGCTGCAGAGCACTGACTCGATCCATGTTTCCATAGCGCACGCTCTTAGCGGCCTCAGCATACAAGCGACGAACCATCTCTCCCGAGTCAGAATTGATCGAAGTCAATACCCCAGCGTCGTGCATGATCGATGCAGCCTGTGGAATCGCGTCATAGGCTTCGATCTTATAGGACCACCAATCCGAAAAGGCGCTGGCGCCCACGTTGGCCTGGGCCAACTCTACCGCCACCTTGTAGCCTTCCAACACGTGCTGCAGAGTCTTGATTGTGATGCCATAGGCTTCGCAGGCGCGCACCAACATCAAGATCTCATCCGCTCGGTAGCAGTGGCTGTGCACATCCACATCCCCGGCGAGAATGCCCGCCAGGGTTTCCAGGCGCAGGTCACGACGAGGCGCAAGGGATTCCCTGCCCGCAGCCAATGCCGCTTCATGGTCAGCCCACTCCTGGGCATAGAGCTTGGCCCGGGAAAATGCTCGGTAGTAGATTGATTCCACGCCCAGGCGCGTGGCGGGAAAGCGTCCGCCTCCACCCCAATTGGAGCGCTTGGGATTTTCCCCCAGGGCGAACTTGATGCCCTGACGCGCGCCCTTGAACAGCAACTCATCGGCGTTGTTGGCGTGCCAGCGCAACTTGATCACCGCATCGCGCCCACCGATAGCGTTGGCGGACCCATGCAGCAGGCGCGCAGTAGTCACACCTCCTGCGAGGGCCCGATAGATGGTGATGTCGTCACAGTCCACCGAATCGCGGATAGTGACCTCGGCAGTGATCGAGAGAGTGCCCTCGTTGATACCACGCTCAATGGCCATGTGGGAGTGACAGTCCACAACGCCCGGCGCGAGGTGCATGCCCTTGGCGTTGATCACCGTAGCTCCCTCTGGAGCAGAGATGAAAGAGTCCACTTCAGCAATCACGCCGTCACGCACAAGTACATCACCCACGAAGGCTGGGCCGGTGGCGGTGTGAATCGTCGCACCTTGAATCATGCAGACCGAGCCCGCCTCAAAGCTGGGCTTGCGCTGCTCGTCGGTTTCGAAGGGATGCTCAGCCTGTGGCAGAGCGCAAGTCAGAGGGGCAAGAGAAAGTAGTAAGCAGGTGAACATCAGCGAATCCTCCGATCAGGAATGCGGGCGGCTTGAAAAGAACTCTCTTGTTGCTGCCCACCCAGGTCCAATGTAGAGCTACCAGCGAAGGTCCCGTCGTCCCATTCACCTTTCATCTGCACAATCACAGTGAGTGGCCCCACTTGAAACTCAACTTCGATCTCAACTTGATCACCATGAACCGAGCCTGTCACCGTGCCTTTCAACTCACCGCCATCCATGGGATTGATGGCATCGGCACTGCCCTTGACTGAACCGTTTTCGTCCATGAGCAGATTCAGCTCCATGGGGTCATCTTCCTCATCATCGGCATCGGTTATGGCCCAGCGACCGGTCAGGTCTACGCCCTTGGCAGGTGGCTCCCCACTGGAGACTTTGATATCGAACTCCAATAGAT
The DNA here is from genome assembly GCA_014238415.1 of Planctomycetota bacterium. Classification (GTDB taxonomy): domain Bacteria; phylum Planctomycetota; class UBA1135; order UBA1135. The sequence continues at coordinate 8,390 of JABABA010000036.1, read as the reverse complement.
GTCCATCGATAATTGCGTAGCGCACTGCGGCGTCTTCGGTCAGGGGTGCTGCACTCCAGAGGCAGAGATTTGCTGGGGAACCCGCGGCCAGTCTGCCGAGATGCTGCTCGCCTCCCACCAAGGCTGCGGCGGTCGGTCCGAGACTGGCCAGAGCCACATCTCGGGAGAGACCGTTCTCTACCAATTCGGTCACACGCTTGAGCAGTTGCTTGGCGCCGTCAACTCCACTGCCAAAAGCAATCGCAACTCCCGCTTCACTCAGGCGAATAGCGCTGTCGCGCATCTCTTCCCAGCGCAGGCGCTTGTCAAGCTGATAACCGATGGGCTCCTCGTATTCCCAGTTCGGCGAGGGTGTCTCGGGTTCGGACTCCTGGGGCTCCTCCTTCTTGGGTCCTTCAGCCTCATCCTTCTCCTCGCGGGGATCATCCACCTCTTCCGGCCAATCGAGGGTCAAGATCACCGCCGTCCCGCTGGCCTTGAGCTGCTCGGCCATCTTCCAGGCCTCCCGTCCACCCACGATCACGATCTTCAGGCCAAACTCATCCGCCAGTTTCAGCCAACGGTGCACATCCCGCGCACTCTCCGCCGCACAAGCCATGGTCTGCCGTCCGTCAAGCAGAGGCCAGGCAGCCTCTAGATTCAGATCATGGGGTGGTCGGGGGCCCGAGTCGTTCAATCCATGAGCTTGCAACAAGTCACGATGGCGCTCAGCGTCATAGAAGAACTGACGCAACTGGGCGTGATAGCCCATCAATGTCGAGGGATAACCGCTTCCGCTGGCACGGAAGGCAGCATGCTGAAAAACCGGTGTAGTCAAGACCTGATCCCGAGCCGCGACCCCACGCGCCAGCAATAGACAACTCTGGCCCGCCAACAATTCACCCGCAGGCGAGGCCACAAGAGAACTGAAACCTGATTGAGACCAGAGCCTGGCCTTGTCTTCATCGAGGCTCACGGCAGAAGCCGCCAGCCAGGCGGGGTCGATTCCCTTACGGTTTGCACGTCGCATTTCAATGCGCACGCCAGCGCCCGTGTCCAGGGGTTGATCCTGATCGGTGATGATCGAGTGGGCAGCCAGTCCCGCGTACGCGCTGGCGTCAATGAAAGCCGCAGCCGCGTGCAGGCCCTCGCCCTCCAACAAAATGTAGCCAGCGGGCAAGTCCTCACTTGCGGCCTGAATTTTCACGATCTGCCCACCGCGCAACAACAGTGTGAAGTTCCCTTGGCGACCTTCCACCGTGACATCTTTGATGGCAAGAGGCGTCGGATTGCGGGCCGGGGACTGGGCAGCGGTGGAGCCTGTCAGAAACAGGGCGCCCAGGGCAGCCCAAGGAAGCGTGCAGTCAAGAAGAGACCGCCGGGGAGAAGAGTAAGTCATGCTGAGGAAAGAGGCTCTCGGGGAGCGCCCATTGTGCCCTCAAGCCTAGGTTTCCACAGTCCCTGAGGAGGTCTATCACGCAAGGGTTTTGCATGAACTGCCGCGTGGGCTCACAGACCGCGCCGCCAGCGAGGCACAAAACGGGCGCTGCTGGGATGAGCCAGGGTCTCATCGAGAATCCCTAAGAGGGCCTGTTTGTCCTTTGGAAGCACTCCAGCCAGGGTCAAGGTGTTGCTGGCATGGTTCGAGCGAAAGATCGTCGCCTCACATTCCAGGCCTATAATCAACTCGCGCAACTCGGCGGCAAGCTCCACCGGATTGAGTTCATCCACCTCGCCTCGGGCGTCCTGATCACCAAGGGGCGTACCCTCCACCGGGGTCATCACCAAAGTCGAGAGGAAACGCGGCTGGATGGCGTTGACCACCCGCGCGGATTCCCGTGCATGGTCCTGAGAGAGCTGACGCCCGCCTGCACCCAGGAGGATCATGGTTGACAGCACAACGCCCGCTTCGTGGGCCTTATTGGCCACGCGAATCATCTCTTCTGCATCCACCCCTTTTGCAAGATCACTGAGCACCTGGTCGTGACCCGACTCGATACCCAGGTAGTACTGGGTCAGGCCCTTTTCCCGCAACATTGTCATCTCTTCCACGCTACGAATTGCCATTGATTGGGGAGAGGCGTAACAGGAGATCCGTCGCAGATCCGGAAAGGCCTCACGCAGGGCATCACAGAGTTCGGCGAGAAAACGTGCCTTGGCCACCAGAGCATCTCCGTCTGCCAGAAACACCTTGTGCACGGGTCCCAGGGACTCACGCGCCCACTCGATCTCCGCCAGCAGTTCGTCCATGGGACGCACCCGAAACCGCTTCTCCCGATACATTGCGCAGAAAGTGCACTGGTTGTAGGAGCAGCCGATGGTGGCCTGCAAAATCAGACTGTTGGCCTCAGACGGGGGCCTGAAGAGGGTTCCTTCGTAAGCAATCACAGATGTCCCATGATACTGTCCGGGAGACTCGCCTGCAGGACTCCCCCTAGAGGATAAGATCCAGAGGCTTCAATCAAGCACAGAGGAACAACCATGCCCACACCCGAAGAAGTCTACACCGAACTCCGTCAGGTCTTCGACCCTGAGATCCCGGTCAACATTGTCGACCTTGGCCTGATTTACGATGTCAAGGTGTCAGATACCCAGGACGTGCTGATCACCATGACTCTGACTTCTCAGTCCTGCCCCGAGGCGCGCACTATCCCGGAGGTCATGAAGCGCCGGGTGAACGGCATGGCCAAGGTCACAGGAACCGAGGTCGAAATCGTGTGGGAGCCGGTCTGGGGTCCGCACCTGATCTCTGAGGAAGGCCGCAAAACCCTCGGAATTGACGAGGAATCTGAAGAAGAGTAGCGGCTGACGCTGCTACGTCTACTGGATCACATCCATGCCATCTGGCAGATCCGGCTTTGGCGCATCCGGGTTGGTGCGCAACTCCTGTTTCCAGGAGAGCAGGCGAGCCTGCGCCCCAGACTTTTCCGCTTCAGCGATCAAGTCCAAGGCAGCCTGCTTGTCGCCCTTTTCTTCGGCGATCGCGGACTGACGCTGATAGAAAATCGAGAGGCTGGTATGGGCGAAGGGGTCTTCTCCATCTATCTCGGTAATCTCCTTGCCCACCGTGATTGCATCTTCGAGCCGACCTTGATGCATCAAGGTCATGGCCAGACCGTGCATGGCCTCGGTCCACTTGGGCTGAACCTCAAGGGCTTGTCGATAGGCTTCCTCGGCCGCAGGGTGATCCCCCTGACCAAAGAGGGTCATGCCCCTCATGTAATGCTCATTGGCTATATCGCTCATGGACTCATCGGGAGGCTCAAGACTACATCACCGCCTCGATGCCCAGGGCCGCGAAGCCCTTGGACTCAAAGGTGGTACGGAACAAGTCGCGCAATTTGTCAGCCGCCGTGTCATAAGCGTCCTTGTCTGCCCATGAGTTCCTGGGATTCAGGATCGAGCTGTCTACCTCTGGGCAAGACTTGGGCATCTTGAGGTTGAACACCGGATGCAGATCATACTCAGCGCCTTCCTGATGCAAGTCCCCACGCAGGGCGGCATTCAACAGGGCGCGAGTATCTTTGATGGAGATCCTCTTACCCACTCCATAGGCTCCTCCGCCCCAACCGGTGTTGAGCAGAATGCAACGGGCATGGTGCTTGTCCATTTTCTCCGCCAGCTTACGCGCATACACGCTGGGCTGATGGGGCATGAACGGCGCGCCAAAGCAAGAAGAGAAAGCCGCCTTGGGCTCAGTAACACCCACCTCGGTACCCGCCAGCTTTGCCGTAAAGCCCATGATGAAGTGGTACATGACCTCCTTAGGGTCCAGAACTGACACTGGTGGCAATACACCAAAAGCGTCAGCGGTGAGCAACACGATGGTCTCGGGATGGGAGCCCCTGGCTCCTTCAGCAACGTTCGGGTTACAAGAGAGGGGGTAGCTGAATCGTGTGTTCTCGGTTATCGAGTCGTCGCTCAGATCCAGATCCTGAGGATCAGTGTCCTGCATGGATTTACCAGGCAGGCAGGGCACATTTTCGACCACCGTACCGCCCATGGATAGGGCAGCAGCAATCACAGGCTCAGCTTCCTTGTTCAGATCGACCAGTTTGGCGTAACAGCCATCTTCGAGATTCGAAATGCCGCTATCCGTCCAGGCTGTCTCATCATCCCCGATCAGCTCACGATCGGGGTCGGCCGAAAGGGTGGTCTTGCCGGTGCCTGACAAGCCAAAGAGAATCGCCGCATCGCCACGCGGGCCCACATTGGCGGAACAGTGCATGGACATGTGCCCCTGTTCAGGCAAGAGCCAATTCATCACAGTGAACATGGCCTTCTTGTTGACCCCGCAATAATCCGCTCGACCAAAGACCAGGCAGATCTGGTTCTTGATATCCATGATCGCACCCCGCGCACTGAGAGTGCCGTCGCGCTCGGGGTCAGCGTGAAAACTGGGTACATTCAGAAGAGTCCAGCGCTTGCCATCCTCATCAGCCACGCCGTCAATCCCTTTGGGGAACATGTTGTGCACAAACATGGCGTGGCTGGCGTATTCACCGACCCATCGGTAGGGCACGGCGTACTCTGGATCGGAACCGCAGTACAGATCTTGCACATGCAAGACTGCGTTATTCCGATTGAGATGCTCACCAACGCGCGCTACCAGAGCCTCGAACTTTGTGGGGTCGAACTTTTGGAAGTCATTCTTCCACCAGATACGCTCCTCCAGCTCAGGGTGTGCCACGGAAAAAGTGTCCTTGACCGGACGCCCCGTGCATGAGGGGTCGGTATAGAAAACTAACGGCCCATCCTTGCCGAGCTTGGTAGAGAATGCCTTCTGCTGATCATCGGGACCATCAGGGGTTACGCGGCCACGATCATTGGCAATGGCTTCGTCGAACAATGTGTCCTTGTCGAGGCCATACTTGTAGGTTACTGCATGTAACCCAAACAGACTCTTTAGATCCTCTTGGTAGCCCATGGTTTCATCATCAAACAGACAGATCGGGGTTCGAAGCAGGCCCCGCTGAAGCAGCATGCGCAACAGGGTAAACACCCCCCTGCCCGGGGGGCAACCCAGAACACGAGACAGGTGTCAGGAGTGACTCGCACCAAGGTGCTGACGGTACCAATCAAGAGTAGTTTCGAGGCCCTGAGCCCAGGGAATCCGCGAGGTCCAGCCCAAGAGTTGATGGGCCCGAGTCGGGTCCGCCTGGCTGTGGAGCACGTCACCAGCCCTGGCAGGCCCGAAAGCGGGGTCGATTGCGCAACCCAGCAACTCTCCAATGGCCCGGTAGAGTTCAATCAAGCTGATGCGGTCACCGCCCCCCACGTTGATCACCGAGCCCGCGGGAGAATCTCCCTCCAGGGCCGCGCAGATCGCATCGATCACGTTGGAAACAAAAGTGAAATCCCGCGTCTGGGACCCGTCCCCAAAGATCGTCGGCTGACGGCCCTCGATCAGAGCCTTGGCAAAAATCGCGATCACCCCGGTATAGGGCGAGTCATCCGCTTGACGAGGACCAAAGACATTGAAGAAGCGCAGACTGGTTGTGTGCATCCCATAGCATTCGGCCCAAACGCGCATCAGGTGTTCACCAGCGAGTTTTCCGGAGGCATAGGGAGAGAGGGGCCTGGGCATGAGGTCTTCCCTCAAGGGCAGCTCTGTGTGATCCCCATAGGCCGCCGAGGAAGCGGCGAAGACGACCCGCTTTGTACCAGCAAGGCGCGCGCTATCCAGAATGTTCTGGGTGCCATCCACATTGACGCGATAGCTCAAGCGCGGATCTTCGATGCTACGCGGCACAGAAACTTGGGCAGCAAGGTGCACGACCCAATCAACCCCCTGCATGGAAATGGGCACTTGCTTGGGATCGGTGATGCAGGACTCAATGATCTCGACCTGCTTGCCTGAGCCAAGGTCGCCACAATCAAGGTCCTCCAGGTTTTCACGCTTGCCCGAAGAAAAATCATCTATCACACGCACGGTATGGCCCTTTGAAACCAGGTGCTCCACAAGATGTGAGCCAATAAAGCCGGCGCCGCCGGTAACTAGGGCAAGGGACATGCTGGAAAGAGTCTGCTGGAATGGACCTGCTGAAAATCCGACGGTGTTCTTCAACAGTGGTGGTTCACAATACCGCTTCGGAGGGCTTGTTCTTCCCCCAAGCCTGGGAATTCAAGCCGTAGGGACAGAGCGTCGCATACAGCCTCAGCCGGTACGCACGGCCCGCACCGCATCCACGCGCAAGGTGCGCCAAACCGGATAGAGAGCGGAAACAAGGGCCACGCACACGCAACCACAAAGCCCCAGCCAGACCCAGACCCCGGGGCCCACATGGGGCAGATCCAAACCTACCAACCTCTGCAGGGATTCCACCACCACAGGCGTCATGCCCCAGCCCAGGGCCACCCCCAGCACGCCGCCCACCAGACCCACAATCAGGGCCTCAAGCAACACCATCCCCGCTAGCTGCCCGCTGCTGGTGCCTAGAGCCTTGAGCACTCCCAGTTCCCTGGACATCTCCAGGGCTGCCAGCAGTTGACCATTCAAGACCCCAAGTCCAGCAAGACAGGCGGTCAAGGCCAGCAACACATCAAAGAGCACAAAATCCCGCCCAATATCCTCTTGGTGACTTTGAAGAACCTGCTCGCCGGACCTGAATTCGATGTCCTGGGGTCCACCATGAAAGTCGAACACCGCGGCTTCCAGAATCCCAGGATCAACACCTGCTTCCAAGCGCACCGCCACCTGCTCCACCGTATCGGTCGAATGGCAGTAGTAGCGCTCAAGGTAATGATCAGCGATCAGCCCGTACATGCGCTCATCAGGGAAGGGGTAGTGTCCATAGGCATCGCTGATGGCGACAATGGTGAATTCTTCAATCTGCCCGTCCGCGCGTTCAAGGGGCACAATGGTCCCCAGCTCATAGGCAAGGTCCATCGCTAGGCGCCGCGAAACCACCATGCCCTTTTCTTGGTCGAGTTTCTTCAACAGTGACGGGTCATCAGAACAAGGTCCATAACCTGCCAGTTCTGCCACAGCAACGCCCTGCACAAGGAACGGCGTGTGAACCCCCGTGCCTCCCTTCTCAAGTCCGATCACTCCGGGGTACTGATGCAAGTGCTGCGCAAAATCAGCAAACACCGTAGGCGGCATACCGCTGACCCAGATTTTTTCCAGCACAGCCTCCGAAGCCCACTGATCCACCTCGCCCTCAAGACTGGCGGTCATGCCCTTGAGACCCACCAGACCCGCAGTGACCAAGGCCAGGGCAGAGATAGAGACCCCAATCCGCGCTGGGGCCGCACGCATGGCCTTGGCGGTCAAACGCCCGGCCAGGGGCCAGAGGTGGGTAAAAGGCCTGGTAATCGCCGCGCAGACCCCTGCCAGCAGCTTTGGCACGACCAGGGACAGGATCACGATCAACGAGAGGGTCCCCACCGCCCCCAACAGGGTGAAGAGCAGCTCGGCGGTCAATTCCCCCACAACCGGCACCACCACGAAGTAGAGGCTGGGCAGAACCAGAGCCAGCAGGAGGGCGTAGAGCAGATGGAACCCAACGGTCGAGCGATTCTTGAGGGACAACTGGTCCCCTCGCAACGCCGCCATGGTATTCGCACCGCGTAGAGCAAGAAGCGGATATATCGAACCCACCAGCGCAATCAGGACTCCGATGCCGGCCAGAGGCAGGACCCTCTCCCAGGGAATCTCGAACACATTTATATGCTTGCCGGTTCCAAGAGTGGTAATGCCCAAACTCAAGAGCCCCTTGGCAAGGCCAATCCCCCCGAGCATCCCCAGCCCGGCTCCTGCCCCCGCGAGCAGCACCGCCTCCAGCAAGAACACGCGCCCGATCTGCCCACGGGTTGCACCCAAAGCATGTAGGGTTCCTACCTCTTTCATGCGTTCAGTCAGGGACAGAGACAGGGTGTGGAAGATCACATACATGCCCAACACCAAAGCCAACAGGCCCGCCATGCTTACGCCGGTGCGAAAAGCGCGCTCGTCCGCCGCCTGACCCAGGATCGCCGCCTTGCTGACCACAAATGCATAGGACGAAGCAATGTTGGCCTTGAGTCGTTCGGTGTCGACGGTTTGATCCCGGTTGGCCCAGATCAGGGGTTGCACGTGCACACCAGCATAGATCTCGCGGCCGTTTTGGTAGTCCACCAGGACCACCATGCCTCCGGAGCGCCGCCCGATCTGCTCGCGGGCCAGGATGCCCACCACCTTGTAGTCCCACTGCACCGGCACATCCGCATGGGTGCGTTTCTTGACCAACTTGCCATCTTCACAGACATACTTGCTGGGACGCCGGGGCCGGGCCAACCAGATCTCGTCGCCCAGAGCGAGTTCAAAACGCTCGGCGACGCCCTCGCCAACCAGGACCTCGCGGCTGCCATCGGTGGCCAGATCCCGGCCCTCACCCAATGAGTAGACCCCAAGGTCCGGCGCGTGCTGA
>JABABA010000035.1 GCA_014238415.1 Planctomycetota bacterium | reverse complement strand
GAAGGATCTGGAATCGTAGTTGCATCTGAATTCTCCCTTATAAGGTCGCAAGCATGGGCTCCGCAATTTCGGATCTCAGCCTCAACTGAGACTTTGATCTGGCAGAGGACAATTGTTTTGTTTCTTTGAAATCGAAACATCAATCCCAACGCTCCATTGGAATCGAAAGTTGCAAAAATAGACACCCCAAAATCTCCATTTAGCACGGCACCGTTGATTTTCAAGGTGCTCGGGCCGTATCGGGCTCGCTGAGGAGAGCATCTGCCTATGCCCAAAATCTTCCGGAGGGCCCCTCCTTTTTTCCAGGAGAGGGCCATTCCGCATCTGTCGGCTGATTTATGGCTCGAAAACATCCGACCGGCTCCTGGCCAGTAGACTGCGTCCATGAGAACCCCAGCTCTGCTTGGCCTACTAGCACTATCCCTCGCACTCCCGACCGCACCTGACCTTGACACAGGGCCGGCCATACGGCCTCGCCTGGAACTGACCACAAGCGAAGAAGACGGAATGGTAGATGTGGGCAAGAGTGTGGTCTTCGAAGCGGAAGTTGAGAACCGCTCCAAGAAGGCACTGTCTGCGACCCTGGACTGGTCCATCAAGACTGTGGCAGACCTGCCCGCGCCCCCTGCACAGGTACGCATCAATCTGGAGCCCCACGGTGTCGAAACCTTCACCTTTGAGCTGCGCTTCAAGAAGCCTGGATTCGCCCAGGTTGGTTGCCGAGTGGTTGAGGATGGCACAGGCCAAGAGGTCGAACGCTCCACGCGTGTCGGTGCCGGTGCGGACAAGATAGAAACCAAACTGACTCGCCCGAAAGACTTCAAGAAGTTCTGGAAAAGGACCCTCGCCGAACTCAAGAAAGTCGATCCAGAGTTTCACATCGAATACCGTGAAAACCGTGCCGATGCGCCCTGCAAACTGTACGAGGTCAGCATGCGCAGCTTGGGGGGAGTACTGGTCCGCGGCTGGCTCGAAGTTCCGAAGCGCCCGGGTTCATTCGGAGCCCTCCTTCGAGTGCCTGGATACACTCAGAATATGACGCCCATTGGCACAAGCGGCGACACGATCATCTTCTCCTTCAATATCAGGGCACACGGCAACAGCACGGATGATGTGCCCGGCCGACCGGTTGACTACTGGCTGCGCGGCCTGGACGACAAGCAGGGGTACTTCTATCAGGGGGCCTATATGGATTGCGTGAGGGCGGTGGACTACCTTTGCTCACGACCGGATGTCGACCAGAACCAGCTTGGCATCTGGGGTGGAAGTCAAGGGGGCGGATTGAGTTTTGCGACAGCTGCACTCGACCAACGCATTGACTACTGCGTGGCTGATATTCCCTGGCTCGGCAGTTGGGAGACCTATTTCACCCTCTCTCGTGAAGATGAGGACGACATGGAGGAATGGATAGCAGCCAAGGAGGACCGCACTTTCGAGGGCATGCTCAATACCTTGAGCTACTTCGATACGGTCAATTTGGCCGATCGCATTCGTTGCCCAACCTATATGGGAGTTGGCCTGCAGGATGCAATCTGCCCACCAACCATCAGTTTTGCCGTCTTCAACCGAGTGCGCGGCCCCAAGAAGTTTCGCATCTATCCCAAGGCGGGACATGGACTGGGTGGCGACCACCTGCAGTGGGTCATCGGTGAACTGATGGCCCTTGGTGGAAGACGCTAGCTCTGCTGCGCCTTCTGAAAGGGGTCGAGCAACTGATTGGAACATTGTCGGCTCATTCAGTAGGCCACTCTGTGGTGGACGAACTCAGTAACCAGAGCAAGCCGCCTTTGCGTGTCTCAACTTGAATCTTGAGCCATTTGTCATTCCCAAACTGAGGACTCACCCACCCTCAGGCTGCTGGAAGTGCAGCTGATCTCAACCTAGGACTATTGGGCTCCGCAAGATAGCTTCCTAACGGTATGGTCATATTGGGAATTGAATCTACTTCTCTCGATCACTGATCCAGTTCCTCTCCTCTCCATTCGAACCTCTCATCCCCCCATGCCCCCTCTCTATCTACGCATGCGCCGTCTGGCCTTGTGGGAACGACTCAAGTTGGTCGCAGCGAAACACTCTGAACCGCTGGACTCATGCCACCTGCGAGTAACCCGCGGTCCCTTGTCCCTACTTCCTATTGATCCGGATCTAGTCAAGACAGAGGTCTTGAGACTTCTGGAACACCGGCCCCAGTGCCATTTTGCGCTGGTCCGGTCCGAGAACACGCGCCGACCAGTTGCCTGAGTGACAGCCTCGGAGGCTGCCCCCTACCAGGTTCCGGAACCTCCTAGGTGCAGGAAGCGTCAAAGATGCTCTGAATCGAGCTATCGAGCATCCCGTTGAACTCATCATCAGATTGCTTGGCGGAAAGCCCTTCAGAGAGAGCCCGGCTGAAGCTCGCAACCATGCTGTTGTTCAGCGCCAGTCGGCGGTTGGCTTCCTCGCGGGAATAGCCACCAGAAAGGGCTACCACGCGCACGACATTACTGTGAGCGATACAGTCCGCATAGAAGTTCTCTTCCTCAGGCAAAGTGAGCTTGAGCATGATGTTCTGCCCCGGCTCAAGCTGATTGATATGCGCCATCAGCTCATTGCGCAGAGTGGCTTCTGCCGCTGCCTTGGTGGGAGAGTTGATGTCAACTTCGGGTTCAAGAATCGGAACCAGGCCAGCGGCGATGATCTGCTTGCCGATATCAAACTGCTGGGTGACAATCGCTGCAATACCTGCAGCATCGTCATTCTTGATCACCGAGCGCATCTTGGTTCCAAAGACACTGTTGCCCTTGGCACGTGCCAAGAGATCATCGAGGCCAGGAATGGGCTTCATCAGTTGCACGCCGTCGGCCTCATCAGCCAAACCCTTGTCGACTTTGAGAAAGGGCACGATCTGCTTGTTCTCCCAAAGGAACAGAGCCGAGCCCTTGCCCTCGATGGTGCGGTCCATGGTGTTCTCGAACAGAATCGCGCCCAGGATGCGATCACCGTTGAAGGATGGACTGGTGATTATGCGTGTGCGCATCTCGTGAACCTTGGCAAACATCTCGTCGTCGCCGGAGTATTCGGACTCCTCAACACCGTAGGCAAGCAACGCCTTGGGGGTACTGCCACCACTCTGGTCGAGGGCCGCAATGAATCCATCTTGGGTCTTGGTTTTCTCTAGCTGCTGGTCAAAGCTCATGGGAATGCCTGGCTGACTGGGGGGTGTTCGAATGCCTGCTACGGAAAGAACCATGACAGGGATAGGTGAGAGTAGGATTCTTCGGCACGGGATGCACTTTCCATGAGCCCTGAGTCCCGAACCTGGGGAAGAGATACAGCCTGGCTGCGGCAGCCCACCGCAGGACGCCGTGCACAGGCCCCCAAGGCCTACAATCCTGGGCCCCAATCCATGAATTCTCCCCAGCCCAGCCCCCCCGCCAGAGACGCAAGAGTGCCCAAGGAGAGCACTGTTGAGTACTGGTGCTGGCGCCTGATCCAGGGCGATTCCTGGCAGGCCAAGACCCAGCCCGGGGCCCCGCCGGATCCGACCAAGGATACCGCCTGGGAGACCTCAGCCCCTGCACGCCGCATCAGCGCCCCGGGGCGGCCTGCCTGCCTGCGGGTAGAAACCCGCAGCAGGAAAACGCCCCTTATGGGAGCCCTGGCCCAGGCCGGACCCCGAGCACAATTGATGCACACCTTTCTGCACCACGAACTGCAGGCGGCGGAACTCTTCGCCTGGGCGGTGCTTGCCTTCCCCGATACGCCGCGAGAATTCCGCACGGGGCTACTGCGCCTGGCACAAGAGGAACTGCAACATCTTGCGCTCTACCAACAACACCTCAAGAGTCTCGGCCACAAGGTCGGTGACTTCCCCGTGCGTGATTGGTTCTGGCAGCGAATGAGCAATTGTCCCTCACCCCTGGCCTTCGTCGCCCTGCAGGGGCTTGGACTGGAAGGCGCCAATTTGGACCACAGCGCGCGCTTCTCATGTGCCTTTCACGCTGCCGGAGATACAGAAGGCGCCAGGATCATGGAGCGCGTCTGCAAGGACGAAGAGGGTCATGTGAACTTTTCCCGCCGCTGGTTTGAGATCTTCACAGGCGCCCCCTTGACCTATGAAGCCTGGAAGAAGGCCCTGCCTGAACAAGTCACCCCGGGACTCTTTCGTGGCAGGCCGATCAATCGCCAGGCACGCCTGGCTGCGGGCCTGGACCAGGGGTTCATCGATGCGCTTGAGCGCTCACCCTCGGCAACCCTGGCTCGCAAGGAGCAACCCAAGAGATGAACTCTGCCCGCCGCGTTTGGGTACTCAATCTCGATACCGAGACAGAGCTGGAAACCAGAGGCAGCTTCACACCGTCCGTTGCACTGCAGCGCACCGTGGCAGCACAACAAAGGCAACTGATCGGGACCTTGCTGACCCCGGAAGATGTCCTGCTGACCCGCGAGAATCTACAGCAGCATGCACGCAAGCGCGATCTGGAAGGTCTTGAGGGTCGTGCCTGGTGCCCCACACCAAGCGCCCTGGACATGCTGCAATCAGTGGGTGCGATTCCCGGACCTACCCCATCGCTAGCCACCCTGCGACAGATCAACGCGCGCCCATTTGCATTGGAAGTACGCAGGAATCTGATCGGGGACAGCTTCGACAAGTACATTGCACGCAACGCAGAAGAGGTCCTGCAAACCCTCGCCCTGCCCGGCCCCAAGAACTGGCTTCTGCGACGTTCCTTTGGTGCAGCCGGACGCGGCCGACTCAAGGTTGCCGCCGGCAAACCCAGCACCGCAGATTTGTCTTGGATCGAGGCCAGCTTGCGCAGCGGGCCTTTGACCATCGAACCATGGGTGGAGGTGGTGCAAGAGTTCACTCGCTCTGGTTGGGTCAGCGCCAGAGGAGAAGTCACCCTCGCGCCACCCTGCCTGCAGGAAACCGACGCAGCCGGGGCTTGGGTTCGCTCCCAAGCCGCGAGCCCCGAAGTCCTCCCGCGCACCGTCGATGACCGTTTGCAGGAGGCCTTTGAACACGCAGGTCGCGCCATCGCCGAAGCTGGTTACCACGGGGCTTTTGGCGTGGACAGCTATCTGCACCAAACAACCAGCGGACAAGTCGCGTTGAATGTCATGAGCGAAATCAACGGGCGCTACACCATGGACTGGGCACAAACCAAGATCACAGATCCGGATCACAGCCGAGTCTGATCAGACGCAATCGGCTTGACCAGTACTGCTCAGCGGGACTTGCCCGCCGCGCTTCCTCCAACAAGGAGACGGTCCTGTCCTGATTGCCCAGGGCCCAATGAATCGCCGCCACACCTCCTAGGGCATCACTCAATCTGGAAGGCTCTTCTGGATCGAACTCAATCCCAGCCAAACGCTCTTCCAGAATGGGCAATAGAATCCTCGGGGCCCGAAGAACGGTCTGGGATAGCACTTCTGAATCGAGCCAAAGGTCCGTTTGCGCGGCCATCAGATCTACCCAGATCTCAATCGCTGCGCTCTCTTGACCCTGCCAGCGCAGGTGGTCTCCCACGGCCCAGGCAAGCTCCTCGTCACCTGGGTCTTGCTCGAGAGCCTGCAAGACAGGATCCCAACCCATGTAAGGCGCCATGGCAAGGTGCAGTTCTCCCGCCTGCTTGGCAGTCATGCCTTGAACCGTCCCTTCTACGAGAGTGCGTAGCCGAGCATGGTTGGGAGTTCCCGACCAGATGCGGGCTAGCCGCACAAGGCTCGTGCCCACATATGCTCTCTCCTTCAAGGCCGCAAGGAGTACCGCCTCGACACGCTTGGGAGCCACCTCGCTCCATGTTCTCCACTCCCAGTCTTCACCCAACAAGCGGGGCCCCGTACATCCCTTGGAAACTTGAAGGTAGTCCTCAATTGGAGGCAAGAGCCCTGCCGCCTCCCCATTGCGATCGAGAGCAGAGAGTGCTTGTGCCCGTGCCTCTGTCAACAGCTCCCCATACCAGGAGTCTGAATCCACAATGCGCTCCATCTCCACGTCGAGAAACTCCAGAAGGCCTGCTGGATTCAAGGAGCAAAGGAGAGGAAGCGCTTCATCCGGCCAATAGTCCCTCTCAAAGGCAGCGATGTAGAATTCCAATGCCATATCCCCTTGGCCCGCTTCCCCCATTGCCAGAGCCACCTCGGCCCAACTCTCGGGCTCCGTTCTGGAACTCATGCGAAGGAGTTCCGCAGCTGCCTTTCTTTGCCCACGTGCCAGCAGCAAACGCACTCGGGCTCCTGTCTCCTCGGGGTCGGCGTGAAGCAAGGCCTGAATCCCATGCAGGTCAGTAGCAGCCGCCGCCCGCCGGGCCTGAGGTACAAGCCCAGCAATTGAAGCCGTTGGTCCTTCGATGCCAACTCTCGAATCAACCTCTGCCTGCGCCCTCTGCATGCTACGGCCCAGAGGCAAAGCCTCCCCGTGCCGCTCCCCAGGAGCCAGGAACCAGCCCAATATCACGCCAAACACCGCCGCAACAAGGCAGCCATGGGCCTGTCCAAGGGCTGACTGTCCCCACGAGTCTCTGTTCCAGGTCTTCATGCGCTCACTAGAAGGGCCCAGAGCCCCCGTCACACCCCGATCCTGGTACCCCACGCCTCGCGAGGTGTATAGAATGGTGCGCCGATTCGGCCTCTCAACACTGCTGCGACGCATCTATGCAAGATCAACGAATTCCTAAATCATGACCTCAACGCCGCCCTATCCCGGTATCCGCATCACCACCAACGGAAACCAGCTTGTGGCTTACCACACAGAAGCCCGGTTGACCGAGGGAGGAGTGTTCTATCCCATCACCCCGTCAACGGAAATGGGTGAGCAGTATGGCTTCCAGAATGTCTCCAAGGTCGTGTTGCAGAATCGCCCGAACATCAAGGTCATGATGCTCGACACGCAGGTGTACTCCAACACGGGTGGCCAGAACTCGGACTCTACGCCCATGCCTGGGGGCGGGGACATGAACTCCCTTGGGGCAGCGTCCCAGGGCAAGTACACAGAAAAGAAGAATGTGGCTGAGATCTTCACCGGCGGGCATGGCTCGCCATATGTGGCCCAGGTTTCCCTGGCCAATGTGGCAAACCTCTACCGCTCTCTAATCGATGGCCTGGTGTATCGCGGCACTGCATTCTACCAGATCTTCACTTCATGCCAGCCCGAACACGGGGTGGCCGACGATGTGTCATCGGTACAAGCGCGCTCGGTGCGCGATTCGCGCTGCATGCCTGAGTTTACATTCAACCCCCAATTGGGAGAGATGAGCCAGGACGCTTTCTCATTGAAAGGCAACCCCAACATCAAGAACGACTGGGCCCAGGTCAAGTCCAAGGCGCGGGGCGAGAAGTACACCTACACGATTGCCCACTGGGCCGCCACGGAAGCCCGCTTCCGCCGCCACTTCAAACCTGCCAAGGACACCACCGGTACGGCGACCCTTGAAGAACTCTTGCTGCGCGTCACACAACACGATGTGATTCAGCGCAATGTCTTGAATGAGGAGCACCACGCCTATGTTCCAGAGTTCAGCACTCTGATAATGGTTGATCGCGGCGATAAGACGGTGCAACTCCTGTGCTCCCGACAGATGGTGCTCTTCTGCGTGGAACGCCGTCGCGCGTGGCGCATGCTGCAAAGCCGTGCCGGTGTCGCTAGCGAGGACTACCGCGCCCAGCGTGACCTGCTCGAGCGCCTCAAGACTGGCGACATCACCCAAGAAAACCTGGTGACGAATACGCGCACCCTGTTTGATGAGTGCCTGAATGGACCTCTGCCTGCGGGCACCTGAATCCCATGATCCAACGAACTGTCAGCGCCGATCGGCGCAACGTGCTGGGCCAGACCCTGGAACCCTGCTCCAAGGATCCCATGACCGGATTCTTTCGAGATGGTTGCTGTAGAACGGACGAGAACGATGTTGGTTCCCATACGGTCTGTGTGCGCGTCTCAGCCGAATTCCTCGAGTTCTCGGCGCGAGTGGGCAACGACCTCTCGACGTCACTACCCGAGTATGGATTCCAAGGGCTCAAGCCTGGGGATCAGTGGTGTCTATGCGCTGCGCGCTGGCAGGAAGCGTTGGTCCACGGAGCCGCGCCTCCCGTGATCTTGGGCGCAACCCATGAGCGAGCTTTGGAAATAATCGCTCTGGATGACCTGCGAGCGCACGCAGCCGAAGGCTAGGAAACCGCTCTCACTTCAAACCAACCGTCCAGGCGCCATCCTGGTAAACCACCTCGTCATCCAAGCGCAGATCATCGGTGACGGCAAAGACATCCACATGATGCTTGGTCAATTTCTTCTTGATGCCTGGCTTCTTGAAGATGTGGTGCTTCGAACCAAGAGAAAGGTGGACTCCGCACATGCGCTCATAGCTCCCGATGTCAGCAACGGTGCGCTCTCGGGTCATGGCGCGATTTAGCCCAAGCCCGAATTCGCGCACAAAGACCTCCCCCTCATCAGCGCGGATCTCGGCCAAGACCTTTTCAAATTCGGGAGTCGAATCAATAACCTTCACCACCCGACCCTGTTCAATTACCAGGGTGATTGGCTCAGCAGGCCGGTTCACATGAAATTCTCTGTCGCCGAATGCGTGAATGCGAACACGGCCGTTCAAGTCCTCAAGGCGCTTCGACTCTGTCGCCACTTCTCCTATGGGAAACTGCCCTCCCACGTTCTTCATCTGGGAGTAGTCCCCCACATTGAGCATCGCATCTTCAAACCCTGCGCTGAAAACCAGTTGCTCGCCATCCCCTTGAAGGACACCTCTTCTTGACTGATCGATCCGCTGCTGAAGGGCCCGACCCACTCCACGATAGTAGTCCCGGTCATAGGCCAAAGAATCAACATAGGTCACCGCTTCAACCGCGGTCATGCGCCCCAGATGAGGATGTTCGATGACCTTGAGCGAACGCCTGAACAGTTCGATCCGCAGCCGAAAAGTCTCCATTCGAAATCGCGAGGTTTGTATCAGCACGACCAGTTCGCCTTCCGTCAGGTGCCCAAGTGCGTCCAGAATGCTCTTGGCTCCGATACTGTCGTAGTCGAGGACCACTGCATCGGGAAGGCAGCGCCGGTAGGCATCTGCGAGACCTATGGTCAGATCACATTGCCGATCGTAGACGATAACTGCCGGCTTGACTGGATCGTGTTCCACAGCCAGTGCCAATATGCCTCGCACATTCTGCTCTGCTGTGTCAATCAGATCGGGTTGCATTCCCAGTCATGGTAGATAGGCCAGGAAACCCTGACAAGCCTTGGCATGCCAAGAGCCACTTGCTGATCAGGTAATTGACCGCTACGTGAGAGTCGAATACACCCCGGGCCCAGCCAACTGCTTATTGTAAGGCACAGATTGCTGGGCCTGCGACAAGGCCAGAGAGAGCTCAATCCTATGACACAAACCCACTTCGAACTTGCAGGCCAACACGGCATTGTCACCGGCGGAGCGCGCGGGATTGGACTGGCTATTGCTCGACGACTGATTGAAGCGGGAGCCACAGTGACCATCGCCGACCAGGATGCCGAAGCGGTGGAACTGGCTACCAAGGAAATGGGCAAGGAGGCGCGTGGGTGCGTCCTCGACGTTACAGATGAGGATCAGGTCACCGAGATGGTGCAAGCAGCCCATGAATCGCACGGTCGCCTGGACCTCTTGGTCTGCTCTGCTGGAATTGTCGGGCGCAATGCCTTCGCCTGGGAGACCAGTGCAGAAGAGTGGCGACGAGTCCTTGAGGTCAACCTGACCGGCGTCTGGCTCTGCAATCGCGCAGCGCTCGAACCCATGCGCGGCGCCGAGTATGGCCGTATAGTCAACATCGCTTCGATTGCTGGCAAGGAAGGCAACCCCAAACTCGGTCCCTACTCCGCATCCAAAGCTGGGGTGATCGGCATGACCAAGTCCCTGGCCAAGGAAGTTGCCGACACAAATATTCGTATCCACTCGATCGCACCAGCGGTGATCCACACGCCCATGCTCGACCAGGTCAACCAAGAGACCATTGACTACATGGTTTCCAAGATACCCGTAGGGCGCACGGGCACGCCTGAAGAAGTTGCCGCGCTGGTGCACTTTCTCTGCAGTCCCGAGTGCTCCTTCAGCACGGGCTCCTGCCACGACATCTCAGGGGGCCGTGCCACCTACTGATGAATACAAACTGAACTAATGATGCGACGAATCTCTATTGGATCCTGGGCGTACACCATAGGCCCCTATGCCGACAAACCTGTGGACTTTGACACGGTTTGCGAGGGTCTCAAAGACCTCAATTTCGACGGGGTGGAACTCGGGGCCTTTGCGCCCCATCCGAGCCCTGAAGACCACCCCGATGCGGATTCACGAGATGCTCTACGAGAGAAACTCAACGACCTCGGGCTGGGCATCAGCGGCCTGGCAGCGAATCTCTGGAACGAGCACCTGATCGATGCCCCAAACCACGACGCATGGCTCGCAACATTCACACGCAACTGCAAGTTTGCCCTGGACCTGGGCATCCGCGGCGTGCGGGTGGACACGGTGCAAGGGCCCCAAGTAGTGCAGGCCGTAGGAGCCGAGCGCGCCATGCAGAGAGTCACCGCAGCCTTCAAGGATGCAGCCCGGGTGGCGGATGATCACGGGCTATATGTAACCTGGGAATTCGAGCCCGGTTTTGCCTTCAACAAGCCGACCGAAATCCAGCGTGTGCTCGATGCGGTGCCGAACGAAAATTTTGGCGTACTATACGACACCAGTCACGGACACATGTGTGCGGTCGTGGGCGCGCGCCACAACGATCAGCCGGAGACTCTGCCTGGTGGCCAGCTCGAATTGATCGATCGCCTCGATGGACGCATCAATCACATTCACTTGATCGACTCGGACAACTCCTGCCACAAAGATGCCAAGGGTGAGGATGAGACATCCATGCACCTGCCTTTTGGTGAGGGCGTGGTGGACTTCGAGCCTCTGATGCAACGCCTCAAGCGCGTAGACCCAGGGCACGATTGGTGGACCATCGACTTGTGCTTCTGGCCCGATGCATGGGACGCCACTGCGGCCTGCAAGCAATGGATTGACGAACAGAACTCGGAGCCATCATGACCAAGGCCATCAATGTAGCCATGCTTGGATATGGCTTCATGGGCAAAGCCCACTCAAACGCCTACGCCAAGCTGGCGCACTTCTTTCCTGAACTTGAGCACCGGCCCAAGCTCAAAGTCCTGTGTGGCAGAAACGAATCAAAGGCCCGGGCCTTCGCCGAGACCTGGGGCTATGAGTCTGTCGAAACCGATTGGCGCAAGGTCATCGAACGAGACGATGTGGATCTGATCGACATTGGCACGCCGAACAACACACACGCTGAAATCGCCATCGCCGCCGCCAGGGCAGGCAAGTGGGTAGCCTGCGAAAAACCCCTGGCAATGAACAGCACCGAGGCCAAGGCCATGACTCAGGCAATCCAAGAAGCTGGGGTGCCGAATCTGGTCTGGTACAACTACCGGCGCGTGCCTGCGATTGCTCTTGCCCATCAGGTCGTGCGGGAAAAACGAATCGGTCGTCCCTTTCACTACCGTGCCACCTATCTGCAGGACTGGACCATTTCCGAGGAGGTTCCCCAGGGCGGCGCCACTCTCTGGCGCCTGGATCAGGAAGTAGCCGGATCAGGAGTCACTGGGGATCTGTTGGCCCACTCGATCGACACAGCAATGTGGCTCAATGGACCCATCACCGATGTAGTCGCCTACACGGAGACCTTTGTCAAAGAACGCATGCACCAGGAAACCAGTCAAGTACAACCCGTCCTCATTGATGACGCTTGCATGTTCCTGGCGCGTTTCTCCAATGGGTCCATGGGTACCTTTGAATCAACGCGCTATGCACGGGGACGAAAGAACTTCAACACACTTGAACTAAACGGCGCGGATGGATCCTTGAGTTTCAATCTTGAAGATCCCCAATACCTTTCCTTCTACGAACACACGCGCCAGGACACCCAATCCAAGGTAGAGGACCACCTGACCGGCTGGCGCAAGATTCATGTGACCAACTTCGAACACCCATACATGGACCACTGGTGGGTACCCGGCTGCACGATTGGTTACGAACACACATTTGTGAACACTCTTGCAGATTTCTTCGAGAAGGTCGAAAACGGACAACGACCACGGCCCGACTTCGAAGACGCCTGGCAGACCCAAAAGGTATGCGATGCGATCCTCCTCTCCGCAAAGGAACAGCGCTGGGTTGAAACCGGCGTGGACGCCTAACCCAACTCAACATGCGTACCGGAATCAATCTTCTTCTTTGGACCCCCTTTGTCGACGAAGGACACCTGCCCCTAATGGAGCAGATCAAGGAACTCGGCTATGATGGAGTAGAGCTGCCACTGGGCGCAGGCGATCTCAAGCACTACGAAGCCCTGGGATCACGGATCAAGAACCTGGAACTTGTGGCCAACACCTGCATGGCCCCCGAGGAAAAGGACAACCCCGCCAGTCCGGATCCTGCTGTGCGCGCAAAGGCACTGCTGCGTCTGCAAGACACGGTGCGAATGACCACGGCTCTCGGGGGACATGTGCTTTGCGGACCACTGCACTCGGCCTTCAAGGTCTTCAGCGGCAAAGGCCCCACCGCCGACGAGATGCGTTGGAGCGCAGATGTGTTGGCATCCGCCGCCGAGTTCGCCGTGGATTACGGTGTGCAGCTGCACATCGAGCCCCTCAATCGCTTCGAGTGCTATCTGGTCAACACCGTGGCCGATGCGGCCAAGATCGTCGATCTCGCGGGCCATCCAAATCTTGGCCTGCACTATGACACTCACCACATGCATATCGAAGAGGACAACGCCAGCGCAGCCATCGCCAGGGGTGCGGACATCTTGGGCCATGTGCACATAAGCGAGAGTACCCGCGGAATTCCAGGTACGGGTCAGGTGGCCTGGGAAGACACCTTTAGGGCTCTGCACGATGTGGGCTACGACGGTTGGTTCACCATCGAAGCATTTTCGCGAGTGGATCCCGACTTTGCCGCGGCGGTCCACATCTGGCGAGATTTCTGTGATGATCCAATGACCCTCGCACGACAGGGACTCGCATTCATGCGCGATTCATGGGAACAGGCGCAACGGTGATGTTGAAACTGCTGTGAATTCTGAGCTTGCCGTCGAGGCTGCAAAATGCAGTCAGCAGCTCTTCGAGGATTCCCGCGAGAGGTAGGCAAGAAACCCGGGGAACTCGCTCCCTGCGGGGAAGAACGAAGATCCTGTAGGCGCGAATGCCCCTGCTAGGAAGCTGCAGAAGCCCTCTTCTTGGTGTGTCCCAATTCCCAAGAAAAAGTTGTCCGCTGTCCGGGCAGAGATTCAGAAGAGGCTGAGCCCCGAACTATCGGAGCCCATACGCACGACTCGTGCAGAAAACAACCAAATGCGACACCAATTCTTGATCCTCCTCAGCCTTGCTGCCTTGGCCCCCACAGCCTTGGCCGCCTACCCCAGTGCGCCCCAACAAACCCTACAGTTTTCCATCGACTGGCAAAGTCCATCAGTGGGACTCACGGATTCTCTTACAGGTAATCCAATCACAGAAGGAGACCTGCTTGGCGCTCCTGGTGGAAGCCCACAGCTCGGACCGCTACCAACTCCGGAAATCCTGAAGACCTCAGGTGATATGGGCTTGCCCAGCGGTTGCGTCGGTCACTTGGGCGGCACTCCTTGCGATCTGGAAGTTGATGCGGTCTCAGCAGGAACGGACTACCGCTTCTGGGACAACGGCATACAACCTGGCGAATTGTTCTTCAGCGTGGATCAGTTCGCCAGAGGCGCTGCGATACCGCTGCCACCTCCGGCCATTCAAAGTGAACGTCCTGCTGGCGATTCCTCCAGCGATCTGTGGACCAACTGGTCAACCATCGTGCAGAACTCGCCTATGCCCGTCCCTCCCGCCTTTTTTTCCAACCATGTGGGCGCAGTAGATGGTGATGGCTTGATGTCAACAGCGGGATATCAGTATCCCGGAACGGGCCTGATCGAGCCCAACTATCCCAGCGCAGGAATGCCCAACGCCAATACCAACCAGGGCGATAACCTGGACGCGGCAACTGTGCGTCTGAGCGGTGCCATCGACAAGACCTACTTCTCCCTCGACGGAGGTCTTATCGATCCAGCAACCGGCATGCATGGTTCGAATTCTGCTGGCCAGCGCGGGGTGCTTCCTGGAGACGTGCTCGTTGTGGGTACAGGTGGCACGCCTCCGATGATCTGGGCCAAGGCCGTTGATCTTGGCCTCGACCGCACGGGCGCGAACATCCCCGATGACCTGGATGCCTTGGCAATCTGGGAGAACGGGAACGGGGTTTTTGATCCCAGCGGCCATCCCTATGACTGGTTCACCGGAAGCACGGACATGGTGCTCTTCAGTGTGCGCCGCGGTTCACCGGTAATCGGTCAAACCGACAGTCGTTGGGGAATTCCCATCGGCGAAGGCGATATTCTGACCACACCCTTGGCTGCCATTTTTGGCGGACTATCTCCTTTCCCTGCCATCATGGTCAGCGCGGAACACATGGGCCTGCGGACGCCCCGTTCATTGGGCTCCGCCCCCTCTGATGATCTCAATGCTTTGGCGTTCCTTATAGATCCTCTGCTCGACTGTGATAGCAGCGGGCTGGAGGACGCAGTCGAAATTGTCACCGGAGTAGTGATCGATGCGGATGGTGATGGCGTCCCGGATAGCTGCGCAGCAATCCTCGATGTTGCGCCCTACTGTTTCTGTGCAAGCATAGCGCCCTGTGGCAACTTCGATCCCACGGCTGGTTGTGAGAACTCCAGCGGCGTGGGCGGACTGTTGTCGGCCAGCGGAAGCTCGGTCGTCATTCTCGATAACCTGCGGCTGGAAGCGACACAACTGCCCTTGGCGACCTTCTGCGTGTTCTTTATGGGCCCCGTGACCATGCCGCCCGTGGTGCTCAGAGACGGCCTGCTTTGCGTCACTGGCGGGCTCCGACGCTTCCGCCCAGCGGTCTTTGCGGCAAGTGGTTCAGCAACTCTGGGACCTGGAATCGTGGCCTATTCCCTGGGCAGCTTCTCAGCATCAGGCGCTATCGTTACAGGCTCGACTTGGAACTTCCAAGCCTGGTACCGCGATTGGCCGAGCCCTTGCATGCAAGGAAGCAACTTCACCAACGCCATGTCGGTGACTTTCCACTAAGGCACTCTACCTGCCAGGAATCTCAAGGGCGCCCCTCGCAAGAGGGGCGCCCATTTGCATTCAATGAGATCAACCAAGGGCTGGGATTGTTCAGCGATCACCGCCGTAGCCGAGAGCCTCCATGGCAGCGTCGTGCTCCTCGGCAGAACCCTCGGCCCGTACCACACCAGGCTGGAACCAATCGGATTGGCGCCCAACAGCATCAGCACGCAATCGTAAGCCAAGATCTTGCAACTCCTGCCATTCCTTCATATCCGGCACCTGCGCCACCTCGCCAGGATCTGCTTGCAGGTCATACACCTGTACATTCTTGAGCCCATCGTCCTTGATCACCTTCCACTTGCCGTGATAACTGACCGAGCGATCCGAATGCTGGCCAAAGATCACCCGACTTGGTATTGCCTCACCGATCAGCGAATACCCCGGCAAGCGCCGGTCAGGTGGTAGACCACATAGATCAAGAATCGTCGGAACAAGGTCCACATGAGTCACAGGCGTACCGATTCTGCCCCGCGGCCGATCATCACCCGGCAACTGAATGATCAATGGAACACGCATGCCTTCTTCAAAGGTTCCTCCATGACCTCCGAATCGCTTCCAACGCATGCCGAGACCCTCTCCATGATCGGACGTAATGATCACGATGCTGTCTTCCAACAGGCCTGTCCCTTCGAGACGCTCAAAGAACTGACGCAATTGATCGTCCACATAGGCAATGCCGCCGTCATATAGGGCTTGAATGGCCACGCGTTGACGATCCGTCAACTCGTCGCTCCCTTTGGTCCAAAGTACCTGTTTCCCTCTCGGTGTAGCCATGCCGGCTTCCCTGGCAATCGACTCCGCGGACTCCATAAACCGATCCGCCCAGGGCTGTGGCGGATTGTAGAGCGGTCCATCGTCAAGCAAACGCCCGTTGTGAATGTCAAACAAGTGAAGAAACAAGAGCAAGGGCTTCGTACTATCTCGCTTCCCGAGCATGCTGTCCACATTCGCGAGCGCCTGCTTCACCTCGGTATGTGCTTCGTAATGATCAAACCCACGATCAAATCCAAAGCGTGGTTCCAACCAACCGGGGGTGTTGTAGGCACCCAGGGTCTCGTAACCCGCGGCCTTTAGGCGCGTTGCCAAGGTCCAGGGTCCAGGAGCTAGTGCGCTCTCGGAGGACCAGACCTGATGCTGCTTGGGATAGAAGCCCGTCAGGAGGCTCATGTGCGCGATCAGAGTCCAGGTCCAGGTAGTACGCGCATTGTCATAGACCAAAGCGTCCTTTGCCAATTCATCCAGAAACGGCGTGGTGCTTCGCTGATAGCCATATGTGCCCATGTGATCTGCGCGCAGGGTGTCAAGAGAAATCAGAATCACGTTGGGAGACGAAACCTGACTGTCCCTGCCGCAAGAGGTAAGCAAGAGGAGGGCTAGAGTTGAACGCAGAATCATGGGATGAAAGAGCATAGCACCTGGCTCCCGAGGGAGACCCTGACGCATCAGTGCTTCATTGATTCTGGGCCCCTCACAATGAGGCCAAGAATTGACAGCAGGAGTCTCGACGGGGTGAAGAAACATACCTGGTCCAAGACGGGAAAATACCACCTGTAACTGTCTCAATTCGAGATCCACAGGCCTCAGAGGCATTCTGAGGACACAGCCTGCCCCCTGCAGCTAGGATCGAACATTCATGAGGGAGGTTCTCCCAGGCACCCAAAGCCCTGATGAAATCCCCCTGCCCACCCATGTACCCCTTAGCCGTCACTCTCCTGACGGTCCTCCCTCTCTCCTTCCTCGCTCCGGCTTCGGGGCAACAAGGGGCCAATGTCAATCTCGATCGCCAGCATGAGCTGATTGCGGAGGATCTACGCGCCAACCCACAACTGCGCTGGGACCAGCACAGCCTCCTGATCCGCTGGCGCGCCGAGGTGAGCACAGAACAACGGGAGGTCCTGCGCCAAGATGTGGGCGATGGACTACTGCGGGAATACGCATGCGTACCAGACCTGGAGTGGATTCATGTACGCGGTGATCTAAATCAGGCCCTGCAGACATTGGCCAGGCATTCCGTGTATGTGGAACCCAACCATGTTGTGCGCGTGGACCTGATTCCCAATGATCCCAGGTTTGATGAGTTGTATGGTCTCTTGAACACTGGCCAGCAGGCGGGACTTGTCGGTGCCGACATCCATGCATCACAGGCCTGGGAAATCACGACCGGAGATCCAAATCAGGTGATTGCCATTCTTGACACGGGAATGGAGTTGAACCACCAGGATCTGAACGGAAATCTCTGGACGCACCCAGGAGAAATCCCCGCCAACGGAATTGACGACGACGGCAACGGATTCGTCGATGACCTGCACGGCTGGGACTTCTTTAGCAATGACAACGATCCCAGCGATTTTCACGGACACGGCACGCATGTGGCCGGAACCATCGGAGCAGTGGGTGACAATGGTATAGGGGTGACCGGCGTCAACTGGTCCTGCCGCCTGATGCCCCTGCGTTTCATCGGCCCACAAGGCGGCGTAGTGGCCGATGCCATCGCCGCCCTGGACTACTGTCTGCAAGAAGGGGTGCTCCTCTCCAACAACAGTTGGAGCGGAGGTGGTCCCTCACAGGCACTAAGAGATGCCATCGAAGCGGGACAGGCGAGCGGTCACATCTTTGTCGCCGCCGCAGGGAACTTCGGGTTCAGCCTCGATGTAACGCCCCAGTATCCCGCAAGCTTCGACCTGCCGAACTTGGTTTCCGTGGGAGCCAGCAATGCCTCTGATGAACTGGCCTCCTTCTCAAACTGGGGACCCTTGTCAGTCGATCTAATCGCCCCTGGAGTGGATATCTTGTCCACCGCTCCGGGAAACAGCTATCAGTTCATGACGGGCACATCCATGGCCTCACCCCATGTAACGGGAGTGCTGGCCTTGATGCTGGCGCAGACACCCGGACTTGGTTGGCAGGCAGCCATCACGCGCCTGCGCTCCACAAGCCGCCCCTTGACTGACCTTATCGGAGCAATTGGCACCGCAGGAGTCGTGAATGCTCAAGCGGCCCTACAACCGAGCGGTGGTCCGGATGCAGTTGCACCGACGGTGCCCAATGGTCTCAGTGCTTTGCCTCTGGGCATCGATGTGCGCCTCAGGTGGAATGCAGTACAGGACCTGGACCTGAGCGGCTATCGCGTTCTTCGCTCGGATTCAGTGACCGGACCTGGGGTGCTGCTGGTGGAGGGCTTGATCCAAGGCACCGAGTTCAATGACCCCACTGGGGCCTACGGCAGGACGGTCTACTATCAGGTGCAGGCTGAAGACACCTCCGGAAACCTGTCGGCAGCTTCCAGTCAGATCAGTGTTCTGGTTGGGGGTATTGCTGGCCGCCAGACCCTGATCAACGAAACTTTCAACGACGGCTTCTTCGCCCCCGAGTGGGATCGAGGCAACACCCTGGCAAGCGTAGCACCAGACCTCGGAATAGGAGCGACACCTGCGGCCATGCTCAGGCGCAGTACTTGGATCGAACGCTCTGTGAACACCCGCGGCTTTGAACAACTACGCCTTGAATGGTCCCGCGCTACAATTCGCTATGACCATGGGGAGGAACTCCTAATCAGCTGGTCCCCGAACGGGGGCACAACCTGGGTCCTCCTTCAGGCGCGGGGCAACAGCCCCTGGTCGGAGGAACGCATCAACCTCGGATCGGGAGCCAACGACAATCCAGCGCTCAGACTGCGTTTTGAGACCACTGCGGACGGCATCGAAGAGTGCACGCTGCTGGACAATATCAAGCTGAGTGGTGAACCCATCTTTGGATTCGGCGCAGACCATACGCCTCCCCGAGAACCAAGACAACTGACAGTTACAGGGACAGTGGGCGCAATCAGCCTGCAGTGGCAGGCGAATCCTGAACCTGATCTGGCAGGCTATGGTGTCTATCGGCTTGATCCCGGTGCGGCCATCCCCGTCCTCATTTCCCCCTGGCCCTGGACCAGCACGAGCTTCCAGGACTTTCAAGCCCATAGCAACCAGACCTATCGATACTCCCTGCGCGCCATCGACCTCGCGGACAACGCATCAGGTCTCTCACGCTCTGTCGAAGCGACAACAATCCCTCCTGCCACGGACACTGCCCCGGATGCGCCCATCAACTTGCAGGCAACGGTCGGGCACCGAAGAGTGGACCTCACCTGGGATGCAGTTACCGAACCGGATGTAGCAGGCTATCGCGTCTTGCGACTGAACGGACTCAGCTGGGATCCAATCACAAACACACTGATCAGCGGCACTTCTATCTCCGACGCAGGCCTTGTCAACGGAGTGACCTATAGCTATGTGGTCACAGCGGTTGACTTGAACGGCCAGCAATCCCTGAACTCAACCCTGGTTGAAGCAACGCCCATAAATCCTGGGCCCCTGGAGATTCTCCAAGATGGATTCGAATCTGGCAACTTCATCGGTTGGATTGCGGCTGACAGCAACGCGGGGGTGGAGCAGGACACGGTAAACAGCGGCCTATACTCTGCAAAACTCCGTAGGGACACTTGGATCCGACGCACAATCATCACAACAGGATTCGATACGCTACGCCTGGAGTTTGCATCAACGACATCAAACTACGGTCCAGGTGAGGAACTGATCGTCGAAGTCTTCGACGGCACCAGCTGGAATCTGCTAGACACAATCACAAGCACGTCCTGGCAGATACGCAGCTACAACCTGAGTCCCGCCGCGAACAACAATGCCAACTTCGCCGTGCGCTTCACGACCAATGCCGACAGCAGTAACGATGCCGCATACATCGATGATGTGGTCCTGATCGGAACACAGATCTAGATGCCTACTCCTCGTCCAGCACCAAGACGGGAGGCAACTCGGCGCCCTCAGGGCAAAAACGCATGGATAGGGAATTCACACAGTGGCGAGTGTTCTTCTCGGTGAAGCGTTCCCCCAGGAAAACATGGCCTAGATGCCCGTCGCAATTGGCACACAGGATCTCTGTACGCCGCCCGTCCTCATCGGTCTCTCGGCGCACGGCACCGTCGATCTCATCATCGAAACTGGGCCAGCCGCAGTTGCTGTGGAATTTTTGCTCGGCGAGGTAGAGCCTGGCATTGCACCTGCGGCAGAGGTAGGTCCCGGGGTCAGACAAGTCGGTGTACTCACCCGTATTGGCTCGCTCGGTCCCTTTGTCTTCGATGACATAGGCCTCTGCAGGGGTTAGATCATTGTAGGAGTCAGTCATCTTTGTGGCTTGGGGGCTCGGAGCGTTTGCGTTGATTGATGCCGGATTCAGTTGATGGTCAACGGAGTCACCAGTGTTTGGAGCGTCGCTTCTGCCACCGCTTTCGCAGCTAGCCAGCAGGATGAGGGCAGCAGCCTGAAAGATCCGGCAGATTGACAGGGTGATCGACTGTGAGTACATGGGGCAAGCAATTGTCATCGTGATTTGAGGAATTCCTCAGTCGCCTTGGACGCCTTGATAACGTCGCAGACTCTATTCTGGACCATACTCAAGGCCGCCGAAAGACCCCCAGCACTCAAGCCACAAAAATTCGGGTCTAATGCCTTGATGGAAGCGCCTGAGAGCGAAAGATGACTCCATGATCGCCATTCCCCCTGGTAGCCTCCTCGCCCTTGCCCTCACCCTGGGGCCCCAAGCCGCTCCAGCGCAGGAACCTGGACCGTACCCCGAAGCACCCAACATCGTGCTGGTTTTCGTGGACGACATGGGTTACGGCGATCTCTCCAGCGCCGGCCATCCGACTATCCGCACGCCCAACATTGACCGGCTGGCCCAAGAAGGCGTGCGCATGACCCAATTCGTCGTTGCCTGTTCGGTTTGCTCACCCTCACGGGCAGCCCTCCTGACAGGCTGCTACCCCCGCCGGATCGAAATGCACAAGCACGTGGTCTTTCCGGACGACAGATGGGGCCTGAATCCCGCTGAGATCACCCTGGCGGAAGTCCTCAAAGAAAGAGGATATGCGACCGCCTGTTTTGGCAAGTGGCATCTGGGGCACAGGTCCGGACTGCTTCCCTTGGATCAGGGTTTTGACGAGTTTGTCGGTATCCCCTACTCCAACGACATGTCCCAGGCCCTTCGCTCAACCAGAGACAACTATCAATACCAGCTGCCCTTTTTCGAAGGCAATGAAGTTGTGGAATGGGAACCAAACCAGGCCCAGTTCACCGCGCGTTTTACGAGAGAGACTGTGCGCTTCATCGAGCAGCATCAGAATGAGCGCTTCTTCATCTACCTCGCCCACCCCATGCCCCATGTGCCGCTCTTTCGCTCAAAGGCCTCTGAAGGACGCAGTCCACGGGGACGCTATGGAGACGTGATCGAAGAAATCGACGCGGGTATGGGCACCATCGTGAAAACGCTCAAGCGCCTTGGCCTGCGCCGCCAGACCCTGATCATCTTCACGAGTGACAATGGTCCCTGGGCCAGCATGAAACTCAGCGGAGGGTCTGCCGGTCCATTCCGTGGCAGCAAAGGCAGTACGCTGGAGGGTGGACACCGCGTGCCCTTCATCGCTTCCTGGCCCGGACACCTGCCTGAGGGAGCCCTCAACCACGAATTCATCACTGCCATGGATGTTCTGCCCACCCTGGCCGCGTTTGCAGGCAGGCCTTTCATACCCCCCCACCCAATCGACGGGCACGATGTAGGGGACCTCCTCATGTGCAAACAGGGTGCGCGCTCACCCACGCGGGCCTTCCTCTACTACGCAGCCCGCGGGCCTCTGGAGGCAATTCGCCGGGGCCCCTGGAAACTGCGACTGAAGAACGGAACCCTCTTCAATTTGGAGGAGGATCCCAGTGAACTGCATAACCTTGCACTCAGACTGCCAGACAGAGTGGATGGCCTTCGTGATCTAGCCATACGCCTCGACGAACACATCGTATCCCAGCAACGCGCGAGAGCAGAAGGTGGTAACGAGGTCTTTCAACCCGCTCGAAAGGACCAGTAGACATTAGAATGGAGTCGCTGTGAATTCACATTCTCTCAATTCGCCTCTAGGCGGTGATGATGGCCTGCACAAGCAGCGCACTGAACTCATCGAGCTCGCCGAAGCACTGAAACGCCCATCGAAGGACTCCACGCAAGACGCACTTCGAGAGAGATTCGAGAGTCGAGTTCAAACTGCACTCGCTGCCCAGAGCCTACATCTCGGGCCATGTGCAAGTGCTTGGTTGCCCAATGAAGGAAGACCCTTCTTACTCAGCCGATTGAGATCCACCCAGAGAATCAGCGATGCCATTCTCGGTGCTGTCCATGATGGACAGATCAACCCCAAGAACCCTGAGCTGTCGGATCAGCTCCAGAACGAATTCTGGGGACACATCAGCACAACCCTGCGCCGCATGGCGGGGTATCGAACTAGCTCTGAAGACAGTGTGGATCTGGTGCAATCCGCCATCGCATCGATCCTGGGGGATGGCACGCGTTTGGAATTTCGTACCCAGGCCCAGTTTCTTTCTTACTTGCTGCAACGCATTCGCTGGAAAGCAGGCAACAAGGCCCAGCGGAACAGAAACAAGATCCTGATGGACAACGAAGCCTCTGCCCGCGTCCAGGATAAGTCTCCCGGGCCTGCCACCAAGGCAGCCGATGAGTCTTTGCATGGAAGGGCCCGCGACCGGCTCGCGCAATTCGGGGAGCGGCAACAGTATCTGATCCTGGCACGCATCGACGGAACGCCCATGGCAGATCAGGCCGAGCACCTTGGCCTTGAACTAGCCGCCTGTCGCAAAGCCAGCCAGAGGGCCTGGAAGCTGATATTGGCAGCACTCGCAGACGAAAGCAAAGACTGAATTGCCTTCGGGTATCTCCCGATACTCCAGACGAGCGGTTCCGATCTGAACGAGATAAAGGGGCCCTTTTTCTGGATTTCATGTCTCAGCAGGTACCGCCTGTCCTTTCTCCCCTTGAGCGACCCTCTCAAGGATGGCTCGCACCGAAATCAAGGCTTGCCGCAAGCTACGAGAAAGCCCCGTATGAACAGCCCCGATCACGATATCCGTAGTGATCCCGGTCCCGGCAACGGCCTGGGAGAATATGTGAGCGTCTGGCTTGAACGAGTCGGGGACGAGGCTCTCGATCCGGCCGAGGAGGCGGAAAAGGTGATTGCCGACGCCCCTTCCCTGCTCAAGCCGCTCTTGCGCTCCGAATTCGCAGATCTGATGCAATTCGCCCAATCCACGATCAACCGCAGCCATTTGCGCAAAGGCACCCAGGTGGGCGGCTACAAACTTGTGGAAGTGATCGGAACCGGCGCCACAGGGACGGTCTGGGAGGCAACTGACGACAGCGGTTCTTCGCTCGCCCTGAAGTTCTTGCATCCGGCCTACATTGCATCCCCCGAAGGTGCCCGACGGGTCATGGGAGAGGCCCAACTAGCAGCCCGTGTTCAACACCCGGGACTGGTTCCTATTGTCAATCAGATCCACGAAAGCGAGCTGTGCGCCCTGGTCGCTCCAATGATTGGAACAGGAACGACTCTCGCAGGAGTCATCATCGAGGCCCGGGAAGGGGTGTCAGAATACAACCCCTATACCATCCTGCGAGCCCTGGTCTCGGCCATAGAAGGTACAGCCGCCCTACACAAAGCAGGCATCTTTCACCTGGACATAAAACCAGGCAACCTTGTGCTCGGATCGGACGGAAACTATGTGCTGACCGACATGGGCCTGGCCAAGGTCCAGGGTGAACCCTCCATGAGCAACTCGGCCCAGATTCTGGGCACGCCGTCCTACATGAGTCCGGAAATCACCCTGGATGGCCGCAAAGATGCGGATGCGCGCTGCGATGTATGGGCCTGGGGTGTAACACTCTTCGAAACGGTGTCCCTTGAGCGGCCATTCCAAGGGGCGGGAATGCACGAGGTTTTGCGCCAGATCCATGAAGACATGCCGACTCGGCTGAATGACCGGTCCAGGAGCCTCACCAGGAAACAGCTCAGCGCTCTGCGATCAATTCTGAACCGCTGTTTGGAAAAGAACCCCAACCTCCGATATCAGAATGCAGTCGAATTAGCCAAAGACATACGCAACCTGATTGATGGGCAAAGAGTGCTGGGCGTTTCCACTACG
>JABABA010000034.1 GCA_014238415.1 Planctomycetota bacterium | reverse complement strand
AGCTCCAGTGCGTTCGGATCCCCGAAAGCTGAGACGGGATCGTGTTTTTCGATCCTTCCGAGGGTCATCCTGCCTTCCACCACCGCCCGCGCCCTCATGAGGGTCAGGGCCGGGTCTGGATTGCCCTCCAAGAGAGCGACCACTTGTTTGAGATGTTCGAGTTGAGATATGGACGCCCCCGAGTCTCCCATAGCCGTGGCAATGGCGATGTGCACGTTGGCCGCTTCGGCGCGCGCGTCCGGAGGCAGGACCAGGAGGGCCTCCCTCAGAAGGGAAACCCCCAATTCTCGCCGGTCGCCATGTTCGGAAAAGAGCGTACCTACAGCTGTCAGGGTTGCGGCCCGCTCCCTGGCGCTGCCAAGGCCTTCGTCCCGGGTGAGTGCGCGCAGGTCGTCCACCAGGGCATTGAGTTCGAAGGTGCTGATCGATGTGCTCTTGGATTGGGCGCTGGACACAAGACGGGTGGTCAGGGCCAGACTGCGTTGAGCTTTGTCTGTCAGTTGTCCTTCGCGCCAGGCGACGCCCAGAGTCAAGCTGATGGCTGTTGCAGCCAGGGCTGAAGCCGCCAGCCCCCTGCGCCTGCGCCTGGCCCAGCCCAGAAGGCGTCTGGTCCGTGGCCGTCCCTGGATCCTCTCTCCAGCCAGCAGGCGGGTCAGCTCTGCCGCCACTTCGCCCCCGTGGGCGTAGCGCTGGGCGGGGTTTTTTTCCAGGCAGCAACTGATGATCTCGCCGCAGGCAGCTATAGCCTTGGAGTCGAGCCCGGGGATCACGCGGGGCAAGAGCGCTGGCTCCTCTCGCAGGATCGCTGTCAGGACTTGCGTACTGGTGGCACCCTGGAAGGGTCGCGAGAGAGACAGTACTTCGAACAGAATCACACCCAGGGCCCATACATCCGCGCGAGCCGTGGCCTTGCCGCGTTCACCTCTGGCCAACTCCGGCGCCATGTAGGCGGGCGTGCCCAGCAACTGGAATGTGCGCGTCAAACCAGGATCGTCCAACAGACGCGCCAGCCCCAGGTCGGTGATGCGCAGCTGACCATCGGCGGCCACCAGAAGGTTCGACGGCTTGAGATCCAAATGAAGCACCTGCTGCCCGTGCAATTCTGCCAACCCTTCGCATACCTGCATCAGTCGCGCCAGGGTCTTTGAGATGTCCTCGGTGCGTGTGCGTTCCCTGGCGAGCAATAACTCGTCCGCCAGGGTGGTTCCATCGCCAACCAGGGGCATGATCAGCAACTGCTGTTGTTCCACCTGTTCGCTCGCCAGGATGGGAACCACAGAGGGGTGTTGCACGCGACTGGCGGCGGTGACTTCGATGGACAGGCGCTCTGCGCCTTCCGTCGCCAGGTGGTAGTGTCCGTGAATGACCTTGAGAGCAAGCTCCTGCCCGTCAAGATTGCCCACCGTGCCCCGGGTTCGCCAGACTTGACCGGTTGCTCCCGAGCCCAGGTATTCCAGCAGCTCGTATGAGCCTATGCGCTGGCCCGTTTGGACGCCCAGGGCAGGCAGGCCCTGGGAGAGTTGCAGGAAGGCGTCAAGTTCGGCCTTGAGAGCATCCCGCAGGTTGGAGGGGGTCTGCTGGACGAGTCTTGCCGCCTCTTCTCTGGGATCCACCTCCTGCACCGAAATCCGCTCGATCCAGAGGGTGACCTGGTCTTCAACCGTGGTGGCTGGGGATGTGGTGGGCGATTCCATGGATTGTCTTATTGGCGCGAATGGGGCGGAGTGCAGATCAGCTTAGCAGGTCTTGCCTTGAGTTGAGTCCGTGGACTTCCTTGGACCTGTTGCTCATGGGGTGGTCCGTTGCCCTGGCTTCAAGGGAGCGGCAGATCGAGCCGGATGCGTGCGCCACCCAGTTGAGGCGAGTCATCGATGGCCAGCTCGACTCACATGTGCCGCGCGCAGGCGGGCGCCATCATCCTCGATGAGGATGTGCAATTGGATGGGATTCGACTGGATGCCAGTGCTTACGCTCTCGGATGTTGTGGTTCGGTGGGCAAGTGAGGGCGTTGCAATTGGGTTTGCGAGCCTTCAAGAGAAGAACAGGCTCAGCAGACTCGATTTGTGTTCTCTTGCCAGGGGTAATTGAGGCACCCTCGTGAGTGCCTGCCGCGGGTACCCTATTGGCCGATACTTCAGCAGCCAAACAACAGATGCACTCTCCTCAGCCCATGTTTCTTGCCCCCTTCTTGTTGCTGTTTGCAGCAACGGGGGATTTTCAGTACGCCCCTAAGCAGGGTACCGAGGTCACTCGCACCTACAACTCTGTGATGGAGCTGGAGCTAGTTGATTCATCAGTGGAGGTCTTGGTGGATGGCGAGTCTCGCGATGGTCCCCAGCCGGAACTCGAGATCAGTGTGCGTCAGGAGACCAGAGTTGAGGTGCTGGACACCTTTGAGAAGGTTGAAGATGGACAGATTCTGGTCTTGACCCGAGCCTATAAAATTCTTGGCCACGAGGAGCATGTTGAAGCCAGCGTGGATGGGCAAGAGCGCAATCCCAAGGACAGCGAGGATGAGTCCGATCTGGAAGGTCGTACAGTACGCTTCACCTTTGATGAGGACAGTGAGTCCTGGCAGTCTGCCTGGGCAGATGACGAGGAGGGGGATGAGGAGTTGCTCAGTGACTTGCGAGCCACCTCTGGATTTGCCTTTCTTCTGCCAGCTGGCGACGACTGTGATGTGGGGGATGAATGGGAGCTGAGCGACGAAGAAGGGGTAGAAGCCCTGGTCCGCTTGTTGTATCCACTCGGGGAGTTGAGCTTGTTCTCGGATGGCGAAGATCCTGAAGAGGAACGGGAGTCCGCCGCGCTCTTCCAGGACAACTTGGAAGTGGAGGAGTTCTTGGTGGCGTTGAAGTCCATGCAAGACGGTCAGGCCGTGATCAACATCAAGGTCGAGGGGTCGACGGCGTTTGAGCGCACCCCTGAACTGCCTGAAGAGATGCAGGCCATGGGCATGGAAGTGACCGAGGGCTTCGACTTGGAACTGCTGCTGGAAGGTGAGCTGGTCTGGGACCTTGCCTTGCATCACATGGTGTCGCTTGAGTACAGCGCGGAAGTAGAGCTGGTCAACACCAGCGTCCAATCCGGCTCAGGCGGAGGCCACGAGATGGAGATCACCCATAGCCAGGTCTTTGAGGGCGAGATCGGCTACGAGGTAACTCTTCGGTGACCCCTCCAGACGCGAATCAGGCAGGGGTTTCCCAAGCGACTGCCCCCTCGACCCTTGGATCCAGTTCTCGTCGCGTGCGTGCAACTGGCGCCCTGTTGGCGACTTTTGCGCTGTTGGGCTGCCTGATCCTGATCACTCTCAGGTTGACCTATCCATTCGAGTTGGAGTGGTTGGAGGGCATCACTCTTTTCAGCATCGAGCGTTTGCTTGAGGGGCAGCCCTTGTATGTGCACCCCGACTTCACCTGGTCTCCCCTGCCCTATGGGCCGCTCTACTTTCAGGGCGCAAGCCTGCTGGCATGGGTCGGTGCCGAGGGGTTCCTGGCTCCACGTCTGCTTTCCTTGATTGCTACCTTGGGCTTGTTTGTTCTGCTTGGGGCTCTCGGGTCGGGCGTGGACCGAAAGGGGATCCCATGCGGGGTCCAAGGTCTGGTGGCGGCGGGATTTTTGGCTCTGGCCTACCCTTTCTGCGGGGCCTGGCTCGATCTGGCCCGGCCCGACGCCTTGGCCCTCTTTTTTATGTTGGCGGCTGTTTGGAGCCAGCAGCGATTCCGCGCACGGTCGGGCTGGTTCCCGGGGACCTTGACCGTCCTCTTGGCCCTTGCGGCCTACCACACCAAACAGACCACACTTCTGCCCTTGCTGGGGTTTCTGGTGGCGGACTTTCAGCGTTCAAAGATTCCCCTCTGTGGGTTTGTGGTGGGGCTCCCGGTCAGCCTGGCCCTGGCCAGTGTTTGGACATCCGGCTGGTATGAATTCCACACCCTTGAGTTGCTTTGGGGCCATGGTCTCTATTGGCCAGGGGCCTGGGAGTTCGTGCAGCGTGATCTGATTTTCTCGGCACCAATCTGGATTCTGGCTCTGCTCGGTCTGCGTGGCAGCAGCAGAGCCCAGGTGGGTTTCCTTGTGGGCGGCTTTGCGGCGAGTTGCTTGGGTCGATTGCATCCGGGGGGCTATGACAACGTGCTTCTGCCCCTGGTGATTTGTGCGGCGCCCCTGGCCAGTGAGGGTTGGGCGCGTAGACCGCAGTTGGGGAATCTGATGCTGGCGGTCTTACTTGGCTTGGGGCTTTGGACCACATCAGATCTGGTTCCCAGCGCCCAGGACCGGTTGGCAGGGGAGGCTCTGGTGCAGCGCATCGAAGCTTTGGAAGGGGAGGTGTTTTCGCCCGCCCATGGATCCTTGCTGGCGCGCGCGGGTAAACAGCCCCAATTGCATCTGATGAGTTGGATGGATCTCTCCGCCTCGGATGCGGGTCTGGAGCTGGCGCGGGACCTGGTGGACCAGCTGGAAGAACGCTTGAGCCGGGGCCAACTGCGTCATGCGGTGGTAGGGGCGCCCGGGGATCCCGCCGAGGCGGAGTTTGTGGCTCTCTTGCGCCGTCATCTGCCGGATCTAGAGCGTCTGCTGCCCGAATCCGGGCCGGGAGCCATGGTCCCAGCCAGCGGAGCTCAGCGGCGACCAGAGCTGCTCCTTTCTACCCCTGACCGGGGAAACTGATTCAGGCACCGCTCTTCAGGAGCGGGGGCGTCGCGACAGCACCACGCGGGTCACCATGGGACCGACCAGGCCCCCTGCGATGATGAGCACAGCCACCAACCCCAGGAGGCGTCCCACCCCGGGCCAGCCCCCGGGCAGGGTGTCCTTGAACAGCCAGAGGCTTGCACCTCCGAAGACGATCAGGGAGGTGATGAGCACCCAACTGTGGCGCACGCCGAGGCGGCGATCCGGGCGCACATGCAGGCCGTCTTCGTGCAGCACCAATCCCCGGGGCAGGGCCGCCCGGATCTGGCTGGGTGAAGGACTGCGCCCCAGTTCCTCTTCCAGGGCTGCCAGATCCAAGACCTCGTTGAGGGGCTGCAAGTGGGGCTGGGTCATGAGGTGCCTGGGGGGGACGGCCTTGGGCAAGTTTTGTCTCTGGCGGATCAAGATAGCGCCTGGGCTGGCCCTTGGGGGGGGGCAGGCCCCTGAGTCGGGTCTCGTTTCGGCTTCCCCTTCCCGTGGGTGCAACCTGGGCGCTGGGATTGGTTAGGCTGCAATTCACGAGCACCTCTGCTCCTCAAGCCATGATCGCCAACGCGAACTCAAATGTGACCGACGCGGTTTTCGCCAATCCAGACTGGACCAGTTTGGGCATGGTGACTTCCATCGTCGGTGCCTTCCTGATCGCCAACGCGACCCTGCTGGAGCATCCTCGGCGTCTCGTGGCGCGCTACTTCGGCACTCGCCAGGGTCGGCTGATGAGTGTGCGCGAGTATGTCTACAACCGCGTCCAGACCACCCTGGGGTTCACCTTCTTGCTGCTTGGTTTTGGCATGCAGTTGTACGGGCACGTGCTCAGCCGTCCGGCAGATGAAGGGCCCTTGAATATGGGCTGGGTTGGTCTGGTGGTGATCCTGGCGGTGCTCTTGCTCTTCAGTGCCTGGTGGTGGTCTCTGTGGGCATTTCGGCGCTATGTGCGCGAGTACTATCTAGAGCATCCGATTCCCTTGGAGAGCGATGGGGCAATCGCCCGGGAGATTGGTG
This sequence comes from Planctomycetota bacterium, assembly GCA_014238415.1. Classification (GTDB taxonomy): domain Bacteria; phylum Planctomycetota; class UBA1135; order UBA1135. The sequence continues at coordinate 23,987 of JABABA010000034.1, read as the reverse complement.
AGTTGTTCGGAGTTGAATCCAAGGAAGACGATACGGTGGAGGAGTTTGTCCTGCGCCTGCGTCAGAAGGCTGGCCTGCCTGCACGCGTGGATCGGGGCCGGGATGTCTTCACGGATGCGGGCCTGGATGAGGACCAGGGTTTGGATGACACTGATGTGGACTTGAGTGCCGATCTCGATGGCGAGTCGTTGCAGAACCGCGCCTGAGTTGTGGCCCCTGTGTTCAAGGGGTGAAACCCTGGCGGCGGTGGTGCGTTCTTGAGGCGTGCTGAACGTGTCCGCTTCCGTCTCGGTTCTGCTCAGGGGCCTTGGCGGGGCTTCTTTTTGGGAGCTGATTCAACCACCTCGCTGTTGGTTGTGTGGCCGTGGCTTGGAGCGCGATCCTTCGGCACCAGCGAGACGCCCCGGGCGGGTTCCAGGGATTGATTGCTCCAAGACCAAGGGGTCTTCTCTCGACTGGGCCTGCGAGATTCACGCTCTTGAGGAGGGCTCGCGTTCTGCGGCCTGTGGACTTTGCGACCGGCCCCTGCGGGCGGGCCTGGCCGATGGGAGTGTTTGTTTGCTTTGCGCTGGTGCTGGCCGTCAGGCTCAGAGCAAGTCTTCTGGCATGGAAGGGCCCGGGCTGCAAGAGCAACGGCTGTTGTGTTTGGGCGAGTACAAGGACCCCGCGCTCAGTCCTTGGATCCTGGCCTTCAAACACGGTCGCCGGAAGGATCTGGCTCAACCCCTGGGGGCTTTGCTCGCGGCTCGGGTGTTGGAGCGTTGGGTGAAACCGGGCCAGGTGACTCGACCCGGGCTTCTGGTTCCCGTGCCCCTGCACCCGGCCCGGCGGGTGGAGCGGGGCTATGACCAGGCTCTTGAGTTGGCCACGGTGCTTGGCAGGCACCTGGGCTGGCCGGTGGAAAGCCCACTTCGGCGGATTCGTTTCAGCGCCCCCCAGGGATCCTGGCGAGCTCAAGCCCGGTCCAAGAATGTGGAGCAGGCCTTTGTCTTGAGGGAGCGCGATCTTGAGCGGCTGACTGGTCGGGACCTGTGGCTGGTGGATGATGTGACCACTTCCGGTGAGACCATTGGGGTCTGTCGCCAGGCCCTGGGGGGATTCCGCGTGCGCGGTGCTCTGGTTCTCGCTCGGGCAGGGCTTGCGTCCTGGTCCAATCGGTAGGACACTGCTGCGTCCATGACGGATCTATTCATCGAGCCCTTCGGGGGCATGGCGGGGGACATGTTCCTGGCCGCGCTCTTGGACCTGCAAGATGAGCGCTTCGACTTGACGATGCTCGAAGACCTGGCACAGGACCTGTTTCCGGGAGAGGTGCAATTGACCGTCAGCGAGGTCTGGCGCGGGGGGCTCAGCGGTCGGCATCTAAAAGTGGAAACCAAGACCGATGCCGCGCCTCCCATGCGCTGCTTGAAAGATCTTCTGGGTCTGCTCGATCGTGCAACGCTCTCGGCCCAGGTGCGCGAGCGGGCGGGGCGTGTGTTGCAACTTTTGGCCGAGGCCGAAGGGCGCGTGCATGGTTGCTCGCCCCAAGAAGTTCACTTCCACGAAGTGGGTGCGGTGGACACTCTGGTCGATGTGGCAGGCGCTGCCTTGGCTTTGGAGCGTCTGGGTATCGAACGGGTCTTGGTCACGCCTCCGCTCGTGGGGTCCGGAACGCTCACATGCGCCCATGGGGACATGCCCGTGCCAGTGCCCGCCGTTGTGGAACTCTTGCGCGGGCGGCGCACCCTGATGGGGGGAGGAATGGAGCGTACGACTCCCACTGGAGCGGCGATTCTGGCGGCTCTCTGCGATGAATTTGCGCCTCCCACGACTTTTCAGACCGAGAGAGTTGGCTACGGAGCAGGTACGGCGGATCCTGCAGAGCAACCTCCAAATCTGCTGCGTTTGCAACTGGGTCAGGTGGCCGACCAGCCCAACGAGGCCTCCGGTCGGCACCGGACCGAAGTGGATCTGCTCGAGGTCACCATTGACGACATGACCGGAGAGGATGTGGGGCATTTGACCGGATGCCTGCGCACGGCGGGTGCACTCGAAGTCTGGAGCGCTCCGGTTTTCATGAAAAAGGACCGTCCGGGGGTGGTGCTCTCCGCCCTCACGCGCCCCGGGCGCCGGGCTGTCTTGGAGGACATGGTTTTTCGTTGGAGCACGAGTCTCGGTGTGCGCTGGCTCAAGGTCGAGCGCTTGGAATGCGCCCGTCGCAGCATCAAGGTCGAGTTGCGGGGTGCAGAGGTGCGTGTCAAGATCCGCCAGAGGCCAGGTGCAGAAGCTGGGAGCACATTGACCATCGAAGAGCGTGACCTTTTTCCGGAGCATGACGATGTGTCAGCGCTGGCGGAACATGCCAACCTGACCCTGCGCCAGGTGCGCGCCGAGGTGACAGCCCTGGCCCTAGAACAACTGGCCTTGGAAGGGGTTGCCCCGATCAGGTCTGGATCAAGTTCCTAGCCTCGTCCTTCAGCGCACCATTCCGTGTGGGCCGCTTCCAGGCGTTGCAGTCCTTCCGCAAGAGTTTCCGGCGGCAGGCCCGCTCCGATGCGAACGGCTCCCGGGTATCCGAAGAACTCGCCGGCGACCACATCGACCTGGTGTTCGCTTGCCAGCCAGCGGGCAAAGGCCTGGGTGTTCTGTACCCCTTCCAGGATCGCGAAGGCAAAGATGCCGAAGGGCGGGATCAGGGCTCGTACCCGGGGGTTGTTTTCGATCCAGGAGTCGAGCAGGGGGCGGCTTTCCGCTTCGATGCGGCGCAGGGGTTGCAGCAGCGCAGGCAGGCGGTCGAGGGCGCGTTGGCCTAGCAGGAGGCTGGCGCTGGGGGGGTCCACCCAGGAGAGATGGGCTCGGTCCACAAGAGTCGGGCGCAGACCCGCAAGGCCCGCCCCCAGCAGGATCCAGCCCAGGCGCAGGGGGCCGAGGCCATAGGCCTTGGTCAAGGAGCCGATGGAGATCCCGTTGGAGCAGAGTGCTGCGGCGTGTACCCGTTGGCTGGGGTCGGGGGCGCATTCCATGTAGACCTCCGAGCTGACCAGGACCCCGCCGGAGGGTTCCAGCGCTGTCCCCAGGGCCCGGATTTTTTCGGTAGGGGTCACGGCGCCGGTGGGGTTGTGGGGGTTGGTCAGAAAAAGGTGCGTTGGATGGTCTTCTGAGGCCAGATCAAGGCGTGCGGGGTCAAGGCTCCAACCCTCTTCCGGGCATCGCTCCAGGGGCTGAACCTCGGCTCCAAAGAGCCCTGCAAGGGCCTCCAGGGGTTGATAGCAAGGGCTTTCGTGCAGCACCCTGGAGTTCTCTGTGAAGAGGGTCTGGGCCAGAAGCTGCATGGCTCCCGAGGCTCCCGGGGTCACCAGCACGCGTTCAGCAGGCAGGCCAAAGAGCTCGGCCAACCGTTCCTCCAGTTGGGGTCGGCTCCCGGCGCAGGACCACTCCAGGCAGGGGCCGATCTCAAGAGCTGGGCCCAGGACTTCCGGGTCGGGCACGGGCATGCCGGATTGGGCCAGACACCAGGGGGAGAGAAAGGACTCGGTCTGGGCCCAGGTCATGTAGGGGAACAGCGGGGGGGAGTGCTGGGGCGCGCTCATGGGGACCAGTGTAGGGGTTCTGGGCGGGCGGCTGGCGGGAGGAGCGAGAAGGTTCTGCCAGACCTCTTTGGCAAGAGCATGGAATCGACCTGCTCAGAGCGCTAGCCTTCAAGCCGTGGGAGGAGAAGGGTTCCTCCCGCTTCGAACACTCCGGGGGGACCTCCCAACAAGATGAACACTTTCAGTCGATCCGCACAGGGCCTGCTTGCCGCTAGCGCTCTGCTCCTTGTTTCACCGGCCGTCTCCCAGGAGACGCCCGATTCCTCAGAAACCACCACGCCGAAAAAGACAATCAACTGGGTGGAGGCCAATGCCGGCAGCAAGGCACGCTCCTTCCCCGACCGTGCGGGTTCTCTGGTGGCTGAGCTTGAGGCCGGGCAGTTGCTCAAGGTTGTCGAGACGAGTTCTGGCACGCGGCCTTTCCATCGGGTCCAGGTGGCCGGCGGGTTCATGGTCTGGGTGCACGGCAGATTTGTGACTCCGACCCGGAACCCGGCCGTGCTGACAGTCAGTGGCGACCGGCTGAACATGCGCCCCATGGCCTCCAGTGGACCGGACTCCATGGCTCTGCCTGATCGCTTGATGCTTGGTACCCAAGTGGAGCTGGCAGGACGCCAGGACGCAAGCCTGCCTTTGGACAAGGACTGGGTCCAGATCTGGGCGCCTCCGGGTAGCACTTTGTGGGTAGAAAGCAGCGAAACCACCGTGCGCACAGATGAAGCGCTTGCGGCGACGGAGTTTGCAACGGCAGCCCGCGTCATGCCCAAAATCGTGAGCAAGCCCAAGGTGACTGCCAAAGCCAAACCCAAGAAGGTAACGCCCCCGGTCAAGCCCGGTGCACGGCGCGCCTTGACAGAAGCGGACGCGCTCTATGAAGCCGCAGTGAAAGTGACTGATGCGGACAGTGCTACCTGGACCGCGGTGCAGAAGGCATACCAGAAGGTGCAGAGCTTGTCAGGTGCCTCAACGCCCTTGGCTCAGGTTGCCAGCCGTCAGGCGGAACGCTGCGCTCTGCGCGCGCAACTCGCCGACCTGGGCGGGGATATGACCGAGCGGGATGAGAATCGTCGTCAGCGCATCGCCCAGTTGCTCGACGAGCAACGCCTACGCGAAATGGCTCGCACCCCTGATTGGGGTCGCTTCGATGGTCGTGGTTGGGTGGAATCCGTTGAGAGTGCGGGTGAACCCACTCGCTGGTACATCTGGTGGGCTGGCAAGCGTCGGGTTGAGTTGATCAGCGGCGACGGGCGCTACGACCTCGACCGCTATGTGGGTTATCAGGTTGGCACGGCCGGAGCCATGCGCCGGGAGTACAGTCCGCCGACCCTTGAGCAAGACGAGTTATTGCCGCTTCTGGACATACGCCGCCTTGAGGTGATTGCGGGCGGACGCAAACGCCGCTGAGGCTGGCGCGAGGATCTGCTTGCGCTCCCTGTTCCAAGCCCTGGGCAACTTCTTCAGGCGCCTTTTCAGCGGCAGCTCGGCAGCGCCCCTTTGTGATCGCTGCCGTTGGGATTACGGGGATGCGTGCCGGCGGCCAGAGCGTCCAAATGCCACGAGTTGCGAGGACTTCAAGGCCCGCTGAGTGAGGCCAGGAGCGCGGATTATCCCGCATCCAGTGGTCGCAGGCGTGCTTCTACCCGGGGCAGGACTTCCGCTTCCAGGGCGTCCAGACTGCCCTCGGCAATTGCGGCGCGCATGCGCTGCAAGAGGCGGTGGAAGAAGTACAGGTTGTGCAGGGAGAGCAGGGAGCCCGCCAGCATCTCGTTGGCTTTGCAAAAGTGTCGTAGGCTTCCCAGGGGGAACTCCGTGCAGGCCGGGCAGGGGCACTCGGGATCGAGGGCTTCGGTGGAGCGACTCCAGCCTTCGTTGCGCACATTGATCCGACCCCGGGAGGTGTAGACCTGATGGTTGCGTCCGTGACGCGTGGGGGTCACACAGTCGAACAGGTCTGCTCCCTGGCGTATCGCGTCGAAGAAGTCACGGGGGGTGCCGATGCCCATCAGGTAGCGCGGCTTGTCTGGGGGCAGGAGAGGCAGCGCCAGGGCAAAGGCCTTGCGGATGTGCTCGCGATCCTCGCCCACGCTGACGCCGCCCACAGCGACTCCCACCAGATCGTGGGAACAGACCGCTTCGACGCTCTTTGCACGCAGATCTTCGAAGGTGCCTCCTTGGACGATGCCGAACAAAGCCTGACCACTGTCAAGGCCACCATTGGCCTGCCATTGTCTGACGCAGCGATCAAGCCAATGGTGGGTGCGGTCCGTGGCGGCTTGCACCTGGGCGCGGTCGGTGGGATCCGTGGGACAGTGGTCAAAGGCCATGATCACGTCCGCTCCCAGATCCCGTTGCACATCCATCACGACTTCAGGCGTGAAGCGCACGGATTTACCGTCGACGATCGAGCGAAAAGTGACACCGTCCTGGTTGATCTGGGCCAGGTCCGCCATGGAGAAGACCTGATAGCCCCCGGAGTCTGTCAGGATCGGCCCGTCCCAACCCATAAAGGTGTGCAGGCCTCCGATTTCGCGTACCGCCTCGGGCCCGGGACGCAGGAACAGGTGCAGGGTGTTGGCCAGGACCATGGTTGAGCCGGACTCCCGCAGGTCTCGGGGCAGGACGCCTTTGACCGTCCCGCGTGTGCCCACGGGCATGAACGCCGGGGTCTGAATCGCGCCGTGGGGGGTCTCGAAGGTGGCGCAGCGAGCCCCGCTTGTGGGGCAGGTTGCTTGGACCTGAAACGGGAAGGCAGCACTCATGGGCGCTCACAATAACCACAGGGGAGAGCCTGGGGGCTTGAGCGGACTCAAGTTCGGCGTTTGATCGGAGTCTACAGACGACGAATCTCAGTGCCCGGGTAGGCCCCGGAGAGGATTCGTTCGGCACTCCAACCCCGGCGCGCCGCGTCCCGGGCACCTTGCTGGCAGAGGCCGACTCCGTGTCCGTGCCCCAGACCTTTGAAGTGCAGACCTGCACTGATCGCCTGGCCCGCGTGTGGCCAGCTGGAAACGATGCGTGTGCTACGGAAGCGGCCATGGCCGAGTTGGGCGCGCAGAGTCTCGGCGGAGATCTCTTTTGTAGTTCGTTCACCCACCAATATCACGCTCAGCCAACGACCGCTTGGGTCCCGCTGTCCAAGTTCGTAGCGCAGCAGGCTGGAACCCAAGCCCAGACTGCGAGCAAGTTGGTGTAGCTCTGCGGAAGAGAAAGTTGTTTGCCATTCGAGCGGTCCACGTGGGTCCTCGGGTCCAGTGGCTGCGATGCGGGAAACACAGCCTTCACAGACAGCACCTGTCAATGCGGCTTCGGCTCTGATGGGAGAAGGAAAGACCTGGACCAGGTGCGCTGTATGCCCCCCGCAAGCCGCGCTGTAGCGCGCTGCGAAGGGTTGTCCTTCAATGAACAGAACCTGCCCGCGGGTCTTGGCCACGGCGGTCTTCAATCGGCGGGCGGCGGCTTGTGAGCCCTTACTGGAATCCGGTTCGAACATCCCCCTGTAGGCCTGGTCCTGGGTGCCCCCTTCGAGCTTCGCCAGGCTTGGATTTCCCAGGCGCTGGCGGCGTCGTAACAGCGTACCCAGTGCGTAGCTGCGCGCGGCTATGGCCTGGGCTTCAAGTTCGGCGGGTTCGGCCGACCAAAGGGAGAGCTCGGCGGCCACCACTCCCTCGATGTAATTCTCCAGGGCCAGCTCGACTGTCACCGACAAGCCGCTGACAGGGTGGGGTTCCACCAGCAAGCGGCCCCTATGCAGGACGCCAGACAGGCGCACGCCTTGGGGGCTTTCAAAGGTCAGAAGTGGGGCCAGACGGCTGCCGTCGCTGATCAGCTTTCCCTGGCGTGTGACCTGTTCCAGACCTCTTGCACTGGCGACTTCCAAGGTCGCGGCACGGTCGTGTTGGGGCAGGTGCACTCGCACCTGGGCGATGATCTGCGCCAGGTTGGGGCTGACGCCTGATTCTTGCGCCCGTTCGTCGCTCTGCTGCTGTCCCGGTGCAGTGCAGGCGCAGAAGAGCACCAGAGCCAGCAGCCATACCGCTTCCTGTGGGCTGATTCTGCGCTCTTTCAGCCTCAATCGAAGAGGCTCCTTGAATCCTCCCCGTATGGGGCCCGGACCCCGAGCAACTCAGCGCCTGCGACCGAGAGCATGCGTCCTCGGGAGGTCTTGCGGATCAGGTCGCAGCGCAAGAGGTGCGGCTCGTACACATCTTCCAGGGTGTCTTCAGATTCGTTGACCACCGCGGCGATGGTCTTGAGCGCGAGGGGGCCGCCGCCGTTATCTGCCAGACAGCCCAGGATGCGACGGTCCATTTCTTCCAAGCCATTTTCGTCGATGCCCAATCGGCGCAAGGATTCCTTGGTCAAGGCTTCGTCGATCGGGGCGCTGCCTCGAACCTGGGCCAGATCCCGGGTGCGCCTGAGCAGGCGTCCCACGATGCGCGGTGTACCACGACTGCGCTCAGCCAGCAGTTGTGCGCTGGTTTCAGACAGTTCTACATCCAAGAGCTTCGCCAGTCGTTGCACGATAGTGATCAGGTCTTCTGTAGGGTAGGGGTCCAGGCGATGGAGCAGGCCAAAGCGCGCGCGGAAGGGTGCTGTGAGCAAACCTTCGCGGGTGGTTGCGCCAACCAGCGTGAACGGTTCCAAGCGTAGGGTGACCATGCGTGCATGGGGGCCTGAGTCAAGAGTCAGGTCCACCTGCCGATCCTCCATGGCGGTGTAGAGGTACTCCTCCACCGCTTTCGGTACGCGGTGTACTTCGTCGATAAAAAAAACATCTCCCGGTTCCAACTGGGTCAACAGACCTACCAGATCCCTGGGCTTTTCCAGGGCGGGACCGCTGGTCGAGATCAGGCGAGTGGAGAGTTCTGTCGCAAGGATGCGGGCCAGGCTTGTCTTGCCCAGGCCCGGAGGTCCGGAGAAGAGCACGTGGTCGGGAGCCTCGCCCCGTTGTCGGGCTGCGGTCAGGGTGACTCGCAAGTCGTCCACTACCCGGCGTTGACCTACAAACTCTGTCAGGGAGTTGGGGCGCAAGCTGACCTCGAGGTTGCCCTCGGGTCCCTCTGCGCAACCTTTGCCCCCGGAACCCTCAAGGGCCTCTGGGTCGAAAATGTGTTCCCCCTCCATGGCTGGCCCCAGGGTAGGTATCCGCCGCCCGGATACCAATGCTTGACACGGGGATCCCGGGGCGGCCCGAAGTCGTGCTCCTGGGGGGGGTGTGCGGGACCGCACACGTGCGGCCGGGCGGGATAGCCCCTGGGGTCCGTTCAGGCCCGAATTTCCCAGGCAGGAACCATAACCAGATGGCCTCAGGGCGCTAGGCCACACGCCAGGGAACCCTGATCCCAGTGGCATAGGAGTTGCTTTCCTGTGAGCTATGGGGATCTGCCCTCGCGCACGGCGCCTTCTGTCGCTACCCTTTCGAGCCACCGGTTGCAAAATGAGACCCACCTCGGTCACTGATCCAGCCCGGCGCACCACCCTTTGGCCCCCAATCTCCCCGGCCGTCCCCCAGCGGCCCTCAATACTCCCAGAGCCCAACGAGTGCCTCACCCTGAAGATGCACCGCCCGTGCGGTCCAACTTACCCTCTGCTGAGGCTCCTTTTCACCTGCCCGACCAAGCCGTTCTTGCGCTTGGTCTGACCGTTTGATCTCCATGAAATTCACGAACATTCGAACCGCTGCTCCCCTCTCCTTGCTGGCTCTTGGCTTGACAGCGTGCAATCAGGAAGAAATCACTGACAATGGCGAAGTGACTTCCAACCTGATGGTGCTGCAAGAGGCCGCCAATGGATTTGGACAGTTGGTGCCCCACACCATTCGCAAGTTGGACGTGGCCGGGCAGCCCACCGCTCAAGTGGTCAACATCCGCGCCTTGGATGACCTGGCATCCAATGTGTCCCTGGGAAACCCCGTGCGTCCCGTGCCGAAGTTCCCGACCACCGCAGTCCTGCCCAGCGGCTCCCCTGGCAACCACTTCATCTACGCGTCCTTCTCGCAGCCTATCGACTTGGACTCGGTACTCTCAGCTAGCCCCGGTTCCCTGGCGAACTCGGGCTTCTCTGGTTCGGTGCTTGTGTTGGCCATGGACCCTCTGACTGGCGATGCTCTTCCGGTGCCCGGCCGAGCATTTGTCGATGGCTACACCTATGCGGGACCCACCACCGGGGGCACGCCTCCACAGTTGACCTTGCAGCGTTGGATTGAGCCCAACGGCGCGGGCCAGCCAGTGGTTGTAGACCCCAAGGGACAGGGATTCCCTGGAACCGACACTCCGTTCAACGGTTCCGAACGCTTGATCGGTTCCAACGTGATTGTCTTCGTACCTGATGCGGACGACGATCTGACGACCTTTGAGACTTTTCCGTCAGACGTGCAGATCCGAATGGAGATCACTCAGGGTGTGATCAGCACCCTCGGGCGTCCGCTTGAGCACCGCGTGCTTGCCTGTACCACAGTTGGCGAAGACACCCTGGGCCCGGAAGTGATTTCCAGTCCTCCGCCCCAGAACTCCCCCGCGATCATCCCCGGTAGTGGGGATTTGAACGTGGATCCCCTGACCACCATTCGCGTCAGCTTCACCGAGCCCGTCCAGCCCTTGTCTGTGGGATCTGTTGAAGGTCAGGGTCCGCCGAGCACTTCATCCCTGATCAAGGTTGAGTTCGGCCCCTCGGCTACACGCACGGAGATGCCCTTCACAGTGGAGCCGGTCAGTATTTTTGACTTCTCCATCATGCGGCTGAACCCGGGTTTCAACTTTCCTGGCTCAGGCCCCCTGTTCAACAACTGCAACACATTTGCCACGGTGGATGTGATCTTGAACGCCGGACAGCTTCAAGACCTGGCGCAAAATCCCGATCCGACCCAGCCGGGGGCCACTATCGCCAACACCAACCTGCTGGCAGCTGCGACCTTCTTCATCACTGGAGAAGGGCCTGGGCTGGTGAATGCACCAGTCATGCCGGATACGATCCTGCTAGGCCGTGCTGGTTCCACACCCGGCCTCAGTGTGCTGGACCTGAATGGCTTTGGGCAGTCAACTGGTGACCCCACCTATGTGCAGGACCTGCCCCTCGAAGGACACACCAAGTTCATCTACAACCCGAACCTGCGAGTGCATACGGGCCTGCGTCCGTCTCTGGTTGAGGGTACTTGCACCATTGACGGTGGCTCTGCTGGTGTCTTTACCTTGACCCGTGACAGTTCCTTGAACGACCTTGTGGCTCGGGCGCCATTACTGGCCAACGTTTCGGACATGATGCTCGGTTGGGCGCTGGATGTGACTTTCAACAATGCCCAGTTCCCGTTCGGCTGTCAGGCCAGCGGTGGCGATCTTTGCACCCTTGACGGCCTCAAGCAGATTTCTCCCGTGGCCACCGGCGCCAACACCCTTGGTCCGGCCCAGCCCAACCAGTTCGGCAGCATCTTGATCGGTGCGCCCAACATCATTTCGTGGGCACCGCACCCCAACCCTCCGCCCTTGGCTTTCCCGCCCCTGTGCGTGTCGCCGTATCTGGCAGCCAAGGAGCCGACTTCCGTTGACCACTCCGCGAACCAGGGCGGTACGGATCCCAAGCAGAACCTGCTGGGCCCCGGCAACCCCTTCGGTACGCCTTTGGCTACGCCCCCTGAGCCCCCCAGTGGTCTTCTGACCCAAGAGCAAAATGGCTGGTTCATCGGCCCGAGTACCGGTCAGGTTCTGGTGACCTCCTGCTTGCCCTATCAGATCCGCCAGCAGATCGGGCACTACCTCTATGTGCTGGATCGTCAGCGTCGGGAGGTGACGGTGGTCAATTCCAACCGCATGACGGTCATCGACCGCATTGAGGTGCCCGACCCCACATCCCTGGCAATTGGGCCCAACCTGGATTTCATAGCGGTCTCGAACCAGTCCGCTGACACGGTTTCGTTTGTGGACATCAACCCGAATTCATCGACCTTCCACCAGGTGGTCAAGACCACTGTTGTGGGCCAGGGCCCGAGAGGGGTGGCCTGGGAACCGGGCAACGAGGACTTGTTGGTTTGCAACGAAGTGGACAGCACCTTGTCCCTGATCTCGGCTTTCTCCCTTGAGGTTCGACGTGAAGTTGGTGCCCAGTTGAACGAGCCATTTGAGCTGTGCGTCTTTCCGCGCCAATTGGGCTTCGCCTTCAACCGTGGAGTCTATTTCTCCTACATTCTCAACCGTGGCGGCACGGTTGCGATCTTCGAGTCAGGCCCCAACGGGGTCAACGGCTGGGGCTTCGATGATGTGGTCGGAGTGTCACCCTTCATCTTCCAAAACCCGAAGACGATCCGTCCTGACCCTTTGAATTTGCAGAACGCAGCGTGGATTGTGCACGAAGGACCATTCACCAATGGCGACCCGGGACCCGTGGGCGAGGGCGCTGTATCAATGCTCTGGGTTGAGAGTGCTCTAACGGGCTTGATTCCCCTGGGAACCAACTTCACCAACCCTACGATCCGTTCAATGGAAATGGGTGTTCAGGTGTCGGTGGGTGAAGACCGTCTCTCCGGAGTGCCGGTGGACATCGCCTTTGACAACCTGCGTAACCTGGGCGGATTGCCTCAGGTTACTACAACCTTCAGTTCCGGTGCTGGTACTCCCCAGAACGGTAAGGGGTTGATCCGTGCGGTTCCCGGTGCAATCGTCAATGTGAACGAGGCTCAGTTCGCCTTCGTTGCTGTCCCAAACTCTGCCAACGGCTCGGGTGTGGTGGATGTGCTGGAGACTGGCGCTGCTGGTGTTCCCCTGCGGGACTCGAACCCCTATGTGGAAGGCGTCCAGTCGGTCCAGGCCCCTCAAGTGACCGTGGTTGTGGACTACTGGCGTCAGTAGACAACCCGAACAGCGCCCGCGCTGAACAAGGTGATTCAGTTAGGCAGGAGGCCGCGTCTCTCAAGAGGTGCGCCCTCCTGATGGGTTTGGCCTTTCCAGGGTTGGGGATTCTCCTAACTTGGGCTGGTTCTGGGGAGCAAAAGCTCTACCCCCTGGCGCGCCTCTTATCCTGTGATCAGGACGATCTCCCATGCCTGATCCCACGGCAGTGCGCTCTATGTTTGCCCGTATCTCGGGTACCTATGACCCTCTCAATCGAGGGCTTTCCATGGGTCTGGATCAGCGTTGGCGGCGGGCGGCGCTCAACATGATCTGTGCTGGCGAGAGTCTGGGCGGCCAAAGGGTCGTGGACATCTGCACAGGTACCGGGGATCTGGCCTTGCTGGCGGCCAGCGCGGGGGCGCAGGTGGTGGGCCTTGATTTCACCCTTGAGATGGTGGCGCGTGCTCCAGCCAAGGCTAAGAAACAGTCCAGCAAGGCAGGTTCGGGAACTACCCTTTTCGTACATGGGGATGCCCAGAACCTGCCCCTGGTCAGTGGTCAAGCGGATGCTGCGACCGTGGCTTTTGGCATTCGTAACACCTCTGATCGGATTCAGACCTTGAACGAGATGGCGCGGGTGGTGCGACCCGGTGGCCGGGTGGTCGTGCTGGAATTCAGCACACCTCGTTCCGCTTTTTTTGGCGCCTTGTATCGCGGGTACTTCACCCGGGTGTTGCCTTGTTTGGGAAGAATGGTTTCTCGCGATGCTGATGCCTACAGTTATCTGCCACGTAGTGTGATGGCCTGGCCTGATCCCGAGGAGTTTCAAGCGGAATTCGAGGCTCTGGGATTGTTGGATTGCGGCTTTCGGAGGCTGACTGGAGGGATCGCCTGCTTGCATCATGGGACCGTTCCCCATAGTCCGGATCCCATGCATGAGTCAAGCGTTGTGGCTTCGTCGAAGCTGTCCATGCCAAGAAGGGTGGTGAAGTCATGAGCCGCTTTTTCGTGGGGATCACCGGTGCCAGCGGACATGTTTACTCTGAGGCCCTCCTGCGGGGCCTGACTGCCCAGGGGCACGAGGTCGATCTGGCGGCGACTCCGGCTGGTTGCCTTGTCCTGCGCCATGAACTCGGCGTTGAGGCTGGAGAGGCAGGGGAGTTGCTCGACCAGGCCTTGGTGCCATGGCTGGGTGAGGAGTGTGCCAGTCGGATTCATGCCTATCCCTCGAATGCTGTGGGGGCGCCACCTTCTTCGGGCACTGCCCTCACCGGAGCTACTATTCTCTGTCCCTGCAGCATGGGCACCATGGGTCGCGTGCGTGCTGGCTACAGTTCCAATCTGGTGGAGAGGGTTGCGGACGTTGCCCTCAAAGAGGGTCGACCTTTGGTCCTGGTGCCCAGGGAGACGCCCCTCTCGGAAATTCACCTGGAGAATATGTTGGGGCTGACTCGCATGGGGGCGATTTGCCTGCCTGCCATGCCGGGGTTCTATCATCATCCCAAGTCAATAGACGATCTGATTCAGCACTTGATCGGTAAGTTGTTTGATCGCTTAGGGCTTGAGTATCAGGCGGGTGCCCGTTGGGCTGGTCTGCAGGAGCCCACGGAAGAGTCTGCGATTGAGCCCACAGAAGGGTCAACCCAGTTTTCCGAAGAGGGGAGGTCTCCATGAAGACCCTGCGAGATTGGCTTTCCCTGGTGAAATTCAGCCACTCGATTTTCGCTCTGCCCTTTGCGTTGCAAGGAGCCTGGTTGGCGGCGGGGGGGCGGCCCGAGTGGAGTACCTTGGGGCTGGTTGTGGTTTGTGCGGTTGCTGCGCGTACTGCTGCCATGGCCTTCAATCGGCTGGTGGACAGGCGCCTTGATGGGGTCAATCCGCGCACCAAGAATCGCGAGCTGCCCCGAGGGGCACTGTCTGTTGCTTCTGTGGCAGCCCTGACGATCTTGTCCAGTGGCGTTTTTGTGCTGGGTGCTTACTTGCTGGGTCCACTCCCCGCCAAGTTGTGTCTGCCTGTGCTGGCTGTGTTGTTGGGCTACAGTCTGGTCAAGCGGGTCAGCTGGGCTGCTCATCTGGTCTTGGGCTTGTCCTTGGGGTTGGCGCCCCTTGGTGCTTGGATTGCAGTACGCGGCACCCTTGATGGAGACCTCTTGCCGGTCCTCTTGTTGGCGGGGGCGGTGATGGCGTGGGTCAGTGGTTTTGATCTGATCTATGCCTGCCAGGATGCTGGGCACGATCGCAGGGTCGGGCTGCACTCGATTCCTGCTCGCTTTGGTGAGGCCCGGGCGCTCGTGATTTCACGCAGCCTGCATGCAATCGCCCTGGCCTGTCTGGCAGGCATGGCCTGGCGGGCAGAACTCGGGCTGATCTACTGGGCAGCGATTCTCATCACCGCGGGACTGTTGATCTACGAACAGAGTCTGGTAAGAGCGGATGATCTGTCGCAGGTCAATCTAGCGTTCTTCACCCTCAACGGATGGGTGGGGATTGCGCTCTTCATAGGGCTGGTCCTGGACATGGGCCTCTTGGGAAGTCAGGTTGGTACGGTCGCTGCGGGAGGGCTTGGCTGATGGCTGCCAAACGCAGCAAGGATTTGGCTCCAGACCAGGAACTCAAGCGCCTGGAGGGGGTGTTGGCCGAGGGTTTGCCCCGGGCACTCTTCGTGCGGGGGGACGAGGCGTGGTACCGGCAGCAGGCTGCGGATCTTGTGGTCGCCGCGGGCAAGCAAGCCGGATTGGAGATCTGTCGCCATGACACGGCAGATCCTGAATTCAAGCTGTTGCGCCTGTTGGACGACCTGGCAGGGGGAGCGCTCTTTGCAGGTGGTCGCTGTGTGTTGGTACGCGGGGCAAACGACCTCTTGCGCAAGGGATCGAGGGTGCACGCTCCGGGCCTGGGAAAGGCGCTTATGGCGCGCCTTGCACAGGGAGGCGAAGGCTGCGTGATGTTGGAAGGCAAGGGGCTGCGCGCGGATAACAAGGTGCTCAAGGATGCAAAGACCCAGGGCGCGGAACTGTTCAGCTTCCGGCGCTTGTGGGACAGTCCTCCTCCCTGGAAGCCTGATCCTCGTGAAGCAGAGTTGGTTCTATGGTTGGTGCGTCACTCACGAGCCCGGGGTGTTCCTCTAGCGCCCGATCAAGCTGTGTACTTGGTGGCAGCAACGGGTAATGACCTTGCTGCCTTGGACGGACAGTTGGACCGGGCCGCGGCCAGCGGGGGAAAACTTGAGCAGGCGGTGGTTTGGGATCCTGGGGGAACTCCCTGGGCTTTGGCAGACCTGTTGGTGGATGGCCAGGTGCAGCGTGCTGTGGCGGGCTTGGAGTCTCTCTTCAACGGTGGTTTCACCGGCAACGATGGACGTCGGGAGAGCACCCCTGAAGCCCTGGTGGCAATGCTCGGGCCGGCGGTTTCTGGCAAGGCCCGGGAAGCTCTGGCGATGGCTCGCGGCGGACCGGATAGCCCTTCGGGGGGCAGGCCCCAGGGTGGCGCGAGGGCCAGGGAAGCCCTGGCAGCGAGGGCCAAGGGCCGCACTGCGGTCGAGTGGCAGCGCATGGTGGAGGACGCTGCGGATCTGGAACGGCGGGCGCGCAGCGGCCCCTCGGTGGGGGCCTCTGATTGGTGTGCCTTTGCCCTGCGTTGGCGTAGTCAGCCTCCTGGCGGGCGTCGAGGGGCCGGGTCCCGTGCTCGCTGAATCGTGCTGTGGAGGGCTCGGGAAGTACTGCTAGGGGGCTGGGCAGCATTGCAGAGCGGTCGAGCACCATCCTGCACCCGCCGCGAGCCCTATCATGCCCAGCCGCTTCCTGAACCATTTGATCCAAGCAGAGATTCCCGCTCTCGTGCATCCCTGAACTCCCCATGATCGTTCCCCGCACTTCACGCACGGAAATCCTGGCCAAGCTGCAAGCAAAAGTCGAAGCTCGTCAACCAATCATGATCGCCAGTGCCGGTAGCGGACTGGTGGCCAGCATCTTGGAGCGCGAGGGCATCGACTGTATCAATACCTTTTCCGGTGCTCGTCTGCGCGCAAATGGTATGGGCACCATGTCCATGCTCTGGCCCATACTGGATTCCAATCGTCAGACCCTGGACTACACCCGCGAGGACATCATGCCCGCCATCAAGGGAGATGCCTTTATCTGCGCTTGCATCAATGCCAATGACCCCTTGAAGGACATGCGCATGGTGCTCAGCGATCTGAAAGCCATGGGGGTTGAAGCGGTATCGAACATCGGCCCATCGATTAGCTATGTTGACAAAGGCACCACGATCTACAATGTGCTCAACAAGAGCGGCGTGACCTTTCAAAACGAGATCGACATGCTCAACCTGGCCCGCGAGATGGACATGGTCAGCGTGGGGCTCGCCTTCGACAAAGAGGACAGTCTTTTGATGGCTGAACAGTCCAAGCCGGACATCTTCTGCTTTCATGCGGGCACTACCAAGGGTGGCTTGACTGGTTATGACTCGGGGGAAGTCATAGCTGAAACCGCAGCCAGAACAGAAGAGGTCTACCAGGAGATTCGTGCTCTGAGCCCGCTGACCCTGCTGGTGGCTCACGGTGCTGCGCTTGAAAATCCTGAGGACGGCCAGTTCATGTTGAACAATACTTCCGGTCATGGGTTCTGGACCGGGTCGTCCACGGAACGCCTGCCCATCGAACGGGCAGTGTCCCAGGTGGCGCGAGAATTCCGCAGCCTGTCCTTTGAAGGTGGAGCACCCTCATGAAAAAGACCATTTGCGTCCTGGCAACCATGGATACAAAGGGAGCCGAAGCCGGATTCCTGGCCGAGCGTATAACCGCTGCAGGATGCACGCCTTTGCTGCTGGACCTGGGCGTTGTGGGAGAGCCGGGGGTGGAACCGGATATCTCGCGGGCCGAGGTGGCCTCGGCTGGTGGGCAGGAACTCAGCCGTATGCTGCAGAACCCAACCCGCCAGAATGCGGTTCCGGTGATGATCGCCGGATCGATCAAGATCCTGCTCGAGCGTCTTGCAGCGGGTGAGGTTCAAGGAGTAGTTGGCCTTGGTGGAACTCAAGGTACGCCCACCTGCACTCAGATCATGCAGGCTTTGCCCTACGGTCTGCCCAAAGTAATGCTCTCAACGATCGCCTCTGGGGATACGGGGCCCTTGGTGGACATCAAGGACATCACAATGATGTTTTCCGTGGGAGATATTCTGGGGCTCAACCCGGTCACCCGGATGGTGCTGGCCAATGCAGCTGCGGCGGCCTGTGGCATGGCGAGCGACGGGCTCTCCTTGGAGGCGGCGGCCGGGGACAAATGTCTGATCGGCATGACCAATCTGGGGGTATTGACCACGGGTGCCATGCATGCCATCGATTGCTTCCACGCGGCTGGCTACGAGGTGATCGTCTTTCATGCGGTGGGCTCCGGCGGCCGCGCCATGGAACAGTTGATGAAGGAGGGCGTGATCGGGGCGGTTTTTGATTATGCCCTGGGCGAGATCTCTGACGAGTTGCACGGAGGGTTCCGGGCGGCGAATGAAGAACGCTTGACCACTGCTGGCAAGCTCGGCTTGCCCCAGGTCATCTGTCCCGGGGGCACCGAGCACATTGGGTTGATGGCCGATGAGCCGAACCTGGTCCCCGAGAAGTACAAGAACAGTGTTTCCACCTTTCACAATCCGATTGTGTTTGTGCCGCGGCTCAACGCCGAGGAATTCGGTGCCGTGGCGAGTGAGATCGCCAAGAGACTACAGCACACCAAGGGCAAGGCAGTCATGATGCTGCCCTTGGGCGGTACCAGTCGCTACGGCAAGGAAGGTGGAGAATTGCGGGATGGTCCTGGTGACGAGGCTTTCTTCAATACCCTCAAGGCCGAGCTTCCAGGCACTATTGAGGTGCAGGCCCTGGACACCCATGCGGAGGACCCGGCCTTTGTTGAGCAGGCTGTGCAGAACTTGATTCGTTTGATCGAGGCCTAGTCTTTCTTGTCTGCGTTGGCTTCCGTGCCCGTGGCCTGTTTGGGCCAGGCGTGGTCCTGGGGGCGCACCCCGCGGGTGGACCGGCCGAAGCCGAAGGGTGTGGGCTTGTAGTTGCCCACGACCTCCACTGAACTCTTGGCTGGTATCTGTGCTTGCATGTTCAGACACCAGTAGCTGCCGTTGACGATGGCACGGCGCAGGCCCGCGCTTTCAAGGTCCATGGAAGAGCCCATGGTTGTACAGACAATGCGTTGGGTGGTGTGCCCTTCGAGCTTGCGCTCGCGGGTCCACAAGAGCGGGATGCGCGGATTGTTCTTCTTGCCTTCCACCGCCGGAGCTTCAGGGTTCATGCCTGCACGTACACTGCCTTCGAGCAGCACCGTGGCGTCCGTCGGCAGGTCGCGGATTCCGTACACATCCGTTGGACCCCAGACATCGGTGACTCCCCTCAGGATTGCGTGTTTTTCCATCCCCGTGGCGATCACGCCCCGGGTGCTCTCCTTGCCGTGGTTCCCGTGGTGGTTGACCCATGTTTCTCCCAGCACCTGGCGCCCGAATCCTCCCTTCCATTCAGAATTGCGCCAGGACCATTTGGCATATGGACTGGTGGAGTTGTCTTCATACCGAAAGGCGTGGGTTGACGTGCGCAAACCGATAAGGGGTTTGCCAGCTTCCACGAACTTGACCAGATGAGCCATGTCTTCGTCCGGCAGGCGGCGGAAGCGCAGCAGCATGATCACCAGGTCCGCTCCATCGACCAGATGCATGCCTGGGATGTTCGAGCTGTTGTCCGGATCGATGATGCCCTCATCGTTTTGGGAGAAGAGCACGGTGCACTCGAATCCGTGGCGCACGGCCAGGATGCGTGCCAGTTGGGGCAGGCCCTCCTCTGAGCGGTACTCTTCGTCCCCGGACAGAAGCACAATAGTCTTGCCCTTGCCTGGGCCTTCGCCTCCGGCGTAGGTCACCCAGCGCGGGTCGCTGTGGGGGAAGGCGGCCGTGCCTGAGTTGAGCAGCAGGCAGAGGGGCAAGAGCGTGATCCAGCCAAGATTCCGGTTCATAGTCGTTTCTCCCTTTGGATGGGCTGCCCCTTTTTGGGTTCATGGGGGAGCCGAAGCAGCAGGATAGGGGATCTCTCCGTGCTGCGGGGAAATCAAGTGGGGACAGGTTGCGCGTCCTCGAAAACCACCTGGGCGCTGACGGCCGATCCGAGCTAGGATGAGTCCATGGAGATTAGCCCCAGCGCCCCGCGGATTGCCCTTCTGCCTGCTGTGGTGCGCGATCAGATTGCCGCCGGTGAGGTGGTGGAGCGGCCCGCTTCGGTGGTCAAGGAGCTGTTGGAGAATGCACTCGATGCGGGGGCCACCCAGATCAACGTGGATCTGGAGGAAGGCGGTGCGCGTCTGATCCGGGTCACTGACGATGGGGGAGGTATGGGGCCTGAAGACCTGGGCATGGCTTTCACATCCCACGCTACCAGCAAGCTGCGCGATCCTTCAGACCTGGTGCACATCGCCTCGTTGGGTTTTCGAGGGGAGGCCCTGGCCTCGGTGGCATCAGTGGCCCGTTGCCAGGTCATCAGCCGTACGGCTGAATCGGAAACCGGCCACCGGCTCAGTTGCGAAGGTGGCCAGCAGGGAGAAGTGACCGAGGCCGGGGCGCCTCTAGGCACCACTCTCGAGGTGCGCGATCTGTTCTACAACGTGCCTGCTCGGCGGAGGTTCTTGAAACGTCCATCCACCGAACTGGGACACTGTCTGGCTGCGGTTCAACGTGCAGCTCTTGCACATGATGGTGTGGGCTTCGTGGTCAACAGCGATGGGCGTCGGGCCTATGATGTAGAAGCAAGCATGGATTTTTTGGCCCGTATTCGGCGCACTTTTGGTGCTGAACTGATCGATCACCTGGAGCCGGTGAACGTCAATGATGGGGACCTGGTCCTGAGTGGATATCTAGGCTCACCGCGTATCTCACGGCGTGATACCAGTCGCCAGATCTGGATGCTCAATGGCCGCTATCTGCGAGATCGGGTCTTGAGCCGCGTGCTCAAGGAAGCCTATCGCGGTGTGTTGGAAGAGGGTCGCCAGCCCGTGGCCTTCCTGCGACTCGCCATGAACCCCGCTGCGGTGGATGTGAATGTGCATCCGGCCAAGAGCGAAGTGCGTTTCCGGGACCAGCGCCGCTTGTTTGGTTTCCTGGTCTCTGCCCTCAAGGCAGCGGTGCATGAGACCGACATGGCGACACCGGGTGAGTCCATGCTGGCGGGCCGTGCCCGGCGGCTTGTGCGGGAGGAGAACCCCTTGCAGGGCAAGCTGGCGGATCCCGGTGCGGGGCCACGGCCAGAATCCGTGGTGCGTGAGCGTACTGGACGTCCATTTGTGCCTGAGAATGACTTCATCAGCCCCGGGTCCGTGACGCAGAGCCATTCGGCGAGCCCTGCGTCGGCTCCCCTGCAGAGTTCTGACCCTGATTCGGATCCCTGGGCTCCCACGGACAATCTTCAGGGTCCCTACCTGCAGGTTGGCAAGACCTTTCTGCTGCGAGCCTTGCCTGATGGTTTTGAGATCATTGACCAGCATGCTCTGCACGAGCGCTTGACCTATGAATTGCTGCTGCAAGAAGTGCGCGCGGGCAAGGTCGAGGTTCAACGCCTGCTGGTGCCTGAAGTGGTCGAGGTCTCGCGCGCGGACCGCGTGCTGCTCGAGGAACACCTGGAATCCCTGTCAAGTCTGGGAATCGAGTTAGCCTCCATGGGCGAAACCTCGATGATGGTCTCTGGCCTGCCTGCTCGACTGCGTCATCCGGATCCGGCTGGTCTTGTGGGGGATTTGATCGAAGTGATCGGACGCACAGGAGAGCCGCCAACTGCCAGCGATGTGCTCGAACAGGTTCTGCACAGTTGCGCCTGTCGCTCGTCGATCATGGCGGGCGATGTACTGAGCCAGGAGGAAATACAATCACTTCTGGAGCGGGCGCGGGCGGCAGAGAACGATCAGACCTGTCCCCATGCGCGTCCCACTCGCGTGCGCTTTACCTTGAGCGATTTG
The DNA here is from genome assembly GCA_014238415.1 of Planctomycetota bacterium. Classification (GTDB taxonomy): domain Bacteria; phylum Planctomycetota; class UBA1135; order UBA1135. Next base: position 2,604 of record JABABA010000034.1, on the reverse strand, counting down.
GAACGCGCTTTCCATCGGCGCTAGGGACACGAGTTCTTGGTGAGCACTTCAGCGCGGGCCTGGCTGGGCGAAGTCGGCGGCGCTCAAGTTCACATCCATCTTTGTCTGGCCCATGACCAGGAACAGATCGACACCCGGCAGCTTCTCAAAGACAAGGTGCGCTGGATCGGCATTCGGGAGTCCTTGATCTTGGGGGGGTGCGGCCGTCGGCCTGCGGTGCACCAGCAATTGCTTCGGCAAGAGACGCTGGTCGATGGTGATCCAACTGGGGATCTCCACCAGGATCGGGGCAGTGGTCGGATGCGCCTTGGCGTCCAGGGGTTCCACCAGGGCAAAGCGTACCCGGCCGTCTTTGGGATCCAGACCCAGGCGTACCTGGCGTAGGGACGTGCGGGATCCTTTCGACGCCAGGAGATCAAAGTCGGGGGTAGTCAGCTGCAGCCAGTCCAGCTGTCGGGCTCGCTTGGCATGGCCGCCGCTGGGGAACTGGATCGGCAGGCCCTCGCCGATTTTCAACTCCTGCCCCTGGCCCTCCACCTGAGCCGTTTGCAGATGTCCGAGCCGCAGGTTGCCGGGGGAGGCCAGGGTGGCGAAGTTACGTGCCAGGGCGAGCCAGCGCTGGTGTTCCCGGCGGCTCTCCAGATTGGAGTGGTCGGACAGGTCGAGCAGTTCCTCCCCGTCCAGGAGCCAGTCCCCATCGGGCCCCCGTACGGACTCGCGTCGGGACTTGGGGAAGATGCCGCGCACATAGCCGCGGCCTTCTTCCAAATACAGGAATGTGGTGCGCAAATCGTTGCTGCCGCTGCTGGTGGCACGCACTCGGGCGTCGAAGGTGACCATGAAGGAGCGCAGGCGCGCAGGAGCCTTCTCTCCCGTCCAGGTGGAGGAAGAGAGCCTCTCAAAGCGTTGTCTTGCCAGATCACTTGTCCCCGCTGGTATCTTCCCGCGTTTCAATTGCTGGCTCTCGGCTCCGAGGGGAGTCTCTTGGCTGTCATCGGTGATACGGGGCAGGACCGGGTCCTGGTCTCCGTCTTGTGGTCCAAGACCAGGACAGAGAAGAGAGCACAGGAGCAGGGAACTCAGCATGTGGGCAGCATACGCTCTTGGCACTCGTTGGTTTGTCTCTTGTGTGTTGTCTCTGGGCATAGCCCCCGACAGACCTTCAGCGGACACCCGGAGCACCCTGGCGCCGCAGCTCACGTTACCATGCCCTGCCATGACCACCTCCGACCCCTTCGATGCGGCGCCGATCTGCGCCCTGGTGGGCCCCACCGCCTCGGGCAAGACCGCCCTGGCCATGGATGTGGCTCGCGCGGCGGGTGCTGAGGTGATCTCAATGGATTCCATGCTGGTCTACCGGGAACTGGGCATCGGCACAGCCAAGCCCAGTCCCGAGGAGCTGGCAGAGGTGCCGCACCATCTGATCGATCTGGTGAGCGTGAATGAGCTCTTTGATGTGTCCCAGTGGCTCAAGGCATCCCAGGAGGCATTGGCGGATTGTTTGGCCCGTGATCGTCGTGTGCTTTTTGTGGGGGGCACCGGCTTCTTTCTCGCAGCCCTCCTACGCGGCCTCTTTCAGGGACCTGCGCCGGACCCGGAATTGCGGGCGCGGCTGGAACAGACTGCCCAGGAAGAGGGCGGCGAGGTGCTTGTGCGGCAACTTGGTGAAATCGATCCTGAGAGTGCCGAGCGTATTCATCCCAAGGACCTGCGACGGGTGATCCGGGCCCTGGAAGTTTTTGAGCAGACCGGCCGCACCCTTTCTGATTGGCAGCAGGAATGGGGTGTCGATGACCAGCGCCAGAAGCAAGCGCGGATCCTGGGACTGCATATGGAGGTTCCCGCAATCGATCTGTGCATTCGTGCCCGTACGGAGCTCATGATCGAAGCGGGCTGGCAGGCGGAGGCTCTTGCTGCACGGGCCATCGGTTTCTCCAAGAGTTCAGCGCAGGCTCTGGGTTATGCAGAAATCCTCGCATGGGCAGATGGAGAGGCTACGCGCGAAGAGACCGTGGAGCGCATCGCTCTAGCCACTCGCCAATTCGCACGACGCCAAAGGACCTGGTACCGCAAGTTCCCCATCGAATGGGTAGATCCTTCGAGCCCACAGCTGACCGAGCTGGCTTTGACGCACTTCGCCTGGGATTGAAGGCGGAAGCCGCTGCGCTCGATTGATCGGAGCGCAAGAAAAGCGACCCGTGCAGTGCTGCATGGGTCGCTTTGAGTTGCTCTTGGGAGTCTGCTGCTCCCAGGCGCAGGTCAGCCGTTGCGCAGGGGATTGTCGGGGTTGTATCCGAACAGATGGCGTTGCAGGGTCAGGTTGATGGACTTCACATCTCTCTCAAGCCAATCGATGGGGCTGCCGTCCCTGGAGGCGTCATAGCCACTCAAGGTGCGCTGCATGCGTGCAGGCATGGACTTGGGGTTCCAGTGATCGTTCATGTTGGAGCCGTCAGTCACGCAACTGCTGCAGAGGGAGGCGCAAAGGGCGCCCAGAAACAAGGTGGCGAGGGAACGCTTCATGAGGACAGGGTGGGGACTTCCTTGGTGGACGGGGGATGGGAGCTCATTGCAGGCCTTGATCGAGGAAAGGGGTGACCATCG
>JABABA010000033.1 GCA_014238415.1 Planctomycetota bacterium | reverse complement strand
AGTACCTGCAGGAAAGGAAAGAAACCTCGACTCCCCTAGTAGCGGCGAGCGAACGGGGAAGAGCCTAAACCGGAGTGGTGCCAAGGGTACGACTATTGCCTCTCCGGGGTTGTAGGACTCACAGCCTGAGCGTAATAAGGCAAGAGAGTTACAAAGTTCATTGTTAGAAGAACGGCGTGGGAAAGCCGACCGAAGAGGGTGACAGTCCCGTATTCGAAAGCAATGAGCCTCTCGTGATGTTCCTGAGTAGCGCCAGACACGAGAAACCTGGTGTGAATCTGCGGGGACCACCCCGTAAGGCTAAGTACTACTGGACGACCGATAGCGTAATAGTAGCGCGAGCGAAAGGTGAAAAGTACCCCGTTTAGGGGAGTGAAATAGTACCTGAAACCATGTACCTACAAGCTGTCGAAGGCCTATGGCCCTTAGGGGCAACGGCTGACGGCGTGCCTTTTGCATAATGATCCGGCGAGTTACGCTGTGTGGCAAGGTTAAGGGCTTCAGGCCCGCAGCCGAAGGGAAACCGAGTGTGAATAGCGCGAATTGAGTCATGTGGCGTAGACCCGAAAGCGAGTGATCTATCCATGGGCAGAGTGAAGCGGCTGTAACAGGCCGTGGAGGCTCGAACGGGTATAGGTTGAAAACTGTTCCGATGACCTGTGGATAGGAGTGAAAGGCTAATCAAACTCGCAAATAGCTGGTTCTCCCCGAAATAGCTTTTGGGCTAGCCTCAAGTGATAGTGCACGGGGGTAGAGATACTGATTGGGATTGGGGCCCTTCTGGGTACCCAACTCAGCCAAACTCCGAATACCGTGTACCTTATCTTGGGAGTCAGTCTATGGGCGATAAGGTCCGTGGACGAGAGGGAAACAACCCAGACCGCCAGCTAAGGTCCCTAATGTGTACTAAGTGTAGTGAAGGAAGTAAATTTTCAAAGACAGCCAGGATGTTGGCTTAGAAGCAGCCATCATTTAAAGAGTGCGTAACAGCTCACTGGTCGAGAGGATTTGCGCCGAGAATGAACGGGACTCAAGTACGCAACCGAAGCTGCGGCTTGCATTGACTCGTTGAGTCTTTGCAGGGGTAGGGGAGCGTTCCAAGCGAGTGAAGGGTGACGGTAACGACACCTGGACGCTCTGGAAGCGATTATGCCGGAATGAGTAGCGATAAAGCAGGTGAGAATCCTGCTCGCCGAAAACCCAAGGTTTCCTGGGCACGGTAAATCCGCCCAGGGTTAGTCGGTACCTAAGGCGAGGCCGAAAGGCGTAGTCGATGGACAACAGGTTAATATTCCTGTACTTCTAATTTGATGTTTGAACCAGGGGTGACGCGGAAGGAAAGGTGAGCGCACTGACCCATTGTGCGTTTAAGCCCGAGGGTGGCACGGAGAGATACGTGCAGAATCCTAGAGGTGAATACGAGGCCATCTGGCCGAAGTCATTGGACTGACCGCCGAGAAATAGCCCCTAAGGTTAGTTGAATTTGAATCCGTACCTAAACTGACACAGGAGGGTGAGGTTAGTAACCTAAGGCGCTCGAGAGAACTGTTGTTAAGGAACTCGGCAAAATGACCCCGTAACTTCGGGATAAGGGGAGCCCCTCAGTGTGTAGGCCTTTACGGTTGAAGCACCAGGGGGCCGCAGAGAATCGATGCAAACGACTGTTTACTAAAAACACAGGTCTGTGCTAACTCTTAAAGAGGATGTATACAGACTGACGCCTGCCCAATGCCGGAAGGTCAAAGGGAGTGGTTAGCGTAAGCGAAGCTGCGAACTGAAGCCCCGGTGAATGGCGGCCGTAACTATGACGGTCCTAAGGTAGCGAAGTTCCTTGTCGGGTAAGTTCCGACCCGCACGAAAGGCGTAACGATTTGCATACTGTCTCAACAACAGGCTCGGCGAAATTGTAGTCGTGGTGAAGATGCCACGTTCCCGCATCAAGACGGAAAGACCCCGTGAACCTTTACTATAGCCTGGTATTGGCATTTGTTATAACGTGCGTAGCATAGGTGGGAGACGTTGAAGCGACCCTTTCGGGGGTTGTGGAGTCAAAATATGAAATACCACTCTCGTTATATTAGATCTCTAACGCGTCATTTGTAGTGGCGCGGACAGTGCCTGGTGGGTAGTTTGGCTGGGGCGGTCTCCTCCTAAAGAGTAACGGAGGAGCGCGATGGTGCACTCAGCGCGGTTAGCAATCGCGCGTAGAGCGTAAGGGTAGAAGTGCGCCTGACTGCGAGAGATATAGCTCGAGCAGGTACGAAAGTAGGTCCTAGTGATCCGGCGGATTCCGAGTGGAAGGGCCGTCGCTCATCAGATAAAAGGTACTCCGGGGATAACAGGCTGATCTCCCCCAAGAGTTCATATCGACGGGGAGGTTTGGCACCTCGATGTCGGCTCATCGCATCCTGGGGCTGTAGGAGGTCCCAAGGGTTTGGCTGTTCGCCAATTAAAGCGGTACGTGAGCTGGGTTTAGACCGTCGTGAGACAGGTCGGTCCCTATCTGGTGTGGGTGTAGGATGATTGAGAAGATTTACCCCTAGTACGAGAGGATTGGGGTGGACGAACCTCTGGTGCACCAGTTGTCACGGGAGTGGCACTGCTGGGTAGCTAAGTTCGGAAAGGATAAGCGCTGAATGCATATAAGCGCGAAGCCCTCTTCAAGACGAATCATCCCCATGAGCCCCCTGAGAGACTATCAGGTGATAGGCCGGCGGTGGAAGCACAGCGATGTGTTATGAGCTAACCGGTACTAATTGGGCCATAGGCTTAACCACCTTCTCCCATTCTATCAGCAGGCCATTTGGCCTCCTGGTGAGTGGCAGAAGGTTGCCCATTCTTGGGTGACTGATGCAGACTTCGAACCATCTTCTCCAGCCTAGAGCTGCGGATCAATCCTTATGGATATCCATGCAGCTCTAGGCCCCTTATTCCCGGTGACTATAGGTACTTGGCCATACCCGTTCCCATCCCGAACACGGTCGTCAAGCAAGTGCCGCCGATGATAGTGCTATGCGCGAAAGTAGGTCATTGCCGGGTTTTCCTAGCCGCCCGTTGCGCCCCTTGGGGAGCAGCGGGCGGCTTCTTTTTTGCTGATTTGGTTCTCGCCGCCATATGTTTCAGGGGGCATTGGCGGCGAGAACCAAATCAGCAAAAAAGTAGCAGAGGCGTGATTGTGGGACCGCAGCATGGAACCTGGCAATTCGATTGCGGCGGTCCTGGGCTCTAGCCGCGATTACTCGATTCTGCCCTGGTGCTCGTTATTGACCAGGTCGCACTTCAGCCTCCGATCCTTACAGATCATGGACTTCGGGTCTGCGGTACAGGGGCCGCCCCCAATCGGAGGCGGCCCCACCGCACCAGCCGCTGTCTACCATGACAGTGGCTCACCGGGCGTACGGGGAGGAGGGCCCCGCCTTGCAGCCCGAGTGTTCTTTGGGCGATTGGCCCTTGGACGAGGTGTGTTGTTCTGGTGCAGGTGGTCTTGTGAGATGCTCAGGCAGGCGAAAGCGACAGTCTTGAAACCCTCGCTTGGGGTCTACAGCCTTCGGATCACACTGACCACCACTCCTTGGATTTCCACATCCCCCTCCACAATGATTGCTTCCATGCTTGAGTTGGCCGGCTGGAGGCGAATGTGCCCGTCTTCCGCGTAGAATCGTTTGAGTGTGACCTCCCCATCCGGGGGCAGGGCGGCTACTACGGTTTCGCCGTTGCGGGCCTGGTTGCGGCGCTCGACCAGGACCACGTCCCCGTCGGCTATGGCGTCCTCGATCATCGACATACCCTTGACACGCAGGGCGTAGACATCCGCGTGGTTCGGGATCAATTCGGCAAGATTCAGTTCCTGTTGGTCCTCGATGGCTTCGATGGCTGTGCCTGCGGCGATCTGGCCGACAATTGGCAGTAAGAGGGAGTGATCGGAGGCTCCCTGTGAGGAGGTGGCGAAGGAGTCCTGGTCCGCGGCCCTGTCCGGATCGAATGATGTCTGACCCGTTCCTTGGCCGGGACCCATCAATTGGATGCTTCGGCTGGTGCCTTTGCGGTCCCGGCGCAAAAAGTTCTTTCGCACCAGTTCTTCCACATGTCCAAAGATCGTGACCTTTGTGATTCCGAACTGGTTGGCCACCTCCTCAAGCGTTGGGCTCATGCCCTGGTCAGAGACATAGTCCTGGTAGAAACTCAGGATCTGCCGTTGGCGTTTCGTCAGGGGGGCGGAGTTCATGGGTTGGTTGTTGATTGGCGGAGCTTCTTGGTCTTGCGTTGAGTCTTCTCTCTTTATCTTTCGGTCAGGTCGGGCGGGCTGTGGTCTTGATTCGTATGACCAGGGGCCTGCGCGTGTTGGTTTCTTTCAGGTTTTCCAGTGGGGCCCCAGAAGCAGTGGCGCCAGCCTTTGATGTAAACCCGGTAGAGGCACCTTCTGATTCATACGAGGAAGGTGCAGATGACGAGAGATCCCATGAAGAGGTAGCTGCAGAGGTCTTTGCGGGCGCCTTGGACGATTTTGGTCATGATGGTTGTTGTTGTGTTTGGGGTGAAGGGCTCCGGGATGGATCAGGCAATCCATCCCGGAGGTTGAAGACCGAACAGATACCTAATATATCGCCGTTGCTCACCCGAACAAGACCCGAATACGGGTTTTGTTCGGTATATTGCCTAACATGCTGTCGGGCAAGGGGTTATGTCTTTTGTTTGTTCTCTTCTCCGGGCCCAGGGCCCCAGGATGCCCAGTTTTCATGCTGCGGACCTTGATCGGGCCTTTCATGGTTCGGGTTATTGAGCTGGAAGTGCTGCGGCGGGGGGCTTCTGCTGTCCTGTTCAAGGAAGGCCTGCTCCCGCCTCCTGGGCGCTGACATTCCCGCAAGGACCAGTGGGCCTTGGTCCTGGACACACTGCTTGCGGCCGCCTTTGAAACCGCATCCAGCCTGCGTACGCCTTCAGCTTTGGCCATCGCAGCTCACATCAACGGTGCCTCCTGACACGCTCGAACTGGTCTATAATCATCCCTCGGAGTTTTCCTCTTGGACGCATCCCTTTCCCTAGGTGCCAGTCGTTACCTGGTCCCGTTCGATCCCCGGCAGGTGCCCCAATTCCGTTTCGACGTGCTGGTGTTGGGTGGAGGAGCTGCGGGGGGAACTGCAGCATTGCGGGCGGCGGAGGCGGGAGCTTCCGTTGCCGTGCTGACCAAGGGCAAGTTGCTTGAGGGGAATACGCGTTGGGCCAAGGGCGGGCTGGCGGCTGTGACTGGTTCCCGAGATTCTTTCGACAGTCACGCTCAGGACACCCTCGATGTTGGTTGCGGCTTGAGTGATGCCACTGTGGTTCAACATGTGGTGCGCGATGGGCCGCGGGCCTTGAATGATTTGCTTGATTTGGGTGCCAGGTTCGACCGGGAAGTAAACGGAGATCTGAGCCTTTCGCGGGAAGGTGGTCACAGTCACGCGCGGATCGTGCACGCCCATGGGGATTCCACCGGGATCGAAATTCAACGGGCTCTGACGGAGGCACTGGAAGAGCACCCGCGCATCCGCACATTTGAGAGGCACTTTGCCATTGACCTGCTCAGCGATCCTGACGGACGCGTGGTTGGGGTCCTGGCGTCCAACTTCAAGAGCCAGCGCTTCGCATTCGCTGCACGGGAGGTGATCCTGGCCACTGGTGGGTCCGGGCAACTCTATCGCGAGACCACCAACCCCGATCTGGCCACAGGTGATGGATTGGCCATGGGCCTGCGCTCTGGGGCTGTGCAGCGCGACTTGGAGTTCGTGCAGTTCCATCCCACTTGCCTTTACATTGCCGGGGCTGCGCGGGTTCTGATCAGCGAAATCGTGCGCGGCGCGGGGGCTGAGCTGCGGGACAAGAATGGTTATCGTTTCATGCCAGACCATCATCCGGCAGCCGAGTTGGCTCCCCGGGATGTGGTCAGCCGGGCGGTGTTCGAGCGCATGGTGGCCACCGAAGACACCAGCGTATACCTGCACCTGGCAGGTCTTGAGACCGATCCCCACCGTGCCTTCCCAGCGGTCAGCCGCATCGCGAAATTCTTCGGCCTCGACATCGCCAAGGACCCGATCCCTGTGCGTCCCGGGGCTCACTATCACATTGGCGGACTGGCGGTTGATATGGACGGGCGCACGTCGGTACCTGGTCTGTGGGCGGTGGGGGAGTGCGCCTCCACCAACTTGCACGGGGCCAATCGCATAGGGTCAAACAGTCTGCTTGAGGGTTTGGTGATGGGCAATCGGGCTGGCAAGTCCGCAGCCCACGCAGCATTTGACGGGACGGTCAGCAGCCTGGACCACTTGCGCCACGAGTCCGCGCCGGATGTCCAGCATGAGGTGGAGCTCAACCTTGATGACCTGACCTATTCCCTCAAGTCGCTCATGTGGCGCGAGGTGGGTGTCCAGCGCTCAGGCCCTGCTCTGGAGGAGGCCCTCAAGCGCTTGACTTTCTGGGCTCGGGCGGTGGAGGCATTGCCTCTGGAGAGTCCCCGGGCCTGGGAACTGATCAACATGCTGACCGTGGCGCGCCTGGCCACCTTCAGTGCCTTGGGCCGCTGCGAGTCCCGGGGTGTTCATTGGCGCACCGATTTTCCAGCCACTGGACCCGACGCATTTCATCAGGAACTTGTGCCCAATCTGGTCAACGGCTCTGTGGAGCGTGTAGACCTGCGCCGGGTTGCGGTTCCCGAGGCCCAATTGCTGCGCGAGTGAAAGGGCCTTGTCGTTTGCGATTCTCATCTTCAAGTCCCATTACCGGATGAGTTGCTCATGAGCCGTGATCCTGCTCCCACCGCCGCGCCTCACGAGCGCGTGATCATCTGTGGCGTGATCTTTCCGGACTTTCCCGTGGAGACAGGTGGCTACCTTTCGGAACTGTGCGCCCTGGTGGCTGCGTCCGGCGGAAAAGTGGTGGGGACGGGCGTGACCCAAAAGCGTGATCGGCCCGTGCCCGCGACCTTGATGGGCAAGGGCAAGGTAGAAGAAATCAAGATGCAGGTGGATCTGCACGAGCCCTCGGCGGTGGTGGTCGACAATGACTTGTCGCCGGCCCAGGTGCGTAATCTGGAAGAGATGCTGTGCTGCCGGGTGGTGGATCGCTCCGAGTTGATCCTGGATATTTTTGCTGAGCGGGCACAGACCCGACAGGCTTGTCTGCAGGTGGAATTGGCTCAGCTGGAGTACCTCGCCCCGCGTCTGCGCCGCATGTGGACGCACTTGGAACGCACCGAGGGTGCCATCGGTACCCGTGGTCCGGGTGAGACCCAGTTGGAGACCGACCGGCGTCTATTGCGTAAGCGCGTGCGCGACCTGAAGCGCGAACTCGATGTGATCGAAGGGCGCAAGCGCAGGGAGGTGGCCTCGCGCATTTCGGGCTTTACCGTGGGGCTGGTGGGTTACACCAACGCGGGCAAGTCGACTCTTCTGAACAAACTCACGGGAGCCACGGAGTTCGTGGCCGACATGCCCTTTGCGACCTTGGACACCCGCACCCGCCGTTGGACCCTGCCCGATGGGCGCCTGGCCCTGCTGAGCGATACGGTCGGATTCCTGCAGCGCTTGCCGCATCATCTGGTCGCTTCTTTTCACGCCACTCTGGAAGAGACTCTGGCCGCAGATCTCCTGGTGCATGTTGTGGACGCCTCACATCCGGACGCTCCCCAGCAAATGGAGGCCGTGGTGAAGGTGCTGGATGACCTGTCCCACCATGTACCCTCCCAGGCCCTGGTGCTGAACAAGATCGATGAGGTGCAGGATCCGATTGCTTTGCATCTGTTGTCGGATGGCTTCGATGGGGAAGTGGTTTTCCTCAGTGCCAAGACCGGCCAGGGGCTTGATCGTTTGGCCGAAGTTGTAGCCCAGCACCTGGACGCGCGTTCCGAGTTCCTGATCCTGCGCTTGCCCGCCAGTGACGGCAAGAGCCTGGCCTATCTGCGCGGACACGGCGCCGTACTGGAGGAGGAGTGGATTGAGGAAAGCGAACAGTATCAACTGCGCGTACGCCTTGACGCTGCTGCCACCGCAACCCTGGCCCGTGAGGGCGACAGCAATCTACGGGTCTCCCGGGATGAGGGCGAGACCTTCGAGGAGTTGGTCCCAAAACCGCCTCGGCCCGAGTGGGCTTGAAGGGGTTTAGATGTGCATGCCAGCGTTGATTCTCGCAGCTTCGTCACTCGATCAACAGCCGGTCGAAATCTGGCAGCAGTAAAATCGCGCCCGTGCGAATCCGATTTGGCGACCCGAGCCCGTTGTAGCGTGCCAGCGCTTCCACCACTGACTGGCGGCTGGTGCCATAGTGCTGTTCGCAGATGCGGCTGAGGGAGTCGCCGGGAGCGATCACGAGTTCCCGGTCCTCCTGGAGGGTGGGAAGAGGGGGTTGAGCCGGAGCGCTGGGGGGGATTGTTGGGTCAGAGGGCACAATTTCCTTGGGCGCGGAAATATCCGGAGCAATGCTCGTTGCGCCACTCGGGGTGCCCAACACCGTTGCGCCACTCGGGGTGCCCAACACCAGGGTCGACCAGCCATCTTCACCGTTGACCAGTGGCTCCTCGTGTGAGGGGATACCTCGTTCCAACCGCCTTGTCTTCAGTGCCTGAGAACGAAGGTTCTCCTGCCAATTCGCCGCCAGCAAACATAAGCCGCCAAGAATCAGGAGCCCCAGCAGTCCACGCATCGTCGTGCCTCTTTGCCTCAGGCCTTCAGGAGGAGGCGCCCGCAGTTGCCGGAGCCTTGGATTCGGCGCTGTCTTCGTGGTCACCCTTGGCCAAGCGCCGTGTTTCAAACCAGAGCAGGGTGGGGCAGGCGATGAAGATCGTGGAATAGGTTCCCGAAAGGACACCGATGATCAGAGCAAAGGAGAATCCCTCGATCACGTTGCCGGTGCCCGCGTTGAATGCGAACAAGAGGCTGACCGTAATCAATGTGGTCAGGGATGTCAGCAATGTGCGCGACAGGGTTTGGTTGACCGACACATCGAGTACCTCACTTAAGCTGCCCTTCATGCGTGGCAGGTTTTCGCGAATACGATCGAAGATGACGATCGTGTCGTTCAAGGAGTAACCGATGATCGTCAAGAATGCCGCGATCATGGCAAGGTTGATTTCCACTTGCACCAGGCCCGTATAGATTGCCAGGGCCACCGCTCCCAGGGCGATAATCACATCGTGCACAAGAGCGATCACCGCAGCAAAACCATAGCTGTACTCGGCGAAACGCATGCGGATGTACATAACTGCGGCAAAGAGGGACAGCAACATGGCCGCCACCGCCTGGTCTCGTAACTCGCTGACCACCTGGGCGCCAACACTGTTCAATTCGCCGATGGGGGAGGCGAGGTCAAAATGATTGCCTGCTTCATCGCTGAACTGGGCCAGGTCCAGCTGCAGGCGTTCGGCCAGGTTTTCTACCGTGCTGCCAGCCGTTACACTTCCGCTGAAGGCGATGTTGCCGTTATCGTCTTCAGTCACCGTGGCGTCTTCAATGCCGACCTTGGCCAACCCTTCCACCACATCGCTGTCGGGGTGTTGGTTCTCAAAGTACAGCACCCCGCTGGCGACGCCGTCCACCACGGCTATGCCTTCCACCGGGCCACCTTGCAATACATCCTGCAGCCACCCTTCCACATCCGTGCGAATGTTTGCCAGGGAAGCGTTGCTGCTTTCAGTGTCTCCGGCCTTTGAGGTCAAGCGGAATGCTGTGAAGCCTTGATCGGACTCTGAGTTCAGGATTGGCGAGATCTCCACCGAGCGGGTGAAGTCTGTGGCCTGCCCCAAGAGAGGGTTCTTGCTCGGGTCAAACTTGTCCCGCAACTCGCCGCTCTGCATGGGCTCGTTGACCCGCACCAGCATGGTGGTACCACCAAGGAAATCGATGCCAAGCTTCTGGTTGTCAGGGGTCTTTATGAATCCTGCCAGGCCAGCTCCACAAAGCACCAGAGACATCAGAGCCGCCAGCTTGCGCTTGGACATGAACTTGATCTTGGTGTCGCCTACCAGCTTCATCATGGACCAGGTCTTGATTGACTTCTTCTCTAACTGAAAGTGGATCAGCAACTTGGTCATGATCAGGGCAGAGATCATCGAGGTGATGATTCCGATGGACAGGGTTGTGGCGAAGCCACGTACTGGTCCTGTGCCAACTTTCATCAGGATAAGCCCGGTGATCAGAGTCGTCACGTTGGCGTCCACGATGGTGGAGAAGGCGTTGGCGAATCCGTCTCGAGCGGATTGCATGGGCTTGCGGCCACGGGCCTGTTCCTCGCGAATACGCTCGTAGATCAGAATGTTGGCGTCCACAGCCATGCCGACCGTCAGGATGATCCCCGCCACGCCGGGCAGGGTCAGGGTGGCGCGAATGAAAGCCATGGCGCCCATCAGGATCACCAGGTTGAACACCAGGCTGAACGCAGCCATTATGCCCAGGCGCCGGTAGTAGAACATGGTGAAGATCAGCACAGCAATCAGCCCGATTATTGCACTGGTGGTTCCGCGCTTCACATAGTCCTGGCCGAGGGTCGCACCAACAGTCTCCTGCTGTTCAAACGTCGGCGCGATCTTGAGGGAGCCGGAGCGCAGCACCTGGATCAGGTCCTGTACTTCCTTGCCGGTGAAGCCACCAGTGCCGCCGTTGATGATGCCACGGCCAGGCAGCTTGTCTTCGATCACCGGCGCAGAGGCGATCTCGTCACTGATCACGATGGCCATGACCGATTCCTTGTGCTCATCAGTGAAGTCGCCGAAGTCACTCTGCTTGGGCGCCACCATTTCGAATCCCACCGCGGGGAAACCAAAAGAGTCCACTGACTGGAAGACGGCGCGCAGGTCGGCCCCTTCAAAGCGCCAGGCGGGGTCTTCTTCAACGATCAAGGCCAGCAAGCGATCCGCCAGGGGCGTCTCCAGGTTGTCAGCAGTGGCTCGGTGCGGGAAATAGCGCAGGCGCGAGGCGGCGCCAGCACGTTCGGCCAGGATGCGGTTGTACTCGGTAATGGGCACATCCGGGTGGTCGTCGATCCAGGCCGTGACTGCGGCTCGCTCTACTTCGATGTCGGTGGACAAGGCGGGGTCCACGTCGGTCAGATCGGAGGATGTCGCCTGAATGTAGAAGTTCATGTGCCCGGTGCTCTCAATGCGAGAACGCCAGGGGTCGGAGGCCTTGAGTACTACGTTGGAGCCCGCCGCATGAGCCGCGCGCTGGGTACCGTCCAGGCCACGGGTCAGATCCGAAAGGATCTCGTTGCGGCGGATGCCGTAGCGAATGTTTTCACCGTCAACTTCGATCAGGCCCCCATCCTCCGGAAAGGCATCGAGCAGGTCCTGATCTCCCATCAGGATCAGGGCTGCTGCGTCGGAGGTGCCCTCTTCGGCCAACTCGGTGGCTACCGAACGGCCCACCGATGAAGCACTGCCGGGCAGCTCAATCACTACACGGTTGGAACCCTCACTACGAATCGTTGCACCCCGTACACCGGTGGGGTCGATGCGCTCTCGCCATATCGAGATCAGGTCGGTCATCAGCTTACCGCGGTTGCTCAATTCCTCTTCACTGATGGTTCCCTCCTGGACGGCCTTGTCGAAGTCGATCGAGTAGACGAGGCGTGTGCCCCCTTCCAGGTCGAGTCCCATGCGGAACCCCAGGACTTTGAGGGAGACAAGGGAAAGGGCGGCGAGCCCTAGCAGGAAAGTGACCTTGCGGCTGATATTTTCGACCATCTCTAGTGGGGCCAGCAGGGATTGGACCTGTGGCTGTTCGTGGGTTGGATCTGGCCCCGGAAGGGGCAGTGTTCGGGGATCCTCGGGGGAGTCAGAGGGGCTTCTTGGAGGCCTTGGGGCTGGTGGGGTCGGCGGTGGGATTCATGGTGCCGGCCCGTGCTCCAACGATAGGGGCTACGGGCCGGGATTGAAATGAGAGGCTGGATACTGTGCCCGCGGGGCTCAGTCCTCCTCACCAGATTCGGTTGTGTCTGCCGAGGCTTGGGCCGCGGCAAGATCAGTCCGGCGGGCCTTCTCAAGCTCGCGAACATTACGGGCCTTGTCTCCCAGGAACTCCTTGACCCGGGTGCTCTTGCCTGTGCGATCGCGCAGGTAGTAGAGCTTTGCCCGGCGCACATTGCCCCGGCGGGTGACCACGATGTCCTTGACCCGGGGGCTGTGTAGGGGAAAGATGCGCTCGACACCCTCGCCCTGGACGATACGACGCACGATCATCGAACGCCGAATGCCCCGACCGCGGACCGCGATCACCATGCCGCTGAAGATCTGGATGCGTTCCTTTTCGCCTTCACGAATCAGGTAGTGCACATCCACTTGACAGCCTGCGCGCAGACTGGGGAGTTCGTTCTCAGGCTTGCCGAGTTCCTTTTCAATTCCGTCGATGAGGTCCATGCTTGAATGCGCCCTGGGGCAGCGCTTGGGGTCGGAGGTGCCACGCAGGATTTGCGCGGTGAGTAGTGCAGGTGAAAATGGTATGTGCGCAGAAGCGCACGGTCTGAATCGCTTCCTATTGAGCGATTCGTGTTCGTTGGGTTGTGAAGGGGTTAGGCCTTGTCGGGATCGTTGAGGGCCGCTCGACGATTCTTGGTTCTCTTGAGGGCTTCTTTCTTCCGCCAGGCAGCGATCTCTGCGTGGTCTCCCTGGAGCAGGACCTGCGGGACCGAAAGGCCCCGAAACACACGCGGACGGGTGAAATGGGGGTGATCCAGCGTGTTGCCGTCCTGAAAAGAATCTTCTTCAGCGGAGCGTTCGTCTCCAAGGACTCCGGGAATCAAACGGGCAGTTGCTTCCAGCAAGCAGAGGGCGGGCAGCTCCCCGCCGGACAATACAAAGTCGCCGATGGAAAATGGCTCGAACTCAAGCAGTTGCAATAGTCGTTCGTCGAACCCTTCGTAGCGTCCCGCTAGCAATAGGGTGCGCTCCGCTGTGCACAACTCTCGCGCGTGGCTCTGAACGAAGGGGGTGCCCGCGGGGTCGAGTACGATCCTACGGTGTGAGCCGTGTCGTTCTTCGACCCACTCGACCGCTTCGGCCACCGGTTCGGGCCTGAGCACCATGCCCGGGCCGCCTCCGAAGGGGCGGTCGTCCACGGTGCGGTGGCGGTCATGGGAGAAGTCGCGGAAGTCCACGATCTCCACTTGGATCAGTTTCCTTTTGACGGCCAGGCCCAGCACACCAATGCTGAGGTAGGACTGAACGGCCTCTGGAAAGAGGGTGAGGATGGTAAAGAGCGGCACTTGCCCAGGGGAAAATGGCCCGGCAGGGTAGATCGGAGGCCCCCTCAGGTCAAGGTTCTTGGGGCCATTGGATCCCATAAGGTGCCATGCCGGCACCCCCTCTGGGGGGGTGCAGGGGGGAGTTTTGGCCTGCTGAGAGGATCCCGGGTCTTCCCAAACGAGCAAGAGAGGGCTTCCAAGAGCCTGGGAGGTGATTCCTGGGGGCCGGGCCCTGGTGATTGGCCTGGCTGCAGTCTTCGGTTCGGGGCGAAAAGCCGCTTGCGGGCACCTTGGCCCGGCGCAGGCGCAGAACTCACTCCGGGTTGAATGGGCATGCTTTTGTACCTGGCGCATGCCCCTGCTTTCGGCAGCAAGTACCCTGTGCCCTGTCCGAAGCCATCCTGTCGTCGACCACTCCCAGATCGTCCAAGCCATGTTCACCGGCATCATTGAAGCAGCCGTCCCCGTTCACGCTGTGGAGGCACAGGGATCTGGCTTGAGATTGACTCTCAAGGCGCCGGACCTTGCGGATTGGGACGTGGCCCGGGGGGACTCGGTGGCGGTCAGCGGTGCCTGTTTGACCGTGGAGGATCTGGGAGAGGGAGGCGAGATTAGCTTTGACCTCTCAGCGGAGACTGTGGCGCGCACCTGGTTTGGCAGCCTTGAGCCAGGCCAGCGTTTGAATCTGGAGCGTGCCCTCAAGCTGGATGCGCGGCTCGATGGGCATCTGGTCAGTGGTCATGTGGACGGCGGTGCTGGTGTCCTGGAGGTGCAACCCAGCGGTGACGGTGGCACGGAGATCGCGTTTCAGGCGGACCCGGGCCAGGACCGTTATCTGGTGGACAAGGGCAGCGTGACTCTCGACGGCGTCAGCTTGACGGTCATTTCACCCGAGCAGGGGCGCTTTCATGTGGCTCTGATTCCATTGACGTTGGAACTTACAAGCCTTGGAGATCTCAGAGCCGGGGATCGCGTCAACTTGGAAGCCGACATGATCGGCAAATGGGTTGAGCGTCTGCTGCCGTCACAGGACTGAGGTGAGACTTCATCTGGCTCGGAACATTCCTTGACCGTGCCCCGGCTTGGATCAGAAGCCCAGGAAGATCGCGTTCAGGAAAGTCGAGATCGGCGCCGCTTCCCGGGCCTCTTCCAGTGTGCCGGTCAAGACACCCAGTGCTCGGTCGATTTCCAGGTACAGGGTGTCGTCATAGACCAGCCGTGAAATTGTGCCCTCGCCACTGGCGAGAGCCTTGGAGAAGGTCTTCATGTCGTCGGTGATCGACAGCAGGTTGTCGTAGACTTCCGGCTCCAGGATCAAGCGGCCGAGCGTGCCCTCACCATTGGCCAGGGCATCGGTCAGGATCTCAATATCTTCGGCGATCTTGGGATCCGTGAGCAACTTGCCGATGCTCCCTTCACCGTCTGCCAGTCGTCGGGTGACGCTGGCTGTGTCTGCCAGAGTAGAGCGCAAATTGTCAGCCATGGCCTCGTCGGACAGCAGGGCTCCAATCGTTCCCTTGCCCTCGCGCGCCTCTGCCAGGGCTTCCCGCGCATCGGCTAGAACCGCTTCCAAGCTGGCGCTTGCGTTGTCAATCCGCTGAGCCAGGGCCGCATCGAAGATCAGGCGGCCGACCGTGCCTTCACCCCGGTTGATTTCCTGCGAAGTCTCCTTCAACTGGCCAAAGGTCTCTTTGATGTTGACTATCGCTTCGTCCATGGATTGGCGCAGGCTCTCATCGGTGATCAGAGCGCCGATCACGCCTTTGCCGTCCTGTACATTGCGTACAACATCTGCGAGTCCAACGATAGCCTCGCGCAGGCTGACCCGGTTTTCCTCCAGTACGGATCCCAGGGTGGCCAGAACATCCGGGCGCGTGGTTCCCATCCATTCACCGGCGAAGGTTCCGGCGCCTGGGTTACCCGGTTCGATGGCCAGATTCTTGCCCCCCAACACAGTAGCGTCTGTGATCGTGATCTTGTGGTCCCCAAACAACTCCACAGGTGCGTCGAGGGAGAGCTCCACTTGAATGCGCCGAACCGTATCGCTGATTGTGGCGTCATAGGAGATCTGCTCTACCTTGCCCCAGCGCACCCCAGCGACCAAGACCGGATCTCCTGATCGCAGGCCGCCGGCGTCTGCAAACCAGACGGTGGCTTGTCCGGATTCGCCACCCATACGGAAGTCGCTTCGGAAGAGAGTAAACCAGGCCAGCACTGCAATCACGCCCACAAAGAACAGGCCGAGAACTGCGTTGTTTGCAGGGGTGTTGTTCGTGGAGCGATTGACGCTTTCGGGTTTCTTGTTCATAGGAGTTACTCCTGATCATGGCCCAGGAAGGCCATCAGTCTTGGATGGCTGGGTTTGAAGAAGGACGCAGTGATGTCATCCACAAGGGCCTTTCCTTCGTGGATAAAGAGCACCCGGTCCGCGACTCGGCGCAGGCACTCCACGCGGTGCTCGACCACCAGGGAGGTGACCCCTAGTTTCTCAGAGACCTCACGCATGAGCGCGTTGATTGAGCGTGAGATTTCTGGGTCGAGGCCTGCATTGGGCTCGTCATAAAGCACCAGTTCCGGCTTCGTGATCAGGGCTCGGGCAATGCTGATTCGCTTCTTCATACCGCCGGAAATTTCCGACGGGAACTTTTGCCCGGCGCCGATCACGTGCACGGTTTCGAGGGCTTCGGCCACGCGCTCGGCGATCTGGGGCTCGCTCAGTTTGCCGCGCTCACGCAGGGGCAGGGCCAGATTGTCTTCCACGGTCATCCAGCCCACCAGGGCCCCTTCCTGGAATACATAGCCCACTCGTCTGCGCAGGGCGCGAAGTTCATTGGTATTGAGGCCAGCAACCTCACGGCCAAAGACCTCCACGCGACCCGAGTCCGGTTGCATCAGGCCGATCACATGGCGCAGGGCCACAGACTTGCCCGTGCCCGAGCCGCCCATGATGCCGAGGCATTCGCCAGGCTGGACCTCCAGGCTCAGACCGTTGAGCACTTTCTGGCCTGCAAAGGACTTGTGCAGCTCGCTGATTCGAACAACCGGTTTGTTGGAGGAAGCGCTCACCGGTAGATCATCCAGGTCAGGAAGTAATTTGCCACGATGATGGTGATGGTCGCATCTCGTACAGCGCGGCTGGTGGCCCGACCGACACCCAGAGCGCCCCCTCGGGCAGAGATGCCGGAGGCGCAGGAAATCAGAGCCACGGCGATGCCAAAGCAGAATGACTTGAAGAGGCCGCCGAAGACATCCTTTGGCACGGGGAAAGTGTCCCCCAACCCGGACAGCGACGAGATTGCAGAGTCCAGGTACAAGTCCCAACCCACTCCCAATTGCGCGCTGGCAACGAAGCCTCCCCCGATTATCCCGATCATGTCGCTGATCACCGTCATCGCGGGGCAGACGATCGCCAGGGCCACGACCCTTGGCAGTACAAGCAGAGAGACCCGATCGATGGACATGACCTCTAGAGCTGTCAATTCGTCAGACACGGCCATGGTGCCCATTTCCGCAGCCATGGCTGAGCCATAGGTGGAAGCCAAGACCAGCGCAGTTATGAATGGGCCCATTTCGCGTGCAATGCCCGCCGCCACCAGTGGCCCGATCTGATCCTGCTGACCGAAACGAGCGAGTTCGATGCCCGCTTGCAAGGCGAAGATCATGCCGATGAAGACTCCCACCAGGGAGACCACATACAAATTGCTGATTGCTGCGGAGCGCACCTGGGATAAAAGCCAGCTGCGGCGTTTGGGCAGGTGGTGCAAGCATGCGAAGACCGCCCAGAGCAGCATCAAGCGTGACCCCGCTTCTTCCAACAGGGCCCGTGGTCCCGCGTTGTGCCATGCCGCATGGGCCACGCCCGCGGCAAAGAGCACGGTCAACAGCTGGGGCCACCAGGAAGGGAGGTAATCGGGAGTCACGTGGGGATCCTAGTCAATCGAGTCTCTGAGTTCTGCTGCCGAGGCGAGTGCCCCTTGGGGCGGGGCCTTGCCGGGTTTGCGCCGGTCATTCAGAGGGTTGAATACAACAGGCGGCCCCGGGTTGAGTTCCAGGTGTGCCCTGCTGTTGGGCACCCGGGTTCCAGGCCAACCGGGGCCCGGGAAGGAGGGGCTCATGATCTGCAGGCCCTCCTGCTCCGACTGGCGCCAACGAATCAGGCCAGCCAGAAGGGAAACCTCGCGCACCCTGGAAGCCCCCTGGGTGTAGTCCCGTCTGGCCCAGAGGATTGAAATCGAGCGTCGTTGTTCGTGCCGGTCGCTTTCCTCTCGATAGAGCCCCAGCCAGGAGCGAACGCGCACCTGATCAAAAGACCGCTCCGCCACGTACAACTCCCAGAGCCAGGCGTAGTGTTCGTCGATGAAGGCGTAGCGACGCAGGGGGTTGAGGGCCGGCCAGGCAATCATCTGCGTGTCACCCGCTTCGTCCTGCGCGTGGCGTATCAGGGGCCAGAGTTTGCGCCAGGAGGATTCCCTGCCGGCCGAGTCAACGCGGTCCCAGGCGTGCCAGAAGGGGAAGACTGAAAAACTCGTGCGGTCGTGGCTCTTGTAGGTTTCCTTACGCAGGTTGATCACGGGCCATAGGTACCAGCGAGATTCGAGTCCCTGGTCTTTGAAGTAGGAGTAGAGAGGGAACACCCGCTGGCGCACTGCTCGCTTGGGATCGCCTCCTTGAAAGAGCACCAGGGGCCAGGGGCCATCCCAGGCCCAGAAGCCTGTGCGTCGATCCTTGGTGTAACCAAAGAAGGGCCAGAGTACCGTCCAACTGCGGGACTCCTTCCGTTCTGTGATGCCGAAGAAGGGCCAAAAGAAGTAGGTCTTCTGGTGGAAATGCTCCTGCTTGGCCAGATCGTTTGTCTGCCACATGAAGAAGGGCCAGAGGAAGAACTTGCGGCGATACCGACCTTCGATTCCCTGATCCCCATAGAGGGGCCAGAGTCGCCAGGACTTACCTCCCGTGCCGTCGGACCATTGGATGACCGGGAACAGAACATGATGGCTGTTCCGGTCCTTGCGACTGAAGCGAGCGTAGAGCGGGAACAGAATCCAACTGGCTGAATCGAAACTCAGGAAGTTCTTTGTGTTGCCATAGAATATGAAGAAGGCGCTTTTCTTGTCCCCGTCCGCGTCCCGGGCCAGGTAGATCCCAGGAAGCATCAGGAACTGATAGGAGGTCGGCCCGTCGGTGGGGTGCTGGCGTGCGTGGCGCAGAATCGGCAGGAACTGGTGTACGGTTTCCTCGGGACGGCTGAATCTCTGGCCGAGGGGTGGCAGGAACCAGGCGAACGAGCGGTTTTCAGCCTGCCGTTGCCAGGAGATCAGGGGGCGCAGGGCCCAATAGTCCAGACGATCGGTCTCCCGGTTCCAACGGGCCAGTGCCGTGCCTCCCAGGGCTTCAATGCCACTGTCACCGCCGGCCAGGGAGAGATGGCTGTAGAGCGGAGCGAAGTGCAGGTCCGCTCCGGGCGCGGTACAGGCTGCGAGGCCAAGGCAGGCTCCGAGGCTGGGCAACAGGAGGCCCGCTACGCCCGGCCTCTTCAGGCGCGTCCGGATGAATGGGATCCTGTGTTTACATTTCCAGCGCGCCATGGGCCTCTCATCCTCACGAGCGAGGGCTTTGGATGCAAGGATTTGGGCCCGTGGAGCGGTACAATTCAATGACCTGCCTGGCGGCCTTTGGAGTCCGGGCTTAGGCGAACCCATGACCACTTTCCTCTCCGGCATTCAGCCCAGCGGCCGACCGCACCTGGGTAACTTCTTTGGCGCCATTCGACAGCATGTAGCCTCTCAGGAAGAGGAGGGTGAGCATTACTTCTTCATCGCCGACTATCACGCCCTGACCAGCTTGCAGGATGCGGACAGCCTGCGTGCCAACGTGCGCGAGATGGCGGCCACCTACTTTGCTCTGGGGCTCGATCCCGAGCGGGTAGTGTTCTTCCGTCAGTCTGATGTGCCCCAGGTGGCAGAGATCACCTGGCTCTTGTCCTGTGTCACGGGCATGGGCTTGTTGGAGCGCGCGCATTCCTTCAAGGACAAGACCGCCAAGGGCATCAAGCCCTCGGTAGGGCTCTTCACCTATCCGATTCTGATGGCCTCTGACATTCTGGCCTATGATTCGACCATTGTGCCCGTGGGCAAGGATCAGGTGCAGCATGTGGAGATGGCCCAGGACATGGCCGGCCACTTCAACGCAGCCTTTGACAGCCAGGTCTTTGTGCGACCTGAGTATCGCCTGCCCGAGTCCGAGGCGCTCGCCAAGGTGCCCGGCTTGGATGGGGAAAAAATGAGCAAGAGCTACAGCAACGACCTTTGGATTTTTGAGAGCGGCAAGCGCCTCAAGAAGGCAGTTGGCCGCATCTTGACCGATTCCCGCGAACCCTCCGAACCCAAGGATCCCGCAGGCATCCTGTTGTTGGATTTTCTCGCTTTGTTCCTGGAGGACACAGAGCTTGAGGACTGGCGCACCAGAATCCGTGAGGGGGGGCAGGACGCGCCAGGTTACGGCCACCTCAAGGTGCGCCTGATTGAAGCATGGGAGGAGACCTTTGCTCCTGCCCGTCAGCGTTTCGAAGAGTACCTTGCCGATCCCGCTGCCCTGGATTCCACCCTTGCCAGGGGGGGCGACCGCGCCAGGGAGCGAGCCTGCATTGTGCGCGACCGGGCATACCGGGCCTGTGGCTTGCGCTAGGGTGTTGGACAGGTAAGGATTGAATTTCAGAGGTCAGTCAGGTCGATCATCAAGAGTCCGGCGTGCGGCATCAGGGCCAGCCGCCGGTATGCAAAACGAAGCATGACCCCATGAAGAAACACCGCACCACGGAGCACCCTATGAAGCGAGCCCACATTGGATTGCTCCTCATGGCCCTTATGGCAGCCTGCGGGGGAGGACCCAAGAAATCCCCCGAACTGCATCCCAGAGGCCCTGGGCCGGATCCTCAAGTCATCAGTTCACCCCTGCCCACGGGACAGGACCCCAACTATCTGGCGGATAAGACCCAGCCCGTGGCCTGGACCCAGGACTTCCTGCAGCCAGCGACTATCCTGGCGGACCGCATTCGCATCGAGGGGCCCCATGGTCTGCTCGATCACCTGGTCGTGCGTTCCGACGATCAGTACTTCCTGCGCACGGCCAAGGCGACTGCAGCAGGTTTGTTGCAAGTCACTCGACCCCGTTCCTCGGCGGGAGGCGAATTGGTCGGCGCTCAATTGGATCGCTGGCAGTTGAGCGCTTTCGAGGAGATCAGTGTATTGGTCAACCCCGGCCTCTCAAGCGTGCGCGTGGTCGCCGAAGGGGATGCGTTCTGGCGTACGCCGGATGGCACGGAAAAACGCGGAGCGCGCCTGGCTTTTGACAAACCGGTGCGACAACCCTGATGTGGGTAATGCAGTCCTGGGGACGGCTGATCTGTTTCGTTGTCGTAGGAGTGGGCGGGGCCTGCGCCTCGGCTCCCAAGGCCTGGGTCGTGGGATGGGAGCGCCCCTACCATGATCTTTCCTCTGATGGGCTTGAGGCCCTGGTCCAGGTTCGGGAAAAGGCCCAGCGGAGTCAGTTTGACGAGGCCCTCAAGGGACTCTCTGTCTTGATCGAAGCACACCCGACGAATCTGGATCTACTGGCTTTGCATCAGGACCTGCTCCTCTTGCAGGCTCCCTCCGAAGCGAGCGGTCTGGCCAGCGCGGCTTTGATCAAGGCCCAGCGGGAACCGCGGCCCGAGACCCTGATCCTGGCCGCCCGCCTCGCTCAGAATCCGCAGCAGGCCGAAGCGCTTCTGTCTCAGGCCATGGTGCTGGATCCCGATTGCGCTGACGCTCATTTGGGTCTGGCCTCCCTGGCCCTGGCCGGGGACAGCCGTTATCGCTGGCGTGAAGCCAGGGAGTCCCTGGCCCGTTGTCTTGCCTTGAACCCGGGGCATCTTGGTGCCCGTCGGTTGGAGGCCTGGGTGTTTTCCCAAGAGGGCAATCCCGCCGCACCTGCCGCTCTGGCGCGCTGGTTGCTCGCAAGTGAGGGTGATCCCCGCGTGCGGGCCTCTGACCGGATTGATGCGGCCCTGGACCTGGCGGCCTTGCACCTCAGGGCAGGGCATCCGGAGCGGGCCCTTGAGATCCTGGACCGACTGCAGGGAGAATCCCATCAACGCCCTCGGCGCCTGACCCTTCTCGCGGTGGCGCGTTCGGAAAGCGGTGACCCGGACGGAGCCCTTTGGGCGGTTTCCGCAGCGATCCATGCAGCGCCCGGTGACAGCTTGCCCAGGGTTCAGGAGGCTCTGTTGTTGGCTATCCAGCAGCCCGGCGGGAGCGACGCCGAGATCCAGGCCTGGGATCGGGTGATTGAGGTGGCCGGGGAGGGCAGCGAACTGACTGATCTGATTCAGGGGCTGCGCGCCCGGGTAGCTTCCAGTCGTCGCCGTCTTAGGAGTACCGGTACCCAGTAGGACCTCAGCTGGTCTGCCTTCGAACCTCCGATGAAACTTGTCGTCCAGCGCTGCAGTTCCGCCACGGTGACCGTTGAGGGCGAGGTCATCGGTCGTGTTGGGCGGGGCATGGTGGTGCTTCTGTGCGTGCTGCGCGGGGACGGTCCCGATCAGGCAAAGAGGCTGGCGACCAAGCTGGCGGGCTACCGTTTCTTTCCAGACGAGAAAGGCCTCATGAACGAGAGCGCTTTGGACCAGGGGCTGGGCGCCCTGGTGATCAGCCAGTTCACCTTGGCCGCAGATGGCCGTCGGGGGCGGCGGCCCTCCTTCGACCAGGCGGCTCCTCCAGAGGTGGCCGAGCCTCTGGTGGAGCACTTTGTGACCTGCCTGAGGGCCGAAGGGCTGACAGTGGAAACAGGCTGCTTCGGGGCTCACATGGAGGTTGCCCTGGTCAACGAGGGGCCGGTCACCCTGCAACTCGAGGACTTGCCCAAGGGGACTTAAGTTCCGTTCCTGCCAAGGGTTGCGCTGATGGCTAGGGCGCCGGAATCCCCATCTTCTTCCTGACGCCCCCCTGCTTGACCTAACTTGTTGCTGGGAAAGAGGTTACGTCAGATCGTCAGAGCCCCTGCGTGGTCCCGACCTGGCTTCATACGGCACCTAAACCCTTGCGTCCCATGGGATTGCACGGTATCAACCTCACTCTCTCCGCGCCAATCATGCAGTCCGAATCGATCACCAGCACCAAGAAGGAACTCGTCCAGCGCATTGCCGAGGACACGGGCCAGACCAAAAGCGTTGTGCGCAAGGTCGTGCAGACTTTCCTCGACACCATCATTCTTGACCTGGCCCAGGGCAAGCGCATCGAGTTCCGCGAATTTGGCATCTTCGAGATCAAGCATCGTGAAGCCCGTACCGCTCGCAACCCGCGCACGAACGATCCGGTTGAAGTGCCCGCACAACGGCTGGTCAAGTTCAAGCCCGGCAGCCGTATGCGCGAACAGATCGCTGGACAGGGCGGAGGCAAACCAGCAGCCACCAAGAAAGTCCGGTCCGATGTGCAGACCTCGCGTCCCGCGACGCGGCCAGCATCGGAGGCCCCCAAGGCTCCGCCGCCCACCTCTCCTGACTCGCCTTTCTAGGGGAAGCTGCGATTCCAGGATCTGCTTCATTCTTTGCATCTTGGCCGGAGCTGGGAATGGAGCAGCGCAGTAACTGCAGCTTCACCTCTCGTACAATTTTTCTTGCATGACTCCACGCCTATCCATCCTGATGGTCAACTACAAGACCAAGGATCTGACTCTCGCCAGCTTGCGTACAGTTTTCGCCCAGACCAGGGCGACAGACTTTGAGTTGATCCTGGTTGAAAATGGTTCCGAGGACGGGTCGCGCGAAGCTTTTGAGGAATACCTGCAGCAGGAAGCGGAGACAATTGCCGGGCGCCTGAGGCTGATTCATTCGGACACCAACTTGGGATTTGCCCGTGCCAACAACATGGCTGCGGAAGGAGCCAGGGGAGAATTCCTGCTGCTGCTCAATCCCGACACAGAAGTTCTGGATCAGGCGATCGATCGACTGATGGAATTTGCCAGCTCCCGTCCAGAGGCACGCATCTGGGGGGGGCGCACTGTCTTTCGGGATGGCTCTCTGAACGCCGCTTCCTGTTGGGGTCGCATGACCCCCTGGAGCCTTTTCTGCATGGCCTTTGGCCTGCGGGCGCTTTGTCCTGGTTCAAGCTTCTTCAACCCCGAAGCCATGCCCGCTTTCAAGCGCGATGCAGTTCGCGAGGTCGACATCGTCGTGGGTTGCTTCCTGTTGATCTCGCGCGAGGACTGGAATGGGCTGGGGGGCTTCAATCCCAAGTATTTCATGTATGGGGAAGAGGCAGACCTTTGCCTGCGGGCCCGGGCCCAGGGGGCGCGGCCAGCGATTACGCCTGACGCCACGATCATGCACCTGGTGGGAGCCAGTGCGCCGAATGATGTGCGCAAACTGACCCTCTTGATCACAGCTAAAGTCTCCCTGGTGCGCGACCATTGGTCGCCGATGTCCAGGCCCTTTGGCCTCTTGATGTTCCTGGTCTACGCTGCCGCCAAGGGCTTTGCAGCGACCCTCAGGGGAAGCAGGGGCGCGAGCCTCTGGAGCACCCGCAGGGAGTGGTTTGGCGGATATGAACCGTCATCCTGAACAGTTGCTGTTCAGCTGCTGGGGATTCCGTCCCTAGACTCTCGCTGCTGCTCCAAGGGCCAAATCCACATCGGCCAACAGATCCGCTTCGTGCTCGATACCAACGGACAAGCGCACCAGGCCATCCATCAGGCCCGCCGCCTGGCGTACCTCGGAGGGAATCGAGGCGTGGGTCATGGATGGGGGGGTCTCCACCAATGACTCCACACCCCCAAGGGATTCGGCCAGAGTGAAGATCTTGGTGTTCGTGGCAAAGGCCACGCCCGCAGGCACCCCGCCCTTGAGTTCGAAACTCACCATGCCCCCTGGGGCACTCATCTGCCGTTGGCAGAGGTCGAACTGGGGATGGCTCTCCAGGCCCGGATAATGCACCCGCTCCACATGGTCTGAGTCCTCAAGGTGCTTTGCGACGGCGAGTGCGTTTGCGCAGTGCCTATCCATGCGCACCGCCAGGGTCTTGATTCCCCGCAGGACCAGGAAGCTGTCCATGGGGCCCAATATTCCCCCGGATGCGTTTTGGTGAAAGGCTAGCTCCTCCGCCACCTCTTCTGTGCGGGTTACCAAAGCTCCTGCAACCACGTCTGAGTGACCACCCAGATACTTGGTCAAAGAGTGCAGCACGATGTCCGCACCCAACTCGATGGGCCGTTGCAGATAAGGCGTGGCAAAGGTGTTGTCCACGACCATCAGCGCGTTCCCCTGGTGCGCGATCTCCGCGCATGCTGCAATGTCCGAGAGATGCAGCAGGGGATTGGAGGGAGTCTCTGCGTAGACATAGCGCGTGCGGTCGGTCATGGCCGCGGCCACCTCGCTCGTGTCGCCTGTGTTCACGAAAGTGAACTTGATTCCGTAGCGCTCAAAGACCTGTTTGAAGATCCGGTAGGTACCCCCATATAGGTCATTCCCAGTCACAACATGATCTCCCGGTTCCAAGGGCGCCATCAGTGTGTGGCTGGCGGCCAGACCCGAGGCGAAAGCCAGACCCCTCGTGCCGCTTTCAAGGGAAGCAAGATTGCTTTCAAGCGCTGCGCGCGTGGGGTTGCCCGAACGACTGTATTCATAGTCGCCCACAGGCTCGCCGGGAGCATCTTGGGCATAGGTGCTGGTCATGAAGACCGGGGGCATGACAGCTCCTGTCACCGGTTCGTGGGGCTGTCCAGCGTGAATCGCGCGGGTTTCAAACCGATTGGATTGGGAGTTGTTCATCAGGCTCAGAGGAGGGCGCAGAGTTGACGGGAAGAACCCGAATTGAAATCGCGGGGAGGAGTCTAGCAGCACAGCCATCATCGGGACCAGTCTGAGCTCGATCCAAGGCTGGTCGGGCGTTGATGTCGGGCAAGCTGTATTGTGGGCGCGCGATCTTCGAGACTGACACCATGACCGCCTCCGAGCCCAATCTCAGCAACCCCGACCTGCGTCGGGGAGATTTTGCAGCCGAGGTCCTGGAACTTGAAGGGGTGCTGGCCCTCTACGCACGGGAAGCCGCCTCAAGTCTGGGCCGCCGCATGCTGCGTGATTTGCAGCCGCGCAGCAAGCCCTCTGCCCGCCGGGCCCTGGGCCGTGTGCAGGAGGCTTTGTTCCTGGCAGACGCTGATCTGGAACCACCCATGGCGGGCTTCACCGACCTGGGCCCCGCCTTCGAGCTGGGCCTGCGCGGGTTTGACGAAGAGACTCTCGCTCGCTTGCGTAATCTGATCGAGGCTCGCGCCAGGGTTGCTTCCTGGTTGGCGGAGCGCAGAGACAAGAGCACAGGAAAACACCCGCACGAACTGCCTCTCTGGTTGGAGTTGCTGGGGTCGATCCCCACCCTCGCCAATTTGCACAAACGCCTAGATGAGGCACTCGATGAACGCGGCCAATTGCGCTCTGATGCTTCGCCTCTGTTGGGCCGGCTGCGCCGTGAAGCAACCCAGCACGAGAAGCTGATCAGCAAGCGGCTGCGCGAGGTCATGGGTCGTAGCAGCGTGCGCGCGGTGCTCAGCGACACCTCTGTTCATCGTCGTGGGGGTCGCCCGGTGCTGGCGGTGCGCGCCCGTTCTTCGGGACGCGTGCGGGGCATCCTGCACGACCGTTCTGCCAGCGGCGAAAGTGCCTTCATCGAGCCAAATGAAATCATCGAGGCGGGCAATCACCTGTCCGAGGTGCGCGCGGACGCGCGCCGGGAAGTGGAGCGCATTCTGCTGGAACTGGCCCAGATCGTGCTCGACCAGGCGCCTGCCATTGAGGCCCTTTCTCAGGGTCTGGGGGAAATGGAACTGGCGGTGATCGGTGCACGATTCGCCAGCCGACATGGGGCCAAGGTGCCTTTGCTGCCTGGAGACCCGGCGGCTTCCCCAGGACTCTCCCTGCGCCAGGCACGGCACCCTCTCCTGATCGAACAGCAGGCTCAGGGAGAGATCGAAGAAGTCCAGGCCATCGACCTGCGCCTTGGAGCCGACTTTGACATGCTGATCGTCACCGGTCCAAACACGGGTGGCAAGACCCTGGCTCTCAAGACCGCTGGCCTCTTCGCTTTGCTCACGCGCCTGGGTCTGCCGGTGACTGCAGACGAGGGCAGCACCGTGCCCCTGTATGATCGGGTGCTGGCTGATATCGGCGACGAGCAGGAGATTCGTCAGAACCTGTCGACCTTTGCCAGTCATCTGGCGCGCATTGATCATGCTCTGGCACAGGCAGACGAGCACAGTCTGGTCTTGCTCGATGAACTTGGTGGAGGCACGGACCCCGAAGAGGGGGCGGCTCTGGGGATTGCCGTTCTGGAAGAACTGTTGGCCCGTCGTTGTCCGACGCTTTGTTCGACTCACATCGGACGGCTGAAGGAATTTGCTTACCGTCATGGCAGGGCAGAAAATGCCTGCACGGAATTCGATCTGGAGACCCTTGCTCCGCGTTACCGCGTTCACCTGGGTACCCCAGGTGAATCCTGTGCCCTGGTGATCGCTCGGCGGTTGAATCTGCCGGAGGATGTGCTCAGGCGGGCCGAGGGCCTGATCCGTCGGGCTGATGGAGATCTGGATGAACTCTTCCGGGATGTGCGTGAGTCCCGTGTGGAGGCCGAGCGGGTGCGAAAGAGTACAGAGGAGCAGCGCGATCAGGTGCGGGACCAGGTTCAGGCCCTGCGTGAGGAGCGCGAGAAGATTGAGCGGCGAGGCGAGCAACTGGAGTCCGAGGCCCAGAAGGGATTGGAGGAGCGCGTTCGGGACGCCCTGCGCGGGGTGCAGCGGGCGCGAACCCTGCTACCCCAGCTGGGTCGCGAGCAGGCGGAGGCCATGGGGGAGGTGCTCGATACCCTTGCAGCGGACCTTTCAGGCGCATCTCTGACTCAGCGCCGCGTGGCCTTCATCGACAGTCTGCACAAGGGTTCTCTGGTCTACCTGCCTCGCTACCGCAAGCGCGTGCAGGTGCACAAGGTCAATCACGAGCGGCAGATGGTGGTTTGCAAGATGGGCGGCATGAAAATCGAGGTCCCCTTTGATGAGGTGACGCCCTACGAGGCGCTCTAGGGGGGGTGCTCCAGCAGCGCCTGGTCCAGAGGCAAGGATTCGGGGCGCGGTGATTGAACGGCGAGATTCCGGCCCTATTGTGGGGAGGCGTTCATGAGTTACACCGATCCGGAAGATAGAGTCCCCGACCCCCGCAAGCTCATCTCGGATCAGTCCGGCTCCCAAGGCGATCTTGAGAGCGGCGATACGGTGCAGGGCAAGCCCGAGGGGAACAGCGCTGACATCCTGATCGTGGACAACGACGAGCGCATCGTTGAGCTTCTGTCCTGGTTTCTGAGCAAGCGTGGCTACTCCACCCAGAGTGCACATTCCTTCGGGGAGGCTCGGGAGTTCCTTTCCCGGGGTCTGCCCGACCTGATGCTTTCGGATCTGGACCTGGGGGCCGAGTCGGCCCTGGTTGAGTTGCCCCGATTGGCCGACGACGGGATCCTGCCACCTACACTGGTGGTATCGGGCTATCTCAATGCGGAAGTAACCAAGAGTCTGACAGCCATGCCCCAGGTCTTGGGAGTCCTGGCCAAGCCCTTTGACTTTGCCAGTTTGGAAGAACGGGTGGTGGGTTGTCTGGAGGCCATGGCACGGGGAGATGTTGGTACCACCGGGTCTGCATCTCCAGAGGTTGAGCCAGCGCCTGTCAAGCAGGGCGGCTGGGTGGAAATCCACCCCCAGCCGAGGACCGTGCAGCCTGAAAATGCACGCTCCGGGTCGCCCTTGGAATCCTACGCAGGAGGCGATTCCCCCGCCGTTCCTCCTGCCAACTCGTCAGGGCCCGCGGCCAGCTATCGGCGGGACTCCGTGCGTGGTCCCGCGCGCTGATTCCTCAAGACCTCCTCTCCGGAGCTACTACCAGGTTTGACCCGCTTCACCTTTCGAACCGCCGGCGAATCCCACGGGTCTGCCCTGTGTGTGATCATTGAAGGGCTGCCCGCGGGGATGTGCCTTGATCTGGATGCAATTGATGCAGATCTCGCGCGACGCCAGGAGGGCTATGGGCGTGGGGGACGCATGAAGATTGAGCGTGACCGGGTCGAGTGTCTGAGTGGCCTCAAGGGCGGAATGACCCTGGGATCGCCTCTGACCTTGCTCGTGCAGAACAAGGACGCGGTGATCGAGCAACTGCCTCCGGTGGAAGCCCCGCGACCAGGGCATGCGGACCTGGCAGGTTGCATGAAGTACGGCCACCGCGATGGCCGTGCGGTGCTGGAGCGCGCCTCGGCACGGGAAACGGCTGCACGGGTGGCGGCGGGGGCGGTGGCCCGACAGCTGCTGGCGGGATTTGGGGTGGAGGTCTTCGCCCATGTGCTGGAAGTGGGGGGCCAGCCTTCACCCTCTCCGGATCCCGAAGTCCTCTGGGTTAGATCAAGCGGGCAGCGCCATGCCCTGCGGGCTGCATCTGCCTTTCACGGCCTCGATCCGGCCCTGGAAGAGGTCTGGACCCATGTGGTGGACGAGGCCAAGAAAGAAGGCGACAGTCTCGGCGGCATCTTTGAAGTGCGGATCCTGGGGCTGCCCCCGGGGCTTGGCAGCTATCAGTCGGGCCTGGATCGCTTGACTTCGCGATTGGGCGCAGCCCTTTTTTCGATCCCCGCGATCAAGGGGGTGGAATTCGGCCTTGGTTTTGCCGTTGGGCGCCTGCCCGGCTCCCAAGTGCACGATCCGATCACGCCTGCGCCGCCCGAATCACCTCGCCGGTTTGCTCGTCCCAGCAATCGTTGCGGAGGACTGGAAGGGGGCCTGACCACGGGCGAGCCCCTTGTCGTGCGCGCAGCAATGAAACCGATACCGTCCCTGCGCCAGGGCATGGCAAGCGTGGACCTGGAAAGTGGCGAAGCCAAGCAAGCCACCTATCAACGCTCCGATGTGACCAGCGTGCCCGCGGCCAGCGTGGTCGGGGAAGCGGTGGCGGCTTTGGCCTTGGTTGAGGTCTTCCTGGACAAGTATGGAGGGGACTCTCTTGATCAGGTCCAGGCCGCATTCGAGTTTCATGCGGAACAGCTACGTGCACTCTAGCCGAGTTCGTGGTGGAGCGCCTGCCGGGTCGGATGCCGACCACCAGCCCGTCCAAGCTCTCCGCGACCTGAGCGACGATTCCCTCGACTTCAGGAACTTCCAGGACTCTCATTTCCCTGGCCCCCGGGGGCGATGCCAACCGGTGGTCGCACGGGTCAGAGGTTGTAGCGCACGAACACCGCTCCCACGGGCATGCCACCCACTGGGATGGTGGCGATGACCTGGTTGGAATTGGTGTCAATGATGGTCACGGTGTCACCGCCAATGTGGGTGATGCAAGCCTTGTTCGAGACCTTGTCCACCGTGACGAAGAAGGGCTCCGGGCTGACTGTGATGAGCCCGCTCACTGACCAGACGCCGCTGTCGTGGGAGATGATCGATACAGTGCCGTCGTCCCGATTGGTCACATAAGCTCTCGAGCCGTCCCTGTTCAGGGCGATCCACTCGGGGCACGAGCCGACCGAAATGCTCCTCGGCAGCGCCAAGGGGTCGTCGGTGTCGATGACGGATACGCTGGCGCCTTCAACCTGGGTCACATAGAGCAGGTTCGCGACCGTATCGATGGCAAGGCCGTGTGGATGATCGGAGAGGGGGATTATTGGGCCGGCGGTATTTGTGGTCGTGTCGAAGGGGATCACACCACTTGTACCCGAGGTGCCATCACCTTTTGCCGTGACATAGGCCAGGCCATTCACCTGGTCGACGCGGATGTC
>JABABA010000032.1 GCA_014238415.1 Planctomycetota bacterium | reverse complement strand
CTGGGTGCCGTCACACATGAAAAGCACTCCCCGCTCCTTGCAGAGCTTGCCAATTTCGTGAATCGGTTGGATCGTTCCGATCTCGTTGTTGGCCCACATGATCGACACCACAATCGTGTCCTCGCGCATGGCGGCTTCGATTTGCTCGGCGCTGTGGCGCCCCTTCTCGTCGGGAGCCAGGTAGGTGACCTCGTAGCCCTCTTTCTCCAGGTGCTTGGCTACATCCAGGACCGCTTTGTGTTCAGACAAACTGGTGATGATGTGCTTGCCTTTGGAGGCGTACATCTTGGCCACGCCCTTGAGGGCCAGGTTGATCGCTTCGGTGGAGCCCGAGGTGAACACTATCTCCTTTTCGTGGGCGCCAATCAGGGCTGCACACTGGGCGCGCGCGTTGTCGACCGCCTTTTCTGCTTTCCAGCCAAAGGGGTGACTGCGGCTGGCGGCATTGCCGAAGACGTCGCTGAAATAGGGCAGCATGGCTGTCAGGACGCGAGGATCTACAGGTGTGGTGGCCTGGTAGTCAAGATAGATGGGGCCGTTCATGGGGACTCTATGGACGATTTGACCGAGCCATTGACTTGTGTCTGGCTGGCAAGTGGGCGGTAGGGTTTGTGGGGTTGGGCAAGGGAAGCCAGACTGGTAGTCAGCATCATCTGCCAGATCTTGTCCTTGATTTCTACAAGGGGTGAGCGGATCGGGCAGATCGGCTGCACATCGCAAGAGTGTTCTCCATGCAGAAGATCTCCATCGCCGCAGCTGCTGACCGTGGGGGCACCTTCGAGGGCGCTGACGATTTCTCCCAGGGAGAGTTCTCGGGCCGGGCGCACAAGGGCATAGCCACCGTGAGCACCGCGGGTAGAAGCCACCAGATCTGCGTTGCAGAGGTCCTTCATGACCTCAGCCAAAAGACGCCGGGGAATCGGATAGCGGTCTCCGATCTCACGAGCAGGCACCACCTCACCCTGCCTTTGGGCGAGGTGAGTCAGGGCAATCAGCCCATATTCAGTGCGCTTTGTCAGTTTGAGCATCGCTGGTGCCTGGTGGCGGTTGTCTTCGTATCGAGAGAATTATCGGCACCACTTGAGTGCGGATTGATTCCAGAGGTCCTGACGCATTATGGACGATCTTGTCCGGGCGGGCGACCTGACCCAAGAATAGACCTTTCAGGGGGCTGAAAGGGGGATTTTCTCCAATATCTTACCTGGACGGAAGAGTTTGCGAGGGGATTGGGGGTCCCGGGCAGTTCGGGGTTCTTCCAGGGGGGTGCCTGGGGGGTTCATTCATGGCTTGCTCCGGCCCCGGGCTCAAGAAGGAGGGTCCCTTGTGTCGAAAAAGAGGGGGTGAAAGCATCCCATTCTGAGGCAATCTGCATGCACTGTGCCCAAGGCATCGGGACTCCCCCGGTGCTCAACAGGCTTCCCTCCGGCAAGCCTTGCAAGGCCTGCGGAGACCGGGTGCTAGATGCTCAACCCGGAATCTTCCATGCCGCCTGGGCGGAGCCTGTGCCCAAGATACCAAGCGCTCAGCTCGTGCTTGTGAAGGGCGAAGGGGCGACAAAACCTTCGGCCTGATTGCTTCCTGCTCATATCCCGGTGGATGGTGTTTCCCCTCGGGGTCTCTATTGGGTTCGTGGATTTCGTGGCAGGAGCCGAACTGTCGAACTGTTCAATTCGAGAGGTGTAACCGGCGGAGTTTCCGCTCGTCTACTCCCTTGTGCAGAGCATTCAACGATGGGAGCGACCGCCGGATGATTGGGCAAAGCCCCTGGAGGGGTTCATTGGTCTGGACCCACCGGTGAAGACCTTTTGGACCCGCGGTCAACATGAGCTTCAGCAGTTGGGACCACGGGTGGCGGTGGTGGGGTCACGATCGCCAACCAGTTACGGGCGTGACCAGGCCAAGCGATTTGCGGGAGCACTCGCCCGGGCGGGATGCGTTGTGGTCAGCGGTCTGGCGCGGGGCGTGGATGGCATCGCACATGAGGCCGTCCTTGATGAGGGCGGTGCAACTATTGCGGTGTTGGGTTGTGGTGTGGATCAGCCCTGGCCTGCCGGACAACTTACGGAGCGCATGACACGCGAAGGGCTCCTGCTGAGTGAGTTCGGGCCGGGGATCTCGCCTCGGCGACATCACTTCCCCATGCGCAATCGAATCATCGCGGCCCTTTGCGATGCGACCATTGTGATTGAAGCTGCCCATCGTTCCGGTTCCCTGATCACCGCGCGCTGGGCCGCAGACCTTGGGCGTGCGGTATTCGTGGTACCCCAGGCGGTGGATCACCCCTTGGGGCTCGGGGCCTTGCGTCTATTGCGAGAGGGAGCCACCGCCGTGGGCTCCCCTGGTCAGTTGTTGACCGATTTGGAAGCCCTGCGAGGAACATCGCGGGCGGGGGGCGAATGGGGCGAACAAATGGGGGACATGGATCCGATCCTGAGGGCTTTGGAGGGTGATGCCCTGAGTGCTGAGAGCCTGAGTTCAAGAGTGAATCAGCCTGTGCTGGAAACTTCGATCCGTTTGGTGGACCTCGAATTGGACGGGCGCGTCAGGCGGATTCCAGGAGGTCTGTGGGTGGTGCCCACGCGCCAGCAGAGTCAATGATCAGCCCTCAATGCAGGACGAATTGGCGACGAGTATTGCGCTCGCACTGATCATGCTGCTGCCAAAGACCTTGGAGCAAATGGTTCTTTTCGATACCCGCGAAGTCCTGTTGTTTGACACTGTTCCAGAAACACGCGTTCCGATGGGAAGTTTCCGGTGCTCATCAGGTCAGCGGTAGCCCAGGGCTCGCAGAATCTCGTTTTCCTCTGGCGTGTTGACCACGGGAAGCACGTTGCCTGCGCCGGCTTCGAGCCAGAGCAGGGCGCATCCACTACGGGGCCAGTTGAGGGTATCGGACTGCAGTTCCTCGATCTTGCCACGTGGCAGGTGCGCGGGCAGTGTCCAGACTTCACCCTGCCCATCTCCTGAGAGGTCGAGGTTCTCGAGGGCCTCGCCGTCGAGTGTGATCTCGAAGTCGAGTTCGGTGCCGCGGCACCAGAACACGAGCTCGAAGCGGCCATTGGTGAGTGTGGTCTCAAGTTCCAGATGCTTACGCATCAGGTCCATCTCGAAGTCATGCTCGCTCGTGGAGGGGCGCGCGATGAAGTTGGCATCGAAGAGATCGTTCGTCTCGATGCGCAGTTTTAGAACTTGACCCTTCTCGCCGCGCAGGCGCAGATGAAATCGCCCTTTCTGCAAATGCTCCCACCGGAATGCATCGAGCTCTCGGCGAGCGCGTTCCACGATCTTGGGGTGCCGAGCGGAGACATCGAGATGCTCCGCTGGGTCAATAGACGTGTCGTACAGTGCCTCGGTGTGGAAGACTGGGTCGTGCATGTACTTGAATGAACCGAGCATCCATGCCTTCTGCGCCGAGCTGTCGTAGCTTGGGTATTCCATCACGACCGCGTCATTCTGTGGGGCATTGACGGCGAGACGGTCGATTCCCTGGAACGTATCGGGGATCGGAAGACCGAGGGCGCCAAGCACCGTGGGCGCAATGTCAATCACACCCACCGGGCGATCTATGATCTGGCCTTCGTGACTTCCCGGGATGCGTAGGATCCACGGTACATGCACCTGGTCGTCAAATAGCGTGTAGCCGTGGTGGTAATGGTTGTGGTCTCCGAGCCCTTCGCCATGGTCGGCGAAGAGGACGATAATAGTGCGCTCCCATTGGCCGTTTGCGCGCAGGGCATCAATCAGGCTCCCTATTGCAGCATCGACTTCGGCAATCTCAGCGTCATACGCGTCAACAATATATTTGGCGTCCTCTTCCTCGAGTTCGGGCGCGGGTGGGGGGCCTTCGTGTGTGAACCAGCGTCTACCTGGGCGTGGATCCAGGAAGCGGAATGGCACCTTGCGGGTTTCTGCGAATCGACCGGCGTAGTCAGGGTCCGTGAACGCGTCTTGGTACTTGTCTGCTGTGTCGTAGTTCAGGTGCGGATCCATGATGTGCCAGAACATCAGCCACGGGGTTGTCGTGTGTGAATCCACGAACTCAATGACGCGTGGCGCATCATTTGTGGCGGACTCCATCGCCCATTGCGCATAGTAGGAGTCGAAGCCCTGGTCGAGGCCGTAGCGCGGCGAGATCAGTCCGTTTGCCACGATTCCAGCTGTTTCATAGCCGCACCGCGAGAGCACCTCCGCAAGAGCGATCGTTGTCGGATCGATGCCTTCCCACTCGTCGTGCCCTCCACGCCCGGCTCCGTGAGCCGATGGGTAGAGTGAGGTCAGTGCGGTTGAAAACGAGGGCAGGGTCCAAGGGGCCTGTGAGCGTGCCTGAGTGAAACGCACGCCCTTGTTTGCAAGAGCCGTGAGGTTTGGCGTCGTGTTGCGGCTGTAGCCGAATGCCGAGAGATGGTCCGCACGCAGGGTGTCGACTCCGATCAGCAGCACGTTGAAGGCGGAGGGCGTTTCGGTGGCAGGCTCGACGCGTGGAGTGGCGATGAGTATGTCGTCGAGTTCGTCAGATTCGCCTCCCACATCTTGAGCCTTGAATTCGAGCTGACCGCTGCTCCCGGCTATCTGGGACAGATCGATGTTGCACTCGAGCCAGGAACGATCTTTGACTTCGTTCTTGGGATCGAACTCGAAGGAGCCGAGCTCTGTTTGTATGCCCTGCGTGTTTTCGAACGCAACTGAAAGTCGCGCGCCGTCCCCTTCTGAGCGTCGCGTCTCGGGCAGCGCACCCATGTGAAAGCGCAGGTGCGGAGCACTCGCCGCGGGGGGCACCATAAGCGGCATGCTGAGTACGCTGTCCACTGGAACCAGCACCGAGTCGCGCACTTCGCTCGACAGACTGACACGCAATCGCCAGGGTGTCAGTTCCTCTTGGCCGTCCCGCGGTCGGTAGCGACTGACAAGGCTCTGCACAAGTTCCGCCGACGTCAGCGGCTGCTCCACGATCATGAGGTCGTCGAAGCGCGTTATCGATGAGGCACTGTCGCCGCTCGGGTGCATGAGCTGGACCTGCAGTGAACGGGTGTCCGGTTTTGTGATGATCTCGGTCTCGACGATGTCCCATCCGGACGCATCGAGTTGGCGTGATACTCGCGCCGTGGGCCAAGAGCGAGTACGAGATGGGTCGATGCCCTCTTCGTCGTGCTCGATCAGGCGCAGCACCTCACGCGTGGTGGATGTGTCCGAGGCGGGGTTGTCCGTGAGCTTCACTCGTGCAGACACCGTTACGCGGGCTCGTCCGCGCATGGGCAGTACCAGTGCTACGCGGCTCTGGTGTTCTTTGACATTTGGCCCAATACGCAGGCAGTCTCCCTTCAGGCCAAGGTCGTCGTCTAGTTTGTAACCTTGTTCTGTGTTCCAGTTCATGCGACGCCCGTTTGGCCGCCCAAACCACAGTTGCTGTTGGATCTCTGCAAAATCCAAATTGAAAGTACGCGCGGGCGCGGCTTCCTGAGCAACCGTGCCAGCTACTTGAACGGTAGCTTGGTCCATTGCATCGAAGAGTCTGATTCGTACTGCAGGCGGAGCTACAACCTCTTGAGCACATGATGCGAAGAGCAGGAGCAGTGGCAGTTTTCTCAGGCGGTGCATGGGCGCACGATAGCAACCCTGATGGGCGTAGGCTTGACACTCTTCTTCTCCCAGGACGGAGTTTCCTCGACTCATACCTGGACCGATTGCTTAGGCCATCTCAATGCCCGTTGTCTGCATCGTGATGAGCATCCTGATCTGGCTGTTGGGCAAGTCATGCCCAGACTGCTCGGTTTCTCGCAGCCTGCAGGTTCCAAGTCGAAAGGCTCTCCTGGCCAGGCTTTCGAAACATGTAGGCCGGGGCCCTGGTGTTCTTAGATCGATGCCAGGGTGTACCCCAGCAGAATCATGACGAGGGCTACGGCTCCGCTGGTCAGCATGAACTTCCTCCAGCGATGGGAAAAGACCCTGCGCGCTGTGGCATCATCGGGCTCCGCCAACATGGTGGTGATGACTACGATGGCTGTGCTCGCCAATAGGAAAAGGACCAGGTGTGTGCCGATGTCTTTCATGCGGTGTTCATTGCGGTTTGGCCGTGCTTGGGATCCTTTCCAAGGTGTATGGACTCGCTCCAGCCATAGGCATCGAGCATCACCAGTACATTCAAGAGGCCTGCCACACAGCCCATCACCACCGACAGGTCGTGATAGGGGATCTCGCGGTCCAAGGGCGAGTGTCCATGAATTGCCTCTGCCAGCAGCGCGGGCAAGCCGAGCAAGACCTGCCCACCCCAATAAAAGAAGTGCCGTTCCCGGTCGAGATTTGCTCCCTCGCCCATGGTGCTGCCAATGGTGAAAAGCCCCACCAGCATGATGAACATCAGCAGGCCTCGCAGGCGCCGACCCTGCAAGATCTGGCCGAGGCCCGGGATGGCCCAACTGGCCAAAGCTGCGGCCTCGGGTCTGAGTCCGGTTGAGGCCCTGGTCATGCGGGCATCAAAGTTTGCGCGAGACATGAGCAGGACATTGAGTATTCCGCCAAAGGCTGTCAGGCTCATGCCCAGGTGCATGGTGCTGGGCCAGATAGTGGGGACCCCGGTTCCGTAGCCGAAGCGCGAGCTTTGGAAGAGAATAGCTCCCAGGTTGCCTGACTCAGGTGACAGGAAGGGAGCGAACTGACTGCGCATCTCGGGGGGCAGGATCTCGAAGGCACGGCCGTCGCTCAGCCAGAGTCCGAGCAGGTAGATCCCCTCCACCACAATAAAGGCTGCCAGAGCGAAGAGAGGCTTGCCTAGGTAGAGGTGGCCTGCTCCCGGTACGAACCAGGTCAGGAGGGTGGCCACCGTAGGGTCGCCCTTGGAGTCGTTTTTCTGCATCGCGGGAGGGAGTCCCCCCGGGATCAGGCCCGAAGGATGCGTAGGGTGCCCCGTGGGGCGGTTTCTTGCAAGCTCTGAGAGGGATGAACCCCAGAGGAATCGCGGAAATGGGGCATCTCCAGGTCCTGCTGAAGAGTTTGCGCTTGTGGTCTGCGCGGAGGGGCGGAAACTCCCTCATAAGAGCGGGGCATATGGTGGCGTTCGGCTCGCTAGTCTCTGTTCATGGTTTATCAGCATCATGTGCGGGTCCGCTACGGGGAAACCGACCAGATGGGTGTCGTGCACCACGGAGCTTACGTGGTCTATCTGGAAGAGGCGCGCACGGAATGGCTGCGTGCCCTTGGGCATCCTTATGCGGCTTTGGAAAAGACTGGTATTGGTTTGCCCGTGCGCCAATTGATCATTCGATACCGGGCGGCGGCTTACTACGAGGATCAGTTGGTGATCACGATAGGTGTGCAACGTCTGCGCTCGGCTTCGATCACCTTCGCGTATGTCCTGCGTCGGGAAGGTGAGGACGCGGTCCTGGCCCAGGCCGAAGTTGAACTGGCTTGCGTAAGTCTTGATCAACGCCCCTTGGCTGCTCGGGCCCTTCCCGCAGAGATCAGTCGTGCCCTCCAGGAGGCTCAGGCAGAGGACGAATCCTAGTCCTGGCCAGGCGAACTCACGCGCCACAGGAGTGGACGGCTACCGGAGGGCTCCTTGATGTGGGCTTGCATGTCGCTCAGCAGCCTCTCTAGATCAAAGCCCTCGTGCTGCGGAAGGAAAGGGGCCAACAGGCGCCGCATACCAGTGTGCAACTTGCTTGCCCCTTCGATGTTCTTGCGGTTCAAGTGGTACAAGCAGATCGAAGCCTGCACGAGGCCTTTCCAAAAGTCGCTGGATGCTCCCTCGCCAGCCAGCCAGCAGCGCTCGAAACACTCGTGTGCGCCATAGAAATCCCCGGCATTGAAGAGGCTCAGGCCATCATCAATCGCCGCCTTGCGCGCGGCCGTGTCAAAGCTCTCGGGATCAAAGTCCTCCTCCGGTGGTTCGACCTTCAATACCCGCCGTCCTTGGGATCTTCTTCGGGGTCTTGGCCGCGTTTGCTGCGTTTGGCGTTGCGCTCGTAGGTGCGTGGCTTCCCCCAGAACCGGTCCCAGCGGGCCTGCATCTGCTTCTTCATTATCGGGGGCTTCTTTGGGAGCTCATAATTCTTCTTGGCCTGGCGCCACCAGGCAGTCCAACTCTGCACATTCTGTCCTCGATCGATGCTGGTCAGGCGTATCAAGGCTGTCTGCAGGTTGGGCATGTGGTTGTTGATCCGGCGCGCATCTGTAACGGTCATCAGTTGAATCAGCGAGCCCACGCTCTCTACCGAGCGGATGTTGGCGATAGCGAAGATGCGCGCTTGGATCACCGCTGCGGTGGGATAGGAGAACAACTGGTGGGTCAAGGCGTCGAGCGCTTCTTCATCTTGCTGTCGACCGACGGCTTTGATCCAAGCAACATGGTACTCCTCCTGCTTGGCCATCACCTTGCGGTCGCGCTTGCCGTGGGAGAGCAGCGCGTCGAGGGATTTTGGGTG
Organism: Planctomycetota bacterium; assembly: GCA_014238415.1. Classification (GTDB taxonomy): domain Bacteria; phylum Planctomycetota; class UBA1135; order UBA1135. The sequence goes on along the minus strand of JABABA010000032.1, from coordinate 24,546 downwards.
GATCATGACCCCTAGACTCTCAACTGCTGCGTCGCGAATCAGGGGCTGCTTGTCCTTGAGGCTCTTGGCGATACGTTTGATCACCAACTCGTGTAGCACTCCGGTTTCCGCGCGCAGGGCATTGCCCTTTTGTGAGGCTTCAATGGTCTTGTTCCTGAAGGCTGCATCGATGCGCTCCACTGCAGCATCGGCCTGCTTCTTCAATCGTGACTTGTCAGCGTTCGGGGATTGAATCAGGGGCGCGATGAGTAGAAGGCTGAGGAGTGCTTGCATGCTGGATGGGGGTGGAGTGAGGGCCCATGGAGTTCAGCCCATCATAGGACACTAACCCAAGGCGGGGTTCGGGGTTACGGTGGGATCTGATTCGGGTATCGGCGTGCTCCATCTGGTCCACTGGCGAGCTTGCCCCCGTGGTTGGGGCCCGCAGGCGTATTCTTGGAAGGGCTCCCCTTTGTAGCCCGTTCTCAACCGCTCATGGCCTTCCGGGGGGGAGGGTGGTACAGACCGGCCAGTCTGTTTGCCGGTCGATTCGGCTGGGACAACACGGGCCACGGGGAGCTCTTCGCCTCGCGGCTGCCGCGGTCACAGTGCTTGTAGATTCACTACCGAGGATCAGCCTGCACTTCCTCACACAGAATGCAGCGAGGGGCGCCCCGTATGGGGCGCCCCTCGCTGGATCGCTCTAGAGAGGACTAACCTCTACTTGGCCTTTGCTTTCTTCTTCTTGGGCGGCGTTGGCTCCTCGTCGAGGAAGCGCAAACAATCGGCGCCTTCAGCAATGTCCACCCATATGGTGCGTTCTGCATCGGCCTCGCCGCGCAGCAGGTGCTCCGCAAGGGGATCCTCAACATGGCGCTCGATGGCCCGTCGCAGGGGGCGTGCCCCGTAGTCCGGGTGGAAGCCCTTTTCGATCAGGAACTCCTTTGCGCTCTTGGTCAGGTGCAGGTCCACCTTGTGCTCGGTAAGGCGCTGGGACACTTCGGCCAACTGCAGTTCGACAATGCGTACCAGGTCATCCTTGACCAGGGGGTTGAATATCACCACCTCATCGAGGCGGTTGAGGAACTCAGGCCGGAAGTGGCGCTCCACTTCGACCATCACATCAGCTTCCATTTTCTTGTGCCGGTCGGCCTCGTTGAGGTCTGACTTGTCAGCACGTCCGAAACCCAGGGTTGAGCTGGTCTTCATCTGTGCGGAGCCAAGGTTGGAGGTCATGATCACGATCACGTTGCGGAAATCCACATGACGGCCAAAGGAGTCCGTCAAGCGACCCTCTTCCATGATTTGCAGCAGCATGTTGAACACATCTGGGTGTGCCTTCTCGATTTCGTCGAGCAGCACCACGGAGTAGGGGCGGCGGCGAACCTTTTCGGTCAGCTGGCCACCTTCCTCGTATCCCACATAGCCCGGCGGCGCGCCAACCAGACGTGAAGCGTTGTGCTTCTCCATGTACTCGCTCATGTCCATTACGGTCACTGCGTCTTCGTCGCCAAACATGAACTTGGCCAATTGCTTGCAGAGGAACGTTTTGCCCACGCCCGACGGGCCCAGGAACAGGAATGAGCCCATGGGGCGGCGTGGATCCTTGAGTCCCGAACGGGACCGACGGACCGATCGAGCGATGGCGTTGATCGCAGCGTCTTGGTGGATCACCACCTGGCTCATCTCGTCTTCCATTTGCAGCAGGCGCTCGCGCTCGGCTTTTTCGAGGCGCGTCAGGGGGATGCCGGTCATTTTGGAGACCGTCTCCTGGATCATGTCCGTGTCCACCTCGCCCACTTCTTCTTTGTCCGATTGCTCTTTGCGCCATTCGGCTTGAGTCTCTTCCTTTTTGCGTTTCAGTTGGTAGGCATCGTCGCGCAGGCTGGCAGCCAACTCGAAGTCCTGACCTGCCACCGCTTCGTCCTTTTCACGCTCGAGGTGTTCGATCTGTTCGGTCAACTCGCGCATGTCCGGCGGGGGCACCATGGCTTTGATGCGCACCCGGGCGCCCGCCTCGTCCATCACATCGATGGCTTTGTCCGGCAGGAAGCGGTTGTTGATGTAGCGGTTGGACAGCTCTACAGCGAGCTCAAGGGCTGCATCCGTGTAGGAGACTCGATGGTGCGCCTCGTAGCGATCCCGCAGACCCTTGAGGATTGCGATGGCTTGATCGGGGGTGGGGGGCTCCACATTGACCGACTGGAAGCGACGCTCCAGGGCACCGTCCTTCTCGATGTGTTTGCGGTACTCGTCAAGGGTCGTGGCTCCGATGCACTGAATCTCTCCACGGGAGAGAGCAGGCTTGAGCACGTTCGAAGCATCGATCGCGCCCTCGGCGCCACCAGCGCCCACCAGGGTGTGCAACTCGTCGATGAAGAGCACAACATCCTTCACTCGGCGCACTTCGGTCATGACCGCTTTGATGCGCTCTTCGAACTGGCCACGGTACTTGGTGCCCGCTACCATCAAGGCCAGATCCAGCACCACGATGCGTTTGCCGCGCAGAATCTCGGGAACGGTGTTATCGATGATCATCTGGGCCAGGCCCTCGACGATGGCGGTCTTGCCCACACCGGGTTCACCCAGTAATACGGGGTTGTTCTTTGTGCGCCGCGAGAGGATCTGGATCACACGCTCGATTTCATTCTCACGCCCGATGACCGCGTCCAGGCGTCCGTTCTTGGCGAGTTCTGTCAGGTCGCGACCGAAGGAATCCAGGGCAGGAGTCTTGCTCTTGCCGCCGGGACCACCAGGGCCGCCGCCGGAGGGCTCGTCCACCGAAATCTCATCGTCGTCCTCTTCGCCTGTTTCGGCACCGAGGAAGTCGAGCACCTCATCGCGCACATCTTGGAGCTTGATCCCCAAGTTGAGCAGCACCTGGGCGGCGATGCCTTCGTTCTCTTTGATCAGGCCCAGCAGAAGATGCTCGGTGCCGATGTAGTTGTGCCCCAGGCTGCCAGCTTCTTCCATTGAGAGCTCAAGCACCTTTTTGGCGCGCGGGGTGAAGGGCAACTGGCCCATGGTGACCATGCTGGGGCCGGTCTTGACGATTTTCTCGACCTCCATGCGGATCTTGGTCAGGTCGATGCCCATGTTCTTGAGCACATTGGCTGCGACGCCGGAGCCCTCTTGGACCAGGCCAAGCAGGACGTGCTCGGTTCCCAGGTACTCGTGGTTGAACCGTTGCGCCTCTTGGCGGGCGAGGTTCATGACCTTCTTGGCGCGGTCGGTGAAACGATCAAACATGTTGTTCTTGGATACGGGGGGTCGTCGGAGAAGAGCGTCAGGAGAAAGCTCTATAGGTCATGGGTTTTTCGGCCTTCAAGGCTGGACGGTTGAGCCCTTGCTCGGGAACTGTGGCCGTCGGAGGTACTCGGCAGCGACCCTATAGCATGCCAAGTCCTCTCCAGATGCTCCAGAGGCCCCTTGGAACTTAGGAATACCGAAATTTATGCTCGCCAGGGCGGATTGGAAATTTCTCCAAAAGAGAGGCATCCTGGAGCCAGCGGGGCCTGTGCCTGAACCATTGAGGCGGGCTCAGGGGGCGTCTGAGGCGGGCGCGGTTCCACCCTCAGAACTCTCAAGGCCCTTCAATTCATCGCGAATTCCTGCGGCTCGCTCATAGGCCTCTTGCTCGATGGCGGTTTCAAGTTCGCGCTCAAGGCCCTCGATGCGGGTCCTGCGCTTGAATATCTCGGGGTCCTCCCCTGGCCGTCGGCCTGAGTGATGGGTGGACCCGTGGATGCGTTCAAACACATCGGTGAGTACGAGGGCAAAGGTCTCGTAGCAGTCCTCGCAGCCCAGGCGGCCGCTGGACTGAAAGGTCTTCAGGTCCATGCCGCAGGTGTCGCAGCTCTTGGAGGGGGCTTGGTTTGCAGCCGCCGCCGCATCCTGGGCCTTGAGGCTGAGCAGCTCCCAGATGTTCTGCATTTGTTTGTTCGCCGGCATGGCAAAAGGTACATCCTGCGCGGCGGAGCAGGTCTCGCAGAGGTGCTCCAGCTTGATCTTGTTGTCAGGGTGCTGGAATCCATGAAACGTCTCTACCCCGAGCACATGCACATTGGCGGGGTTCTGTTTGCAATTATGGCAGAGGTTCATGGGATCCAATGGGGTGCCCGCGTCTCGCGGTCCGTCCATGTTAACAGGAATAGGCTGCAGGAGTCCCCAGGTCAACTACAGCTTTGCCCGGACTGGTCGTGCCAGGCGCTGCGGGCCCTTTGCAGCAGGGTAGGACTGATCTTGTGTCGGTCCAGGGCCGCCCGTAATTCCTCCGAACCGTGCTGGTGGCAGGCCAGCAGCAAGTCCAAGCTATCGGCATCGGGTTTCAACGCTTGGAGCAGTACCTCCAGCTGGGGAGTGAAATCCAACTCTCGGTGCACCGGAGGACTCGGGTCTGCCGTGTGGCCACGGAGCACTTCTCGTGCTGCGCTCAGGGACAAGCCGGCCAGATTCCTGTTTGAGCTTGCCTGCAGGGCTCCCAAGATCAGATGGGCAGGTGAGATGGCGCCCAGGTTCTCCTGGGCCGTTGTCTTGCATGCCAGGGACAGGGCCCGTCGGGCATCGTTGTGGAAGTGCCGGAAGAGTGGGCCATCGCACGAAAGGGCCGTGCCCTCTTCATCAGCGTGGACCATGGTCTCCAAGAGCAGGCCAGCCGCGTTCAGTTGGCCGCAGATTTCCGCAGGCAGATTCTGACATGCTTTCTCCAGGACATCGGTCAGCAGTACACCGCTGGCCGCCCTCTGCACAGCTCCTTGGCGCGCTTCCTGCAGACTGACCACCGCCAGGGGGCTGAAAGGCAGGACCGCCTTGGATCCGACCACCATCAGACCATCGGAGAGAGCCAGGATCTCCTGGCTCAAGGTTGTTGGATCGGCGAATGCAAAGCTTACCGCCTGCCAGGCGGCGGAATCCTCGTCCCTCAGGGCTACCTCCACAAGGTGCTCGATCGTGAGGAACTGGGCGTGCAACTCAAGAGCCCGTTGATGTGCGTGCTGCATTATTGCGCGCATGTTGGGAGAGGCGATATCCATGGTTGCAGCCTTTCTATCTAGCTGGGGGTGGGGCCGTCCAGGGAAGGCAGAAGGGCACGGAAACAGTCAGCGCGGTCCTTGAAGTTCTTATGGGTGTCGAAGCTGGCACAGGAGGGCGAGAACAGCATGGTTCCACCGGCAGGAGTTCTTTCCAGGGCTCCGTAGATCGCTTGCTCAAATGTCTCAGCGCAGTCCGGTTCCAGGCCTGCACGGCCGCAGGCCTGGGCAATCGTGTTCGCGGCCTGGCCGAAGAGTACGAGACGATCTCCGCGGCGTGCGCAGGCGGCAGCCAGATCATCGAATTCCAGGTCCTGCTTGGCCTGGCCGCCGAGTATCAGGGTCACACATTCGGGTTCTCCTGCAAGTACCGCCAGGGTTGCCTCTGGTGTGGTCGAGACTCCGTTGTCAACCACCCGGACCCCGGCTCGTTGGCCCAGTTCTTCGGCCCGGTGGGGGGGCGGCCTAAGGTGAGCCAGACCGCTCTCCAACTGCTCTGTTGTGAGTCCCAGGCAATGTCCCATCAGCAGGGCCAGACGCGCGTTGGCCCGTTGGAAATCCGGCATGGGGGGCAGGTTGGTCAGGGACACGGGGCCGGACTCGAGTGTGAGCTGCTTTTCCCCAGGGCCCTCGCCCGGATGATCGAGGATCCGCAGCGGACAACCGAAGATTGGATCAGGGCGCAAGCGGGTGGGCAGCACTACGGTGCCGCCCGGGGCTGCGAGGGTCAGGATGCGCGCCTTGGCTTCGGCGTACTCCTCCAGGCTGCCGTGCCGTTCCAGATGGTCCTGCCCCAGATTTGTGATAGCCACCAATTCGACTCTCGGGTGCGGCTTCTGCTGCAGGGCTTCCAGTTGATAGGAGGAGACCTCCAGGCAGACGACGTGGCTGGAAGTGAGGTTGGGCAACTCCCCCAGAAGACTACCGCCGAGATTGCCGCCAAGGTGGCACTTGACGCCAGCGGCCTGAAGCAGATTGACCAGGAAGCAGGTGCTGGAACTCTTGCCGGCTGTGCCGGTGATCAGCACCAGACGACAGGTAGCCGCTTCCAGGAAGAGTCCCAGTTCACTGACGATGCGGGCTCCCCCCTCCTCTGCGATGCGCAGGTAGCGATTGTTGGGGGGCACTGCGGGATTGGCCACCACGAGGTCAGCGGCGGCGAAGTCGGCTTCCTGATGGCAGCCAAGGCGAAACTCGCAAGCGACACCTTCGAGTTGCGCAATCCCATCTGCGAGTTCCTCTTCAGAGCGCAGATCGGTGACGAGTACCTGCCAGCCCTGCCTGGCCAGATAGCGTGCGGCTCCCGCGCCCCCTCCGAAGAGTCCCAGGCCCATGATCAACGCGCGTTGTTCCGAGACAGTCACTTCCCCCCATTGGTTTCTTTGGGTTCGGGTTGGCTTGGTTGCGAGGGTTCCAAACCGCTACTTGCTCCGCGACGTTCCTGATCGTGGACCTTTGTGGTGTGCTCGATGAAGTGATCCAGGCCTGTGACTTCAGGCTGCCCGGTGCCGGGGGTCAAGGCGGCATGCACAGCATGCTCATCGTGTAGACGCCACGGGATCAGATGGTCGCTGATCAAATCCAGGGGAAACCGCGCCCACCAGGGTGCTTTGATCTCAACTCTCTCGGTCCAGACTTGATAGCCCTCAAGGTAGACGCTGACGCGTCGCGTACCGTGAAAGTCGAAGGGCAGGGTCAGGGGAGTTTGTCCCACCAGCTTTTCATCCAAGCGGACCTGAGCGCCTGTGGGATCAGACTCAATGGTCAGGGTGCGGATCGGTGCGCAGGCCGTCAGCCCGAGGGCCAGCAAGAACGCCCCTCTTGCGGGCCATCTGATCTCCGGCCCAGGCTGCGCGTGAGTTTTTCTGTGTGGTCTCGGATCTCCGGGGGCGCAGGGCATCTGGTCGAAAGCAGAATTCATGAGCTTCGAACCTACCACGAGGAAAACGAGAACGCTATGGCGAGGCCCCTGGCGGAGAGGGCGGGATTCGAACCCGCGGACCCCTTGCGAGGTCACGACATTAGCAATGTCGCGCATTCAGCCGCTCTGCCACCTCTCCTTGCAGGGCCGGAAGGGTATCTGTCCCCCCCCATGGGGGCAACCCCAATCTTCCGGGTTGGTGCGGTCTGGGAGGCTCCCACGAGTCGTTCCAGGACCTTGCGCCCCTTTCCTGCATGAACAGGTGCCCACTTCCGGACTAACATGGCATGTCCCACATGCTCAGCGCCTCCACAACTCAGCGACCCCCTATGCAGGAGCCACACGGTCGGGGGACCCCTCCCAGGCCTGCCCTGGTGCACGCGTCTTTCCAGCTCTGGCTGCTGCTGATTGCGGTCGGGGCTCTATTGGGCAGCTTCTGGCTGGTTCGTGGCCCCGCTGATCTTGCTCCCTGGATCCGGCTGTACAGCGCCGTCTCTTTGATTTCCAGCGTTGCTCTGCTGGGGTTGGTGCCAGGATTTCTGTTCTACCTGGCCCTGAGGTTTTCCCCGACCTGGCGATGGATTGGATTCTCGCAGGCTTTGATCGGAGGAGGATTCTTGATCCTGCTCTACACAGACACGGTGGTCTTTCGGATCATGCGCTATCACCTGAACGAGACCTTCGTCAACTTGGTGCTGACCGAGGGTTCAGGGGATGCTTTGGTCTTGGGTCCCTACATCTGGATCACCGCGGCTCTGGTTTTTCTGACTGCCGTATTGTGTCAACTCTTCTTTTGGACTTGGCGCGTGCGTCAGGAGAGCGGGCGTGTCCTTGTTGGTCGTCGGCCGCGACTGTTGTTGCGTCCCGCGTTCGTATCCCTGGCCTGCCTGATGCCCCTTGTGGTCCTAGAGAAAGCGGTCTGGGGTGCGGCAGAGTGGACAGGAGAGGTGGAGGTTTTGGCTGCGACGAGTGGAGTTCCGGGGCTCAAGTTGCGTCCCAGTCAGATCTTGGATCCTGTGGGTGCAGGCATGCTTGGTGAGTATCTTCGTCCTGACAACACCGAGATCTCCTGGCCTCAAGATCAGCCCATGATTTCCAGCGACCAGGGAACTCCGGATGTGCTGATTTGTGTGCTGGACTCCTGGCGAAGGGATGCTCTCGACTCAGACCTCACCCCGCGATTGCACGCTTTTGCACAAAAGGCGCGTAGGTTTGATGACCATCTTTCCAGCGGGAACTCTACCCGCTTCGGTTTGCTGGGCATGCTCTATGGCCTGCATGGGGCTTATTGGGAGCACATCTTGGATCAGCAGGTTTCCCCCGTGCTGGTTACTGCTCTGATTGCGGCTGGTTATGAAGTCAGGGTGTTCTCCGCTGCCTCCATGAGCTTTCCCGAGTTCCGTTTGACCGCCTGGAGCAGTCTCGACCCGGAGCAGGTGACAGATCGGTTCCTGGATCAGGACGGAAGACCCTTGACCCGGCGTTCGGATGTGAAGGACACCTTGGTGGTGGAAGCTTTTGAGCAATGGTTGTCCGAGCGAGACTCCGAGCAGCCCTTCTTCTGCTTCATTCTGTTGGATTCACCCCACCAGCCATATTTCAATCCCGGTGGACCCTACCAACCGGCCTTGGAAAACTTGAACTACATCGATCTGGGGACCACACCCAAGGGACCCGAGTACGAGCAGTTGAGCGTAGAGGTGCACAACACCTACCTCAACGCAGTGCACCACAGTGACAAGGTTGCAGGACGCCTGCTGGACTCCCTGGCAGAATATGAAGGGCACAAAGAGCCCTTTGTGATCATCACCGGTGACCATGGGGAAGAGTTTGGTGAACATGGCTTCTGGGGACACACTTCGAACTTCACTGAAGCCCAGGTGGCCGTGCCATTCCTGATGTCTGGCCCCGGAATTGAGTCTGGCGTGGAGTCGCGCCCCACCAGTCACTTGGATGTGTCCAACACTATTCTGGAGTGTCTGGGTGCAGACCCTGAATTGCGCGCGGGGTACAGCTTGGGACACAGCCTGCTCGAACCGCCTGCAGAGCGCACCCGGGTGATTGGAGCGTGGGCACATCTGGGAGTCTGGACTTCGTCCGGGATCTTCAGCCTGCCCCTGCTGCCCAAGCGGGATTTCTTGGCGGTCTATGATTCTTCCTGGACACCCCTGCCGGATCGAGAGGCGCTCTTCGAAGAGCAGCGAGAGGTGCTTGTTGAAGTGGCGCAAGAGTGCCAGCGTTTCTTGAGGGCGCGAGTGGATTGACTCGAAGCCAGGACACTGATCTCATTCCACGTGCTGGCCTGGCTATGGCCTTGCTCTGGGTGGTGCTCCTGGCGGCGGCAACCCGGGTAGCTACGCGCACGGTGTTGGAGCCTGGTTTGGGGGTCGAGAGGGTCGAGAGTTTCGGCACCTTTGATCCTGACGGGCATTACCATATGCGTCGTCTGGAGCGGGCGCTCGGGGATGGGGGCGCGATTGCTGGGCGTGATCCGCTCCTGACCCAGGGAGAGTTGCAGGGAGTTGAAGTCGACCTGAAGGGAGCGCCGATTCCCTGGCCGGGTGGCTTTACACGCTTGCTTTGGTTGTTTGCGGCGCCCTTTGCTCCAGCTCAGGCAGGTCCGGCGAGGGATGCCTTCGTCGAGATGTTCGTGGGTTCATCGGCAGTGGTATTTGGTGCGTTGCAGGCTTTGGTCGCAGCCCTGGCGGCGGCACTCCTGGTGCGAGGCACCGGTGCATTGGGAGCAGCCATGGTGGCTGGCAGTGTCGTAGCCCTTGCGCCGGCGGCTTTGCGTTATTCGTTCCTGGGAATGGGGGACCATCACGCGCTGGCTTCAGGTTTGATCGTGCTGAGTCTGTTGTTGATCGACTTCTTGTTGCGGGCCACTTCTGATGGCGTACCGGTCCTGCGCACTGTTGCCGCGGCGGGGACCCTGGCTGTAGGGGTTTCGATCTGGTTGCCGTGCTCGGGTCTGATGGGTCTCGCGGCACCCCTGTTTGCCCTTGGTTGTTGGAGAGCGGGGCCGGGCTCCCAAGGAGCAAGAAATCGAGCTCGTACGGCGTTGCTCTATTTCACCAGTGTGGCTCTGTTTCTTCTGCCAATAGGATTGAGCAGTCCCTGGCCTTGGAGTCGTCTGCTTGAACCTTCCTTGATGCACTCATTGGTCGCAGCGAGTCTGGGTCTGTGCTTCATGTCGTCAGCCTGGTCGCCACGGAATCCTTGGGTCTTGCGTGGAGTCGTCGCCTTGATCTTGGGGGCCCTGGTGATTGCAGGGGTGCCGGGAGAAGCGCAGGCTGGTTTTCAGCGCGCCATGGCTTGGGTCAGCGCCCGGGACTCGTTCATGGGGGGTATCGGTGAGAGTCGTGCACCAGGGACGGCTCTTTTGAACTGGACCGGTCCCGGACTCGTGCTGGCTGCGTGGGGCCTGATTTTTCCTTGGCGGCGAGAGATGTTGCTCTGGCGGCTCATGTTTCTGGCTGCTCTCTGGGCAGGTTGTCAGCAAGTTCGTTTCATCGAGACCCTGGTACCTCTGATGGCTGTTCTGGGAGGAGTTGCCTTTGGTTCTCTCAGGCTTGTGGCTCGGCGCCCTCGACTCTGGTCGTTGGGGGCCACGCTGCTCCTGCTTGGTGTTCATGGTTGGTTGCCCGCGGGACCTCCAAGCTGGACCAAAGGCTCTGCCCTGTCCGATCGGGAGTCCGCGACCCTTACTTCTCATCGCAGCATTCGAGAGGCCTGCCGCTGGTTGCGCGGGCAATCCGATCCGGGGCCCCAGATGGCAGTCTTGGCCCAGTGGGACCTGGGGCACGGGATCGAGTGGCTGGCCCGGCGGCGGACTCTGGCCAGCAACTTTGGGGCCTATCTGGGCGCTGATACCTTCCTCGCTCCCTGGGTGGCTCTCGCGAGCACGGACGACGTAGAGCTGCAGGAGTCTCTTTCAAGCCAGCGGGTCAGCCACATTCTGGTGACCAGTCGATGGCAGCGAAATCAGGAGCCCTGGATCAAGAACCTTGGCCTGGAGACAATTCCAGCAGGTGCCCTCGTGAATCGCCTTGTGGAGTTTCGAGATGTCCCAGGGTTTTTGCGGTTGGTGCATCAGTCGCCTCTGGAACTCTTTGATCGTGCGCATGCTCAGGATCCGGACCCCCTGCCCGGAGTTCGGATCTATGAAGTGGTTCCAGGCGCAATTCTCGTGGCAAGGGTGGATCACGGCGAGGTCTTGCAGGTGGCTATGCCCTTGAGTCTCTCCGATGGCCAGCGTTTGATGCATCGGGCGCGTGCCACAGCGGGGGCTGATGGCGAGGCACGGATCCGCCTCCCCTATCCCAGCGATGGACAGGTTGCTGGTGATGTGATGGGGGGCGAGTTGCATTGGAGTTGCGCTGGTCGTTCGGGCGTGTACACGGTCAGCGAAGACGACATTCGAAACGGTCGCAGGGTGGTTCTTTGGTCGGATTCCTAGACCGAGGTTGCCCCAGATTGAGACATCCGGTTGGAGTACCTCCTCTGTGGGTAGAGATCAGGAACTGATTAGGCCGATCCAGCTTGGATGATCTCCCCCCGTGCTCTTGTCTTCGGTGTCCTGTTTATTGTGGCGGGCTTCATCTGGCAGCTGGCTCAGCCTTCAGGTGGCGCGCAGCCCGCCGAAGGTCCCCAGGATCCTGTCGAGGCCCAGGTTGCCACCACTTCTGTCGACCTTGCCAGTGATGCCAGGTTGGTGCAATCTGTCAGCACCCGGCTCAAGGTGATCTCCCTGGAGCCAGATGATGGAGACCGCGTCTTTCTGCGTGAGGCCCTCCCCGACGGACTTGCAGAAGAGCGTGAAGTGGAAGCAGGGCTATGGGTCCTGATTCAACCTGGGGCCTGGATTGCGGCGCTTGAATCAGCTGAGGGAGTGCGCAACGAGAAGACGGTTTTTGTGCCCGAAGGAGAGTCGGCGGTGGTGGAAATCCTCGCCAGCAAATTCGCTCAGGTCCAAGGTCGCCTCATGGAGCGCCACGGGGGACCGAGCGGTTCCCTGGATGTGTGGTTCCTGCCTGAGGGTCAAGAGCATCCCGAGACCCAATTTGACAGCGCAAGCCTGCCCCGCACCCGTTGCACCTTTGAGGGGGGCTTCAGGTCTCCTTACCTTGAACCGGGCAATTGGCGAATTTCGGTTGGTCCGGTTGGCATGGCCCTTGGAGAGTATGGCCCTCCTCGCGAACTTGATGCGGGCCGGCACGAGGTGGAGATCCACATCGAGCGTGGCTTGCGACTGGAGCTCGTGCTGGACAGGTTGCTCCCTGAGGGCGGCTTCGCTGGTATGCGCTTTGAGCTACAACGACGGGTGCGTCGTCCAAGTGTGGTTGAAAGCGAGGAGCGCGCCTGGCGCAAGGTCTCCGCGATTCCAGCCCGGCGACTGCGCACTGGCCCTGGCGTCTGGCCTGCTATTCGGGTTGGACGGTACCGCCTGCTCCTGCGCGGCCGTACTCAGCGCTGGGCCAGCCCCGGATTTGAGATTCAGGAGAACGAAGACCTGAGGATGAATGTGACCCTGCCGGAGCAGTCACTGCTCGCCCCGGCGATGAAGCGTGACGAAGTTTCACTGCCCCTCGAGGTTGAGATCCTTCCGTACTCTGCGGCAGAGACCTGGAAAGAAGGCATCGTCTGGCTGTATTAGTCCAGGGGGCCTCCAGGGAATAACCTTGTGCGGTAAGTCCCATTCGCATAATCAAAGACACGGGCCCGACATCCTTTGTGGATGTCGGGCCCGTGTCGTAGCCGAAGCGCTTGTTTACTAGCGCTTGACGTCCGAGATGTTCACCTGGATGGTCGCCGTGTTGGAGACCAGACCATTGATGTCCGCGACGCTGTAGGTCAGGGTATCGGTGGTGCGAGACACGCCCGCATGGGGGGTGTAGAAGATCCGACCGTTTTGGACGACCGCACTGCCGCGGGTGCCTTGCTGGTGAATCTGCACCGTGTCGGAGTCCAGGGCGTCTCCGTCCGGGTCCGTATCGTTGTCCAGAACATGGATTTCAACCGTCATGGCGGGGTCCACATCAGCGCTGTCGAAGATTGCCGAAGGCGCTTGGTTGTTGCCGCCCTGCAGGTCAATCTGGACCGTCGCAGTGTTGGACATGACGCCCTGGTTATCAGCCACCCGGTAGGTGAAGACGTCCACGCCGTTGGTGAAGTTCGCGCCAGCGCTGTAGGTCACCTCGCCATCGGAACTGATGGAGGTAGTGCCTTGGCCAGGTGCCTGCATGATCTCAACCGATCCTTCGTCAATCGCGTTGGCTCCTGCAATGTCGTTGTCCAGTACCGCGATCACAACCTGACCACCGATGGAAACCTGAGCAGAGTCGAAGACCGCCATGGGACCACGGCCACCGCCGCCGCCACCACCGCCGCCGCCGCCACCGCCGCCACCGCCGCCGCCAGCACTGCTGACTTGCACGGTGACCGAGGCTACGTTGGAGACGAGACCGTTGGAGTCACTCACCGTATAGCTGAAGGTCTCGGATCCCGCCGGGGCACCGGCGTCGCTCAAGAAGGTCGCTATGCCCTGGGCGTCAATGCTGACGCTGCCGTTGGCGGGAGAACTCTGAAGAGCCACCGAATCAGTGTCGAGGGACGCGCCCCCGAAGGCCTGGTCGTTGCTCAGGATGAAGATCATGGTGCTCTGACCAGAAACCACGCTGCTGTTGTCGCGGTTGGCTTGGGGGGGAGTCCCGCCGCCGCCGCCACCGCCGCCACCACCGACACCGGTGATGTCGACCGTTACCAGAGCCGAGTTCGAGGTCAGGCCGTTGCTGTCAGCAACTGTGTAGCTGAAGACCACGGTGCTGTCCTGTGTGCTCGCTGCGGCCGTGTAGGTGACCACACCTTGAGCGCTCACCATGGCGCTACCCGAGGAGGGGGCGCTGGTGAAGACCACGCTGGATATGTCGAGGAAGGCGCCACCGAAGGCCTGGTCGTTGTTCAGAATCCCAATTGAGACTGCTGAGCCGGCGTTCACTGCGCCGCTGTCGGCTTGGGCCAAGGGAGGTTGGCCGCCGCCGCCGCCACCGCCGCCGCCGGCACCTGTGACTTGTACGCTGACCAGGGCCATGTTGGAGGTGAGTCCGCCAGAATCTGCAACCGTGTAGCCGAATTGAATCGTGCCGGAGGCAGCATTGGCGTCGGCGCTGTAGGTAGCTTCACCAGCTGCGTTCAGCGAGACGCTGCCGCTGGCCGGGGGAGCTACAATGGCTACCGACAAGGGGTCGAGAGTCGCGCCGCCAAAGGCCAGGTCGTTGTTCAGGACAGGGATTGTGACCGCTTGACCAGCATCCACTGCGCCGTTGTCGGGGTTGGCCACGGGGGGAGTTCCGCCTCCGCCTCCGCCGCCGCCGCCAGCGGGCTGGCTGAAGTCAACTATGGCCACGCCGGCTTCATCCGCGCCGTGCCAGATCAGGTCTTCGATTTCTGCAAGATCGAGGGTGCCCCAGTCGTTGCCGACTGCGGGAACCGAATCAAATCCGATGGGCCAGGAGAGGCCACCGGTGGCTAGCTCAATGGCGAGCCCCGTGGGGCTGGTGGCTCGCAGGATGTTGGCACCCAGCCAGCCAGCGGTTCCAAGGTCCAGATCGAACTCCTGGGCGAAGCCTGCAGGGAATTCCGCTTCCACGAACAGACCGGCGAGGTTGCCAGTGATCGAGTTGCCGCGCATGACAATCATCTTCTCGAGTGCGCTGGCGGTAGGGGTCAGTTGAGCCAAGCCGATGACCATTCCTTCGAGAGAACCCTGCAGAATGTTGTTGGTCAATTCGAACTCGTGGATGCCGCTGACGCCATCGGTCGGCTCCAGGAATTCCACCGCCAAGGCGGTTTCCAGACCGCTGAAGTCGTTGCCTTCAATGATCATGAAAACATCGTTGAAGATGCCGCCGCCAGCTCCCGCGGAGCCGAATTCTGCTCCTGCGCCTGCAGTGTGGGAGGTGTTGCCGATGACTTCAACCAAGAGGCCAACGGTGACATTGGGTGCCACTGTGCTCATATATTCAAGGCCGAGGCCTTCACCAAGATCTCCCATGGTGTTGTTGCGGAACTCCCAGGAGCTGTCTCTGGGGGTGTTGTCCAAGTTGGCGCTCCAGATCTGGCCCACATGGATTCCGCCCAGGCCTGTGAAGGTGTTGTCCGCGAACAGGCATGTGCCATTTGCGACGGACGTGGCGAAGAGCTCATCCAACATCAGTTCAACAACTCCGTTCTGGACGAGGTTGTTGGTGAAGATCACTTCGGCGGGATGCGCGGCATCCGGAGAGAGAATAGCTTCGACGGCTACTTCTTGATTGGCGAAGGTACAGTTGACGATGCGCATGTTGTCGGCGTCCGCGTCGTCCCAGGCCTCGAACATGAAACCGATCGTGCTGCCATCGAACTCGCAGCGCTCGATGTCCACGGCGTGGCTTGTGAGCAGCAAGGCCTCAGGCCAGACTCCCGAAACCTGCTGCAGGGACAAGTCTCGCAGGGTGCTGGTGGGGGTACCCGCTCCAGGCCCTATCTCGATCATTGCGTGGACACCAATGGGCGCGCCGGCGGCCCGTAGAACCGTCGTGCCAGAGCCTGCACCCTGCAGGCTGACGCCAGGGTGCAGCATGATGGGCAACACTTCTCCACTTGCGCTGTCATAGACGCCCGCCGCCAGATGGATCAGGTCACCGGGGATGGCCATGCCTGACGCAAAGGAGAGGGTCTTTACCGGAGAGGTGGCCAGGCTACCGTTGCCAGCAGCATCTACGCCCAGGGTCGGATCGACGAAGATGTCGTCTGCAACCGCCAGGGGCGAGAGTGCAGCGAGGAGGGAGATGGAGGAGAGAAAGGGAATTCGCATGACTTTGTTGAGTCGGGGGGAAAAGGCACAGGGAGATCCGCGCCGTCTGAAGCTCCTATTCAGGCATAGATGCCCTTCTTTGTGTAGACCCCGGGGCCATGCTCGACCAAGAGGCACTTCTTTGAGACACTCTTGGGGATAGGATGTGTTTCACCTTGGGATGTCTCTGCGTCCGTCCCGCCGTGAGACAAGCACATTCACCTTCTGCGTACATAACACTCCGCCTTCTTGCGCCAACCTGGAGCCCCGTACCCTCCCCAGCCTGCAATGCAACCCTGCCCAATTGTTGACCGTCCAGGAGAGGGAGGCTTCCCTCTTGTCTGTCGACCGCCGATTCTGGTGGGGGCTCTGCTCGGTCTGTGCGTGCTGTTCGGCTGCGGAAGCGACTCAAACGCCCAGTTGCCCTCTGGCACCAACCTGTTGCTGATCACCTTGGACACAACCCGCGCAGACCGCCTCGGCTGCTACGGATACCCCAGCGCCAGGACCCCTGTCTTGGATGGCCTGGCCAAAGAAGGGGTGCGCTTTGAGAATTGCATCAGCGTTGCACCGATCACTTTGCCGTCACATTCCTCGATCCTCTCCGGTCAGCTGCCCTTCAGGCATGGTGCGCGCAACAACGGGACCCATCGTCTGCCTGAGGATGTGCCCACCCTGGCTACTCTGCTTTCCGAGCAGGGCTACGCCACGGGGGCCGTGGTCAGTGCTTTCGTGCTGGATTCTCGTTTTGGGCTCGGTCAGGGCTTCGATGTCTACGACGATGATCTGAGTCAGGCGCTCAAGGCCCCGGAATTCATGTTTCGCGAGACCACCGCCGACGATGGGGTACGCCGAGCGCAGCAGTTTCTTGAGGGGGTCGAGCAGGACCGCCCCTGGTTCCTCTGGCTGCATCTGTTTGATCCCCACGCGGATTACGAGGCACCCGAGCCCTTTGCTTCTGAGAATGGTGATCCCTATGACGCAGAGATCGCCTTCAGCGATCATATGTTGGGGACCCTGCTGGATCATCTCAGGGAGAAGGGGCAGCTGGCTGACACTCTGGTCGCCTTTACCGCCGATCACGGGGAGTCACTGAACGAGCACGGGGAGCGCAGCCACGGACTGTTTATCTATGACGCCACCACGCGCGTGCCCTGGATTCTGTCACATCCCGGTCTGACACGGGGAACGGTTGTGCCGGGAGTGGTCAGCGGTGTGGATCTGGCACCCACGGTGCTGGAACTGCTCGGTCTTCCTCCCCAGGCCATGGATGGTCGTTCCCATGGGGCGGTGTGCATGGGGGGCGAGCCGTTGGATACGGGTCTTGGTGCCTACTCCGAGGGCCTGTCCAGTTACTTCGATCACGGCTGGTCAGATCTGCGCAGTGTGCGAAGCGATCGTTGGCGTCTGATCCGTGCGCCGCGGCCGGAACTCTACGATCTCAGCGGGGACCCGAACGAAGTCAAGGATCGTTCCGGGGAGGAGAGTGTCCGGCTCAAGGGAATGCTCAATGACCTGGAGGAGTTGCTGGCTGGCGGTGAGCGGGATGTGCGCCGGGTGGACCTGGGCTCGGATTCTCTGGAGGTCAAAGAGACCCTTGCCGCTTTGGGTTACGCAAGCGGCGCAGCGGAGGGCAGCATCGGGGACGGTCCCCTGGCGGATCCAAAGGACAAGGTTGAGTTCTGGAAGCGTAGCCAGGTGGTGCAGGAATTGGTGCGCTCGAACCGTTTCGAGGAAGCGGAGCGGGCAATCTTGATGTTGCTGGAGGAAGAACCTGGGGACGCCATGTTGCGCACCGCTCGGGGAGAGGTGCTGCGACAGCTGGGGCGTACGGAAGAGGCCCTTGAGTGGATGAAGAACACCGTCACCGGCCTAGGTGCCAGTTCCACCGACTGGCTGGAACTGGCCGAGGTCGAGCGCGAGTTGGGATCTGGTGGCTGGCGGGAGCGTTTGGCGTCGGCTCGCAAGATGGATCCCCAAAATCCCCTGCCCTTGGTGCGCGAGGGGGACTGGCTTACAGAGGACGGCATCTACAAGGAGGCGGAGGCCGCTTATCAGCGTGCCCTGGCCATTGATGAGCGTTGCGCTGAGGCCTGGATTGGTCTGGGGCACTTGAAGCACCAGCTTGGTCGCAACACCGAGGCAGAAGCAGCTCTGCGTCGGGGGCTGGCTGCCGACCCCATGTTTGCGGATGGCTGGTTCAACCTTGCGGTGGTGGTGGAGGCTCTGCGGGGTCCGGAGCAGGCCCGTGATCATTATCGCAAGACCATCAGTCTTGAGCCGACCCACCTGCGGGCCATGGTCAATCTGGGCATCAGTCTTGTGGCGGCGGGGGAGTACGCCGAGGCCGAGCCCATGATCCAAGAGGCCCGCGCCTTGGATCCCGAAGAGGGTCGTGCCACCTATAGCCTTGCCCTGCTTTGGATGCGAACCGAGCGCGCAGGTCAGGCTGAGTTGCTCTTGCTCGAACACCTTGCAGGTGATCCCGATGTGCCCGAGTTGCGGCGCCTTCTGGTTTTCGTGGTGGAAGCCCAGGGGGATGCGGTGCGGGCCGGACAGTTGGCGCAGGAGGTGCTCATCAAAGCTCCCAAGGATTATTGGATGACAGTCCTGGCGGTGGAAGGACTGGTGGCCGCTGGAGATCGCGGCCGTGCCCTGTCGGTTCTGTCCGCCGCCCGTGCCAGGGGGAATCCGGAACTGGAGAAGCTGGTCTCCGGGCGCAGGGTGCTGCGCGAGCTGGTGAGGTGATCTGGCAGCAGCGGCAATCAAACCGCTTGCGGCTGTCAGATTGGTGTCAGGCCATGACCTTGCTGAGGGCTCTGCATTGCCCTGCAGTGTCTCAATCCTGGACACTCCTGGTTCCAGGTCAGGGGGATGACGTGCTCGGCTGAAGTGTGAGGGAGAGCGTTGCCGATAGATGGGGGGTCCATTCTCCTTTGACCAAAGATTGAGCCCATGACCTTCTCCCTTACTCTGGCCTTCTGCGCCACCCTGCTCGTCGCTCCCCAGGAGCCCGTTGAAATGCCCAACCAGGGGCCTCGACCCCATCGGGCTCTCAAAGCCTTTCAGCCCATGCTGGGTCAATGGGTCGGGCGCGGAATCGCCTACGATGGCCCCGGTGGTTCACCAATGGAGTGGACCGCAACCCTGGTTGTGGAGCGCATTCTTGACGGCCATGGAGTTCGTGAACAACTGGTAGTGGATCTTGGAGAGGTCCTGCCCGGAGGTTACCGCTCCACGACTTTCTACGCCTTCGATCCACAGGCTGGACACCTGGTGTCGTTTGCTTGTGACAACCGCAAGGGCGTCAGCCGTTCGGTGGCCACTTGGACCGGTGCGACTCTGTTGACCGCGACCTTGGGGGAGAACCAGGGAAAGCTGGCCATCGAGCGTGGCACTTTCACCTTTGAAGATGGCAAGGCCCACATGGAGGTTCTATCCATGGTGGATACCCACGAAGGTTTCACGATGATTGATGGAACCTTTGAGCCCTTTGAAGGCGAGCGGCGCGTGGCTCGGGATGCGGGCACCGGCAACTCCCGTCCCCGGGGTGAATTGGCCAAGTTGACCTCGACCATTGGCGTCAGTCGCCTGGAGGGTTCGATCATTCCCGAGCCCGGCGAGGCGGCCATCTCCATGAGCACGGTGGAGCGTAGTGGTCTTTTTCCTGGCGGTCTGGCGCTGATCACCGTCGTGGAGAACGAGCCACCTCCGGGCATGCCGGTCTATCAGGAGTACCGCATGACCTCCTGGAACACCATGCGCAAGTGCTACGACATCCTGTGGATGGATAACATGGGACTCTCCGGTTCCATGCAGGGTTGGCTGCATGACAAGGCTTATGTGGTGGTTGATTCTGGCACCTACCGCGGCAAGCCATATGCCCAGCGCACCACCACGATTCTGGGCCCCAAAGGTCCGGCCTTTATCACCTCGGATCGCCTTTGGGGTGTTGCTCCAGGCATG
Organism: Planctomycetota bacterium; assembly: GCA_014238415.1. Taxonomy (GTDB): domain Bacteria; phylum Planctomycetota; class UBA1135; order UBA1135. The sequence continues at coordinate 4,817 of JABABA010000032.1, read as the reverse complement.
CGCGTCCTTGAAGGCCGCTACCAGCAGATCAAGTAAGGCAGCATTCAAAGAGTGGCGGAGGAGGAGGGATTTGAACCCCCGGACCCTTTCGAGTCAGCGGTTTTCAAAACCGCCGCGTTCGGCCACTCTGCCACTCCTCCGTGCTTGGAACGCGATGGAATCATAGCGCCTCCGGTGGCCCGCCGGTGCTGTTCTCAGCGTGGCACCCGATAAAGTTCCAGCAGCGGTCCTGGCCTTTCGATTCTCCAGAGCTCCGTCAAGGGGAAGCCGAGTTCAAGGGGCAGGCGCGCGTCCTTGACTCCTTCGCCTGGGCTCCAACTTGCCAAGGGGCGGGGCGGCAGCACCAGAGGCTTGAGGCGCGGACGCACTCCTTGCGCGTGCAGGCTCAGGTCTGGGCCCGGCTCCTGACTTGCAGCACGCGTGTCCAGCAGGGTCGCCGGGTGATCATCCATGGGCGTGCGGTCCGCCAACAAGATCGTGTCGCACCCGAAGGAGCGCAGGACCGCCAAGGGGTCTTTGGCTTGCTCGCCCAGTCTGTCCACGATTCGCTTGCGCGGCCAGGAGGCACGGTGGCGCAGGTCGAATTCAAACACATCTTCCAAGGGCAAGGCGTCGAGGCCGTAGCCATTGAGTGGTTCGCTGCCCCCCTCCAGGGTTCCCAGGCGATGGAGTTCTCGGGTACGCAACTCGCGCAGTTCCATCAGTCGCCGTAGTGCCGTGCGGCTGAGGGCCAGGGGGGGACCTCCCACTCCTACAGCGATGGGTTCGTTCCCCGGTTGTTCAAGCAACTGCGCGGAAGCGATAGCGCGTGTGTCCGGCCGACGCAGGATGATCCCCAGGCGCAGGGCTTGGACCACCGGCAGGCAGAGGGTCAAGAGCAACAGGTTGCGCGTCAGGGTCCTGGTCAGCAGTCGTTCGCAGGCGATTCCAGCGGGCCAGGCCAGAGCAGCCGCAAGCGGTACCAGATAGCGCACATGATCGTTTTGATTGGTCATGAAGAACAGACCCCACAGCAATGCGAAGCCAACCGCGGGTCTGGTTTCCCGCTGCTTCAGTCCAGCTGCGAAGCCTAGCAGTGCCAGTAGCAACAGCAGCGGGTCATAGCCCACCAGGGCCTTGCCGAGTTTCTGAAAGGTCTGGGCCGACAGCTGAAAGACCACGGATTGACCTCCGATGGACACATGCTGAGAGCCAGCCAATTGTTCTCCCGCCGCCACGGCTTCGGTGGGGGTTATTCCATATCGAATCAAGTATGGGTGACCCACAGTCAGGGCCAGCACCACAAAGAGGCCCGCACACAGGAACCCAATGCGCAATCGCTCCCTGCGCTCTGCCCCCTGCCATCCCCGTGGCGCTGATGCCCAGGCCAGCGCTGGGATCAGCACTGCGAAGGCTCCCGCCTGATGAGTGCTGAAGGCCAGTGCCGCGGCAAGACCAGACAAGAGCAGTGGTCGCGTCGCGCCGGTCCTGGCGTGAATGGCCGCAGGCCACATGCTCAGGGCAATGAACGTGGCCAGAGGTGCCCATGGTCGTTCGTGGGTGGCCAACTGCACCAACAGGAGGGAACTCGCGCTGAGCAGGCCGGCGCACCAGGCACCCCGACCATAGCCCGCCGCGCGCAGTCCAAGCACCACGAACAGGGGCGCGAGGGCGCTGATCAAGGCCAACACGACGCGCGCCAGAAGGTGTGCCCGTTCGGGGCTTGCTTTGATCGCCTTGGCGTAGGCTCCCGGCTCGTCCCATTCCCCACGGATCTGACCCAGGGCAAACTGTCCCACGTAACAGGGGATCAGGACATAGGGCAGCAGATTGGGATAGGTGCTCCAACGGCCCACGGGGGGAATCGGGTCGCGGTCCTGGGCCATGCCCAGAGCTGCGCGCACCACATGGGTGTCGGGCACATGATTGTCGGGCAGCCCGTGTTGGATCGGAAACAGGCGCAGACCTGCTGAGAACACCAACAGGGCCAGCAGTCCCAGCAAGGGGGTTTTCCTGGGGCTTGGGCTTATCTGCACGGGAGCCAAGGTAGCCGCTTGGATGGCTTGAGAGAAGCTTCTCGGTACGAGCTCTGTTGTCAGGTCCCCCCTCCCGTGTCCATGGGGTTAGCATCGGAGACCTCCGAGTCACCTAAGAGATTCTCAACATGCAAATCCAGCGCCTCCTTGCCATCGCTCCCTTCCTCGTCCCGGCCTTCACCCTGGCCCCTTCCGGCTTGAGCCAGGGCGCTCCTGAACGAGTCTCTGCCCTGGTCATGGAGGGCACTGAGCGGTCAGAGGTCTGGGCTACCCTGGAGGAGTTGTGCCTCGACATCGGCCCGCGTCTGACCGGGTCATCGGGCCTTGAGCGCGCTTGCACCTGGGCACGAGGGAAGCTCTCCTCCTATGGTCTGAAGAACGCGCACCTTTGGAAGTGGGGTGAGGTCCCTGTGCGCTTTGATCGCGGTCCGTCCAGTGTGCGCATGGTTGCGCCGCTGGAGATGGAGTTTGAGTTCACGACCCGCGCCTGGGCGCCGGGTACGGATGGTCCCCTGCGAGGACCTGTGTTCAAGCGTCCGACCACTGCGGAAGAACTCGCCGCTGTGCGCGATCGCCTGGATGGTGCCTGGATCCTTGAGAGTTCCAGCTCCAGACGCCGTCGTGGGAGAAACCCCGATGAGGACGAAGCCAAGGAAGGCGAAAACGAGGAGGAGAAGCTCACGCGCCTCGAACAGGCTCGTGTGCGCAAGGAGATCAAGGCGATCATTGAAGAGGCTGACCTCGCTGGCACAATTCGCGCCAGCCGCAACGATCAGGTGACCACTGGTGGTGTGCGCGGCTGGATGGAATTGACCATGGATACCTTGCCCACGGACCGTTCGATCACCATTGCGCGCAAGAACTACGAAGCCCTGGAAGAGCAACTCTCCGCTGGCGAGTCAGTGGAACTCGAAGCCGACCTGGTGCACTTTTTCACCGAAGGCCCCTTCCCGGTGTTCAATGTGGTCGCCGACATTCCCGGCACCGAATTCCCCAACGAGGTGGTGATCCTCTCGGCCCACCTGGATTCCTGGAACGGCCCCGGTTCCCAGGGCTGTCAGGACAATGGCACCGGTTCGACGGTGATGATTGAAGCCGCGCGGATCCTTGCGGCCAGTGGGGTTCAGCCCCGGCGCACCATTCGCATCTGTCTTTGGAGCGGGGAGGAACAGGGTCTCCACGGTTCCAGGCGCTACGCCGAATGGCTCAAGGACACCGGCCAGTTGGACGGGATTTCGGCCTGCTTTGTGGATGATGGGGGCACCGGTTATCAGGGCGGCCTGAGTTGTATCGCCTCGATGGAACCCATGCTCGAAGCGGCGATTGCACCGGTCAACGCCCACTTCGGCGAGATGCCTATTTCCGTCTCCGTGCAGAAGAAAATGCCCCGTGGCGGTTCCAGCGACCATGCGTCCTTCAACCGCCTTGGCGTACCCGGTTTCTACTGGACAGAAAAGGGCCTCAGCGGGCGCGAGGCCCGCAACTATCGCTTCGTCTGGCATACCCAGAACGACACCACGCGCTATGCAGTGGAAGAGAACCTGGTCCAGTCCGCGGTCTGTTCGGCAGTCACGGCCTACAACCTCGCCATGGCGGACTCGATTCTGCCGCGCTATGTAGAGGAGCCCGAAGAGCCTGAGGCCGAAGAGCCCTCCGTGGTGGAGGCTTCCAGTAGTCCCAAGGCTGATGGTCCCCTGAGTGGCGTGTGGGACATGGCGATGTACTCCGATGAAGATGAAGTGGTCTTCGAGTTCACCCTGACCTTCCAGCACCACAAGGATGGTTCCGTCACTGCGGATCTGGGTGTCAGGGGCAGCGGTGGCCCGCTCCTGAATGTGACCTACGACGAGAAGACAAAGACCGTCAAGGGCACCTACAAGTCAGAGGCCTACGGCACCTCCAATTACGAAGCGACCCTGGCCGACGACGGCACCCTAAGCGGTAAGCGCAAGTCCGAGCGCGGCGACCGGGAGATCCGCGGGAAGCGCGTGAAGGAAGAGGCCAAGCCCGAAGAGGCTCAGGAAAGCGGCCAGAAGGCTCCCGGCAAGATCGGCCAGGCATAGGTCCATGTACGGTGGAGGGACACTCTGCCACAGAGTGCCGCACGGCAAGTGGATGGTGCCGGCCGGGATATGGTCAGCAACCTAGAAGAGCCAGACGACCGCGCTGGGCTTCCAAGCGATCTGTCCAACGGGGATTAGTCCGTGGCAAAGCACTTGTGAATGTTACTGGTCGCGAGGACTCGAATGGTCCCAATGGGATGGCCTGGCAACTGCGCAAGTCATGAGGGTTTTCCTCATTGGTGAATACCCTTGCGCCAAAAGAAGGTGCAGAAAATGACTTGAGATCTACATGCTTGCGTTCAAGATTCCGCGTCCACCTTTTTGTAACCAAGCGAACCCCTAGAGAGAATGGATCCCAAGAAAACTCCCCTAGTCCTGATCGGACTTCGAAATGACAGGTTTCACGAAGACGGAGGTCTTCATTCCGTGATTGAGGCGCAGGCCAGAGCAACCAACATGGTTGGCAATTCGATTTCGTTGATCAAGAACCTGAAGAACACTTGCGCTTTGATTGTCGGTTTCCCCCTTTTGCTGGCGGGAGTGGCTGAGGCGCAAGGGTTCGGCTCTCAGCAGGTGATCACGACTGCTGCGGATTCGGCCACCTCGGTCTACGCCACAGACCTCGACGGAGATGGGGATGCGGATGTGCTCTCGGCTTCCGAAGTTGACAACAAGATTGCCTGGTATGAGAACCTCGGTGGCGGGGCCTTCGGGGATCCAGTAAGCAATCAAAATGTGA
>JABABA010000031.1 GCA_014238415.1 Planctomycetota bacterium | reverse complement strand
GACGGCACTGTATCGATCATCTCCCACGACAGCGGCGTCTGGTCAGTGAGCGGGCGCCGTGCCCACGCTTATCGTGTCGGTGACCGTATTCGTGCTGAGGTCCAACACTGAAATCGAACCGTCGAGCATGTTGGACACATACAGCTTGGTGTGGTCCAGTGCGTAGTGGGACGCGCTTGCCAGGTTTGTCGGCCGAACGGCAGTGTCCCAATCGATCCAGAGGTCCTGTCCCACTATGTCCATGACACAGAGGCGGGTCGGGCCTACCGGGCTGGTCGGAGTCAGGTCGGCCTCGGACAGGGGGTGGCTGGCGGTGAGATGTGAGACGATGCCCGTTTCAAACGCGTTATCCGCAGTGTCATACAGTGTGTAGGTCATGTCATCGGTCCCGGCCTCAAGGCGTGTGAACTCGATGCGTGCGGCGGGGAGGGACCCGCTGATCAGGGAGCGTGACGCGGTCAGGGGAAAGGTGACCGGATGCGGATTGCAAGGCAAAGGCTCTACCAGTTCTTCCCGGTAGAATGCGCTTGGCCACAGAGAGTTGAAGGTCGTCTGGCCCGCTGAAGAGAGAAAATCCAAGGGGCAAGCGTTCTCGCTTGAGGCGACTAGAGCCAAATGCACGTGGATCGAGTTTGCGTCCGTTCCTAATACCTGACCCCTTACGACAGTGGCTCCCACCGCGATTGCGGGATCGGGCGTGCCCATGTGGTCGTACTGCACATTCACACCCGGGCGTGCTGCGAGGATCAGATCCCAGCGGGCGGGAAAGGTCGAGTTCCTCTCCAGATAGGTCACTGTCCCATCCGTCGCTGCAAGCGTGCTCGCACCGGCCGCGAACTCGATGTCGATTCCCTGGTGGCCTTCCGGATGGCTGCCCCCATGGACTCCATAAGGCCAGATCCCGTAGGTGTTGAGCGCTCCATCGCCCGCCGCGATGGGCATGTCCATTGAGAACGGAGCGCTTTGGTCATTACCCACGAAGACGCGTCGAGTCCCTTCCATCCCGAGATAATGGACCTCGTCCTCGAAGGGGGCGGTTTGGTAGTCGATGATTGTTTCCCTGGCGCTGCCCCCGTTGGGAATGCCGGTGACGACCAATTGCCAGTCGAGCCGGTTTGGCCCACTCAAGATGGCGGGCACTTCTCCATCATCGATGGAGATGATACGGGAGAGGATCGGTGTGGCCTCGATTGAGTGGTAGCCGGCATACCAGTTGGCGAAGTCTGCGGCAGCGTCTGCAGCTGTCCTGCCATCGTGCATGTAGCCTGAGTGCAGGGCGTCGACGGCACTGGGGGATTCAGCTTCGAGTGCGTCGCAGAGATCAGCTACCAGGGAAAGCACTTGTTGGATGTGCGCATCATTGGTCAGCCCGCGCTTGCCACCCATGAACATCCCACTGCTCGTTCCGACGCAGTCGATGCTCGAGTAGCTGCCACTCAGTATCTTGGTCGTTGGGTCTAAGGTCCCTGTCAGGGATGTGGAGAGAGTGCAGGGGCCGCTCGAAGAAGTGTCAATCAGATGAGAGGCTCCGCTGACAGTCCAACTGTCGATGCTCCCTCCACAGGCTGGAAAATCGCACTGCAGAATTCCCCGGAAGCCGCCCCCATAGAAGACGCCTGCTTGAGTCAGGCGTGATGCATCGGCCTTTCCATCGCTGGCGCTGTCCACCAGCAGCCAATGCTCCACGACTGATGCGGTGCTGGGGCGAGTCAGAGTGAGAGCGACCGGTCCGGATCCGTCATCGTAGAACCCCCGGATGCTGGCACCGCTGAAAGTGCCGCTGAACAGACTTGTGGTCAGAGGCCCCCCGCCGTCCTCCCCCTGGAAGGTCAGGCTGACGCTGCCGCCGGTCAAGGTGCCGGCCGTCATGATCGTGCCAGGGTCATTTGCTACACAGCCCAGCAGTCGCCCTCCAGGCCGTTCCTTGAGGCAGATCAGGTTTCCTGATCCTACCCAGGCTCCGTCGATGGTCACGAGCGCGGGCAGGCGCACCCCCGTCGGAGGGGCTGTGGGGGTGCCTTGGGGCATCAGTAGGGGCAGCAGGGCCAAGAAGGTGGAGCAGGTCATGCTCTGATTTTATCTCCCACTCGCTGTCTTGGGGGTCTACCCTGGCCTGAGTCTGGAACTAGAACACTGGGTCTTGGCCCCCACAGGCACCTTGAAGGGGCTGGAGAAGAGAAGAGAATGGCCCCCAGCCCCGGTTCCCTGCCTGGCCTGTTCCGGGGACCCTCTGATCCAGGCTACAAAAAGAGTCCAAAACCCTTGACCAGGGAAGGCCCTTCCCTATCCTGTTCGCTCCCCAGGAATCAGTCTGGGTCTTTGGAGCCCTCTAGGGGTCCTTGGATTCAGTCCCCTGAGGAGGCCGAGCTGCATTGCCAGCGTGGCTCAATTGGCAGAGCAGCTGATTTGTAATCAGCAGGTTGCGGGTTCGAGTCCCGCCGCTGGCTCCAGCGGCGCGTCTAAGAGCGCGTTGCTGATTGGGCCTATCGTTCACTGGAAACTAGAACCGATCACGAGGATGACACGGGAGCACTGTGCATTTCCTGTTCGCGCACTATGTGCGAGCAGGCAGGTACAGTGCGCTGGAACCGGTCTCCCGATCCGGATGCATTCCTTGGCTGCGACCGCAGCCAGGTCCCTTGCCCGCCTTGACGGGTCAGCGGCCAGCCCCTTGGGGCATGGCACTGGCGACCCCTGGCAAGCTGGACAAGAAACAGGGGGGGAGGTTCCCGAGCGGTCAAAGGGGTCAGACTGTAAATCTGATGGCTCAGCCTTCACAGGTTCGAATCCTGTTCTCCCCACCATTCCCCCTATGCTCTGCTGAGCCCTGCTGCTCAGGAAGGAATTTTACGCATCTGGTTCGAGGTTCCAATTCCACCCGGACCGATGTTCCCATTCCCTTGTAACCCCATGCGGTGCCAATTGCGGTGTTTCCTGCCGATTCAAGAGGCAGTGCCCTTTAGAGCGAGCAACAGCGGGCGGGTGTAGTTCAATGGTAGAACGACAGCCTTCCAAGCTGTACACGAGGGTTCGATTCCCTTCACCCGCTCCACCTACGGCGACTTCGTGATCAGGTGAGCACCCCGTTTGCTTCCCCTCTGGAGGCTCGGGGGCCATCGGCTGCTGTAGCTCAGTGGTAGAGCACTTCCTTGGTAAGGAAGAGGTCATGGGTTCAAATCCCATCAGCAGCTCCAGCCAGGCCCCAGCGGTACTCGCCACCCATTCAATGTTCCCAGGGTCATCCCGAGGGGCATACGATTCTTTACAACATCAAACCTTCACTTCCTGCCCTGGGTTCCCGGGGCTGGAAGCGGTGCGCAGCTTCGGCTGTGCTCCAAACCATCGTTTCGTGGCCTTTCGCTGCGCAGCATCACCCCCCACTTCAAGTAACAAACCGGGCTGCGGCCCAAAAAGACAAGGACCTAACCAGATGGCCAAGGAAGTCTTCGAACGCAACAAGGATCACGTCAACGTGGGCACCATTGGTCACGTCGACCACGGCAAGACCACTCTTACGTCCGTTATCTGCCGAACTCAGTCCGCTCGCGGCCTGGCAAAGGAGATGGCTTTCGATCAAATCGACAAGGCCCCGGAAGAGAAAGCGAGAGGCATCACGATTTCAACGGCCCATGTGGAATATGAGACGGAAACCCGTCACTACGCCCATGTGGACTGCCCTGGTCACGCGGACTATGTCAAGAACATGATCACCGGTGCCGCCCAGATGGACGGCGCGATCCTGGTGGTGTCTGCTGCGGACGGCCCCATGCCCCAGACCCGCGAGCACATCCTGCTTGCCCGTCAGGTCAACGTGCCGGCCATTGTGGTCTACATGAACAAGGTCGATCAGGTTGACGACCCGGAACTGCTCGACCTGGTCGAGATGGAAATCCGCGAACTTCTCAGCAAGTACGAATTCCCTGGAGACGACATTCCCGTCATCAGAGGCTCCGCCCTCGCCGCCCAGGACGCCCTTGATGCTGGTGGTTACGACGATAGCAATGACGCCTTCAAGTCAATCATCGAGTTGATGGAAGCAATCGACAGCGCCATTCCGCTGCCCGAGCGCGATGTGGACAAGCCTTTCCTGATGCCCATCGAGGATGTCTTCTCAATCAAAGGTCGTGGCACGGTGGGAACCGGTCGCGTGGAGCGGGGCATCGTCAACACAGGTGACGAACTGGAAATCGTCGGCATGTCCGAGGAGATCGGGAAAACCACCTGTACAGGCGTTGAGATGTTTCAAAAAACCCTCGACGAAGGTCGCGCCGGCGAGAACGTCGGTGTGCTCCTGCGGGGAGTTGACAAGAAGGCGCTGATCCGCGGCATGGTCTTGGCCAAGCCGGGTACTGTGACTCCTCACACCAAGTTCGAGGCCGAGGTCTACATCCTCTCCAAGGACGAGGGTGGCCGTCATACGCCGTTCTTCTCGGGCTATCGCCCCCAGTTTTATTTCCGTACCACGGATGTGACCGGAGCCGCCGATCTCTTGGGCGACGCTGAGATGTGCATGCCCGGTGACAATGTCAAGCTCTGCGTTACCCTGGGGATCCAGGTCGCCATGGAAGAGCAATTGCGCTTTGCGATCCGCGAAGGTGGCCGCACGGTTGGCGCCGGTGTTGTGACCAAGGTCATTGAGTAGTCGTATCTGAGTCGAACCAACGGGGACAGGAGCGTTACCCGTTGGTAGGTACAGGCCCGGTGGGGGAGCGTAGAGCGCTACGCCCCTCCGTCAGTCCCTGCGCTCCAGTCACCCCAACCCACCCGCCAAGAAGACCCCATCATGAAGGTCAAGGAACGCTACGTCTTCCTCGAGTGCACCAAGTGCCGAAACCGCAACTACACGACGCACAAGCGTCTCAAGGCTGCGTACAAGCTCGAGAAGAAGAAGTACTGCCGCTTTTGCCGGGAGCATGTCAGTCACCGGGAGAAAAAGCTCTAGGGCGTATCCCGCCCCTTGCAGCGTGAAATCGCCGCAGTCCCTGTTCTTCCCAGCTGACCTTCCCGAACCAGTCCCCACACGGTGCTCTCGCCCGAGCGGCACCAGTAAACCCAAACGAGCATATGGCCTACAAAAAAGATCAAGGACGCATGGCGCGCATGACCGTTTTCTGGTCAATCGCCATCCTGGTGTTCTACGGCAGCGCGTCATTGCATACGACGCTGCAGGGCATGGGCAGTCTGGCAGACCCTATGGGGGGACTGGGGCGAATCCCCATTGTTGGGGTCGTCCCCAATCTGGCCCTGGTGATCTCCAGCGTGGTCGCTCTGTTCGGGCTTTGGCTGCTCTATCGCTGGGAGCAGAAACCCAAGAACGCAGACCTCTTGATCGAAACCGAGCAGGAACTGCGCAAAGTTACCTGGCCCACGATTGACGAAGCCGTGGATTCTTCTCTGGTCGTCGCCGCAACCGTGGTGTTCCTGATGACCTTCATGGCTGGCGCGGACTGGTTCCTCGGTCGCCTGGCTCGGAACATTCTGCTTGGAGGCTTGTAAGTAGTCATGGCCTACAAATGGTTCTTTTTGAGGTGTCAGTCCGGTCGCGAGAAGCGCATCCGGCAGAACGCCGAGCAGCGACTCAAAGTTGCTGGTCTTGAGGATCTGATTCCCCAGGTGTTGGTGCCATTCGAGTTGGTCACGGATCTGCGTCGAGGCAAGAAGAAGGTCGTGGAGAAGAAGCTCTATCCGGGCTATCTGATGGTTCAGGCCGATCTGGATCAGCCGGATGACCCGCGAGTGATTCAGGCCCGCAACACCTTGCGTAGCGTGGACGGTTTGCGTGACTTCCTGGGCAGCCGTGGCGAGCCCGTTTCAATCACCGAAGCTGAAGTGACCTCGATTCTATCGAGGATGCAGGATTCGGAAAGTCGTCCTCAGGTTTCCATCGGCCTGATCAAGGGGGACATGGTAAGAATCAACACTGGGCCCTTTGACGGCTTCGATGGAGCTGTCGAGGAGATTGACCCGGAGAAGGGCACCGTGCGAATTGTGGTGACAATCTTCGGTCGACCTACGCCCGTCGACCTCAAGTATTGGGAAGTGGAGTCCGTCTAAATGGCAAAGGAAGTCACAGGCAAGATCAAATTGCAATGCCCTGCGGGCCAGGCAACCCCGGCGCCTCCAGTGGGCCCGGCCCTGGGCTCTCATGGCGTCAACATCGGGGAATTCGTCAAGCGCTTCAACGACGCGACTCGTGATCAGAACGGAATGATCATTCCTGTTGAGATCAGCGTCTATGGGGACCGTACCTTCGACTTCATCCTCAAGTCTCCTCCTGCAGCCGTGCTGCTGAAGAAGGCCGCGGGTGTGGACAAGGGCGCTGGCGAGGTGGGCACCGAGATTGTCGGCAAGGTCACCATGGCCCAGGTCGAGGAGATCGCCACTATCAAGAAGAATGACCTCAACGCCCGGAACATGGAGCATGCCTGCCGCATTATCGCAGGCACGGCGCGCTCCGCAGGCATCGAGGTGGAAGGCTGATATGACGAAGCACAGCAAGCGATTTGTCCAGGCCGCCGCTCAGGTGGACAGAGGCCAGAACTACTCCCCCCAAGAGGCTTTCGATCTCCTGAAGGGATTGCCCGCCGCTAAATTCGACGAGACCTTCGAGGTTGCGGTGCGCCTCGGCATCGATCCCCGCAAGTCCGACCAACTGGTGCGTGGTGCGGTGTCTCTGCCCAAGGGACTGGGTAAGACCGTGGTGGTTGCGGTCTTCGCCGAAGGCGACAAGGCCGAAGCGGCCACAGCAGCTGGAGCCGATGTCGTTGGCGCCGCAGACTTGGCCGAGCGTATCCAAGGTGGCTGGATGGGCTTTGATGTGGTTATCGCCAGCCCCGACATGATGAAGCATGTGGGACGCCTGGGTAAGGTGCTTGGTCCCCAGGGCAAGATGCCCTCGCCCAAGTCAGGCACCGTGACCCCCGATGTGGCCCAGGCGGTCACGGATTTCAAAGCGGGCAAGGTCGAATTTCGCACAGATGCCGGAGGCAACGTGCATGCCCCCTTGGGCAAGCGCTCATTCGACACCAGCGATCTGGTTGCCAATCTGGGCGCCTTCTTGGATCACCTGACCGGCATGCGTCCCGCAGCCGTGAAGGGTACTTTCGTCCGCAAGATCAGCGTCTCGACCACCATGGGTCCGGGCGCAACTGTCCAATACGGAGGCTGAGTCTTGGTCAATATCATCAATCAAATGGTCTCCCGTGATCTGGCGGGAATGCTCGACGGCGCAGAAGGCATGCTCTTCGTGACCTATTCGGGCCTTACGGTGGCTGAAGACGAAGCTCTGCGCAGCAAACTCGACGAGCATGGCTTGCGCCTGCGTATGGTGCGCAACAGTTTGCTACGGCGCCTTTTGGCAGAGCAGGGAGTCGAGTTGGATGCGGCCGCTCTGCTCGGCAATACCGGTCTGGTGACTTGCTCTACGGAGGATGTGATCAATGCGGCCAAGGCCTTCACCGACGCTGACTTCAAGGCCCTGCGCAAGCTAGGCAAGATTGCCATCAAGGCTGCTCTCTTTGAGGGTGAGGTCATGGGCTCTGATGGGGCCACTGCCCTGGCAGATCTACCGGATCGCGACACGGTCAACGCCATGCTGCTCGGCGTGATCTCTGGGCCGGCCCGCGGCCTGGCTTCGGTGATCAATGCAGTTCCCTCGGGTCTGGCCCGAGTCCTTCAAGCCCACGTCGACAGTCAAGACGACGCCTGAACCATGACACACGGATGGGACGCGGTTGCGTCCTGTTTATTCAATTTCCACGCGCGGGTCCGCTCGCGTGCAAACAAACCCCTGACGCTGGCGGCTTGATTGTCAGCAGCTACGAACACAACAACACTCATCTCGAACGAGAAATAGCACCATGTCCGAAGAGACCACCACGATTGAGCTCGACAAAGAGCTGAAGACGATTGCTGATCAACTCAGCGGTTTGACTCTGATGCAGGCTTCCCAGCTTGTGAAGTTCCTTGAGGATGAGTGGGGCGTGAGCGCCGCTGCTCCCGCCGCCGCTGCGGCGGCCGCTCCTGCGGCCGCTGAGGCGGAGGAGAAAACGTCCTTTGATGTGATCCTCGAAAGCGTTGGCGGCAACAAGATTTCCGTCATCAAGGAGGTCCGCGCGATCACCGGGCTTGGCCTCAAGGAGGCCAAGGGTCTGGTGGACGAAGCTCCCAAGCCCGTCAAGGAAGGCGTCTCCAAGGAAGAGGCCGAAGAGATCAAGACCAAGCTCGAAGCCACCGGTGCCTCCGTCAAGATTGACTGATTCTCGGAGCTCCCTGCGGGTCACAGCAGGGGGCAACGCATTTTCCTGATCTTGCACTTGGAGAGCCAAATCATCCCCAGTCACCTGGGCGCCCCCCCCCTGGCGCACCCTGAGGCCGTCCTTGGACGGTTTCGGGCTGCCGCTTCGCGGCGGGTCTGCCCCCACAGGACGCGCCTTTCACCGGGTGCCCCTGGGGGTCAGTGCCTGACCTGGCCTTTGGAATGGGATTTGCCTTCTGTGCTGGCTAACTCTACGATGTCGGACTGCCTGCTGAGGTTGTCCCCCCCCTCATCCGCGCGTCGGGCGTTGCCGTGCCCCCCGACCCGTTCACCTTTGCTCACAGTGGGCGGTCCCTCAAGATCGCCCCAGGGCTCTGCGCTCGGCGTCCAAAACCCCTTCCCCGCACCCGCACCCGAGGGTGCCGGAGAGTTGACTCTATGACCAACCACCCTGGCCGCATTGCGGATCCAACGGTCGAAACGAAGACCTTTGGCCGTGTCACGGAAATCGAGTCCCTCCCGAATCTGACGGAGATCCAAACCGAGGCCTATGAGACGTTCCTCGGCGCGGACACTCCTCCCGGTTCGCGTCCTGTTCAGGGTCTCGAAGCCCTGTTGCATGAGGTCTTTCCGATCTACTCCTACGACAAGACCATGTGTCTTGAGTATATCGGCTACGAACTCGGACGACCGCGCTACAACATCGAGGAATGCCGTCACCTGCGCATGTCCCACGGCTATCCCTTCAGGGTGCGTTTGCGCTTGATCAAGCCCGAGCCCATCGAGGAAGAGGTCTACCTGGGTGAGATCCCCATCATGCGCGGTGGTGGCGAGTTCATCATCAACGGTAGTGAGCGCGTGATCGTCAGTCAGCTGCACCGATCACCGGGTGTGGATTTCCTGGTGGACAGCAGTGCCGATCGCCACCTGCACTCATGTTGGATTATTCCCGAGCGTGGCAGCTGGATTGAACTCAATGTCACCAAGAAAGAAATCTTGCAGGTGCGCATCGATCAGTCGGGCAAGTTCTCGGCGGTTACCTTCCTGAGAGCTCTTGAAGAGGACCTGGGAACGGATCAGGCTCTGATGCGGGAGTTCTTTCCCACCAAGGTAATCAAGAAGACCAAGTCCACTACGGAAAACGCCTTCGCCAAGAAAGTTACCGACCGCATCGCGGTAGGCGACATCGTGGTGCTGAAGACCGGCGAGGTCTTGGTGCCTTCGGGCATGCCGATTCCTGAGACCGCCGCTCTTGAGATCGCTGCCAGTGAACTGGCCGAAGTCGAGATCATCGACGCGAACATTTCAGATCTGGACATGCTGATTCTGAACAGTATGCACGACGATTCCACCGTGCGTAGTCACGAGGATGCTCTGCTGAAGATCTACTCGCGCCTGCGCCCGGGCAATCCGCCCCAGCTGGAGAAGGCTCGCGAACTGTTCCACGAGAAGTTTTACGATCCCCAGCGCTACCGCTTGGGTCGTGTGGGCCGTTTCCGTCTGAACCGCAAGTTCAGTCAGGGCATCGATGAGAAGGTGCAGGTTCTGCAACCCCAGGACATCCTCAACTCGGTCAAGTATCTGGTGGGCCTGCGCAAGGGCGAAGGCGAAATTGACGACATCGACAACCTGGGCAACCGTCGGGTGCGCACCATTGCTGAATTGGCGGGGGAGGAGTTCCGCAAGGGTCTGCTCAAGCTGCGCCGTACGGCCCAGGAACGCATGAACCTCGAGGATCGCGAGAAGATCAAGCCCCGTGAGTTGATCAACTCAAAGACCTTCTCAAGTGCCGTGGACTACTTCTTCGGTCGCTCGGAGCTGTCGCAGGTGGTAGACCAGGCCAATCCCCTCAGTCAGTTGGCGCATGAACGCCGTCTGTCGGCCCTGGGCCCGGGCGGTTTGAATCGAAAACGCGCCGGATTCGATGTGCGTGACGTGCACCTTTCCCACTACGGGCGCTTGTGCCCGATCGAGACCCCGGAAGGGGCCAACATCGGTTTGATCTCGTCCCTGGCTCTGTACTCCAAGCTGGACTCCTATGGCTTTCTGACCTCGCCCTACCGCAAGGTCACCAAGGGGACGGTGACCAACAAAGTCAGCTACCTGCGAGCGGACGAGGAACTTGGCATGGTCATGGTTCCCGCGGATGTGTTGGTGGACGAGAAAGGCAAGATCACCCAAGAGCGGGTACTCGCCCGTCGAGATGGGGACAACGTGGAAGTTGCCCCTGAAGAGGTGAACTATGTCGATGTATCGCCCAAGCAGATCATCGGTATCTCCGCGTCCCTGATTCCGTTCCTGGAGCACGATGACGCCAACCGGGCTCTGATGGGTTCGAACATGCAGCGTCAAGCGGTGCCTCTGGTGATTCCCGAAGTGCCCATCGTTGGAACCGGCATGGAGAAGCTGGTCTGCGAGAATTCGAATATTCACCTTTTCGCTCGCAACGCGGGCACGGTGGAGTACGCCGACAGTCGCGTGATCATCGTTGGCGACGACGAGTATCATCTGACCAAGTTCCGCGGCATGAACGAGCGGACCACCCAGAACCACCGTCCCATGGTGCGCACCGGTGATGAGGTGCAGAAGGGTGACCTTCTGGCAGATGGCGCTTCCAGTCACCATGGCGAATTGGCACTGGGCAAGAACCTGGTGGTGGCATTCATGCCCTGGGACGGTTTCAACTATGAGGATGCCATATTGGTATCCGAGCGCCTGGTGCGCGACGACGTATTCACTTCGGTGCACATCGAAGAGTACGAGGTTGAAATTCGCGAGACCAAGTTGGGTAAGGAGGAATTCACTCCGGACATCCCCAACGTGGGCGAGGGCGCTCTGGCCAATCTGGACGAGTCTGGCATGATCCGTGTTGGCACCTTTGTTTCTGCTGGCGACGTGCTGGTGGGCAAGGTTGCCCCCAAGTCCAAGAGCGAGCTGACTCCCGAGGAAAAACTGCTGCACGCGATCTTCGGCAAAGCAGGAGTGGACGTGAAGAACGCCAGCTTGACCATGCCTCCGGGTACCCGTGGAGTTGTTATCGATGCCCGCAAGTTCTCTCGTCGGGTCAACCTGACGGACGAAGAGCGCGCACAGACTCTGAACGTCATCCGCGATGCGGAAATGAGCTTCCTCACAGCTCTGCGCGAGAATACTGCAATCATGCTGGCCAAGGTTCAGGAGAGCCTTGCGGTCACGATTCAGGACGACATGACCGGCACTGGATTCTCTCTTGACGACACTTCGACCTATGACGAACTGCGTCGGGTCAAAGTGCTTTGTCAGCAGGCCGCCGAGGCCGCCGACGAGGGAACGGGGCGCGAAGATTCATTGCGTGCGATTCACGATTCCACTGTCAAGATCGAAGCCCGCGAGGCTGAGAAGAACAAGATCGTAAACCGACTTAGCCGCGGTGACGAACTTCCCACCGGTGTGCTGGAGATGGTCAAGATCTATGTGGCCACCAAGCGCAACATCTCGGTGGGGGACAAGATGGCCGGCCGCCACGGAAACAAGGGTGTCATCAGCAAGATTTGTCCCATCGAGGACATGCCCTACCTGGATGACGGTCAGCCCGTGGATATCGTGCTCAATCCCCTGGGTGTTCCCAGCCGCATGAACGTGGGCCAGATTTTGGAGACCCACTTGGGCTTTGCAGCGCACAAGCTCGGAATCCGGTGTTATACGCCTGCTTTCGATGGAGCCAAGGAAGAGGAGATCGCCCAGGTCCTGGAAGATGCCGAATTCCCCTCCGACGCCAAGTTCCAGTTGTTTGACGGGCGCTCTGGTGTTGCTTTCGAACAGAAGGTCACGGTGGGCATCATGTACATGCTCAAGTTGCACCACTTGGTGGACGAGAAGGTGCACGCACGAGCCACTGGCCCCTACAGTTTGATCACCCAGCAGCCCCTGGGCGGCAAGGCGCGCTTCGGCGGCCAGCGCTTCGGGGAAATGGAAGTCTGGGCCCTGGAGGCCTATGGCGCCGCGTCGATTCTGCAGGAGCTTCTGACTGTCAAGTCGGACGATGTGGATGGACGCACCAAGATCTACGAATCGATGGTCAAGGGCCTCAATGTTCTGGAACCTGGCACGCCGGTTTCCTTCGAAGTGCTCACCAATGAGATCCGGGGCTTGGGCCTCAATATGCAGCTGCACAAGAAATCCGCAGCAACTCTCTGATCGATCGTACCGCTCAACAGCACCGCACCCCCCCAGTACTGCACTCCCCAGCACCGTACAAACGAAAAATCTCCCATGGAAGAAGTCAAGTACAGCCGGATCAACGACTACGGCAGCGTGACCATCGCGCTGGCATCCCCAGAGGACATTCGTTCCTGGTCCTACGGTGAGGTCAAGAAGCCTGAGACCATCAACTACCGCACCTATCGTCCGGAACGTGATGGGCTTTTCTGCGAGCGCATCTTTGGTCCTGAAAAGGACTGGGAATGCTTCTGCGGCAAGTACAAGGGCATCAAGCACAAGGGTATTGTCTGTGACAAGTGCGGAGTCATGATCACTCACAGCCGTGTGCGCCGCAGTCGCATGGGGCACGTGAATCTGGCTGCCTCAGTGACCCATATCTGGTTCTTCAAGGCCATGCCAAGTCGCTTGGGCAATCTGCTGGGGGTCAAGGTCTCCAGTCTTGAGCGCGTGATCTATTTCCAGGACTATATGGTCGTGGACGCGGGTGACACGCCCCTTGAGAAGTACCAGCTGCTGACCGAGGAAGAGTACCGCGACAATCGCTCCAAGTACGGCACAGAGTTCGAAGCCGAAATGGGGGCTGAGTGCATCAAGAAGATTCTGCGTAAGCTCGATCTGCCCAGTGTGTCCGAGGAGCTACGAGAGGAACTTCAGTCCACCCGCTCAAAGCAGCGCATGAAGGACATTATCAAGCGTCTTCGAACTGTGGAGATGTTGCGTGACTCGGGCAACGAGCCTGACTGGATGGTGCTGGATGTGGTTCCGATCATTCCGCCGGATCTGCGGCCGTTGGTCTTGCTGGATTCCGGCAACTTTGCCACCAGCGATTTGAACGATCTGTATCGCCGGTTGATCAACCGCAACAACCGCCTCAAGAAGCTGATTGATCTGAACGCCCCCGAAGTCATCATCCGCAATGAGAAGCGCATGCTGCAGCAGGCTGTCGATGCGCTGTTCGACAACGGACGCTGTCGTCGTCCCGTGCTCGGTTCCTCAAACCGTCCGCTCAAGTCCCTGACTGACATGATCAAGGGCAAACAGGGACGGTTCCGCGAAAACCTGCTGGGCAAGCGGGTGGATTACAGTGCCCGGTCGGTGATCGTGGTTGGCCCTGAGCTGAATCTCACCCAATGCGGTCTGCCCAAGAAAATCGCTCTGGAACTCTTCCAGCCCTTCATTATCCGGCGCCTCAAAGATCTGGGCCTTGCAGACACCATCAAGTCTGCCAAGCGCATGCTTGAGCGCCGCGAGGGCGAGGTCTGGGACATCCTGGAAGAGGTTACCCGTGACCACCCGGTGATGCTGAATCGCGCGCCGACTCTGCACCGCATGGGCATCCAGGCGTTCGAGCCGGTGCTGATCGAAGGCAACGCGATTCGCTTGCACCCTCTGGTCTGCGGTGGTTTCAACGCGGACTTCGACGGGGACCAGATGGCGGTGCACCTGCCTCTCTCGTTCGAGGCTCAGATTGAGGCCTCGACCTTGATGCTGGCAAGCAACAACATCTTCTCGCCTTCCAATGGAAGCCCCATCATCTCACCTTCCCAGGACATGGTGCTGGGGATTTATTACCTCACAAAGGATCCCTTGACCAGTCGGGAGAACCCCAGGAACTTCTCCTCGCGGGCCGAAGTATTCCAGGCGCTCAGTCACGGATCCGTGCGCACCCTGGACGCGATTCGCGTCAAGTTGGCCCCCGAGTCCCAGGTCAAGTTTGGCAGCAAGGACCTTCCCGTGGATGTGGATAGCGCAGGCAAGGTGCCCTCGGCAGACGGTACTCCGGTCTATGTGGAAACCACCGTGGGGCGTATCTTGTTCAACGACATCCTGCCCCCAGGGATGCCTCTCTACAACTACAAGCTCAGCAAGGGCGCCATTCAGGGTTTGATCTCTGATTGCCACCATCTGCTCGGCCGTCAGTCAACTCTGGCACTGCTGGACGATCTCAAGGACTTGGGCTTCAAGGCCGCGACTCGCGCCGGCATGTCTTTTGCCAGCAGCGATATTCGTATCCCCGACACCAAGCCTGTCGTGCTGAAAGAGACCCAGGACGAGATCGACAAGATTGAAAAAGCCTACAACAGGGGTGTGATTACTGAGGGTGAGCGATATCTAAAGATCATCGACCTGTGGACTCACGCTCGGGAGAAGGTCGGCCTCGACCTGATGGGTGTGTTGGCCGAGGACTTCAACGAGGAGACAGGCTATGTAAACCCGATCTACTGCATGGTGGACTCTGGTGCGCGTGGTTCTGTGGACCAGATCCGACAGTTGGGTGGTATGCGCGGTCTGATGGCCAAGCCTTCGGGCAAGATCATCGAGACGCCCATCAAGGCCAACTTCCGTGAGGGCCTCAGGGTACTGGAGTATTTCTCCTCTACCCACGGTGCTCGGAAGGGACTGGCTGATACTGCCCTCAAGACAGCCGACGCAGGCTACTTGACTCGCAAGCTGACTGACGTGGCCCAAAACGTGGTTGTCACCATGGACGACTGTGGCACCATGGGCGCTGGCGCCAAGTCCATCGTCTACAAGGGTGACCGCGTGGCGGTTTCTCTGGCTCAAGGCATCCGTGGCAGGGTGGCTCGGGACACGATTATCGATGTGGTCAACGACGAAGTGGTGGTTCGCGATGGCGAGGCCATTACCCAAGACATCGCCGACCGCATCGAGGCCCTGGGCCACGAGCGCATCCGCGTGCGAAACACCCTGACATGTGAGGCCCCTCTCGGGGTCTGCGCCCGTTGCTACGGCATGGACCTGGCACGGGGTCAATTGGCCGAGCGCGGCTTGGCGGTGGGCATCATCGCTGCTCAGTCCATTGGTGAACCGGGCACCCAGCTCACCATGCGGACGTTCCACATTGGTGGAACGGCGAGTCGATCGGTTGAAGAAACCGAGCGTCGCGTCAAGCGGGACGGCATAGTGCGTTTCAACAATCTGCGGGTTGTGACAGCTGATGGCAGCGGCGAGGTCAAGGGAGAGGTGCTGGTGCTCAATCGCAATGGCATGATCACCTTGACTGACGAACGCGACCGCGACATCGACCAGTACGCGATTCCTACTGGTGCTTCACTGAAGGTGACTGAGGGCCAGCAGATATCCGCTGGCGATGTGCTCTGCACCTGGGACCCGCACTCCGTGCCGATCATCTCGGAATTCAAAGGAACCATCCACTTCGAAGACCTCGTGGAGGGCAAGACCCTCAAGATCGAGCGGGATGCCCGTCGTAAAACTTCGCGAGCCCAGGTCATTGAGCACAAGGGCGAGTTGCACCCCCAACTGGCCATCAAGGACTCCAAGGGCGAGACCATGGCGATCTACCCCGTGCCCGAAAAGGCTTACTTGGAGGTGGAAGACCAGGCCAAGATCGGGCAGGGCACCTTGCTGGCAAAGTCTCCACGGGAAGCCACCGGTACCCAAGACATCACCGGAGGTCTTCCGCGTGTGACCGAACTGTTCGAGGCCCGGCGGCCGAAAGAGCCTGCGGTGATGAGTGAGATCGAAGGTGAGGTGGAGCTTGGTGAGCGCAAGCGCGGCAAGCGCACGATCATTGTGAAGGCCAAGGGTGAGAACGGCGAGGTCATCGAGGAAGCTGAGCACGCAGTGCCCCAGGGCAAGCACCTCAGAGTTCACAAGGGTGATGAGGTCGAAGCTGGCGAGGCGTTGGTGGACGGCCCTCTCTATCCGGATGACATTCTCCGGATTCGTGGCGAAGAAGCTGCCCAGGAGTATCTGCTGGGTGAAATCCAAAACGTCTACCGCAGCCAGTCTGTGGTCATCGATGATAAGCACATTGAAGTAATCCTCTCTCAGATGATGCGTAAGGTGCAGGTTTCTGACCCGGGTGACGCTTCCTTCCTGCCTGGTGCTATCGTGGACCGGCATGCATTCCGTACCACCAACGAGGCAATGCGTCGCGATCGGCGTAAGCCTGCCACAGGCAACACTCTGTTGCTGGGGGTGACCAAGGCGTCGCTCTCCTCGGACTCCTTCATCTCTGCGGCTTCTTTCCAGGAGACCACTAAGGTGCTGACTGAGGCTGCCATTGCAGGCAAGCGTGATTTCCTCGTTGGCCTCAAGGAGAATGTGATCTTGGGACACCTGGTGCCTACGGGCACAGGCTTCCGTGACCACAGTCGTACCCGTGTGAAGAAGAACATCGACTTTGGTGAGATCGGCGGTTTCGGCAGCATCGAGCCCACCAACGATGATATGGCCGCACTGCTGGCTGGCACTCTGGACCCCATGGTCCCTGCCAGTCCTGCTCCGGATCCAGCCGCAGTCCTGGGAATGGGCGAGGCCTCGCCGGGTGCGCCTGCAGGAGGAGGTGGCTTTGATAGTCTTGAGCCCCTGCCCGGTATGGATGTTCTGATGGGCACCGCTGATGCCGGGTCGGAGTCCAGCTCCAGCGATGATCTGGTGCTCAACACAGACCCCTTGGATTCCCCACAGGCGGTCCCCGAGGATGATTCCGAACCGGTGCCCCCGGCGGAAATCCCCCCGGCAGTCGTACCTTTGGACACTCCCCCCGAGGCGGAAGAGTCCCCCTCCCCCGATTCTCCCACCCCCGGAGGCCTCGAAACCGGGTCCTGACCCCTTTCCAACGGGGAAGCTGACCGTTGACACTTGACGGCTGGCCCCTGCTCCCTAGAATCTTTGCCCCCAGGTCTGGCAGCCAAGAGCGCAGACCACCCCAAGGCCACCGTCAGGTTGGCCCGCTGGCCCAAGGGTCAGTTTGCCCCATCCATGCCCACGATCAACCAACTCATCCGCAAGGGACGCAAGAAGCCGGTCAACCGGTCCAAGTCCCCTGTTCTCGACACTTGTCCCCACAAGCGTGGGGTCTGTCTGCAGGTCAAGACCCAGACCCCCAAGAAGCCCAACTCAGCTCTACGCAAGACTGCTCGCGTGCGTCTATCGAATGGCAAGGAGGTCACGGCCTACATTCCTGGTGAGGGCCACAATCTGCAGGAGCACAGCGTGGTGCTGATTCGCGGAGGTCGTGTGCGCGATCTTCCTGGTGTTCGCTATCACATTGTCCGCGGCACCCTTGACACTTCGGGTGTCGACGACCGCAAGGCCGGTCGCTCCAAGTACGGCTGCAAGCGTCCCAAGTCCTGATTTTGTGAACGCCCTGAACTGATCCAGCGAGAGCCTTCAAGCAATGCCCCGTAACTACAAATCAACCGCTGTCCTACAGCGCCCCGACCCCAAGTTCAACTCCATGTTGGCCACCAAGATCATCAACAAGATCATGTTGGATGGCAAGAAGAGCGTAGCCCAGAAGGTGTTCTACGACGCACTTGACCTGGCGTCGCAGAAGCTTCCAGATGTGGAGCAGGAAGAGATCTTCACCACGGCTATCGAGAACGCCAAGCCCGCAGTAGAGGTGCGATCCAAGCGCGTGGGTGGTGCGAACTATCAGATTCCGCGCGAGGTCAAGCGGGCCCGTCAACAGGCCTTGGCCATCCGTTGGGTGATCGACAACAGCCGCAAGAAAAAGGGCAAGCCCATGTGCGAACGCCTGGCAGAAGAGTTGGTCGACGCCTACAACGGCACCGGCGCTTCGGTGCAGTGGAAAGAAAATGTGCACAAGATGGCGGACGCCAACAAGGCCTACGCGCACTTCGGTCGCTAGGCCGTC
This sequence comes from Planctomycetota bacterium, assembly GCA_014238415.1. Lineage (GTDB taxonomy): Bacteria > Planctomycetota > UBA1135 > UBA1135. The sequence goes on along the minus strand of JABABA010000031.1, from coordinate 15,476 downwards.
TGAGCGGCCTTGAGTTCAAGGCCTTGACGAGTTGCGCCTTTCGTTCAGCGCCTAAACGCAGCAAGCCCCACACTGTGGGGCTTGCTGCGTTTAGGCGCTGATCAGGGCCTGGGGTCCCGAGGCCCTGTGTCTCAATTTTTGAAAGGTAGTAGTGTCTCAAATCTGGAAAGTGCATCGAAGTGGGACACATCGTAGGAGGCGTGTGATCAAGAGGATTGCAGGGGAGTGAGATCTGAAATCTGCCGCTCACGCCAGTGCCTCTATCAGCCCCTACCAATCGTTCAGTAGGCATGTCGGGTGGGCCGAATGTCTCAAAACGAGAACATGTCTCTTGAATGAACATTCTTTAAGTGCCTGCAATAGGGTGATGCCTGAGGCCTACAGCGAGCAAGGCTTCACCCTCTCACCAACTACCGTTCGTTAACTCCATTCACTAGTTGTCTCATGGTGAGAAGATCCACTCAAGAAATCGCCTTGCTGGCTGGCCTTGCAGTAGCCCCCCAAGGCCTCGCCCAGAACCCCAACGACCCTGGCATTCTGGACCCAATGTTCTCTGCCATGGTCGGCAGCGATGTGCGCATTCCTCACACCGATCAGGCTGCTGGTGGCCAGCAGCTGAATCTGATCGGGCCTGTCGTAGAGCACGATGCAGAGGGTCAGCTCAGCCTGATGGGCCATCCGATTGTCCTGGTGGAGAGTCCCAACGAAGGACTCTGCCGTGCAGTGAGTGAACTGAGCGTGTATGCGAACGGAGGCGACTCTGCAGGGATGCTGCTTGCAGCGGAGGAGTTGGAAGCGATCCTGCTCGGCACCACCCAGGGCCGCATCTACGACGGCTTTCCCATGCTGAATTACAACCAGGGCGGCGTGGCCCCCGGTCAGGTTCCCGGCGAGTACAAAATGAAGGTTCTGACCAACACCGGTCTGACTGAGCCCGGCATGGACGGACGTTCGCGAGTGATCTGGGAGGTGGATGTGAACTTCCTTTGGTATGACAGCCAATTCGACAGCGACACATTCCTGCTGCGGGTTCCCATCGATGCCCATGCACTCGACACCCTCCGCGTCAACTTCCGCATCTATTCCCTGGTGCGCGAGGACTTTTCGCCCACGGGTGTCGTAATGGATCATCGTAACCCGGCCAGTGTCCAGTTTCCCTTCAAAGGCCTCGACTCGGTCTGGACGCAAGTGGGGGTTGATTCGGTCACAGAGTTGACCGTGGCGTTTCCACCCCTTTCCCTGCAACGGGGGGTCTACACCTGGGGCTGGCGCGAGCATCCGCCGCGCATTCAGTTCCTTCAGCCGATCTTTGAGATGATCAATGCCCACACGGGCAGCGTGCAACTGGATCCCCAAGGGGAGAGCTTCGCCACCCGCAATCGGGGCCTGTCCATCGCGGGCATAGGCGCCGCAGCGCCCGAAATGAAGCTCCACACGGTTGCCCAGGCTGTGCTCGCGGGAGCAACCCCGCAGCAGGTGCTGGGGATGCTGGAGGACGAGCACATCGCTCCTCGGGGAGTTCTTGAGGACTGGTGCGATTTGCTGGAGGACCAGCGCGCGCTGCCGCCGGAAGCGTGGGATGTCCTGACCGCCGAGGGCATCGATCAGGACTCATTCGGTCCTTATGACTTCGTCAGCGTCTATCTCAACAACGAGATGTATGGGGAAGGCCCCAGAGGTGACCGCATCCGGGGATGGGACCAGGGTGATTCCCTCAGGGTCAAGGTGATCAACCTCGATGAGCACAGCCACTACTACCGCCTGGTGGACTTCGGCCCGAAGCTGCACGATGACATCCGTTCGAACTTCTCATCTGGCTCCCACAGTTTCGAGATCATGAGCATCAAGCCCGCTTATGGCGCACCTAAAGTGGCCGAGATGCAGTGGCGCGCGGGATGGGGTTTTCGGCCCCACTACGATGTAATTCAGCAGCCAGATGTCTTTCCCCGTCCGGTAGATGAAGAACGCCTGAGTCCCTACTTGGACGGTCACGACCATGTGCGCCTTGGCTACCAGTACTCAACTGCAGCCCGCGGGGGCGACTTTCGATTCAATCCTCCACCGTTCATTATCGGTAGCACGGCTCATCCGAGTCCTTCGCGATTGAGGGAGGGCGATGGCACACAGGGTCTCGTGATCGGTCAGATGACCGAGGGCTACGGCGTGGCCAAAATGTGTTCCCACCGGCAGCACCCGCTTGGGTCGTTCTGTGAGACCGATATCTCCGCCTTCAATCCGTACGGGGCAAAGAACATTGACACGGATGGGGACGGCAACCCCGACGTGCTTTGGTTTCCGCCCTTCCTGCGCAATCCGAACCCTGCCGGAGGTGACATCATCCCGCCAACCGGCGCCTGGAAGACCTTCCTTTGGATCAATCCGGCCAATGGCACCCTGTTCATTGATCCGGCCAATCCTGGCGCGGGCTATTGGGCCGATTTGACCTATGCCCATGGGCGCCCGGTTCCAGCCATGGGGGATATCAGTACTGAGGTCGAAGCCCCACGGGCCTCGGGTCAGGTTTTCTACCAGTTCGACGATTTGTTCCACGACAACGCTATTTTCTCGCCCCACCCGACTTCGTCCGAACCTGTGCGCGATCGTTAGGACGCGCATCGGGGGCGAGTGAGAGGAGAGCTTCAAGCCCATGAGAGAAGACCAAATTCCTGCAACCCTGCCGTCCAATTGGCACCACCAACCGAGTGCGCGGTACGACCGAGCACTGGGACGAGTACTTTGGCTGGGCCTGGCACTGGTACTGCTGTTCGCGATCTGAAGGTTCCAGGCGTTCCTGGCCGCCAGACTAGTCTCGCAAACGCTCCATGGGCGCCTTGTAACGGCGTCCTAGACGCGTGTGCCGATTGTCATCGTGGTCCACACGCCTACCATCGATGTACGAGTTAGGAGATGCATTGGGATCGGTGTATCCTGATCCGTTCTTCTGGAACCTGCACCCATGCGCCGTCCCCATGTCCTCATCCTGCGTGATCCACGCGAGAGCGCGGCCAAGTGCAGTTTGACGCCTCTGAGGGGCATGCCCGGGATCGAGTTCCGTTCTTTCGATCCCCAGGCAAGAGTGCCAGCAAAGGATCGTGTACTGTTGCATCCGGACGGCGAAGAGATCTCCGCAGCGGACAGGGGCCGTGATCTGCTCGTGCTCGACAGCAACTGGCGTCGGTTGCCCAAGTTGGTGGCAAGCCTTGAGGGTCAGCCCTTGTTGCGTCGCCTGCCTCCCCTGCGCACTGCCTATCCCCGGCGAAGTCGCATCCATTCCGACCCGCAAGACGGCCTGGCTTCGGTGGAGGCGCTCTGGGCGGCCCTTGCCCTGCTGGGTGACTCCCGTCCGGAATTGCTCGCGGGCTATCATTTTCGCGAGGCTTTCCTGGACCTGAATCCTGGCCTGCGAGCACTGCTGGAATCCCCAGCGGGAGGGACCATGCCATGGGAATCGAGCTGATCCGCAACATCGGCATCGCCGCGCACATTGATGCGGGCAAGACCACGGTGGCCGAGCGCATTCTGGTGGAGACCGGCATCGAACGGCACATGGGCCGGGTGGAGGATGGCACCACCACCCTGGACTTCTTGGCACCCGAGCGTGAGCGGGGCATCACGATTGTCTCTGCTTGCACTCACGTGCCCTGGGGCGACCATGGGATCAACTTGATCGACACTCCAGGGCATGTGGACTTCACATTGGAAGTTCAGCGCTGCATGCGTGTGCTCGATGGGGGAGTGCTGGTCCTTGACGCGGGCAGCGGTGTGCAGGCCCAGACCGAGACCGTTTGGCGTCAGATGCAGCGCCAGGGGGTGGCGGCTTTGGCGTTGATCAACAAGTGTGACCTGCCCGGGGTTGATCCGCTCGCCGCCGTGCGTTCTTTGGAGCAGCGCCTGGGCGCGCGAACGCTCTTGCTTCAATACCCCCAGATGGGGCCGGAAGGGTTGACCTCACTGCTGGATCTGGTCGATCGCAAGTACCTGACCTGGGATGGGCCCGAGGCGGTTGGTGGTCCTATTCCCAAGGAACTCCACGATGAGACGGAGGTCCTGCGTAGCGAGCTGGTGGATCAGATCATTGACCTGGACGAGGAGTTCATGGGGCAGATCCTGGCTGACGAGGGAGCCGCTCCCGAACAATTGCAAGCGGCTATTGCCCGGGTGACCCGTGCAGGGAAGAGCCTTCCCGTTGTTTTTGGGTCGGGCTTGAGCGGTGCGGGCATCGGCTGGCTGCTGGACGGGATCTGTTCCTATTTGCCCAGTCCCGGTGAGCGCGTGCATTGGACCGCGACCAAGGGGGAGCCTTCTTTGTTTCCGGCCCCGGATCCTGAGGCACCCTTGAGCGCCATGCTCTTCAAGTTTCAGGACCATGGCACTGATGAACTGGCTTTCCTGCGCATCTACGGCGGCACTCTGCATGCGGGGGATTTCGTGCTCAACTCCCGCACCGGTGAACACGAGCAGGTTCAGACCCTGGCTCGCATCCACGCAGAACACGGGGAGGACCTGGTTTCTGCCGGGCCCGGCCAGATAGTGGGGGCTACCGGGTTCAACGCAAGCGCCACTGGTGACACCCTCTGTGATCCGACTCAGCCCCTACAGATGCAGGTCTTGCCGCCCCCCGCTGCAGTCATCCAGTGCATTCTGGAACCCAGGCAGGATGCTGACCGGGAGGCCCTGGCCACAGCTCTTGCGCGCCTGGTGCATCAGGATGCCTCCTTGTTTGCCCACGAGGGCCCCAGTCCCGGTCAATGGACTCTGGAGGGGATGGGTGAGCTGCACTTGGAGATCCTGGTGGGGCGCCTGACTCAGGCCAGCGGGGTCGAGCCCCTGGTGGGCAGGCCCAGGGTCACTTACTTGGAGACTGTCGAGGGAGAGGCAAGGGGGACAGGCAAGATCGAGCGCACTCTGGCGGGGGAACTCAACTTCGGAGCAGTAGAACTGGCGGTCATGCCCCGCCCCAGGACCTGGGCCCTGACTTGCTCGGGGGAGGACGAGGGCCTGGAGGTAACCCTTCAGTCCGATACTTCCAGGCCGGCGCCCGACCAGGATGCCTTCAGGAGCCCTTCAGGTGCGGTTGGTCCCAATCCTGTGCCCGAGATTCTCTTTGGCCCGTCTTGCCCGATACCCACTGAGATGAGGTCTGCGGTGGAAGCCGCTCTCAGGGGGGAGGTCCAGAGCGGTCCCCGCTGTGGCATGCCCCTGGCGGGCCTCGGGATTACGGTTGTGGGCGGGGATTCGCGCCCTGGGGCGGATTCGGAAGCCGCTTTCGCCCAGGCCGCGATTGTTGCCCTGCGGGATGCCCTGAGCAAGCTTGAGGTCTCGGTCTTAGAGCCAACCATGTCCTTTGAAGTAGAGGTTCGAAAGGAGTTCGCATCTGCTGTGACCGCGGATCTCAGGGGCCGTGGGGCCAGTCTGGAGGGGTTCCGAGGGGAGGGGGCCTCGCGGGTGCTCTGGGGCATGGTGCCCCTGCACTCCATGCTGGGCTACGCTACAGGGGTGCGCTCGATTTCCCAGGGCAATGCAACCTGCTCCCTGCGCCCCAGGGGCCAGCGGGTCCTGAGTTCTGAGGACCTTGAGGCCCGGGGTCTGCTCTTCGGCTGAGGGTCCCCTTGGGGGGGCCAGCTCGGGAGGGCAGGGGCAGCCCCGGGGAGGGCTTGCGTCCGTCATTCCTCCAGCCCAAGAATCTGCCCAGAATGTGCCCCTGGGGCGTTGACGGTGCCCCATCCCGGGCGTACTCTCTTCGGCCCTTTCAATCCTGAGGCCTGTCCCCAGGTGCGTGAGTCATACCGGAACCCCAGTTCCGGACCCCAGTCAGAACCCCGTCCCCAAGGTGGAGCGCAGGATGTGCGCCCCACCCAGCAGAACGCATGAGCGAGAAGATCCAGATCCGTATGGAAGCCTACGATCACGAGGCGCTAGACCAGTCAGGCGTCGAGATCGTTGACACGGCCAAGCGCACCGGCGCACGGGTCACTGGTCCGATTCCGCTGCCAACAAGAATCGAGCGCTACACCGTTCTGCGCTCACCGTTCATCGACAAGAAGTCCCGGGAGCAGTTTGAGATCCGCACGCATAAGCGTCTGATCTACATCTCCGAGCCCACACCCCAAACTATCGATTCCCTCTCCAGTCTGAATTTGCCCGCGGGTGTCGATATCCGCATCAAAGCCTGAACTGGAAGAACTGGGCTGCGGCCCTCCAACTCAATTCCAATCAACCCCGGCACATTGCCGGTGGTTATTGCTGCGCTCCCCAGCGTGGCAGCAAATGGCCTCCTGGCCACCCCAACCGTCCCCTCCTTTTTTTCTTTACGGTTTTCGACTCCTGTGGTCAGCCGTGCGGAGAATTCAATCGAGGGGGACAATTTTCACAACCATCAACGACCGCCGCGTGGCCAGACGTCAACCCTTCGGGGTAGCCCTGGTCGAACCGGCCCTTCCTAGAGGACTCAAGGATCATGACGCTGATTCTAGGGCGTAAAAAAGGCATGACACAACTGTTCGCTGAGGACGGTACAGCCACCGGCTGCACCGTCGTCGAAGCGGGCCCCTGCACAGTCATGCAACTGCGCACGCAAGAGAAGAACGGCTATTCAGCCGTTCAGCTTGGATTTGAGGATGTTCGCGACAAGGTCGCCAGCAAGCCCCGTCGTGGGCAGGCGGCCCAAGTCGGCACGGCTCCCAAGCGCTTTCTGCGCGAGGATCGTCTCGCCGGTGACTCCGATCTGGAAGTGGGGGCCGCCATCACGGTGGAAGCCTTCGACTGTGGCCAGCTCGTTGACGTAATCGGAACCTCCCGCGGCCGGGGCTTCTCCGGAACCATCCGGCGTCACGGCTTCGCCCGGGGACCCAAGACGCACGGTTCAAAGAACTACCGCAAGCCGGGCTCGATTGGCTGCTCGGCCTATCCCGCGCGCGTGTTCAAGGGCAAGCGCAGTTCGGGCCATTTCGGTGCCAAGCGCATCACGACCAAGAACCTTGAGATCTTACGCATCGACACCGATCGCAACCTCTTGTTCATCAAGGGCGCCGTGCCGGGACCCCGAAACGGGTTCGTATCGGTGCAAACCGCCAAGACCGGAGTCAAGAAGGGCTAATTCCATGCAGGTCAAAAGCTATCAAGCAGGCAATGTCGGCACCGTCGAGTTTGACGAAGGCCCCTTCGGAGGCAAGGTCCTCTACCGTACCCTCAAGGATGCGGTCCTGATGTATCAGGCCAACAAGCGACAGGGCAACGCGAGCACCAAAGGGCGCGCCCAGGTCCAGGGCACCAACAAGAAGCCTTACAAGCAAAAGCACACGGGCCGCGCCCGGGCAGGTGATGTGAAGTCGCCCATCTGGCGCGGTGGTGGAACTGTCTTCGGCCCGAAGCGCCGGGACTTCAGCTATCACATGCCCACCAAGGCCCGTCGGGTCGCCCTGCGCTCGGCGCTTGCCGGCAAGTTGGCCGATGACGAAGTGGTGGTCGCTGACCTTGGTGGGTTCGACAATCCCTCTTCAAAGGCTGCCCGCAAGGTGCTGGCGGATCTGGGGAGTCCGCGCCGCGCCTGCGTTGTGATTGGACAGGCCAATGACGCCCTCTACCGTTCCTTTAGGAACTTTCCTGGGGTCCATGTGCGGGTATCGAGTGATCTATGTGCCATGGACGTGATCAACGGTGGCCTGATCATCGCTGAGGGTTCCGCTCTGGAGCAGCTTGCCCAGCGGGTGGGCACCACAGGAGGTGACGCATGACTTCAATGGAACGTTTCTACCGTCTTACCAGCCGCCCAATCTTGACCGAGAAGGGCAGCGACGACATGGGCCGCCGTAACGCCTATCACTTCCGCGTCCCTACTGATGCCGGCAAGGTGGAGATCCGCCAAGCCGTGGAGAAGGTCTTCGACGTGAAAGTGAGAGCAGTCAACACCTCCAGCGTGCGTGGCAAGGAGCGTCGTCGTGGATGGGCCCGGGGCAAGCGTCCCGACTGGAAAAAGGCGATGGTCGTCTTGCATCCCGATCACACTCTGGACCTCTTCTAACAGACTCCTACCGCAAGGCATTCTTCAGCACCTAGAGCAAATCCCATGGGCATCCGCAAATACAAGCCGACATCACCGGGCCGTCGTGACGGCACCGTGCTGGACTATGCAGAGATCACCTGCACCAAGCCGGAGAAATCACTTCTGCGTCCACTCAGCAAGACCGGCGGTCGCAACAACCGCGGCCGGATCACGGTCCGCTTCCGTGGCGGTGGCAACAAGCGTCGCTATCGTCTGATTGACTTCAAGCGCAACAAGGACGGCGTTAGCGCGCGCGTGGCCACCATCGAATACGATCCCAACCGCTCCTGTTTCATCGCCAAGCTGCACTACGCTGATGGCGAGAAGAGGTACATCCTCTGTCCATTGGGCATGGAGGTCGGGCAGACCGTCACAAACGGTCCTGGATCCGAGCCTCTGCCTGGCAACGCCATGGCTCTGGAGGAGATTCCCCTGGGCGTGACAATTCACAACATCGAGATGACTCCCGGCCGCGGCGGCCAGATTTGCCGCTCAGCGGGCTGCGGTGCTCAGTTGCAGGCTCGGGAGGGCAAGTATGCATTGATCCTGATGCCTTCCGGCGAGCTGCGCAAGGTTCACGCCTCCTGTCGTGCCACTATTGGCCGCCTGGGCAACACCGACCACCAGAATGTCAAGCTCGGTAAAGCAGGGCGCAAGCGCCATCGGGGTCGTCGTCCCCATGTGCGCGGTACTGCTATGAACCCGGTGGATCACCCCATGGGTGGTGGCGAAGGGCGTACTGCCGGCGGGCGGCATCCCTGCTCTCCCACGGCGGTTCTCGCCAAGGGCGGTCGCACCCGCAGTCGGAGCAATCCCAGCAACCCATTCATTATTCGAGGCCGTAAGAAGCGCTGACCTGACCGGTCACTCGAACTTTCCAACAGACACACAGCGAGCACACGAACAAACCTCAACAATATGGGACGCAGCATCAAGAAGGGACCGTTCATTGATCCCAGCGTGGCCAGAAAGGTCGCAGCCATGGAGGCTTCGGGCAAGAAGGGTCCGATCACAACCTGGGCTCGGGCCAGCACGATCTTGCCCGAATACGTGGGCTTCGAGTTCATGGTTCACGACGGCCGCAGGCATGTGAAGGTCGCAGTAACCGAGGACATGGTCGGGCATCGCCTGGGCGAGTTTGCAGTGACACGCACCTTTCGTGGACACACCAACAAGAAGGAGGGCCTGAAGGTCGGCAATTAGGTCCGAAACCTTAAAAGGATGATCTCATGAGTGAAGCAACCACTGAAGCAACCAGCTTCCGAGCCAAGCACCGCTATGCGCGCATCACCCAGCGCAAGGCACGCTTTGTAGCGGATCTGATCCGAGGCCGGGACTGCAACGAGGTCCTGGACCTCCTGGAGTTCTCTCCTTTGCGCGCGGCGTCCTTCTACAAGAGGGTCGTGACTTCCGCTATGTCGAACGCTGCCCAGGACGAACAGGTCAATGTGAACCGCCTCTATGTCTGTGATGTGCGAGCCGATGACGGCCCCATGTTGCAAAACCGTCTGCGCTGGCGTCCCGGCCCCCAGGGTCGCGCCATGCCTTTTGCCAAGAAGACCAGCCACCTGACAGTAATCGTCAAGGAGCGCCCTCTCGAGGGCTGAGCCCCTCACAGGGCGAACAAAAGTATGGGACAAAAAATCCACCCAACCGGTTTCCGCCTCGGCATCATCGAGCCGTGGTCATCCCGATGGTTCTGCCGCAAAGAGGACTTTGCCAGGAACCTTCTTCAGGATCGAGAAGTACGCGCACACGTGCTCAAGGAGTATGGCTCCGCAGGCATCCCGCGGATCGAAGTCGAGCGCACCCCCGAAGCGGTCAACGTGGTGATCTACACTGCCCGTCCCGGCGTGCTTGTCGGTCGCAAGGGTATCAAGATCGACCAGCTCAAGGCCGAGCTGCAAGTGATCGTAGGCTTGACGGTGCACCTGACGATCCACGAGATCAAGCGTCCGGAACTTTCTGCGGGCCTGGTGGCCGATGTGGTCGCCGACCAGTTGCGCCGCCGCATGGCATTTCGGCGTGCAGTCAAGAAAGCGGTTCAGACCTCCATGCAAGCCGGAGCCCTGGGCGTAAAGGTCGAGATCAATGGTCGCCTGGGGGGCGCTGAAATGGCGCGTACCCTGACCGAGCGCGAGGGTCGCGTACCCCTTTCAACTCTTCAGGCCAACGTGGAGTACGGCACTGCTGCCGCCAAGACCACCTATGGCATCGTCGGGGTCAAAGTCTGGATTTACAAAGGGGACATTGACCGCGGCCAGAAAATCAACCACCGCACAGTATCTGCGGCCGCTGGCCGAGCGGAGCGGGGAGGCCCTCGCCGTCGCCGTCGTCGCTCTAGTTCCCCTCGCTGAATCACTTCCAAGAGCATCATCCAGCGTTCCTGAATCAACTAACTTTCACGAGTAGCCAACAAAATCACCATGGCCTATCTGCCCAACAAAGTGAAGCATCGCAAGGTGCACCGCGGTCGCCTCAAGGGTTTTGCCACCCGTGGCAACCGCGTGGTCTTCGGCGAGTGGGGACTGCAGTCCCTGGACGCCGCCTGGATCACCGGACGCCAATTGGAGGCCAGTCGTGTTGCGGCCAACCGAGTCTTGAAAGGCGCAACCAAGATCTGGATCCGAATTTTCCCGGACAAGCCCATCTCCTCCAAGCCTGCTGAGACCCGGATGGGTAAGGGCAAGGGCGACGTGGAGTTCTGGGCAGCCGCAGTTCGGCCAGGTCAGATCCTGTTCGAAGTGGGAAACATCCCCGAGGTCAAGGCGAAGCTTGCCTTCAAGCGAGTAGCACACAAGTTGCCCATCAAAGTACGCATGGTGCGTCGTCTGCACACGGTTTGAGCATCCCCGAGCAAGCCACATCCCAGTAAGCCCCCCCCCAATATCATGAAGATTGAAGAAGTGCGCAGCAAGAAGGACGCCGAGCTTGAGTTCGACCTAGCAGGTCTGAACAAAGAACTCCACGACCTGCGCTTCAAATCAGCCACGGGCAATATGCAGAGCCCTTCCAGCATCCGTATGGTCCGCAGATCCGTTGCGCGAATCAGGACGGTCATGGCTGAGCGAGTCCAAGGCATTCGAGATCAGGAGCCCCAGCAATGACAGATTCCCGCAACAGCCGTCGCACCCTGCAAGGGGTTGTGGTCGGTGCGTCCGCCAGCAAGATGCTGACCGTGCGCATCGAGCGCCTCGTGCGCCATCCCATGTACGGCAAGTACATTCGCAAGCACAGTCAAGTGCATGCCCACGACGAGAACAGCGATGCACAGGTGGGGGACATCGTTGAGTTGATGGCTTGCCGCCCCATGTCCAAGCTCAAGCGCTGGCGCCTGGTGCGCGTAGTTCGTCGCCCGGACACAGCTGAATTGGTCGAAGCCATCGGCGAGCACTTGCCTCCCCCGGCTCCCGAAGTCCCCGAGATCAGTGCTTCTAGTGCTGAGGAAGGCTCGTCATGATTCAAATGCAAACCTACCTGGACGTGGCAGACAACACCGGCGCCAAGGAAGTTCAGTGCATCAAAGTCCTCGGCGGAACCCACCGCCGGTACGCCAGCCTGGGCGATGTCATCGTTGGCTCGGTCAAGAAAGCGATCCCTGGCTCAGAAGTGCGTACCGGCACTGTGGTCAAGGGAGTGATTGTGCGGGTCAAGCATAACATCCGTCGTGACGACGGGTCCTACGTGCGCTTTGACCGCAATGCCCTGGTTCTGGTCGATGCCGAAGGAAACCCAAGAGGCACCCGTATCTTCGGCGCCGTGGCTCGCGAACTGCGCGAGCGCAGCTTCATGAAGATCGTCTCCCTGGCCGAGGAGGTCATCTGATGAAACTACGCAAAGGAGACGATGTCATCGTCATTGCTGGTAACGACAAGGGGCATACAGGTGCGGTTGTCAGTGTGGATCGCCAGCGCAACCGCGTACTGATCTCGGGGGTGAACCTGCGTACCAAGCACAAAAAACCCACTCAGCAGACGCCCCAGGGCGAGCGCATCCAAGAAGAAGTTCCCATCCATGCTAGCAATGTAATGCTGGTTGATCCCTCTACCGGCAAGGGAACCCGTAAGCGTCCCGCCCAGGGCTGAATAGCTGTTTGGAAATGCAGCTGCCCGGCAAGCGGCAAAGGAGTAACCGATGACCCAACGTCTCAAAGAAAAGTACAACAGCGAGATCCTGCCTTCCCTGAAGGACCGCTTCTCAATTGGTAATGACCTTGCCGTCCCCAAGCTGGAGAAGATTGTGATCAACATGGGCGTAAACGGCGCTGTAGAGAACAAGTCCCGTGTGGATGCTGCCGCCCGCAACATGTCCCAGATCGCTGGTCAAAAACCCACAGTGCGGCTTGCCAAGCATGCCATTGCTGGCTTCAAGTTGCGCGAGGGCATGCCCATCGGCTGCGCCGTGACCTTGCGCCGTGAACGCATGTGGGAATTTGCTGACCGTTTGATTTCCGTGGTGCTGCCTCGTATCCGTGACTTCCGTGGGGTCAAGGCCAAGCTCGACGGCCGTGGAAATTACACCCTTGGTCTGGGAGAGCAGTCGGTCTTCCCCGAGATCAATTTTGATCAGATTGAGTTCGTCCAGGGTATGGATGTGACCTTCGTGACCAGTGCCCCGAATGACGAGCAGGGTTACGCCCTCCTCCAACAGATGGGCATGCCTTTTGTTGACAAGGATGCCAACAGCAACAAGTAAGTCCTGCCCAGTTACCTCAACCTACCCCTGACCAAGCCAGCCCAATTCTGAATCCCCATGGCTAAGACCTCACTAATCAACAAGAGCAAGCGCACCCCCAAGTACAAGGTGCGCGCCTACACGCGTTGCAACTTCTGCGGCAGATCGCGCGCCGTCTATCGCAAGTTCGGCATTTGCCGGATCTGTCTGCGTGAAGCTGCTCACAAGGGTGAAATCCCTGGAATGCGGAAGGCTTCTTGGTAAACGGAGAATTTCAATCATGATGACCGACCCTATTGCTGACATGTTGACTCGCATTCGAAATGCGAATCGAATCGGCCAATCCAAAGTCCAGATGCCTGCTTCGAAAATGCGCGTCGGGATCGCACAGGTCCTGAAGGACGAAGGCTTCGTGCATAGCTACACGGTTGAGCCGGCTAGCCCTGGAAGCACATTGAGCATCAAACTCAAGTACGGCATTGATGGAGAGACCGTCATCCGTTCCATTGACCGCATCAGTAAGCCAGGCTGTCGGGTTTACACTGGTGTCGCCGAACTCAAGCCGATCCTGCGGGGTCAGGGCATCCGAGTTCTATCCACTCCGCGCGGAGTTATTTCGGACCGCAAGGCCCGTGAAGAAAATGTCGGGGGCGAAGTCCTCGCCGAGGTGTGTTGAGCTATGTCTAGAGTCGGTAAAGCCCCAATTTCTATTCCTAGCGGAGTCACGGTCGACCTCAAGGCGACTCAGGTTTCCGTAAAGGGCCCCAAAGGCAACCTCACCATACCTCTTCGGAGCGAGGTAAAAGTGAGTGTCGAAGGGGAGACTGTGCAGGTCTCCGTCACCGGCGTCGGCAGCGATCGTTTTGCTCGGGCCATGCATGGCACCACTCGCGCTCTGATTGCCAACATGGTCATTGGCGTGACCGCTGGCTTTGAGAAGAAACTCGACATCATTGGGGTGGGTTGGAATGCAAAGACACAGGGCAAGAACCTGACCCTCAATATCGGCTTCTGCCATCCGGTGGAGTTCACCATGCCCGACGGCGTGGAGGTCGAGACCCCCGGCCCCAACCAGATCGTCTTGAGGGGTGCAGACCGTCAGGCGGTAGGCCAGATGGCGGCCATCATCCGCAAGGTTCGTCCCCCCGAGCCCTACAAGGGCAAAGGCATTCGTTACAGCGGCGAGTACGTTCGTCGCAAGGCCGGTAAGAGCTTCGGTACCTGATCATGTTGAAGTCCCAAACAATCGCCGCCAATCGGCGCACCAAACGCCGTGCTCAGCACGTGCGCAACCGGATTCGCCGCGAGTCCGATCGTCTGCGCCTGTCCGTGCACCGCACCGACAAGCATTTCTCTGCCCAGGTAATCGATGACAAGCAGGGCCGCACGCTCTGCGCTGTGACCAGCACCGCGAAAACCATGGGGGAATCCCTTGCGGGCAAGACCAAGCTTGAGTGTGCCGCCATCATGGGTGCGGAGCTCGCCCGTCTGGCCAAGGATGCTGGCGTTGAGGTGGTCATATTCGATCGCGGGTCCTTCACCTATCACGGACGCATCAAAGCCTTTGCTGAAGCCGCCAGGGAGGGTGGTCTCAAGTTCTAATTATGAAACCTCGTACTGAATACATCGACCACAGCACTGTGGAAGAGTTGCAGAACATCAACGAACAGTTGCTCAGCGTCAACCGTTGCGCAGCAACCATGAAAGGTGGCCGACGCTTTTCCTTTGCCGCTCTGGTGGTTGTGGGAGACCGTGCAGGTCATGTGGGCTACGGATTCTCAAAGGCGCGGCAAGTTCCAAATGCCATCGAGAAAGCTGGCAAGGATGGCCGGAAGCACATTCAAATAGTGCCTGTCACCAAGGATGGATCTATTCCTCACGAGGTGGTTGGCGAGTTCTGCGCTGCACGCGTCAAGCTGATCCCTGCTTCAAGCGGTACGGGCATTATCGCTGGTGCCTCTGTGCGGGCCGTAGCAGAGATGGCGGGCATCCAGAATCTACTTACTAAGTCCCTGGGGTCTACCAACCCAGTCAACCTCGTCAAGGCCACCTTGCACGCACTTTCTCAACTGCGGACCCCCGAAGAGGTGGCCGAGTTGCGCGGTGTCGAACTCTAGAACGCGGGATTTTTCAGCACAGGATCGGAGTCAATATCATGGATCTCAAGACAGTTCTCTCGAAGGGTAATCCCTACACCAAGAGCAAGCGCATCGGTCGAGGCATCGGTTCCGGCAGTGGCAAGACTTCTGGTCGTGGTCACAAGGGACGTGGTGCCCGATCTGGCGCCAGCCGTCGACCCGGGTACGAGGGTGGTCAGATGCCTATCTACAGGCGTGTGCCAAAGCGTGGCTTTACCAACGCCCGCTTCCGCACGGAGTACACCATCATCAACGTGGATCTCTTGAATCACTTCGATGATGGAGCCACGGTCGACCTGTCCGCTGTGCTTGAAGCTGGCCTGGTCAGCATCAATACGCCGCTTTTCAAGGTCTTGGGCAATGGGGAACTGACCACCAAGCTGACCGTGCAGGCTGACAAATGCTCGGCAAGTGCCCAGGCCAAGATCGAGGCCGCGGGAGGAACCGTGGTCTTGCCTGCCGGCGCCAATGCTCCTGCTCGTTCTGAAGACAGCAAGCCCAAGGCCGACAAGCCCAAGGCCGACAAGCCCAAGGCCGACAAGCCCAAGGCCGACAAGCCCAAGGCCGACAAGCCCAAGGCCGACAAGCCCAAGGCCGACAAGCCCAAGGCCGACAAGCCCAAG
>JABABA010000030.1:35033-35290 GCA_014238415.1 Planctomycetota bacterium | reverse complement strand
CGACGGCAACGGCCTGCTCGACATCGCCTGCGAGATCGCAGGAGACCCGAGTCTGGATTGCAACCTGAACGGCCTGCTCGACCTCTGTGAGATCGCAGTTGACCTGAGCCTGGACTGCGATGGGAACGGCCTCGTCGATTCCTGCGAGATCGCCAACAACCCAGGCCTCGACTGCAACAACAACCTCTTGCTGGACATTTGCGAAGTCTTGGATCCGGTTCTCGACTGCGATGCCAATGGATTGGTGGATGAGTGCG
>JABABA010000030.1:0-35013 GCA_014238415.1 Planctomycetota bacterium | reverse complement strand
CCTCGACTTGTGCGAAGTCCTTGACCCGGCCCTCGACATGAACGGCGACGGGCTCCTCGATTACTGTATCCCCCCCACCTACTGCACCGGCGCTCCCAATTCGACGGGCGCTGGCGGCAGCATCATGGCTCTCGGGTCTCCGGAACTGGTCCTCAACGACCTGACCCTCAGCGCAACGAGCCTGCCCATGTTCCAGTGGAGCTACTTCCTCATGTCGCGGAATCAGACCAGCGTGCCGAATTTCGGCGGCAGTCAGGGCGTCTTGTGCCTGGGCGCACCGATCGAGCGCTTCAACATGCCGGGCACGGGGCAGATCAATCAGACCAGTGTTGCTGGCGAGAGGTCCTATACCCTCGACTTCAACAACCTGCCCCAAGGGATCACTTTCCAGCCCGGCGAGACCTGGAATTTCCAGCTCTGGTTCCGGGACCTGAACCCGGGCGCGACTTCCAACACCACCAACGGCGTGACGGTGATGTTCCGCTAGGGCTCCCAGGGGAGTTGAGAGCTTTGGTCCGGTCTATGGGGGGTGATATGGGTGGCACAAGACCACAACCCACCTCGCTAGAATGCGGGCACTGCAATACCTGCGGAGGAGAGCATGACATCACCGATTTCTTGTCCCGGCTGCAACACGCCGATGGTCCGTGAGAACTTCGCTTCTGCAATGATCGATGTCTGCGTCGACGGCTGTTACGGCCTGTGGTTCGACGCCAACGAGCTTGTCAAACTCGATCATCACAAGAAGGGGTTCGGTTCGGCGCTTGAGCGCGCCGTCAACCAGCCTTTCTCACCACCCGGCGACCCCGAACCGCGCTCCTGTCCGCACTGCCACACGCCGATGGATGTGGTGCAGTACCAACTGGCGCAGCAGGTCACGGTCGACGAGTGTCCGACGTGTGACGGTGTCTACCTCGACGCCTTCGAACTTGCCCAAATCCGCAACCGCCCGATGACGGAGAGTGAGCGAGCCAAGGCGCGAGGTCGCCGACGCCGTCGCAACAAACGTTTCAACAAACGCCGCGAGGAACGCGAAAGGACGAGTGCAATGCTCTTAATGATCGCCGTGATGTAGTAGCCCAACCGTACCCAAGGTACGCTGCTGGATCTGCTTGTGACGATTCTGCGAAGCTCACAAAAGCCCCAGGGGTGCCATGTGCTGGTTCTGGGCCAGGGTCGGACCCTAGGTCAACAAGCCGCTGACCGTCTCCCGTTCGCCGCTCAGTTCGGCGGCGGAAAGGGCGAGTTTCTCGGCCAGGAAGGGGGTCAGTTCGAGGCCCTGCACGATCTCCCAGCCGCCTCTGCCATCGGCGCGCACGGGGAAGGAGGAGATCAGGCCCTCGGGCACTCCGTAGGAACCATCGGACTTGACGCAGACCGAACGCCATTCGCCGTCCGGGGTTGCATTGCAGAGGTCACGCACATGGTCGATCAGACCATTGGCCGCGGAAGCCGCGCTGGAAAGACCGCGCGCGGCGATGATGGCGGCGCCGCGTTTTTGGACGGTCTCGAAGAAGGTCGTGGTCAGCCAGTCGTTGTCGTTGATGACCTCTGCGGCGCTTTGTCCGTTGATGGTGGCATGCACAAAGTCCGGCACCTGGGTGGCGGAGTGGTTGCCCCAGATGAGGGTGTTCTTGACGGCGCTGGTGTGCACTCCGGCCTTGGCGGCCAGTTGGGCCTGGGCGCGGTTCTGGTCCAGGCGCGTCATGGCACTGAAGCGGTCGTCGGGAATGTCCGGGGCCGAGTTCATGGCGATCAGGCAGTTGGTGTTGCAGGGATTGCCGACCACCGCCACGCGCACCTCGCTGGCGGCGTGGTCGTTGATCGCGCGGCCCTGGCCCGTAAAGATCGGACCGTTCTCGCGGATCAGGTCGCCGCGCTCCATGCCCGGACCGCGGGGCTTGGAACCGACCAACAGACACCAGTTGGCGTCCTTGAAAGCCACGTCGGGCTCGCTGGTCAGGACCATGTCCTGCAGCAGGGGAAAGGCGCAGTCCTCCAACTCCATGGCCACGCCATTGAGGGCCGCCATGGCTTTTTCCACGGGGATCTCGAGCAGCTGCAGGATGACCGGCTGGTCCGGGCCGAACATCTGGCCACTGGCGATGCGCGGCAGGAGGGCGTAGCCGATCTGGCCGGCGGCGCCGGTGATGGTCACGCGAATGGGGGCCTTGGTCATGGAATCAGGGGGGGGGCTGGTTGGGGACTGGGGACGGGGCGCCGGGGGTGGCCCCCGAGTTTCTGGGGAACAGTCTGCCGCGCGGTCAGGCTGCTGCAAGGGGCAGCAGGGTGAATCTTGGCTGGGCTTTGGGTCGGGTGGCGTTGGCGTCCGACCTGCTCGGACCGTAGCCTAGGGGGACCGCCATGGATCGATCTTCCGGGCTGGCACCCCATTCCATGGCACTCGAACTCGACACTCCTGCCCTGCAAGCACACCTGCGCGATCTGGCGCAGGAGGCCCGTGACCATCGCTTCGATGTGGCCCCCAATCCCTGCGTCGGGGCCGGGGTGCTGTCGAATGGCAAACTGATCGCGCGCGGGGTGCATGCACACTGGGGCGGGCCCCATGCGGAGGTGATGGCCCTCGCCGCAGCGGCATCCTCCGGTGTTCCCAGGGCCGCCTGGGATGCCCTGCTTGTGACCCTGGAACCCTGTTCGAGTTTCGGCAAGACCGGGCCCTGCAGCGAGGCGATCATCGCAGCGGGGATATCACGGGTGGTGGTGGGGGCGCTCGACCCCGACCCGCGCCACCGCGGTCGGGGGATCGAGGCTCTCGTCAAGGCCGGCATCGAAGTGATCAATCTGGACGGCAGCGTCCTGCTGAAAGATCAGGCGCCCCATTTCCTGCGATGGCTCTCCATCGATCGGCTGCGCCAGCCCAGTCCCTGGACCGTGGCCAAGTGGGCCCAGACCCTGACCGGACAGCTGACGCCTCCCAAGACGAGCGAAGATGGACAGTGGATCAGCGGACCCGAGGCCCTGGCGGAGGTCCACGTCCTGCGCGGCCGCGTGGATGGGATCATGACCGGCTTCGGCACCGTGCGTGCCGATAATCCGCGCCTGACCGTGCGCTCACCGGGACAGCGGGATGATCCTCCCGTGCGCATTGTTCTGGACAGCGACCTGCGCACCCCACCAGAGGCACGCCTGTTTGAGCAGCCTGGCGAGGACGAGGCGGGCGGGCCGGTGCTGATCTTCTGTCGCATCGGTCCTGACGTGGGACGTGCGCGGGCTCTTGAGGAGGCCGGGGCCGAGTTGCTGGAGGTGCGCTCCGTCAATCGCACCAGCCTCGATCTCAAGGCCGTTTCCCAGCGTCTGCACGAGCGCGGGATTCAACGCCTGCTGCTTGAAGCCGGGCCGCGACTGACCGCTGCCATGTTGGAGGAGGGACTGGTGGATCAGGTCTGCATCTATACCGGAGACATGCGCGGAGGCGAGGGGCCGACCCTTGGAAATACCCTGCTCGCTGTGCGTCTTGGGGAGCGCCGTGATCTGGAGGTGGGCAACTGTTCGCGTATGGATGCTTTTGTGACCCTGCCCCCCGGATCCCATTGATGGGCCCGGTCCTCTTCAGGCCGAGCCATCTGACTCTTCTGATTGGTTGCCTGCTGGCCGGTTGCGCCAGCACGCCGCTGGGGACTCCACGGCCCGTGCCCGCTTCGGCCCTGACCCTGGCGGAGGAGGCTCGCACCCAGGAGCACATGGGGGACCCGGATCGGGCCCGGGAACTCTGGCAGGCCGCTTCGGACCTCGACCCCAGTTGGCTTCTGCCCCGCCGCAGCATGCAGTTGCTGGACCTGGCAGATGCAAAGGGGCCCGCGGTCCTGGAGCAGGCCCATCTGGCCAGCGCACGCGGCACTCCGGGCAGTGCCTACCTGCTTGCGCGTCTGGCCAGCGACGATGTCAAGGCCTACCTGCTCGCCCTGCACTCGGAACCCGAGGACGCCTGGTTGCACCACGGACTGGCGGTGACGCTTTCAAGAGAGGGGCGCCTGACAGAGAGCCTTGCGGAGTCAAGGCTCGCCGTGCAACAGGCACGCAGCAGTTCCGAGCGCGTCTTCTTTCTGGCGCGCCTCGCAACGGGCCTCTATATCCAGGACACAAGAGAAGGTCCGGCGCGGGCCTTCGACCGCATGCTGAAACTCTGGCAGACCCTGGAGTCCGACCAATGGGCCTGGGTTGATCTGTCCGGACAGCTCCTGAACCTGAATGTGCGCGGGGACCGGGCGGCCTGGCAGCGCAGTCTGGCGTCGAGCATGCAGGGGGACGCGCGGCTCAGTTCTGCTCTGCGCAGAAAAGTGGCCTCGTTGCTTGTGAAGGATTCCTACGCGAGAAAACTTCTGGCCCGCAAGCCCAAGGCGGGCCAGTCCCTTGAAGAGGGCCTCTCGATTTCCTTCGCGCTGGACTTTGGTGATGGTGAGGATGTGCAACGGGCACGGGTTCTTTGGCGCAAGGATCTGCCGCCCCAGGCCACCGACTCAGAGGGCCGACCCAGGGATGAGCGCCTGCTTGCGGTGGACAAGGCCCTGGGGGAACTGCAGCGCGAAGGTGGCGTCGAGCAACTGCGTACCCTGGGCGAGACCCTGTTGAGTGCGGGCCGTCCCGACTGGGCCCAGCGGGTTGCGGATGCTCTGCACCGTGCGGGAGCAGAGGGTGATGAGCAGCTTTTTGTGCGGGCGCGCTTGCTGGAGAGCCGGCAGACCGCCCTCCGAAATGCACTCGATGATCTTGGCAGGGGACGGCTGGAGCGGGTGCTTGAGTTGGACTCGGCACCCAAGAAGGGCGGGCGCAGAGCGCTTGGTTCTTTCCGCGTCAAAAAAAACAGCGGGGACATGGACCAGGTCCTCTCGGCCCTTGAGGCGCGGCTGGGATCCTATTCCCGGGCGGCGTCGGGGGATGGGCGCGAGCCTCGCCAGGGGTATGGTCTCAAGCAGAGCACCAGGATAGATCTGTGGCCCATCCTGACCGGGATCGCCGGAGCGGACGGGGCCGGAATCACCCAGCCGGGGCTGGGAGCCCTGGCCCGCGACCTGGGTTTCTATGTGCAGATCGTGGCGCCCACCGGGCAGGACACGCAGACACGACTGGCGCGCCTTGTGTTGCAGGAAGCAGCCCAAGGGGAACTGCTCGGCCGACCCTGGCAGGGGACCCGGATCCTGCTCGGGGATGTTCAAAGCAGGTACCCGGACTGGCAGATTTCGGGCGCGGCCATGCCGGATCAGTACTGGGTCCTGCTGCCAGAGATTGTGCGCGGCCAGAACAATTGGCGAAGCCTTGCGGCGCGCTTTGAGGGGCGACCCGAGGCAGTGCAAGCGGCCCTGGCCCAGACCGGTCTTCTGCCCGCAAGCGGAGTGCGGACCTGTGACACCCGGCCCGGGCTGGGAGAAGCCGAGCGCGTGGCCCTGGCGGTGATGGTTTCCTCGGGTGAGGAAAGCGCGCAGCAGCTTGTCGTTCCCAGCCTTGAAACACTGCTGGAGCTGACCATGCACCATGAGGAAGCGCACATGGCGGACTATGAGGAATGGCTGCCACCCAGTGAGGCTCTCTTCAAAGTTCTGCGTCTGTTCTGGCAGGGTGGCCTCAGTGTGCGCGGAATCTGGGCCCATGTGGAGGCCCGGGCTCAGCTCACTGCCATGGCAGTGGCGCAGGATCCGCGCCTGGGCCTGGCGCAGATCCTGCGCATGGTGGAAGCCAGGGAGCGGACCCGGGGACCGACTGTCCATCCCCACGCGGAGGGCTATGAGTGGCTCCTGAAGAAAATCCTGTTGGAGCTGAAACGCAATCCCCGTGGACTCGATCCGAGTCGCAGCCTGCTGCATCAACTGCACCTGCTTGCTCCCCAAGAGCTTGGGGCCGTCTGTCTGCTGCTGGCCGAAGAAGAAGGCCTGGTGCGGCACTAAAGCTGCGCGATCACCTTGTCCGCCGCAGCGAGCAGTTCTTCCAGCTCCTGCAGGGTGTGGTCGCCCATGTGACCGATGCGAAAGGTCTTGCCCTTCAGGTCGCCGTAGCCATTCGATATGGAATAACCCGCCTGGGCCAGACCGGACACCAGGGCGGCCACGTCCAACTCCCCTGCCTGCACACAGGCAACCGCCGGAGCGGCGTGTTGCGGGGCGGGCAGGAGGCTGAGACCATGGCCCTCGGCCCAGGCTGCGGTGCGGGCGCGCATCCTGGAGTGTTCGGCGTAGCGCGCAGCCCAGGCTGCCGGGCCCTCGCAGGATTCGTGTCCCGCGGGCAGGGTCACGCCGTTGGTGATGTCCTCCAGTTGCTGGGCCAGGGCAAAGTAGTGCGGCACGGCGGGAGTGGCCGGGGTTTTCTGGGCCGCGTGGCCCTCGATGATGCGCACGGGGTCCAGGTACCAACTGGGACGCGAGCGCTGGCGCGCCGCGGCCAGGTATTTTTCTGAACAGCACATGACCGCGATGCCCGGGGGCAGGGCCAGGGCCTTTTGCACTCCCGCCAGGGCGAAGTCGAGGCGGTGGGTGTCGAAGTCGATCGGGCCGGCGGCGATCATCGAGACCACATCCACCAGGAAGTTCACCTCTGGATGGTTCTCGAGCACTTCTGCCAGGGGACCGAGGGGGGTGGCGGTGCCCGTGGAGGTTTCACTCGCCACCACGGTCAGGGCGTCGAAGGGACCCTCTTCTTCCAGGGCCCGGGCCACATCCGAGGGGTCGACCACCTGTCCCATGGGGACTTCCAGACGCCGCACTTCTCTGCCGATGCTCTCCGCCACTGCGGCAAAGCGTTTGGAGAAGGCGCCGTTGACCAGGGAGAGAACTTTTGGCCCCACGCCCAAAAGGGCAGCTTCCATCATGGCCGTGCCGCTGGCGGAATGCACGGCAACCTGGGACGAAGAATCCGGGGCGAGGCCAAAGGCCAGGGCCAGGGGACCGTCGATGCGCAGGTGCAGCTCCTTCATCTGGGCTGAACGATGGCCGATGGGAGGGCGCGCGAGCTCAGCCAGGATCGAAGGGCGTACCTCGGTGGGGCCGGGAATCCAAAGGGTCATGGCAAGGGGGCTTGGGTCAGGGTTGCAGTTCCCGGGCGCGGGCCACCAGGGCTCCGTGCTCGGCGTGTTGTTCGAGGGTGGCGAGTTCGTCCTTGGATACCAGCAGGGGCAAGAGTGCTGCCATGTCCGCTTCGTTGCAGACCCGGTCCGCGGCCTGGGCCACCGCGTCGCGCTGCGCAACACCCATGAAGGCCACAAAGCGCGCGCACACGGGGGCGGCTTCCAGATCCGTGGCTCCGTCGCCGACCAGGGCCAGGGGGGCGGCCCCCGCGGCGTGCCATGCACCCAGCATCTCCAGCTTGCCTCCGCTGCGGGCCAGGGGGCTTTCCTGATCAAAACCGAGCCACTGGCCCTGGTCGTCGCAAGTGGTTTCCACCGCGTGGATGTTTTCTGCCAGGAACCCAAGGCGCAGGGCGAAGGGCTGCACACAGGGCAACAATCCACCAGACACAACGCGCAGGTCCTTGCCCAGGAACAAGAGCGCTTGGACGAGGGCTTTTGTGCGCGGCAGGCGTTCTTCCCAGTAGAGCTGCGCCACCCGGGCCATGGATGCGGCGCTGGGGCGCATGCTTTTCAGCCGTTGCCCATAGACATCTTCCAGGGGGATCTCCCCAGCCATTGCGGCCCTTGTCAGTTCCTGGATCTTTGGGCTCCAGTCACTGGCCAGTTCCTGGGCCAGCTCTTCGATGCCCTCGATCCTTGAGAGGGTCGAGTCGCAGTCGAAGACGATGGTCTGGTAGGGGGGCGCTGCGCTGATGCGGGGGCTGGTCATGGGGTGGACCGGAGAGGGGCTGCTTTGATGGGAAGAGGTCAGAGGCTGAGTTGATGCACTTGGACCACCATCTCGAGTTCTCCGATCGCTGCCACGGTCTTTGGATCCGGCGCGTCATAGAGCGCCATAAAAGCAGCCGCCAGTTCGTCCTGGCCGTGGGGCGGAGCCAACTCCACCCGGCGGATGTTGACCCCCGCCGTGCCCAGCAGGGAACCGATCAGACCGATCACCCCGGGCCGGTCCCGGTGGCGCGTGACCAGCAGGTGTCCCCGCGGAGCAAAGTCTACGCGCGCGCCTTCCGCTTCCACGATGCGCGGCTCTCCGCCAAACACCGTGCCGCAGACCGTGTGGGATTCTGTGCCGTCGGCGTTGGAGACCTTTGCCCGCAGGAGGCTGCGATAACCAAGCGAATCGCTCTCGCGTCCCCGCAAACAACGGATGCCACGCTCTGCTGCCAGCAGCGGGGCGTTGACCAGGTTGACGCCGATGTCGAGGGACTGGCCCAGGGTTGCGGCCAGCAGGGAGTACTCGAGGTAGGGACCCTCGTCCAGCTCGGCGATCTCGCCTGCCGTGGTCAGGTCGATCTGCGCGATGGGCGTGGCCGAGAGTTGAGCCAGGAGGGCGCCCATGCGCCCCGCCAGAAGACCATAGGGACCCAGGACGCGCATGCTTGCGGCGGAAAGCACCGGAGCGTTGACCGCGTTGTGGGCCACACCTTCCAGGAAGAAGGCCATGGTCTGTTCGGCGATGCCCACGCTCACCGCGCGCTGGGCTTCATGGGATGAAGCCCCCAGGTGCGGGGTCAGGATCACATCGTCGCGCTGCAGCAGGGGGTGGTCCAAAGAGGGCGGTTCCTCCGCCAGCACATCCAGGGCGGCTCCCTTCAGATGCCCGGATTCCAGGGCGTCGGCCAGGGCCGTGTCATCCACCAGACCGCCGCGGGCCGCATTGATCAGGCGCGCACCTGGTTTCATCAGAGCGAGACGCTCGCGGGAAATCAGATTGCGCGTGCTGTCGGTCAAGGGAACGTGCAGGGAAACGAAATCACTGCGGCTGAGCAGGTCATCGAGTTCCAGCAACTCCACCCCGTCCATGGGTGAGGCGCCACTGGTCAGGAAAGGATCATGGGCCAGCACTTTCATGGAGAGACCCAGGGCGCGATCTGCCACCACCCGGCCGATGCGCCCAAGGCCCACGATGCCGAGGGTCTTGCCCGCCAGCTCTGTGCCCAAAAGGCCCTTCTTGTTCCAGGTCCCCGCGCGCACCCGGCGGTCCGCCTGGGTCAGGTTGCGGGCCAGGGCGCAGAGCAGACTGATGGCCAGTTCGCCGGTGGTGACCGTGTTGCCGGTGGGGGTGTTCATGACCACCACGCCCTTGGACGAGGCCGCCGCGAGGTCCACGTTGTCCACGCCCACTCCGGCCCGGCCCACCAGGGCCAGATCAGGAGCGGCTTGCAGGACCTTGGATGTGACCTTGGTTGCGGAGCGCACCAGGAGCGCCTCGATTCCGGGGAGCCTCTGGATCAGATCCTCTTCTGAAAGGCCTACGGCCAGCTCGGGCTCAAAACCACGCGAGCGCAGGAGTTCAATGCCATCGGCGTGCAGTTCGTCGGCCACCAAGATGCGGACACTGGCGGGATTGCGCTGGGTCATGGGTCGGCGTTGCAGGGGGCCTTCTTTCTGGTGAACAGGGTGGAGCCAAAGCTAGCGCCGGATGGCGGCGCGTACAAGCTCCTCCAAGTCATCGGAGCCGTGTTTCTCAGCGGCGGCTTCCACCCGCTTGCGGGCGTCCTTCTCCGCGTAGCCGATGGAAACCAGGGCCGAGGTGGCATCCAGTACGCATCGGTCGATCGGTCCCCCGGTGCTGGGCTTGAGCACGCCCGGTTCGAGTTCGCAGCCTGCCGCGAATTCCTCCGCACGGTCGGCCAGATCAAGCACGATCTGCTCGGCGGTCTTGCGACCCACACCCTTGGCCCGGGTGAAGGGTGTTGCGTCCCGGTTCAACAGGGCCTGCACGATTTCCGTGCGGTTCAGGGCCGAGAGCAGAGCCAGACCCATGGAGGGCCCGATGCCACGCACCTTGAGCAGCAGCCGGAACAGGTCGCGTTCTTCCAGTGAGCCGAAACCAAACAGGATGTGCGCGTCATCGCGCACTACCAGGTGCACATGCACGCGCGCGGTGGTGCCCACATCAGGCAGTCGTGAACCGAGGGGTGTTGCCAGTGAGTAGCCCACACCGCCGACCTCAAGAACCAGGCCAGTGGCCTTGCGGGTGACGATCAGCCCCTCTAGAAATTCATACACAGGTCAGTCCGAAAGCAAATCAGTCGTCGCCCTTCAAGTGCAGGCCGATTTCGGTCAGTTTGCCCTTCAACTCAAGCAGACTGGTGACACCAAAGTTGGGCATGCTCAACAGTTCGTCTTCGGAGTGGACGATCACTTCGCCCAGGGTCAGGCAGCCCAGGTTCTCCACCGTGCGCCGGGCGCGGATCGAGAGCTTGAGTTCCGAGATCGGACGGTTGCGGGGATCGTTGGGATCTCCCGTGACCGGACTGGCGCCCCCGCGGTCCACCGCGTGCACCGCCTCTTCGCGCTGCATTCCAAGGCGCAGGCCCTTGGAGGTCAGGATCTCCTTGATCTCCTGCAGGCTGGTCTCGCCGAAGTTCTTGTAGGTCAGGAGCTCGTTCTCGGTCTTGCGCACCAGATCGCCCAGGGTGATGATGTCCATCTTGGCCAGGCAGTTGCGTGCGCGCACGCTGAGTTCGAAGTCGGTGATCGGAGTGCGAAGGATCTGGTTGAGGCGATCCTCCTTGCGCTCAAGATCCTCGTCGTAGTACATGCTTGTGGCGGCAATCGCGTCGCGCAGGTAGAGCCGCCCGCGTTCGTCCATGGGATGGCTGTCACAGATGGACTGGTAGCAGGCCACCGCGTCTTCGTCGCGACCCAGGTCCTCATAGAGGATGCCCAGATTGTTCAGCACGCTTGCGTCCACGGGCAGGAGACGGGAGAGGGTTTCGTATGCGTCGAGAGCAACTTCGTCCAGGCCGCTCCGCTCGGCCAGCCAGGCCATGCGGTGAAGGTTGCGTCGGTGGGTCGGGTCCACTTCCCGGGCGAGGGTGTATTGCTCGAGGGCTTCGTCCGCATCACCCTTGAGTTCTTTCAGACGACCAGACAGGTAGCGACCTTCCGCCGAGGGATGGAAGGGCGCAGGAGCCGCTTCCAGTGCTTGCTGCAGGACCGCTGCTGCGGCTTCGGTCGCATCGATTCCGTTGCCGGGCTGGGCCAGGGTTTCTTCCACCAGGGAATCGAGCCATCCGCCACGGGGGCGCGGCTCGTCGGGATACTTCGAGGTCAAGCGCTCAAAGATCTCGCGCGCTTCGGAGAAGCGTTCCAGGGACATGAGCGAACTTGCCCGCGTGAATGCGGCGACATCATCGTCGCCGAAAGGTGCAAGCGCTTTCTCGGCCTCATCGAACTGGGCCACCATCCAAAAGCCAAGGCCCTTGCGGCGACCCGTGTCACCCTGGTCTTCAAGACGAGTGACCGTACGCCGGAAGGACTCGAAGTCCTCTTTGCGTTCGTAGAGGTTGGCTCGTTCCTGGAGCAGGGCGCCAAAGCTCTGAATGGGGTCTAAAGCGATGTCGAAGGGTGCCATGTTGCTGGTGTTGGAAAAGGTCCGATGGGGGGCTTCGGAAGGAGCTCGAAGCCGGTGGGGAAGCCCAAGATCATAGTGCCCTCTGCCCGCAGTCGTCAAATCATCGTCCTGGCTCTCCGATTGCGCGGCATTCCCTCCTGGCGAGGGCTGGGATCCGCAGTCCGGCGTTGCTACGGTTGGGCGGCACTCTTGAGGGGACATACGCTTGAAGAAACTGATCATTGAAGGGGGCCGGCCCCTGGCGGGCACGATCCAGACCGCCGGGGCCAAAAACGCTGTTCTGCCCATGATGGCCGCGGGCCTGTTGAGCCACGGGACCCTGAAACTGAGGGGCGCCCCGCGCCTGGTGGATGTGCGCTACATGACCCGGGTTCTGCGGGATCTCGGCGCGCAGGCCGAGCAGGCCCCAAACGGCGACATGGAAATCAACGCTTCGGGTGACATCAAGGGCGAGGCTTCTTGGGATCTGGTGCGGCGCATGCGGGGTTCTCTGTGCGTGATGGGCCCCATGCTGGCGCGGCTTGGGCGAGCGCGGGTCAGCATGCCCGGAGGCTGCGTCTTTGGCGTCCGGCCCATCGATGTCCACCTGCGGGGTTTTGAAGCCCTGGGGGCAAGCATCCGTTTGGAGAAGGGCTACATCGTGGCCGAAGCTCCCGAGGGCGGCTTGCGCGGGGCATCCATGTACTTGGGCTCGGCCTTTGGGTCATCGGTCTTGGGCACAGCCAACGTGATGATGGCGGCCAGTTTGGCCCAGGGCACCACCGTCATCCAAGGAGCAGCCTGCGAGCCCGAGATCGTGGCGCTGGCGGAAACCATGAATCTGATGGGGGCGCGGGTTTCGGGCCAGGGCTCACCGATCATCGAAATCGAAGGGGTCGACGAGCTCGGCGATGCGGAGGTCCACGTGATCCCCGATCGCATCGAGGCCGGCACCTACATCTTGCTAGGGGCCATGACCGGCGGCGCCGTGCGCGTCACCGGTTGCCGACCGGATCACTTGCTGGTGCTTCTGAACATGATGGAAACCGCCGGGCTTTCCTTCGAAGTGGGCCCCGATTGGGTCGAGACCAAGCCCTGTGATCCCAAAGATGTGCGTCCCCGTTCCACGGACATCTCCACCAACGTCTACCCCGGTTTCCCCACGGACCTGCAAGCCCAGTGGATGGCCTTGATGACCCTTGGGGATAGCATCAGCATCATCACCGAGCGCATTTACCACGACCGCTGGACGCATATCCCCGAGCTGCAACGACTCGGGGCAGACATTCGACGTCAAACGACTGCGTCTGTCGTACGCGGCGTAGGCGGCTTGTCAGGCGCCCCCGTCACCGCCTCCGATTTGCGCGCGTCCGCGGCCCTCGTGATGGCCGGGCTCGTGGCCGAGGGAACCACCGAAGTCCACCGCATGTATCACCTGGATCGGGGCTATGAGGCCATGGCGGAGAGGCTTGAGAGCCTTGGCGCCGCGGTGATTCAAGACGAAGAGGACGATTGAGAGCGTGCGTGACGAGCAGGACCAAACGGATCCTCCGCGCTTTGGAATTGCTCAACAGCAGATGCTCCTGATCGGGTAAGTTGGTTGCCAAAGAACCATGTTTGAGACCCTTACCAAGCGCCTGACCGGCTCCTTTTCCCTGCTGCGCGGTCGCCGCGAGCTGACCCAGGACAACATCCAGGAGGGTCTCAAGGAGGTGCGCACGGCCCTCATGGAGGCGGACGTGCACTTCCAGGTGGCCCGCGATTTCACCTCTCGGGTGGAGACCAGGGCGCTAGGGGACCAGCGCATGCAGGGGGTCGAGGCCTCCGAGCAGTTCATCCACGCGGTGCACCAGGAACTGGTGCAGTTGATGGGGCCCGAGGACGCATCGATCACCTTTGCCAAACCTGGCCCCACGGTGATCTTGATGGCCGGTCTGCAGGGTGCGGGTAAAACCACCACCTGCGCCAAGCTGGCGGTGCACCTGCGCGAAAAGCACAACTCCAAGGTCTTGATGGTGGCAGCGGATGTGAAGCGCCCCGCAGCGGTGGAGCAGCTGCGCGTGCTTGGCCGCCAGATCGACACGCCGGTATTCCATGCGGAAGGAGAAAACCCACCTGAGGTCTGCCGTCTGGGCGTTGCCGAAGCCCGCCGCACGGGTGCTGATCTGGTGATCCTCGACACCGCGGGCCGTTTGCATGTGGACGATGAGATGATGGGGGAAGTGGCGGAGATCGCTGCTTTGACCCAACCCGACGCACAGATCCTGGTGGCAGACGCCATGACCGGTCAGGACGCGGTGCGTTCGGCGGAGGCCTTCAATCAGAAGCTTGCCCTGACCGGCGTGATCTTGACCAAGCTTGACGGAGACGCCCGTGGCGGCGCCGCTCTTTCGATCAAGCATGTCACGGGTGCCCCGATCCTGTTCGTCGGTACCGGCGAAAAGGTCGCTGACCTGGATGCCTTCAGCGCGGACCGCATGGCGGGACGGATTCTGGGCATGGGTGATGTGGTCGGTCTTGTGGATCAGGCCCAGAAGAACATCGACGAAGGGGAGGCCCAGGCGAGTTTCGAGAAGCTTGTGATGGGCACTTTCACCCTGCAGGACATGTTCTCCATGCTGGGCATGGTGCGCAAACTCGGTCCCATGAAGAAGGTCATGGGCATGATGCCCGGCATGGGGCAGTTGGCGGACATGGATGTGGACGAGCGCCAGTTCGACCGGCTTGAAGCGCTCTTCCATTCCATGACTCCCCGCGAGCGCCTGCGGCCCCAGATCCTGGATGTGGCCCGGCGTCGGAGGGTGGCCAGGGGTTCGGGCCAGCCCCTGGGAGCGGTCAACGACCTGATGAAACGCTACCAGCAGATGGGCAAGGCCATGAAGAAGCTCGGCAAGCTGGGGCTGGGCTCGAAGATCGGGGGCAAGGACAAGCGTGCGGCCCTGGCGGGGTTGTCCTCTGGCGGCCAGATGATGGATCCCTCTCTTGGCAAGGGCGGTGGTCTGATGGGGGGCCTGGGTGGCCTGATGGGAGGCGCAGGAGCAGCGCCAGGCGGTGCAATGCCCCCTGGAATGGGGGACATGGACCCCGCTTCCCTGACGGGGGGAGCCAATCCCATGGGTTCCTCTGCCACGCGTCAGAGCGGCAAGGACGCTGCCAAGAAGCGCAAGGAAAAAGCCAAAGCCAAGGCCAGGCGCAAGAACAGGCGCAAGAAGTAGGTCCTGGGAGTGGACATTTGGGGGGGGCGCTGGCACTCTGTCCGGCCCACTTTTTGGGAGGAGGACCCTTTTGGCCTCCGATTCGGCCAATCTTCTGGCCTTTCCCCCTGCTCATCTATCGATCGCCCATGGCCGTCGTCATCCGTCTCAAGCGCACAGGCCGGCGCAATCGCGCCTGCTACCGAATCTCTGTCGCCGACTCCCGTGCCCCGCGGGATGGCCTGGTTCTGGAACACCTGGGTCTCTACGACCCTGTGCACCCGGACAAAGAAAATCAGAGCACCCTCAACATCGAGCGTGCCCGTCATTGGCTGGAGCAAGGCGCCCAGCCCTCCGAGACCGTGCGTTCGCTCTTCAAGCGCCACGGTGTGTTTGAGGATTGGGGCAAGCCCCGCAGGATCCGCAAGCGTCCCGGTCGCAAGAAGGTGACCGCCACGAGCACCACCCGCAACTCGTCCAAGTCCGCCCGTCTGGCCGCCAAGGGAGTTCGTCGCGATGAGCGGCTGACTGCTCGTCGGTCCGCTGCCAAGGCCGAGGCCGCAGCAGAAGCCGCGGAAGCCGCTGAGTGATTCGCGCCCGCCAAACGCTTCTCCCCGAGTCGATGTCTGCCAAGTTCGATCGGATTGAAGCCCTGGCGTCCCGGATCTCCTGTTTGATTTCATCCGCCGCGACAGGGTCCTTCCGATCCTGGTGCGGCGCCTTCTGAGAAGCCTGTGGGTTTCTGCACCCGGCACTCCTCCAACGGATTCACCCCTCCCCGAACATCGTGCCCCCCAAGACCGTGGTCAAGAAAACCGAAATAGTGGCCCAGGTGGTCAAGGCGGTCAAGCCGCGCCATCCCTTCCTTTCCGCTCCCGTCGAGGGCCTTACCCTGCTGGAGCAGGGCCTTGTGCTGGTGCTTTTGCGCACCCTGACGCGCAAGCAGGCGGAGCAGAGTGTGCGTTCCCTCAAGAACGATTTTGAGGACTGGAACGAAGTGCGCGTGAGCCAGTCCCAGGAGATCGCCCTTTCGATTCACACCTCTTCTCGCAAGAAGGGCCTTGCTCTTTTGAATGATCGCAAGGACTCGGCCATGCTGGTGCGGGCCTATTTGCAGGATGTCTTTCAGGAAGTGCATTCCCTGGACCTGGAGTTCTTGCGCGAGGACACCAACGCGGGCATGGAAGCCCTGCGGGATCTCAAGGTCCTGGGTCTGGCTGGTGGCGCCTGGCTGGTATGGGCGAGTTCCGAGGGCCAGATTCCGGTGCATTCGTCCCTGATGAAGCTGCTGGACAAATTGGGTTGGATCAGTCGCACAACCTCGGTTGCCAAGGCCAGCGAAATGATTGGCGGACTGGTTCCTGAGGGAGGCGAGTTGGACTTCACCCTGGCGGTCTACGAGATGGTGGACCGTTGGAACGACTTGGAGAATCCGGTCTTTGCCGAAGTCGAGATCCTGCGTAAGAATCCCTACGGGAAGAAGGCATACGAGGACTGGGTGCGATCTCGGGAGCGTGCTACCGAGCAGGCCCGCAAGGAGGAGGCCCGTCGCCTGGCAGCTGAGAAGCGGGAAGCCGAGCGTATCGCCAAAGAGCAGGAAAAAGAGCAAAAGCGTATTGCCGCTGCCGAACTGCGCAAAGATCGCGAGAAGCAGCGTCAGCGCAAGGCCAAGGAGCGGCGCCTGGCCGCCGAGCAGAAGAAGGCCCGGGCGCGAAAGGATGCCGTCAAGAAGATCGCCGACAAACAGCGTGAGGCCGAGCGCAAGGCCCAGGCCAAGAAGAAGGCCGCCGAAGAGAAGAAGATTGCCGCCAAGAAGGCAGCTGCCAAGAAGATCGCAGACCGCAAGGCGGCCGTCAAGAAGGAGGCAGCCCGCAAGGTTGCAGCGAAGAAAGATGCCGCCCGCAAAGCTGCGGTCGCCAAGAAGGTAGCCGCCAAGAAGGCCGCCGCGAAGAAGGCCGCTGCGAAGAAGGCCGCTGCGAAGAAGAAGGCTGCGGGCTCCAAGAAGAGGCCTTCTGCGAAGAAGAAGAAAGCCGCCACCAAGAAGAAGCCATCCGCGCGAAAGAAGAAACCGGCTTCAAAGAAGAAGCCATCTGCGCGAAAGAAGAAACCGGCCTCCAAGAAGAGGCCCTCCGCACGAAAGAAGAAACCGGCCTCCAAGAAGAAGCCTGCGGCTCGAAAGACCTCCTCCAAGAAGAAGGCCACAGGGCGAGGGAATTCGGCCAGGAAGAAGACCCGACGCAAGACCGCGCGCAGGCGCTGATCCCATGGGGGACACCCCTCGCATCATTTTGGCCTCGGCCTCTCCCAGGCGTCGGGTTCTGTTGGGGGAGACAGGCCTCGAATTCCATGTGCGTCCGGCGGGGGTGGACGAGGACCTGGCCCCAGGCTTTGCACCCGAGCAGGCCGCTGAGACCCTGGCCCTGCGCAAGGCCCGGGCTGGCCTCCAGGACTGTGGATCCGAGCAGTGCCTGATTCTGGGCTCCGACACGATCGTGGCGATCGGTGAGGGCCCCTCTGCCCAGCAACTGGGCAAGCCAGCCGACGCATCTGAGGCCCTGGCAATGCTGGCGGCCCTTTCGGGAACCCGTCATCAGGTAGTGACCGGGGTTGCGGTGGTGCGCTCCAGGGACCAGGCGCAGGTCACGGCCCATGAGCGTACCTGGGTCAGCATGCGCGAGCTCGGCGAGGATGAGATGCGCGCCTATGTGGACAGTGGCGAGTGGCAGGACAAGGCCGGGGGCTACGCCATCCAGGAGACTGCCGATCGCTTCGTGACCGGCCTGGAGGGGGGGGGCTGGGACAACGTGGTGGGCCTGCCCGTGGCCCTTTCCATGGAGTTGTTGGCAAGCCTGGGGGGACCGGATCTTGCCGACCCCCGTTCCAGTCGTTAGCCTGTTCGGCCCTCGATCCCGATCAGGGCCATTGGAAACGGCCCGAACCCCCGGGCAGGGCACCCATGAAAGAAGGCATCCACCCCAAGTACGTTGAGTGCGCTGTGACCTGCGGTTGCGGCAATTCCTTTCAAACCCGCGCAACTGTTGCCGAACTCAAGATCGAAGTCTGCAGCGTTTGCCACCCCTTCTATACGGGTAAGTCGAAGTTTGTCGACGCCGCTGGCCGGGTTGATCGCTTCCGCAAGAAGTACGGTCAGGCCAAGAAGGATTAGGGTCAAGCGTGGCCGAGGCGGTCACCCCCAAGAACTTCGATGGCCACCGAGACCGTTCTGATCGAAAAGCTGGCCGAACGCTCGGCGCGCTTTGATGTCCTCTCCGAAGAGTTGGCTGATCCTGCCGTAGCCTCGGATGTGAAACGCTTTCCAGGTCTGTTGCGGGAACGCGGAACCCTGGAGGAGTCCTGGAATCTGTTCCAGGAGTGGAATGGCCTCGTGGACCGCATCAAGGAAGCGGACACGATCCTGGAGGAAGACGGAGACGAGGATCTGGTTGAGCTGGCCTTGGAGGACAAGGCCTCAGCGGTCAGCGAGCAGTCTCTGTTGCTCGTGCGCGCTCAGAACGCGCTCATTTCCGATCCCATGGACAACCGCACCAGGGTCATCGTGGAATTGCGGGCTGGCACCGGAGGCGATGAGGCGACGCTCTTCGTAGCGGACCTCTTGCGCATGTACACGCGGCTGGCGGACAGCAGCAAGTGGCGCATGGAGACCATGGTTGAGCAGCGCTCAGAGGTAGGGGGCTTTCGGGAGATGGTGATTGGCATCTCCGGCAAGGGTGTCTGGCGTGGCCTTCGTTTCGAAAGCGGGGGCCACCGAGTGCAGCGTGTGCCCTCCACCGAGAGCCAGGGCCGCATCCATACCTCTGCCGCCACCGTTGCGGTCATGCCCGAAGCAGAAGAAGCAGAGATCGATATCAACGATGACGATCTGGACATAGACACCATGCGCGCAGGTGGTGCTGGGGGCCAGCATGTGAACAAGACCGAGTCCGCCGTGCGCATCACCCACCGGCCCAGCGGAATAGTGGTGGTCTGTCAGGACGAACGCTCGCAGCACAAGAACCGCGCGCGCGCCATGCGCATCCTGCGCACCCGCTTGATGGAGGCCGAGCAGGCCCGTCTGCACCAGGAGCGCTCGGACTTCCGTCGCACCCTGGTGGGCAGCGGCGACCGCAGCCAACGGGTGCGGACCTACAATTTCCCCCAGAACAGGGTGACGGACCATCGCCTGTCGGGGGACTCCAAGAGCTTCAGTCTGGAACCGATCATGGAAGGGCGTCTCGGCCCCTTGCAGGAGGCTTTGGAGGAGCTTGAACGGGATGAGCGCCTGCGTGACCTCTGATCGATCCTCCGGCCTGGATGACCGCCGACAGGAGGTTGCGGCCGCACTTCCTTGGTAGTCACTCTGTCCTGAGCGTGCTAGGACCTGCGTCCTTTTTGTATCCTGGCTCTCTCGAAGCCAATTTCCTGGCCTGACCCCTGAATGACCCATGAGCAATCAAAACGACGATCTAGAGCCCATCGATGAACTGGAGCCCCATGAGGATCTTGAGTCCCCGGGAGCAGTCAGTTCTGAAGGCAGGTCCGAGGGATCCAGCGATTCAGCGGATGCGCCCATGCGGGAAGCGGGCATCGGGGACAAGCGCGAGTTGGAGCAGGCTCCTTTGGAATTGCGCAAGGCGGCCCAGATCCTCCTGGCCGGTTCCCTGCTGCCCTTCTATGTGGGCTTGAGCTTTGCCACAGCCGGAGCCGCCGCTGACTTCAGGTGGATTGGCGAGCAGAATTTCCCATGGGGTGTCTTCCTGGGCGCCAAGGCATTGGCCCTGCTAGGTGGCTACATCTTCCACGAGGGCTACAAGGCCACCCATGGGGGCGAAGAGAAGGGGCCCATCGCCGGGCTGGCCAAGGCCCACGCCATGGCGCCCATGATCCTCGCTGGGGTGATTTGGATCTTCGCCCTCATATTCGCTACCACCGGTTCGATCGACGCTTTGCAAGGGGAAAAGCTGGAGGCAAAACCCTGGACCAGCTTCGTGTTGATTGTCGAGCTGTTCACCATGATCCTGGCCATGACCACCACCTCCCACATCTACGGCTACGAGCACGGGGGCAAGTTCAATCCGATCTTTCCGCTCGCGTTCCTGGGCCCGGCCGTTGCAGGCGTGGTGCAGTTCCTGGCCCTCGGGCAGGTGAACTCTGGTGGTCACTCGGGCATCGGGTATCTGGCCCTGTTGGGTTCGGGCGTCTGTGCCGCGGGTGGCATCATGGCCATGATGATCATGGTCAAGGCGATGAAAGAGGCCAAGGCGGAGGGGGAGCGGAAAGCGGCTCTCGTGCGTGAAAAACGCAAGGCCGACCGGGAGGCCAAGCGCGCCGCGCGTGAGGCAGCCAAGGCCGAACAGTGAGCCACGGTCCTGAATTCCAGGGGGCCAAGTCGCCGGTGCAAGAGGATCAGCGCGAAGTTCCCCGCACGGTGGCGGCTATGCGTGCCATGGCCCAGGCCTTCCTGGCCCGGCGCGGCGTCGAAAATCCTCGTCTGGAGGCGGATCTCCTGGTCAGCCATGCTCTTGGTTGCGACCGGCTGCACCTCTTGATGCGGCTTGAGTCGCCGGTGCTGGGGAGCGAGGTGGACAGGGCTCGAGACTTCTTGGTGCGCCGCGGCCGCCGTGAGCCTCTGGCCTACATCACCGGGCACTCGGAGTTCTACTCGCGCCCTTTCCGGGTGGGTCCCGGGTGCTTGATCCCGCGGCCCGAGACCGAGTTGCTGGTTGATCTGGCCAAGGACGAATCCAAGGCGAGGAGTTTGGGGCGGGTCTGCGATGTGGGCACGGGCAGCGGGGTACTGGTTGTGACCCTGGCATGTGAGGGGATCGGTGACAAGCTGCTTGGGATCGATCTGGACGGAGCGGCTCTTGAGCATGCTGGCCAGAACGTGAAAGCACTTGATGCGGCCGTGGAACTTGTGCACCAGGACGGCCTGGAGTTTCTCGCCGGGGCCGAGCCCTTTGATCTGATCGTCTCCAATCCGCCCTATGTGGACCCCGCAGTGGTCGAGGAACTTGAGCCAGAGGTGCGCGAGTACGAGCCTGCCATGGCGCTTTTTGCTCCCCAGGGGGACCCTGATTACTGGGTGCGCGAATTGTGTGCTCTGGCCGGGAGCAGGGCCCTGAACCCGGGCGGACTGCTGCTGGTGGAACTCGGTTGCGATCAGGGCCCGCGGGCGCTTTCCCTGGCCCAGGCGGCCGGGATGGATGCGCGCATCGTGCCCGACCTGGCGGGATTGGATCGCGTGCTCTGGGCCCGGCGCAGGGCTTGATGGCGGCTGAGCATGTTTTTCGTCCGGGTGGGGCGGATTCGTTCACACAGACTCGCTCGACTTGATTCAATGCTGTCAGGCCGCTCGGACTCCGGGTCTGGCAACTGTCAGTTTCTCCTGCCTTCTGATCCATGTTTCAGACCCTTAGCCCTGCCCTTGTTCTCTGTACTTTTCTTGGGGCTGCCCATGCCACTCCCCAGACCGGCGCCGTTCTCAGCTCCGATGGCCATGAGGTGCGCCTTGGGGACGGCAGTCTTGTGTACCAAAGCCAGAACAGGATCCATGACCTGGAGCAGATCAAGTTGCCGGGCAGCAGCGCCCTGGTGCTGCGCTGGCAGGAGGACCAGGCCGCTGGTGCGTTGACACGCTACCGCATTCGTCTCGCCGGGAAGAGTTCCTTTGGGCGCGTGCGCACCCTGCGTCCACAAGTGCACCTGCAGCGGGGGAATTTTGACCCCCTTGTGGATCCGGCTCCGTCAGCGCCGGAGGGTCTGACTGACAGTGGCAACCTGCGGCTGGTTCAGTTCAAGACCGAGATCATTCCGGCCTATAGGGAAGCCCTGCAGCAGGCAGGCGCAGTGCTGCGAGCTTTTTTGCCGGAGCAGACCCTGCTGGTGGAATTGGGGCAGGTCCCTGGGGTGGACGCACTGGCCGCGCTCGACTGTGTGCGCTGGGTGGGCGACTATCCCGCCAGCTATCGCCTGGAAGCGGAACTGCTTGCGGGTTGGATCGAGGGCACCCTCCCTGGGCGCGCGCGCTTGCGCATTCAAGTGCTGGAGCGTGGTCCGGGCATGAAGGCTGTGGTTGCGCAACGCCTGGTGCAGATGGGGGCCACCATCGAGGCCATGATTCCCGATGGTTTTGTACTTGAGGCGACCCTTGATCCAATTCAACTGGCCCAGGCGGCGACCTGGGATGAGGTGCTCTGGATTGATCGCTGGTCCCTGCCTGAGGACGACATGGACAAGGTGCGCGTCGACAGCGGCGCGAACTATGTGGAGAGCGTGGCTGGCTTCACCGGCAACGGCGTACGGGCCGAGTGCATGGACGGCAATCTGGATGACTCCCATCCGGACCTGCAATCCAACCCGGCGATCTTCCACGGCAGTCACTCGGGAAGTGCCTCCCACGGCACCCCGGTCACAGGTGTGGTCTTTGGAGACGGGGCAGGCTCCTCCACCCGGCGCGGCATGCTGCCCGATGGGCAGCCGATCTTTGCGGATTATGGTTCCTATGGGGGCAACCGTTACGCCCATACGGCGGAGTTGTTGCAGTCGCCCTACAACGCCGTGTTCCAGACCAACTCCTGGGGCAGCAGCCTGACATCGAGCTACAACTCGATCTCTTCAGAGATGGACGACATCCTGTTTATCAACGACATCGTCATCTTGCAGAGCCAGTCCAACACGGGCAACACCTCTTCCCGGCCCCAGGCCTGGGCCAAGAACATCGTTTCCGTTGGGGGGATTCGCCACCAGGACAGCCAGACTCTTAGTGACGACAGTTGGAGCGGTGCCGGTTCCACAGGCCCTGCAGAGGACGGGCGCATCAAGCCCGATATGGGTTATTGGTATGACAGCATCGCTGCTCCTGCCGATGGAGGGGGCACCACCCAGTTCGGCGGTACCAGCGCCGCCACGCCCATGACCGCCGGAGCCTTTGGGCTGATGTATGAGATGTGGCATGCGGGCATCTTTGGCAACTCCACGGGGTCCTCGGTCTTCAACAGTCGTCCCAAGGCCACCACCGCCCGGGCCCTGATGATCAACAGCGCAAGCTCCTACAGCTTTTCAGGGACCAGCGCAGACCTGACCCGGGTGCACCAGGGCTGGGGGCGGGCAAATGTGCAGGGCCTCTATGATCTGCGCGATGACATGTTCATCGTCAACGAGGAACTCGTCCTGGCCCATGGGGAGTCCATCGCCTATCCCCTGACCGTGGATGGGGGTCAGCCCCGACTGGCGGTCACCCTGGTCTACCTGGATCCAATGGGCACCACTTCTTCGGGCCAGCACCGCATCAACGATCTGAGCTTGAAGGTCACTGCCCCCGGGGGCGCGGCTTTCTACTGGGGCAACAACGGTCTGGCCAGCGGGAACGACTCCAGCAGCGGTGGTTCGTCGAACAGCTTGGATGTGGTTGAAAACGTCTTCGTGAGCAATCCCGCCGCAGGGGTCTGGAGCGTGGAGATCTTCGCTGACGAAGTCAACCAGGACGCGCACCTGGAGACCGCAGCCATGGATGCAGACTTCGCGCTCGTGGTCAGTGGTACCTCGGGGCTGGGCGGCGTGGTCTGCAGTTCGCCGGTGACCTACTGCGATCCGGGCCCCAATTCCTCATCAGGGAGCGGGGCTACGCTGCTCTGGACCGGAGGTGTTTCCGTGGCTGACAATGATCTTGAGTTCTTTGCTACCGGGCTCCCGGGCAATCAGTTCGGCTTGTTCTTTTTTGGCGCCAACCAGGTCAGCTTGCCGGTGGGCAATGGGACGATCTGCGTGGGTGGCAGTCTCGTGCGCATGCCGGTGATTCAAGCGGACGGTCTGGGAACCGCTTCCCAGCAGTTTGATTTGAGCATCGCGCCCCTGGCGGGGGCGGTGGTTTCCGGGGTGACCTGGAACTTCCAGTTCTGGTACCGGGATCCGGCCGCGGGTGGTGCTGGCTTCGACTTTTCCCAGGCCGTACAGATCTCCTGGTGTGATTGATGGCGTCGGGTCCCAGGTGACCCAAGCAGATACGCCTTGGCCTGATCAGACCAGCAAGGTCTCGGTTACGAAAGCCTCGATCGTTGCGCGGTCCGGGTCGGCCATTTCGGTCAGGAAGACCGCGATTTCGTAGTGGTCAAGGGCTTTCGAGATCTTGCTGCAGCGTACTACGGCTCCGGTGCCCCGGATACGGCGCACCCCTGCGCTACAAGGCAGGTCGAACTCCACCGACAGCAGGGTCATCTCTGGGATGGGACGGTCGAGGAAGAAGCTGACTCCTCCCTTGGACACATCACGCACTCTGGCCTGGTGGGGCCCGTCTGGGAGTTCCACCATGACCGGCCAATCCCCACGGGCGCGGGGGTGGCGGCGGCGATTGCGTCCTTCGGGGACCATGAGGTCCTCGCGTTGGGTCGGGTCCATCGAGTTGCTGTGGGGATGCGCGGAGTTGAGTGGGAACGCCGGGGCCGTGATCTGGGTGTGGTCAGGGCCCCGGGGTGCGTCGGGCTCGGGTGCCTGGGTGAGGGCGCCCGGGTTCCGATTCTACGACCCAAGGTGGGGGCGCAAAAGGGACCTGGCGAGGAAGGTCTCGGAACAAGGCACCAACGGTGCTATCCTGTGGTCTCCGGGGTCCTCTGGTGGCCTGCTGCGGCTGCCTGCCCCACCTCCCAAGTTTTTTCCTGGCTCCCGGTCGGGTCAGCACTCTGGTGCTCCACCTGATCCACAATCAAGAACGAATCAACTCAAGACGAAACGATATGGCTTCCTACAACAGAGTGATCCTGATGGGCAACCTCACCCGGGATCCGGAAATGCGCCACACCCAAGGCGAATCCTCAACAGCAATCTGCAAAATCGGCATGGCGGTCAACCGCCGCTTCAAGAATCGTACGGGGGAATGGGTCGAGAAACCAACCTTTGTGGATGTGACCCTCTTTGGCAACCGTGCCGAGGCCTTCGAGAAGTACCACCGCAAGGGCTCCATGGCTTTCATTGAAGGCCGTCTGGAATTTGATTCCTGGGAGGACAAGAACTCAGGTCAAAAACGCAGTAAGCTCTATGTGGTCGCGGAGAACTGGGAGTTCGCCGGGGGCCGTGGTGATGGAGGCGGCGGCCGTGGCGGCAACGACCAGGGCGGTGCTGCGCCCCAACAGCAGCCTGCTGACGAGGGCTCCTATGGGGACTACTCATCGGCGCCGTCCCCGAGCGGACCCTCCGATTCCCCCGGAGGTTTTGACGACACGCCTTTCTAGGGCACATGCATCTGTGCCCCTTCTGATTTGGCCGGGGCACACTGCGCGCCCTTCAGCGATCATGTCGTCCAAGAAACCATGCAACTGAGCGTGCATCTCTTTGCGGGGCTGCGTGATCGCGCAGGGTCGCAGAGTCTGATCCTGGAGGATGTTCCCGAAGACTGCACCCTGGGGGACATCAAACGACTTCTGGTTCAGCAGCATCCCCAGGTGGGGGATCTTTCCAGCGTGGCGGGGGTGATCGGCGATGCCTATGCGCCGGACAGCACACCCATCAGGCCCGGTGATCAGGTTGCGCTTCTGCCGCCGGTGTCCGGAGGGCAGGCCAGTGCAGCGGAGTTGGAGGCTAGTTTCTGCGCAGGGGTCTTCGAGCTCTCTCGGGAAGCGCTGGATGTGCAGGCCCTTGAGCAGCGGGTGGTGAGTCCGCGCTGTGGAGCGCTGGTGACCTTTCTGGGCACCACCCGTGACACTCACAAGGGCGAGCAAGTGCTGCGGCTGGAGTACGAGGCTTTCGAGGCCATGACCGGTCCGGAAATGGGGCGTATCTTTGGGGACTGCCTGTCCCAGCTGGGTGAGTCCCCGGGCGGTCCGGCGCGCATGCTCTGTGTGCATCGCACGGGTACCGTGGGGGTCGCAGAGCCCTCAGTGCTGATCTCCGTGGCAGCACCCCATCGGGCCTACGCCTTTGACCTTTGTCGGCTGCTGATCGACGAACTCAAGGCGCGCCTGCCGATCTGGAAGCGTGAGGTCCTCACAAGCGGCGCCCATTGGGTTGGCGATCGCTCCTGAGCATTGGCCCAGGCGTCCGCCATGCCTCTCTTCCGCGGCGGCAGACCCCTCTCTACTGCTATCCTGTTCGCCCAACTTCCCGGGCCAGATGCCCAGGAGAGTCGATCCTCACCAGCCGCCCGTCCATGAGCCAACGCGCCAGCAGCCTCAACCTTGCCGATCTGGAACGGGATGAACTGCCTGTGGATGTGTTGGTGGTCGGGGCTGGCCCCGCGGGGCTGGCCTGCGCCCTGGACCTGGCCCGGCGCTTCGCTGCGGATGGTGACAATGAAAAGACGATCCTGGTGATCGACAAGGATGAGGAGTTGGGCAGCCACACCCTCTCCGGCGCGGTGATGGACCCCGTGGGTATCGAGGCCTTGATTCCCGACTGGCGCGAGAAGGGCTTTCCGATTCTGTCCGAGGTCGAGGACGACTGGGCTGAAGTGCTGCGGCCCGGTGGGAGCAGCCTGGCCTTGCGCGGCATGCTCTGTCCGCCCCAGCTCCAGAACCACAACAATCTGATCGTCTCCCTCAACCAGATCGTGCGCTGGCTTGGTGAGCGCGCCGAAGAGGCGGGCATCGAAGTCTACGGGGGTTTCCCCGCAGCGGAGTTGATCCGCGAAGAGGGTGGGCGCATCGGGGGGGTCGTCACCCGGGACAGCGGCATCGCCAAGGATGGATCCAAGAAGGGCACCTTTGAGCCCGGCATGCGCATCACCGCTCAGGTCACGGTCTTCGCTGAAGGCACCCGGGGTTCGCTTGCCAAGCAGCTCTTTCAGGATCCCGAGCTGGCCCTGATGGCGGGCAAGAATCCCCAGACCTATGGCACGGGTGTCAAGGAAATATGGGAAGTGACTCCTGAGGTGGGCGCAGAGTTCGCCGGCAAGGTCATGCATACGGGGGGCTATCCCCTCGATCTCAAGAGCTACGGAGGCTCCTGGGTCTACGGCATGCCAGGCAACCTTTTGAGCCTGGGTTTTGTGGTGGGTCTGGATCAGGGCGATGCGCGCCTCGATGCCCATGCGCTCTTTGTGCAGTGGAAGCAGCATGCGCGCATCGCCAAGTTGCTGGAAGGGGGCAAGGTCTTGCGTTATGGCGCCAAG
This sequence comes from Planctomycetota bacterium, assembly GCA_014238415.1. Lineage (GTDB taxonomy): Bacteria > Planctomycetota > UBA1135 > UBA1135. The sequence continues at coordinate 8,305 of JABABA010000030.1, read as the reverse complement.
ACCGTGCCCGAGGGCGGGTTGTTTTCCATGCCCAAGCTCCATGGCAATGGCTTTGTCATGGTGGGGGACTCTGCCGGATTCCTCAACGCGGCGACCCTCAAGGGGATTCACCTGGGCATTCAGTCCGGCATGCTGGCGGCCGAGGCGATTTTTGAAGCCCTCAAGGCGGGGGACGCCGATGGGGCCGGGCTGGCACGCTATGAGACCCTCTTTGAACAGTCCGCCGCCCACAAGGAACTGTCCGGGGTGCGTAACTATCGTCAGGCCATGACCGGCGGGGTGATCCGGGGCGTGTTGGACTATGCGGTCCAGCGCGTGACTGCAGGCCGCGGCATGTTGGCTCGGCGCAGCGGTCACTCCGACCACGAGTGCATGCAGCCCGCCGCCAGCAGCCGTCTGGAAAAACCCACCTTCAACGACTCGAACTCCATGGACAAACTGACGGATGTCTATCTGTCAGGCGCGATCCATGAGGAAGACCAGCCCAGTCATCTGCTGGTGCTCGATCCCACCATCTGCGTGGATCGTTGCACTGCCGAGTACGGCAATCCCTGCCAGCATTTTTGCCCGGCGGCGGTTTATGAGTGGCCCGAGGCCGCCCGCGAGGTGGTGATCAATGCCTCCAACTGTGTGCATTGCAAGACCTGTGACATCGCCGACCCCTACGAGAACATTGAGTGGACCGTGCCCGAAGGGGGCGGCGGTCCCAAGTACCTGGACATGTGAGAAGCAGCCAGGATTTCCATCGAACAACTATCATGAAACTCAGCATCACATCCAGCACCCGTCTCGCCAAGACACCTCTTTTGATCGTTCCGGTCTGCCAAGGGGAGAAACCCATCCTGCCCAAGGGGGTCAAGGTCCCGACCGGTTTTGGCGCCCGCTTCGAAGGCAAGGCGCGCAGCACGCGCAGCACCTTTGCCCAGAGTGGCCCCGCGGATCAGGTGCTCCTGATCGGTCTCGGGGCGCGCCAGGATGTGGAGTGCGAAGGGCTGCGCCGTTGCGGTGCCATCGCTGCCAGACAGGCGGAGTCTATGGGAGTTGCCAAGGCGTCTTTCTGGGCCGATGGTGTCGAGGACTTTGAATGTGGCGGCCAGGCGGTCGGTGTGGCTCTGGCCGAGGGCATCCTCCTGGGGGCCTATAGCTTCCGCCAGATGAAGTCCAAACCGGATGCTCACAAGTGCAAAGCCATCGGGGTCATCAGTAATGACCGCGGGGTCAAGCGTGGCCTGACCCATGGACGCATCACCGCTGCGGCCAGCGCCTATGCCCGCGACCTGCAGAACCTGCCGGGCAACAAGCTGACTCCGACCGAGTTCGCCAGGCGATCGCGCAAGATCGCCAGCGGTTCTTCGCGCTTGACCTGCAAGGTGCTGGATGAGCGCGCCATGGCCAAGCTGGGTATGGGGCTCTTGCTCTCGGTCTCCCAGGGTTCGACCCAGCCGGCAAAGATGGTGCACCTCTGCTACAAGCCCAAGAAGCGCTCCCGGGGCCGCATCGCCCTGGTGGGCAAGGGCCTCACCTTTGACGCAGGTGGCATCTCGATCAAGCCCTCGGCCAAAATGGACGAGATGCGTTTTGACATGTCCGGCGGCGCGGCCGTGCTGGGGACATTCCACGCCCTGGCCCAGATGGATGTGCCCTATGAGGTGCACGGCATCCTGGGCTGTTCGGAGAACACCATCGATGGTGCCGCCACCAAGCCCGGTGACATCTTCACCGCGATGAACGGCCTGACCGTGGAAGTCAACAACACCGACGCCGAGGGCCGGCTGGTCCTGGCAGACTGCCTGACCTACGCGGCCAGGAAGGTGCGCCCGGATACGATCTTGGATCTGGCGACCCTGACCGGCGCGGTGATCGTCGGCCTCGGGCATGAATTGACCGGGATCTTCCCCAGCAGCGAGACCCTGCGGGACGAGCTGGTGGCCAGTGGCGAACGGGTGGGTGAGCTCTGCTGGCCCCTGCCCCTGCTTGATGTGCACAAGGAAGGCATGCGGGGCGCTTCCGGAGATCTGTCCAATATCGGTTCCCCGGCCCTAGGTGCTGGTTCCAGCCAGGGCGCCGCATTCCTCGCTTCCTTCGTCCCCGAGGGCATTGATTGGTGCCATCTGGACATCGCTGGAAGCGCCTGGGGCACTGCCCAACGTGATTGGGTGGGCGGCTCCACTGGAACTGGAGTTGGCGTGCGCCTGATCCTTGACTATCTCTCCACCCGGGCCTGATACCATGCCCGCACCCCAAGCCCCTCACCCCCCCCAAAGCCCCTTGTCTACACCGGAACTCATCCCTGGCCTCGCCGGAATTCCCGCAGCCGAGTCATCTATCAGCTTCATTGACGGGCAGGAAGGCATTCTTGCCTATCGAGGCCACCGCATCGAGGTGCTGGCGGAGCACTCGACCTTTGAGGAGACTACCTATCTGCTCTGGAATGCCAAGCTGCCGACTCAGGCGGAACTTGACGCGTTCAAGCGCGAGCTGACCCCGCACTACCATCTGCCCGATGAATTGTTGGCTGCGTTGCGTGCACTGCCCGCTGGAGGACACCCGATGGCGGCCTTGCAGGCCATGATGCCCATGCTGCGCATGGTGAGTCCTGTTTGCGACTTGAAGGACCCTGCCTCGCGACATCAAACAGCACTCTGTGTGTTGGCGGCCATGCCGATCTTGATTGCGGCATTTGAGCGGGTGCGTCGAGGCAAAGAGATCATTGCTCCGGACCCGGAGCTTTCCGTGGCGGGCAACTTCCTGTGGTGCCTCAATGGTGAGAAGCCTGATGCCATCGAGGAGCGCATCCTTGATTGCGCGCTTGTGCTCCACGCGGAGCACACCATGAACGCTTCTACCTTTGCTTGTCGCGTGGTTGCTTCCACCGAGACCGATGCCTACACCGCTGTCAGTGGTGCGGTGGGCACGCTCTTCGGTCCCCTGCATGGGGGCGCCAACGAGCGCGTGCTGGAGCAGCTTGAGGCCATCGGCGGTGCCGAGAACGCCCAGGCCTGGTTCCAGGCCCAGGTGGCCAAGAAGGCCAAGGTCATGGGCATGGGGCACAGGGTCTACAAGACCAAGGACCCCCGGGCCCGAGCCCTGCAGTTGTTGGCCAAGGAGCTCTTTGCGGCCCGCGGCACAACGGAACTCTACGCCACCGCCCTGGAACTGGAGAAGATCGGTGCCGAAGTGTTTGGCGTGCGCGGCATCTGGCCCAACGTGGACTTCTTCAGCGGCATCGTCTATCAGAAGCTCGGCATCCCCACGGATGTGTTCACGCCGATCTTTGCCCTCGCGCGCACAGCCGGCTGGCTGGCCCACTGGCGCGAACAGATGAGGGACAACAAGCTCTTCCGTCCGGGCCAGATCTACACCGGGGTGCACGACGCGACCTGGGTGCCGATCGAGGATCGCTAGGCGGGCAGGGGGGCAACCTTCCCCGCTGGGTTTCTGCTTCTGGAGCCCCTGGGGGGTTGGTTGAAGCACAAAGGTGCAAAAGAGTGTCCAATTCGGGGATCTATTCCTTTTGAGTTCTGGGGTCTCTTCATGTTGGGCCTCTCAGCTCCGTTTCCTCCGCTCCCATATCAATGATGCCTTGTCTTTCCCGTGGATTCGCCTTTCTCCTCTGCCTGGCTCCTGTCTCGGTCTCATTCGGTCAAACCAACTGGCAGGTAGACGCCACGATTGGTGGTGCGGGGGGATCCGGTACGGCCGCCGACCCCTACACTTCGGTGCAGTACGCTATTGATCAGCCGACGACCCTTGATGGGGATCGGTTGGTGCTGGGCGCAGGCACTTTTGCCGAGTCGGCTGTGATCAGTGGCAAGGCTCTGCGCATACGGGCCGCAGGCGGAGCTGTGGTGACTTGGAAGCCCCAGGGAACAGATCCGGCTCTTGTGGTTACGGGCAGCACTACGGTGCCCGTGCAGGTGAATGGAATCGTTTTCCAAAGCGCCCCCCCTGGGGCTCCGCCTCCTGGCCCTGATTTGGACCTGGTGCGCGTGCAGAACGCCGGGGCCCTGGCTTGCTTTGGTTGTCGGTTTGAGCTCTTGGTTTGGTCCTGTCGCTGGCGCTGCCTGAGGGTGATCGACTCGGCTTTCTTGATGCATGACTGCGAGTTGGTCTGCGATGATGGGTGCGCTGAGGGGCTCGGTTTTTGGGGGACCAATTCCGCTGTGACTATTCGGGATTCGAACCTGACAAGCTCCGCTTTTGACAGCCCATCCTTGGTCCTTGTTGAAGGCGGCAGCTTGCTGCATGTGGAGAGCAGCACTCTGGACGCCTGGGGCTACGGAGAGGGAAACGGCGTCCGGTGCTTGAACTCGGGCCTGAATATTGATGCATCAGAGTTGATCCAAAGAAACACCGAGAGCACATTGATGTATGCATCCGCGAGCGATGTGAGCATTTCATCGAGTACTCTCAGGTCAGAAGTATCTGAGCCGTATGGCAATAGCGAAGGGCTCGGGATTGCCGATTCGACGATCAAGTTCACGGATTCCCTCTTCATCGGCTTTGGCTCTGAAAGTGGGGGCTTGGGAGGTATCGGTGGTTCGACGGGACTGATTCAGGGGTGCACGTTTCGCGGCTGTTATGCGGTTGATGAGGGTGCTTGCCTGAGTGTGGGTGGCGGCCGTATCTTGTTGACTGGATGCCTCTTTGAGAGCAACAGTTCCAATGGCATTGGAGCCCTCGTTCTGTGGGGGAATCACGCAGTGGTCGACACGGTGTTCAGGGGTAACCACTGCGGGCGTGGATCGGCGCTCACATGCGGGGGCGGCGCATCGGTGAGGTTCTGCAGCTTCATTGACAATACCGCAGCCAACTATGCTTTTCCGGGAAATGGAGTGGGCGCAGGTGTTGTCGGCGACGGGTCGACCGTGATCCAGGACAGCCTCTTTCTCAACAACACTGCGGGTATACATTGGGATATAGGTGAGTCGGCTGAAGGGGCAGCGATCTACGCTCCCGGGGGCCTCGTCCAACGCTGCACCTTTGTTGGGAACGAGTGCTATTCCCAAGTGCCGTCTCCTCCACCCGGCGCCACCGTTGTCGCCGGCACAGTCGAAGGTTGCATTTTCCTGAACGAGACTCCCTTCGCCTTCGACCCAAGCGTCACAACTGTCAGCTATTCCCTTGTGCCGGGAGGAATGCCGGGTTCCGGCAACATCACCGGCGACCCGCTCTTCTGGAATCCCGCCGCCGAGGATTTCCACCTTCGCCCTGGCAGCCCCTGCATCGATACTGGTGACCCTGGCCATCCTCTGGGCCCCAACGGGTCCCAGCCGGACATGGGAGCGTTTTTCCACGACCCCACCTACTATCCCGTGGTCCAGAATTTTTGCACGGCAAAGACGAGTGCGGCTGGTTGTGTGCCTGCGATCGCTCTTTCCGGCGTGCCTTCCCTGGGAGCTTCCTTTGCAATCACCGCCAGTGGTGTCGATGTCGGGCGCTTTGGAGTCGCAGTTCTCTCCATGTCGAGCGATTCGATTCCCTTCTTTGGGGGCGAGCTCTGTCTGGGTGCGCCCTATATACGGGGGCCTGTGGTCACAAGTGGGGCTGGAGCGGGCCCCTGCGATGGCCAGTTCTCTACCTCACTGGATATGAGCTTCTTGGGACCAGTTGGATTCCAGCCCGGGGATGATCTCTACGCGCAGTACTGGTACCGCGATCCCGCTGCAGTCCAGCCCGTGGGTTTGTCGGATGGGATCTGGATCGGATTGATTCAATAGGAAAGGCTCCAGAACGCGGGCCCGAGATTTTCGGGCACGCGCTGTTCTCGTGAGAGCTTGGAACCTCAGCGCCCCGAACTCGCCTCGGTGGCGGGTGCGCGCTTCATGGAGATCACCATGGTCTGGGTGTTTTCCCCCGTGTAGAAGGTGCTCACATAGGAGTCGTCCGTGCGCACGGATTCCGAGCGGTGGGGGACAATCATGCCGGAATGGTCGGGAGCGTCCCAGCGCATGACCAGGGTCTTGCCATCGGAGGACATCTCTCCTTCCATCAGGGCGAAGAAGGAACTCATGCTGTCCACCCAGGTGCCGATGTAGCGCTTGGTCTTGGGGTTGTAGCCCATGGACCCGGTGCCCTTGTAGGGCGTGCCCATGAACAGACAGCTGAAGGTGGACTGGTTCCAGAAGGCACCGATGGCGGTGTTGGTCTCGGTGGCGGGATAATCCATCTTGGAGCCGTCCGGCATGATTATGGTCAGGTTGCCAGTCCACTTGCCGGCAGTCGCGGTCAGGGCATTGTGCTCGGGGAGAGGTTGTTCGAACGCGGGGCCCTCATGCGTGGCCTCCTGGTCCTGGGTCTTGCTTCCATTCGGCTGCGAGTTGAGGGCCAGGGCGGTGATCCCCAGGGCGGTGGCACAAAGGGTGAGCAGGATGATCCGGGTAGGTCTGATTTGCATGTCTTGGGTTGGCTTGGGGGTATGGAAGAAACCGCACCTGGTGGGGACACCGGGAATTGAACCCGGATGGCCTTGCGGCCGGCGGCTTTTAAGGCCGCTGCGTCTACCGATTCCGCCATGTCCCCGGCGGGTCTGCGGCGCTGAGCATAGTTTCCCCTTGGGGGGGCAGGCCTGCGCAGGCTGTCTTGGACCGGCCGGGAGCAGTGGCCAGGGGGCACGAGCAGGGCCGGCGAGGAAGGCCGCAGGAGATCCGTCCGTTGCGTGACGCGATCCGGGCCCAAGGGTGTCCTGTCAGGGGAACCCTCCGATCATCAGGCCTCCGCCCTTGACGAGGCCCTCCGGCGGGCTATCCTTCCAGCCCCCTGTTCCGCAAGGAGCAGGGCCGGAGTTCGGCGGTCGCGAGATCGTGCGCTCCCAAAGGGCGGCATGGCCAAGTGGCTAAGGCAACGGATTGCAAATCCGTCATCCCCGGTTCGAGTCCGGGTGCCGCCTCCATCCCTCTTTTCGTGGCAGGGGGCTGCGGTGCGGGGCACAGTGCTGCGAAATCGCCGGTCTCGTGGATGCCAAGGCTGTTTCCAAGGCAGCTGGTTCGTCTTGGAGATCAAGTCAGTCGGACGCAGGGGCTTGCATGGTTTCGCAGGCTTCGGCGCGTCAATCACTGACACATTCACTGACACCGGGCGCTACGCCAAGTATCTTCTGCAAGGCCTAGGCCAGGGGACAAGCCAGGGACCTCCGAGTAGTGACTCCGATGAACGGACTGGTTACTCGTCTCTGGGCCAGGAGTCGAGCATTTGGCGCATCGCTTTTTTTAAGAAGCCCTGGAGATCCTCCCAGTTGCTTTCGTCATCGGGATCAAAACCAGAGATTTCTACCCCAACCCAAAATCGCTCTTCCTTGATTGAGTAGCCATGCTTCAGTTGCACACCGGGCTGAAATGAAACGTCATTCAAGGAAAACAGAATGCGCTGTTGTTCTTCCTCACTTATGCCTGCACCCGCCCCTCCATCAAAGTACAGGTTCAGAGTCCCCTTCTGCCTACTTTGATAGATCAACCACTCTCCGTCTCCCAGCCCATTGGGATCATCCAGCCGCACCCACCCCCTTCGATGCGAACGAATTCTTGGGCGCATCCCAAACTCAAGCTCGAATTCATCGGCAACACCTTCAAGAACGAAAGAACCAGAGTCTGCAACCACCCGCTTTCTCCTAGCGCGTGAGCGGGAGACCGCACCTAAGCCATGAACTCTGGGGACCAGGGTCTTGAGCTTCTCGGTGCCTTCTCCAGACGCGTATTGCCTCAACTCAATAGCAAGGACCTCGCAAGGGCTCATCTGTTCATTCAGGAATTCCACAATATTCAGCAACGCAGAGGGGACTCGATCTGCCACAAAAAGAAGCCGGAGTCTTCCTTCCTCTAGGTTTGCTTGGACCTCGTCCCAGAAGACATCTGGGCGACTATCGAGGTGGATATCCCCTGAAAGATGATTAGCCAACTCCGTTTCTGGATTCAGGCCCTGTTCTTCACAACGCGAATCAAATTCTCGCTGAATTCGCTCCACGCTCCATTCAGCAGCAAAATTGGATGCGTAATCCAACATCTGCCCGACCACCTTGCGCCTCAGTTCAGGGTTAGACGCGAGTTTTGTCTCCACTAAAGTCGGGACGCCTTCTTGGTCCAGGAAAAGATGGTCCATACGCCATCTGTGAACTTCACTTCCCCTGTGCAGAACAGGGGCTTCCCTCTTGATGAGAATCCAGCGTCTTGGGTCTTCAGGGTCAATCTGCTCTCCAGCAAGTAGAGCGGGATGCCGTACGAGCAATCCCTGAAGATCCTCCTCATTTGCGTACGGACTCGATGCGACGGGTACAAGGACATCCTCATCGGTCAGGATATAGATCTGGTCG
>JABABA010000002.1 GCA_014238415.1 Planctomycetota bacterium | reverse complement strand
GTAACTGGAAACCACTCCCGTCGAGGCATCGCCGAACGCAACCGTCAGGGGCGAGGTGCCACTTGTTGGTGTACCGCTGAAGTCCGCAACAGGTGCGGGCTCAGTGACATCAATGTAGTTCGTACGCGTCAGGGTGTCCGAACCACCGGGGCCCGTTACCGTCAAGCTGACCGAATAGGTGCCAGCGACCGAGTACACATGGCTCGGGTTCTGGAGCGCCGAGGTAGCGCCATCACCGAAGGTCCAGGCATAGCTCGAAACCGCGCCGGTCGAACTGTCAGAGAACACCACGGTGAGCGGGGAAGTGCCGCTGGTGGGCGTACCACTGAAGCCGGCAACTGGTGCAGGCTCGGTGACATCAATGTAGTTCGTACGCGTCAAAGTGTCCGAACCGCCGGGCCCGGTCACCGTCAGAGAGACCGAGTAGGTTCCGACTGCCGCATACACATGACTCGGATTCTGGAGCGTCGAAGTCGCACCATCGCCGAAGTCCCAGGCATGACTCGAGACCACGCCAGTGGAGGAATCGCTGAACGCAACCGTCAAGGGCGAAGCGCCACTTGTCGGCGTCCCGCTGAACCCAGCCACAGGTGCAGGCTCAGTCACATCAATGTAGTCCGTACGCGTCAGGGTGTCCGTGCCACCGGGCCCAATCACGGTCAAGCTGACCGAATACGTACCAGCAACCGAGTACACATGACTCGGACTCTGAAGTGTCGAAGTAGCTCCATCGCCAAAGGCCCAGGCGTAGCTGGAGACCGCGCCAGTTGAGGCATCGCTGAACGCAACCGTCAAGGGCGAAGTGCCGCTGGTCGGCACACCGCTGAAGTTGGCGATTGGCGCAGGCTCTGTGACATCAATGTAGTTCGTGCGTGTCAGAGTGTCCGAACCACCGGGGCCGGTCACCGTCAAGCTGACCGAGTAGGTGCCGACTGCCGCATACACATGACTCGGGTCTTGCAGAGTAGATGTCGCGCCATCGCCGAAGGTCCAGGCATAACTCGAAATCAGACCCGTGGAGCTGTCAGCAAAAGTCACCGTCAAAGGCGAAGTACCGCTCGTCGGTACGCCGCTGAATCCCGCGACGGGTGGCGGCTCGGTCACGTCGATGTAATCAGTACGTGTCAGGGTATCCGAGCCACCGGGCCCGGTCACGGTCAAGCTGACCGCGTAGGTTCCGACTGCCGCATACACATGACTGGGATTCTGAACTGCCGCAGTCGACCCATCACCAAAGTCCCAAGCCCAGCTGGACACGACACCGACTGATGCATCTGAGAATGCAACCGTAAGGGGTGCAGAGCCACTGGTAGGGGTACCCACAAAGTCCGCAACCGGCGCGGGTTCCGTAACATCCACATAGGCCGTGCGGGTCAGAGTGTCCGAACCACCAGGCCCGGTCACCGTCAAGCTGACTGTGTAGCTACCCGCAGCCGTGTAGAGATGGCTCGGATTCTGTGTGGTCGAAGTGAATCCATCACCAAAGTCCCAAGCCCAGCTATCAACGGTTCCAGTAGAAGCATCGCTGAAGATCACATTCAACGGAGCAGGCCCTGCAAGGGGCGTACCGCTGAAGTTCGCCAAGGGCGCGGGAACCGCGCCGCTGAGGGCGAAGTTGTCTGCATAACCAATCGAGTCCTGAATGCTGTCAACGCCGTTCCCAACCTGCACAGTGAGAGTAAACACCGTGGCAGGAGTAGCACTGGGGAACAACACCGCCAGATCAGCAGTCACATTCGATACTGCCGTCATGGGGAATCCGTGGCGCGACGAGGTCTGAGGGGTAGCCGTGCCCGTGTCCGCGTAGTACACGTTGACCGTGGTGACACCATCGGTGACATCCACGCTCATCCAATCGTTGAATGTAGAGTTCGCCGTTTCGTTGCGCATGAACGCCGCGTCGAAAGACAACTCGGCCACACTGGCGCCGATATTGAAGGTCGTAGAGACGCCGCTTCCGCCCACAGGAGCGTTGCCGGCACCACCCGGATTCGAGGGGCCCGTCGCTCCATTCGAACCATTTGTGGAGAGTTCAAGCCAATTGATTCCGTCCGTGGGCAAGCCACCATCTGATGTAGTGGCACCGGCGGGCAAAATCAGATGACTGGGACCCGCATCCACTGCCCAGGGAGCGGCAGGCGCGGTGCCTGCGGTCTGAGCTTCAAAACTGCCATCGGATATCTCAACCGGCGGCGCATCACTCACAGTGATGTAGTTGGCACGTGCCAGAAGATCAGAACCACCGGGCCCCGTGACCGTCAAGCTCACGCTGTAGGTACCCACTGCTGCATAGGTGTGGCTTGGATTCTGTGCTGCCGAGGTCGCGCCATCACCGAAATCCCAAGCCCACGAAGTCACAGCCCCCGTAGACCCATCGCCAAAGGAAACGGTCAAGGGAACAGTCCCGCTTGTGGGCGTGCCCGTGAAGTCAGCAACTGGCGGAGGATCCGCCACATCGATGTAGTTCACGCGCGTCATGGTGTCCGACCCACCGGGTCCAGTCACGGTCAGGCTGACCGAATAGACGCCCACCGCAGAGTAGGTGTTGCTCGGGTTCTGAACCGTGGATGTCCCGCCATCCCCAAAGTCCCAAGCCCAACTCGTGATCGAGCCTGCAGAGCTATCGCTAAAGGCCACGTCCAAAGGAGCGATCCCGGCAACGGGCACACCATCAAAGTCCGCAACCGGTGCGGGCACACCAGCGACGATATAGTTCGAGCGCGTCAAGATGTCCGAGCCGCCCGGACCCGTCACCGTCAATGTCACCGAATAGACACCGGCAATCGTATAAGTGTGGTTCGGGTTCTGAAGTGAGGATGTACCACCATCACCAAAGTCCCAGGCCCAGCTGGTAATAGCCCCGCTAGAAGCATCACTGAAAACTACATCCAAGGGGATCGTCCCGCTGGTGGGTGCGCCACTAAACGCCGCAACCGGCGGCGGCTCGCTGACCACAATGTAGTTGGTACGCGTAAGAGCGTCAGAGCCACCTGGGCCCGTGACAGTCAAACTCACCGAATAGGTGCCAACAGCGCCATAGACATGACTCGGACTCTGCAGGGTCGAAGTAGCGCCGTCACCAAAGGTCCAAGCCCAACTAGTCACTGGACCCGAAGATGCGTCCGCAAAACTCACGGTCAGAGGTGTCACCCCACTTGTGGGCGTGCCCGTGAATGCAGCAACAGGCGGAGGGTCTGCCACAGCGATGTAGTTCGCTCGGGTACGAGTGTCCGATCCCCCCGGACCGGTTACGGTCAGGGCAACTGTATAGGTGCCAGAAGCACTGTAGACATGACTCGGGTTCTGGGCGCTTGAAGTGCCGCCATCCCCAAAGTCCCAGGCCCAACTGGTCATTACGCCAGTGGAGGCATCACTGAAGGCAACAGTCAGAGGAGCAGTGCCGCTGGTGGGCGTGCCACTGAACTCAGCCACTGGGGGCGGGTCGGTCACGTCGATGTAGTTCGTGCGTGTCAGAGTGTCCGAGCCACCGGGGCCAGTCACAGTCAAGCTCACCGAATAGGTGCCAACCGCGGAATACACATGGCTGGGATTCTGAAGGCTTGATGTGCCCCCATCTCCAAAGGCCCACGCCCAACTCGTAATCGGGCCGCTGGAAGCGTCAGCGAAGGCCACACTCAGGGGAACGGTTCCACCTGTCGGCGTCCCGCTGAAAGCAGCAACAGGGGGCGGATCACTCACCACGATGTAGTTCGGACGCAAGAGGGTGTCTGTCCCTCCCGCGCTGGTTACTGACAGGGAGACGCTGTATGTTCCAACAGCGGCGTAGGTGTGACTCGGACTCTGCAGAGTCGACGTTCCCCCATCACCAAAATCCCAGGCCCAACTTGTCACTGCTCCGCTGGAAGAATCGCTGAAGGACACAGTCAACGGGTTCGTGCCACTTGTAGGCGTGCCGCTGAAATCTGCCACCGGAGGGGGTTCTGCCACACTGATATACGCCGGGCGCGTCAGAGTGTCCGAACCTCCAGGACCGGTCGCAGTCAGGCTGACAGAGTAGGTTCCAGCTGCAGTGTAGGTGTGCGCCGGATTCTGAGCGGACGATGTCCCACCATCGCCAAAGTCCCAAGCCCAGCTCGAAACTGAACCAGTAGATGCGTCACTGAAGGCAACGGCCAATGGCGCCACTCCGCTCAGCGGCGTGCCAGAAAAATCAGCAACCGGCGCAGGTACAGCTCCGCCAAGGGCAAAGTTGTCCACATAGCCAATCGAAGATTGAATGCCATCAAGCAGATTGCCCACCTGAACTGTCAGGGTGAACACCGTCGACGTACTGGAGCCAGGGAAGATCGTTGCCAGATCGGCGACCACATTGGAAACCGCCGTCATCGGGAAGCCGTTGCGCGATGAGGTCTGAGGGGTAGGTGTGTTCGTATCAGCGTAATACAGATTGAACCAGGTGGAACCATCGGTGATGTCCACACTCATCCAGTCATTCCACTGAGCTCCAGCAGTCTCGTTACGCATGAAAGCCGCGTCGAAGGTCAGTTCGGTTGCGCCGGCCGCATGATTGAAACTGGTAGAAACACCACTGCCGCCGGAAGGAGGCGAACCCGCGCCGCCAGGGTTGGAGGGAGGTGTCGAGGCGTTGGATCCTGCGCCCGATACCTCAAGCCAGTTCGTGCCATGGGTCGGCAGACCACCGTCAGAAGTCGTCGCGCCAGCGGGTAGAACAAGGTGCGCAGTTCCCGAGCTGACCGGCCAGTCTCCACCAGGAGCTGCTCCTGCTGTCTGCAACTCGAAACTCCCATCTCCAAAGCCTGGCGGCGGCGGATCAGTCACGGAGATGTAGTTGCTCCGCGTCATCGTGTCCGGCCCGCCAGAGCCGGTGATGGTCAGAGATACGCTGTACTGGCCCGCTACGCTGTAGGTGTGGCTTGGACTTTGGAGAGTAGATGTAGCGCCATCGCCGAAGCTCCAAGACCAACCGGTAGGACCACCAGTTGAATGATCAGTGAATGCAACAGTCAGGGGGTGCAGGCCTGAGGTGGGTGAACCACTGAAGTTTGCTGCAAATGGAGGCGGACCACTGGAACCGTTGTAGATCAGAAGAGCAAAGTCCTGATCGGTTGTGTCGCCATTGCCGGGCACACCGTCACCGCCGATTGAAGCGGCCGTGACCGTTACTGTGAACGATCCGGTTGTTCCCGCAGGCAGGAAGATCAACTCGGTGTTGTTGCGCACATCAGCTGAGCCGCCGGTTGTTGAATTGGCTCCTGAGAACACATTGCCCAAATAGGTGTTGCCCCCAATAGTGACCTCCAAGTTGAGGTCGTTCACATAGGGCGCGCCCGTCGTAGGACCCGGCGCATCTGTCCAGACCAAGGCAATTCGCACGGGCTGACCGCCGTCCACAATGCTGCCGCTGACCTGGTGAATCTGTCCCGTTGCGGTCAAGACCTGGGACTGGTCTTCTCGAATCGTCGCCAACCCGTCAAAGGCGCGACCCAGGTGCATACTTCCCGATCCCTGGGAGTTGCTGGGCAGAGAACCACCCGCACCGGTTCCTGTCATGTATTCCGCAGTGGCCACCAGCACGGCTTTGAGCAGCGCCGGGCTGGGCTCTGCCAGACCCTGGTTGATAAACCACTGACGCACAAGCGCCGCACCCCCGGCCACGCCAGGAGTGGAGTGACTGGTGCCAGAGGACCACCCGTACAGAGTCTGACCCAGGGGCCAATACTGGTTGCAGACGCTTGATCCGGTGTATGCGCTCTGGGGCACACCGGCTTGAATATGAGTTCCAGGCGCAGTGAGCTCAGGCTTCCAGCGACCATCGCCTCCAGCGCTGTTGACTGGTCCACGACTGGAGAAACTGATGATGTCCTGCCAGCTGTTCGCGCCCGAATTGGGGATCGCACAACCATCGGTTCCGGTCTGGCGCACGTTCTCGCCTGCCGCAACAGTCAAGATGTTTTTCGCAACCCCTGGCGATCCGACAGTACCACTCCCAGATCCAGAGTTACCGGCAGCGAAGATGACCAGGTACTCTTGGTTGCCCGACACAGAGCTCTGCACATCGCGCGTCAGGAAGTCATACTCCTGCGCATTGGATGTGTAAGTGAACGAATTGGTGAAGCCCCAGGAGTTCGTGCTTATGCGCGCGCCAAGCCCATAGGCCTGACTCTCAAAACTCGATGCGTTCATCCCACCCGGACCAAAAATCGCCGTAACGCCGACCCGCGCCCAGGGCGCAATGCCCAAGCCGTAGTTATAGCCACCAGAATCCTCAAATGCCGAGCCGGTGCCATTGTTGAAACCGCCAACGATGTGCGAGTTCAAGAAGCCGTGCCCACCCTGGGAGCCACTCTGCCCTGTAGGGTTCAGTTCAAAAGCCACGCGGCTGTTTGGCAGGTCCGGGTGTCCTGTCAGGGAATAGGCATCATCCACCACGTTGACCGAAAAACTGCCAAACTGGGTGGAATTGAACCCCTGGCTCGCCAGCCAGGCCAGGTAATCCGGCGCGGAGGGAGAGTTTCCAGTCACATTGCCAGCCACGATCTGAGCCTGCACCTCGTCTACTGCATACCGCGTCAGCTCACCTTCAGGCTCGATCTGAAAGACCCGCTCGTTGCTCGCAATCGCCTGCCAGGCAGAGGGATGTATGGTCGCACGCACATTGATATAGGGACCAACCACGTTTGCACTGCGGATTTCATCTGCCAAGGAATCAATTTCGGCCAGAGAATCCCTCACTCTCCCTTCGTTGACTAGCTGCACCACCACCTTCTGGGCTTCCCCCTGCCCAGCACGCAACACGCGCCGCAAGTTTGGATGGATCCGATAGGCGGGCTCGTAGTTGCCCACGAATTGAATGTAGTCCTCGGCTGCAGCGAGGGCCTCGAGATCTGCGACGTACTCAGCTGACAGACGCACAACATATGAGTTCATGGGAACAAACTGCATGAAGGTCGCCCCAAGGTCAGTCAACCTCTCAATCCATTCGTCCTTGACTGGCCCATCAAACTGAATCACATATAGACCCGACCGTGGGTCAAGGGTGAGCTCCGTGGGGCCGCCAAAGCGCTCAAGCGGGTCGAGACCCGCAAGGGTTGCCCCAAGCCGCCGACCGTCAAGTAGCAGATTATTGAACATGACCAGATTCATGTCATCGCGGACATTGAGTCCACGCCGCAAAAGGCCTTGGGTACCGCCGAGCATGCGGTCGTCTACAACCACAACAGAAAACGCGCCATAGTCATGGCGCCGCACAACGGCTCCCTGAGCAAGCAATTCGAACAACTGCTCCTGGCGATCGCGGCGAATCCAAACCCTGTGCAAGGGTCCCGCTCCAATTTGGCCACTGGCAAGTGGGTTTACAGGATTCGACTGTTCAGCGAGAGCGACCTGCGCCCGCGGAGCCAGGAAGCCCTTCTCGCTTGGCGCCAACAACACCTGCACAGATCCAAAAGAAGCAAGAAGAGTGACACAAATCGCCGTAGCGATACCTACGTGCATACGCAGGCCTCTGGGGAGTCCCATAAGTCAGGAGGAGGCTGGAGAAGAAAGGGAACAGAAGAGAGAGGATCGCGCAGCTACCGCTGACACTGACCCCAGGATAGGGGAAACAACAGTTTCCGATTGGCGGGGTGTGTGGCAGCTGACATCCCCTTGACGGGGCTGGGAGGCCCCAGGTTCCCCTCCCGTCTGGCGGCGAGGGCGCAAACGGACCGGCTAGGAACCAGATTTGGCAAAATTTGACGGTTTTTTGGACAAAAACAGGCCCAAAACCATCGATTTTAGGCCTCTAGAGGGCCCCGCCCGCATCGCCACCACGGACGATGGCCACGGATGCGGAGGCCCCGATACGGGTTGCGCCCGCCGCAATCATCGCCTCTGCTGTAGCCCGATCGCGCACACCGCCAGAGGCCTTGACACCCATTGTGGGCCCCACTGTCTGCCGCATCAATTCCACGTCCTCCACGGTGGCTCCACCGCTGGAAAAACCGGTGGAAGTCTTGACGAAATCTGCCCCCGCCTCGCGCGCCAAACGACTGGCCCGCACAATTTCATCAGGAGTCAAAAGGCAGGTCTCAAGAATGACCTTCAAGCGCGCCCCCAAACGATGGCATATCTCAGCCACACCACTGATATCTCGCCTCACATAGCCCTCGTCCCCGGACTTCAATGCACCGACGGCGAGGACCATATCTACCTCACAAGCACCATCTTCAATTGCCCTTCGCGCCTCATAGGCCTTTGTCTCGGGACTGCATGCGCCCAAGGGAAACCCCACCACGGTGCAGACCAGGACAGGCGAACCGCTCAGGATCTCAGAACAACGCCGGACCCAGGAACTGTTCACACAAACAGAAGCGAAATTGTTGTCAAGGGCCTCACTGCAAATCCCATCAATCTCTTCAGCCGTGGCATCTGTCTTGAGCAGAGTGTGATCAATGTGGCTCGCCATGTCGCCGATGCGTGCGGGGTCCGCACCACACATGCCCAACCGACAAGCACCGGCTTGAACCGCCGCCTTCAGGTCCTCAGGGCAGATTCGAAGGGCCAGGTCCACGCAGCGCCCCCCATCCAATTCGTCCAATGAAGTCACCCCAGCAGCCACCAGCCGCCGGCCCACTTCGACCAGCAAATCCTCAAGTCGTGTCGCTTCGTTCATCGAGATGTCCTTGTAGGCGCCCCGTGTCGCGCCTCGATTTCATCGAGCAATCCCGCTCGCCTCGCATGACGTCCGCCACCGGGTTCGGTCATGCAAAAAGCTGCCAAGATCGCGTGTGCCGAGGACGCGGTCAGATGCCGAGATCCCAAGACGAGCACATTGGCATGGTTATGTTCCCGCGCGTTCCGCGCCACCGCCTCATCCCAACAGTTCGCCGCCCGCACACCGGGAACCTTGTTTGCAGCCATGGCCGAACCAACGCCCACAGTATCGATCACCACGCCCAAGTCCGCTCGCCCTTGAGCCACCGCCTCGGCAACCTCTTGAGCGCGCTCTGACCAATCACAAGGTCGATCATCGCCAGGTCCAAGATCCATGGCTTGATGACCAAGCTCACGGAGGGACTCGAGGATGGAACCCTTCAGGGCGAAGCCCCCGTGATCGCTGGAAACCGCGACCCTGGCAGTGCTGCGAGTGCGTCGCAATCCCCCTGCGGCAGCCGGTACACCCTCAACAAACCGGATTCCCCGACGATGGGCCTCCTCCTCTGCTGCAAGGGTGAACTGAGCCCGTGGCGAAACGGTCAGGGTTCCCCCATCCGCAATGTTCTTGAGGCAGCCCTCGGTGATGAGCGGAGATTCTGGATTCTTGGGGACCTGTTCCGGTTCGGATACGGGGCGCATTGCCTCCAACACGGTCACCTCGGCGGGCAATTTGACGGGCCTCGCTTCCGGGCTCGCCAGGCGCCCTGCTGCACGCCTGGCGGTGGTGCGAATTGTTGCCTCGTCTATCATCAACGCCAGCTTATGGCACCCCAGGGGCCGGGAGAAGGCCCAGAACCACAAGATCCCTCCAGAGACCAGGAACAAGCGTCCAAGCCATATCGGACCCGCACCCCCCTGAGAACAACCACTGGATGCTTGAGATCATATGCCAATATCTGTGGGATAGCGCATGGGGTTGGCGCCCAGCGTTCCAAATCACCCGCTTCGGGGTGGAGACCGCCGGGCACTGGCCCGAGTATCACCTATGCGCACCCTGCTCAGTCAATTCTGTGATTCATTCGATGAGGTCATCAGGCCTCTCCTCAGCCCTCTGAACGAAAGCGCTGAGGCTCTCCTCAAAGCCGGGCCGGATCTGCCCGGCATGGCAACAAGGGCAGACCTGCTCGACCTGCAACACCAGTTCGAAGCCCTGGTAAAGAAAATCAGCGAACAACAGGCCTATGTTCTGCTCTTCGGCCCCCTCAAGAGCGGCAAGTCCACACTGATGAATTGCATTGCACGCTCTTATGTAAGCGAGGTATCGAGCCTGCCAGCCTACCCCTGCATGGTGTTTGTCTCCCACGGGGAATCACGCTGCTTTGATGTAACACGCTACTCAGGACGCAGTGAGCGCTTCACTGATCCCACCGCCCTGCATCTGTTTATCAACCGCGCTCACTCAGAGCTTGCCGATCGCATCCGAATCGCAGAAGAAAGTGGCGGTACCTTTGATCCCGCGCTGCACTATTCTGAGGCGATTCGCCGAATTGACGTACGCCTGCCCGCAGAAGAACTGGCCGAGTCGGGCGCAGTACTGGTAGACACGCCGGGACTCTACGCACGGATGCGCTTTGGCTACAGCCAAATGACCCGCGACTTTAGAGACGCCGCAAGCTGCGCAATCTTCGTAGTCAAATCGGACAACCTATTTCTTGAACAGGTCTTTGAGGAGTTCGAAGAGCTGCTGGATCTCTTCAATCGAATCTTCTTGGTAGTCAACTTGGACTCCGCCAAGCGCGATCTGGCCCCGGATGGGCGACTCATTCCAAGCCTGGAACAAGAAGACCCCTTGCGCATCATAGAGGCCTTCGAGAACCTTGCCATGAGCGCTCCCCTCAAGCGCGCCGCCGATGAAGGGCGCCTGCGCATCTATCCCATAGACCTCTTACGAGCTGCCAGCGCACGTCTTGCAGATGATGATGAACCTGAAGCCGTCCAGGGGCAAATCGACTTCGAAGCCTTCCAGCGAGACCTGACCGACTACCTGAACTCCACAGAGTATCTGGTGGCGTTCCTGGGAGACAGCTTGCGCCGAGCTCAGGGCCTACTTGAAGAAGCGGCACAATTACTGGAGCACCCCGAAATAGGCGAACTAGAGGCCTCCGTTGCCCAGCTGGAGGAAGAACGCCAAGGCGTCACCCACCAGCGACAAGCCGTTCAGCGCTTGGATGCGCATGACTGGAGGGTTGTCTTCGGTGAGCTATCTGAGCGCCTGACGCCCAACATTCGGGAGCAAGCCCGTATGGCCTCCGCCGAAACCGAGCGCAACCTAGACGCGATCCTGGCCCGCTGGTTTGCGACTCCAGCCAGCTTCCAGGCCCTGATAGAAGACGATCTGGTGCCAGCACTCGACCGTTACCAGGTCGAGCTTGCCCGCCATGTACGCACGATTCTAAGTGAAGAAGTCGCCTCAGGTACGGCTGGAGTGTTGTTGACCACCGACATAGCAAAAGACCTGTACACCGCAGGCATTGATGTCAACGCGATCGGTCGAGAAGTAATTGGCCTGTTGACAGATACGACCACGCGACGCCCAATTGACCTGCCCCTGACCACCAGCCAGATCCCGATCAGGCGCGGCTTCTTCGACTGGATTCTGTTGCGCCCAATGGAGCGCGTACGCCAGAACCTGTTCGGACAGCCAAGCTCCCCTGCCTTACGGATACCTGTAGACGTCAAGCAAAAGCGCCTGGGTCCCGATGCCCGCGCAGCCCTTGTACGGCAAATCGATGTATTCAAGAGCCGCTTCTTCCACGAGACCCTTCAGCACCTGCGGGAGCAAATCGTAGGCGCCTATACCAACGCCGCCATCGAAGCACTGCACGATGCACTCGCCAGGCGAGACGGTGAGCTGGAAGTCAAAGGCAATGACCTCGTCCGTCGCCTGCTTGAGAGACGCCGTGTTCTGGCGCACCTTTCCACACTAGGAGAACGTGCCGAAGGAGCCATGGCCAAGATCGAAGAACTCTCCTTGGAATACGGCGCGACCGAACCAGAACTGTTGATCATGCCTATGGAATTACCGGGCTCCAAAATGCCCGTCATCCCGCAGGCGGGCCCATTGGGTGGCGCAATCCTTGATCCGATGACAAGTCCATGGGTGGTTCCCGAGGGCAGGGTTGAGGCGCCCACAGATGTTGAAGAAAACGTCGCCACTGGGGACAGTGACTGACTGCTCAACCTCAAGAAGGATCGGTGAAAGGCGCAGCACCTCGGCGTTTTCGTAACCAGTTGAGCGCCGCCAGAATTTGTGGCTTGCGTACGAGATAAATCTCGAAGCGTCGCTTGCCCGGTAGATCCAACAAGATGAAGGCGGCCAGGATGGTCAAGAGGCCTTGCCCCGGGAGCACAAGCATTGCCACGCCAGCCAGCAACAAGACAGCCCCAGCCGCGTTGCGTCCGATACGCAACATAATGGCCACAAGCGGATGATGGGATTGCCAGGAGAGCCCTTTGGGCTCCGCGGAAGAAAACCAATCCGCTGGCAACAACCCTAGGAGCCAGGGCAGAGCCGCCAAAGAAATCACCAAGAAGCCCGCGCTCCCCAGCGCCACCCAGGCAAGCACATCCCGGTATTCGGACCACCAGTCGAGAGGCACTCTTGACACCTCCTAGGAACCTGGAGCACCACAACCTACGGAAGACCGCCGCAACATGCGGCGCAAGATTCTTGCACGATCGCTCCAGGCGGCGCGCTGGCGTTCAAAAGACGCGCGGCCAACACACCATTCAGGCGAATCTCGCGGAAGGTCATCGGGCAACTCGCGGGCGTGATCTGCAAACAAGTCACGCAAGAATGCGAATGCCATGCGCGGCGTTCCGAGCCCATCTAGAGCATCTCGCATCTCGATCAGGTCCAGATCAGCACTAAGCAAGTCGGCCAGCGAAGCCGACGGCCCATTTGAAGCAGCAGCCAACCGCCGATCTGCAAGTTCCAACAACTCCTGACCGCTCCAGCGCATCTCATCCACCAGGGTCGCCTTGTCCAAACGCATGCGTCTAAGGCGCTCTGGTCCCGCCCCGCGAACCATTGGAGTCAGCTCCACTGGCAGAAACAACTTGAGACCAAAGCCGTCCAGTTGCAGCAGCTTGTGCTCCAAGACCGGGTCTATGAAGGAGCTCATGGAATCCGCACGGGCCTCAAGCAAGGTGGATTCATCGATACGATCCACGAGCAACACGAGGCCCGACCATTTCATTCGGCGCACCAGTTGAATCACACGCCTAAGCAACCGATAACGGCCTTCTTCAGCAGATTCAGCCCCTCGCATAAATTGTGGTTTGCTGGACCTGGGCAGAGTTACTAGAGCTCTATGCAGTAACGCTCTATCCGGCTGTGTGATACTCATGCTGCGAATAATGCGGCGGGCAGCACTTCTAGCGAGGACGCTTCGCCAAACCGCATGCATGCCAAGAAACCCCAGCAAGACAGCGCCGACCACAGCTAGCGAGGGCACCAGTGATGACTTGAGTGGCCACCAACCCTGCAACTGCAGCAGAGGCGCGAGGCACATCGTGGCCCCTACCAAACCTAAGCCGACCCGGGCCATCAACCACTGACGCCCGCCTCTCGCCGCAAGAAGGCTGTGCACACGCTCCTCACGATCCCCTTCCAGATCCGCATGATAAGCAGCCACCAGGAGAATCAGTTCAGCTCGCTCAGATGCGTCAAGTTTGCTCAAGCGCTGCGGATCCTCTCCAAGAACTTCGCTCAAGCGCATGAGGCCTGCAGACAACATGAGGTCGATCAAATCAACACGAGTCAAATCACCGAAATCCCTCGACTCTGATTCGTTATTTCCCCGACGATCTTGAAAGATCTCCAGCCAAGGATCCACATCGGTGATCTCAACTGTAAGACTCTTCCCGCTCGCACTAAGGCCTCGAGCAACGCTGCGACGCAAGGCACTCTTGCCGCTCCCACGTTCCCCAAAAATAACCGCCGAAGAGGGCTCTCCATCTGATCCCACCAGCCGTTCATAGCTGCGATGTACTGCCCAAGAATCGACTCGATCCAAGAGAGGGTCGCGATCAGCATCTTCGTGGACGAAGGGCGCTTCCTTGAGGCCCCATCGTCTGCGCCAAGTTTCAGTGAACATCTCAGTCCAGGTTTACGCTTCCGCGTTCCCTGCTTCAAGGATCTAGGGCAGAGCCTCTAGACTTGCATCGAATCCGTCGGCAGATTTCCTACCAGCCCGACAATCAACGCAGCAAAAGAACGGGCTGCCTGGGCCCCAGCCTGCACCACCTCCTGGTGATTCAGAACCGTGGTTGAAATCCCTGCAGCAGGATTGGTGATGCAAGAAACCGCCACAACCTCCATACCTGCCCCATGGGCGGCGTCCGCTTCCAGCACCGTACTCATGCCCACGGCATTGGCTCCAAGGCTCCCCAGCCATGAGATTTCCGCGGCTGTTTCATATCCCGGTCCCACCATTCCCGCATATACACCGCTCTCAAGTTCAACCCCTGCATCGGTGGCTGCCCGCACCAACGCCTCGCTCAATTCCTCGCTATAGACACTGCCAGAACCCTCTGGCGCGGCACCGGGAGCCACTTGATGAGTCATGTTGAGATGCCCTGTAGCAAGCATCAGCGAGGGCACGGGCCAGTCCTTCTGCAACCCTCCCGCTGCATTCGTCAAGAGCACATGGGGCACACCTTGCAAAGCTGCGGCACGCACCGCACGAGTCACCACCTCTGGCGAGTACCCCTCATATAAATGAACGCGCCCTGCCTGGCAAAGGACCTCACGCCCCGCGACTCGACCACGAACAAATCGTCCGCTATGTCCTGCGACAGCAGAACGCGGCATGCTGGGAAGATCTTCGTAGGAACAGTCTCGAGCCCCTTCAAGTTCATCGACAAAGGCACCGAGACCAGAGCCAAGTACCAGCAAGATCTCAGCACCACCAAGACCCGCTGCTGTCATTTCAGCCGCCAACACAGCCGCCAGATCTTCCGGCTCCGCACTCAAAGGAACATCCCTGCCACCGTTGCGGTCATCCAAGAAGCAAAGGCCCCGCCCAACATTGCGCGCAAGGCGAGTGATGCGATCAATGGTCTGCGCTCTGGTGCCAATGGCGAAATGCCACCGATCTGAATTCCAATCGACGCGAAATTCGCAAAGCCGCATAGAGCATAAGCGGCCATCTTCGCCGTACGCGGACTCGCAAACCCAGCGCCTGAGGGCGAATTGAGAATCTCGAGCAGGCTGTTGAATGCTATGAACTCATTCACCGCCACTTTGGTGCCCAACAGCGAGCCCATCAACTGACAATCGTGCCAGTTGTCCACGCCAATCATCCAGGCCACCGGAGCAAATATCCGACTCAAGATCATGTCCAGGGACAAGCCGCCCTCCAAAGTCCAGAGGGGGTTATCCGCAGCAAAGGCCAACATCCAGTCCACAAGCTCAACCAAGCCCATGAAAGCAATCAGCATGGCAATCACATTGAGCCAGAGCTTGAGACCGTCGGATGTGCCGTTGGCTGCTGCCTCAATCACATTGGCCGAACTACGCTCCACCTCGTGTTCGGTAGTGCCCGTGGTCGTAGCAACTTCGGTCTCGGGAAGGACGATCTTGGCGATCAAGAATGCCGCCGGCGCACTCATCACCGAGGCCGCTAGAAGATGGGGCCCATACTCTTCTCCCAAGAGGCCCAGATAAACCGCCAATACCGAGCCGGCAATGGTTGCAAACCCGCCGGTCATCATTGCGTTGAGTTCTGATCTGGTCATCAAGGGGATGTAGGGCTTGACCACCAGAGGGGCCTCGGTCTGTCCAACGAAAACATTGGCCGCCATGGCCATTGCCTCCGCACCGCTGACCCCCATGGCGGAGGACATCACCCGCGCCATGCCGCGAATCAGAAGCTGCATGATCCCCAGGTGATACAAAATCCCCATCAGGGCGCTGAAGAAGATGATCACAGGTAACCCATCGCCCACAAAGGCGAACGCATAACCCCATCCACCCTCGGAGAAGTCCCCGCGCGCCAAGCCACCAAAGACCAGCTCCGTTCCGGGTTTGGCCATGGAAATCAACTTGGTCACAAACCCAGCAACGCTCTCAAAGAACCTGGTTCCAACCTCGGTCTTGAGGCAAAAAGCAGCCAGAGCAATCTGCAAGGCCAGACCACCGAGAACAACGCGCAGAGGAAACCGCTTGCGGTCACTGGACATGAGCACTGCCAGTCCCACAAAGAACGCCAAGCCGAGAATGCCTCTGAGGATGAACATGGATGAAAAGTCAGGGGGAGTGTAGAGAGCTAGGGCTGCATCTCAAGCAAAGCCTCAGCGTAACGCCCCAGGGGCTGATCCCGAGCGCGCTTGGCGATGCTCAAGATTCGGTTGCGCAACTCGACCCGGCCCGAGAAGTTTCGTCGGGGATACCCCGCGGGACGTTGAGGGCCTAGGGCAACCCAGTCTGCAGCTACCCGCAGTCGCATGCTGCCACCGGAACGGCCTCGTTGTTCGCTAAACCAGACCAACAGTTCTTTGGTGGCGCTTGATGCAGGCAAGCCCCGCACCAGGGGTTCTCGCAATCGTGAAGCAATCACAAGTTCGTGCAGGGCAGGCTCCGAAGGCAAAGCACGCACAAGCGTCAGGAGATGTGCTTCATGTCGGTCGAGTAGTGCAAGAAATTCATCAGCGCTGATCGTCCCAGGAGCGACTAATGGCGTTTCGCCCACCGCCATAGCCAAGGCCCGGGAATCGGACCACAAGCCATCGTGATAGCGCGCCCACGCTTCGCCCAAGACTGGCGGGGGAACTCCAACGGGCTTGAGAACCCGCGGCCAGAGATAAGCCAACAATAACCTGCGGGCCGCTTCCTCTGGATCTGTCCCGCGCCACATCAAGATTCCCCCACGAGAAATCAGGGTCAACATGCCTTCGGCAGTGCTGTCCTTCCATGGACTGCCTTGTGGAACCGTAGCCACCGGATGTTTCACGCCACTCTTCACTACCCATTGAGCTGCGCTGACCTGAGCAGCATCAACGGGCTGCGCTTGAATTACGCTGACCACAGCCAAGCCCCGGTCTGCTTCCGTGTAGAACCAATCCTGCACCAGGTCCAGATTGATCGGAGCCGCCTCTTGGCCCGCACCAATCCCGTGCAGCAGCAACATCATGCCCGAATCCACTTTGAACTGAGCGGGGCCCAAGGGCTCAGAAAGCCAGCCCATCTCCACCAACAAGAGTTCATGGACAGCAGGGTCTCTGGGCTCCCAGGCAAGAGCGTCCAAGCTGGGAACAGGAGCCCCCAGAGGCACCGCCTGGGCCAACATGGAAACGAGGGGCAGCAGATTCATGGATCAAGTCGCCCCATGATCAAGGGCAGAGGCATCACAGGGTTCTCTAGATCGATCGCCTGGGATAGACGAGCACGAGCCTCTTTCAAGCCCCGACCGTCCCGGTGATGAATTCGAGCAAGCACCTGTCCAGCCGTGACTTCGTCTCCCGCCCGGGCCAACCACTCGATGCCCACAATGGGATCGGGAGGCGTTCCATTCCCATCACGCAGACCACCAAGAGCCGCACTGGCATAGGAAATCTCACGACAATCGCGAATGCCCAGTTTTCCGCTGCCATGAGAGGTCCAGTCCTCGATCTGGGCATCAAGAGTCAACTCCTCCAATCGCCCACCTTGGGCACTGATACCACGTTCAAAAACTTCTCGCGCCTGGCCGCTCTCAAGAACAGACGAAATCTTGTCCTCGCCCGCCGCTTCATCGGACTCCAATCCCGAAGCAGCAAGTAGAGCCCCACCCAGAACAACCGCCAGCCGCCGTAGGTCTGCCGGGCCTTGGCCCTCCAGACAATCGATTGATTCCTTTACCTCAAGCGCATTACCTACCATCCGCCCCAAAGGCTGATCCATGGCGCTGCGAATGCCCACTGTGCGAATACCCAACTGATGCCCCAAGCCAACCAGGCACTTGGCCAGTGCAAGGGACTGCTCTTCCTCCACAAATGAAGAACCAGACCCGACTTTGATATCCAATACGAGCGCCGCGAGCCCCTCTGCGTGTTTCTTGGAGAGGATCGAAGACGCGATCAGGGGCACCGATTCCACCGTGGCCGTGGCATTCCGCAAGCCATAGAACAGTCGGTCCCCGGGAACCAGAGTCGGGCCTTGAGCAATGATGAAGAAACCAGCCACCTCAAGCAGGGCGCCCAAAACCTCCGGTGCATGCTCCACCTGAAAGCCCGGGATAGACTCCAGCTTGCAAAGGGTTCCGCCAGTGTGTCCAAGCGCCCGACCACTGATCATGGGGACC
Organism: Planctomycetota bacterium; assembly: GCA_014238415.1. Lineage (GTDB taxonomy): Bacteria > Planctomycetota > UBA1135 > UBA1135. Next base: position 271,324 of record JABABA010000002.1, on the reverse strand, counting down.
CGGGCACCCGCTGCTGCCAGTGACGGTGCCAGGACCAACGACAACTTGTCTCCCACGCCGCCTGTAGAGTGCTTGTCCACAAGTGGAGCCCCGTCGAGCAAATCCAAACGGTCCCCACTGTCGATCATCGCCTCGGTCCAGACTGCAAGCTCCTGGTCATCGAGGCCATTGAACAGAATCGCCATCAACATGGCCGCCGCCGGGCCCTCGCTGATGCTCCCATCGGTACAGCCAAGCACGAAGGCGCACACCTGATCGGAATTCAAAGTACCCCCGTCACGCTTGATACGTACTAAAGCCGCGGCGTCAATCACTTCATGGCCTCCTGCAAGAACGAAACCCCAGGAACGGCGGGCCTCAGACCAAAAGCCTCTTCAATCGTGGCACCCAAGTCCGCGAACGATGCCCGAGTCCCAAGGTCCACACCACCCTGCACCCCGGGGCCGGCCAGGAGGACTGGCACATACTCACGAGTGTGATCTGTGCCCTTGGCGAAGGTCGGATCATTGCCATGATCAGCAGTCAAGAATACCAGGTCATCTTGACGTAGAGCTCCCAACAGCTGGCCGAGTTCCACATCAAAGGATTCAAGCGCCCTGCGATAGCCAACCGGATCGCGTCGATGTCCATAAAGGCTGTCAAAGTCCACCAAGTTGACGAACACAAGGCCGGCGCGCAGATCGCGAGCGAGATCCAGGGTGACCTGCATCCCATGTTCATTGCCCTCGGTGTGAACAGCTCGGGTCAGACCGCGACCATTGAACAAATCCTCGATCTTGCCTACACCAACAACCTCGACCCCTGCCGCCACCAACCGATCCAAGGTCGTTTCCCTTGGAGGTGGCACGGACCAATCCTTACGGTCATAGGTCCTTCGATAGCTTCCCCGCTGGCCTTCAAATGGTCTGGCAATCACACGCCCAACGTTGATCTCGTCCAGAATCCCACGTGCCACTTCGCAGACCCCATAAAGCCGACTGAGGCCGAAGTGCTCCGTGTGAGCTGCGATCTGAAAGACGCTGTCCCCACTGGTGTAAAGAATCGGCCTCCCGCTGGTCCGGTGTTCCTCACCGTAACGCTCTATCACCTCGGTTCCAGAAGCCATGTGATTCCCAATCCAACCAGGGATCTCTGCTGCTTGAGCAATGCGCTCCAGAAGTTCTCCATCGAATCCGTTGGGAAAAAGAGGAAAGGCCTCATCAAGGGGGCAGCCCATCATTTCCCAATGCCCAGTGGGCGTGTCCTTGCCCGGAGAGACCTCCGCCATGCGCCCAAATGCTCCGGTCGCAGGAGCAACCGAAGGGACGCTTTCGACTCCCTCAATCGCGCCCAGCCCAAGTGCCTTCAGGTGGGGAGCGTCGAGGCCTCCCGCCGCTTTCACAAGATGGTCGAGGGTGTGGGTGCCTGTGTCCCCAAACGAGTCTGCGTCCGGCAAGGCACCAACTCCCAAGGAATCGATCACCAGACAGAAAACACGACGGGAAGAGATCATTCCGTGCCTATTCCTGACCCGCGACGCCCAAAGCGATCAGGCGTTCGATCTCTTCCTCCAGCTCGTCGACCCACTCTTCGCCGAAGTCACGGTCAAGGAGATCGCGCTCAGCGAACTCCCAGCGCCCTGTGGCGGGGTCAAAATCAAACTGGTAATCATGATCGCTGCCATCGTCTTCGGTGACGACGATCAGGACAATACTGCTGAGACGATCGAGTTCTGCTTTCCAGGAGGCCATGTTGTTCGCCGTATGGGTGATTTCAGGACACCAAGAGAATAGCGCGGGGGGGCCCGGGCGTGTTCCAAAGCGAGCCCCAAGAGACTCTCTTCACAACCTCTGCGCCTGCGGGAATACAATCGGGGTCTCACTCTACCCATGTCTTGGCGTCCCTTCACAGTCTTGATCCTGGCCTCTGTCGGCTGCGCCACCTGGCGCACGGTAGGGTCCTATGAGGGTTGGTCCCTTCATGAGGCCCGACACGGCAATGTGAATGCGGCGCAGTGGCAGGCCCAGGTAGAACCAGCAAAAGCAGCGGTAGAAGCTTGGATGGGCGAATTCCAGGTACCCGTTCAAGTACACGCCCTCGACCAGCCTGTCCATCTAAGTGAGGACGGTCAGGGAATCGTCCACGCAGCGGAGACCTACCAGGATGTGCCCGGACTACACCAGACTGAAGTGCGGGGCTACCACCTGAGAGGCAAAGGACGCTCCAAGGCTGGCCTGATTTTTGTGCGAGATCCAAATTCGCCCACGCTGGTTCACGAACTCGTTCACGCTCGACTGGCAGAGGACGAAGAAGAACTTCCACTCTGGTTCGAGGAGGGCATTGCAAGTCTCCTATCCGATGGTCTGATGTTCGAAGGGCGCTGGATCCGCGACGGATTTTCTGCCTGGCCATGGTCCGAGCTAAGCGCGCGCCGCCCAGATGGAATCGAGTTGCGCAACATTTTGGAACTGCAACCTACAAGCAGCTCTTCAGTTCGAGAAAACGTACTCGCCCATCTGGTCGGTTGGGCCTTGGTCTTTGATCTCTGGCGCGAAACCCATAGCGATGATTGGCATGTCTGGCAAGCGGCTTTTGATTGGGAACACCCCTTGGAAGACGCACAACGGCGTTTGAACCGCGTATTGTCCACAGCTGTTCCATCAGAATGGCTACGCGCACGACTCGCTAGCAACAACCGTGGTGTACGCCTGGCTGCTCTACGAGGATCCTGGAAACTCGCGTGTCCAATGGTCGGCACGGTGTTGCTGGATGCTCTCGAACAAGAGACAGATTCAGAGGTACGAGTAGCCCTGGCAATCAACATCTTGGCCAGTGGGAAAGACATCGCCAGTACATCGGAGGGCCTCCTGCAGGCGCACGAACGAGCGAAGTTGGCCCTGACCAGATCTCCCTTGCCAACCCCCTCTGAGAACCTGGCGGTCCAGCGCCTGGTCCTAGCTCTTGTGGACGCTGCCCCTGGCGCTGACCCGGATGCCGGCGCGGCCCTGGAGAGCCTGCGCCGATTCTGGGATGAATAGGCCACTGGCTGGCCCAAGAGAGGGGTGAAAAGCCCCCGTCCCCCCATTCTTGGAATATCATGGTGGACTCTCCGTATTGGGCTAGCCCCCTTACCCACACCCAGTAATGAACACCAAGACCACCCTGACCTGCCTGACGGCCTCCGTCGGCCTGCTTGCCTTCACCCTACCCAAGGATGAAATCAATTTCTCTGTCAACGAAGGCACCTCGTTGACCAAGAATTTTGAGATCACAGTCGAAGCCAGCCTCGACGACCTCCTCCTCAACTTCAACGGCCAAGAAATAGACCCCGCCGCAATGGGCGGCGAGTTCGATCTGGCTGAAGCGAACGGCTCCTTTGGCTACATGCTGTCCGTCGTGGACGACTACATCAAGATGGACGGAGCCCGCCCAACGGAACTGCATCGCCAGGTTGACACCATGGCGGGTGAATACTCAGCCGGCACCGGCGACTCGGGCAGCGAGTCCGCCCCGATCGAAGGTCATACCCTGATTTTCAAGTGGGACGCCGAAGAAGAAGAGTACATCATCTCTGAAGAGGACGAAGAGAACGCGGTTGAAGAGGAAGATACCGAACTCTTTGCCGAAGACCTGGACCTACGCTCTCTGCTGCCCGGCGAGTCAGTCTCTGAAGGTGACTCTTGGACCTTGAGCGGTTCTGACCTGATGTCGATCCTGGCCCCCGGCCTGGATGTGAACAAAGCCCTCGACAAGGCAAAAGAAGAGGCCAGCGAAGGCGAAATGCCTATCGAAATCGACGAGGCCCTCGACATGATCAGCGAGGACATGGTTCTTGAGTGCACATATGCGGGCACCCGGGAAACAGACGGCCGGACTCTGCTAGTGATCGAACTCAGCAGTGAGTTCGAATCCAACATCGATTTGAGCGACATGATCCTCGAAGCGATTGAAGCCAACATGCCCCCTGAAATGGCGCTTGACCTGTCAGTCGTGCTTGAAATGGCCGCCGAAGCCACGGGCGAGGTCACCTGGGACGCACGTGCCGGGCACTTCGCCAGCATGGCACTCGAAATCGACGTCGTCTCGGTGATCGATGCCTCAGGCAACATGGATGCAGGTGGGCAGGAAATGTCTGGCGGCATCGAAGCTGAAGCTTCTCTTCACTACGAGTTGTCCGCTTCGGCCGACTGATTTGCCGATAGAACTGCGCCCCTCTCTAGGGGCAGCAACCACGAGCACCCTCTCCCGCCCTTCCCGGCAGGGGAGGGTGCTGAGGTATGAACCACATCAAAGCGCGCCCCCCACGATCGTCCCCAGAGCGCTATCCTGTTCGCCTAGGGATTTCTCAATGACGCAAACCACGACCCAAATCCATCCAACCTTTGAGGAGCTCTCTCAGCATTTTCCCCACTGGCAGGTCATTGCAGACCTGATCGACCAGGGGGTGGATCTGATGCTCAACCTGCGCCAAAGCGGCCACCCCGGAGGCTCGCGCTCCAAGGTACCTATGCTGGTAGCCTCAACCCTCGGGGCAGGAATGCGATTCGACATTCGACACCCGGAGAACGCTGAGGGTGACCGATTTGTTCTCGTTGCTGGTCACGCCAACCCTGCCATCTACGCCATGCTGGCAGTATTCAACGAAGCCCTGCGCTTGCGCTATAAGAGTACGGGCGATGAGCGTTTCCTGGCTCCCCATGCAGACAAGCGGCAGTTGTTTTGGGAAGACCTGTTGCAGTTGCGGCATAGAGGAGGATTACCAGGACACGCCGAAATGGAAGGCAAGACGCTCTTCTTCAAGGCCAACACGGGGCCCTCTGGCCACGGAGCTCCAGCTGCTTTGGGTCAGGCCATGGCCCTCAAACACGCGGGGTCGAGCGCAAAAGTCTTCATCCTGGAAGGGGAGGGGGGCCACAGCGCTGGCGCGCACCATGAAGTGAAGAACAGCGCCTATGGTCTAGGGCTCGACAACCTGGTCTACCTGCTGGACTGGAACGACCACGGCATCGACACCTTTGCCAACTCCAGTGTGGTCCATGGAGCCCCCGAGGATTGGTTCAAGCCTTACGGCTGGCGAGTAGCCGGTGTAAATGACGGAGAGGACTTTGAGACCTTGACCCGTGCCCTCCTCGAAATCGTGCACCCAGAAGACGCCAAGGGCAAGCCAGGCTGTGTCTGGTTCAAGACACGCAAGGGCCGCGGCTATTACAGCTATGACGCTCCCAGCCACGGCAAGGCGCACGGACGCAACTCCGAATTGTTCTGGCGCTGCCGCAAGGACTTTGCAGATCGCTACGCGGTCACCTTCAAGGGCCAGGACGACACCACGGATCCAGGCGAAGAAGCCTGCCGCGAGCAAACCCGCGATTGGTTCAAGACGGTCTTCAGTGTCTTGGAAGAGACTCCTGGCCTAGTGGAGTACCTCTCGAACCGACTGGTAGAATTGGGTGAAAGCCTGCCATCGGCAAACACCACCCCCAAGGTGGACCTAAGTCGGGACACACGCTGGCTCGCCCAAGATCAACTGCCTTCAGCCCTGTTCTTCCCCGCCGGTACAAAAAAGGCGAACAAGGACGGGTTCAAACTTTTTGGAGCCTGGATCAACCACAAGGCACGTGAAGCCATGGGTCGCCCGCTAGTACTGGCCTGCTCGGCGGACTTGGCGGACTCCACCGCAATCTCCGGCTTTGGCGCAGACTACGAGGACAATCCCGGTTTCGGCTGGTACGAGCGCAATACCAATCAAGAAGGTGCGATCCTGCCCCAGCAAATCACTGAATTCACCAACGCCGGCTTGGTTTGCGGCGCAGCATCGGTGAATTTCAGCGCCAATCCAGAAGACTCCTTCAGCGGCTTTTGGGGTGCCTGTAGTACGTATGGCTCCTTCAGCTATCTGAAGTACGGCTTGATGCGCCTATTCAGTCAACTGGGGCAAGATTGCGAGCTGAAAGTCGGCAAGGTGATTTGGGTTGCAGGACACTCGGGCCCCGAGACCGCCGAAGACAGCCGCACACACTTTGGCATTTTTGCGCCAGTGGTCACGCAGCTCTTCCCCAAAGATCAAATAATCAACCTGCACCCCTGGGAGGCCAACGAAGTGGCTCCCTGTCTGGCAGCCGCAATGGCGAGCGATGTGCCCATCATCGTCCTGCACCTGACCCGACCCGGTATAACAATTCCAGACCGCGGCGCCCTGGGTGTCCCCAGTCACATGGAGGCCGCACGGGGCGCCTATGTGATTCGAGACTACGATCCGACACGACCAAAAGAAGGCACGCTGATAGTCGAGGGCACCGCCAGCACCGATTCGGTCTTCAAACTCCTACCGCGCTTTCTTGCCGGGGATGCACCTAACTGCAAGATTGTGGCGGCAGTCAGCTACGAGTTGTTCATGCTGCAAGACAAAGAGTACCAGGACACCGTACTGCACAAGGCCGACTGGTTGGATTCCACGGTGATCTCCAACGGCTGCAAGCTGGGTATGCACCACTGGCTCTCCAGCAAAGTGGCCGAGAGCTATGCCATGACCAGCGACTGGGATGACCGTTGGCGCACGGGAGGATCCGTGGCCGAGATCACAGAAGAGGCGCACCTCGACCCAGAAAATCTACTGGCGGGGATTCAACGGTTTGCTGCAGACAGGGAACGGCGCCTCGGCGCCCTGAGCTTGCACTAAGCGCAGCTTACTAATCCCGAATCTGGAGACGCGCCAACAGAGGCACGTGATCGGAGATGTCGTAATCTTGAAGCCAATGAGCTTCAAGCAATTCCATCCCACGTTGAAAGAGCCGGTCCAAGTGCATCTCTGGATCGACTCCAAGAATACGATTGCCAAGTGCGCCTGCATGACCTCGACGACCACTGCCCTTGCTTGGCTCGATTTCAATCAATCCCAGGGATTGAACCACCCCCAACAGGATCTGCAAGCGCCCGCTATTCCAAGTGTTGAAGTCCCCGCAAAAAAGAACCGGGCCTGAATGCTCTTTGATGCGCCATGCAAGATCTTGCATCTGCTGGGTGAAGCGTCGCCCATGACGGTCAAAATTGAGAGCATGTACATTAGCCAACAGAATTGAGCGGCCATCGGGCAATGGATAGGTCGTAATCAGTGCCATCTTGCGAGTGGCTACACGCAATTCCCGGGAGCGAGAAGCAATGCCCTCGGCGGTCGTTGGCTTGACGCTTGCGGCGCTGGTGACTCCATGGGCTCCATGACTACGAACAAAGTGCGAGCCGAGGTGTTCGGGCAGGCGCAGACCCTGAGTGCTCTCTTGAAAGGCGAGCAACTGGGCCTGGTGATCCGCGGAGAGTTCTTCAACCTGGGCGAATGCCTGCTCCGTTCGCGGCTTGGCCAGATTCCAACTGACGACCACGAGCTCCTCGGGAGTGATCGAGTGATCGCTAGGGTATCGGTGCAATAACTGCGCCTTCCCGATGGGTGAAGCGTCCCGTCTGTGTGGGGCAGGGCGGTGTGAGTCTTCGAAGACCATAGTGGGCAGCGTGAACCTGTTTCTGTGGTCCATGCATGGATCAGTTCCAACCTCTTGGAATCAACAGGTCAGGCCCTCGGCCTCAAGGCCCAAGATCAAAGCCTCAAGGTCTTGCTCATCATTGTAGAGCTGAGCAGACACACGCAACACGCGCTCGGGAGGCGCCGGCCAAGAGGAAATCGGAATTTCGACCCGGTATGTCTCGATCAGCCTGGCCTGCAAAGGGTCGCAGGAAAAGGCGCCCCTGGGAGCTTCGTCTTCAGCTGCAGGCAGAGGAAAGGCGGTCATGTTTGCAATCATCTCAGTAGGCAGCGGCGGCTCAATCCCCAAGGCTTCGCTGAGCCGAGTGCGCGCTTCGATTGCCAGCCCATGATTTCGGGCGCGGATCTCATCCCAGCCTCCGGGCAGGAGACCACCCAAGAACTCGATAGCAAATGGCACACACAGCCAAGGGGTCGGGTCAATGGTCCCCGGCCAGTCAAACTCGTCCTGCAAACGAGTGTGCCCCGACCGCGCGGTATTGGCCCCATGACTGATAGTGGTAGGACGCACGCGATCTCTTCGATCCGAGCGCACATGCAAGAGGCCCGATCCCTTGGGAGTGCATAGCCACTTGTGACAGTTGCCCGCATAGTACGCGGCACCCAGGGCATCCAAATCCAAGGGAACCTGTCCAGGCGCATGAGCCCCATCCACCATCACATCGATGCCCCGGCCCTGTAGTGCTTCCACTATGCGGGCAATCGGCAAGAGCATGCCCGTGGGACTGGTGATGTGATCAACCAGGGCCAGGCGCGTGTTGTCCGTAGCAGCAGCAAGGATCGCCTCGACGACTTCGTCGGGCCCCCTGCAGGGAAAGGGGAGGCTAGCCCGAACGACTTTGGCCCCTGAACGGTCGCAAACAAACTGCACTGCGTTGTTGCAAGCGTTGTAACCATGGTTGGTAATCAAGATTTCGTCACCAGGTCCAAACTCCAAAGAACGCAGCACGGCGTTCACCCCGGTGGTTACATTCGGGACGAACACAAGCCCCCCCCCGTCACAGCCCAGGAAAGTGGCGAGCTTCTCTCTGGCTTGGTCCAAATGGTTGCGCAACTCCAACCCGAAGAAGGCCACAGGCTGTCGCTCGATCCGGTCGCGCCATGAGCGCTGCTCATCTAGAACAGCGCTGGGACAAGCGCCATAGGAACCGTGGTTCAGAAAATGAACCTTGGGGTCGAGAATCCAGTGCCCTCGCAAACTGACAGGATCTAAGGTCTGGGTCTCTTCCATGGGAGGCCTGAGAATAAATCGCGTCAGGGGCTGACGGATGTAACGATTTCGGAAATCGGCGCCATCCAAAGCGCCTCGAACCAGCGATCAAGTCGTTCACCCATCGCCCGGCCCCGGATAATCAGCCCGACATTGCGCGATTGTGTGAAATAGGACAGTTGCAGGTTCGAACTTCCAATCCAAGCTTTGTCTCCATCAACAATAAGAGTCTTGGCATGCAACACCCGAGCAAAAGGGATCGGACCAGTAGACGCTTCAGGGATTACCAAGAAACGGACCTCGATGCCTTCAATGGCATCTAGCTCCTGAACAGACTTCAGAGCACTACCCTGTTTGCACCACTGCGATACGAGGAGTTGAACCGCAACTCCACGCTGGGCGGCTCGAGTCAATGCCCTCCGCAGCTGATCAAAGTCACCACCCTTGGGGTCGTTCAACTTGAGGGTCAAAGTTGTCGCACACAATCTGTGTCGGGCACTGTCTATCAACTCCAACAACTGGGGCAGATCCCATTCGCTTGACCGATGTCCCATTCCATCAGGACTGATAGCCGCCGTTATCTCCAAGTCCCTTTTCCCGCGAGCTTGTACTCTGTTCAGTTCGGCTGCAAATCTACGCCTTGGTCCAGACTCAACCACTATCCCAGGGCGTCCATGCGCACGGCTCCAATCCCCCTCAAAGAGATTTGCGAGAACACCGCCCAGGGCAGCTCCCTCCACCCGCACTCCCAACTCAACAATATGGTCCAGAGCGCGCCAATCGAAGTTCGCAGAGCCCAGGAACGCATCCTGTCGATCAACCACCATGTACTTGGCATGCATCACCCCGCCTGTTTTTTCCTTCAGATCAAGGAAGGCAATTTGGATTCCAGGCTGCGCCAAGAGTTGAGCGGGCAGCTCTCTGTAGGTCTCGCGAAAAGTCGACGCCAGCAGCATGCGAATTGATACTCCGCGTCGGGCAGCCTCTTCCAAAGCGTATACCACAGGGCCAAGCCGTGTGTCTGACTCGTCGGTGGCGTAGAAGTGGCACAGAACTATCTCCTCCCGAGCTTGGCGGATCATCTGAACCCAAACTGCATCAGTGGGGGGTAGATCATGACTCTCAAGCCCACAGTCTCTCGGCATGCTTTCCACCAGGGTCACGCGCTCCACAGGACGATGAGAGCTGGCGCAGGAGGCAAGGAGGACAAGAAAAAGCGGGACCAAAGAAGATCGCATACCCCCCACGATACGCCCCGGGCAGCGGCTGCTGGGGTGTTGGTAGGCCGAAGAGGGCGCCAGCAGGCCAAAGCCGGGGTTTGTGAGTCTTGTACTGCTGAATCACAGAAAGCAAAAAGCTAGTCTGACGACAAAGGAGAGACCATGAAGATCCTGACCCTGGCCATGTCACTTTGCATTGCAGTGGCTGGCTGCAAGACCACGAAAGCAGAACCGGATTGGAGTCGTGCTCTGGAAGTGGGCGAAGCGGCACTGTTGCCTCTGGGCCCCAATGAGCGGGCACCTTCTGTGGGCGCCGCCTGGAATGACCGGGAACAGGTGCTGATCAGTCTGGAACACTCTCTCGATTGGATCAATCGAGCACATGCGCCCAGGCACTTTCCCATGGCAGGCATCAACCATCAGCAGGTGGCGCGCTCTCTCACACACCTCAAACACCTCCTTCAAACCTCACCCAACGCCAGCAGCTTCGATGCCGCAGTACAACGTGACTTCGTCTGGTACAAGAGCGCGGGCTGGGATGGTGCCGGAGGCGGCGTCATGTTTACCGGCTACTGCACACCAATTCTGATGGGCAGCAGCATGCCAGACAGTGAACACCGTTACCCCCTTTATGGGCTCCCTGGGGATCTTGCAAAAGCTTCGGACGGCTCGATTTTGGGGCGCATGGAAGCTGGGACCATCACGGGTGCCTACCCTGACCGACAAGCAATCAACGCGGGCTGGCTGACCGGACGAGGTTTGGAACTGGTCTGGCTACGAGATCCCATCGATGCCCTCCTGGCACATGTAAACGGCTCTGCATTCGTACGCACGGAAGATGGTGGCATGCTCCGCCTTGGCTACGCGGGCAAGAATGGCCATGACTACACCTCGATTGGAGAGCAACTGATCAATGACGAGTGGCTGACTGCAGAGAACGCCTCCCTGACCACGATTCGTTCCTGGGCAGCTCAACACCCCGATCTCGTGGAATCCTATGTGGAACGAAACGCCTCATATGTGTTCTTCCAAATGATCGATGGCAACCCCCATGGGAGCCTCGATGTAAAAGTAACCGCTGAACGCTCCCTGGCCACAGATAAGCGACTCTTCCCCCGAGCTGCTCCCGTGTTTGTGGTAACCGAATTGGGTTCGCCCAACGGCGCAAGAGTCCCTTTTCAGCAGTTGCTTTTTGACCAGGACACCGGCGGCGCGATCCGAACAGCAGGACGCGCTGACATCTATCTGGGCATCGGCCCTTCTGCTGAACAGCGGGCTGGAGCCACCAAGGCCAAAGGCCAGCTGTACTACTTCTTCCTGCCTAAAGAGCAACCTTGACCCCCACCGGCACGGTTCTGGCCGTCTGCACGGGCACCGGGGGAATTCCCAAAGTCTCTGTGGAAAAAGCCCAGGTCAGTCTCCTGGGCCTGATGGGGGACCGACACACAATCCCAGAACATGGGGGATCTGACCGAGCAGTCTGCCTGTTTGCAAAGGAGGACTACACAAGACTCATAGCTGCCGGAGTCCCCGCCGACGCGCCAGGCACTTACGGCGAAAACCTCCTGACAGAAGACCTTGATTACAAAGCCCTGCGCCCTGGTGATCACCTGCTCCTAAGTGGAGGGGTCAAGTTGGAGATCTTTGACATCCGCGAGCCCTGTGTCACCTTGCAGCAACTGGATCCACGATTTCCAGATCTATTGATTGGCCGCAGCGGTTTTCTATGTCGGGTTCTACAAGAAGGTACGGTTGCAGCGGGGGAGGAAATTCGCCTTGACACAAGTGACACTGGACGAAGACTCCCCCTTTCGCAAGGCTAGATCGTATGGAAGCAATTATCGTATATGGACTCGTAGTGCTCGTAGGAACAACCATTGTACGTGCGGGAACTTTGGCTCTGCAACGCACGGGCCTTTCGCGAGAGGCGTCCTCCTTTCAAGCCCAAAGTGCATTCATGGGTGTGGGCTTCACTACCAAGGAAGCAGAGTCAGTGGTGACCCACCCCATACGACGACGAATCGTGCGTTGGCTCATGTGGTGTGGCTACTCGGGAATCGCAGTGAGCGTGTCCACCATCGTGGTAGGAATTGGCAGTTCCGATGGTAGCGTCATGCGCTTCATGGGCATGTTGCTGATTACCTCCGGTATATTGCTCAGCCTCTGGCAGCTGCCCAGGGTGCGCGCCGAATCCGACCGGCTTATCTCGCGCTTGACATCTTCCTTACCAGATCCTCGCGTGATCGACTTCTAAGAGTTGCTTGAATTTGACCGTGGATACACAGTGGCTCACCTCCATGTGGACCACAATCGCTGAATGACCGAAAAAAGCCTGCGTGAATTACGCCTCGCAGATGAGGGTGTCCTGGTCCTCAGCATCCAACGCTCGTCAGGAGCCGTGATCGGCACACCGGAAGCAAAGACTGTGCTGGAGGCAGGAGATCGGATCCTGACCTATGGACGCCATGAGTGCATCGAGAGCCTGCGCAATCGCCCGGCAGATCCCCGCGGTGACGAGGAACGGGCCCGCTCGGTTGAGGAGCAAAAAGAGCTTCAGGCAAGTGAATTGGCGGCCGAAGAGAAGCTTGCACATGCCCCTCCATTGGCCCCAGATGAGGATTCAGCTTCGAATTGACCCGTTGCGCCCTCGGAATGGTGGCTTCCCCTCCCCTCTCGTGGTATTCCTTCCTGCCCCACCGGGACCCCTGCATCATGAGCGAATACGAGGCCGTCCGATACACCGTCGAACCCGTTGAGGGTGACGCCCAGATCGAAATCGTCATCCACGCCTCGGATGGCAACAAGTGGGAGTACGGTGTGCCCTACAGCAGTACCACCGGTCGCTACACATTTGAGGAAATCGATGTGATCGCCATGGATTTTGGGGACGACTTTGCTGAAGAACTCTCAGCCAAGCTCGACGAGGTGATGAAAAGCCTCTTCACTTGAACGCCCCTCAATCACCGCTGTTGGGCAAGCTTTGCGCATGCTCCCGAATCTGCTCAGCTCGGTCTTCTTGCCCGACAATGACCAGGCAATCTGCGTACTCGAACAAGAGCGCTTGATTCCCTGGATCTAGTTCTGCGGCTCGCTCGAAGCAGACAAGTGCACGGCCGTGGTCTTGGAACGACAGGGCGATGTTGCCAAGCATCCGATGACCCCGTGCACACTGAGGATCCCTTTCAATCGCGCGCTCTAAAGCAGAGGTCGCCCGCTCAAGACTGCGCGGTCTCTGATCGCCCAGGCCATGAGCCAACTCTGCCAACCGAAGCAAGTGAGGAACATCCATACCACCCAAGCCCATGCGTCGGACAAGTGCATCATATTCAATCAATGGATCAGCCCCTTGAGCGGCGCACAAGACCAAGAGATCCAAAGCGTCTACTCGGTGGGGCTCCTCCCGCACTGCGCTGGTTGCAGCCTTCACTGCCTTTGCTACCTGACCAGCTCGAAGCTGCGCTCGGGCGAGTTCAAGCCAGGCCCCCAGGGGTCGATCGCTACAGACCACCACCCGCTCGAGAATCAACACTGCCTGCTCCTGCCTCCCAAGCACTTGCTCTGTTCGCGCGAGTTCGAGCGCCACGGAGCCCGATGCACCGTCCAAACGTAGATCCCCAGCGCGAAGCACCTGTGCGGCAACTTCAGGCTGACCAGTACGCCGGAGGATTCTGCCCAGTCCTACCAAAGCCACCGAATCCAAGCCCTCCGCCGCCTGATGTCGCTCACGCCACAGCTGCAGCTGCGCTAACTGGTCCTCCTCACGCACGGCCGTTGCCATGTCCCTAGTCCAGATCGCCGCAGGAGTCGGCCCGGAAGCGCAGGCGCACAGCAGAAAGACTGGGAAGAGGCGAATCATGGGTTTGCTAGGCCCTCCGGGCGCGGACCTGTCCAGCATGCCAGACCTGCCTGCCTCGCTGCCCACCGTTCTGGCACAATATCGGGCCCTGGACTCTAAGGGTCCAGCCCGGGCATCAATGACTGACCTCGACCACCTCGAAGCCGAACTGCAGGATCTGCGGGGGCGTCTGTTCTCCCTGCGCAGCCACCTGGACTTGAAGCTGCTTGGTCAACGCGAAGTGCTCGACCAGATGCTGATTGCTTTGCTGGCCGATGGCCATGTACTGCTCGAAGGCGCACCAGGCCTGGGCAAGACCACGCTAGTGCGCGCCATGGCCGATGGTCTCGACCTCTCCTTCGGGCGCATTCAATGCACTCCCGACCTGATGCCGGGGGATGTGCTGGGCGCACGCATTCTGCAAATGGAAGATGACGGCACTCGGAGGTTCGAATTCCTCCCGGGACCGGTATTCACACAGATCCTGTTGGCCGATGAAATCAATCGCGCCACACCGCGCACTCAAAGCGCCCTCCTGGAAGCAATGGCCGAAAAACAGGTCACTGTCCACGGAGAAACGCGCACTTTGGAAAGGCCGTTCTTGGTTGTGGCCACGCAAAACCCGATCGAGATGGAGGGAACCTATCCCTTGCCTGAAGCCCAACTCGATCGATTCATGATGAAGGTCTTCCTGGACATGCCCGACCAAGAAACCCTCGACGAAATTCTCCGCAGCACTACAAATATCAAGGCGGAATCAGGCCCCGCGGAATTGACCAACAAAGACCTGTTACGCCTTCAAGAATTGGTACGCCAGATGCCTGTTGGAGATGACCTGAGGTCACTTATCTCCGCGACGACCTTGGCCACACATCCCAACGACCCAAGGGCTCCAGCGGAAATCAAAGCCCTGGTGCGACACGGAGCAAGCCCCAGGGGCGCCCAGTCCCTCTTGTTCAGCGCCAAAGCGCGGGCTCTACTGCAGGGCAGACTGGCGCCGTCTAGGGAGGACCTGGAAGCCATGGTGGGTGCCTGCCTCGGGCACAGGCTTGTGTTGGGCTACGAAGCCGAAGCCGTGGGCACGAACGCCCAAGACCTTGTTCGTGAAGCGCTCAACGCTGTGTGCGGCTAGAGCCCCAGTACAACCCGATCAAGACGGGGGGAAGGGATGATCACCAGCATCGCCCCCATCAGCCTGCAGCAGGCGCTCGAGTTCATTCATATCCACAGACTGCAGATCCCGGTCAGAGATGGGGCCGAGCTTCTCGAAACGGCTCTTCTCAGCGGCAGACAGCATCTCTGCGTCCGCTCCAGGGGGCAATCCCTCTGAACGGGAAACCCTGACAACCGCCGCAAGGTTCTCCGGAAGCCCTTCAGGCAGTGCCTCTCGCCTCTCCAGAGCACGCCTTGCTCTCTGACAAACTTCAAGGGTGCTGGCGAGATTGGCCTGGATCTTGGTTAGCCGCTCCGTATCGGGCTCCGACCCTGAAAGGGACTTACGAACCTTGGCCGTAGCCACCTCAAGCACCGCAATCAGAGCATTGAGCTTGCGCATCAGTCGGTCCCGATACTCAGGGGACTCCAGATCGTCTTCGTCAAAGGGCCTGTCGTTCATGGTCGCAAGAGCAGATAAGGGTGCCTAGGGGCGTTCCCCAGAAGCCTACACCCGGCGACCAGCAGTAGCGAATCACAAGCCCGATCTGAGATCGGATTCCCACCCAGAGCCTCCTACAGCTGGAATCCGCCCCAAAACTGGATACCTAGAGCGCCGACTGCAGCATCTCTAGCAGGCTGACCTGGGAGACCTTGCCGGCCAGGATGACCTCATGGGCATCCAAGCTGCCGGTTACGATCGTCCATGCGCCGATTTGATCCACACGCACTTCACCCAAAGCCTCGCCGTTATAGAGCTCAGACAGGTCTTGGCGGCGCTGAAGAAGCACAACCCGACCAAGTCCGTCCCCATACTCACTGCGAATCCACTTGTCCGCTGGATCGCCTGGTGTGGGAAGAACGACAGAAGCCGCTTCCATTTGGAAACCATGAGGCAGCAGGGTGGGCACCAGCACTTTATAGCCCAACTGATTGGCAAGATCGACGGAGGGGTCGAGAACCGTACGAGCGAAGAGATGATCGCCAATGGGCAAACCGGTCAAATCCGGCTGCAGATCGAGGGACAGAAACTCAACCCGTGCCAACAAAGTAGTGCCCCTCCACTCCTCGGAGGCCAATATCAAGCCCGACAGAGGATCCACATCCACTACCCAATTGAATTCCCCGCCTTCGCGTCTCCACACCTTCAAACGAATGGTGGTGATTCCTGCGATCTGACCTGGCCCCAGCTCGCTGATCAGATGGGTGGCCTGAAAGCGGCTAGGATTGTCGACTCTGAAGTCGCGGTGACGGAAGGCAAATGGTGCGCGGCCGGACTCCAAGACCAGAAAGAGCGCCGGGTCATGATGCCCCGAAAGCACTTGCAAAGGTTCAAGGTAGAATCCACCGTTCCCGTCGCAGGAAACCTCTTCAGTGAACACAAGCGGGTCAAATTCGCCCATCAAAGTCACCTTGCGCACCCCCTGATGCAAGACAAACTCTGCTTTGGACATCAACACATCCAGCAAGGGAGCGCTGGGCTGTTGAGCACCCCCGCCTGCGGCAGCGGGGCCAAAGGTAGGAAGGCCGCCCTGGGAATCCAACTGATCAGAACTCTGATTGCAGCCAGAGATCAGCAAGCCAGAGGCCATCAAGGTGATTGATGCGACAATTGATCTCATTGTGAGCCTCCCTCTTGGGAAGAACACTGCCGGCCTGTAACCGAAGCGAGAATTGCGAGTTGATGCGGCTGCAGAGGGTTGCTGTCGCCTCCGTACACAACTGTGAATGAATAGCTTGGCTCTTTGCCCCCCATCCAAGGGTTCGTCACCAAGACCATGAGAGCCGCCGCAACTACGAGACCTGCTACGGACCACCTCCAATGACGGCCAGCGGAGTGAGTACCCTGAACCTCAAAATCGCTGCCCGCCATGTCTCTAGCCGATTGAGCCAGAGCTCGCTCGGCCGCCAGGGCGCGCAGACTCTGGTCCACTCTTGCGTCCAAAGCTGCGGGGGCAGAAACCGCCCCATCCTCAAGAGAGGAGTCAGACCAGGCTTCAGCCAAGTGCTGCTCGAGGGCAGGAGGAGCCTCAAGTCGCGGCAAGGAGCGCAGGACAGCCAAGGCGCGATCCTGACGACCGCCAGAAGTAAGGGCAATTCTCAGCGACCGGTCCAGTTCACTGGGAGCCGCCACCTGTTGGAGGCCTCCGAGCTGCAGGGCCTGGACTTCATAACGTGCACGAGCAGCAGCACAGGCTTGACATCCACGAAGGTGTCGGGCGTAGGGCGCCGGCCCCACCGACCCAGAACCCAAACTTGCAATGCAAGCATCCAGCCACTCAGAGCAGGGCTCTGGTAGTTGGCTCGGGATGTGGGGGTTGGATTGCATGGGGATCGCTCTGTGGGAATATGAACTCAGTTGAGTAAGTGACGGTCTAGGACCGGGGTGAGTTCCCGATCAAGCGCCCCATGGGCCCGAGACAGCCTAGATTTTACAGTTCCCAAGGAAATCTCCAAGGACTCTGAGATCTCTTCATAGGAAAGCCCCTCAACGTAGCGCAAGACCGTGATCGCCCTCATTTTAGGACTCAGGCGCGTAATTGCTTCCTGAATGTCATTTTCAAGCTCATGGCGCGACGCAACCGCGCTCGGGGCTTCCACTGCCTCATCTTCAGGATCGATGGCTGCACCATCATTCAAGGGAGACCGCAAACGATCCAAGGAGACCCAAGGCCGGCTGGAGGACCTGCGACGCAAGTCAATCGAAGCGTTGACAGCAACCCGGTAAATCCAACTGGAGAAACGGGACTCGAAGCGAAAGCCGTCTATGCGTCGAAAAACCGTTGCAAAGGTCTCCTGGGCTGCATCCATCGCATCGGTGGAACTGCCCGTAATCCGATAGCAGGTGTTGTATACGCGGTCCCGGTAAGCCTCATACAAGTCGCGGAAAGCGCCCTCAAGGCAAACTGGCTCCTGTTCTTGACAGGCTCTGACCAACGCTTGGTCCGGGTCATCGATGAAAGGGCGGCTCATTGGCAACTGATTTGGACGGCCCAGATTGCTCCAAGGTTCCTTTTGAAGGCCAAAACGAAGACTACCCCCCCAATAGGGCTCCAGGATCGAGGACCTCAACGGTCTGCCCCACCGTTCCAGGACAATCCATATCGCACCAACTGGTCCATTGATCCTCACAGAAAGCCTCGACAACCTCCTTGATCAAGGTCATGCCAGAAGAAGAGACTCCGATCGTCTCCAGCTTCTGATAGCAAACCATGCCTGGCAACCATGAAGAGGGCATGTCACCTGAGCCACCCGCCGGAAGCGGCTGATGCACGGTGTCCCCTGAGCCAAGACTGGCACTGCCGCCCTGCGATGCCGTCAACAGCAGATACGGAATGACCTTGGGATTTCGCCGGTACATGGGAACCATCTGGCCTTGTGAGTAACTGACGTCCAGGTCAATTGTTGATTTCGCGTCCGGTGAGAAACTGCCCGCCACACCAATCGTAGCCCCCAATGAGAGATTCCCTGAGGCCACCAAGAATGATTGAGGCACGGGAATATCAAAGGTCAACAGAGCATCATGCCCTGAAATGTTCATGCTCTGCATGTGACCAAGGCCCAGCAGCCGTGTGCCATCAGCAACCGCAACGGAACCGCCGCGCAGGAACTCAAAAGTCAGAGTCTTGGAGTCAAGATCACCATCCTCTAGATAGACCACCATGGAGATCAGCAACTCACCGCCCGAGGTACGAGCAAACATACCCACCTGGTTGGGGGCAACCTGATGATCCGGAAAGTCCGTCGCGTTCCAAGGGGAAGTCTGATGTGCAACCTCGAGCCCATCGGGAATATTGTCCCCGTCTGTATCCCGCACCCAAGGAGAGGTCCCCAACGCAACCTCCATACGATCCGAAAGTCCATCACCGTCAAAATCAGGAGCATCCCATTGAAACGCCGCTAAGGAAGGACGAGAGGGCCCATCTAACGCAATCATCAAACCGACTGCTACAAGGGCAACTGGTATCACCAGCGCCAGGACCTTCCGAACGAATGAGGAATCGGACATAGGAGAAGAGGAGAGAAAATATTGAGAGGTAGGCTGTAAAGATGGGCCCAAGACATGCCATCCGTCAAGCGTTGAATTTGAGTCAAAAACTTCATCTTCACCTGTAGCCCCCTTTGAGGGGTCCAGAAGCGGTTTCGGGGGGCTGGCCCTTGACGAAACTCGGGTCCCAAGTATCCTCCCTGCCCCCATTGGGCGCCCGTAGCTCAGCTGGATAGAGTGCTTGCCTCCGGAGCAAGAAGTCACAGGTTCGAATCCTGTCGGGCGTACCATCCTGGCTATGGACGGGTAAGAAGAGGCTTACCTGGACGCCAAGACAATCTCAATCCTCGGAGCCAAGACCTGTGCCGCGAGCAACTGGCCGCGAGCATTCCAGTGGATGTCTTCGCCCCCCACAAACAAGCCCTCAGGGCCTGCGCGATGCATATCTCGGGTCAAGTCAACCGCATCCCAGCCGGCGGCTTCAGCCGCAGCTACAACCCGAGCCGTAAGCCTCACGGGATCATATTGCTTCCACTTCGAAGAATCCGGACGGATGGGATAGCTGGGGTCAAGATCCACCGCCGAAGGCACGACCAAGGCCAGACCCCTTGAACCTGTAGCCTGCAAAGCCCCCTGCAACTCCATGAGAACGGCGGTCAACAGAGCAACCTTGTCATTGGCGCTCGCAACATCCCCAACAAGTGCCACATCAGCGTCCCATGTGTCATGCTCAAGATCCCGGACAACCGAATCTCCACTGATGTAGTCCTCGTGCTGCTCGAGGGCGGCCAGATACCAGGCCTCAACCAATCGATCCGGATCCACAGCCAACGAAGGCTCTTGAGAGCCCATGGTCCCTCGCCACCAACTCAGCAGGGCAGGGGACCGAGCGGCCTCGTCACGCTGAACAAAGCGAGCTTGCAAGGACGCACCGATGTCAGGACGACGCCGGACCAAAGAGCCATCGGGCCCAAGCCCAAACAGCTTGTTACGCATCAGGTCACCCAAATCATTGTGGGCACAGAGAACCATGATCACCAGTTCTGGGGCCAAGGCCGCCCCCTCGCGCTGGAACCATAGGAGAGTCTGGTCCGGGCCGTAGCTCTCGCGCCCTGCATTCAGGACTTCAACACTACCCCCAAGCAGTACCTCCAATTGAGCCCTCAGGGTTTCTTCCTCAGGTGAATTACCCGCCAAAACCAGGCTATCTCCCAGCAGCAAGACTCTTGGCCGACGGTGACCAGGATCCGGCTCAGGTCCACGTAGACCGCTGGAATTGATCTGGACCAGCACCCGCCGGTGATCCGAACCGGAGGGCATCAATTGAAGGCGACGAGACCCAGGAAGGGCATCGTGCAACAGGTCCGGATCGAGTCGATAGTTCTGACCAGCTATTGGAAACCACCGGGTCAAACCAACTTCCGCCACAACCAACGCAACCAGCAGGCCCACCAGAAACGCCCCTAGGCGGCGCAGACTTCCTCCGGACCTAGACACTCACCCGGGGGAAGAGTTCATCAAGTGCTGTCAGCATGTCCTGTTCCAGACTGACGCCTAAGGCCCCCAGGTTTTCTTGCAGCTGCTCCACGCGCGTTGCCCCCGTAATGACCGCAGCCACGGAGTCCTGATGCAAGATCCAGGCCAGGGCCAACTGGGAGGGCTTGAGCTGCGCTGCGCTGGCCAAGTCAGAAAAGGCACATAACCGCTCACGACCTTGATCGGTCAATTGCTTCTTGAGCCAATTGGTGTCCGCCCCTCTTGTGCCTGCTGGCACGCCCCGATCATACTTCCCGGTCAAGAGACCGCCTGCCAGGGGGCTCCAACACACAAGGCCCATTCCGCTCTCGCGTACCGCGGACTGCACACCCCCTTCGATCTCGCGATTCAATAGATTGTACTCCGGCTGTTCCACAATCGGCCCATGCCAGCCATGTTCGCGGCAAAGCGCATGAGCCCGCTGCAAACTGTCAGCGCTCCAGCAAGAGGTTCCCCAATAGAGAACCTTGCCCTGATTGACCAAATGGTCCATGGCTCGAATGGTCTCCACCAAAGGCACCTTCGGATCCTCTCGATGACAGAAGAAAAGATCCAGATAATCCATGCCAAGCCGACCCAGACTGCGATCGCAACTCTCCAGAATGTGCTTGCGGGAAAGCCCGTGGTCATTGGGTGCATCGCTTTGGGGCCAGAAGCACTTGCTGGAAATCACGAGTTCGTGCCGTGGCACATGTGCAAGGGCTCGCCCCGCTGCCTCCTCTGCGGCGCCCCTCGCATAGGCATCCGCCAGATCCACGAAGTTCACCCCAGCCTCAACGGCCATGGCCAGAATATCGGAGGTTGTCCGCTCCTCAATCGAGCCCCCAAACGTCAGCCAGCCGCCGATCGAAATCGCGCTGACCTCCAATCCGGAATTACCCACACATCTATACTGCATCCCGCTGTCATTCATGCACCGCAGGATAACGCCTTGCAGGGCGTTGGGCTCAGTCCATGTGCGCCATCACGCGCTCATCGCCCATTTGCAGGCGCAGGGCCATGCGGCGGGCAACCCGCCCAAAGATCGCTTCGTAGGTCCGCAGAATACCCTTGGTGGTGACTCGCCGCATGAAATCGAAGAAGGTCCAGTAGCGCGGACCCCGCAACCCCTGGGCATGGGCATAAAGCTTGGCCTGCTCGCTGACCATCCACTCACTATAGAGCATGTACATGACCAGATAGACCGGGGACAGAAATTGCACCTTGATTGCCGGCTTAGCCAAAGGCATCAGCCAGGGATACCGCACCAGGATCGGGAACAGCTTGTGCAAGTTTTCGATCTCACGCTTGTTGTCGTACTCGATAGCGCTGGTACGATTGAACTTGACCGGGAAGTCATCATAGGCAGCCACCGCATAGCCCATCTCTTTGGTCATGTCCTCAATGTCAAACATCGGATAAGGCTGCATGATTGAGACCAGGGGGTGGTCCACCTTGCAACGAATGTTGAGCCGCACCGTGTCAAATTCGTCCTCCAAGCTCGCGCCTGGACCACCCAGCATGTTCAAGGAACCCAAGCGCAGGCCATGCTTCTTAATCCAGCCAGCTGAGTCTTCGAGTTGCTGCAGGGTTGTGTTCTTGCGAAAGATTGCATTTCGAATGTAATCGCTAGCAGCCTCAAAAGCCACGCGCGCATACACGCAGCCCGCTTTCTTCAAGCTGACTATGTGCCGCTCCTTGGTCATGTTTGCCATCAAGATGCAGTCAAACGGCAGACCGACTTCCTTAGGATACTTCTCGCAAAACTCATCAAGCCACTTGCCCGAGAGATTGAAGATGTCATCAAGAAAGTGCACAAACTTCAGATTGTATTGTTCCTTTACCTGCTTGATTTCGGCGATCACATGATCCACGGACCGTTTACGCACATACTTGGCATTGGTTGACGTGTAGACCTTCTTCTTCAATGCATGGTGAAAGCAGAAGGAGCAGTTCATGGGACAACCGCGCTGAGTCACAAAAACCTTGCGGTCAGAATTTCTGTATATTGCGCCAGCGTCGTAAACCACCGAACGGTCTGGAATACCAAGAGCGTCAAGATCCTGCGCCGGGGGGCGTTGACCGTTCACCAGGATCTCGCCGGTTTCGCGGTCTCTAAACCAAATGTTCTCAACCTTGGTGTAATCCTCTCCAGCGGCCATCAAGTTCAGTAGCTCAGGCACCGCCTCCTCTCCCTCGCCGCGACAGATCGCGTCCAACTCGGGAGTCTCCTCTAAGATCTCGGGCACATAGGTAGGGTGCGCGCCGCCCATGATGGAGAAGACGTTGGGCAGTTCATCCTTGACCTTCTTGTTGAGGTCAGTGAAGTACTGCTGCATACCAGTAGTGGATGAAAATGCAACGACATCCGGGTTGTACTCCTTGACCTTCGCAATCCACTCCTTGTCAGGCAAGAAGAGCCCCTTGGTTTCGTGCCCAGCATCTTTGATCGCTCGCGAAAGCCACATCAACCCCAGCATCTCCTGGGGCAGGTATTCGTTGATAAACAGAACTTTCATAAGGCAACCAGATGTTCCGGGGAGGTTTCTTGCCCAGAGGTCCCTAGGCCATAGAAAAGGGGCCGAGACTCCTGGAAGTCATTCTATCGGCCATTTCCGAGGCTGTGGGGTAGTCCCCGGCCACTATTTCTGGTCGCCGGGGCCTTTTCCCCTCGTAGCGCCCTCAAGAACGGCTTCGACCTGCTCAAAGGTCCCCCTCCGCGTGAAGGCTCTCGCTTTCTTCAAGCCTTCAGCCACAAAAGAAGCCCCCAAAACGGGATCCGCGCAAACCAGCTGCAGGGCCCGGGCCACGTCCGAGGCATCGTGAGGATCGACCAGAAGCCCATTGACCCCGTCCTCAACCACCTCTGGATTGCCGCAGACGCCGCTGGCCACCATCGGTGTTCCCAGGGCTTGAACCTCCAACAGGGTGTGGGAAAGGCCCTCGTACTCGCTGACCAGCGCAAACACGTCCGCCGCCCGGATCCAAATGGGTATCTCGGAATGGGGTACGTTTCCCAGAAAACGCACCCGGTCGGCAACGCCGAGATCATCGGCAAGGGCCTCCCACTCTTGCCGCATATCCCCATCGCCGGCCACTGCCAGACGAACGTCACCAGGCAGCTCGACCAGTGCGTGTAGCAATTGATCCACCCGCTTCCAACCCATCAAGCGACAAATAGTCAGCACGAGCTTGCCCTCGAGCTCGCAGCCCAACTCCGCTCTGGCTTCATCGCGGGTCTGCGGCACATCCTCTGCCTTTGGCCCGTGGTAGGCGTTGAATATCCGGCGCACCTTGTCTGCAGCAACACCGTGATGCTGCAAGAGGATCTGCCGTAGAAATTCCGAGCAGGAGATGATTCCGGTACACCAGGACCACCAGCGCCGCTGCAAGAAGCGCACAGAACGCACCTGCCAACCGTACTTGTGCCCCTGAAACTCAACAATGTTGTCTGTTCCACACCAACCCTTGCGGTGGGATATCTCCCAGGCTCCATCCACCATGATGCGGATCACGACCGGCTTTCGCCGCAGCTTGGCGGCCAATACATGCAAGAAGGCCAAGTGCTCGTTCACATAAACCACATCTGCCCAACCAGCGGCCTTGAGCACTGTGAAAAAGGCACGCAGATAGCGCACAGGCAAAGATCCACGACTGATCGCTTGAACCGGAAAAGGGTGTCCCTTGGGTTCAGGATCAGAACAAAAAGCCACAACACGCACGTCATGCCCTCGATCTAACAGAAAGCGCGCCAAACTGGGCACATAGACTGCAGGCCCACCCAGGTCCGGAGGAAAGACGGGTGAGGTGACAAGCACACGCATGGGTTCGAGTCTACCCTTCGAGTGCGCAAGCTTCTAGGCAGCAGATCAAGACGACCATGTCTCCTGTTGACTCAAGAGACTCTGCAGCCCTAGCAAGTGGCTGGATTCGAGCGTTGGCTGCCCCGTTCGTCTTCAATCACCCTGAGCCGTTCAAGGGTCACATCCGGAGTCGGGTACTCACCAGTGAAACAAGCGTTGCAGAAATGCTCAAGGCAGGGATTCCCCTTACGAGCCGCTTGGTTCATTGCTTCCCTATCGAGGTAGACCAGACAGTCCACATCCAAGAACTTGGCGACCTCCGAAACGCTACGCCCATCAGCCACAAATTCAGTCTTGCTGGCCATGTCGACCCCATAGGGACAGGGAGCGACCAAGGGAGGGCTGGTCACGGCAAAGTAGACCCGCCGTGCACCTGCCGCCCGGGCCATTTGCACGATTCGGCGAGAGGTGTTGCCGCGCACGATAGAATCGTCCACCAACAGGACATCCTTACCCCGGAACTCAAGTGGAATCACATTCAACTTGCGACGGATCGAAGAGCTGCGGCTGACCTGATCGGGCATTATGAACGTGCGGCCGATATAGCGATTCTTCACCAATCCCTCGCGATATCGCAGTTTCAGTTCGCTGGCCACCGCCATGGCTGCGTCGCGTGACGAATCTGGCACGGGGATCACCACATCAGGAATAGGATTCCCAAGGGCCTTCCATTGCTTGCCCAGAGCCTTGCCGAAACGCCGCCGGGTCTTGTACACCGAAACATCATCCAGAAACGAGTCAGGCCTAGAGAAATAAACCCATTCGAAGATACAGGGCGTGTGTTTCTCCTTGGTGATCTGACGATGGGTCAGACCCCGGTCCTGGGAAATGAAAACCGCCTCTCCAGGACCAATGTCAATGGTGCGCCTATAACCATTGACATCAAGCACAACGCTCTCCGATGCGCAGGCAAACCAACGACCACGCTCGTCGGTCTTCTCGCCAAAGCAAATGGGCTTGATTCCAAAAGGATCCCGAAAAGCCACCATGCCCAGGTCTGCCACGAGGGCGCACACAGAGTAGGCACCCTTGACAGTCTCGTGAACCCTGCTGACCGCGTAGAACACATCCTCAACATCCAATGCACCATTCTTCTCAGCGAACCGCTCGGCGAGGCCCTGCTGAAATACATAGAGGATGACCTCCAGATCACAGGTTGAGTTGAGACGCGTCCCCCCGCGCACAAACAACTTGTCGCGCAACTCGGCGAGATTGGTCACGTTCCCATTGTGGACCATTGCGGTGCCCAGAGGATAGGTGTGATGAAAAGGCTGCGCGTCCTCGTTGCGGTTCTCACCAACTGTTGGGTAGCGCACATGCCCCACACCCAAATGGCCCCGCAAGTCATTCATGTCACTCTCAGCGAACACCTCTGCCACCAGCCCATGAGCCTTGCGCAAGTTGAAACGATCTGTGTAAGTGATCATCCCCGCAGCGTCCTGCCCACGATGTTGCACCGCCAAAAGGCCTTCATAGATCTCAGGCGCCACATCAACACCATCAGGACCAAAGATACCGATAAAGCCACACATTCTGATTGAGCAGGGTTGGGTCGTAGAGGGAAAGCCAGAGCGCCCGATTGGACACTTTGGAGGGTCTCCTTTGAGTCAGGCAATGTATGCGGTCTGCCCCAGATTTGCAACCTGCGATGACCAAGATTCAGGGTCTCGAATAGAGGTTCAAGGGACAGGGCGCTATCGAACGATAAGGACCGAACTGAATTGTGCTGACAGGATTTGAGACGCCCCTGAGGGCTCTCCCAATTAGCAACTTGATCAATATGAACAACCACAAGCCAACGTCCGAAGTCGGGAACAAACGAGGCAAGACCTTGACCCGGACTGTATTTCTCGCCCTGGCCTGCACCGCCTGCGGAGGCGATGCTGAGGGTCCTGGAGGCAGCAACCTCGGTGCCGGTGCGGGATCGGGCGATTTCCTGGTCCAAGACGCACCGATCCCGGGCCTGCTAGCCTTCCAGGGAACTGTTACAGAACTGCACTTGGAGCTCATGGGAGGAGGGTCCACCGTCAACTTGCTACCAGCCCCTGTGGATGTGGAATTCCTTGGCCTTCAAGGGACTTTGGGTTGGCTCTCCAGCCTCGAATCAGTTCCCCAAGGGACGTTCTCTGGATTGCGTCTAGTCTTCCAGCCTGGCTCCTACACCGCCCGCGCAAACGACGGCAACGATGTAGCTGTAGTTGCGACGACTGACGAACTGCTGGTGACCTTTCCCGCTCCACAGACCGTGGATGGAAGCGCATATCACCGTTTCGAAATAGATCTGAATCTGGAAGACTCCCTCAGCGGCGAAATAGCCAATCCACCATTGAACTTCGACCCGGTCGGCACAGCCTTGGCGGGAAATGGCCAGCTGGCCACGGATATCGATGAGATCAAAGGAGTAATCACAGCCTTCGATCCTGCCAATCTGGCCTTTGTCATGGATGCCTTTGTAGACGACGACTACATTTTGCCCCTGGGCCCCGTAACCGTGACGGTCAACCCCGCCACGCTAGTCTTCCAAGAGAACGGGCTACCGTTTGATTCCATCATAAGCTTGTTCGCGGCTATGAATGTTGGACAGACCTCTGTTGAAGTTCACGGCCAGTTGGGTGCCAACCGAGTAGTGGCCGCCACCAAGGTCGAAATTGAAGATCAAAACGCAGGTGCAACAGCGGGCTCGAAGGTCAAGATCGAGGGTCTGATCGCAGCGCTTGTACCCGGCGTGAGTTTTGATCTGACCATTCGCGAGATCGAAGGGGCAGAGGCCACCGCCACACCAATTCTGGCCGGCAGCACCACAATCACCGTAACCTTCGACGCCAGCACAAGGTTCTTCTCTGAAGATGTGCTCTTGAATGACTCAAGCCTTCTGGCCCTTGGTCAAGAGGTGAAAGTAGAGTTTGCCGAGTTCCTCTCTACGCCATTCCCCGCAGACAAAGTCGAAATAGAGAATGCCTATCCACAGTTTGAGGGAACCATTACTGATGTAAGCGGGCTGCCCAATAACCTGACCGTCAACCTGATCCTTCTAGATCCAGCTGTGCTTTCGGGACAGGTGTCTTCTGATTCTATCTCGGTCATCGTGGACCTCAGCGTCAGTGGCCTTGCCCTCGATACCGAGAACGGGCCTGACCTGACCGGAGTAACTTTGCTGCCAGGTCTTGAAATCGAAATCGAAGGCTCTATCTCAGGGGACCCGGGCTCACCGACCATTTCGTCGGTAAAGGCCGAAGTTGAACCGGGCAAACTCAAGGATGCCCTGGTCGCCACTATCGACGAGCTGGCCTCTTCCTTCACCGTGACCGGCGCAATCATCAAGGATCCCTTCGGCGGTAACCTGACCGGCGGCTCCCTGGCGGTCCTGCTGGACCCCGTTTGTGTCTTCGACGGCGATGTGCTTTCGGAAGCTCAATTCTTCTCAGCATTCAACGCTCTTGCGCCAGGGGAAGCGTTGGAAGTTGAAATCAAAGGCCTGGCCACAGCCAATGTCGGTGAACTGGTTGCTTACGAATTGAAAGCAAAAGTCACGACGCCCTGATGAGAAGACTGCGAGAATTCTTCTGAAAGCCGACAGGTAGCGAGGGCTTTGTGCTGGGGGAGCGAGAGTGGGTGCGAGCACCCATTCAATCCCCCAGCATTCGCTCCACCACCTCGCGCACATTATAAGAGGGCTTGGAGTCAAGCACCCCCTTGAGCACCTCCTGGACAATCCTCTGTCGGGTGGCGTCAAACCGGCGCCAGTTGGAGTAGGCTCCAGCCAGGCGAGACGCAACCTGGGGATTGATTCGATCAAGTTCAATCAGGTGCTGGGCAACGAAACGGTAGCCGTCCCCTGTGATCACATTGAATCCGGTTTGATCGCCAATGGCAAACGCGTGCAGCACGGATCGGACCCGGTTGGGTTTGGAAATGTCAAAAGCAGGGTGCTGAACCAAGCTCGCGGCCCTCTTGGCTCCTAGAGGCAAACGGCAGGTGGCCTGAAGCATGAACCACTTGTCCAGCACCAAAGGATCGTCCTTCCACCGCTTGTAGAAGGCTTCAAGAGCAGTCTTCCTGGCAGGACAATCCACCTGCACCAAACACCAAAAGGCAGCAGCCGAGTCACTCATGTTGTCGGCAGCTTCAAAGTCCTGGAGGGCAAGAGTCTCTCCTTCGCCTGCGGCGACGATATAAGCCAAGGCTGCGTGCTGAGCACGCCGGCGGCCGATCTCTCGAGCGTTGGCTTGATAGGGACCGCTTGGCCTGTTGGCCTGGTGAAGAGCTTGAAATTCCGCGAGCAGGGCCTTGCCCACTGCCTCCCGCACAAAATTCCGCGCGACGAACAGGGCATCTGGATCGATCACGTCCATGAACTGGGCCAGTTCCTCTTCCACGGGCATCGTTAGCATCAGGGAACGTATGGAACCGTCAAGGTTGGGGTCCGTGACCACCGATTTGAATGCGCTGACGAAATTCGGATCGAGAGACAACGGACGACCTGCTGCGAGGTCATCCACCAAGCCTAGGATCAATGTACGCGCCAGGGTCTGACACGCTTCCCAGCGATTGAACGGATCACAGTCATTAGCCAACAAGAACTCCAGGTCCCCGGACTGCCGCTCATGATTCAGAATCACCGGCGCAGAGAAGCCACGCAGAACGCTGGCCACCGGCCTCGCGCTGAGACCTGAAAAAGTGAATGACGCAGTCTTTGTGGTGAGTTCCAGCACGTGTTCTGTGGAGCCCTCCTCGCAACCAGCCAAGACCAAGGGCAAGTCCTGCCCATCGGGGCCCAACAAGCCCACGCGCACGGGCATGTGTAGAGGCGGAGAATCCTCAGGCGCACTTGCGCCAGGCGCCTGCTCCAGAGTCAGGGTGAACTGCCCCTGCTGCTCATCCCAATTTTCATCAACGGTCAAGCGCGGAGTACCTGACTGCAAGTACCACTGCTCGAATTGGCTGAGGTCGCGTCCATTGGCATCCGCCATAGCTGCCCGAAAGTCATCGCAGCTCACTGCCATGCCGTCGTGACGCTCAAAGTACAAGTCCATGCCCTTCCGGAATCCATCTCTTCCCAGGATCGTGGCGTACATAGCCACTACCTCAGCGCCCTTCTCATATACGGTAGCGGTGTAGAAGTTGTCCATGGCAACATAGGACTCAGGCCGAATCGGATGGGAGAGGGGGCCCGCGTCTTCAGGAAACTGACGACTGCGTAACTGCCTCACATCGCTGATGCGCTTGACCGGCTCAGACGTCATATCCGACGTGAATCTACGGTCGCGATAAACAGTCAACCCCTCCTTCAAGGTCAGTTGGAACCAATCCTTGCAAGTCACCCGATTACCGGTCCAGTTATGGAAATACTCGTGACCGATGACCGCCTGCACGCCCTCGTACTCGTTATCCGTAGCTGTTTCTGGCCTGGCCAGCACAAACTTGGAGTTGAATACGTTGAGCCCCTTGTTCTCCATGGCGCCCATATTGAAATCCCCAACAGCGACGATCATGTAGATGTCCAGGTCGTACTCCAAACCAAAGGTCTCCTCATCCCACTTCATGGAGTCCTTCAGGCTCTGCAGCGCATGGTCACAGGCGTCTATGTTGCGCGGTTCGACCCAGATTTCCAACGCCACCTCTCGCCCGGAGGCTGTTGTGAAGGTGCCCGCATGACAAGCAAGATCCCCTGCTACCAGCGCGAACAGATAACTCGGCTTGGGGAATGGATCTTCCCAGCGAACACGATGGCGCCCGTCTGAAAGCACCTCCTCAGCTACCTTGTTGCCATTGGAGAGCATCACCGGAGCAAGTTCAGGCCTGGCGTCAATGGTCACAGAATAAACAGCCATCACATCTGGCCGGTCCTGAAACCAGGTGATGCGTCGAAAACCCTCAGCCTCACATTGGGTACAAAAAATATCACTTGCGCGATAAAGGCCTGAGCAACTGGTGTTTGTCTCTGGATGGACACGCACACTCATCCTCAGAACGAATGCATCGGGAACTCGCCCAAATATCAGACAATCATCGTTGATCGTGTAATCCGCGCTTGTGAGTTCCTGATCGTCGATCCAAACCCCAAGGGTTTCGAGATTCTCCCCCACCAATTCAAGACTGGCTCCGGGTGCCCCTACCCGTTCTACGGCAATGGTCGAGTGGACCAAGGTCTCGTTCTCGTCCAGCTCAAAATGTAAGTCCACCGACCGGAAAGCGAAGGGCGCTGGGGAATAGTCTCTACGGTGCTTGGCGACAGGCGGCGCCTGTTGAGTGGTTTGATTGGACATGACAGAGCAGAGGATACGACTTCAGATAGCCCCCATGAGCACCATCAACCCTGAAGCAGGGCCAAGGACGCCAGGGTCAGATAGTGCAAACCAACTGACCGCATGAGAATTGCTCTAGCTTCATACCTTGCACAACAAAGGCACAGTTCTTCGATCCACCCAGGCCACCAGGCAACTTGACAGAAGAGCAACAAGCGCCATGATGAAAAGGGTGCTGTCCCCGTCGACCTCGATGCCCAGAGGGCCGAGGTGTGCGCCAATTGCCCCAACCATCAACGCCGCGGCCAAAGCCCCACCTAGCCCCGGACGAATGATGAGCAGGATGACGGCAATAAGCTCCAGCACCGCCGTGCCGATACGCCCCTCGGGCTCGGCCCCCAAAGTCTCAAAAATCTGTACGGGCAGCTCCGCACCGGTGAACTTGAAATAAAGGGTTTGCCCAATGATCACCGCCGCGATCAAGCGTGGGATCCATAACCATTTGGGAAGTGCTGCTGTTTCAACCATGAATTGCTCCAGCGGTCTTGATCTCAGCCATGCCCTCAATCCAATCAACCACGTCAAGTGCAGCTCGACTGACATCGGAAGCGTCGATTTCACAAGCATAAGACCGCCCCACTTCAGAATGAAGGTAGAGGGGATCGTAGTAGTCTGTAAGAAGTGTTTTCACCAGTTCATCAATGCGCCCCGCATCCAACAACCCAGGCAAGTCAGGGGCGCCATGCATACGCTCTTCCACCTTGATCAATTGGTCACGCAGCTTGGGCAAGGCTTTTGGTTGAGCAAGATAATCAGTGGCCAGAACTTCGATGCGGCGGGGTATGTCGGCACGCAGCAGCACGTTCCCGCCCCCGTCAAGCGCTACCCAGACCTGTTCAGGGATCACAGCATCTCCCACCCTGCGGCTCTCACCCTCCAGCACCAACGGACCTACGGGGCGATGGCGCAGACAAGTGGCCACGCGGCTCTCGAATTCCTTTTGACTGACTGGGTTCAGCCCAACCATGCCCAACAGGCTGGAGCGGTGGCCCGCGCAGCCTTCCAGGTCAAGTGTCCAGCCTGGCCGCAGGCGTTCTATCTCGCGCAACACCAGAGTCTTGCCCACGCCGGTCAGGCCGCGCAGAACATAAGTTTGTCTGGAGCTCCACTGTTCAAGCTCTTCGATCACAAGGCTGCGATAGGCCTTGTAGCCACCATGTAGACCGACCGCACGATCGAGACCCATGGCACGCAGCAGCCCAACAACTGAACGAGATCGCAAGCCACCACGCCAGCAGTGCAACACAACAGCGCCTTGCTGTAGGGAACTGGATGGTTGAGGTGCCACGAGATCATCGAGCTTCTCCAGACCCGCCTGGGTCGCGGCACGGACAACCCGAACAGGATCAAGTTCCGGCGCATCCCAGCCCGCCAACTCCGCGACCTCTCGCACCAGTTCTGCAATGCGCGCCTCGATCAAGGCCTGCCCGTGTTGAAATCCCGCACCAGGAGACTCTTGAGTGTAGGCAAACCCCACCAATGCACGGCCCGCATCATCCAAGAGCGGAACATTCAATGCGCCAGGCACATGATCATGGGCGTACTCACCTGGCGAACGCAGATCAATCACCAATCCGTGCGTAGGCTGCTCAAGAACATCCTCAATACACACAACCGGCACGTTGGCTAAGGGGGGAAGCTGGATCTCGTTCTGCACCCGAGACAGGGTAATGCCAGCCCGGCCCTCAAGAGGGTCCCTATTCAGTCCCTGGTCAACAAGCGTCCGGCCAATAGCCGGGTAGCTTCTCGCAACACCTCCCCGTCGGGTGCATCCTCAAGCTCGGACAACCGCTTTGGAGACACGAGGTGCTCTCTACGCAAGACCCGCATGACACGATTGCGTTGGCGATACTGCACTTTATGCAAGCGCATGACCGGGTCATCATCCGCAAACTCCAGATACTCCTCTGCGCGCGGGTCAATAGCTCGACGCAGCAGGGCTGTGACAGAAGTGGCCTCGGCCATACCAGGGATGACCTCATGGAGAGCGCTGGGATGGTCTCGCGAGTAGCGCATGAATGCCCGGGCAAAGCTCTCCGGATCCAAATGCTCAAAACGCTGGCGCTTGCGATACCCAACCTTACGGGGCCCCTTCTGGGCATCCAGCACCTTGAGGGCCCTCACCTTGAGCGCAAGTAGAAGTGCCTCCCGGCGGGCGCCCTCATCTAAATTGAGCAATCTGGCAGCTTCACGCTTACTGAACCCGAGGCGTTTCGGATTTTCGGAGACTGCATTCAGAAGGCGACCAAGACGTGACTTCCGTGTCTTGGTCAACAGTGCACGACGCTCATTCGATGGCAAGTCCGGTATGCTCTTGCGTACCGCTTGAGGCAGACGATGCAAGAGGGCTTGAGCCTCCGACGAAGCCTCTGCCGCAACCATTTCCCGCAAGACCTTGACGCGTTTTTCGTGATCGAGTCCAGCCAGACGCTTGCTTGCGCTCTCATCAAGTGTCAATTCCATTCCACTTTCAATACTCTTCAGCCGCTCAACCAAACGGCGCATATGAGAGCGCTCAGCGGGCTCAAGTTCTTGCAACTCGCTGAAACGCTTACGCAACTCAAGACGGCGCTCCGGGGACATGGAGTTCCAGCGTTTGGCAACCTGAATCAAGCGCTCCTCCTTGGGATTATCTCCAAGGCCAGTGCTATCAGAAATCAACAAACCCGCCGGAACCAGCAGAGGGACAACAGCAATCAAACGACCAAAGAACATGACCTAGTTCGCCTCCCCAAGATTCAGCAACAACAACTCTCCCGCGTCCAAAGTTGCCAGCGTATCTGCCTCAAGGGCTTCCATCCCACGCAAGGTCTCCCACTGCTCCAGGACATCCAACCAATCCAGGAGTTCCGCGTCAGCAGCTGACAGGTCCTCCAGCAGGATTTCGGAAGAAAGCGCCTCGGGGGAAACATGAGGCTCCTGCGTCCAGGGCGCAAACCAAAACACCAGAACCGCCGCAGCCACGGCCAGCGTGGCCCGCAACCATTGATTGAATTGAGGTTGAGGAATCTCCTTCGGAACGAGTTCCGCATCATCTCGGAGACGCGCCAGAATCCGATCTCCGAGATCTGGAGGAGGAGTCGGAACCACATCACGTTCCAACAACTTCCAAATCGCCGTGTCCAAGCGAACATGCAGACGCTTGACCAAACGATCAACCGAAGCTTCAGAAAGGACAGACAACTGGTCATTGCTCATCAGACTCTCAAGAGCCTGCTCTTCTTCTAGCATGTTGCGGCATGCAGAACAGGCTGTCACATGTGCCTGGTCCTGCTCATTCAGGAAAGCAAGAGTACCTTCGCTCAAGCGCCGCAAGAGCGTCAATTGAAACTGGTTGCAGGGAGTCATTTGGGGGGGGGCAGTCATAGGAGTTCCTCTGTCAGAAGAGGGGCTAGAATTCCGCGCAGGTTTTCACGCGCACGATGAACGAGGGACTTGACCGCTTTCTCAGTCATGTCGAGGACCTCGCCTATTTCGCTGTATGATTGTTCTTCGTATTTAGCGAGCACCAGTGCCATACGCTGTCGCTCGGGCAGGGATTCAATCGCCAGGCGGACAGCGCGAACGATATCCTCCCGCTGAAGAGAATCTGAAGGGTCTGCAACCACCTCGTCTCGCACTTCGATACCACCTTCTTCCTCTAGACCACCATCCATGGACAAGGCTTGGGGTTGCCGCCGCTGAGTGTGGTTGATGCTGAGGTTGTAGACAATTCTGAAGAGCCAAGTTGTGAAACGTGCACTGGGCTGATAATTCTCCTTGGATCGAATCACCCGCAAGAACACCTCTTGGACCAGATCATCCAATGGTGCGTGAGGACCCAAGAAGCGCACCAGTAGGGCATGCACACGGTCCGCATGCAGACGCACCAAAGCGTCAAAGGCTGGGGCATCCCCCGCCTGCCAGGCGAGCATCAGCCGGGCACCCTCGTCGGGACCCTCGGATGGTTGTTGTGCAGCTTCTACCACGTAGCCCTAGTGAACCCCCTGTGGGCCCCCTGGTTCTGCCTAAACCGCAACCCAGGCACCCGGATCACTGCTCACAGCCCCCCCCTACGGCCTCTGAATGCACTACGACCCTCCCCATTCGAGACGGAGGCCAGACAATCCAAGCCGCGCGTCCTATCAATCGCTCGATCTTGACCGGCCCGTACTCACGGCTGTCGGTGGAATGATCAGAATTGTCTCCAAGCAGGAACAACTCATCGGGCTCCAACCGCACTGCATGATCAACGCCAAAACGACCGCGGGAGGTGTAGTGCAAGTCTCGCCAGATTCGAAAACGATCAATCCGCAAACGCGCACCAAGAATACCTAGGCTCAAGCGATGCTCAATAGGATCAGCGCTCTGGCGCGAGGCTTTGGAATAACTGAAGCTTGCGACCAGCCGCCCATCTGTCATTAGCCTGACTTCGTTGTCGAAATTGTCCAAGGTTAGGCAAAGCAGGTCGGATGACAATTCCAACTGAAAGGGCTCGGACTCACGAACTTCAATGGCGCCGCCTTTGACTGTCAACCGACTGAGAGTTCCTTGGCTCACCTCTCCCCGTCGCCAATCAACTCGCACCTCAAAGATGTCCCCTTGATCGCTAAGCCGAACAAGCAGCTGTCCGCGCTCATCCAAGAGCTCAAGTCGTGCCGAAACCCGAGCATCCCCAACGGCTTGCTCGCCAAAGCGCACCTCACCCAGAGCATCAAGGTAGCCATCATGAACCCCGTTACGCAGCAACAGTGTGGCTTGCTGACCTGGCCTGAGCGCATCTAGACCATTGAGCACTATCGTCTGGCTGGAACCTTCACTGATCGGTGCTGAATTGGGCCAGGTGAAATGCTGCTCAAAAGAGCTGCGTTGGGTATCGACAATCAAGGCTGGGGGCAGACCACGAGAACCCCTTGGCAGGTAGCTCCGATTGACCAACAGGTCCCCATCCGGTGTGATAGCAAGCTCCTCCCCGGGCAGGGCCGCCACACGCTTGACCAACGGATTTGGTTCTGCGCCGTGCACCACCACTACCTCACCTCGCCCAGGAATCGCGGCATTGTAAAGAACCAAGACCTGATCGCCGGGCAAGAGCGTTGGGGCCATGGAGGAGGAAGCTACCGGGTAGATTCCACCCACATAGGCTTGAAAAATCACCACTACCAGCAGCACACCAGCCGCCAGCCAAAGCGCCCGCCTGATGCGCGTCATAAGTCCAGGAGGCCCTTGGCCACCAGTACAAACATGACCGAACCCGCAATATCCGACAGGCAAATCAAGAAGGGGCCCGCAACGATGGCAGGGTCGATTCCAAATCTCTGACAGGCGACGGGCACACTGGTGCCCAAGGTTGCCGAAAACGCTATAGCAATCAGAGTGGCAAGGCCCACCACCAAGCCCAATTGGCCAGGCTCAAGCCATGTCACCACCAAGGTAATAACGAAGCCGCAGATAACGCCCATTGCAAGCCCAACCGAAGTCTCACTACGCAACATGGATCTTTGTCGAGCACCCTCTAGCTCTCCCAAGGCCATGGCACGCACCAAGACGGTACTGGACTGCACGCCCACATTTCCAGCCAGGCCCATGATCAAGGGCAGATAGCGCAGAATGTCGCTGGGTCCCGCACCTCCCTCAGCATCTCCCAAGAACATGCGCAAGATCTTGGCGCTGAGCAAGCCGGAAAGCACCGTAATACCCATCAAGGGCAAACGACTGCGTACTTGATGAGCAACGGATGGTCGTCCGTGCAGAGAATCCGTACTAGCGCCAACCAGCCGTAGCAGATCTTCCTCTGCCTCTTCGGCACGGGCTTCGGTAGCATCTTCCGCAGAAATCACTCCGATCAAGAGGCCCGCTGAGTCCACCACTCCAAGGCTGATGAGACCATACTTCTCAACCAGGCGGCCAACGTCCTCCTGATCCGCGAGCACGTCGATCGTAACGGGCACAACCATGGCTTCTTCCACTGGCGTGTGGATCGGTTGACTAAGCAGGATGCGGTCCGTCAAGAATCCAAGGGGCTGTCCCTCGTCATTGACAACGAAAACGGCGAGTTCCTCTTCAGCGTCTTCGCCTTGCTTGCGAATCGCCTTGACCGCATCACCAATGTGTTCGGTGGGACCCACAGTTACAAATTCCGTGGCCATCAAACCGCCGGCCGTATCAGGGTCATAGACCGCAAGCTCGCGCAGCTCCTGTGCAGTCTCCGCTGGAATCGCTGCAAGTACATCCTCGGCCAGATGCTCATCCGCCTCGGCCAATAGGTCGACCGCCTCGTCAGAAGGCAGCTCCTCTACCACATGGCGCAAGTCACCAGCGCTCATCCTGGCAATCAGAGTTCGACGTAAGTCGTCCTCCGCATGCTCGAGTACATCCGCCTGATCTTCAACTGTCAATTCCAAGAAGACGCGCCAAGCCTCCTCTGGTTGGGTCACGCGAAGCCACTCGACACGGTCCGCAGCATGTACCCCTTCCATATACCGTGCTGCCAGGGCGGATGAAGTGCCGAGCAGTTCCTGGAAACCGCGCAGGCCTTTTTCCTCTTGGTCGGAGAACGCCATGGGAAGGATCCTATCGAGAGGGGCGGGAGGTTACCCCCGCCTAGCTGAGGTTCTGGGCGCCAACCCCCAATTCTGGCACAACCAAGTCATGTAGCACGGCCAATGCAGAGCTGAGATCTGTTTGATGCACCACGAACGCTTGACTGCGAGTACGCGCCCCGATTGCTGCATGACGCACTTCAATCCCAGCCCCGTCGAGCAAATCATAGGCCTGTTGACCCAGCTTGCGATCGCGGCCATTTCCCTTGCCAACCAACGCCACACTTGCCAGATCGCGCGTTATCCGCATGCGATCACCCCAAAGAGCTTCTAGCTCTTCAATGCCTGGAGCAGCGGGGACGAAGGCCCCCAAAGTATCGCCCGATGAAGTCAAAATCGTCGGCGAGAGGCGGCGTTCTTCCAAAGCAGCAAAAAACTCCGCAGCTCCCAAACCCCGGGCCTCTGGTGCAGAAACCACACATTCCAGATGGACGAGATCCGCGCGCGAGCCCACGGCCACAGGCCCATTTCGGCGGATGCCCGCCACCAATCGTGTTCCCGGCGCATCAGGATTCGCCACATTGC
Organism: Planctomycetota bacterium; assembly: GCA_014238415.1. Classification (GTDB taxonomy): domain Bacteria; phylum Planctomycetota; class UBA1135; order UBA1135. Next base: position 233,620 of record JABABA010000002.1, on the reverse strand, counting down.
GAACGGTCACTGCAACCCGCGCACGCACAGCTGGAGCCACCGCAGCAGGATGCAAGACCTGTGCCCCATGGAAAGCCAACTCTGCTGCCTCTCCATAACCCAGCTGAGAAATCAAGCGCGCGCTTGAAACCCTTGAGGGGTCGGCAGTCATGATGCCACTGACTGTCTTCCAAAACTGAATCTCGGGAGCGCTGATGGCTTCCGCAACACATGACGCGGTCAGGTCTGACCCGTTACGACCCAGTGTCGTCAGTCGACCAGCCGGATCCTTGGCCAAAAATCCAGTCACGACCGCCACTCCAGGAATTTCTGCAAGAGCCCCGCGGATTGAATCAGTGATACCCTCCAAAGGACGCGCTTGTCCGTGCAGGGAATCGGTCAAGAAGCCCAGATCCCAAGCATCCACAGGCGTTGCCTCAATTCCCCGGGACCGCAGCAGGTGAGCAACAATGCGCGCGCTGGATCGCTCGCCAAATGACCAGGCCAGGTCCAAGTCCTGGGGCCGCAAGGACCCTTGACTCTGCAAATGCGAAAGCAAGTGCAGGAGCTCGCGCCAGAACCGATCCAGGAGCTCACTGGGCAAACCAAGTTGAGCCAGAAGAGTACGGTGCCGGATGCGCACGCGATCCGCCTCGAGGCTGCCCCTGACAGCAGCCCAAGCAACTATTTCAAGCAGGTCAGTAACCCCCTGGTGGGCACTGACAATCACCACCGGCGGCGGGCCATCATGTCCGGCAATGATGTCTGCCACGCGCTCAACCCCCGGACCATCGGCCAGGGCGGCTCCTCCAAACTTCAAGACTCGACGATGCAGCATGCTTGGAGCAGTCTACGGGCTGGGAGCATTTTTTTTGGCCCCCCGCCCGCTTGATTCCGGGATGATGAAGAACGAGGGTCATCCGCTTCAAGACCAGCGGACGTGGTATCGCCCTTGGGCGGCTGTTCAGGCCAAACCCAAGGGGTACGACTTGGTGGATAATGCCAGCGGCATCCGAACTGGGCCCGGTTCGAACATTTAGCGCCAACAACGACTCCCGAGCGATCATGACCACCAAGAAGGACAACCTGATTCATGACTGGAACATTGATCCCGCTCCCGGGTTCGAGGTCCAGCTCGACGACGAAACCCTACGCGATGGATTGCAGAGCCCTTCAGCCATTGACCCCAGGCTGGACGACAAGATTGCCCTGATCCACTTGATGGAAAGCTTGGGGATCCACACAGCAAACATTGGCCTGCCGGGTGCCAGCGAAAAGGCCCGCAGCCAGATCCTGGCCCTCTGCCGGGAGATGGCCGATCTGAACATTACACCGAACGTGGCCTGTCGTACCCTCGTCTCTGACATTGCCCCCGCAGCGGAAGCAATGCAGGTCGTAGGCGCGCCCATCGAAGTCTGCGCGTTCATCGGCTCGTCCCCCATCCGCATGTTCGCCGAAGACTGGAAGATAGAGAAAATGGTGGAACTCTCCAAAGAGGCAATCGAGTTCTGTACGAAGGAGGGAATACCTTCAATGTTCGTAACTGAAGACACAACACGAGCCCAACCGGATCACGTGCGTGCCCTCTACGAAACCGCCATAGAAGCCGGCGCCAGCCGTATCTGTGTTTGCGACACATGCGGCCACGTAACCCCAAGTGGCGTGCAGCGATTGATTGGGTTTGTGAAAGAAATCGTCGCCGAATCCGGCCGCGATGTGGGAATCGACTGGCATGGGCATCGAGATCGTGGCTTAGGGCTGGCCAACGCACTGGCTGCCATCGAATCGGGCGCCACCCGTATCCATGGTTCCGCCATGGGCGTTGGCGAGCGCACCGGAAATGTGGAGATGGACCTCTTGCTGGTCAACCTCAAGCTGCTGGGTTGGTTCCAGGGGGACCTGACGCGCTTGGGCGAATATGTAGAACTGGCTGCCCGCGCAATAGGTATTCCTTTGCCACCGAACTATGCGGTCTTTGGCAAAGATGCATTTGAAACATCGACCGGCGTTCATGCTGCAGCTGTGATCAAGGCCTTCAACAAGGGTGACGATTGGCTTGCCAACCGGGTCTATTCTGGAGTGCCTGCAGACCTCTTCGGCCTCAAACAAAAGATCGCGGTGGGTCCCATGTCGGGCAAATCCAACATCGTCTGGGTGCTTGAGCACAACGGGATCGAAGTAACCGAAGAGCGCATTGGCCGAGTGCTGGAAGCGGCGAAAGCCTCGAATCGACAACTGACCGATGACGAGGTTGTTACAGCGGCTGGCTAGCAACAATACTGTTACCCAATCTAACTTTCAGCCAAGTGACTGACATGAATTGTGACTGTTCTGAAAGTGCGCCTGGAAGCCTACCAGCCACTTGATTTTGGCAAGGAATGGGCTTACAAGTTGGAGGGATACGGGGTCCGTTTCCCTGCCATCTTGATTCAACTGAAGAAACATCCACGGCCTGTTTGGTACCGGGTCCAGGTTCTGTACACACAACAGGGCTGTAGATTGAGCTTTCCAATCCAGGCCCACAGTCTTGAAAACGCTCGATTGAAGACCATACACCAATACCTTCGACATCGAGAAATCGATGTTCTCTCGGTACGGCCCATGCATAAGGGCGGCTAGCCCGTCTTGGCTACTTGCCTTGCTTGCCGAAAGGCACCAGGCCAGCATCAAGTATCAAAGCACTCAGCGCAGGCAGCTTGTCATTCAGGAGCTGATCGATACGCGCTATGACCTCGCTCACTTCATTCGAGATCTTTGCCAAGCTTGCCTGTTCTGCCGGTCGGGGAGCGCCGCGATTTGAGCCCAAATACCAACCAATACGCCCCAAGCGATCCATGATACGGTTCGATTCATGAATACCTCGCTGATCCTCCGGGGCAACGATTTCATCGATCGCATCCGTAAGTGCCTTCTCAAGGCTCTCGAGTTGGTTCGTCAGTTCAGACTTCGGCTCGTCGGCCGATTCTTCTGACTTAGTTTCCTGGAGAGCCTCAGCGCGATTGCGAACCCAGACAATATCAGTCTTGACGCGCTCCATCCGCGTCAATATGGCATCAATATCCGCCAACAGCTGACCCCGTTCAAGCATCAGAGAACGACGCTGTGCCAGGTCATCCAAACTCGCTCGACTGCGGGGATCGGGAAGAATGGTCAAGGGAGCCGAGGCCATGGCACCGCCCACCTGAACCCGTACCTCGAACGCACCCGGCACAATCTCCGGGCCTCCCTTTCGTTCCAGAAGTGGCGTCTTGTCCTCATCAACCACAAGGCCGTGACTGCGGAGGTTCCAGGTCAATCGGTTCAATCCCTTCTTGGGATCGAACTTCAAACGCATCATGACCTCACCTTGCGCACCGTCCAGGATTTCAAGGACCCCTTTACCTTCGAAGCCCCCTTCAGGCTCGATCAAATAGAATGAAATCAACGCACCGCGAGGCCGATTGCTGCCACGAAATTCTTCACTACCGGGAAACCGGGACTCACCAGTCTGTTTGACCTGATGGGCAATAACAGGAGGCGGCGGCACCAGAACCACAGCTTCACCCATCGCCTTCCTGCTGGCTGCTCGCAAAGGCCGTATGTCATCCACAACCCACGCGGCGCGCCCATGGGTGCCTATGACCAGATCATGATCCCGGGGGTGCACTGCCAGTGACCGAACAGGGACGGTGGGAAAGCCCTTGCCCCATTTGGTCCAGGCCGCGCCAGCATCATCAGAAACCCAAAGACCTCCCTCAGTTCCCAAGAACAGCAAGTCCGGGTCCACCGGGTCTTGTTCGAGAGTATGGGCGTGACCAACAACTCCATCGAGAGTCAGACGCTCGAAACTGGCGCCTCCATCACGAGTTACATATAGATGAGGGACCCGATCCCCCCGCCTGTGGCCATCAAGCACCACCCAGGCAGCCTCTGCAGAATGCTTGTCCGCCTCCACATGGGCGATCCAGGTATTCGACGCCACACCCTCAAGGCGATCTTCAAGACTGGTCCATGTGTCGCCCCCATCGATGGTCAGCCATAAACGGCCGTCATCGGTACCGACCCACAATCGGCCCTGCTCAAGCTCACTTGGGGCAATGGTCAAAATTGTGCAGTGATTTTCTGCAGCGGTCACATCCCTCGACAAGCCGCCCGACTCAGCCTGCCGCTGCCAACGTTCTTCATTGCTGGTCAAATCAGGACTGAGGATCTTCCAAGTACGCCCCAAATCCTCGGAACGGTGCACGAACTGGCTGCCATACCAAAGCGCGTTGGGCTCGAAAGGATCCACGGCAAGGCCCGCGTTCCAAGCAAAACGCAGCTTGGTTCCGTCAGGCTCGTTGGGACGAATCGCACGACGTTCACCGGTGACCGAGTCCCACAGAAACAACGCCCCCCCCTGACTCATTCCATAGCCGCGTGTGGTAGCACCGGGTAATGGAACACAGCCAAAACCATCTCCAAAACCGACTTCGGTCCAATGGTGATTGCGAATGCCCCCGTTCTCCCAAACCGACGAAGGGCCACGCCAAGAGCCGTTGTCCTGCATACCACCGTACACATGAAAGGGAACGGCCATGTCTACCGCAATGTGATAGTACTGGGCCAGAGGTAGATTGCGCGCAAAACGCCAGCTCTTGCCCCGGTTATGTGTGAAAGCAATACCCCCGTCATTGCCGTTGATCATGCGCTGGGGATTTGTGGGGTCGATCCACAGAGCATGATGATCGGGGTGGATCAAGTTGTACGGAATCAGGGTCTCAAAATCCTCACCACCGTTATTTGAAACAGTCGCAATTGTGTGCAGGCTATAGACCCGTTCTGGATCCGCCGGATCCACTCGAATGTCGCAGAAGTAGAATGGACGGGGAGCCACACTTGGCTTCGAGTTGACCACACGGAAACTGTTTCCGCCGTCATCAGAACGCAAGAGCACGGGGTTCTCAGCCTCCACAAGGGCATAGACCGTATTGGGGTGTGAACGACTCCATGCCAGGCCAATACGCCCGAGAGGGGCCTCCGGCAAGCCGTCATCAGTTCCTAACTCTTGCCAGCTCACACCACCGTCATGGGTGACGAACAGGCCCGAGCCCTCACCGCCACTTTCAAAAAAGTCCGGGCTGCGCTGGTGGGACCACATACCCGCCAGCATGTGTTCAGGGTTGCGCGGATCAGCTGCCAGGTCAGAACAGCCCGTACGTGCATCGCGGAACAATTGACGTTCCCAGGTCTTGCCTCCATCACGGGTATGGTACACGCCACGCTCTTCCCCATCCGACCAGGTTGGACCAAGCACCGCCACCCAGGCCACATCCCGATCACGGGGATCGAGCAAGATGCGATGGATCTTCTCGGACAACTCAAGCCCGAGGTGTTCCCAGTTCATCCCGCCATCTGCACTGCGGTAGATTCCAGTCCCTACCGATGATGAATTGCGCGGATTGCCTTCGCCTGTTCCAACCCAAACCACATCAGGATCAGTGGGCCAAAGAGCAACGCTGCCGATGGAACTGGAATCCTGCTGTTCAAAGCGAGCTTCCCAAGAAAGGCCGCCGTCTTTTGATTGCCACAGACCACCAGTGGCAGCGCCGACCCAAACCACGAGTGGATCGCCGGGCACCCCAGCAACCGCCGCCACGCGCCCGCTCATTCCAGCGGGTCCGATCAGCCGGGGACTGAGAACTTCAAGGTTTTGGACCAGGTCATTACTGGCGAAGAGACACAGGGAGATCAGGAGGGGAGCTAGCATGGGGAGAATATTGAGGCCACAACATCTATCGGCCTCTGCCTAGAATTGCCTGATTGGTCGCTCTTGTGGGGGCCCTGAACGGCTTTTTGCAACATCCCTACATAGATTCTGGATTACCCAACCCGTTACAACGGAGCAGCCCAGACCTAGGATGGATCCATGCGTTACCTGGTGCCCCTATTGCTGCTTACCGCCTGCTGCACTCTCCCTGATGAAGGAGAGCATCTGGCTGCTACGGGTTTTCGTCCACTCTTCAATGGCAAGAACCTCGACGGCTGGGTCCCCGTAAACACCGCTCCCTCTACCTGGGTTGTGCGTGATGGACTCTTGCACTGCACAGGAAAGCCAATTGGTGAATTGCGCACAGACCGCATGTACGAGAACTTCGTGCTGGAGCTCGAATGGCGTCACCTTGATCCGGGCGGCAACGCCGGGGTCTTTGTCTGGGCTGATGACCTTACGGCCGTAGGAGTCCCATTCCACCGCAGTGTCGAGGTCCAAGTCCTCGATCACGCTTACGGAAACACTGCGGGCTACACCACCCACGGAGACATCTTTCCAATTCACGGGGCGGTCATGACGCCCGTCAATGGCCGCGGCGGCAGCCGTGCTTTCCCCACTGAGCTGCATTCCAAGCCGAGCCCTGAATGGAACCACTATTCGATCACCTGTATGGACGGCTCGATCTCCCTCAAGGTAAACGGTGTCTTGGTGACAAAAGGCCATGATGCCAACCCGCGTAGGGGCTACATCTGCCTGGAATCCGAAGGCGGCCGCGTGGATTATCGCAACCTGCGGATCAGGGAATTCCCCGGGGCGGTTCTGGAGTGCGAGCAAGCAGGCATCTTCGACCGGGGTTACTCGACGATCTACACCGGTGTGGACCTGTCTGGCTGGGAGGGCGACCTGGATGGTTGGCAGGTCCAGGATTGGCGCCTGGTGCACAAAGGTCCCGCCGGGCCTTCCCGCCTGATCCAGAAAGCCACGCGCTCGGACTTCGGCTTCCTGGCAGACATACACCTGAAAGACAACGACTCCCGTGCCACGATCCGCCTGCGCGGCGATTACTCAACCAAACTTGAGGTCGCTCTCGACTCACCTCTCTTGCATGAGCATCTAAACAAGGGCTGGAACCGTCTCGAACTCCTGTTGGTGGAAACTACGCTTTGGATCACGGTCAATGGCTCCCAGCTTGACGGTCCCATTGAGCTGCCCACAGGCGGGTTCTGGGCCCCGGGCGGAATAGCCCTACAAGGGGCACTCACAATTGAGGGCGCCGGAGAGGTTGCTCTGGCGAGTTTGTTTGTACGAGCAGTCGATGGGAAACGGTAGGTCTCAGACCCCTTGGACGCTACTCTCTCCCTTGGTTCTCAAGCTCATTCGTGACGGCTGTAACCAGCCATACCGGATTCCATGCCCGTGAACGCGTCTGTAATCATCTGCACCTACAATGCCCCGCGCGAACTGGAATTCGGGCTGGCAGGGCTTGCGCGCCAGAGCGTGCCCCCCCTCGAGATCATCATCGCAGATGACGGGTCCACTGATGAGACCAAGGCGGTTCTTGACCGCTGGCGTGGGCGGCTCAACTCCCCTCTGATCCATGTGCGGCAAGCGGACAAGGGATATCGCAAGGCACGCATCGTCAACGAGGCCGTGCGGACGTCCAACGGCGAACAGATCCTTTTTCTAGATGGAGACTCCTTCCCCCACCACCGTTGGGTCGAAGACCACACAACTACCTACAAGACAGGCCTCATTCAGATCGGCCGCCGGGTCAAGTTGGGGCCAAAGCTCTCACCCACAATTACCCTTGAAGATGTAATGGCCGGACGCTTCAGCGGTCTCAACTTGATGGCTCTGGGAAGCGCCCTGCGCAAAGACACGCTGTACTTTGGTCTAGGTATCCGTCTGCCACGCCCATTGACCAGGCTCCTACACCCTCAGCCCCGAAGGCTGATGGGAGTCAACTACTCCATGCCACGCGAGGCGTTTGTGGCTGTCAACGGCTACGACGAAGCCTGGACCTTCTACGGTCACGAGGATTTCGACATCGAACAGAGGCTAAAGCGCGCGGGCTACCCCTTTCGGTCAATCCTCAATCGCGGCATTGTCTACCATGTTCATCATCCGGAACGCGCACAATCCGAAGAAGGGGGTCGCCTGGTAACCAAGGCAGTCAACGGCACTTACATACGATGCGAACAGGGCATCGAAGGCGGAGCAGCATTCGATCCTGCTCACTAGACCAGGGACATATGAACCCTACGCCTGATGCTTGGCAGTCACGGAACGTTTAGCCACTGACGGCAGACCAACATCGGTGCGTTGGACATTGTTGTGCACACAAGTGAAACACTTGTGGAAGCTGGCACGCTGCTGCTCTTGACATTGAGTCGGGCTCACTTTGTGAGCGAAGAGCACAACTCTCCCGTCGGCACGGGTAGGACAGACTCTGTTCATTGCTTCGTTGGGGGCCATGGGGCGAAGAGACCTGGGACCTCAGAGTAGATCGGCCGGGGGAGGGGGGATATGTCCCAGGACCTGTTCGATTTGTTCGGAAAATCGGCTAGATACTTGCAGGCCCACTTCGAATTGCCGCCCTTTATAAGCTAGGAGGGTATGCTTGAAGTCAGGCTGGCTGGCCGTAGCGCCCCCAAGGAGCCCTGTTCTTGAGCTTGCTCCGCCCATCGAGACCCCTGGAACAGCGATGCCCCTACCACAGAATCCTGCACGGGCCGCTCTCCCAGAAGACCCCATGGAGGTCCATGCCAGCCGTGAGGTGTACTTCAAGCGTCTCAGAGCGGACCCCTACGGCTTCAACAATCCGGCCTATGACTGGAAACAGGACACACGCTTCGCCCTGGCGGTAGGCGCATTCTACGGCCTGGTCCTGGCGGTCACCTTTGGCATGGTTCAGGCCTCCGTATTACCCGCTTTCAACCCGGCCACCTTGCCCTATTTCGGCGCGGCACTGTGTCTGCTGTTGCTGGGCAAGACACTCTTTGCCTGGATGGTTCTGCGCTGGTCGATCAAAATCAACTATGTGCGCAAGCTCGGCCTGCGTCCCTGGAAGAAGATGATCGCCTTTGTAGTCCCCCTCTTGATCACGCAGGGCCAGAGCGTTGTCACCGACTGGATTGTGCTCTTTTCCATTCAGGGCCTGAGCGGCTTGTTGACCGAGTCCTATGCTGTGAGGCGCCGAGTCAAGCTCTTCGCCTATGCCTATGTCAGTTGGGACCGCATCGAAGATCGTCCTTACTCCATGCGCTACGACCAGATCGAGGACATTCTACGGTTCGCGATCTACTTGCCCTTCATGATCCTATTCGGCAAGAACTCGGCGATTGTCTTGATTCCAAACCTGGTCAACCAATTTGCAGATGGTTTGGCGGAACCGATAGGCCTGCGCTTTGGCAAGCACCAATATCGCACACGCGCAGTGTGGTACAACGGAAAGTTCTGGGCAGGGAACTTTGTACGCTCGCTCGAAGGCAGCGCAACGGTGTTGATAGTGACCCTCTTGATCCTGCTGTTCTACGCGTCCTATTTCACACCCTTCCAATATATGGTGGCCCTGGCTGTAATTCCTGTGGCGATGATGGTGGTCGAAGCCATCAGTCCGCACACAGGTGATGGCCCGATGATCGCCCTCACGGGATGCTCGCTGCTTCTGTGGATTCAGCACCTTTGATGCGTTCGGGCTCGGCGCTACTCAGCTCTCTGTTGCTGGCACGATGTCCGTCTGCAATGTCGGCTCCATGGCACGGATGTCCGAAACGGGCAGGCCAAGCTCCTCGCGAATAATATTGACTCCCTGGGCGATGGCGGTGGCCTTGAAAAAAGCCACGTCCCGATTGCAGCCCTGGCGACCAAAGCCGCAGTCGCTAGAAACAATCAACTGCTCTGGAGCGATGTACTTCAGTGCATGACGAATACGGTCAGCAATGGTATCGGGGCTGTCCACCTGCAAGTGCCGATGACTGACAACGCCAATACAAACCTTTTTGGGAAGCCTGCCCCGGCCTTCACCGAAGAGTTCGATTTCCCTGAAACCACGGTCGGTCATCTCCACCGTCCAGACGTCTCCTCGACACTCGTTCATGTAGAGCTCAAAGGACTCGGCGTAGCTGTCATTGTCGATCACCCGCTGCATGGCGGGATTGCCCCAACAGGTGTGAATCCAGAGTTCGATATCGTCAAGCCCCTCGACTTCACGATTGAATGCCTTCAGCATGAACTGCACTTCATCACTGTCCTTGCCGTAGGTATTGGCCCAGAAGTGCAGAGTCGGCTCTTCGATCTGGATACAACGGCAGCCAGCATCTCTCAACGCTAGTAATTCAGTGTTCATGGCCACCGCCATGTCCCAAATGACCTCACGGTTGTCTTTATAGTGAGGTGTGTGAATGTCGAGGAATAGGCCCATGACCTGAGAACAGCAGGTGCCAAAACGCACGGGTTTTTCGGACTTGGCCTGTGCCATGCGCCAGATCTTGTCGTAGCCAAGAGAGCGATGCTCGATCTTGTCCACCACATGCGGCCAACGCCAGCCGGTATAGATCTCGTTCAACAGGGTGCCGGGAGGATAGCGTAGCCAGGGAGAGCGCGTCTCCTCAGACTGCAGGTAGTCACCCTCAAACCCCGACCACCTCTGCAGGGGATAGTGATGCCAGGATCTTCCCGCCATGTCGTCGTCACAATGCAGATCCCCGTGGGTCAGAATGTCCAAGCCCGCCCGGTCTTCGTCGCTGATGACTGTAGCCAGCGCGTCTTGGAACTTCTCCCGAAAGCTCGTATTCATCATGCTGGTGTCCAGCGACCGTCCATACATGCTGTCGTCAAACCAGCGGGGTCGAGGCCAGGAGCCGGTAACCGTTGCTGGCAGTATCAGGTCTTTGGTGATGGTGAGCATGAGTAGAGTGTAGTTCGCTTTGTGGTGGCTGAAGAGACTGGTCTCCTAGGCCGATTTCGACAAGACTTGACGTAGAACCGACAAGGCCTGAGCGGCCGCTTCCGGGCCGCGGTGAGAGTCCCTGGAGAGCTCCACTGCAGCAACCCCATTGAAGGAAATCTCCAACAGGGCGGAAAGGACACCAGACAGATCCAGGTCCCCTTCACCAAAAGGCAGGTGTTGGTGGCTGCCGACCGGACAATCATCCAGGTGCACATGCACCAGGTCATCTGCAAAGGCCCGAACCACGTCGCCTTCGGGTCGGTCTCCGGTGACTACCAGGTGACCGACATCCAAAGTAAGGCCCAGGTCCTGGGCATCGGAACCCATTGCTGCCATCAATGCCCCATAGCCAAGAGGCCCTTCGATGAACATGCCGGGCTCTGGCTCAAAGGCAATAGTGATGCCACGGGGCCGGGCATATTCCAGAATCTCCCGCAAGCCACCCGCTAGTCGATCAATCAAAGCGCCTGAATCGTTCGGCGATAAAAAAGTGTCGCCCTGGCTTTCGGTTCCGGACCAAAGAGAAACCAACGGCGCACCCAGTTCAACAGCCAAATCAATGCAGCGACGATAGTAGTCCACTCGCCGCATTCGACCAGCTTCGTTACCGTCCATCAAATTGGGACTGTGCTTGGCCATCGGGTCCAAGAGAAACCGCGCGCCGGTTTCCATAGTCAGAATCAGGCCCAGGTCATCGGCTTGTCGCCGCAGATCCGACGCTTCGCCTTGACGCAACCGATAGGGATCCAATTGGCCCACATCCGGCGTGACCGCCATGGCCTCGTAGCCAATATTCGCCAAGAGAGTCAGGGCTTCATCAAGACGATGGTGAGCCAATCCGTTAGTGTTGTAGCCGAGGCGGAACATGGCGATCACTCCTCATCCCGGGGCTCGGGCTGCTCAGACATAGAGCCTTCAGGGATTCCCGTATCGGGCGATCTGTGCCCAGCTTCATCATGGCCTTGCTGAGCTCGGCGCTCTTCTTCGGAGGGCCCTTCGCTTGAAGAGTCCTCAAACTGCGATTGAGGCGGATCAGAGGAGGGTTCCCCATCAAGATTTTCACGCTCCGCAATCGTGTAGTCGGGCACACTGGGGGCGGGCACAGTCGACTCGGGCTGGTCAAGCGTGGTGACCTCCTTGAGGTCCCTGGCCTCGCGTTCCAGATCCCACCGCACTCGCCGCAGCTCGTCCTCAATGCCTGCGTCGCGCCACATCTGAGTCACAGCCCGACGCAACTTCATCACCTGAGTCACACCACGCATGGTCACCTCGGGCAGGGCACGACCAAATACAAGCACCGCTCCAGCAGCGATGACCACTAACTCAACAAGATCCAGGTTTCCGAAGATGGCTAGCACAGCCCCAGTCTACCCCCCGCCCCGCTCCTAGCGGAGAGACAAGATACTGACACGGGAACGGGCCCACCCAATCAAGGGCGCCAGATTGACCTTTACGCCAGAACCCTCGCCTTCGCGATGAGAAAAGCCGACCTCAAAAACAAAATCATGGCCAATACGTCGCAAGAGAAGCTCTGTACGCAAAGACTCTCCCCCGAAAATAGACTCCTGGGCCAAAGCGTCTACCTCCCACTTGCTGTCAACTGTGATGCGCCCACGGTAAGTAATTGCCTCATAGAGAGCGGTCTGATCCACTTGCAAAGCGCGGTCGTGACTCAATTGAAACTCAAGCCACTCCACCGGCTTGATTGCAAATGTGGATTTGGAGTAGGCGGTTTGGCCTTGATCAAGTAAGTAGCGGCCGTCATGTCGAAATCCTATTGGCACACCAAAGGCCGTCGTTCCGAGAGCCCCAAGAAAATGCCCCGAGTCCGCACCGGTTGAATTTTGGGGAGAGCCGTGTAAACGCTCCAAACCAATCTGCAAGTCGGCATCGTCGTTTGAGGCCGGGCGAGTCCATCGCAGGTGCAGACCGGCCTGAGAGCGGCTGCCCCCGATCGGCTGATCAAGCTCATCAAACAGCACGACCTCTTCTGGACGTTCATCAATCAGGAGCTCTTCACGGTGACTGACAAAAGGCGCCACAGATGTCGCGCTAGAATTGGAAATGCGTGCCCAGGACCCCCCGAGCTCCAAACCAGCGAACGCTCCTGAGCGACCGATCGAATTCCCGGCGTCCACGGATCGATCCCAAGCTGTAGCCTGCAAGTCCAAGGTCGGAATCGCCTGCACTCCGCTCTTGCCCAAGGATATTGGCAGCGCAAGACCATGGCGGGTGTCAATTCGCGTGACCCGTCGGTCACCAAGGCCGTCAGGGGCCCCATCGAGCCCCAGAAATGGGCTCTCGTACTGCAGGTCTCCCTCTAGCCGATGCAATGAAGCGGCATCCACACTGGCGCTGTACAGCAGAGAGTGATTGAAAAGACGCCCGACTTCGGCCGCGCCGTGATAAAAGCCAAGAGATGGACGTTCCAAGACGGCGCTGCGAAAACTGTTGCCTTGTGCAGAAACCTGAGCATTGAAGTAGTTCCCATCACGGGCCTTGCGCCAGTGAACGTATGTGTCGCGCTCTTCGTAGGCGAGGTATTCGCGCTCATAGAACTCGGCCTGGACCCCAGGATCAGTCTGATAGTTTGCTACCACATCAACCCACTGGCGATCGTCAAAGGGATACCGGCCACGGACATTCAACCACAGTCGAGTGTCACCGTCACTTCGGTCATCGACCCTTAAGACTCCACGATCTTCGCCTTCGTCATAGATCCCACGCGCCCAGAGGTTCAACCAATAGACCTCATCCTCGTTTGGCTCGGTTCGGCTGTCGCGCAGGAGCAAGCCCATTCCCAGGAGTGGGCCTCGAGAACCAAGCCAGGCCCCTTCGTATTTCCATTTTCCGCTGCCTTCCGCCCCGCCAAACCCAAAAACCTCGGCCAGGTTCTGACCTACAGAGCCAATGTCGGTAGTGCCTGCAGTGCCCAGGGCGGTTCCAAATCGAGCCGTACTGGAAAGGAAGATGTTTTGGATCGTGCGCACCCGGCCCTCGTCATCTTCGATGCCCTCGAAACCGCCGGCCTCATCAAGCACCACGCTGCCGATTCCAGGTAGCGGAAGACTGACCCCCCCCGGGAACATAAGCCGATTCCCGCGCACGCCAAATTTCCAGCGCCCATCGGCCCGCGGTTCAAGGCGCAGGTCCGAAGTCTGAATCACATAGTGAGGAACTTCATGGCTGCAGGCGGTCAATGTTGCGTCTGAAGCCACCAGCCCTCCATTGGGCAGACTATCCAGACGAGCGGAAAATGCCCGCAGGCGCTGCTTCTTGCCGCGGATTTCAATTTCAAATCCGAGTTCACTTTCCTTCAACCAGCCTCGGCGGTTCTCAAGGTCAAGGTAGACCTCTTCAGCTCGCGCCAACCGTATGCCCTCACGCTCCAATTCGATGCTCCCCTGCAGGTGAAAGGCCCGCACATAGGAAGCAAGTTCTCCACGCGCCAATCGTTGGAAGGTGTTGTTGACCAACTTGGTTTCATGGAGGTCGTGCGAATCCTGTGCAGGGGCCTGATCCTCATAGTCCAGCTCAAGTGGATCCCCCCAAAGACGCTCATGAACCAGCGCCCTCCACCGAGATGGGTGCAGCCAGATCGCCATGTGCTCTGCTCTGGAAGTCTCAACGAAGTCCACGTGCACCAAGCTGCTCATGGTTTGCATCAACCCCCCGCCCCGTCGGACAGCGGTCGCCCCGCCGAAAGCCAGACTCCATCCAGTGCCCTGTCGAATGATGCCCTCCTGTGCATCGATCAAGTAGTCAGCCAGATCAAAGGTCACCTCGGTAGTTTCCAAGCTGCTTTCTCCAGAGCGCAAAAGGAGTGGACTGCCCCGCAGCGTCACCCTCTCGTGATTTACAGATAACTCGTCAGCCTCCAGTCGGGCCAGACCGCCATAGACCGCCCGTACATTCCCAACGGCCTCAATGAATTGAATATCCACCGGGGTGACTTCAATCCCATCTGAAGGCAGGTTGTAGCCACTGGTTATGCGGTGCGCCGAAAGGCTAAGGGGGTTGCCGTCGAAGTCGGCAGATTCCATATACACCTCACCCTCCAACTCCATCCCTGCCCGGGTCAACCAAAACGAGTTCGCCGCAAAGTCAGAATTCTTGCGCACTTCAGCATCATCCTTGGGTGCGCCCGGAGACACTGGAAGAAGAGCCCCCTCAAGACTGCCATGCACCCCGTACAGCCAAACTTCATCCTGATCAACGGTCATCGAGGTCCCGTACACAGTGAATGGCATCTCGGTGCCCGGCATCAAACCGCTGGTGACTATTTCACGTCCCGGAAGAGCCTCTACCGAAATGCTCTGATTGGGAACAATATTCAGAACATCGGCTAAGACGTTCACCGTGTTGGCCTGAACAATGGTGGCTTGGACGTCTTCCCGCACCTGGACCCGCGTCACCTCCGCCAACGATGTGCCGTCAACCTGAATCGTTTCCTTTCCATCCACTTCAAGCACGCCCGCAGCCAATCTGATCTTGAGGGCCTCCTGGGCCCAAACCGCTTCAGTAACCAACTCCGCGAACCAATGAAAGGTTCCCTCCTGCCTGTCAACCCTGGTGTGCTTACACCGAAAGCCAAGAACAGCCCCATCCACGGAAAGGCCTGCGCGCACGCCCTCCCAGGCTTCAGCGTGGATCTCGGAAACAACAATGCGTTCAGCCTCTAATTCGCCCTCTTGAGGTCCCGCGCCATTCCAAACAAAGCTGGCTTTCTGGCCGGGTTTGCCCTGAAGCTCAATTTCATCCTCTCTTGACCTCATCCATTCGGCACTCCCGACTCCTTCAGGCGCAAGCCAGCGCACGTTTCCTCGGGCTATGAAAGTACGCATGTCAGAAGACAGATCGATCAATTCGTCACAGTTGAGCTGGCGTTTAGGGCCATCCATGGCCACCACCTCTACCTCCAAGGCATGCGGCACACGAACATCGGGCCCTTGGGCTTGAACATCAGCCCCCCCCATTGCTGTAAATGAAGCCGATGATCCATCAGAGAGCTTTGTAATCATCTGCAACCGCTCGGTGGTGTGCAGGTGGACTGCAATGAGATCATCACCGGCAATCAACATCCTCGCGTTGCTGGTAGAGAGCTCCAAGCCTTCCCGATTCATGAAAACTGCGCCAAGCAGGTCCAGCGTCGCATGACTCTGACCAGAAGCGGTCCTTCCCCGAAAACCACCATCGGCCTCTACCCGAACACCGCCTGGGCCCTCGAAATTGGCGTTGCCGTCCAGGCCAAAACGCAATCCATCTTGATTCGCAATCGCCCACATGGGCCCCTTGCCACGCATATTGACCAGGGATGTCTCGTTTTCTGAATCGATTCCGCCAAACTCAACCCAGGGGTCGTTCTGCACCTCAAGACGAAGGCTTCCATCCGGCTGAAATACCACATAAGCATCGACACCACCAAAACGGTCAGGGCCACGAGTAGCGACCACCGGGCCACGAATCCGAATACGATCCACCTCTACACCCTTTTCTCCGACCCGCGTTTCCACATGCAGGTACTCAGCATCCAATTGAAGCTCTTCGGCCTGAACAATCACCAGGACCGAGGGGCCATCCGCGGTGATCTCAAATCGCTCCCCACGTTCGCCGCTTTTCTGTTCAAGGATCAGGGGCGTGCCCAAGGCAGTTGAAAGCACCCCTCGTTGGGCGCCCTTCCGCAAGAGATCAAAAGTGCCCCCCATGGGAAACTCCAAACGACCCCGACGTGCGTCAAAGCTCAACCCACGCCCCTCCGCCGAGAGACCCTGACCAGAAACCTTGACCTGATGGACGCTCTCGGTGATGTACATCTGCTCATCCAGCTCGGCAACAACCTCCGGAGAAGTCACGACCAAAGGAGCCTGAGGCAGAGCGCGCAACTGTCGCAGGGTCACCCCATGCAACTGAATACGAGAACTATCCCCTAGCTGTGGGCCGCTAAGGCCAGCTCCAAGGTCGAGCACCAGATCTGCTGAATCGGATTCAACCCGCCGCAGAAGATTGGTCGATCCTCGCACGTATTCCAGAACGGTAAGGCCCGTGGCCAAGTATGGGCGCACCATTCCTTCGCCCTTGGACTCCAGATTGTCAGCCTCAAATTGCCGCAGAACGAGGCCTGTCTCAGCATCGAAGAACTCCATCTTCGTATGCCCAGAAACCTCAACCGTCTGCGTTCCAGCCAAAGCTTCATCGAGTGGAGCCTCTTTACCATTCAATGCCTGGCCCTCGGGCTCTCGAGTCGAACGGTCAAGCAACACCAAGAGCAGAAGCCCGCTGCTAAAGAGCAAGAGAAAGAGAACTGCCCGTCTCATTTCCTGGCGCGAGACACCAGACCCTCCCAGCAACCCCGTGCACGGAGCAACTCTTCAGCCACTTCTCGCAAGGCCCCGTCGCCGCCCGAAGAATCGGTGACCCAAGTTGCTGCCGCCTTCACCTCCAAGCGAGCGTCCGCGGGGACACAAAATACCCCCGCCCGAGCCGCAAGCCCAAGATCCGGTAGATCGTCGCCCATGGCCAGAGTTTGCTCTGGACCAACCCCAAGGCGCTCCTGAAGAGCATGAAGCGCCTCGTATTTGTCATCAGAATGCATATGCAGGTGCTGTACGCCAAGCTCCTCAGCTCGGCGCTCCACCGCCACACACCCACGGCCAGTGATCCAAGCCACTTCAAGTCCTAACTCTCGCACCAGCCACACAACGCCTTGACCATCGCGCACGTCGAATCGCACTTCCTGGCCATCGTCGCCGTAGATCACTGCGCCGTCGGTCAAAGTTCCGTCTACATCCAAGGCCACCAGCCGGATCTCTGCCAGCCGCTTGATCAGCTCAGGGGTACGTTGAAGAGCCATGAATAAGTTCTACAGGCCCAAGTCCATCAAGTCCTGGATGTCCACCAAGCCGACAAGCCGGCGATCTGGATCCAGGACAGGCGCCTGGTCAATGCGGTGTTCTGCCAAGAGATGCATCGCCTCCTCAGCCAATTGGTCGGGGGTCAGAAACTTGGGATCAGTGGCCATGTGGTCGTCCACCGGATGCTCAAGCGCTGCAGCTCCATTTTGTTCGATCAAGCGGCGCAAATCGCCGTCGGTAAAAATCCCCATCATGCCTCCATCGGGGCTGAGGACGATGGCGGCTCCAGGCCTCCCCGGTGTTTCGCTTGTCATACGCAAGACATCAAGAATAGTCGCTCCCCTCTCAACTACTGGAAGCTCGGCTCCCTTGCGCATGACCTCGGAAACACTCATAAGGCGCCTCCCAAGAGATCCGGCCGGATGAAATTGAGCATAATCTGTGCGCTCAAAGCCTCGCTCCTCAAGCACAACCATGGCCAAAGCGTCGCCGAATACCAGCATGACGGTGGTAGATGCCGTGGGGGCAAGCTTCAAAGGACAAGCCTCCTCGATTCGCCCAATTTCCAATACACCGTCGGCAAGTTTGCCAAGAGTTGACTCAGGGCACCCCGTCAGAGCAAAGACATCAGCCCCTATGCGCCTTGCCACAGGTACCAGATCATTCACTTCGCGGGTTTCTCCGGAATTGGAAAGGGCCAGGAGCACATCCCCGGATCTGATCCGTCCCAGATCTCCATGCAATGCTTCGGCCGGATGCAAGAAAAGCGATGGGGTCCCCGTGGAAGCCAAGGTTGCCGATATCTTCTGTCCTACCAACCCGGCCTTGCCCATCCCCGTCACCACCACCTGTCCAGAACAAGCCAGGATCGTCGCCACGGCCAGATCAAAACCCTCAGAGCCGCTTGTACGCAAGTTCGCCGCAAGGCTGCTGAGCGCCTCGGCTTCGATACGGATCACCTCGATTGCCTGATCCAGACGATTTGCTTGGGTCGTGCCTTTGGACATAGGGAGAGTGGGCTCTACTGGCCCAGTATGACAGGACCTCTTGACTAGCACCGCCCCAGAAATGGGCGACGAGAGAGGCGGATTGTAGAATTGACGGCCGGGTCACGGCAAGAACCCCCAATTGCCCTCGATGGCTGACGCCTGGAGGCCTATCCTGGCCCATGACCTAACCCCATGGAGACCCTCGAACTCATCCGAGCCGGTGCAGTGATCGCTATCCTGATCCTGTCACTAGGCATCCACGAAGCGGCTCACGCGCTTGTAGCTGACCTATGCGGGGACTCAACGGCCCGTGAAGAGGGGCGTCTGACCCTCAACCCAATCGCGCACATCGATCCGTTCATGACCCTGATCGTGCCCCTGTTCCTTTGGATGTCTGTGGGCTTCTTGTTCGGCGGCGCTAAACCCGTACCGGTCAACCCCGCCCGCTTGCGCCACCCTTTGCGAGACATGTCCCTGGTTGCGCTAGCTGGCCCCGCCTCCAACGTCCTGCTGGCAATCGTGCTCATGGTGTTGTTCAAAGCTTCAATCCATTGGGGCCACTATGACGCGGAAGCATTGATGCCCTCAACCCTGTATTGGGGGGTAATCGCCAATGTGTTTCTGGCGGTCTTCAACATGATGCCGATCCCGCCCCTGGACGGGTCGCGAGTCATGGCCTACCTGCTGCCCTCTCATCTACGCACTGCCTATGTTCGCCTGGAGTCTTTCGGGCTATTGATCGTCATCCTTGTCTTCTTCGTACTGCCGGGATCAAGGACCGTTTTGTTGGGGGCTTCCGAGGCCATTTGGGATCTTGTGTGGCTTCTAACTGGGGGCAATTGGGCATGAAAGAAGAGTACACCGTCCATCTCGAACAAATTTTTGAAGGCCCCATGGACCTGCTCTTGCACCTGGTGCGCGAGCAAGAAGTAGAAATCCAAGATGTCAAGATCTCCGATGTAGTCGATGGGTTCTTCGCTTATCTGGAGCACCTCAAAGACCTCGACATCGAGGTTGCGGGCGAATTTCTGGTCATGGCTGCAACCCTGATGTCGATCAAGAGTCGCTCACTGCTTCCCAGGGAAGAAATCAGCCTTGAAGACGACCTGGATCCCCAAGACGAGCTGATCCAGCGATTGATCGAGTACCGCCGCTTCCGCGGGGCAGCTGAAGATCTGGAAGATCGCTACGCAAGGCGCTCTATGGAACATCTGCGCGGCTTCACTGGAGAGGCTCGTATGTTTGCGCCTGAACGAGAACTGGATCTTGGTGAACTTTCTGTTTGGGATCTGTTGTCATCTTTTTCGCGCCTGATGCGCGAAACCTTGGACAGCCGCGTACATCTCGTAGCAGGAGAGTCACGTCCCTTACGCTGGTATGTGTCCATGCTGGCCGACGTGATTCGCCAACGACGACGAGTGCCATTGGTTGACGCCCTCACAAGCAACAACCAGTCCCTCACCAAGTCCAACATGATCGGGGGCTTTTGTGCGCTGCTGGAACTTGTCAAACTTGGACTAGTGACCGCAACACAGGCCTCCCAAGAAGACCCTGTCGAACTGATCATGCGTGAAGATTCAGAAGAGGACTTCGATGCCCTGATTCATCTGTCCCGATTCATGGATGAAGAGGCACAGGAAACATTCCCCGGCGACGGGGGCCTCAATCCACAGGCCCCCGTCGAGCCCTCCAGAGGCGTCTCTCAGGAACCCGACGAACCTATGCCGGATTCAGATCTGGAGGACCCCACACAAGAGGGCTAGAATCCTCGCCCCAATTGACCTTCCCGATTACCCCTGCCCTGTAACAAAAAGTCAGCCCTATGAGCTCCGCCCTTGATGTAACCGATGCCAATTGGCAAGCCGAAGTGATCGACAGCACAATTCCCGTTCTTGTGGATTTTTGGGCTCCCTGGTGCGGGCCCTGCAAGATGATGGGCCCCTCGGTTGATCAGCTCGCCGATGAACTTGATGGCAAACTCAAAGTCGTCAAGCTAAACACGCAGGACTCACCTGATGTTGCCGCGCGTTACGGCATCATGTCGATCCCGACCTTCTTGGTACTCAAGAAGGGCGAGGTAGCCCACACGGTCTCCGGAGCCATGCCCTACCCGGCCTTCAAGACCGCCATCGAGCCTCACATCTAAAGGCCAACCGCCGCCGGTGCGCACGCTATTCCTCGGCTCTCCGCCCTTCGCCACTGCGGTTTTGCGGCAACTCTTGGCCTCTCAACACGAGGTGGTCGGTGTCGTCACGCCCAAGTCTCGGACGCAGCGCCGAGGCCTCAAACACGAACATGGTCCAGTTGCAGACCTGGCCCTGAAACACGGACTCCCCCTACTCCAACCAAAGGGGCTGAAAACCCAAGAGGCCTTGGATCAACTGAGCGTCCTCAACCCCGAAGTGCTGGTGGTCGCCAGCTATGGCGAAATCCTCAATCAGGAGGTTCTCAGCCTGGCACCCCATGGGGCATTGAATGTACATGGTTCCTGCCTTCCCCGCTGGCGAGGTGCGGCTCCCGTCCAAGCCGCAATCCTGGCGGGTGACGAAGAAACCGGAGTCTCTGTCCAGCGCATGGTGTTGGCCCTCGATGAAGGGGACGTGATGTTGGAAAAACGCACTTCATTGGGATCTCAAGAAACCGCTGGAGAATTGCTTGAACGCCTAGCCGAACTGGGGGGCAAGGCCCTCGTAGAAGCAGTGGACCAACTGGCAGAAGGCAGCGCTGTATTCACGGCCCAGGACCCGTCCAAGGCAACCATGACGCGCAAGATCAAGAAGCATGACGGATTGATCGACTGGTCCCTGGAGGGACTTGCCCTCACGCGCCATGTCCGCGCCATGAGCCCTTGGCCCGGAGCGATAACCCGCCTACCAGATGGACGTTCACTGACCGTGCTTGCGCTGGAGGTGACTTCTACTGACGACGCTCTCCCAGGGACCTTTTTGGGAGGTCCAGAGTTTCTCGTGGCCTGCGGCGATGGCACGGTCAATCTCCTACAGGTCAAGCCCGCAGGCAAGGGTGCCATGACCGGGCGCGCCTTTCTACGAGGGGCAAGACTCCTTGCCAAGAGCCGTCTTGGACAGGAGCTCGACCAGTGACCTTGCGCCACACCGCCTGGGCAATCCTCCGCTCGGGAGCAGACCAGCCCCTACGCGAAGTCGACCGCGCAGCACACCTGGATGGCCTGGACGATCGAGACAGAGGCCTACTGAGAGCAATTGTCGGCACCGAGATCCGTCGCAGAGGCACCCTGCGCGCCATCGTCAAGCACTTCACTCACGGAACACCCAAACCGGACCTGGCGGCGCACCTTCGCGTGGGGCTGACCCAGATGCTCTTCTTGGATCGCGTTCCCCCCCACGCCGCCATTAGCGAGACCGTTTCAGCCGCTAGCGACACATTGGGTCTGTCCAAAGGGCGCCTCGTCAACGGGGTACTACGTGAGGTGCAGCGCCAAGTCCATCTAGGACTTAGTGGAAATCCACGCTGTGATGTCTCCGACCGTAACTGGCACTTTGAGCGGCCCATTTTCAGAGACCCGACAGAACACCCCGCTCTCTGGGCAGAGGACGCGCTCAACATTCCCGGGCACCTCTTCAAACGCTGGAGTGCATCCCACGGTGAAGCGAAGGCTCAAGAGCTTGCTCGTTGGTTCTTGACCGAACCGCCGCTCTGCCTCTGGTCCAGCAAAGACGGTCCACCTGATGCTGATTCCTTGGGGGTTGACAATGCTGCACAGTCATCAATGTCAGAGTGCTTGCTGGTTCCCTCCAACCAGATCGGCCCCGTACTGAACTCGAAAACCTTCCAAGATGGAGAAATCTGGGTGCAAGGAGAAACCGCCCAGCGCGCGGGCGCACTGATGAATTCATCAAGCCAAGAGCGAGTCCTGGATATCTGCGCTGCGCCCGGCACCAAAGCAATGCAAATAGCCCGATCCGGCGCAAGCGTATTGGCCTGCGATCAGTCTGCTAAGCGCCTGGCTCTTATGATCCCTGAAATGGCGCGCCAAGGAGGTGGGTTCCCGATTCAGTTGTTGGCCTGCAATGGAGGCGCTGGGATCGCCGACCGTGAACTCTTTGATGGAGTGATGGTTGACGCACCCTGCTCAAACACCGGGGTCCTGGGTGCCCGGCCTGCGGCCCGCTGGCGATTTGGCCCAACCAACCTCCGCGCCCTGACCAGCTTGCAGCGAAACCTTCTCGATCTGGCTTCAAAGCGAGTAGCCCCCGGCGGTCGCCTGCTGTGGTCCGTATGCAGCATCGAACCCGAAGAGGGCCTGCAGCAGGTGCGCGGCTTTCTGCAGGACAATCCCGAATTCGAGCTTGATGACTCCTTCTTGGCCCTTCCCGGCTCCGAGGGTCCAGTAGATGGTGGTTTCGCGGCACGATTGATCAAGACCGGAGGCTAACGCAAGTTCAAGCCATGCCCCCCAAGACACGTAACCACAAGTCTCCTCACGTTCTAGATAGAACTCCCGGCTAGAATCGAATACTCACGCCAACGTGGCAACTATGAGAAAATCCAGCTCCAATAGCCCCAGTATGGGCAATCCCCTGATCGCTGTCTTGCTGGTTGCAGGGGTAGGTATCGGCGCGGCTGCCCTGATCTCCAACCTCATCGGCTCCTCCAGCGGGCAAACCAAGGAGCAGGCCGACGCCCTGAAACGAGCAAATCAGTTGCCTGACCCTTTTTCTGACCTAAACCGCGCCGACCCGCCCGTTGTTCCCGCCAACCGCACGGACTCTTCCAAAGCTCGCGCCAAAGACACATCTCCCGAAGATCTATTGGATGCTGCTGAGTGGGTCCAGGGCACCGCCTATGCAAGCGAAGCGAATGTGTTGGATGAAGCCGCGCGCGCTGCCAAGAAGAGTGGAGACGAGGCAACCTATGTAATCAAGGGGATTGCAGCACGAACAAAGTTCTCCGCCGCTCTTGATGAGGTGCGTGACTGGGAGCTCAAGATCCGCGACAAATACGGGGACGAAGACCGGAAGGTGCGTCTTGTCATCAAGGAAATCACAGCCTGGTCAAAAGCCTGGCGCCGCTACCGGAAGCTGGCAACATCAGGGAATTAGGGTGTCCCATTCCCAACCCCTGAGCGGACTCCACGCACTGGTCACCGGCGCCTCATCAGGAATCGGTGCTGCAACTGCCCGTCGCCTGTCGGTGGCTGGTTACACGGTTGCTCTGCTGGCGCGCAGGGGCAACAAACTTGAGGAGGTGCTTGGCACCTTGACCGGCTCTGGTCATCTGGTGCTGCGCGCCGATCTGACGGACCCAGACGAAATTCATCGGGCAATCGAACAATTGCGGGCTGCCTTTGGCGGACTGAATCTGTTGGTCAACAATGCGGGAATAGGCTATCGCGCCCGACTCGAAGAACTGGATTCCGACACCCTGACCCAAGTGTTCCAGACCAACGTGCTCGCCCCTCTGCTAATAAGCAAGGCCGCTCTACCCCTACTGCGCAAGAGCAACAACCCAGTCATCGTCAATATTTCTTCGGTAGTCGGCCGTCGGGGGGTTCCTGGACAAGCCGCTTATTCGGCCTCCAAAGCTGCCCTGTGCTCAATAGGAGAAGCGCTGCGAATCGAGCTGGCTTCGGACAAAATTGCGGTTTGCACTCTTTGCCCGGCTCTGACCACAACTGGTTTTTTTGATGCCCAGCCCAACCCGGGCGGCCTTGCGGCTCCAGAACTCAACCGCGCAGATCCAGCAGAAGCGGTGGCAGAAGAAGTTCTCGCGCTTGCAACCAGGCCCCGGCCCGAAAAAACCCTGCGCTGGAAATGGAAACTCCTCGGAGCATTGACGCCTTTCGCGCCACGGATTTCTGACCGCTTGCTGATCCGGCGCCTGGGCGGGGAGTGGCTTGCTCCACGCCGTTGAGAGATAGTCCACCTAGGACGCAATCCCTATTGAGCCTTGCGCTGCTGCTCATCAAACTGCGGCGCCGGAGGCAGGTCGAGATCCTTGTCGCTTAGCAGTTGTGCCTTACTCAGGTCAGATGAAGGTTGCTCGACTTCAGGCAACAAATCCGGCTGTGCCTCAAGGGGCAGTTCTTGGCTGGCGGAATCCAGAGCAGCATTGACTGCTGCATCGCCTTGATCAAAAAGGCTGCCCCAGTCAGCAGAAGTTTCTTCTTTGACTGCAAGGTGTTTGCCCAGCCAGGCTTGATTGCCTTGTACCGTGCCCACGACCGGTTGAATCAAGAAGTCTGAAGCTGCGGCGATCGAACCCAGGGTATCCGCCTGCACCAGGCCCGGCATGATCATGGTGACCATAGCCCCAAAGCGCGCCAGAGGAACAAGATCGTGCTCAAGCAGGATCTGTGGGTCAAAAAGCTCCAGCAAAGTGACATCCGGCTTGACCACATCAACAGGCACAAATGCCAGATTGAAGGCTTCGCAAACGCTCTTGGCCAGATCCCAGTCAGATAGGTGTCCCCCTTCTACCAGAGCTTGGGGCAAAGGCACTCCACCGGTACTTGCCCCTTCCAAGAAGCCCTGCAATACATCAACCTCAACCCTGCCACGGTCTGCAAGGTGGTCGGCCAGGCGGCCAAAATCGAGGCGCGGGGAATTGTGTGCCATAAGAGGTCCTACTCATTATCGAGCGCTCCAAGCCTCTGGCTGGAGCCTCAGAGCCCCATATGGAGACTTTTCTTCCCTACTATGCAATTCCAGGCCTCACGATGCCCCGAAGGCGCCCCTGGACCGCTCACGTCGGCCTGGACGCGCCCAGCCGCCCTCAGAACTTCTTGCGAAACTAGATGTCGAGATTCGTGATCTCGAGGGCGTGCTCTTCAATGTACTCCCGCCGAGCCTCAACTCCATCGCTCATCAAGATGGTAAAAATCTGATCAGCGGCCAGGGCGTCATCCACAGAGACTTTCAGCAAGGTACGGGTCTCCGGGTCCATGGTTGATTCCCACAGTTGGTCTGCGTTCATCTCGCCAAGCCCCTTGTAGCGTTGAATGTCGACACCGCTCTCTGCGCTCTTGCGGGCAGTAGAGGCCAGCTCTGTGACCTTGGTGCACTCCTTGGATTCCTTGCCCCCGGTCACAACCCAGGGGCCGCCGCCCTGAACCGCAATTCCCTGGGCCGCGAGTCGTTCAAGGCACTCTGCCACGTCCTTGGCCCTCATGAGCTTGCTGCCCTGCACATGGGAGTCCGCCATCAAGACACCGCTCTCCGGACCCCCATAAACGACAAGCTCCTCGTCAACCATGCCTCTACGGAGCTCGAGAAAGTTCTCATACTCTTCAAGGGCGTCGAAGAAGTGATCTGTGCCGTCGGCGCGCGCCCACCAACTAGGCAACTTCTCTCCATCCCAACGGTCAACGAGATCCGCATATCCAATGGGCGCCCAGATAGGAATAGCCGCCCCCTTGAGGGCGTCGATGTCTGTCAACGTTTTCGCTAGTTCGCGTAACGCCGCCCCCTCAAATGTCTTGTCTGCGACTGTGTCATGAACCGTCATTTGGGCGGTTCCGATCTCAACCAGGTAATCCCGTAGAGCGTTCTCGTGAATCAGGTACTTATATTTCTTGCCCTTGGAGACCTTGTAGAGCGGTGGCTGGGCGATATACAGACGCCCCTCATCAATCAGCTGCCGCATATGCCGATAGAAGAACGTCAGCAGCAAGGTCCGGATGTGGGATCCGTCCACATCGGCGTCGGTCATGATGATGGTCTTGCCATAGCGAACCTTCTCTGGATCCAGCTCGCTGGAGATGCCGCAGCCCAGAGCCTGCACGATCAACAAGATCTCCTGATGAGCAAGCATCTTGTCCAAAGGGGCTTTCTCCACATTGAGGATCTTGCCCTTGATGGGCAGGATGGCCTGGATCCGCCGATCGCGCCCCATCTTGGCGGGGCCGCCGGCGGAATCACCTTCCACAATGAACAGTTCAGTCTCATCGCGGACCTTTGATTGACAGTCCGCAAGCTTGCCCGGAAGGCTGCCGCTTGCCAGGGCGCTCTTGCGGCGAACCAGGTCACGCGCCTTGCGTGCGGCATCACGGGCCGCCCGCGCCTGAACAGCTTTTTGAATGATCGCCTTGGCAATCTTGTGGTTCTCCTCCAAGAAGGCCCCAATCTGCCTGCCCACTACGGCCTCTACGATGCCCTGAGCCTCTCGATTGCCGAGCTTGTCCTTGGTCTGGCCTTCAAATTGCGGGTTGGGCACCTTGAGGGACAAGACGGCGGTCAGACCCTCCCGAAAGTCATCTCCTGAGGGGCCCTTGTCATTGTCCTTGAGCAGGCCTTCCTTGCGGGCGTAGTTTCCCAACGCTCGCGCCAGTGAAGAACGCAACCCCGTCAGATGGGTGCCGCCACCTCGAGTGTGAATGTTGTTGACGAAAGGAAAAACATTCTCCTGATACCCATCAGTCCATTGCATGGAGAGTTCCACTTCATAGACATCGCCCGGACTGTCCTTGGACTCTTCGGTGCCATACAGGGTCAGAACCTCAGGATGTAATGGAGTCCGCCCCTTATTGGCGTCAAGAACAAAGGCTTCTAGTCCAGCGGGATACTCGAAGACCTCATGAGTTGCTGTGCGCTCATCAGTCAACTCAAGCCGCAGCCCTCGACTGCCCATCAGGTAGGCTGTTTCACGCAAGCGCTGCTGAACAATGGAGTGCTGGTGCTCAAGACTGCTGAAGATCTCGGGGTCCGGATTCCAACACACAATCGTTCCTGTTCGCTCAGTTTCACCGACAACTTCAAGGTGGGTTTTCACCTCACCTCGCTCAAAGCTCATGCGGTGGATCTTGCCGTGCTTGTGGACCGTCACCTCAAGACCCTCCGCGAGGGCATTGACGCAGGAAACCCCCACGCCATGCAAGCCGCCGGAGACCTTGTACGCCCCATCGCCAAATTTGCCCCCTGCATGAAGTTTGGTCAATACCAATTCAACGGCGGGCACCCCCTCTTCCGGATGAATGTCTACAGGAATTCCGCGCCCATCGTCTTCAACAGAAACGGAGCCGTTCTCGTGCAGGGTTACGGTGCAATGGGTTGCAAAACCAGCCAAGGCCTCATCTACCGCGTTGTCAACCACTTCCCAGATCAAGTGGTGGACGCCACGCACATCGGTGTCTCCGATGTACATGGCGGGCCGTTTACGGACAGCCTCGAGGCCTTCGAGAACTGAGATTTGCCCTGCATCATAGTTGGCAGGAGGTTGGCTCTCGGTCATGGTCATTTTTTCATCTTGATGATTACTCGGTGGATCCTGTTCGACCCGAGGAGTTGATTAGCCTTCCGTCGATAGCCCTCGGCGGTGAATGTCTTGAGTTCCTGTTTGTATGCAGCTGATTCCACCTCAACGATCAACTCCCCGCCGCGATAAGCAACTGAGCGAGCCCGGCCTGCATCTCTTGCCCCAAGCGCCTGACTCCAGGCTTGATGCACGTCCCCGTGACGAAGCTTCTCCCCGAGCCCTGAACCTTTGAGGTAGCGCTTCAGGGCTTCCTTGAACTGCAGGGGTTCTCCATGCCGGATTGTTGGTTTGCGCGTAAGGCTCAAGAGGGGCCACTGGCTGGGCGTCGAAATCGAAGCGGGTCTTGCGGATCTTCGGGGCACTGATTTTGTGCAGCCCTATTAAGCGTCGATCGTAATTGGCATCACGATATAGATGTAGTTTTCGCCAAGGAGAAATTTCCCAGGACTGGAGCGCTGCTGAAACTCCAACCGAACGGTTTCGGTCTGACATTGCTTGAGGCCCTCCAGCACATAGTCGGGGTTGAAGGCTATCTCTGAGCCATCGCCCTCATACTCAACTTCAAGTTGTGCATCTGCAGAACCGCGTCCAACACAATGACCCTTGAGTTCAAGCTTGCCCTTGCTGATTGTCAGCCGAACCGCCCGCGCTTCGTCTCCGGTCACGTTGGCCACCAGCCGCAGCTTCTGAGACAGAAGGTCGCGATCTGCCTCCATCAAGTGCTCCCCTTCCTTAGGCAGGACCGCGCTGTAATGTGGAAAATCTCCATCGATAAGGCGTGCAAAAATCTGAGCATTCTGAGTCCGAATACCCGCCTGATTTTCGTCGAAAGTAATTTTGACTTGATCCAAAGGATCCTCAATCACCCGAGAAAAAAGCTGTAGGCCTTTGGTGGGCACGATGGCCGACGCATTTCGCCCGTCACCGTCAAGGGGCTGACTCGCCAAGGCCAATCGGCGTCCATCAGTAGCGATCATTTTGACCTCGTCGTCGGCAATCTCAACCATCACCCCATGCATGGCATATCGCCCTCCGTCACGAGCCGCTGCAAAAGCTGTTTGCTGAACCAGCCTTGAGAAGTTGCCCCCCTGCAAGCTAAATGAATCCTTCTCGTTGAAATGGGAAATCACAGGATATTCATCAGCGTCCAAAGTGACCAGCTCACATTGATCAGTTCCCCCACGGATGATGCACTTGTCCTCCTCACAGGAAATTGTCACTGCCTCACTAAAAAGATCTCGAACAAAATCCAAGGCAACCTTGCAAGGCAGAACCGCAACACCAGGCTCATCAACTTGAGCTTCTTTGACCGTGATTCGAGCAGAAACCTCTAGATCTGTGCCTACCAGCTCAAGGCCATCTTCGGTTGCAATCAACTTGAGAGTCTCAAGGATAGGCTTGGCTCCCCTCGCAGGCACTACGGCGCTGATTACAGATAAGGCCTCACGGAGCTCTTCACGTTGACAGGTGATCTTCATTGGGTTTGGAGATTGCTTGGGGTATGAGGGAGGGGCGGCAGTTGTTCACATTCCTCTCTTAGAGAGAATTAATCGTAGTAATAAGGGCTGTCTGAAATCGGGGACAACTCGGGCCGTGGAGGAGCCTAATTCTAGCGTTTTCAATGACTTATGTGCAGCTTCGGGCGTGTGGAAGAAGGGCCTTTTTGTGGGGACGGCTTGTGGATTTGGGCGTGCTTGTCCACGTCCTTCCAGAGCGCGCTTTGAAGGGGGCTGAAGTAGGGATTTCATGCCCATTTCACCCACGGATAATCCACATGCAGGCGGGCAGGATGTCCACAGGAAAATTAGGCCTCGCGAGGCCCGAAGGGGCGCCTGTCAGAAGGGCTGAGGGGCCTCCGTAGGACACACAGGGCGCAGGCTGCACGGCACTCACCTGGCGACTAGCTGGGCTTTTCAAGGTGTTCCTCTAACGAACCGCCACCAAGGTCAGTCAGTAGGGCAGCGAGCTCCTTACGGACCCCCTCTTCAGCCTTTGCGCGAGCCATGACTTTGTCCACCGCGTGCAAGACGGTCGAATGGTCCCGCCCTCCAAAATAGGCGCCTATTTCTTCCAGGGACCAAGGCAGGAGTTTGCGGAAAAGGAACATCGCAATCTGCCTCGGCCAGACGATCGATTTGGTTCTTCGTTTGCCCTGTAGGTCGACAAGTTTGATGTCATAACGCTTGGTGACGGCCCCCACAACCCCATCAACTGAGGGCGCGCCCGGAGTCGTCTGCAGAAGGTCCCCCAGGGCCTCTCTGGCCAACTCGGTGGTCACATTGCGCTTGGCCATTTCGGAGTAGGCGATCAGGCGCGAAACGGCTCCTTCAAGTTCGCGCACATTATCAATGATGTGCTCTGCGATCAGTTGGTTTACATCAGTGGGGAACGGCTTGCCACGGTCACGGCTCTTGCGCGAGACAATAGCCATTCGTGTTTCGGTGCACGGGGCTTCGATTTCGGCCACGATGCCCCATCCGAAGCGCGACACAAGCCGGGCATGCAGGGTGGGGATCTCCTTGGGGGGCGCATCTGAGGAGAGGACGATCTGCTTTTGTTCGTTGTAGAGCTGGTTGAAGGTGTGAAAGAATTCGTCCTGGGTGCGCTCTTTGTTGGCGAGCAGGTGAATATCGTCTACTACGAGCACGTCTACATGGCGGTAGCGGTCACGGAAGGTGTCAGTGGCGCCCCGTTCGAGGGCGCTGACGAAGTGATTCACGAAAGTCTCGCAAGAGACATAGAGAATGCGGCTCTCCGGGGCGTTCTTGAGGATTCGGTGGCAGAGACCTTGCAGCAGGTGGGTCTTGCCGACCCCCACCGAGCCATGGAGAAAGAGCGGGTTGTAGGTGGACCCGGGCTGGTCCGCTGCACCCGTGGCCAGGGCGGCGGCGAATCGGTTGCAGGGGCCGATAACGAAATCCTCAAAGGTATAGGTGGGATTGAGGACAAAATCTGAATTGGAGAGCAGGGCGCCATTCAGGCGACCTGGTCCGTTTGGGCGGGAGTTGTCGGGGGGGGAGCTGGCTGTGGCTGACTTGTCATCGGCGGTGTCCGCGCCCGGATCATGGAACTGTCGACCGTTCTCTTCGTAGGTCTTGGCGCAAGCTTCTTGGTCAACCACCAGGGCCGTGCTGGTTGTTTGGGTTGTGCCGGCAGCAACCGAGCTTTGCAACTCCTCCATGTAGTTCTCTTCTACCCAGGCATGGGTGAAGTTGTTTGGGCAGGCCAGTGTGAAGACTTCGTTGTCCAGGCTGACAGGTACGCACAGGTTGAACCAGGTGGCATAGGTCTGGGGTCCGAGTTTTTTGTGGAGGTGTTCTGCTACAGCCGCCCAGACATTGATCAGGTCATCTGCGGGTGGGTCGGCAATGGAGATTGAGTCGGGCATCCTGAGCAATCCAAGGGTGGGGGAGGTCCGTGAACGGGCTTGGCAACGATAAAGGCAGGCCCGCTCTCAAGGAGCGGGCGTTGTGCCGATGAAAATCAGCGTCAAGGTTTGGCAGGATTCGCCGAGTTGGTTGCTGCACATCGATTGCTTGGGGGAGACGTCGATTTGTGCGGTTGAAGTGGCTCTGCTGCTTACATGGTGGCAAGACAGCCGGGTTTCGTCAACGAGAAGTCCACAAAGAGGGGCGGCCGTCGCGAACACGCGACTAGCCGGCGGTTTTCCGCAAAATATCCACAGCGCCGTGGATATCTTTCTCCGTGGTCGAGGGGCCAAGGGAAATGCGCAAGCCAGCTCGCGCCTGCTCTTCTTCCAGGCCCATAGAGAGCAGTACATGGGATGGTTCAAGTGATCCGCTGCCACAGGCGCTGCCCGCCGACACCGCCAAACCCAGCAAGTCGAGCTGCGCTACCAAGATGCGCCCCTCGGTTCCAGGCAGAGATACGTTGAGGGTGTTGGGCAGGCGCCCAGGGTCGTCCATAGGCGGCCCATTGAGGCGGGCCGCGGGGATCTTTGCGCTGAGTCTTTGCCATAGCAGGGCGGTCAGGGCCCTTAGGTGTGGGGCAACATCGCATTGCTCCTGGGCAGCGAGTTCGATTGCGACCGCCGCCCCGTGAATAGCCGCGACGTTCTCGGTTCCTGGGCGCAGCCCACCCTCTTGGCCGCCTCCGTGGGCCATGGGTTGTAGGGAAATCCCTCTTTTCTTCCAGAGAACCCCCACCCCTTGGGGGCCGCCTACTTTATGTGCGCTGAAGACGGCCAGATCCGCGCATTCTCGCAGCCAGTTCAGGGGCTCGCGTCCCAGGGACTGCACCCCGTCTACGCAGAGCAGTCCGGACTTGCGGGAGTCGCCCATGGCGGCGCGCAGAGCCACAAGATCTTGCAGGGTGCCTGTTTCTCCGTTCGCCGAAGCGACGGCCACCAGCCGGGCTTCGGTCAGAGCCGTTTGTTCTTGCTCGAGATCAAGGCGTCCAGCACCGTCCACTTCCAGCAGGGTCAGGTGCGCGCCCTCTTCGGCCGCCTGGCTGCAGGCTCCCAGCACCGCCGCATGCTCAGTCTTGCAGCTGACGAGGCTCTTGTGGGTGGGCGTGGCGCGTAACGTTCCCATGATCGCGAGGTTGAGGGCCTCGGTTCCGCCACTTGTAAACGTAAGCTCCTCTTCGTGGATTCCGAGCGCCCCCGCAATGCGCTCGCGGGCTTCGTCAATCAATCCTCGCGCGGTACGGCCGCTTTCATGGACGCTGGAAGCGTTGCCTGGGCCAAGATCGAGGGCTTCATCGAACGCCCTGCGGGCAGCAGGCCTCAAGGGCGCCGTAGCGTTGTGATCCAGGTAGATTCTGTTCATGGCTGATGCCCCAGGACCCTTCGATAGACCGCTTCATATCGAGGGAGCACGATTTCTCGGGCGAAGACACTGACTGCGCGTTCGCGGGCCGCCACGCCCATCTTTTGAGCGCTTGCCGGGTCCTCAATCATCGTGCGCATCGCCCGCGCATAGGCCTCAAGGTCGTTGGCTGCGCAGAGGATTCCTGAAACCCCGTGTTCCACTACCTCGGCAACGCCGCCCACTTTTGTGGCGAGCACCGGCGTCCCACAGGACATGGCTTCCAAAGCTGAAAGGCCGAAGCTCTCTTCCTGGCTGCTCAAGCAGAAACAGGTCATCGGTGTCAGTAGCGAGGGGAGGATATCCCGCTCTCCGAGAAAGGTGACCCGGTCCGCTACACCTCCCTCCAGGGCCACTCTGCGCGCTTCTGGCTGGTCAGGCCCATCCCCCACCAACATGAGCCGCGCATCGGTATTGTGGGCTGCCAGCGCAAAGGCGCGCACCAGCCAGGGCACACGCTTGACTGGGCGAAAATTGGAGACATGCACCAGCGTCGGCGCTGTTGGAAGAGGGTCGGGGCTGGGACAGAAAGTTTCTGTGTCCACAAAGTTGGGCACCACCTCGATTGGGCAGGGAAGGGTGGTTGAGCAGAAGGTGGCGTTGGTCCGTCTTGCGAGATCTTCACTGACCGCGGTTACCGCATCGCTTGCACGCAGTACGTGTTCAGTGAGTGGGGCATAGGCCGGGTCGTTTCCGACCAGGGTGATATCTGTTCCATGCAGGGTTGTGACAACTCTGGGAGGGGGGTGCTCGCTGTAGTTGCGTGAGGCTTCGCGGGCAAGGAAGGCGCTCACCGCGTGCGGCAGGGCGTAGTGGGCGTGCAGCAGATCGAAGCCCCGTTGACGATGGATCTCCAGCGCCTTTGATGTTACTGCCAGATCGTGCGGTGTGGAGGTAAACAGGGGATAGGGAATGCCGCGGGCTACGTGCATTTCCACTGGGCCACTGGAGCGGGCCAGGCGTGGTGGAACCTCATGGCTGAAGAGGTGTACCTCATGTCCTTTGCGTGCCAGCGAGAGAGCCAATTCACTTGCTACAACTCCGGAACCCCCGTAAGTCGGGTGGCACATGATCCCCACACAAAGCTGTCCGTTCATTCGGAGCTCGTGCTCGGCCAGACCGGGCGTGAGCGCTCTTCGCCCACGTAGTCGCCCCAGGTAAAGGCCCGCATCTTTCCCGGGGGCGGCGGTTCAGGCTCTGCCTCCGGTTCTGAGGGGGAGGGCTCCTCAGGACGCAGAATCACCCACTCGTTCAGGGCTGGCTCGGAGGCGCTATTGAGGGCGGTTGGGGGAGCGGGCTCCGCCGGGGCCTTTTCGGCTTCATCGGAGAGACTTGTCGCGAGCGTGTTTGGGAGGACAGGAACCAATGGCGGGTCTGGAATGACCGCGGCAGGACTTGTTGTTTCAAACGTGGCTGCTCCCGGATTCAACGCGGTGGGCGCCTGTGCAACAGGGCCAGCGTCCTCTTTTTGCGGGGCGGCAGATGATGTGGGGCCCGCTGGTTCTGGAGCAGGAATTATGCTGTCGGGGGGAAGTGGGGTCTCGCTCTCGGAGCGAAAGGAGTCTGCTCGTTTGCGCAGATCAGCGTCCGCTTGTGCCAGGCTGCTGAGTTTGTCAGCCAGCGGACTTGTCCCGGTCGGGGGGGGATCTGTGCCTGCCAACATCTCCTCTGCCAGGGCGGCATAGTCTCGAGCGCCTCGGGATTCAGGGGCGTATTCAAAGATCGTCTGGGCGTGGGAGGGGGATTCCGCCAGGCGCACATTTGTGCCAATCGTGGTCTGGAAGGTTTCGGCTGGGAAGAAGCGGCGTAATTCTCCCAGGACCTCCCGTGCCAGACGCAGGCGCGCGTCGTAGATTGAGGCCAATACCCCAGTCAACTTGAGTTCTGGGTTCAGTCGTGCCTGAACCAGCTCGACAATTTCCAGCAACCTTGAGAGACCCTGCAGGGCAAAGAACTCGGTTTGGGCAACCACCATGACCTCGTCGGCTGCACACAGGGCATTGACCGAGAGCAGACCCAGGCTGGGAGGGCAGTCGATCAGGATGAAGTCGATCTGGTTGCCCTCTTGGGCTTGTTTTCTTGTCCAGGTGTCGAGCGAGTCTCTCAGAATCGTTTCGCGCCCGATTGTGGCGGCCAATTCGAGCTCCGCTCCTGAGAGGTCAATCTGGCTGGGGAGGAGCTCCAGGCCAGGAGTGCTGGTGGGCCGCAGCGCTGCGCCGAGAGGCATGCCCGAGCACAGCACTGAATAGGCTGAGGGCTCTGTAGGCTGAAGTTCGACCCCGAGGTAAAGGGAGAGGTTTGCCTGGGGGTCAAGGTCAATCGCCAGAACGCGTTGCCCAGCGCGCGCAAGCGCAGCGCCCAGGTTGGCAACAGTGGTGGTTTTTCCAACCCCCCCTTTTTGGTTGATGATGGCGATCCGACGCATGAACACAGCATTCTACCCGGGGGGGGGAGGAGCCCGCCACGCTGGGCCTGCGATAGGGGGCCCTTCAACCGCCCGACTTCCCATGAGGTCACCTGGGGGATCGCTGCGAGAGGCGTTTGGCCGCCCCCTCAAGGGCAACAGGATCCTTGTAGGGCGGGGCCTGGGCCAGAGACTTGTCATCCCAATCGGCAGGTGCCCAGGCAATCGGGAGAGAGTTAGGGGTTGCCGGGCGGTTGGGGCGTTTCGATTCGAACAGCCGCCCCCATACGGGGAGTAGCTTGCATGCATGAGGATCACCCTGGAAGAAGCGCTCGAAGCAATAGGTAGACAAGCGGAGGTGCCTGACAGCGCGCTGCATGACCTCCTATCCCATTGGCTTCTCGAACTCACCGAGAACCGACTAGCTGGCGCAGTGGTTCTGATTGTCTCAGCGGTCATCGTCGGCAAGGCCGTCAGCGGGATCCTTCGAGCGACCCTGAGTGTTTGGGTGAAACGCAGCGAGACGCCGCTTGATGACCTTACCCTCCAACATCTCTCTGGGCCCCTCGTGCAGACGACGGTCCTTTATGGGTTCTGGGCCGCGGCGGTCCATCTCCAACTCGATGATGCGGGCGCGCGCGTGTTCGTCCTGCGAGTCATTCAGACCATGCTGGTCTTGATCTGGAGCCTTGCCACCCTGAACCTCATTGATGGATTTCTGCGCCACGCGAGCAAGAAGCGCGACAGGTACAAGATCGTTGAGAACAGGACCTTCCCACTTTTCTCCAACTTGTCCAAATTGCTCCTGGTGGGCGTCGCCATCTATGGGGTGATTCTTGTCTGGGATGTGAACACTCAGGCCTGGCTTGCGAGCGCCGGGATCGCCGGCCTGGCGATCAGTTTTGCTGCTAAGGACACGCTCTCAAATCTTTTTGCTGGCGTATTCATCATCGCAGATGCGCCGTATCGCATCGGTGACTACATCGTTCTGCAGGGGGTGGGGACCCGCGGAGAGGTGACGAGCATCGGTTTACGCTCGACGCGTGTAGTCACTCGCGATGACATCGAGATTACGATTCCGAACGCAGTCATCGGCGGCGCTCAGATAGTGAACCAGACCGCAGGGCCGAGCCCAAAGATGCGCGTGCGGGTCCCCGTTGGTGTCGCCTATGACACAGACACAGATCGCCTGCGCGCGATCTTGATGGAGATCGCTTCTGAGGAACCCCTCGTTTGCAAGACCCCCGAGCCTCGCGTGCGCTTCAGGCTCTTTGGGGCGTCCAGCCTCGATTTTGAGCTCCTTGTGTGGGTCGATGACCCCGAGGATCGCGGCAGGGCGGTGGACGTCATCCTTGATGCGGTTCTCACGCGCCTGCGCGCAGAGGACATCGAGATCCCGTACCCGAAGCGTGATCTGTACCTGAAGGAGCAGCCGAGCGTTCAGGGGTAGAGATCGGGCATGTCTTGTTGACCCATTTCCACGTGGGTTATCTGGCGGGGCACCTAGAACTCGCCGAGGTGATGGGGTGACGCCACGCCTCGGCGCGGCGGCGGTAGCAGAGCTCCCGCGTGGCTGGGGTTAGTCCCCAAGAACCTTCTTCAAACCCGCCTCGATCTCGGCTCGGCCGAACATGTGCCCGGGTAGCTTCACCTGGGCTTTGCCCTCTCCGTCGAAGACAACCAGTCCATGCTTGGTATCCGTGAATCCGAA
Source organism: Planctomycetota bacterium (assembly GCA_014238415.1). Lineage (GTDB taxonomy): Bacteria > Planctomycetota > UBA1135 > UBA1135. The sequence goes on along the minus strand of JABABA010000002.1, from coordinate 196,944 downwards.
GGCCTCGATCTCTGCAGCAGCAGCAGTCGTCTCTTCGGGGGAGACGATCGTGAAGCTGGCTTGACCCTCATACTCTTGCTCCAGCTCGCTCACGGCGGCGGAGACTTTGACGCAGAAGGGTCATGTGTCCGCGATCAGGTAGTAGCGCACCTCGGGAAGGCTGGCTGGTTCCGCACTCCCTGTGGCCGTGCTTTGCTGGGGCTCTACTTTGTCCGGTTGGGCAGCCCCGTTCGAGACAGGGGCCTGGTCGGAAGATTCGATCTGCCCTGCGGGTGTCCCGTTGCAGGCAACAAGCATCAAGCCCCATGCAATGAGGAGGCTTCGGATAGATCTGGGATTCATGGGCCTCACCCTACAGAACATAGGCGGCCTCCGCGGATCGAGGCTCCTGTCGCCATCGGGAGCTGAACGCCTGTCGGGCATCCAGGCGCCCCAGCACTCCCACGGGGCAGATTCAAGGACGGCATGGCCCTGCAACGGGACCAACCCAGCCATGTTCGGGACCGCCGTGAGCCTAGTGTGGCGGGGCGGCTGCCAACATCGTCAACAGGTGGCCGTTGGCACTGAGGGGGCCTGAAGAGAGAAGTGGCTCCCCATAACGCACCCCAATGGCCTCGCCGTATGTGCGGGCCTTGTGGGTAACGCGCTCCAAGATGTCGCTCCCTTTGAGGAGATGCCCTCCGTCATCCGTATCACTTGAGGGAGTTAGCTGGCTCGCATAGGCCCGAATGACATCAAGCTTGCGCTCAAAGAGAGCGCTGATGTCCACCACCAGGCTGGGCTCGAATGCGGTATGGGAGTGGAAGCAATAGCGTTCGGCGGGCCGCTGGGCGGAGCCCCACCCGTTCTTGTCCGCCAGCTTCTGGAGGCCGGCCAGATACCAGCCATCTTGGGCCAGCTGACCGGCCCCCCGATGGTCCGGATGGGGGTCATCTGGATAGTGACCGGCCAGTATCTTGGGTTTATAGTCGCAGATGGCGTGTGCAACGGCTTCGCGCTCGGAAATTCCGGCCCGTAAACGCCCATCAGGAAATTCAAGGTTGCGGCGCATGGTCAAGCCCATCAGCCGGCCAGCCGAAGCGGCTTCTTGGGCCCGGTCCTCTTGGGTTCCCCGGGTGCCCATCTCGCCCCCGGTGAGGTCGAGAATTCCTACCTTGAACCCCCGATCTGTGAGGCGCAGGATCGTGCCCCCCAGGGCAATCTCTGCATCATCCGGATGGGCTGCGATGATCAGCAGGTCCAGACTGTCGGTGTTCATTTCGCGGGCTCGGGTTGAGGGTCGCAGGCGGGCTCTTGGTCGGGAGCTTCGGGTAATTGAACCAGCAGGTGCTCGGTGCTCAAGGCGGGCATTTCTGCATAGAGCGAGTTCACCCAGCCAGGGCCTAATGGTGCCATAAATTGCAGGGCCGTGAGAACGCGTTCCTGGGGCTCTCCGCGCGGCATCAGAGCGTGATTCAAACGCCGTACATGGCGCTCGCCCTTGCCGCTCTGGTTTTGGTGTACACGCCGCACTTTGCGGGTCAGACGGGCGAGTTCCTTCGCGATCAGGTCGGCCGTCCGTTTGAGGCTAGAGGACAGGGCTGGTTCAAGCTGGCTGATGGCCGGGCGCAGGGCCATCAGGTCTGCCTTCTGAGATTCCTCAAGAGACTCCAGTTGTCCAAGGATCGGCGGCTCGTCTGCTTCCGATGCTGTGGGGCGCCAGCTGCCCCGGGAGCGCATGATCTTGTCGGGGGTTGTCTTGTGCAAGGCGAGCGCCTGACGGGTTTCACTGTCCACCAAGGTCAGACTTATCCGTGGTGCGAAGGGGGTGATTGGCAGGCCCAGGGACTCTCGGATCTGCACCAGTTGCCGGTGATAGGCGTATTCCCCATAGCCTCCAATCGTGGCCGCCACCGGCAGGGCAATATCTTGGACCAGAGGCCGCAGGAGGGCTCCAGCGGACCATTCGTCCGGGTCCTGCAAGATCAGGGCGGCAAGTTCTGCAGGGGTCAGGGAGCCTTCGCGGCCGTCCTCCTTGAAGCCCTCGCCCCCAGGGCGCAGAGCCCGTCGGCCTCCATCGGTGACGCGAAAGGCCAGGGCGGCGTTGGCCGGTTCAATGGCCGGGTCAGGTGCCATCCCGAGCGCTTCTTGGGGATTCCCGCTGATTACTTTTGATAGGGCACGAGAGAGAGCGGGGCGAATCCAGTCTGGCTCGATGACCACAAGGCCGTGGTCTCCCAGGAGGGTATTCAAGCCCCTGGTGAGGGCCCGGGCGAGGGTCTCTCCCTCCCGTGGGAGCAGGATCTCAAGGGCCCATTCCACATGAGCGCTGTTCCCAAATGCCTGGCGTAGACCGGCCCCCATGGCCTGCAGTTGATGCACGTCCTCGCCCAAGGGAACTCGCCCAATGGGCAGACGGCTGGAGCCCGCGCCCGCCAGGCTCACCTTCTGCAGATCTTGGTTGTGGTTGAGCAGCCAGGCGTGGTGGACTTCGGCCCAATCGTGATCGTCCGCGTGATTCCAAAAGAGCGGGACCACTGGCTGACCCCAGAGATTTGAGAGCTCATGGCTCAAACGGCAGGCCTGCATTGCCTTATAAAGCGTGTAGAGCGGCCCCCCCACCAGGCCCGGTTGCTGCCCGGTGATCACGCAGCTTGTGGCTGGTTGTTCGAGCAACAGAACCGAAGTCTTCGCTCGGCCCGCCAGGTCCAGATCCGCCAGGCCTCGGGCCAGATCCTGGGAGAGGGTTTCACGCTCAAGGGTCGTCAGGCGATCGGCGGGCCGGGGAATCTGATCGAGGCGTTGCACCAGGGGCAGGCCGCTGCCATCACTGCCACTGAGCCCGGCCCGGGCTACTGAGCTGAGTCCGAGAATGTCAGCGGGAAGGGAGCTGAGAGATACCTGCACCCCTAGGTTGCTCCTGCTGCCGCCAGGGCTGTCCGCATCTGGTCGAGGGCCTGGCTGGTGGCGTCTCGCCAGGACGTCTGGTCGTCCCGCGGGGGATACAGGATGCCCCGGGATGAGTTGACCAGAACGCCGCGACCGCCTGGCAGGAAGCCTGGGGTCACATCTTCTGCCCCCGCACCCTGGGCGCCGTAGCCGGGCAAGAGCAGGGGCGTGTGTGGCATGCGTTTTCTCAGGGCTTTGAGTTCTGCTGGGTGGGTTGCCCCCACCACGGCCCCCACCGAGGAGAGCCCACAGTCCCCCATCAACTCCTCTCCCCAGGCCACAACCGCGTCGGCAATGCGTTCGCTCAAGGTCGGGTCTCCCTTGGTTTGGAACTGATCGCCGCCAGGGTTCGAGGTGCGAACCAGGACATAGATACCCGCATCGGCCTCTCGGCAGGCTTCCAGGAAGGGAGTGATCGAATCATGGCCCAGGAGGGGATTGACCGTGACCGCATCGCAGAGAGTACGCCGGTCGCATTGGGCGCTCCCCGTCAGGAAGGCCGTTGCATAGGCGGCGGCGGTGGAGCCGATGTCCCCCCGCTTCACATCTCCAATGACCAGGAGATCCGCGTCATGGGCGTGGGCTATCACTCGCTCCCATTGGGCTACTCCCTCGGCGCCCAAGACTTCGAAGAAGGCGGATTGGGGTTTGACCGCCGCCACCCTCTCGGCGATCAGGTCGATCACCGCGCACAGAAAGTCCCCCATTGCGGCCGCTTGTTCGGAGCGTGAGGCGTTGGGGTTCTGGGCCGCTGCGAACTCAGGTGGAATGCGTTCGAGAAAAGGGTCGAGGCCCACCAGGGCAGGGCTGCCCTTGAGGGTGATGGCGTTGTCGAGACGGTCGGCAAAGGTCATGGCGGGTCCTTCCCCGGCTGGAGAAGTGGACAGTCATTCTAGCGGCCCTTCAGGGGTTTGCTCGGAGTCTTGATCCCCACCGAGCTGCTGCAGAAATTTGACCGCGATAGCGTCGGCCACAGGGCGACCCCTGGGGGTCAGGCGGAAGCGTTCGTGAGCCTGCTGCCCACTGGTTTCCAATAGACCCAGATCCACGAGATTCCGGGCCACGGGCAGGGCCGGGTCCCGGGCCGGGTCGCCTTGCCAGTGGGCGGCGGTCCGGACCGCTGCGGGGTCCAGGCCTTCTAGCATGCGCAAGCCAAGCCACCAGCCTTCTGCTAGACGGGTTGACTCGTCGGGTTCATCGCGCCATTGGGTGGCGTGTCCGGAGGTATCGATCCACTTGAGATAGGAGGCAATGCCTCGGGGGTTTCCTGCTCGAACGGGGCCGATCTTGCTGACTGCACCGGGACCCAGGCCGATATAGGCGCCGTTTCTCCAGTAATTGATGTTGTGGTTACATTCGTGGCCAGATCGGGCGTAGTTAGACACCTCATAGGGGGTGAGCCCGGCGGCTTCGCAGAGCTCGTGTGCGACCTCGAAGAGGGCGAGTTCCAGGTCTTCTGGTGCCTTGGAGAGGCGCCCTTGGTCCAGCCACCGCTTGAAGCGAGTGTCTTCTTCATATGTTAGGTTGTAAGCGGATAAATGCTGGGTAGTTAGCTCTAGAACCGCCCCAAGATCGTCCTCCCAGCGCTTCAGGGTCTGTCCTGGCCAGGCGTAGATCATATCTGCGCTGAGTTGGGTGACTCCCGCGTCTCGGGCGGCCTCTAGGGCGCGCAATCCGTCCTGTCCCTTGTGGACCCTTCCAAAGAGTTCCAGCACCTCGTCGTCCAGGGCCTGGACGCCCACCGAGAGGCGTGGAATGCCCAGGTCCAACAGGGCCTTGGCCTTGTCCGAATCGAGGCTCTCCGGGTTGCACTCCGCCGATGCTTCCACCACAGACTCCCGCCACCCGGTTATCTGCTGCAGGCCGTCAAGTAGACGACGGAGGAGAGCGGCGGGCAGGAGGCTTGGAGTGCCGCCTCCCAGGAAGAGGGTCCTGGGCGCGCGTGGGGCTCGCTGGGCAGCTTCGGTCAGGATCGTTTCCACCATACCCTCGAGGTCCTGACCCTCGGCGGGCACCGAGAAGAAGTCACAGTAGTGGCACTTGGTTGCGCAGAAGGGCAGGTGCACGTAGAGCGCGGTTCCTGGTTCTGGCCTGGGCAGTGGCGCTGCTGGCGGGGAAGTGCGGGGGAAGGTCATGCTCTGGGTGCCTCGATTCTCAGGCGCTTGGCTGATCCGATGACGTTTCTGGCCCCTCAAGATACTTCAGGGCCAGAAGCATGGCGTCCTGATGAGTGATGCCTTCTGTGGCTCGCGGTGCCAGATCTTCGCCGACGCAACCAAAGATGCGCAACGCTGTGTTCAGCAGGTCGTGCACATGGGCCTTCAGATAGGCCTGGACAGCCTCGAGGTCCTTGAAGTCTTCCGCCAGGATCATGACCTGGGTGAGCTGTTCCAGCAGCCATTCCTGGTTCTGGATTCTGCCCGGCTTGTGGAAAAGGACCGCCAATAGTCCCCCAACGATCTTGCGCTGCAGTTGGTCCAGGTTGGCCACATTTGCGGCCAATAGGTTGCGGTCGATGCCCATCCTCATGGCGGGAGGATAACCGCAAGTGACCTGCTAGCTTTCGTCCAGAGTCTCGTACAGGCAGCGCAAAGCGCTTTGCTCGATCTGCCGCACTCGCTCGCGAGTGACCCCTACCTGCTTGCCGATGGCTTTCAGGGTCATGGGCTCACTGCCAGGATCGAGGCCATAGCGTAGGCGGAGAACCGTTCCATCCCGGTCGCTTAGAGTTTTCAGCAACTCGCGAAGGCGAGAAATCAGGTCTTTCTGGGTGACGGAATCGTCCGGCGCGGACACCCGCTCATCCTCTACTGTGTCCTGGTTCTGACTCAGAAGGTCTAGGGAAACCTGGCCGCCAGAGGTGTTCTCAATGGTCTGCTTGAGCAATGGCCAGGATTCGCTGGGAATACCGAGCTCCTGAGCGACCTCTTCTACAGTGGGGCTGCGGCCGAGAACATAGGTCAATTCGGTGGCGGTGGAACGCCACTTGTTCAGGTTCTCTGACATGTACCCAGGGACGCGAACCGAGCGCACGGTGTTGGTCAAGGCGCGCCGAATTGACTGCTTGATCCACCAGGTGCCATAGGTGGAGAAGCGGCAGCCCGCTTCCGGGTCGAATTTCTCCACTGCCCGCATGAGGCCGATATTGCCCTCTGCGATCAGGTCCTGGAGGGTCATGCCTCGTCCTGAATAGAGCTTCGCGATGGAGACCACCAACCGCAGGTTCGCGCGAATCATGCGCTCCCGGGCGGCTGTGTCGCCCGCCTGGATTCGGGTTCCGAGGTCAGTCTCCTCCTCCCTGGTAAGTAGGGAGACCTCGTTTATTTCGACGAGGTAGGTTTCAAGGCAGCGTTCAGAGCTGATGGCGGGCCTCCCCAGGGGTGACAGGTGGGTGGTGGCGGGAGAAAGGGGGGCAGGAGGGTGCTCGTGCCTGATTCTTGATCGGAATGATGGGGGCCCTCTCTTGAGCCCTCTTTACCTAAATGGGCCCTGGGAGGGCATCGTGAGGGGTCACAGAGGGGTACAATGGGGTTAGGCGCCTTTACAATGTCGGAAATCCCCCTTGAGAAGCTGGTTCCCGAAGACGACTTTGCCCGTCTGCTTGCCGGGGCGTCGGATGGCCTGTTCCTGCGTGCGAGGGCGCTTTTTTCCAGGGGCGATGTTCACTGGGGTAAACGAGATTTATTCGAGCTCCACAGTGAAGCGGACGAGCTTGAAGCCTGTCTTGACGATTACGGCGCTCGTTGGAACTCCCGTTATCACTTCTTCACCGAATTGACCGCCTCTATTCGAGGGTTCAGTCTCGCCGGGCTCTCCTTGGAGCACTTGCATCGGCGGCTTGAGGGCTACGGCATTCACGGACATGTGGGCGCTGATCAGGGGGCGATTCTCGACCAGGGCCTCGGCCGCTGCCGGGATTTTGTGCAGAGCTCTCTCGAAACCCTGCTCAAGGGCTTGCTTGATGAGGCTTCCGCCATTGGCATTGATGTGGCCCAGGATCCTGCTGTGTATGGCTCTGCAGGGGCCCCGCCGGTGAACTTCCGTCTACCCCGGACCCTGGGGATTCAGGACCTGGCTGATGAGGATCAGCGCATTGCGGAGGTAGCCAGCAAGTACCTGCAAGCCTGCGAAATGTTCGATCAAGCCGGATTGACCCCCTGTGAATCCGCAGATGAACGGGACAAGATCCTGGTCAAGCGCTGCAGAGAAGAGCAGGCACGGGTGTTCGAGGCCACGGTGCACAACCTCCAGTCCGCTTACGATACGCACATCAAGAACACCGGCCGGGAGTCGTCTGATCCGCGCCTGCTCCTGCTCCGAGGGCATATTTCCACCTGTTTGCACTTACTGCAGGCAGTGACCCAATTAGTTCATTTCATGGAGCGGCACGAGAGCGACGAGCGTCGCGCTGAGGATCATGAGCGCATCATTCAGTTGATTCGACGCGAAGAGGTCACAGACATCGTGCTCAACACATTGCTTGAGCGTGCTCTTTGGGTGCTCGATGCCGGCCGTTCTTTGGGCGAAGAGTTGTTGCCTTCCTATACGGATGTGCGCTCGGTGACTGTGGACTTGCCCGCCGAGGTGACTCTGCATGCGCGACCGATCGCCTTGATTGTGGCGGTCGTCAATCATCACGGAACGCCGGTGGAGATTTCCATTGGCGGAGGGAAAGCCAACGCAAGTTCTATTCTGGAGGTCATGATCCTGAGCGGATCCCAGCCGGATGCGCGCAAGGTGACCTTCAAGGGTGATGCCCGCCCCCTTGCTGATTTGCAGGAGTTGCTGGAGGCGGGAGCTGGCGAGCGGGGGCTCGCTCACTTTTCCGAGAATTTGAGCTATCTACGCCGCTAGATACCTAGGTGGAGGCGGTCTGCGAGGAACGCTGGAAGACCCGCAGCCCTTATCTTGTGGGCCTCTTTTTCGATGTCGTATTTCACCCTCCGCAATTCGTAGGAGGGCTCGTCCGGCAGGAAAAGGCCCCACGCGGCGCGTGGATCTTCGTCCCGTGGTTGACCAACGCTGCCAGGATTGACAACTGCTCGGCGAATGTCGCCGAGCTCAATGCGCGCGGAAAGAGTATGGGATGGAGACTCCGGTGCGCGCTCTGTTTGGACCACAACGACGGGCAGGTGCGTGTGTCCTACGAAGCAGACCGGACGCGGCATGGTCTTGAGACTGCCGAGGGCTGAGTCTACGGAGTTTAGGTATCGAAAGTCTTGCGCGTGGTCATAGGTCCCGTGAGCCAGCGAGCATTCATCAAGGTCGATGGTCAAGGGGAGTTTCGCGAGCCACTGCTTTTCATTTGATGTCAAAATGTTTTTGGTCCAGAAGGCCGCTGCTCGAGCGCTGGGGTTGAAGAAAAGTGGCTCCACCAGGCCACAACAGGCTTCATCATGGTTCCCACGAATAGAGATGGCGCCCACGTCCTGGAGGATTGCAAGGGTTCTGGTTGGCGATGCGCCGTAGCCCACAAGGTCACCTAGGCAAAGAATTTGGTCGACATCAAAGTTTGCAATATCCTGCAAAACCGCACATAGAGCGGTTTCGTTGGCGTGAATGTCACCGAGGATCGCGTATCGCATGCCTGCCCAGGCCGGGGGTACACGCAAGGAGGAGCGCAACCCAACCGGTCAGAGAGGAGGGAGCGGGACCTCCGATGGAACCGAACGGAGAAAAGTCCGGTGCTGGCCAGGCTCCTGCGCTTAGAAATGATGCTAGATACGCACCAGCTCCACCCATGCCCGCCAGTGCGGCAGGCAACCACCAACCCAGCAGAGGGAGCAGGGCCGTGCGGGGACCCAGTCCAAGGCCCGTGCGGTTGAGCAGAAGGGCCAGCAAGCTGAGGCGCAATCCGTTGCCCACAGCTGCCAGGATAGCGTCGGAGGATGGCGAGCCCCAGTTGGCCGAGCCCAGCAGGAGCACACCTAAAGGGATAAGGGTCCCGGGCAGAGCCAACAGGATCAGTTCGTGTCCAACCCGGTTCAGCCGTCCAGTACGGGCCAGGAGCCATTCCATGCGGTCTAGGCTGGGGCTGGCGCCCAGCACCGCAACCATTCCTGCCAGGAACGCGAATTCCCCGGGGGTTCCACCTTGAGCCCCACGGCGGCTAAGAATTGAGAGGTCTGTCCAGGTTGCTGCCAGTGGCAGGAGTCCTGCGGCCAGGAGCCAGGGCCCTAGTGCCCAGGGGCTGCGCAGGGTGGCCCGCAGGGACCATTGAAGGGTGAGGGGCAGAGCCATATGGAAGGAGCATCATGCCCATCCAGGGGGCCGGGGCTCGGAAAGAATTGCGGTGTTCGTGTGGTTGGTCTTCAGGGTTTGGGCATCTGTTTGGCTCGTGCGGTGGACAGTCAGTTCAGAGCTCCAGTTGGGTTTGGGGCCGTTGGGATATTGTGGGTTTTGATGTTCCACGTGGAACGTGCTTTGTTCCGGGGTGGGGCAGGATCTGCAGGGGGGCCTAGGGCCTCTAGGCAGGCGTCAGTCATCAGACGCATGGGAGGCTCCGTCAGGCTCCGGCTTGGGCGACATGGGGTCAGATCTGGCCACGGGCATTGCGCCCTACCCCCAAGGGGGCGTACTCTCAGGCGGTGTTCCACGTGGAACATTGGACCCAATAGACCCAAATGACAGCACTCGGACGTGGCCTCGGCTCTTTGATTCCCGACACTTCACCCAAGGATGAAGCTCAGATCTCCCTGCCCATAGCTCGGATTCGACCCAATCCAAATCAGCCCCGCAAGGTCTTCGTGACCGAGGCTCTTGACACCCTGAAGGAGAGCATCCTCCGACACGGGGTCCTGCAGCCCATTTGCGTTCGTCCGGTGGACGGGTCTTTTGAAATTGTCGCAGGGGAGCGACGCTGGAGGGCGGCGCGTCTCTCAGGATTGACTGAAATACCGGTGGTGGTCAAGTCGGCTGATGATGATCAGGTGTTGGAGATGGCCTTGATTGAAAACCTTCAAAGGGAGGACCTGGACGCCATCGAAAAGGCCAACGGCTTTCAGGAGATGATCAAGCGAACGGGTCTGACTCAAGACCAGGTCGCCCAGCGGGTGGGGGTCAGCCGGACCGCGGTTACCAACCATCTTCGTCTGTTGGACCTCGCTAGAGAGGTCCAAGAAGCCCTGGTCAGTGGTCTTGTGACCTTTGGTCATGCCAGAGCGCTCGCCGGGCTCAACGGAGATAAAGAGCAGCGTGCTGCCCTTGAGGTTGCTGTACGGGAAGACCTGTCAGTGAGGGCAACCGAGCGTCTGGTTCGGGGTGAGGCCCCGCTTGCCGAAGAGCAGGGCAAGTCAACGGCCAGCAATCAGGGCAAGGTCTCCAAGAAGGCGCCCGACCTTCCGAGCTGGCAGGTAGATTTCAGGCGTAGAATTGAAAAGAGCCTGGGCTTGACCGCAGAGGTTCAGTGCTCTGATTCCTACACAGGCCGGGTGGTTTTGAAGTTCAGTGACCGTCGACAACTAGAGCACCTGATGACACGCCTGGCCCCCGGCGAGGAAATCTGACTTGAAGCCACGGCATCCTCTCCCCGGGCTGTGGATTGCTTGTGGAAAAGATGGGGGTACTCACTGGTCCTTCCTTCAGGATGCGGGCGCAACCTTCTTAGGGGTTTCGGTTGGAGCTTACCGAGCTGGGGGTCTGGCGTGTAAACCTTTGCTGTATAAGGGTTTATGTCGGCGGTAGGCCTTGCAGGAAACAGCGAGACTGTTCGACTTTTGCATACCGAGCGTTCGCAGCACTTTGACAGGCGCCCACACCCCGGTGGGCACTTGTTAGCAACTCGGTTCAGCAATGAGTCAGAAAGCGCTGATCAGGCACCACTGACTTTTGTCCCGGTGACCTTGATCGGCTCAACAGGAATGTCCGAAGAGCCGCCGGCGGGTGGGCGAATCTCGCCTTTTCCGATTTCTTCAACTATCGAAAGACCGGATGTGATTTGCCCAAATACCGTGTGTCCACCGTCCAGGTGATGGCATGGACTGAGGGTGAAGAAAAACTGGCTGCCGTTGCTCTGAGACCCCGCTGAAGGCGAGGCTGCGGAGACGAATCCTCTGGCGTGGACCAGTCCATTCTTCTCAGGGGTCTGGGTATAGCCTGGGCCACCTTGGCCCCATGTGGATGGGTCACCCTCAATCGAGTTGGGGTCACCACCTTGCACGATCCACATGGAGGGAACATTGACCACCCGGTGGAACAGGGTCCCGTCGTAGAACCCCTCGCTCGCCAGTTTGACCATGTTCTTGGAGTGGATCGGGGCTCGGTCCATGTAGAGCGTTACCTCAATCTCGCCCAGATCGGTTTCAAAGACAACTTTTGGCATCCCGCCTGCAGGGTCAGGGTTGCTCAGGATCGGGTTTTCGGCGTTCCAGGTGGCCTGCGCTTCAGCAGCCAGGGTCAGGTGCGCAGCAATGGTTGAGAGGCTGCCATCGGGGCCGATAGGAAGTTCGAGCTTGCTCAGCACGGGGTCGTTGGTGGTGCTGAGGCTGGTGAATGCCTCCTGCGCCAGAGCCTCTTCACCGCTGTTGAGGGCCGCTTGACCTTCGGCCAGTAGTGCCCAGGGCTCGATTTTGGTTCCTGTGCTTTGTTCGCGAACAAGGGTGATGGCTTCTAGATCGACCTCTCGGATCGCATCGTCCAGGGGGACCCATTCCAGACCAGCACCGGCTGCAGTTTGCTGTTCGGTCCAGATATTGTAGAGCAGAAGGCTTGAGAGAATTACGGTGATCAGGGCGACCGGCTTCCAGAATCGATCGACCGTGGTCATGAAGAGAGACTTCTCCTCGCGGAGGATGGTGACCTGGGTGGGAGCCTTGTGCTTGGCCATGGTGGTGGTTGGTCGGAGGAAATACGCCCCGCTGGGGCAGTTCTTGGGTGCGGGAATCGGGCGGCATTCTAGTCAGGCAGGGGCCCTCGTCCCGATCGAACTCTGTGGATGGTACTGATTGATCGGCCGGGAGATTCCATCCTTGGAGCTTCGCTTGGAAATCTGCCCCCCCTACGTGCAATATTCCCTCGAAATGAGGACTTCCGGATCAAACTCGGCATGATTGCCCCTGACCTCCGTATTCCACCTCCTATGACTGCATCACTGGCCTTTCTCCTGGCCCTCTCCCCACAGGTTGATCATCGTGCCCTGCACCCCGAGGACACCCCAGCCTATGTTGCTCTACCTCGGATTCAGGGCTACCTGGACGCTTATCCCGAGACGGCGGCAGGTCGGGTCTTTGCCGAGCCCGAGATTCAGGCGCTGGTTGCCGGAATCAGGACGGTAGCTGGCGGAGATATCGCGGCAGGCTTTGAGGAGGTTTCGTCATTCGCCTGGGGGGATGCTCAGAGCCTTTTGGTTGGTATGGAGGGGATTTCGATTTCCTTTTCGTCTGTTGCTGCTATGGACTGGGGGACGGCCTTGCAGGAGGGTGAGATTCCTGCAGAGTTTGATCAGTTCCAATTTCGCCTGGTTGTCGACTTTGTCGACTCCAATCTTGCGGCTCGGGCGTACGACAGGGTTCATGGGGTCCTGACCAAGGTTCCAGGGGCGGCAGCTATTGATGTGGAGGTGAAGGGCGAGGCCCGGGGTCCTGTCCATCTGGCCCATTTCAGCGTTCGAACCGGGGGCCCGGAGCAGGATCCTCCTGGCGAGTCCCGGGAAGCCTTGGTGCTTTTCGTCCAAGGCACCCGCCTTGCGCTGCTTTCGCCGCAAAGCTGGAGGAGGGGTTGGGAGCCCCACCCTGAAGCGGTGACCCGAGCAGCTTCTCCCCTGGGCGAGCCCAAGGGGCTGGTAGTTCTCGAGGCGGAACTCAAGGAAGGGCTGTGGGATCAATCGAGTGATCTGACCCAGGCCTTGATGCCACTTGCAGAAGGGATTCTGGGTCCATATTTCACCATGTTTGGTCGCGGGGGCGTTTGGCGGGTGGAACTGCACGAAGGCCTCTACCATGTGGATGGCCACTTTGCGTCTGACAGGCAGCTTGGGGTATTTGGCGCGAAGGCCCTAGAGGGAGAACCCCTCGACTTGACCCATCCTGAGGCCGCAGTTGCGTTCGCTGTCTCCCTTGATGGCGAGGCCCTGGAAAAGTTGCTGCGTACCGAAGGCCTGATCACTGACCAGTCCAAAGGGGCCCAGGCGTTCTTCGCTCAATTGGGGGAGCGGGTGATCATCTCATTGCCCAGGAATCTGAGCGTGATGGCAGCGCCCGCCGTTCATCTGGCTATTCCGTTGAAGGATCCAGCAAAGGCCTATGAAGCCCTTGACACCTGGATGGAGTCCCTTGGTCAAGACCCGCCAGAAGGCATCCGCCTGACCACAAAAGCCTATCGCAAGCGAAACCTCTACACCCTCGAGTCTCTGCGGGAGAGCTCCGAATCGGAAGCCATGCCGGCTATTCTAGGTGGCCTTGTGCGCAATCTGACCACGATGCTCAAGCCTACCTTTGTGGTTGCGGGGGATCGATTGCTGGTGACATTGAGCGCAACCCACGCCAAGCGCGCCGTTCGTGCCCTGGCCAAGGCCAAGGGACTTCCGGCCACTCCTCTGGCGGGAGGCCAATGGCCTCAGGGCTCTTTGGAAGTCAGTCATGCGGACTGGATTCAGGTTGTGGCCGGACTGTATGGGGCGGTCAAGGGCCTGGTCAGCATGGCGGTGCCACCGCCCTCTGAAGATGAAACGCAGCATGACCAGGCGCCGTCCAGGGAGTCAATCTTGAGCAATTTGCCTGAGGCCAGCACTTTCAGCCAGCATTTTGCGCCCGCCCGTCGTTGGAAGACGCGTGTTTCCGGTGGCATCCGCTACCATTCAGAATCGTCCTTCGGGCCTGAGATGGCCCTGTTTGGGGTAGGTGGTCTGGGGACCCTATTGGGCTCAGCCGTGGACGACTGATTGCCTGTTGGCTTCCTTGTTCCGGGGCGCTCATCTTGGGCGCACCGGCTTGCTATTCTGCGCCCTATGGCCAGACACGGAGGAGAGCCTGAGGGGGCTGCAGGCGTCCCTCGCAAGCACCGAGCGTCCAAGCGTGTACGGCAAACACGGCGGCGCATTCTTCTGCCGATCCTGACCTGGTTTGGGGCTCCGATCTACTGGTTGATTTCCTCCTCTTGGCGTGTGCGGTTGACTTCCAAAGATCCAGAGGCCATCAAGATCTTGAAAGAAAAAGGTGCCCTCGGAGTCTTTTGGCACGGAAGGAGTCTGCCGGCGGTGCGATCATTGAAAAGGTTCAACCTGGCGGTGCTGGTTTCCCCTTCCGCGGACGGGCAACTGTCCATGGCGCTCTTGCGGGGTCTGCGCATTCCTGTGGTGGAGGGTTCATCCAGTCGCGGGGGCGCGCGGGCAATGAAGGAGATGATGAATACTCTGAGCGGTGGGGCTTCCGTTGCCATCACCCCAGACGGTCCTCGGGGCCCCATGCACTCAATGACTGATGGAGTGCCTTTTCTTGCCCATCGCACGGGCTATCCGATCCTGCCCATTGGGATCGCGGTCAGTCGTTCCTGGCGCATGGCTTCCTGGGATCGTTTCACTGTACCCAAGCCTTTCAGTCGCATATTGGTGGTTGTAGGGGCGCCGATCATGGTGGACCCCGAATTCGATGATCAACAGGTGCGGAGCAGTACTCCCGCGATTCGAGAGGCCTTGATCGAGGTGGAGCAGGAGGCCGCGCGAACCATGGGTCTGGAGTTCGAAAAGTGATACGCGTCGGCACCGCAGGCTGGTCCTATCCGGATTGGGAAGGCAGCGTCTATCCCAAACGCAAGCCGCCGGGTTTTCACCCCTTGCAAGTTCTGTCCCGTTGCTTCGACGGAGTCGAGGTCAACTCCACGTTCTATGCCGAGGCCCGGAGCGAGGTGGTGGCCAAGTGGGCCGAACAAGTAAAGAGCGAGCCTCAATTTCACTTCATTGTCAAACTGCACCAGTCCTTTACCCATAGGCATGTGGATCTTGCCGAAACAGGCCCATTGGAGCTTCGTGCGTTGTCGTTTCAATCAGCTCTGGAGCCCTTGATCCGGTCGGGAATTCTCGATGGAGTCCTTGTTCAGTTTCCAGCGAGCTTTCATGAGCAACCGGACAATGTACGCCGTCTGGGCCTGATTCGAAGCCTGCTGGCTGAATTGCCCCTGATCTTGGAAGTGCGCCATCGATCCTGGTTTGAACCCCCTGCCTTGGCCAGTATTCAAGGGTTGGGCTACTCACTGGCTCATATCGATTTGCCTGATGCTTGGGATCATCCGCCCAAACGTTTTTCTCCAATCGGACCCATCGGCTACCTACGTCTGCACGGTCGCAACCAACAGAGTTGGTTCAATCGGGATGTGGGACGCGACGAGCGTTACGACTACCTCTACACCCCAGCCGAAGTCGGGGCTCTCGCCAAGCACGCTGACGAGATTTCGCAAGAGGTTGACCAGACCTGGGTCGTAACCAACAACCATTTCGAAGGTCAGGCTTTTGCCAATGCCCTGGAGTTCAAGTGGCTGTTCAACGGGCGGCAATCGGTGCCTGCTCCGGACGAGATCGTCGAGGCGTTCCCACACCTGGCGGAAATCACCGAGCCCCGGACCCAAGGGGGCTTGTTTGATGGATGAGCCGGGCTCTGAGGAGTTTCAATCACGGGGCGGTTGTTGAGCCTCCCGAGGAGAGTTTGTTCCTGTAACATCACAGCCATGTGATCCCTATCAGCGAGCTGATGGATCTGGCAGAGGAACTCCACGACTCATGGTTTGACCATGTCCCAAAACCGCACCTCAGATGCAGCTCTTGTCCTATGACGATGCCCTGATCCTGCTCAAGGATCTGCCGATTGAAACGAAGCGCTTGACGGTTTCGGTTACAGAAGCTGTGGGCATGGTCTTGGCCCAGGACGTTTGCGCGTCCCAAGATCAGCCGCCTTTTGATCGGGGGACCATGGATGGGTTTGCTTTGTTGCCAGGCAAGGAGCTTTCCTTTCGCGTGGTTGGAACCGTGCTGGCAGGGGAGCGCCGTGACGAAAGTCTGGCGCCGGGGGAGGCTGTGGCAATCATGACTGGAGCGCCGGTGCCTGCGGGGTGTTGCGTCGTTCCAGTGGAGAACACCGAGCGCGACGGCGAGCGCCTGACAATTGCTGAAGGGTATGAATTGCGCCCTGGGCGGAATGTGGCACCCAGGGGTGAGGATGCGCGGCGGGGGGACCTGGTCCTGCAAGCGGGTACAAGGATGTCGGCGACAGGTGTTGCTGCGGCCGCCATGGCGGGGGCTCACGAGCTAGAGGTCTACGAACTTCCGCGTCTTGGGATCTGCACTACTGGGGATGAGGTGGGGTCCGATGGGCCAGCTGGTGTTGTGGATTGCAATGGACCTTTGCTCTCAGCTCTCGCTAAGACTCTCGGGGTGTCGGCAGAGCGCAGCCATGCCCGGGATGAAGCGCAACATTTGAAGGCGACCCTGCAAACTCTGGCGGATCGGTCGGATGTGGTGGTCACTGTGGGCGGCGTGTCCATGGGCGAGCGCGACCTGGTGCCTGGCGTGGCAATGGACCTGGGCTTTGAGGTGGTGCTGCACAAGGTCGCGATGCAACCGGGGAAGCCGGTGCTTCTGGCCCAGCGCTCTGACGGCAAGATCTTGTTGGGCTTGCCCGGTAACCCGGTCAGTGTGTTGGCTACGGCACATCTTTTCCTTGCGCCTCTGCTTGGACGTTTCATGGGGAATTGGAAACCCGCATGGGTGAAGCGTCCTTTGGCCCTGGATTACCAACACCGAGGCAAGAGGCGGCTCTTCTTGCCGGCGCGCCTCGACAGAGATGGGCTTCACCCTGTGACCTGGAATGGTAGTGGGGACTTGTATTCAGCCACCGCTGCGGATGGGCTTGTGGATCTGGCTGCAGGGGGGGCCTGGAGCCGGGGCACTCTCTTGCAATTCTTGCCTTACTTGGGTCAGGGAGTCGGCGAGCATTCTGTAATGCCTGCGCGAGTGGGCGGAGACCCGACCTGCTGCTGATGAAGAACGCAGCTGTTGAGGAAGAGAATTTCGAGCTGACCTACCAAGGTGAACATCGACGAACAATACGCGGCGTGGTATCGCGTCTCACCGGGACGCGCGCCGATCCGGCTCCGGCGGTCCTGATTCTTCACGGCTTCAAGGGGTTCATGGATTGGGGCTTCTTTCCACTTCTTGCTTGTGGTCTGGCTGAGGCCGGTTTCACAGCCGTACGTTTCAATACCTCGGGCAGCGGTGTGGGCGCGGACGGGGTGGATTTTTCGGACCTAGCCGCCTTTGAGGCCGATACTTTCAGCCGCCAACTTGAAGATGTGAAGCGTGTGCATGAGCATCTCTTGAGCGGTGCTCTTGGCGGCGTGGACGCGGACCAGATAGGCATGATTGGGCATAGTCGTGGCGGCGGCATTGCGCTCTTGCATTCGGCACGATGTCGGGTGCAGGCCCTGGTCACATGGGCCGCTATTGACTCGGTCACAAACTTCTTTGACGAGGCCACTGTGGAGTCTTGGCGCAGAGACGGTTTCTTGGATATTCCCAATTCTCGCACGGGCCAGATCATGCGAGTGGGGAGCGCAATGTTGGAAGACGTGGAGCAGAATTCTGAGGACCTTGACATTTTGAGCGCTGCCAGGGAAATTGAAGCGGCAACCCTTGTGTTACACGGCAGCGCCGATGAATCGGTGGATCCTGGCGCAGCCGGCCGAATCCGCGAGGTCATGTCAAACGTCGAGCTCGAGATCAAACCAGAAGCCGGGCACACTTTCGGTGCTGCTCATCCCTTGAAAGAGGTTGCGCCCGAACTCGAGTGGCTTCTCGCGCGCACTCTCGGCCACTTGCTGACGCACTTGACCTGAGTCCGAGTGGAACCCTCTCAGCTTTTCGCGTTCAAGTGATGGGTCAGGTGATCCACCAGGTCTATCTTGGTCAAGATCCCTACAAGGCGGTTGTCGCCCTCGACGATTATGCCGATTGAATTGTTGGCAAATAGGTCAAGCAGCTTCGATGCATCTTCATGGGCATGAACTGTCACGACTTTGCGCCCCATTACCTCGGCTACAGTGTTCTCCATGCGCGCGGTACCGTCGAGCAAGCGACCGAGTATGTCGGATTCGGTGACAATGCCTGCAACACGCCCGTCTTCAATCACGGGCATTTGACTGACGCCGGCTGTCTTCATGCGACTGACTGCATCGCGCACGCTTTCGCTCCCGCATGCGGTGAGCATTTCACGGGGCGGCATGCGGCGCAGGACTTCGCTGATGGAACCGGTCTCCCAACTCAGATTCTCGAAACCGTTCTCGCGCATCCAGCGATCGTCCATGAACTTGGTCATGTAGTTGCGTACTGAATCTGGCAGCACTACAACGATTCGCTGGCCCGGGCCGCGATCGGTCGCTATTTTCAGGGCCGCCCACATTGCAGAGCCTGAGGAGCCGCCGCATAGGAGACCCTCTTGACGGATCAACTTGCGGGCGGTTTGGAATGAGGGTCCGTCTTGGCTCTTGACCCATTCATCCACCAAACTGCGATCGAGTACCTCGGGGATGAAGTCGTACCCGATTCCTTCGACCTTGTAAGAACTGATGGTGCCGGGCCCAGCCAGGATCGAACCCACCGGATCGACGCCTACGATATGCACATTGGGCGCTTCTTCTTTCATGCGGCGGGCGATGCCGGAGATCGTTCCGCCGGTGCCGGCTGAGGCAACCAGAACATCGAGTTCGCCATTCGTTTGCTCCAAGATCTCCCTGGCCGTATCGTGGTAGTGGGCATCAGGGTTGTCCTTGTTTGAGTATTGATCGAGGATGTGCGCGTTGGGCAGGATCGTCTGCAGCTGTTTGGCCACTTCGATATGGCTTTCAGGATCATCCCAGGCAGCTTCGGTGGGGGTACGAATGATCTCTGCCCCAAGAGCCTCTAGAACCACTTGTTTCTCGCGGCTCATTTTTTCGGGCATGGTGATGATCATGCGATAGCCCTTGACCGCAGCGGCCAGGGCCATGCCGATGCCAGTATTGCCGCTGGTGGGTTCGATCAGGGTGTCCCCAGGCTTGATGCGTCCGGCCTTCTCCGCTTCTTCCACCATGCGACGGCCGATGCGGTCCTTGACCGAACCTCCTGCGTTCAGGAATTCGCACTTGGCGAAGAATGTGCAACCTGTTTCCGCCCCTAGGCGCTGAAGTTGAACGAGAGGCGTGTTGCCAATGGCTTCAAGGATGCTTTGCTTGGGTTTCACGGTGTTCTTGGGGTGGCGCAGCCAGGGCAGAGTCTAGCCTGCCTCCGGGGCGTGGCAAATGGGGGCCTTTAGGCTCCAGCACCCTGCCGGCTCTCAGAATGGCTATGAATACCCGCTAGAAGCTCCCTCTGAATTGTGATCCAGAGTGCGTCTGCAAGGTAAAGGAACTTACAAACCGGGGGTTTGCCCGGGGGGCTCCTCTGTCCCCATTTCTCAGGTCTGGAGACCCCCAAAAACGAGCGTTAGAGCGCCCCTAGGGCGCTTCTTGGGCTATCAGGCGATCCATGGTGGCGGGGCTGCTGGTGCCCATGGACCCAAAAGAGCAGCCGAGTTCCCTGGAACGGGTCTAGCCCCACGCGGGGTGTGGGGCTAACTTGATCGGTAATGCCCCAAAGGACAGTAGTAGTCAAGGTACCCCCCGAGCGCCGTCAAGGCCTGAAAGACCGTCTGGAGCCAGGCGCGTTTGAGTGGCGGTCTGCTCCTCACGCTCAATGGAGCGTGAAGGGAGAGGGGGTCGTCGCAACATTGTATGACTCAGGAAAGCTCGTCGTCCAGGGCTCTGAGCCCGAGCGCTTTCTTGTGCGTTTCACGGACGAGCCGGCCCCTGCGCCGCCTCGGCCCCTGCGTCCACTGACCAAGACCGTGACGGCAACCGAGCCCATTGTCGGGTCCGATGAGGCGGGCAAGGGTGATTGGTTTGGCCCCCTCGTTGTGGCCGCCGTGCGAGTGGATGTGGAAGATGCGTCCGAGATTGCCGAATTCGGTGTCGCGGATTCCAAGACGCTTTCGGACACTCGCGTTTTGCGTCTGGCTGCCCTGCTGCGTGACCGAGTCTCCCATAAGGTCGTCCGAATCGACCCGCCTGAGTACAATCGACGCTATCCCAACTATCCCGGCTTGAACGAGTTCTTGACCGATCTGCACGCTGAAGCAATTCGGGCAGTGGCACAGGAGGAAGATCGGGTGATTATCGATCAGTTTGTCCGCGGAAATCCGGTCCAGGAGGCCTTGAGCGATACCAAGTTGCGTATCGAGGAGCGTCCCCGGGCTGAAGAGGAGTTGGCGGTAGCTGCCGCCTCTGTGCTCGCGAGAGCCGAGTTCCTGTTGGCTATCATGGAACTGAGCGAACGCAATGGCATGGAGTTGTTCAAAGGGGCGGGTCCCCTGACCGATCGCGCGGGCGCCCGATTTGTCGTCGAACACGGGGCCGCACGTTTGGGGCAAGTGGCAAAGCTGCACTTCAAGAATACTCTCAAAGTGCAAGAGCGCGCCCGCCGCAGCGGATGAAAGCCTACCGGGCTGATGCGGCCGGGAATCGTTTTGTCGTCATCGACTGTGTCGCGGGCTCCCTGCCTACCGACCCAGTTGAGCTTGCTCAGCGCCTGTGTGCACAAATAGATGTGAGCGGCTTTTGCCCCGATGGGCTCTTGTTGTGCTTGCCTGGTGAAGAAGCCAGCGCCGTGCGCATGCTGCTTTTCAATCGAGACGGCAGCCGACCTGAGGCTTGTGGCAATGGCTTGCGAATCATTGCTCTGCTCGCTGCTCGGAAGAATTATGCAGAGGGTGAGTTCTCGGTCATGACTGACGCCGGGCTTCGTCGGGTCAGGGTCACCCCAGAGGGCGTGGAAGTCTGTCTCGGTCCAGCGCGCATTGAGTCAGAGGAGCATGCTGTCGAGGTGAATGGGCAGATGATCTGCGGTACCCGGGTGAATGTTGGCAATCCCCATTTCGTCTTGTTCATGGGAGAAGAGGGGCAGCCAACTCTTGAGACTTGCGGTGAGGCTCTCGCTACTCATGAGTCCTTCCCCGAGGGCACCAATGTGGCAATAGTGAGTCAAGTGCATGCGCAGGGTCTTAGCGTGCGTATTTTTGAGCGCGGAGTGGGGGAGACAGGGGCATGTGGCACTGGTGCGGCAGCCGTGGCTCGGGTTGCTGTTGAGAGGGGTTTGGTGAGTTGGCCGGTCCGAGTGGAACTTCCCGGGGGCGACCTTGTCTTGGATATGGGCAGTGAAGGTGTTTGGCTCCGGGGCTCGACCGAGATCTTGGGCTCCTGCAATCTACCACGCTGAATCCCTGGGGACTGGTCGCTAGACTGACGATGCCAAGCGGGCCCATACCCGCGTTGTACGGCCCGATTTCTCCTCAGGCGCTCGAGTTTCACCCCCATGGCCCATCTTCCTCAACTGGTTCTCTGCGTCATGATCCTGGTGGCGGAGGTTGCTGGTTGGGGCTGGGGGCCTGTTGCCCCTTGGGCCTTTGTCCTGCTCCTGCCCTTGCCGCATTTGATTGTGCTCTCGGGGCGCAACCTTGTGGGTGCGGGGTCGTTTCGAATGGGGGCAACGGTCACCCTCATCGGTCGATTTTCCGGCACCTTTGCCTTTGCTGTCTTGGTGCTTTGTTGTGGTTGGGTTCAGTGGTTGCGAGAGGCTTTCGATGCGCGACTTGACTTGGCTGGTTGGCCTGAGGTGGCTCTGCTTTGGGCGGTCCTGCCTTACATGATTTTTGAGGTCTTGACGATTGACGCACAATCACGTGCGGCCTGGCCGGCAGGCGCCAGCCGTTTGAATTGGCGTAATTTTCATCTGCGCATGTTCGCAAGCACTCTTGTGCCCCCTGGTTTGTACTTGGGAGCAGCTGCCTTGGCCGGGTCCAGCCGTTGGCTCCGGGTGCAAGTGGAGCAGGTTGAGCTGGTAGGGGCGGCGGTCTTTGCGTTCTTGATCGTTGGCCTCGCTGTTTACCTGCCAGTCTTGCTGCAGGCTTCCTGGCGCACCCATGACTTGCCTGCTGGAACTCTGCGGTCGAGCTTTGAGGAGATCTCGCGAGCCGCACGTTTCACTGCTCGGAGGGTGCTGGTCTGGGAGACGGGTCAGCTCATGGCAAATGCTGCAATAGTTGGACTCTTGCCCAATCGGCGCATTGTGATCTTGTCCGATGCACTCCTTGCTCAATTGGATGAGGACGAGTTGCGCGCGGTGTACGCCCACGAGATGGGCCATTCTTATCACCACCATGTGCCTGTGTTCCTGGCTTGGGCAGTAGGGGTGTTCCTGGTCGCAGACCTTTCGCTGCGAGCCTATGGCCCTACAGACGAAATGGCTTCTTTGGGAATCATGGTCATGTTTCTTGGTGGCTGGGGCCTGGCGTTTGGGTGGATGTCCCGCCGTTTTGAGTTGCAGGCGGATCTTTTTTCCATGCGTACCTTGGGGTCGAGTTCGGCTTTGATCAGCGCATTGGAAAAAATCGCAGGTTCATTGGGGGATACCGCCAGTTGGAGGCACTTTGGTGGCCGCCATCGTGCGCGGTTCTTGGAAGAGGCCGCTCGGGACCCTGCCACAGCCAACCGCTTCGAAGGACGCTTGAAGCGGATTTCGTTTACGGGCTATGCACTCTGCGCTCTTGGTCTGGTGGGAGAGCTGTGCTTGATGACTGCCGGTTTGCCAGAAGACCGGACCTGGGCTGCGATTGGCATGGGAGATTACTCCCTGGCCCAGGAGCGCGTAGAGCATGTCACCAATCCAGACCCTCAGCTTGCGCGTATGGTGGGACTGACTCTCGACCTGGAGGGGGTCTCAGGCTCTGGTGCTGACTCACTGGAGCGCGCTTGGGCTGCCTGGCAGTCGGGGGACACGACCGCTGCTCTTGACTGGGCCTCCATGTCCTACCTGCAAGGCGAACACGGGGCTCATGCGATTGCGCAGATTCTTGAATGTCTGGACCGCAACGAGCCGGTTGCGGGCTCGGTGAATACGGGGAATCTGCAGCCTCCCTGGAAAGGGGCTTTGACCCAAGCCCTCACAAAGGCGCGGGTAGCTCGTTTGCGAGACTTCTCGAATCAGTAGCCAAGCCCATTCTTGCGTAGGTGAATCAGGGGCTCTCCCTCATGGGACAGGCTGGCCTCTTCCACCACGCCGAAGAGAACATGGTGATCGCCATTGTTGTATTCACCCTCCTGAAGCTTGCAGTCGTACCAGGCCAGGGCATCGCTGAATACTGATGAGCCCGCGGAGGTGGTGTGCATCTGTTGTCCATCGAAGGGAGTTTCGCCCTCCTTCAGGTTGCCAAAAAAGCGGCCCATCAGGCCGCTCGATGACTTGTCCAAGAGGCTCAGAGAGAAGCGTCCATTTTCATGGATTGCTTGAAATGGGCCACGTTCTCTGCTCACGGCGATGGCGATGGTGGGGGGGTCGAAACCAACCTGTTGGACTAGCGAGGCAACAAAGCCGGTGGTGCCAGAATTGCCTGTGGTGGTGACGATGAAGAGGCCCGAGGGGATGCGTCCGAGGGCTTGAGCAACGGCGCTGAATTGCGGGTCTTGGGACTGGTCTTCGGGGGGCATTTCTGGGTATTGGTGGGTGACGGGCAAGAGGTTCTAGGGGCCGTGAACGGGCACTCTAACCCGGTCCCGGGGGCGGGCTTCAAAAACCTCCGCAGACCATCCTTCGAGACCTTCTGGAAGGTGGACGGGAGGGGTCATTTCGGTGATAATTTCGTCTCTGCCGCGGGCACGGATCAACCCCGATCCCCACCTGGCGTTTCCCTCCATGTCCGCCTCTTACGAAGTGCAAGCGCTTGGCTCCACTGGCCCCGAGATGCCCCCTGATGAATCATTGCTCGAGTGCTTCCGAGAACTCGCTCAGGATCGAATCAGGACTGCCGGCGAACTTCTTTTGGTCTCTGCTTCGAAGTGCTTTCAGGCGTGTGGTGGAGGGACGTTTGTGCGTCCGCTTGAGGAAGGCGACCGATGCCTGAGCCCGGCTGATCTTGAGCAAGCTCTTGCGCCGCTCATGAAACAACATGGTTGGCGTGGTCCCGTGAGCCGCTTGCTGCACAGCTTGCTTGGTATTGAGAAGGTCGCTGCATCAGATGGATTGCAGGCGCCTTTTCATGAACTTGTCGCCGAAGAGTGTGGGCTTTGGATTGAGCCGAGCAACGAAGACGCTGCCCGCGCTTGGGGGGGGCGCCCATTGGGCCGAGGAGTGCGCCTCGTGAACCGTGATGCTCCCTTGGCTGCACTGCAGGAGGACCTTGATTCGGAAGGCGTGGTGCTGGTAGCTGCTCCCAGTGAGCATGTGGGTGCTTGCCTGGCGCGGCAGGCTGCGGGCAGCCATGTGATTTTGTCTGACGGAGGCGCAACGCTTTCTGGTCGGCTCCTTGCTCGGGACCTGGCTCAGGCGGGCTGTGAGGTGCGCTTTGTCTATGACAGCGCCCTGCCGGGGTTGGTGCACGAAGCAGACATGGTCTGGATAGGCACAGAAGCAATTGGCGCCGAGGGCTTTGTGGCGCCTGTGGGTACGCGCATGGTCTTGGCCGAAGCGGTTCGTCAGGAGGTTCCTCTGCGCTTGCTCGCCACTTCGGATCTAGTTATGCCGGGAGCTGATCTGGAGTTGCCGCGCTGGGGAGATGAAGAAACCTGGCGTCTGTGGGAGGATCCCGTCAATCGCGCTCTGCTCGAACCCCAACCCTTTGAACGGGTCCCATTTCCGCGGCAACTGATGGTTGCCTGCGAGCAGGGACTGCTACGGCCCAGCGACTATGCGTTGGCCGTTCTTGACACAGAAACCCCACGCCGATTTTCTACGTCGGGGTGAGCCCTAATACCATGACTGAGACACCGACCGAAGATCCTGTAAACGAGAGAATCCTGGACCGTCCGATCGTCCGTGAAATGAAAGAATCGTACCTGACGTACGCTCTTTCCGTGATTCACTCGCGTGCATTGCCTGATGTGCGTGACGGCCTCAAGCCTAGTCAGCGCCGCATTCTCGTGGCAATGAACGATTTGAATTTGAGCCCCCGGGCCAAGTACAGGAAGTGCGCTAAGGTTGCGGGCGACACTTCGGGCAACTACCACCCTCACGGCGAATCCGTGATCTATCCCACCCTGGTTCGAATGGCTCAGGACTTTTCCATGCGCTACCCGCTCGTGGATGGGCAGGGCAATTTCGGGTCCATCGACGCAGATCCTCCAGCTGCCATGCGTTACACCGAAGCGCGCATGACCGGTATCTCAATGGAGCTGATGAGCGATCTTGAGAAAGAAACCGTCGAGCTGGAGTCCAACTACGATGACACACGCACTCAGCCAACAGTGCTTCCCAGTCGGTTTCCGAACCTGATCTGTAATGGCTCCGAGGGCATCGCTGTGGGTATGGCAACGAGTATGCCGCCTCACAATCTGCGTGAGGTCTGTGCTGGCATCCGTGCGATCTTGGCCAATCCCTTACTTGAGGATATGGAGTTGATCAAGTTGATCCCCGGCCCGGATTTTCCAACCGGCGGCATCATCATGGGTCGCAGCGGAATCATGCAGGCCTATACCACGGGCCGTGGGCTGGTGCGCGTGCGTGGCCGCTATCACGTGGAAGAGCCCGAAAAAGGGCCGGTGCAGATTGTTTTCACCGAGATCCCCTATCAAACCCGCAAGGGCGGCGATTCCCGGGCCTCGATCATCAACAAGATTGCAGAGGCGGTCAAAGAGGAGCGCATCGTAGGCATTCGCGATATCGTCGACCTGACCAGTTTGTCCAAGGAGACCGGTGGGGTGGACATTCGCTTGACGATTCAGCTCAAGAAGGGCGAGGATCCCAATGTAATCGTCAACCAGTTGTTCAAGTACACGCCCCTGCAGGCGACTTACTCGATCATCAATCTGGCGATTTCAGAGCGGCAGCCTCGCACCTTGACCTTGCGTCAGCTGCTCGATTCCTGGATTGGGCATAGGCGCGGGGTAATTCGCAAGCGTACTACCTTCCTGCTGCGCAAGGCAGAAGAACGGGAGCACATTGTCGATGGCTTGCTTGTAGCACAGGCCAACATCGACAAGGTCATCGAGCTGATCCGTAGTTCTGATGACCGTGATGAGGCCAAGTTGGCTTTGTCTGCTTCGTTTGGCCTCAGTGAGCGCCAGGCTCAGGCTATCGTGGACATGCGGCTTGGCAGTTTGACTGGCCTTGAGCGCGAGAAGCTTGAGACCGAGGCTCACGAACTGGGGCTGACCATTGCTGATCTGAAGGACATCCTGGCGAATGACGAGCGCGTCACAGGAATTCTGCTTGAAGATTTGGAAGATGTGGAGAAACGGTACGGGGATGAACGCCGTACTGAGATTTCCAATACCGAGCTTGACAGCAGTGTCGATATCGGCGCTTTGATTACCGAGGACCTGATGGTGGTGACCTATTCTCGTGAGGGATACGTCAAGCGTTCGTCTCTTGATACCTACCGGGCGCAAGCGCGAGGCGGGCAGGGGGTCAAAGGCTCCGATTCGAAAGAAGGAGACATTCTGCGCTCCCTTTTCGTGGCTGGGACACACGATAATTTGCTCTTCTTCACGAACCTTGGACAGGTCTTTACAAAGCTGACCTACGAGTTGCCAGAAGGCTCGCGCACCAGCAAGGGGCGCGCCATGACAAACGTGCTCAAGCTGCGTGAAGGTGAGCGGGTCGAGACTATTCTGCGGGTATCATCCTTTGAAGATGAGGCCTTTGCTGTGTTTGCGACCAAGAAGGGGCGCATCAAGAAGACGATGCTGGACGCCTACAGCCGCCCACGTTCGAATGGCTTGAGGGCCATCGTGTTGGAAGAGGACGATGAGGTTGTGGGTGTGTCTATCGCTAAACCGGGCGATACGATCATTCTGTCAACCGCACTTGGGCGTGCGGTGCGTTTCGATGAGGCTGCGGCACGGCCAATGGGACGTGTCAGCCGCGGGGTGAAGGGTGCCCGCCTGCGTCCAGGCGATCAGGTCATGAGCTTGGTTGTTGTTGACCCTGATGCGTATCTGTTGACTGCCACTCAAAACGGCTTCGGCAAGCGTACGGATATGGATGACTATCCGATCAAGGGCCGTGGAACGGGCGGCGTGATCGACATCCGTACTACCGACCGAAATGGGCCGGTGATTACCGCGCTTCTGTGTCGCCCGGGTGGCGATGTCATCTACATCACCGAAAAAGGCATGATCGTTCGCTCCCATGTGGATGATATTTCAGTTGTCGGCCGCAATACTCAGGGTGTGCGTCTATTGCGCTTGAAGTCGGGTGATCGTCTTGTTGCGGCTCAAATAATTGATCCTGAAGATCTTGAACGCTTTGCTGAAGAGGGTGAGGCCGAGGCGCCTCCCGAGCCGGATTTGGAAGAAGACGCTGTGGAGCCAGAAGAAGACGAGAATTTTGAGAACGGAGCTGACGAAGAATAGTCACCATGGGACTCAAGGAGCAATTAGAAGCGGATCTGAAAGAGGCCATGAAGGCTCAAGAGGTCGTGCGTCGTGACACCTTGCGCATGACGCTTGCAGCAATGAAGAATCGAGCTATTGAACTGGGTGGGACAGCCACGGTCCTGGACGAGGAGCAGTGTCTTGCTGTGGTGCTCAATGCGGTCAAGACCCGTAAGGACAGCGCTTCACAATATGAGAGTGCTGGGCGTGAAGATCTTGCTGCTACCGAGCGCGCCGAAATAGCTGTGCTGCAGGGATATCTACCCCAGGCCCTGAGTGAAGAAGACACGAGGGTTGCGGTGGAAGCTGCGATTCAAACCGTCGGCGCAGATTCTCGTGCGCAAATGGGCATGGTGATCAAGACTGTGATGGGCGCCCATAAGGGCAGCGTGGACGGTAAGCTGGTGCAGCGCTTGTGCGCGGAACTCCTGAGTTGACTGAACGGACGATCAATACCGGCGAAGGGGCAGACCTGGTTGCACGACACAAGCGCTTGGGCCTGCGGACAATTTTTGTTTCCGGTCTAACCTTGTTGAGCCGCGTGTTGGGCTATGCGCGTGAGATCCTGTCGGCGAGTCTGTTCGGTGATCACTCGGCGGTTTATGACGCTTTCATCACCGCCTGGAGAGTTCCGAACCTCTTTCGGCGTTTCTTGGGCGAGGGTGCGATCAGCGCTTCGTTTCAAACAGCACTTAGCGACGTTGAGGGTCGGCAAGGAGAAGAGGCCGGGGGCGCCTTCTTCCGATCAACCATAAGCGCGCTGTTTGTCCTGTTGGTATTGGTCTGCCTCTTGACCATGGCGCTGATTTTGGTTTTGCCGGACCAGATGCCTGTTACCGGCTGGCATTGGCTCGGGGCGGATCCCGGACCAGTGCGCGACCTTGCCTTTAGGGTGATGCCCTTCGTGATTTTCATCTGTTTGGCCGCAGTAGCCAGCGCTGCGTTGCATGTGCGCGGACGCTTTGCAGCCCCAGCCCTTGCCCCGGTGGTCTTGAATGTGGTGTGGATTGGGACGCTGGTGTGGATTGGGGGGCGTTTTGGCTGGTCGATTGATGAGGGAGACTTTGAGCGGCACCATGAAATGGCCCGAACTCTGGCCTGGGGAGTGTTGTTGGCGGGAGCTGCCCAGTTGATTCTGTTGTTGCCGGCCCTTGGCCGGGAGGGTTTGCTGAGAAGGAGTACCGGTGGTGTCAGAGCGGTAGAGAGATCTTCCGCTCCTGGAGTGGGACTTGTGCTACGCCGTGCGGCGCCCTTGGCCTTTGGCGCGGCGGTCTATCAGATCAATGTGATGGTGGACGGTCTCATGGCCGAAGGGCTGCTTGAAGACGGCGGCCCGACAGTGCACTACTACGCCAACCGTGTGCAGCAGTTCCCTTTGGCTTTGGTTGCTATCGCAGCAACCAGCGCGGTTTTTCCGGCCTTGCAGGCTTATGGACAGAAAGGAGATCTGGCATCTCTGCGTCGTCTACACGACCAGACTCAGCGCGCGGTGGCTTTTCTTGCGATACCCGCGGGGATCGGATTGGCGGTACTTGCAAAGCCTATCTTGTCCGTTTCGTTTGAGCATGGGGCGTTCGGATCAGACGGGGTGGAGCGTGCCTCGGGAGCCTTGATCTGGCTGGCTATTGCGGTGCTGCCTGCGGGCGCTACGGGCCTGGTTGCTCGAGCCTTCTACTCGTTGGAGGACTTTCGCACCCCTGTACGTATTTCAGCCCTGGTCCTGGTGCTGAACGTGGCGTTGAACACGCTCTTCCTTGTGGGTTGGGACATGGATGTAGATGGTCTGGCCATGGCGACCGCAATCACCAGCTGGATAGGTTTGGCGCTGATGTTGCCTATTTTTTATTCCCGTCAGGGCATGCCCAAAGGCCCTCCAGGCACTCTGGGCTCTCTCTTGCGAACCGCCTTGGCAGCCGCCGCCTCTGGTGGTGCGGCCTTATGGGTCCTGGGTCCCGCATCCGAGGCGTTCAGCCCGCTGCCGGCCCTCCTGTTGGCCATGGGGTCCGGCCTGGGTGCCCACTTGGGGGCGGCCTTCCTGTTGGGGTCTCCTGAACTCAAGCAGGTCCTGCGTCGAAGGGCTGGCAGAAGGCCCTAGACCGGACTGGTGTCTGGCTCAGGATCGTTCAAGAGCCTGTTGCACCGGGCGGGCCGGATGACCAGAATCAAGGCCGGCGGCAGGGCCCTCTAGCCGATCAGGCTGTAGGGGGATATTCGTTGCTGCAGGCATTTCTGCCACCTCCTTTCTGACAACCTTTCAAAATCGAGATCCTTGTGAATCCTTACGCACCAGCACCAAGCACTCTTGCTCCCCGCGATACCCAGATGATGGAGGAGGCGACCCATGTCATGGAATCGATCGATCCGCCTAAGGATTTACCCGATCCGGACATTTCCAGCAATGGCATTCAGGTCTTGGAGAGGCGTTACTTGCGGCGTGATGGCGATTCGGGAGAGGTGATCGAGACTCCGCGCCAGTTGTTCTGGCGCGTGGCTACTTGCGTTGCCGCCGCCGAAGCGCTCTATGTGCAGGATGATCCCGAGCACACGGTCACCATAGCGCGTGATTTCTACAACCTGATGGCGATGCGCATATTCTTGCCGAATAGCCCCTGCTTGATGAATGCTGGCCGTGAGATGGGCATGCTCTCTGCCTGTTTTGTGCTGCCGGTTGAGGACTCGATTGATGGCATCTTTGAATCCGTGCGAGCCACCGCGCTGATTCAGAAGGCCGGCGGTGGAACCGGTTTCAGCTTCTCCCGCCTGCGCCCAAGAGGAGACCGGGTGTCTTCTTCCGGAGGCACGACCGAGGGACCGCTCTCTTTCATTCAGGTCTTCTCTCAGGCAACAGAGGCAATCCAACAGGGTGCCTTCCGCCGAGGAGCAAATATGGGCATGCTGCGTGTGGATCACCCTGATGTGATGGATTTCATCACCTTCAAGGACGATCGCACGCGCTTGACCAACTACAACATTTCAGTCTCGGTGACTGATAAGTTCATTGACGACCTGAAGCAGGACTCGGGCCAGATCCATCATGTGCAGAATCCTCGCACCAAGGAATGGTTCCCTCTGGGCAAGCTTGATGAAGAACGCAACTTCATGGGCGAACATTGGACAGTGGGCGAAATCTGGGACAAGATTATCGATCACGCCTGGAGTAGCGG
The DNA here is from genome assembly GCA_014238415.1 of Planctomycetota bacterium. Classification (GTDB taxonomy): domain Bacteria; phylum Planctomycetota; class UBA1135; order UBA1135. The sequence goes on along the minus strand of JABABA010000002.1, from coordinate 166,435 downwards.
TGAGCCGGGCGTAGTCTTTATCGACCGCATCAATGCGCGCAACCCAATCAAGAATGTGGGCATGATCGAAGCAACCAATCCCTGCGGTGAGCAACCCTTGCACCCTTGGGATTCCTGCAATCTAGGCTCGATCAATCTGGGCCTCATGGTTGAAGGGGCAGGCAGCGAGGCGAAATTTGATTGGGATGTCTACAAGTCGGTCATTCAAACCAGCACGCGGTTCCTGGACAACGTGATCGATGTGAACAAGTATCCCTTGCCGCAAATTCAAAACATGACGCGGACCACCCGCCGAATCGGTTTGGGGGTCATGGGTTTTGCTGACGTGCTCTACAAGTTAGGTATCCCGTACAACTCTGAAGAGGGTCTCGCTTTTGGTGAGAAGGTCATGAAGGTACTCAATGAAGAGTCGCACCTGGCCAGCGAAGTATTAGCTGAAGAACGTGGCGTGTTTCCGGCTTGGGAAGGATCTGACTGGGATGCACAGGGCGTCAAGATCCGGAACAGCTATACCACAACGGTAGCGCCAACCGGAACGATTTCGATTATTGCAGATTGTTCCGGAGGCATCGAGCCCATGTTCAGTTTGGCATTCAACCGTCAGGTGATGAAGGACACCAACGGAAACCCGACCATCATGAAGGAAGTCAACTATGTCTTCCGGGATGCTGCTCAAGAGGGTGGGTACTACAGTGACGAGCTGGTGGATAATCTGATTGAAAGTGGAACTCTCAAGGGGGTAGACGAGGTTCCGAGTGCGGCTCAGGACGTGTTCGTGACTGCCCACGACATAACCCCTGAATGGCACATGCGCATGCAGGCGGCTTTCCAGCAGAACTGTGACTCTTCGATCAGCAAGACGATCAACTTCCCACATGAGGCGACGGCGGATGATGTGCGCTCAATCTATGAGCTGGCCATTGATCTGGATGTCAAGGGGGTCACGGTGTATCGGGACGGTTGCCGTGAAATGCAGCCGATGGCATTGGCAAATTCTGATCATGAGAGTACTCCAGAAGGCGAGGCTCCGATGGCGAAGGAGGATGAGTACAGGGAATTGGTTCCGGTGCGTTTGCCTGAGATAATGAGTTGTCTGCGTGTTCGTCAGATGACCCCCTTCGGAAACATGCATATCAAGGTGACCGTGGACCCTACCACAGGTCTTGAACGCGAAGTATTTGCTCAACTTGGCAAGGGCGGTGATGTGGCCAACTCTGATCTAGAGGCGATCTGCCGCATGCTTAGCCTCTGGCTACGTGGTAATGGCAGCCTTGAGCGGGCTATCGGTCAGTTCTCTGGAATCGGCTCCAGTTTGACTGTGCCAACCAAGGACGGCCGAATCATGTCTTTGGCAGATGGCCTGGCAACAGGCCTGCAGCGCTATCTTGCGGCAAAAGAATCTCATGGTCTGAGGCGCCTCTTGCTTGGTGGCCACGAAGTAGCCGAGGTTTCTGATGAGATCCCTATGGCTACAGGGCGCTCTCATCTCAAGAAAACCGGTGGGTATGAGGGCGCCCCACAAAATGTGGGGGGCTACAAGCTGAAGTGCCCTTCCTGTACCTACGTTTTGGCCTTTCAGGAGGGTTGTGTGAAGTGTCACAGCTGCGGTTTCAGTCAGTGCTGAGTCGCTGACCCACGGGTCTGATTCATAGACCGAGCCCCGTCGCTTGATTGCGGCGGGGCTCGGTTGATTCTGGAGCGCGTATCTTGTTGAGCAGTGCTGCTACAGATCTCCGTCCGCAGGCGCGCGCTTGATTGGTCGACCGAAAATATCCGTCTCCACCTCTTCAGCTTCGGGCTCGTCTTCTTCTTCGATGGGTGTGGGCTGCCCAAGAGGGTCTCGCTCGAGTTCAGGACCCTCTTCTTCGGTTCCAAAAATTGACCAACGAACGCTGTTGCTGGGTAGATTGCGCGCGAAGGTCAGCTTGGGACCAAGGGATGATTCCAGGGTCAGCATGTTGATCGTGGGCATGTTGACCATGATCTCCCGCTCCATCCCACCCGGTTCCCAGATGAGTTCCTCTCCCGAACTATCCAGGTAGGATCCGATCAGAGAGGTCAAGGTCATGACTCCGTCGCGCCCGAGACTGTATTCGCTGTGTCCGGTTTGGAAAGCATCCGGCACCGGGACCCGCGGAGTGGCCCAGGAGGCTTGGATTTCCATGGACATGAAGTTGGCATTGATCAACAAGAAGCCGTTGGCGGATCCCCCGTCTTGTGGAGTATCGGGCATGGATACATCCATCAGGCGCCAGCATCCTTGGATTCGGAGTTGCAGGTCCGACATGGCTCCGGCGCGCACGCGACCGAAGAGGTCCCTGGTTTCTACTTCCGCGTTCGGGTCCGGTTGCTGGGGGTTGGGCTCGTCCTGTAGGGCTCCGTACAGGGGCAACAGGGAGAGGGGCAGGGCAAGAATGGTCAAGGTCGCTTTCATGGGGACTCCAGGGTACCGAGCTGAACCCTACAATAGCGCGAGAGGCAGGTGCACCTCTTCCCTTTCCTGGGGCCCCCCTGGGCCCTGCGAGCCACTGCCTCTGCCGAATCTCCGTCATGTCCGACATAGACAAGAAGCCCTCCACCGTCCGTACAGAGCGGGTTCTTGTGATCGGGGTGGTGGTCAATACCGGCCTGGCAGGGCTCAAGATTCTAGCTGGGCTGGTTTCTGGATCCCCATCCTTGTTGGCAGATGGGTACCACTCTCTTGGTGATCTGGCAACAAACGGGTTGGCTTGGCTGTCATGGCGTTGGGCGCGTAAACCGGCGGACGAAGACCATCACTATGGTCATGGCAAGATGGAGGCGGTGGCGGCTTTGGTCGTGGGCGGCTTGTTGGTGGCGACGGGCATTGGCGTATGGTGGCATGCGGCGCGCGGAGAGAGTGTGACCTATAAGGGATCTGAGGTCTGGATTGCACTGACTGTTGCTTTGCTATCAATTGTTGTCAATGCCTGGCTCACGCGACTTACTCTGCACGCAGCACGCGAGACGGACAGCCCTTCATTGACCGCCTTGGCAGCGGATAACCACTCGGATGTTTGGACCAGCGCGTTGGTGGTAATTGGTGTTAGTTCCAGCGCCTATGGCCTGAACTGGGTTGAGACAGTCGCCACTGTCTTGATTGGTTTTTTTGTTCTCATGATGGGCCAGCAAGTCGTGAGAACCTCTTTCGATACTCTTACGGATCGAATTTCTGATGCAGGCCTGCGAGGGCGTGTGACTGAACTTGCTCGTGCGGTGCAGGGAGTGTGCGATGTGGGTACGATCGCTGCGCATCCCCTTGGTGGCAGTCTACGGGTTGATATGGAGATAAGCGTAGACGGGACATTTACTGTGCGTCAAGGTCATGCAATTGCTCACGCTGTAGAAGAAAACATTATCAAATTCGAAAAGGCTGTCGTAGAGGTTGCCGTGCATGTCAACCCTGCCGATGACCCAGGAGCATGAAAGCCCACTATCCTGACCTGTCAACAACCCAGATGAACATTCGTCAGACAATTCTCCTGCCTGCCTTGGCGGTTCTGGCTGTGGCGGCCGCCCCTGCTCAGCAACGCGCTCAGGCTGAGCTTTTTACGCGCCTTGATGGCGACATGGTTCAGGCAGTGGTTCGCATCGAGATTGATCAGGGGTATCACATCTACCACGATGCTTTTTCCGATCCTGAATTCATCGGGACCGTGACAAGTTTTCGCGGGGTGGGCGATGACGTGGAGTGGGAGGTCTGGCAGATGCCCGAGCCAGGGGTGGGCTTCGAACCCTTCCTGGAGAAGATCTACGAAAAGCACGAAGGCACGATCCTGGTGCATGGGCTGGGCCTATTGCTTGGTGGTGATCCCGAGGAGATCACGGTCGAGGTCGTGGGGCAGACTTGTGACGACAAGGTTTGTACGCCCTACTCTGAGAAAATGATCACCCGGGGAGCTGGGTCGGACGCGGTCTTTGCCAACTTTCCTCTTGGGGTAGAAGACCACGACGAAACTCCCAAGGGCGATGGTTCGGGTGGACACGGGGATGACGGGGCTCAAGCCGCAGAATTTGATTGGAGCCCCTTTTATAGTCCCAGCCGCCTGGCAGATTTCGTGCCCAGAGTAGAGCACGATGGAACGTCCGCTATCCTGCGCCTGGAGGTAGCCGTCTCTGGCAAGTATCACCTCTACAACGGGCCGACCGTAGAAGACATGGCCCCTGGGGGAGCTATCGGTGTACCCACTACCGTTGCCATCGAAGGTGATGGCATAGAGTGGGGAACGCCGCAATTTCCGAATCCGAGCTTCGTGCTCGGCATGAACGAGGAATTCGATGACATTCAGGTTGCCACTCAGCATGGGAACTTTGTGATCGAGATTCCCGGCCGCGTGACCGACGCAGCGGCCACCGGGACCTTTAGCGTGACTCTTGCCGGACAAACCTGTGATGAGGACTCTTGCCTGGATTACTTCCAGACCAAAGAGGCTCCTCGGGCGAAAGTTGCGGCGATTGCGAAGGGTACGGCAGATGTGGCGACTGGAACAGAGAGCTCGAATATTGGCCAGACAGGTAGTCAGGATTCCGAGCCGGAGCCCGTAGACAAGGAGAAGTCATTGGGATCCTTCCTATTGGAGGCGTTCTTCTGGGGTCTGGTCACACTCCTTATGCCCTGTACCTACCCGATGATCCCAATCACAATCTCGTTCTTTACCAAGCAGGCCATTGCGCGGGACGGGAAGGTGCTCTCTTTGGCTTTGGCTTATGGAGCAGGCATCATCTTTGTCTTCATCGCCATAGGCGTTGTGGTTGGGGCGCCGATTCAAGAGTTCGCCAACCACCCGGTTTTCAATCTGTTGATCGCCGCAATGTTCGTGTTCTTCGCCTTGGTGCTGTTTGGTTGGATCAATCTGCAGCCACCCCAGTTCATGATGCGCGTCGCAGGCCAGGCCAGCGCCACCAGTGGTTTGGTGGGGGTCTTCATGATGGGACTGACTTTGGTGGTCACTTCGTTTACCTGCACTGCGCCATTTGTGGGCACCCTTCTAGCACGTGGAGGCGAGCAAGGCCTGTTGCGCATAGTGATGGGAATGGGTGTCTTTGGGCTGACAATGGCAACACCTTTTGTGTTCTTGAGCCTGTTCCCCAGTCGGGCTCAAAAAATGCCAAACGCAGGCGCTTGGATGAACACGCTGAAGGTCTTCTTGGGGTTTGTGGAATTGGCTGCCAGCCTCAAGTTCCTTTCTGTGGCTGATTTGGCTTGGGAGTGGGGTTTCCTTTCCAAAGAGGTTTTCCTGATTCTCTGGGCGGGCATATTCATGGTTGCGGCCATGTACCTCTTCGGCAAGATCAACCTGAAGGGAGAGGAGGATGGCGCCGTCTCTCCGGGTCGCATGGTGGGGGGTATTGTTACTTTCCTATTTGCGGTCTATTGCGGTTTCTTGACCTTTGGCTTCCAGATGGATCCATTCCTCACCGCGTTTGCGCCGCCTTACTCAACCGCTCCCGTTCGCTCAGCTTCGCTTGACGGTGAGGGGCACACCGCTGGTGCGGCCTGGGATTTGTTGACGGATGATTACGAGGGTGCCTTGGTCAAAGCAACAGCTCAGGACAAGTTGCTCTTGATCAATTTCACCGGCTTCAACTGAGTAAATTGCCGTGTAATGGAGGGCAAGATCCTCCCGGCTCCGGCGGTCGCCGGAATCCTAAAAGAGAATTTTGTTGAGGTGCGTTTGCATTGCGACTTGGGGTCCAATGCTAAAGCGAATAAGGCTCTGCAGCTGGAACTGGCGAACAGTCTGGCTCTGCCAATTTTCGTGATCATGGATCCTGAAAGCCGCGAGGTGCTCAAGATACACGAGGGTTTGGCCTTCGCCGGGGATTTTGCAGAGTTCCTTGCCTCTGCTAACTGAATCCGAGCAACAAGCCACCCTGATAGACTATCGCGCTGGCTACCCAGGAGAGTACGGTCATGTAGGCTAGGAGAAACGTGGGCCAGCGCCATGATGCGGTCTCACGTCGTACTACGGCCAGAGTTGAAAGGCATTGACAGGCAAGCGCAAAGAAGACCAGCAAGGACAGGCCGACGAGCGGCGTGTAGAGGGGTGTGCCATCCGGTCTTTTGGCAGCGCGTAGGCGGTCACGCAGGGAGCTTGACTCTTCATCAACGCTATCTCCCACCCCGTGCACGATGCCCAGGGTTGAAACAAAAACCTCGCGGGCTGCAAAGGCCCCGATTAATCCCACACCGATGCGCCAGTCGAACCCAAGGGGTGCCAGAGTGGGCTCGATGGCGCGCCCGATCTGGCCGGCATAGCTGGCTTCCAGTTGGATTGCGTGAGCTTCCGCAGGGCTTTCGTCTACTTGGGCGTCTCGTTGTGGAAAGGACAGCGTGAGCCACAGGATGATGGTTGAAACCAGGATAATCGTGCCAGCTTCCGACAGGAATGCTCGGCCCTTGAGCCAGGCCTCGTGCAAGATGCGTATAGGTTCGGGCTTGCGGTAGGCGGGTAGCTCCAACACCAAGGGGACCGCAGGCCCCTGTAGAATTGTCTTGGAGAGGGCCGCTGCTGCCAGCAGTGCGATAGCAGTGCCGAATAGGTACATGCCCACCATCAGGAAGGACGCAGTAGAAAACCCAAACCAATTCTCGGTTGGAAAGAGTGTGGCAATGATCAAGGTATAGACCGGCAGTCGCGCTGAGCAGGTCATCAGAGGGACAACCATCATGGTCTTCAGTCGGTCACGTCTACGCTCCATGGTGCGTGTGGCCATGATGGCGGGGATCGCGCAGGCGTAGCCTGACAGCATGGGCACAAAGGCGCGTCCAGTCAGACCCATGGATCTCATCAGTCGATCCATCAGCCAGGCGACTCGCGCCATGTAGCCGGAGGATTCGAGTATCCCCAGGAAGAGGAACAGAAGGAGGATCTGGGGGAGAAAGGCCACTACTGCACCGACTCCAGCGATCAGGCCCTCCGTGATGAACTCGCGCCCAAAGCTCTCACTCATGTGAGTTTGAACAAGTCGAGTGAAGTGTCCGAACAGGCCTTCTACAAAACCGATCATCGGATCCGCCCAGGCAAAGAGGGACTGGAAGAGGGCGGCCATCACAACCAGGAACAGGGGCAGGCCCAGCAGGGGATGCAGCAAGATTCGGTCAAGGCGCTCAGACCTGGATTCCTTGAGGGTGGTGCTCGGCTTGTCGCTGAGGAAGTTCTTCACATGCTTGTCGATCCAGGCATAGCGTGGGCCGATCAGCAGCAGATCCGGGTCTTCGCCGGCTTCTTGCAGTGCGGTGCGTTCTTGGGCGACAGTTGCGCGTAGGGAATTGGGCAGGTTGGTGAGTTCGTCTGTGGGGTCTATTGAGAGCAGGGCCCAACGGGCCAGGGCTGCTCTGCGGCGTTGATCCCCGCGGTGCCATTCAGAGGGGATTCCTGCGCTGATGCGTTTGAGGCTTTTGGCCAATGAGCTGTCCGAGGAGGGCAGTGCTGGGGGAACCGGAGGGATCGGGCTCTCTGCAATTGCCGAGCTGATCGCGCTCTTGAGCTGATCCAAACCCTGGCCCGTACGTGCAGCTGTAGGTACGACTGGAACTCCCAATGCCGCGCTCAGGGCTTCTATGTCGATGTTCTGGCCTGCCTTTTCAACCTGGTCGATCATGTTCAAAGAACACACGCAGGGAATGCCTAGCTCAAGTACTTGAAGCACCAAGTACAGGTTGCGTGCCAGTTGGGTGGCATCGATGACCAATAACACCAGGTCTGGCTGCCTGTAGGGTGGATGTCCCGCCAGGGCACGCATTGCGATTTCTTCTTCCGCGCTGCGAGCGGAGAGAGAATAGGTGCCTGGTAGATCCTCGATGCCTAACGTTTCCCCACACAGAATCAGGCTGCCCGAGTGGCGGTCGACTGTGACGCCAGGGTAGTTGCCAACTTTCAGGTTCAACCCGGTCAGCAGATTGAAGACGCTGGTCTTGCCGGCGTTGGGGTTCCCCGCGACGACAATGCGATTGCCCGCGGATTTGGAGGGTGCCATGGACTTAGGAGTCGGGAGCCGACACGGTGAGTTGCTCGGCTTCGGAGGTCCTTAGAGACAACCGCGATCCACGAGCTTCGATTTCGACAAGATCATGTACAACCGAATGTCGCAGTAGGCGCACCACCGTTCCGGGTACGAGGCCTAGCTCAAGCAGGCGTCGACGGAAGGTACGCGGGCCTTGTACTTCAACGAGGGTGCTGGAATGGCCGGGCCGCAGATTCTGGAGGGTGGGCATGTGGATCCGAGTAGTTGAGACTGCGTCTCAATATCGGCTAGATTATACCCCAGGCGAGGGGTTCTGATGCGTGTTCTGGTGGCGATACAGGGCAGGACCGGAGGCAGGTTCTCTTTGGAAGTTTGGAATGTGCCCTGGGGCTGGTTTGGTACCCCTCCAGGGTCCTACCATGAGCCCGCAATGGTCGAGAAACACAACCCAAAACAGGTTGCAGGTTATCGGGCAGCCGAGATGGTCCAAACTGGGTCTGTGGTGGGCCTGGGAACCGGGTCCACCGTCTTTTTTGTGCTCACCCGTCTTGCTGAGCGCATTCGGGAAGAGGGACTGGAGATCACTGCAGTGCCCACCTCGGTTGATACCGAAACAAAAGCCCGCGAGATGGGCATTCCTCTTGTGAGCCTTGATGAGATCGGATCCATTGACCTGTGTATTGACGGAGCTGATGAGATCGATGGAAATTTCCACATGATCAAGGGGGGCGGTGGGGCTCTTCTGCGCGAGAAGGTCGTGGCCAGTATTTCTGAGCGTGAGGTGATTGTGGTCGGCCCAGAGAAGATCGTGCCTTGCTTGGGGACGACCTTTCGCTTGCCGGTAGAAGTTGTTCCTTTTGCCCGGCCTCTGGTTGTGCGCAAGATTCAGTCAATGGGGGCCGAGCCAATCTTGCGCATGTCTGACAGCGGGGAGCCATTCTTGACGGATAACGGTAATCAGATTGTCGATTGTCATTTTCCTGAGGGCATTGACGATCCAGCTGCCCTGGAACTTGCTCTGGACGCGATCCCGGGAGTGGTAGAGTCCGGCTTGTTCATTGGCATGGCCCACGCAGTGGTAATTGGTCATCCCGACGGTCGAAGTCAGGTGCGCGAGAAGGCCTAGACTTGGCGGTGGACTTCAGGATCTGGAGACTCTTCCTCGAATGCGATGGAGGCAGCGTTGCCCCATTGGGGAGTCATTTTTGATGCTTTTCAGGACTTGATGATGCTTGTCGATCTCATCTCGCTTTTCGCCATTGTCCAGCACCTGAATCAAGTCGAGTAGTTCTCGGGCATCAGTTCTCGTTCTATTGCTTCAATCACGATGTGCAGTACTTTGATGTGAAGCTCTTGGATGCGGTCCGATGTGGTGGCTTTGGGGACGACGATGGCTGTATCTACATGTGCCAGGGCCTTTCCGCCTCCTTTGCCAAGTAATCCCACTACGTGGATACCGCGTTGCTTGGCTTCTGCGATGGCCCTTTCGATGTTGGGAGAGTTGCCTGAGGTCGAGATCACGAGCAATAGATCTCCCTGTTTGCCATAGGCCTCGACCTCGCGCGCGAAGACCTCTTCATAGCCAAAGTCGTTGGCGATGCATGTCAGGTGGCTTGGGTCTGAAAAAGCGATTGCTGGCAGAGCTCGCCGGTTCCCTCGGAAACGCCCCGTGAATTCTTCGGCAAAGTGCATTGCGTCACACATGGAACCGCCGTTGCCACAGGACATCAACAATCCTCCCGCCTGCAGGGTCTTGGCGGCGATGGCAGCGAAGGATGCCACTGCGGCCATGCAATCAGCATCATCCATGAAGGCATCAAGGGTGCTGCGGGCGCTGGTAAAGGCCGCGTGGATCGGATCGGTGGCGCTCATGGCGTAGATAGTCGCTTTCCTCACCAGCTCACGGCAAGCATGATCGGCCAATAGGATTGGAATCTTCGGTTCTGCCCCCCCATATACCCGCACAATCTGCTCATGAAGTCCCTTTCGATCCTGCTGCTGGCCTTCGCCGCCGTCCCTCTGGCGTGGGTGGCCCTGCGGGCGGAGGCCCCAAATCACATCGCTCACAAGCTGGAGGGGGAAGGCGATCCCGTCCATGTTCCAGCGGTCTTGTTGGGGGAGGTTCCTCCCGGGACACAACTTTACGAGTTCGTTGTGGATGGGCCCTGTTGTGACGGCTGTTCCCAAAAACTACATGGAACGGCGATCAAGATTGCGGGGGTGAAAGCAGCTGCGATTCACTTTGATGGAAATGAGGATCTGGCCTATGGGCAGGTCTGGATTCATGAGGGGCAGGATCCCTCAGTCCTGCTCTCCGCCTTGACCTTTGGGAAGTACACCGCCCATGGGCGCGGCTTCGACAATTGAACCTTGGCCCCGGTCTCGGGGTGGGCGAAGATTCAGAGATCCTGGAGCGTGTTCTTGTGGGCCCCGACCTCGGATCCGGGGTCGAATTTCTCCTTTGAGATCCCGTGGAAGCCGTCACATCCGTACCAGTGGGAGCGTGAGGGATACTTCTCGGGCATGGCTGAGGGCTGAAGGAGGGGGCTGGGCCCCGACGAGCCGCAGTTCCTGCCCACATAGGGGCGAGAGTGTGGCGAAGAATGAGGGCGTAGTCTGTATCGTGGTCAGCCGAATCTTCGTGGTTCTCCTCCATAAGTCCCGCCTAGCAGCAGGTAATCGAGTTGACAGAGACAAACGCACAGACGCAGCAACAAACAGGTGCCGATCAGGATCCTCGGGCTCACGCCATCGAGCAAGAGGTCTCGCAGGTGATTGATGGGTGGAAGGCCGAATCCAAGCAATTGAGTCAGCTGGCAGCTGCACTGGGCCCTCTTGCACGCGAGTCTTCCCACAGGGACATGACCAAGGTGCCTGGCTTGATCGATAAGGCTCGTCAAAAAGCCGAAGAGCTTGGTATGAGGGAACTCGTAGAGCCCCTCCTGAAGCGAGTAGAAGACGACTTGCAAGATCGTCGCAAGCGGCTTCATGAGAATCTGGCAAAGGATTTGGCCGCGGCCTGTGGCTTGAAAAATCTGAACTTGCGCGTCATTCGTCGGGAAGAGCCTGTCGAGGTGCGCATTCCACCTTTTGGGGTCACTATTGATCGGTCCAAAGGGTTGGCCACATTGCATTTTGCTCGTAAGCCTCTAGTGGAATGCGCGGCCAATGCCGACGACATAGTCTCTGCCCATCAGGAGGCTGAGCGATCTTTCGGCGGCAAGTTCAATGGCCAAGAGTTTTTTACAACTTGCCGTAAGGCTTGGTCTGCCGCTTGCGGGGCAGGGGAAGCTGGCACTGGCGACCGTGTCGAAATCTTCGATTTTTTACCCTATCTGGCTCTGCAAATGCAGGGCAAGGCCTTCCGAGTTGAGCCCACATCGGGCAACTTCCGTGGATATTCACGGGCTCAATTCGCCTTCGATGTCATGCAACTAAGAAATCAATCTGGATTCACTCAAGATGGTTGGCGTTTCAATTTGGGCGTTGCAACCGGAACCACAGCCAGCAAGAAGGACCGCTCTATTTTCTTTGAAGATGAAAATGGAAATGGCGAGTTCAAGTTGACTGTGTTCTTCGTGCGCGAGGAGGGTTCTCGATGAGTCCCTTGAGATCAATGACGCCAGACATGGCGCGTCACGTGTTGGATCGCATGGGTTCCACTGGCCAACCTCCTGAGCGTGGGGCGCGCCACGTCAATGTTGCCACTGAAGAGCTGCTGGAGATTTTGCGGGCAGAATACCTTGAGCCCATGAAAACCTCGGGGCGCAATTCGACCTTCAAGCTGGTGCAGGCCCCCTTTGGCGGCGGCAAAACTCAGTTCTTGCATTGCCTCCGTGAGCTTGGCTGGTCTGAAGGTTTTGCAACCGCACTGATAGGGTTGTCACCGAAGGAGTGTCCTTTTGATCGGCCACCGGCCATTTACCGTGAAGTGGTGCGTCGCATCGAGCTGCCGGTGCCTGATTATGATGAGGAAACCAACCCTGGGTTGGACCGGGTCCTTCGGCAGTTGGCTCTAGATCGGATAAACAATGTTGGCGCGGATGTCTTCATCAAATGGCTTGGGACGGACTTTGGTCGCACGAATATCGAGAGCCGTTCATTTGGTCGAGCGGTCAGAGCTTTCATGGAAGCTGTTGCCATCGATGACTTCGAGTCGGAAGAGTTGCTAGGAGATTACCTCTTGGGGCACAAGATCCCTGCTGCCGATCTCGCGCCCTATCGTTTGCGGGAGAGCCTTGACGATGAGAGCGCCTTTCGGTGGTTGCGCAGCCTGGTTCAGTCATTGGCGGCTTTGAGTCTGCCTGGCGTAGTGCTGATGTTTGACGAGATGGACCGCAACATGAGTCTGAGCGCGGGCCGTCGTCGGGCCATCGGAGACAATCTCCGCCAGATGATCGACTACTGCGGCCAGTCTCTCCTGCCTGGCGTAGTCTGGTGTTACGCGGTGCCGCCGGAGTTCATGGATACGATTGTGCCTGAGTATCCGGCCCTTGCCCAGCGACTTAAGGGTGCTGTGCGCTTCTCCCGCACCAGTCCGATGCAGCCGGTAATAGATCTGGATCATCTGCCTTTGGGCACCACCGAGTTGCTGCAGGCCCTGGGCAAGCGGCTGCTTGAGCTGACTGAACTGGCCTATGACCAGAAATTTGATCAGGATATTCAGGTTCCGAATATTGACGGATTGGCGACAGAACTTGGCGAGCGCTCTTTTGAATCTGGAACCAGGCGCACATTTGTCAAGGCGGTGATTGCGTTGATTGAGGCGCAGCGTCGGGAAGGAGAGTCTCCCCTCTCAATGGAAGAGATACGCGAGTTTGCAGGTCTTGGAGCGGGCGCTGCTACTGATGCGATGCCCGGTGAGGTTGAGTTCTAGGAATGTTCGATACGGGCGATCGTGTGGAACACTCCATCAGGGGTGAGGGGGTTGTACTCAAGCGACTTGTGCGTGGAGTCGTACGCGTACTCTTTGATGATGAGCCTGGCCTGCCTCGAACTTTGCATGGTTCTGATCTTGGGTTGGTGGGTGGCCCACCGCCGGTGCAGGAGAGCAGGATTGGGGCAGAGCGGTCCATTCTGGGCCAGTCGTCTGAACTAGGTTCTGGTGGTTCCTACCCACATCCGAATGCTGTGGCCGAAGTAAGTGCGCCCAAACCGCCCAAGGTTCGTGTGCCGCTCGTCAAGATCTCTGAAGAAGCGGCAGCTCTGCATCGGGAACACGCCCGCGTACTGCCTGCTGCCGATGCCTGGCAGACGATTGAGGCTTTGCGTTTGGGGGTAGTGCCTTCCCGTGGAGTACAGGCTTATACAGTTGCGCGCAATGACGAGTTGAACAATTTACGAGCCCTCTTGAAGGATGACCATGGTTGTCGTGTCTTGTGGGGTGAGTACGGTGCCGGCAAAACGCACCTGCTGGAGGCAGCTGAACAGTTGGCCCTTGAGCAAGGTATGGCGACCGCTCGTGTTACTCTTGATCCGAGGGAGAATGCCCTGCACCATCCTCTGCGTCTGTACCGGAGGATTGCTGACTCCATTCGTACGGCGGATCAAGTAGCCCTGGGATTTGAGGGCATCTTGCAGCGCTTAGTGGATAGCCCTGACCACATTCGGCCTGATGGGTCTCGGAGCAGTCGTTTCCTGACACCTTATCTATGGGCTCTACGCCACGGAGATCCTGAATCTATTGGTTGGCTTCGGGACTATGTGCGTGGCGACAATGTAGATGCCAGCATGGTGAATGCAGTCCTGACCAAAATTGGGTGGCGTGGGCAGCGTGTACTGCACATGTCGGACTATCGTACTTATGGCCGAATGTACGTGCATCTTGTAGGCACCCTTGCAAGCTGGTGCGCGGATGCCGGAGCGAAGGGTCTGGTGCTTCTGTTTGATGAAGTCGAGCGGGTTGATGCTCTTCGGCCTCAAGATCGCACCTATGCCTTTGAAGTCTTGAAGCATTATGCAGCGGTCACCATGAACCTGGATGACCTCGCATTCGACCCTGAAGCGCTTTATAAGGGGGGCCAGTTGGTGCACAGGGAAATCCCTCTTCGTTTTTGCGAGAACCAGCCCCTGATTTCTATTTTCGCTTTGACTCCCTTGGCAGAAGTGGAAGAACAATTCGCGGGGGTTACCGAGAGCACTGCTACAGACATGCGTCTGAGCCCGTTTGTGCCGGGCCTATTGGGTGAGTTGGTCGATCGCATTGCTGCGCTCTATGAGCACGCCTATTTCGACTACAAAGTGGCTGACGGCGTGCGCGAGAATGCTTGTCATGAGATTGCCGATGCACAGGATGAGGGGCACGACAGCTTTCGGGATGCGGTTCGTGCGGCCGTGGCCCTGTTTGATCGTGAGCGTCTCTTGAGCAGCGGGCGCTGGAATCCATGAGTGTGGATCGCGCGCTGCTGCCTCATACTTTTGGCAACTGGTTTACCCGTTTTGCGGAGCTGACCCAGGTTCAGCGAGAGGCTATCCCGATTATCATGTCGGGTCGGGATGCTCTGCTTTGTTCTGCGACAGCTAGCGGCAAGACTGAAGCCTATGCGGCGCCAGCTGCAGAACTGGTTCTGCGTGAGGATGTGGAAGGAACGGCAGCTCTGATCATCGCACCCACGCGCGCCTTGACCAATGATCTCAAGCGGCGCCTGGAGGGGCTCATGGGCTTGACACATGTTTCCTTTGGGCGTTACACCGGCGAACATAAGGAGAAGGTCGATGGCCGTTTGCCCTCGGTAGTGGTGGCGACTCCTGAGGCTGTCGACTCTCTGATTGCGCGGCGCCCAGGCATGCTGCGTGATGTGCGTATGGTTGTGTTGGACGAGATCCACGTGCTCGACAGTACGCTTCGGGGAGATCAGCTGCGCATTCTCTTGAATCGTCTGGAGGGAGTGACGAACCAGCGACCCCAACGAGTCGCAGCCAGTGCAACTGTAGACCGGCCCGAAGAGTTGGCCTTGCGCTACCTCAAAGATCCTGAAGTTGTAGTAGTGCCTGGTCTGCGGAGAATTCTGGGCCGGGTTTTCCATGGCCGTGGTATTGAATTCATGGTTGAGCACCTCGACGATCTGGCAAAGAACAAGCTCAAGAAGGTGCTGGTTTTCTGTCGTAGCCGCAATCAAGTAGAGAACTTGACTTCCAAACTGCGCAACAAGAGTCGATTTGGGGACGCCGTGTTTGCTCATCACGGGTCTATGGCCAAGAATCAGCGTGAGCGAACCGAACGCTTGTTTCACCAAGCCCCTGCGGCGGTGGCCTTTGCAACCATGACTCTGGAGATGGGTATAGACATTGGCACCGTGGACTACATCTTGCTCTTTGATGTGCCTGCTGATGTGTCCAGCCTGTTGCAAAGAATGGGCCGTGGGGGACGTCGGGGCGACAGTACGCGCTGCGGTTATGTCGTTCAGGACAAGAGTGACGTTCATCTCTTTGAAACAATGTTCCACCTGGGCAAGGCCGGCATCTTGTGTGGCGCGCCCTACGGTTTCCGCCCTTCCGTTTTGGTACAGCAGGCTCTAGTGATGGCTTGCAGCCAAGCCTATATCACCCTTGCGGATGTGGAGGGCATGGTGCCTGTGGACATCATGCAAGAACTTGGGGCAAACTCGGCGGCGTCTCTGCTGGATCAAATGGTGGCCAGTGACTTGCTGGAACGCGCCGGTGCTGATCGATTTGTTGCCACCGAGGAGATTGAAACGCGTTACAACCGTGGCAGCTTGCACGGGAACATCGCTGATGGGCCTAGCGTGTCAGTAGTTGATCGTATGACCGGGGACATCATTGGTCGGATCCAATCCGCAGATACCCAGAAGATCGAAGTGGCGGGCATGAATCGTCACATAGTCAAGGGGGCCGGGGAGCGGATCCTGACCGATGCTGCTGGCGCTGGCGCGGCACCGGCCCGGTTTCGGTCGTCTGCTTCTCCAAGCACATCGTTCTTGCTTGGCCGTGCCGTGGTAACTGGCCTGATGGGTGGCGGTGCGGGCAAGGGGCTTGCTCCCCACGAACAAGACGGACAGTTGATCTATGCTCTAGATCAGGGGCCGCACACTATGTTGGTGCATGGTCTAGGTACTGTGGGATCCTTGCTTTTTGCTCATCAAGTGGGCAGAAAGGCCCGTGTCGTGGAGAACAACGCTTACTGCACAACTATTACTGGGGGTCTTGTGGAATTGCCGCGCCCAACCGGCGTTCAGGTGCAGAGCTTCGTCAAAGAACGCATCGCCGATCTCGCCAAGCTTGCCAGTGCCGGGCCCTGGGAAAGAGGCGTACCTTCCTCTATGCGTGAGGAGGCCGTGCGTAGAATCTGCGGCGTAGATCAGGTGGCGGCCTTCATGCAGATTGCCCGCTTAGTAGAGGTCAAAGTTCCAGACCCCGAAGTTCTGGATGTGATTGGCGGTTTCTAGAGGGAACGGTCCACCGCCTCCAGAATGCGCGTGATAGTGGGCTCATCATGTTTGGTGGAGAGGAACCAGGCTTCATAAGGCGAGGGCGGCAGCAGAATTCCATTTTCCAGCATAGAGCGAAAGAATGTGATCCAGGATTCTCGGTCAGTGGCGTTGACCTCATTCAGATTGCGCACTGGTGAATCGGCAAGATAGAGGCACATCATGGACCCTTGTCGTTGCACGCGTCCGGGCCTGCCGTGGTGGGCGAAGATCTCCTCAATGCCTGAAGCCAGGCGTTGGGCGGATTCTTCAAGGCCTTGATAGACTCCCTTGCGGCCTAGGATCTCCAGGGTCTTTGCTCCCGCCGCCACTGCGAGCGGGTTTCCACTCAAGGTGCCTGCCTGATAGACATCTCCTGCTGGTGATATCTCTTGCATCAATTCCCGGCGCCCGCCATAGGCACCGATTGGCAAGCCGCCACCGATCACCTTGCCCATACAGATTAGATCCGGCGTGATCTTGCAGATTTGCTGGTAACCACCAGCCGCTACGCGGAAGCCGGTCATGACTTCATCGAAGATCAAGAGCGCTCCGTGGTTGTCGCACAGATCTCGCAGTCCTTGGAGGAATCCTGGTTCTGGGGGTATCAGGCCCATGTTTCCCGCTACTGGTTCCACGATGATGGCGGCGATGTCGTGGCCGTGGGCTTCGAAGAGGGAACTCGTGTTGGGGAGATCGTTGTATTCCGCAATCAGGGTCAACTCTGCCAGACTTTGGGG
This sequence comes from Planctomycetota bacterium, assembly GCA_014238415.1. Classification (GTDB taxonomy): domain Bacteria; phylum Planctomycetota; class UBA1135; order UBA1135. The sequence continues at coordinate 149,283 of JABABA010000002.1, read as the reverse complement.
CACACCAGGGGAATCAGGAGCCCCCAGGGTCAGTCCGCCCGAACCTGCTCGCACCAGAAACGAATCCCCATGACCGTGGTAACAGCCGTTGAACTTGACGATGCGATTGCGACCGGTGGCGGCTCGCGCCAGGCGCGCGGCAGAAAGGGTTGCCTCGGTTCCGCTGTTCACGAGCCGCACCATTTCCACTGGCACCACGCGCTCGCAGATTACCTCGGCGATGGCGAGTTCCGCTCGTGTGGGTGCGCCAAAGGCGGTGCCGCGTTCGACTGCAGCGTGTAGGGCTTCTTTGACCTCTTCGTCTCCATGACCCAGGATCAGAGGGCCGTAGGAGAGGACCATGTCTACATACTCGTTCCCGTCTTCATCCTTGATCAGGGGCCCCTTACCGCTTTTCACGTGTGGGGGCGTACCTCCCACGGAAGAATAGGCTCGCACCGGGGAGTTCACTCCACCTGGAATCAGAGACTGGGCCTTTGCAAAAATCGTTTCACTTTGATCGAGACGCATATCACTTGTTGGTGGCAATGGCTTCGAGAGCCAGGGTAAGGGAAGCCGGCTGCGGCGATGCCAATGGAAGGGTCATAGAGAAGTGCTCTTGATTGGCTTGTAGAGCGTCCAGTGTCGTCCAGCCCATGGCCAGGGCAGCGGGGCGAAATTCGTGTTGTTCAGCGCACCAGATCTCCACAGCCTCCGGGGCTGCGAAGAACACCACATCTGTCAGAGGTGCCGTCAACTGGGGCGTTGGTATGGTGCGGTAGACAATCTGCTCGTCCACTAGCAAGCCACCAGTTCGTAGTTGATCTCCAAAGTCTCTTGCCCGCTCGCCCCGCAGCCAGAGTACACGGGAACCCTTAGCAGCTTTCGAGCAGAGGGTTTGGGCCAGACTTGCAGCGTCGCCACCGGTCGCAGTCAGCGCAATTTCGAAACCTGCCGTCGCAAGAGCCTGTGCGCTGCGTACTCCGACTACAGCCAACGGAGCCTTGCACCACTCTGCGCCTGCATCACGTGCTTCAATCAGGGCGGGCAGAGCACCCGTGGAAGTTACCGCAATCCAATCGGGGCGTTCTTGTGGCTCGTCCTGCATGGGCAGAGTGGTGCGTTGGAGCAAGGGATGACTGAGGCTTTCCCAACCCGCCTTGCGTACAGCCTCTTCCCAGTCTCCAGGACTTTGAATTGGCCCCGTCAAGAGGAGGCTCCAGCGCTCACTCACTCACGTGCCTCCGCAATCAACTCAGCGGCGCCCTGTTCTAGAAGCTCCTTGGCCAGATTGAGTCCAATTTCGCGTGGATGTTCATTGTTGCCTGACATATCACCTGCAAGCTGTTGCTTCCCGTCCAAAGAGAGGATTTGCGCACGTAGGCGCAGGCGTCCGGTTTCATTGGTGCAGAGTACCCCAAGCGGTGCGGTGCACCCGGCGTCGAGGGCGTGGATGAAGGTTCGTTCAGCTTCGGCACGCAGGTCAGTGCCATCAGTCGCGAGATTATCGACGAGGTTCTTGGTTTCTGTGTCAGTTGCGCGGGTGGTAAGACCCACTATTCCTTGACCAGCGGCGGGCAGAAAGGTCTCCACATTCAATACCTCGCTGATGCGATCGCTGAGGCCCAGGCGCATAAGACCCGCGCGGGCCATCAGCAGACCGTCCGCGTGACCTTCCTCAAGTTGATTCAATCGGGTTTGGACGTTGCCCCGGATTTCCAATACGGTCAAGTCAGGGCGCAATGCGAGCAGTTGGGCCTTGCGACGTGGGCTGCTGGTGGCAACGCGTGAACCGGGAACCAGGTCGTCAAGCTTGCGCCCGTCCATGGTAATGAGCACATCTTCGGGCGGCCCACTGGGCAGCACGCCAGCTAGACAGAGGCCCTCTTCAATCTTGGTGGTCAAGTCCTTCAAACTGTGAACTCCCACATGAGCTCGTTCGGCCAACAATGCGCAATCTACCTCGGCGGTGAAGATGCCCACCCGTCCGAAGCGGGAGAGAGCCGTGGACTGGTCATGATCAGCGCTGGAACTTATCGGCAGCAGGCTTACATTCACATGATCGTGGCGCTCTTCAATCAGCCGCTTGGCTTCTTCAGCCTGCCACAGAGCAAGAGGGCTTTGGCGTGTGGAAAGGACGAGGTTCACAAGCTCTTGAGGTAGCGTTGGTACATACGGTCGAGGGCTTCTTCAGAGCGTGCAGCTCGAGCGCCTTCCTTGAGTTGTCCCAGAGCTACGTCGAGCAGGCGTCGGCTCAATTCGTGAGCGATCTCCAATTCTCGCGGTTCTGCTGAACCTCCGGTGACCCCATCAAGGACTTCTTCTCGCGCAACCTCGAACCCCCGATGTAATTCGGCGATGGCCGGGCGGAAGCTCGCATATGTGCGCAGGGAGAGGAACTTATGAACCTCGCTGACCAGCATCTCGTCTGCCTTGGCGCTGGCGTCCCCTCTTTGTTTGCGGTTGCTTTCGATCACCGGGTCGAGGTCATCCAAATTGATCAAGAAGGCTCCGTTGATGTCCCTCACTCCCTCTTCTACTGCGCGTGGGATGGAGAGGTCGATTACAACGGTTGGTTGGTCGCGCCGGGCCAGAGCGCGTTGGTCGAAGTGTTCGGGTGTGATTATTCCAGGTGAGCCGTCTACACAGGTGGCAATCAGATCTGCCTTCTCCATTGCTATGCCAAGGTCTTTCAAGGAGTGTGCCCGTCCTCCGGTTTCACGCACAGCTTCTTCGGCGCTCTCAAGAGTACGGTTGACAAAGTCAATCCTCTTGACGCCGCATGACAAGAGGTGGCGCCCCAAGAGCCGGCCAGTTTCGCCAGCGCCCACGATCACGATACTGCGATCGGTAAGATCGCCAAATACACGCTCAGCGGTGGTGACGGCTACTCGGGCTATGCTCAACGACCCTTCGCCCAATCCGGTTTCGCTGCGTACGTGCTTGCCAGCCGCAAGAGCCTGCTGTATCAGCGGCTCCAAGACGCGTCCCAAACCGTTCGCCTGGCGCGCTACTTCTCCGGCTCTTCGCATCTGGCCCAAGATTTCACTTTCACCCAAGACCTGACTGTCCAGCCCAGCGGCCGTGCGGTAGAGGTGAATGATTGCTCGTACGCCACGGTGTTCGTAAGTGCTGTTGGGATCAAGGTTGCGAAAGAACTTGAAGCGCAGTAGTTCTGTTGCATCACACTCGTGCGAGCAGTGAATCAGGATTTCGGTTCGGTTACAGGTTGAGAGCAACAAGGCTTCTTCAATACCCTCTTGGTCGAGCAGTTCCTGCAGCAAGCGCGAGACATCATCTGGCTGTACCGCGTACTGTTCTCGCACGGCTACTTCCGCAGAGCGATGCGACAATCCGAGCAGGACGATCTCTTCGAACTGGTCCATCAGGAAGCGTGGAAAGAAAGGTTGGTGGCCATCAATGCAAGAGATGAGAGCAGAGCCAGGAGCCCACCGATAGCCATAGTTGAGGCACGTCGTGCGTTGAGCCCTGGTATCCGTCGAGAGAAAGCGATCACTCCGAAGTAGACCCAGAGGCCAATGATCAAAATTACTTGTGGGTCTCCATAACGGAATTCATGTATTGGCCGGGCATGTCCTAGACCGATGCCCACATTCAGTCCCAAGGTCAGACAGACAAACCCTGCTAGAGCTGTGCGCCGCACCATGCTCGAGAGCAACTCCAGCGAGGGCAGGTTGCGAAACAGAGAGCCAAACACTCTGCGCCTCATCTGGCGGTATTGCACCAGGTGCAAACATCCATAGGCGCCTGAGAGGATCAATGCCGCAGAAGCGAGCAACATCATCAGGATGTGCAAGATCGCGACAGCGTCTCTTTGGGTCGCACCTTCTCCGGCGGTCATTGGTCCAAATGCAGATGCAATCAACTGCAAGGAGCCCACGCAGCCCAGGACCAAGGAGCCAACCGAAGCCTGCGGGGTGCGAATGGTCAAGAAGCGAAAGAGCATCGCCGTGGTCAGGGCTACTGCAGAAATCGTCAGGGTCACACCTTGGACAGGGAACACATCACTTCTGGTGGCATGCAGCCAAAAGAGCCACAGGTGGATGGCCATGGCCAAGAGCAGCACGCTGCGTTGTGCCCGGGTGGACCAGGTGGGCTGCTTGTCTCCGGCATAGGCCATGCCATAGAGGGAGGCTGCCAAAAAATACAGTAGCGGCAGCAGGACTGTTAGTGGTTGGGTGAGGTTCATGCGTCAGCCTCCTTGAGGCTTGCCTTGTTCACACCGTCCACCATAGCGTGGACCTCACCCGCAGCCTCAACCCCTGTCTTCAGGCGATCTTCCACTGAGACTCCTCCGGTCCAGGTTCCTGCCATGATCAGCTTGGGCAAGGCCCTTCGAACCGTGCCATGCAGCTTGGCGATCATCCTGTCGTGATCTACTCCATAGCGGGGTATTACGCCTTTCCAGTGGTGGATCCGGGCTGCTTGCAGGCCTCCTGGCGAGTGCCCAAGGCCTCGCTTCAGGTCTTCCAGCGTGAGATTCACAGCCCCTTTGGTGTCCAGGCCCGCCAGGCTGCGGCTGTGATAAATTGCGCTGACAACAGCGCTGCCAGCTGGTGCGCGACCGGCAAAGATGTTGGACGGGAAGAGGGCTCCTAGCAAGCGAGGCGCTGACTCCCTGGGCTCCGCCTTGGCGGGCACGAGGAAGCCAAAGGCGGGGGGCAGGCTTGCTTGTGAGAGCCCTAGGTGTACTACGGAGATATTTGCCGTGGGCAAGTCAAGCAACGGCCGGACATCCGTGCGCTCGGGGGCGGTCATGGCCAGCAAGCCGTGAGCATCCCTGGGGCCGGTAGCAAGCACAACTGTTTCGGTTCTGAAGGTAGCTCCATCTTCGACAGTTACCAGCCATCCCTCGGGACCACGTTCGATTTCCGTGACACACCGACCAAGCTGCATGTGTTTTCCAAGCCCCCTGGCGAGAGCCAAAGGCAACTCCCTCAAGCCTGTGGGAAAGGAAAGCAAGCTGTTATGGGGAAAGTCAGGCCCGGGTGGGACCTCGATGGATTGTTTCTTAGCGACCTTGCGAGCCTTGAGAATGGCGCGTAGCAAACCGCCTGCATCATTGGCCAGATTGAATACGCGCGGAAAGGCGCTGCGTGCTCCGAGCTCTGCCAGGTCTGCCGCATAGACTCCACGCACAAAAGCACTACCCAAGACTGAAGCCGCTTCGCCACCCAGACGGTCGACCAAGAATTCTTCAAGGGAAGGTTCTGTGTCCAGTTGGCTGACCCTTGTCATGGGACGTAGGGGTTCGGTCATCAGGCGCAGCTTTCCTCTTGCGGAAAGCAGTTTGGACCTCACAAAACCCATAGGGCTATTGGGTAGGGGATGGAGGCGTCCGTTGCGATAGACCAGCCGCAGTGCTGCGGCTGAATTAGAGGGTATCAATCGATCAAGTAGACCAACTTCTTGAGTCAGGCGGCGAAAGGTGGCTGCGCTGGCAGGGATCGTGTTTGGCCCCTGCTCGAACAAGAAGCTTCCTTCCTGGTGTGTGCTCATGACACCGCCGGGATTGCGCGCGCTGTCGAGGCAGAGAACCTTGACCCCGGAGTGATGCAGGGTGTGGGCACAAGCCAGACCCGTGGCGCCTGCGCCAATTACTATTGCACCGTGTGTATCTTGCATCGGCCTAGAGGGTCTTGCTGAAAGTTCCCTCTCCTGTCTTGCCTTGTTCCTGGCGCGCAGCGAAGTAGCTGTCAAAATGAACAGCTACGTTGCGCATGAACATCTGGCCTATCGAAGTCAGCTCGATAGCATTGGCGTGCAGTTGCACTAGCCCGTCATCTTGCATGGGAGCAAGGGCCGTGAGTTGCTTGGAAAAATACTCGTCAAAGGCAATCTGGTGGCGAGCTTCAATAACTTGCTTGTCAAGCCAGCCGTTGCACATCAAGCCCAGGATCACATCACGGCGCAAACAATCCTCTGGACTCATCTTGTGTCCCCGAAGGGCCGCCAGTTCGCCTTTTTCAATAGCCTTGAGATAATCGACCTCTGCATGATGATTTTGCACAAAGCAGCCGTCAACTTCACTGATCGAGGAGACGCCAAACGAGACCATTTCACTGCCTGTATGCGTGGTGTAACCCATGAAGTTGCGATGCAGCGTACGGTTCTGGAGGGCTACTGCGAGTTCGTCATCGGGTAGGGCGAAGTGATCAAGTCCCAGGTACTCATACCCTGCGTCCTGAAAGGCCTTGACGGAATCCAGGAAGATCTCGATTTTCTCTTCACTGGAGGGTGCTGCGTCCATGTCCATTGCAGTTTGGTGTTTTTTCAACCAGGGGACATGAGCGTAGTGGAAGAGAGCTACGCGCTCAGGGCGAAGGGCTATGGTCTCCTGGACCGTTTCAGCAAATAGACTGCGTGACTGGTGTGGCAGGCCGTAGATCAAGTCCAGGTTGACTGACCTCATGCCAAGTTCGCGAGCGTCCTGCACCAGGCCGACAGTGATTTCCTTGGGCTGTATGCGCTTGGCTGCTTCTTGCACCTTGTGGTCGAAGTCTTGCACCCCCATGGAGATACGGTTGAAGCCTAACTCGGTCAGTACCTCTAGTTGTTCTCGGGTGGTGACTCGCGGATCTACTTCAATCGCTACCTCTGCATCCGGGGTCAAGGTGAAGACTTTGGCGAACATTCCGTGGACCCGGCGGATCTGTTCGCAGGAAAGGTGCGTGGGTGTGCCGCCGCCCCAATGGTACTGGTGTACGGGCCGCATGCCGATGCCGGTGGCTCCTACGCGTTCGAACTCTAATTCAAGTTGATCGAGGTAGCGCTCCACGCGATCTTCTCTGCGGGTGATGACTACATTGCATCCACAGTAAAGACACATCTCCGCGCAAAATGGAATGTGAATGTATACCGAAAGAGGATCGGTGGTTGCTGTAGCAGCGTTGGTCAGGTGCTGAGCGTAATCGGCAGGATCAAAGGAGTCCGCTACCCAGTCAATGGCAGTGGGATAGCTGGTGTAGCGTGGCGCACTCGTGGCGTAGCGTTCGAGCAGCTCCTTGTTGACCGGGATTTGCATGGTCAGTTCTTGATGCTGGTTGGATTCAAGACGGTCTCCCAGAGGGCGGTAGTGGATTCTAGGGGCGTGTTGGGCAGGATGCCGCTGCCCAGATTGAAGATATAGCCGGGAGCATCACGGAAGGCCTGAATTGTTCGGTGCGCTTCACGCTGCACAACTTCGGGGGGTGCAAAGAGGGTTGTCGGGTCTAGGTTGCCCTGCAAGGCAACTTGGCCCTTGGTGCGCCGAATTGCATCCGCAGGATCCACCCGCCAGTCGATCGAGAGTACGTCTGCGCCGGTTTCGATCAGGGTTTCCAACAGATGCGAGCAGCCGTTCACATATAGGATCACCGGCACGCCCAAGTCTTGAGTGTTCTTGATCAGGCGAGTGACTGGTTTGAGCATGCGTTCGCGCCAGGTGTGAGCGCTCAAGCTACCTCCCCAGGAGTCAAAGATCTGTACCGCGTCTACGCCAGCTTCGACCTGCATGGCGAGGTAGGGTAGAGAGTTGTCCACGATGCGATCTATCAATCGGTCGAAGGCCGAAGGCTGGCCCAGCATGAAGGCCTTGGTGTTTTCGTAGTTGCGCGAGCTGCGACCTTCGATCATGTAACTGGCAAGGGTGAATGGTGCGCCGCAGAATCCGAGCATGGCACGCTCTTCTCCTAGTTCGGCTCGCACACGGCGCAAGGTCTTGCTCAGGAATGCGGTTTCAGAATTTGCATCGAAGTCGCGCAACCGCTCTACATCCTCAGCGTTGCGTACACAGGGCTTGAGAACAGGTCCGGTACCCTCCTCGATAGAGACCGATATTCCCATCGCTTCTGCGGGAACCAAGATGTCGCAGAAGACTACCGCGGCGTCCATGCCGAAGCGTCGGATCGGTTGCAGGGTGGCCTCGGCTGCTAGCTCGGGTTGGTGGCACATCTGCATGAAGGTGTGCCCCTCGCGCAGCTCACGGTACTCTGGCAGGGAGCGGCCCGCTTGGCGCATCATCCAGGCGGGTGGGCGGTCCGTGGGCTGGCGTCGGCAGGCGGCCAGCAGGCGCTCGCGCGGGTTCATGGCAAGGTCCTTGTAAGTCGTTGATCTAGGGACTGGAGAGAGTCGCGCATGGAATCAGGAGGATACTCGACCTGCCCGTCCTTCGGGGGGATGCTTGGGTCGAGGGGATTGGTAGTCTATCGGTGTTCATGGGACCCTTCCACAAGTCTCCGTACGAGCGATCCCTTTGGCCGACACTCAGCCCACAGATTCCGAGCCGTCCACTACGGAAGAAGCTCCTAGCCCCGCTCGGGCTGCTCGATTGCGGCTGCGCGGCCGAGGCCTGATAGTGGCCTCTGTTGTTCTGGTGATTGCATTTGTCTTGACGATTGCGGATGCAGGCTATGGACATGATCCCCATCGTGAATTCGGGCAACGCCGTTCCTACAACATGGTCAAGCAGGAGGTCCATGGGGCCCTTCCGGGAGCCCTTCCTTATTTGCTCGGGGCGGCTGTGTTTTTTGCCCTTGGGCACCTGACACTTCGAAGAGCGAGCCGCTAGCAAATCAGACTATTGAGCTCGACCATCAAGGCTTCGATCACCTTGTCATAGGTGTAAGTACCTACGGTCTCCTTTCCACGCTTGAGGTTCACGTTCTTGGGTCCGCACCACAAGCCCAGATCGGCGTCATCGGTTTCCCCGGGTCCGTTCACCCGGCACCCCATCACTGCGATAGTCAGGTCATGTTCGGCGGCGATCTTCGTGGCCTCTTTGACTTCCTGGGCCAAGTCGATGAAGCGTTCGTTTTCCACTCGCGAACAAGACGGGCAGGCAATGATGTTCAAGCCCTCAAAGAAGCCTTTGGGCACGGACCGGAATCTGCCGGCCTCAATGTCCGACAGAATCTCGCGCCCCACGACGATTTCCTGGCCCTTGTCATCAAACGGCACGGTCAGAGACACTCGCAAGGTGTCGCCGATACCAAGGGGAATGAGTTGTTCGAAGGCGATTCTCGTTTTTATGACGCCATCGGGGGGCATGCCTGCTTCAGTGACGCCCAAGTGAATAGGAACTTCGGGGCGCTCAGCAGCAAAGCGTTGGTTGGCCTCAATTACCAGATGGGGATCGGAGTCCTTTATTGAAACGCAGTAGTTCATAAAGCCGATCTTGTCGAGAATTGCGCAATGATCTGTGGCCTGGGCCACAAGGGCCGTAGCGTGGTCATCTGCAAAGCGTTGTTTGTAATCTGGTGCCAGCGAGCCAGCATTGCAGCCTATGCGCAATGCGCAATCTTGTTCTTGAGCGACTTCAGCGATCCATTTGACCTTGTCTTCAATGGTCTTGCTGCGCTCATGATGGTGCAGGTGTCCGGGGTTGTATCGTAATTTTTGGACGAATGGCGCGACCTCTTCGGCGAGCCGGTAGTTCTCCTGCAAGTCGATAGAAAGGGGAACAGTGAAGCCCTCAACAACCTGTGCGAGGGCCTTCACATCCTCCGCGCTGTCCACTGCGATTCGAACGAGGTCAGCCCCTGCACTGGTCAAGATCTCCAACTGGCGCCGGGTGGCAGCGATGTCCTGGGTTCGAGTGGCCGCCATGGACTGGATCATCATTGGGGCGCCTCCGCCGATTACGAGAGATCCGATACGGATCTGATTGGTCTGGCGGGGGCTGTCCATGGCTGAAGATTTTCCACTCTTGGGTGGGTTTTGGTGTCCAGATTCTTCATTCCACTGGCCCAGGGCGGGGAACCAACACAATTCCCCAGAAAAGCCGCCCCTTTTCCCGGTGCCCTACGGACGAGGAGAGGAGACCGCTGCTACGAGAAGGCGGTCGGCAGGAGATTCAACTGCCCAAATAGGCAGTTCCCAACCGGGCCCTCGGGGCCTATCGATTGTGAGCGCGGAAAACCCCTCTTCTGTGCACCGACGATGGGCTCCGGGAGCCTCTTTTATGGTGCCGGTGTCTGTGTTGGCTCGCGCTACAATCTCCTCTCCAAGAAGGAGACCACTTGAAGGCCAAGATTCTGATTGTCGGTGGAGGCGGCATGGGCGTTTCAGTCGCGTTGCATGCGGCCGCACGCTGTGATCCCCTCAACGAGCCAGTAGTCCTGGTCGAGAGATCTCACATGGGAGCGGGATCTTCGGGGCGTTCAGGCGCCATCGTGCACGCGGCCTATTCTGATCGTGTGCTTGCGGGAATGGCCCGCGATTCTCTCAAGCAGTACACGCACATCACCACACATACCGGACGGTCAGTGGGTTATCGCCGGACAGGCGTGCTCTTCCTTCCGGGCCAGAGTGAGGAAGAGCAAGCAGGCTATCAGGCGGATCTTGAGATGCAGAGCGCCTTGGGGATCGATGCCGACGAAGTAGGGGCTGAAGAAATTCGAGGGCTGGTTTCTGGTATCGAGGTACCTGATGATGCGGTTGGGATTTGGCAGCCAGATGGTGGTTTTCTTGATCCTGGGCGCACGATTGAAACCTTTGCCAAACTGGCCAGGGCGCGTGGGGCGACAACTCGGGCGGGCGTGACCGAGCCCCATGTGATCGTCAAGGATTCTCGGGTGACGGGTGTTGAAACATCGCAGGGCTACATCGAAGCAGAGCATGTTGTGCTGGCTACAGGAGCATGGACCCGTGTCCTGGTGGGGGAACTTGGCGTTGAGTGGCCATTACGAGTGCTGCGTACAGAGGAGCACTTCTTGGAGATGCCCCCAATTGAGCCCATTGAAGAAGAGGAAATGGATTTGGGTGGTGGGCACGAGACCCGCTTTCTTCCGGACCCTTTGGAGAGTCTGCCTGTGGCGCACCCAGTCCTGATTGATCGTGGTAACTGTTTCTACCTGCGCTGCGATCCGCCGAGAGGACGTAGTCGAGTGGGCCGTCTAGGCTTTGCCAACCTTCCCGAGCTGGCTGGGCCACTTGGGCCAGCGGAGGCCGCGACTGAGGAGTTTTCCAGTTGGGCGCGCGAGGCTGTGGTCACACGCATGCCAGTCTATGGGGATCTGGAAGACCTGGGTTCGAATGCTTCTCACATCAGTGTGACGCCAGACGGGCGCGGCATCGTTGGGCAAGTGCCCTCGATCAAGGGACTATGGGTGGTGACCGGTTTCTCAGGCCTTGATTACACCCTGGCCCCCAGTATTGGGGAGGGGCTAGTGCAAATGATCGAAGGCCGGCCGGTGGCTGCGTTTGATCCAGAGTTCTTTTCGCCCAAACGTTTTGATTAGCCCTGTTTCACTGAGGTGTTGTCAAGGGACTGCAAGTTGATTACTTGGGGCCCGGAGCTCGCTTGAATTGATCAGGCTACAAGGCCAGAAGCTCTCCAAAGCCTCATCTTGTTGGAAAGAGTACGTGCCGTCAGGCCTAGTCGCCGCGCAGCTTCCGTCTTGTTACCGCCGGATGAGTGAATCGTGGCCAGGATGGCAATTCGTTCAATGACAGACATTTCATTGTCCGCCATGGCGCAAGCCACAGCGGGATCGTGGAGTTCGAGCGTTCCTTGAGCAGAGGCGTGAGAACTACTGGATCCAGGGGGGCCAAGTACAAGGTCATCCGCGCAGATATGACCCTCTTGGCAGAGAATCACCGCTTGCTGGATGACATTCTCCAATTCGCGCACGTTGCCTGGCCAATGCCAGGCTTGCAAGAGTTGTTTACATTCTGGCCTAAAGACAGGAAGGGGCATTCCATACTTGCGTGCGTGAACTTCTGCAAAGTTCTTGGCCAGGGGCATCAGGTCTTCCGGGCGATCGCGCAGAGGAGCCAGATTGATCGGCAAGACATGCAGACGATAGTAGAGATCCTCCCGGAAGCGCTCCTGGGCAACTTCAGCAGCCAGGTCTCGATTGGTGGACGCGATCACACGCACATCTGTCTTGAGGGTGGTTTGCCCGCCTACGCGTTCGAATTCACCGTCTTGCAAGACGCGTAAGAGTTTGGCCTGGACGGGCATGGGCAGGTCGCCGATTTCGTCCAGCAGCAGGGTGCCGCCAGTGGCAAGCTCGAAGCGGCCCATGCGCTGGTGGTGAGCGCCGATGAATGCGCCGCGTTCGTGGCCAAAGAGTTCCGACTCGAGCATTGTCTCTGAAAGGGCAGCGCAGTTGACATGTACAAAGGGCTCTTCAGCGCGCGGGCTGCACCTGTGAATGTACTGCGCAACGCGCTTCTTTCCCGTTCCGTTTTCGCCAGTGATCAGGATGATTCCATTGGACTGGGAGAGGCGAGCTGCCGATCGCATGGTGGCCAGCATGAGTGGGCTCTCGGCGATGGCATCGGGATTTTCTGCGCCGCTCGCTTGCCGGCGTAGCAGGGCGTTTTCCCGTTCGAGGCGTGCCTGTCGCAATACCCTGTCAAGGGATACTCTCAAGGCTTCGTGGGAGCAGGGTTTCACCAAGAAATCTCGGGCACCTACGCTCATGGACTCGACAGCGGTCTCAATAGAGGAAGGGTTGGTTATGACCATCATTGGCAGACCCGGGCACTTCTCTTGTATTGCCCTCAAGAGTTGGAGTCCGTTCAAGCCAGGCATTTCAAAGTCCGCCAGGACCATGTCTGGAAGCTCACGATCCATGCGACATAGAGCTTGCTCGGTTGAGCAGACACCTTCGACACGGTAGCCGATAGAGCGTGCAACTTCGGTAAGCGACTCTCTAGGCAGGTTGGCGTCTTCGATAACAAGGATTCGTTCTTTATTCATGGTCTTGGACAGCATTGGTGATTGCGAAGTGAAAATGTGTGCAGTTGGGGTTCGTTTGTCCTGATTCAGCTCTTTATTGCAGTGCGCAGAATGGCCTTGGGGTCAGGGCCGCTTAGAAGGCGTCCCACGCAGATGGCGAGGTGTGCCGGAAGTTGACTTGCCTCGATGCCTTGTGGTTCACCTAATTGGCGCAGCATGCGGCAGGCGTCGCCTGGTAGCAGGAAGTCGACATCTGATAGATCTGTGTCGTCATTGTCGAAGCGAGTGCTCGCTGCGTGCACTCGAAGCGTGACTTGGGTCCCCAGGCCCGGGGAGGATTGAATCTCCAGGCCTTCGATTAGTGCGGACACTCTTGCCAGCCCGCCGTCAAGAGTGCTTTTGGATTCGATCAGGCCTCCACTGAGCACATCAAAGCCGACGCCCTTGTCGGTAATTTTGACCAGCAGAGTTGAGCCTTCGAACCAGGCCTGGGTCATGAACGAACCCTCGGTCTTGCCGTAGGCATGTTGTAGGACGTTGTCGGCGATTTCGACGCAGGCACTGGAGATACGTGCTCGGGCTGCGAGAGCCACTCCACATTCAAGAGCAAAGGCTGCGATCTTTCGTCCAACTGCTTGGGGGGCGTTTTCGTGAGTAACAGTGTGGAAAGGGGATAGGGTCGGCTGGTGGATGTTCCGAAGTTCCTTGCCTTCCACGGCGCTGATAAGCTCCTCAATGCGGAAGGGCTTCGCAAGCACTTCAGAAGCTCCCAGGCGCAAGGCTTGTTGGCAGATTTCGAATGTGGGCAAGTCTGTGATCGCCACTGTGCGTGTCTTGCTTTCTCGACTGCGCAAGCCGGATAACAGGTCGAGTCCCGAATTTTCTCCTAGGTGGATGTCAGTTATCAGTACGTCCGGGTCAGGCTGCGCTGCAGCTTCTTCGATACTGTGACAGACCAACACCTTATGGCTCCGTGACTCCAGGGCCTGGCGTACGGTTTTTGCGGTGAACTCTTCGGGTTCCACCAACAGGATCTCAAGGCTCTGGATCATGCAGACGCCTTCATCAGGGGAAGGCTGATTGTGATGGTTCGTTTCAAGGCCTGGGCCTTGTTGACCTGAGCTCCGAGGCGTGCCAGTTCGTGCAGGGTGACAGCCTCTTCAAAGCTGTCACTTTCAGTGTTTCCGCCGACAATGCTGATTTCCAGTTGTAGCTCATTGATGTGGCCATGTAGCAGCACTGGTTCGTTGGTGCAGCCGGTTGCATCAAAGAGCAGCGAACTCAAACAGCGTCCAAGTTCGATAGCATCCACCATCAGGGGTTCGTGCGATCCTTCAATGGCTACCAACACTTGTTTTCGGCGCTTGATTGGTAGGGCCATCTGGGCTCCATAGATGACCTCACCTACGGTGCACTTTGTTGGTCGTAGTTCGTGTGGTGCGCTCAACTCGACCAACCCGGCGATGCCGTGATCCAGATGATCGAGCTCATTCAAGAGACCTTCAGCAAGCACGGACACGAGCTTGGCCGAAGCGCTTGGCAGTCCCTTGATCGCAGCCCGCATTGCGGCCAGAGGGAGCTCGAGGTCCCGTGCAATGGCCCGCGCAAGCTGGGCATCTTGTGGATCGCTGGTTGTCTTGGATGAGGGGGTCATGGTTGATCTCCTTTCAGTAGCGGCGCAGACGAAATGCCAATGCCCATGACAGGAATCGACTGTCTTGCTCTGTTTGGTTGAGCCCTCAGCGGAGCAAAGTGGAAATTTTTTCGTCACCGGGGATGGAACAGGGAGTGCCCCGCCTGAAGCTCTGTAGGGGCCACAAGACCCAGGGAGGAGGGTCGCAGGGGGTGGGACTGTGCCCTGTTACCTAAATTGGGAATTCCTTACCAGGCACCGGCTGACAGCCCTCCATGGGATTGCGCGGGGGGGGGCTCGGAGCGCGCTGAGCTTGGTCGCGTCTTCTTTTCATCCATTCGAAGGCAGGCGCTGCAATGATCTTGGGCGTTGTGATTCCAGTCCCCGTGCCTGACCTTGAACTCGCCGAGGCACGAAGCGGTTGGCGATCCGGGACAGGTCGGGTTCGCAATCGCGTTGTGGCTCAAGGGCAAACAGGCACTCAGTCAGGCGACTGAGAAGCAGCCACCGGATGGGCCTCTTGGGGATCATGCTCGTATCGATTGGGCGTCATGCAGGGCACATGGCACATGTTGTGTTCCTGAGGGTGCCTCATGGGATCCTTGCCCGTAGCTTGGTTGAGGGCCCGAGTTCAAGGCCAATAAACTCTCCATGTGGTAGGATTGAGTCGGCATTCCGCCCTGGAGGGTCTCCCATGTCCAAATTGCTATCCGTAGTCTTCGGCTCGCTTCTTCTTGCCCCCGCCAATGCAGATCTCAATGAGTGGTTGACCCTTGTGGGTCAGGGAACTCCCAGTGCATTTGTGAGTCATGTGGTGGCTGTGCCCAGTGTGGTCAACCTGGGTGCGATCAACTCCAGTACTGCTGCGACCTACGAGTTCATTGTGAACAGCACTCTCGATGGACCGTCCAGCTCCCTCATGGGAACACGCAACAACGGAGTCTCGGTGGATTGTGCGCTGAAGTTCGAACAGTGGAACAACACTGGAATGTATGGCGTCACTCAGGCGGGGGTTGCTGATTGGAGCATTTCTTCCACTTCAGCCAACACGGATGTACACCTCTGTTTCGTTGTGGACTTTGTGGCCAACACAACCACCCTCTACGAAGACGGGTTCCTGGTGGGTAGCGCCCCCTGGGCTGCTCATCTTGCTGGTGATGTGGGGTTGGGGCATTGGTACAACGCCACGGGAAGTTCGGTGGACCCGCTTGTCGGGACGATCCACGGGGTTGCGGTCTACGATCAGGCCTTGCCTGTCACAGAGATCCTCGATCACGCCATAGCCTTCCAGTCAAACACAGGGATTGGCGGCGCTATTTGTCCAGGGGCGGTGGCCAATTCCACAGGAGTTGCGGGGGTCCTCGATGTTGTGGGTAGCGCAAACGCTGCTGACAATCTGCTGACCTTGGAGGTCACCAACCTTCCAGCAAATGAGTTCGGGATCTGTATCGTCGCCGAGGGCCAGGTCTTCATCCCAAACTATGGCGGTTCGCAGGGTCACCTGTGCGTTTCTCCAAACTTCGGGATATTTTCCACCCAGGTGCGAAACACTGGGGCGAGCGGAGCCTTCTCGGTTCCCGTGGATCTGACCGCTCTGCCACTTGCATCGCCGGTCAGTGTGGCTCCTGGGGAGACCTGGTATTTTCAGGCCTGGCACCGGGATAGCACACCTGTCGCCTCGTCGAATCTGACTCAGGGGTATTACGTGGTGTTTCAGTGAGTCCGCGTCTTAGCTCATCCATCTGAGGAGCATTAGAAGAGATCTGGAGCTGAGCGAAACCACGCCAGGTGGCTGTGGTGAGGACCCAGGGGTCTTTCCCGGCCTGGGCTTATCTCAAACCCAGAACCCCATCGCAGGGGTCTCTAAGGGGTGTATCCTGCGGTCCTTGGCTTTCTTCGAGTCGTATCCTCCATTTTTTGCTGGTCTCTATCACTCCCGAGGTGGGGACAGACTTGCGGCAGGCACCCAGGCCCCGCACGATGGCCCCATGCGCTTCACGTTCTTCTTTTCCTGCGGCCTCTTGTTGGGAGTTCTAGGCAGCGGAACTGCCCAAGCCTCCTCCTGCTTAGGGTTCCAGGAGGCCATCCGGCCCGTGCCGGACAATCGTTCTTCAGAAAGCCACTATGTGATCCATGCCAAGCTGCTTGAAGCTCAGCCAGGTGATGTACTTGTGAAGGATGGGGATCATGGAGTACGCCGTCGGCTTGAGGGGCGTTTGACTTTGAGTTGGACGAATCGCAGCGCGGACACGGTGAGTGATCTCTGGTTTCACTTGCATCACAACGCTTATTCAAACAATCGTTCCGTGCACTTGACCGAGGCCAATGGAATGGTGAGGGGTTCGAACATGAAGCGAGATTGGGGTTGGCAGCGGGTTAACTCGATCAGCGTATCGGGACGGGACCTGCTTTCAAACATGACCTTCGAGCATCCTGATGGACCCGAGAGCGAGGATCGCACGGTCTTTAGTGTTGATCTTCCTGTCCCTGTAGAGCCAGGCGAGACAGTGAGTGTGGATATTGAATGGACTTCTCTGATACCTCGCATACGACGCCGCAGTGGAACCCACGGAGACTTCATTTTCATGGCCCATTGGTTTCCGAAGTTGGGCGTCTATGAAGGTGGGCGTGGTTGGAACTGTCATCAGTTTCACATGAACACCGAGTTCTACGCTGACTTTGGCACCTATGATGTGACTTTGGATTTGCCATCTAGGTACAAGTCAGGGGATGGTGAAGTCAAGGTAGGGGCAAGTGGCGTTGCTGTCGGTGGGACAAGGGAAGAGGCTGGGCGCTTGGAGTTGCAGTATCACGCTCCCTCCAAGGAAGACCGGAAACGCGCTGATTCATATGCCGCTCTGGCGATGGAGCCTACTCCTCGGGTACACGGATTCGCCTGGGTGGCTGACCCTGATTTTGTTGTGCACACCGAGACCTTTCGTTTTGAAGATTGGAGCACCGAATACTCGGAAGAAGTCAAGCAGGCGGTCATCGCCAATACGAGTTGGGATGCGGTGGCAGATGTAACTCTGCGAGATGTGGTGATCCGTGTCCTCTTGCAGCCCGAGCACGCTGATCAGGGCGCTCGGCATGCACGTGCGACAGCTGCGGCACTCTTCTTCTATGGCCTTTGGTGGGGTGAGTATCCATACAGCCAGGTCACCGTCGTGGACCCGGCCCATGGGGCATCTGCTGCAGGAGGTATGGAGTACCCGACTCTTTTCACATGTGGGACGAGCATGTTTACCGACGAGCAGATGTACCGTCCCGAGAGCGTCACGGTGCACGAGGCTGGTCACCAGTTTTGGTACGGCCTGGTAGGCAACAACGAATACGAAGCGGCATGGCTTGACGAAGGCTTCAACAGTTACACAGATTCGGAGGTCTTGAGTCTTGTCTATGGAGATCAAAGGGCCTCAAGCCGCTATTCATCGCTTCCAGTGTGGGGGACTCGCCCGGGCAGATTGCCCGCTGGCGGTCACTTTGGCGACATTGTCCTTGGGCGGCATTGGAAACTGCCTGGCAAGTTGCCGGGATTGAAGCCGCTAGGGCCATCCGCATTTGTTGACTGGTGGCGTGATCAGCCAGATCTGACTTTTATTGAGCAGTACTCCAATCCTATGGAAGGTGATCGGCAGGGCTATCTTCGCGACCCTTCAACTGATCCGATTGAGACGGTGGCTTTCCATTACTGTAACCGTGGTAGCTATCGAGCAAACAGCTATCCGCGAACTGCTGTGGCCTTGCGCACCCTGCGTGGGTTGGTGGGCAGGACTTTGTTCCTACGCGGTATGCGCCACTTCTCTCAGGATTGGCGCTATCGGCATCCTTATCCAAATGACTTCTACGAGTCCTTCTTGGAGGGCAGTGGGACGGATGTTGGATGGTTCTTTGAAGAAGTCTTCCAGGGAACCGGCACTGTAGATTGGGGGGTGACAGTTGCTCAACACGAGGTTGGGTCGCCAGACGGCTTCTTCATGCAGGCAGACGGTAGTTTCAGAGGGGTTGTGCAGGCGGGCTCCGAAAGCAGTAAAGGTGCGCCTGGACTGGAGTCAGGTGATGAGACCGAGGAAGGGGGTACGGTCGAGTTAGAGGCTCCCGGGCTCCAGGGCTATGTTCCGACTCCAGGTGGGAAGCGGCGCTACGATGTTGTAATCAAGCGCAAGGGCAGTGTGCGCTTGCCATTGCAGATTCACGTGGTTCTTGATTCTCCCTCAGGGGATGTGGACCAGACCGTTCTCAAGTTTGAGTGGACCCGTGCAATGCAGGCTGAATCCGCTTGGTGGCGTTTGCCACTCGAACCAGGTGAGAGAACTATTCACTCGGTCATCATTGACCCTGAGCGCAAGTACCACATTGACAAGGATCTTTCCAACAATCGTTGGTATGCCAACAAAGACAGGCTCGCACCATTGCGCTGGACTGAACGGTCGATCACCTGGCACTCTCGAATTCTCCAGTGGCTCTCACGCATCGCGGGCTGATCATGAACGATACTCCCAAAAAGGAAGGAACCCTAAAGGGCATGCGCGGAGGATGGTTGTATATGCGGTCTATTCAACGGGTGATCCAGATGCCCGTTGCCTGGCTGCCGCCGACTCTGGCCATGTTCCTTTTGGCCGCCCCCTTGGGTGCACCACGCTATGCCTGGTTTCGGAATGTTCTTGGTAGCCGCTATGCGCCCGGTGAGCAGATTCATCATTTGACTCAAGACTTCCGTACCGATCATGGGGCAGCACTGGGCCAGTTGGATGCATGGGCTGCCGATGCGGCGGCGTACATGGGGCTCAGCGCAATCCTGTTGGGCTTGTTGTTTGCCGGCGGTTGGCTGCAACTTCTGACTGGCACCGGCGAAGGCAGTGTGCTGCGCCGTTTCGCTTTCGGAGGCGCTCGTTTTTTCTGGCGCTTTGGACGGCTTCTGGTGTTGGTGCTGTTGATTCTTGGTGGGCTGCGGCAGGTGCTCTATGGAGACCTGTGGAACGAGTGGATTCTGAGCCGTTTGTTTGAAGTACCCGAGTACGATTTTGGATCTCTGGAGACCCTTGATTCCGAGGCAATCAAGGTGCGTCTTGGTTGGGTGCAGGATGGAGTTTTTGCTTTGCTCTTTGGCTTGGTCTTGTCTTGGGCAACCTATACTCGGGCGCGCATTGCCCTGCATGATTCGATTTCCGTGTTATGGGCCGGAGCGGGGGCTGCTTGGACCATGCTGAGCCATCCCCTCCTTAGCTTGCGACCCTTGTTGGGCTTATTGATGATGGAGGGCCTGGTTGTGGCGGTTGTCTTAGGGCAAACGGCTCGCTTCCTCGATGGTCGTTTGATGGATGGGGCCGGCATTCCGGAAATCAGCGGGCTCTTTGCGCTTGGGTTTACTGCTCTCCTTGTGGGTGAAGTCATGCGTGGAGCTAAGTATGCGACCGCCGTGGAAATTACACGTACCTTGGTGCGACCCGTGACCCCCCCCGATCCATGGCACACCATTGGTGGTCCGGGCGGCCCTCAGTATCCGGTGGATACCGATGATGGCGAGCGCTATGGCGTGTCCATATAGGGCTTTTCTAGTCAGGCAAATGGATGCGGAGGCGTTTGCCTAACTCAAAGCTCTTGGGATGAACCAAGGTCGACCAGGCCTGGAGTTCAACTCCCGCCTTTACAGCTTCTAGCAGGGTCTCGCAATAAGCGGGGTCCACCTCAGTTGCTGGACCGAACGATGTAGCATCAGCGCGGGAGACACAATAGAACATCATCGCGCGATGACCCTCGTGCACCATATCGATCAACTCAAGCAGATGCTTGCGTCCGCGGCTTGTGACCGCATCGGGAAAGAGCGCTCTCTTGCCGCGCATGAGTGTCGTGTTCTTGACTTCCACATAGCACTTCGAGCTATCTGCATCTTCTAGTAGTACGTCGATGCGGCTCGAGGTTCCGTATTTGACTTCAGTGCTTACAGTGGGATACCCGCGCAGAGCAGGGATCAAGCCGGCGCGAATCGCCTCTGGTACGAGCTTGTTGGGCAGACCTGTGTCTACGTTGACCCAAGTCCCGTCCACTTGAATCGTCTGCAGGGTGTACTGCAATTTGCGTTTGGGGTCCTGACTGTCCCGTAGGACGCAGGGCGCATTTTCGGGCAAGCAGCCGGTCAGGGATCCGGTGTTGGGGCAGTGGGCAGTGACCACCTCGCCTGGCGCGACCTCCACATCCGCCAGGAACCGTTTGTAACGCTTTTTCAGGCGGCCTTTGATTATTGGCTGTTGGATTTTCACCGTTTGGTTGTACCCGGCTGTCCCGAAGCTGAAAAGGCCTCGCTAAGAGGATCTGGGCTTGCCTCGGCGGGTTGAATCGTTATCCTGCTCGCCAGATGAAGCACCTAAACGATGTCCTTGAAGCAGTGCAGGAGCTCCGCGACCGGCTTGGCCAGTTGTCGGGGCGTCTTTGACTACGCCAGCAAGAACGCCCGTCTGAGTGAGATCGAGGAGCTTCAGAGCGCTCCAGAATTCTGGGATGATCCAGAAAAGGGCCGGGCCATCATCGCTGAAATGAAGGGCGCGCGTTCTATTGTCGATCCTGTAAACAAGTTGAACAGCGCCTTCGAGGACATTGATGTGTTGCGGGAAATGGCAGCGGAATCTGATGATGAGGATGTGCTGCCAGAGGCTATCGAGACTTTTGGCAAAGCTCAGATCATCCTGGAAGACTTGGAATTTCGTCTGATGTTGGGAGGGCAGAACGACCCGGCCGATGCCTTTGTGCAGGTCAGTTCCGGCGCTGGTGGAATTGATGCCTGCGACTGGGCCCTGATGCTGTTGCGCATGTACACACGTTGGGCTGAACAACGTGGCTACAAGGTTGAACAGGTTGAGTATCAAGAGGAGCCCGAAGGCGGCATTCGCACCGCGACAATTGCACTTCGCGGAGAGTACGCATTTGGTTATATGAAGGCAGAGTCGGGTGTGCATCGCCTGGTACGTATCAGCCCTTTTGATGCGCAGGCTCGCAGGCAAACGGCTTTTGCGTCCGTTGATGTCAGTCCTGAAATCGATGACAGTATTGAGATTGATTTAGATGAGTCCGATATCAAAGTCGAGACCATGCGTGCTGGTGGCGCTGGTGGTCAGCATGTAAACAAGACTGAGTCAGCGGTACGCATGACGCACATCCCAACTGGGGTTGTCGTGCGCTGCCAGAATGAGCGTAGCCAGCATAAGAATCGCGCCACGGCACTCAAGTTGCTGAAAGCCAAGCTCCTGGCGGTTGAGGAGGCGAAGCGCGACTCGGAAATGGCCGCTCTGTATGGCGAAAAGGGCGAAATTGCCTGGGGCAATCAGATCCGCTCCTACGTGCTCAATCCCTATCAGATGGTCAAGGATCACCGGACAAGCCACGAAGATGGCAATGTGATGGGGGTTCTGGACGGGAACGTCCATCCTTTCATCGAGAGCTACTTGCGCCAGCGCAACAAGTAGGGGGATGTTCTGGGACCAGTGGCAGCAATTGTTTGGGTAGGATTGTATTTGGCGGCCCCCTTGAGGCCACAATGGACGCATGTCTGACCTTCATGCACACCCCCACTTTGACGACCAGGGCACCCTGGACTGGACCACAGATTTTGACCAGGCCCTGGCCTGGGCCAGCGCTGCGGGCAAGGGGGTCTTGATCGAGTTCGGTCGAGCCATGTGAAGTCAATGTCGCACCTTCGTGCAGGGTGCCATTCCCCATCCCAAGGTCGCCTCCCGGCTTGCGGACCAGTTTGTTGGTCTGGCTGCTGATGCGGACGATGATGACCCGCGTGTGCTGGCATTGGCCATGCAGATCGAAGATGCCACCATGTTGCCGTTTGTGATCTTCACCGATGACCAAGGCAATTTCCGCACTGGTTACGCTGGAATTGGAACTGCGCCGCGTATGTTGCGCGCGTTGGATGATCTAGATGTTCCGGTTGACTGATGATGTTGTTTTCAATATTGCTGCTTTCTATGTCCTTGTCTCAAGATTCACATGCCGTTCGGCAACCCCTCCCCAGCGCTGAGGCCATTGCCAAGTTGCCTTCAGATGGGGGTGAGGAGTTCAACCGTTTAGTGTTCGAGCAAAGCCCTTACCTGCGTCAGCATGCCCGAAATCCTGTGGACTGGTATGCCTGGGGATCCGAAGCTTTTGAGCGTGCCAAGAAGGAGAACAAGCCAGTCTTTCTCTCCATTGGCTACTCGACCTGTCACTGGTGTCATGTGATGGAGCATGAGTCCTTTGAGGATGCTCAGGTGGCGGCTCTGATGAATGAGCACTTTGTGTGTGTCAAAGTCGATCGCGAGGAACGTCCCGACATCGACCAGGCTTATATGGCCGTGACTCAGGCCATGACCGGGAGCGGAGGCTGGCCAATGACCGTGGTCATGACTCCTGAGAAAAAGCCGTTCTTTGCAGGGACCTATTTTCCCAAGCATGGACGCGGTGGTCGCGCGGGGATGATTCAAATAGTGCCTCAACTTTCCCAGGCTTGGAAGACTCGAGGCGCAGATGTTGAGAAGACCGCCGATCGCATCATTGAGCACATCCGAAAGTTGAATGTTGGGGGCAAGGGCGCTGCGCCTGACGCGGCCCTGCTCGATAAGGCTCGTGAAGCTCTGGAAGGGAACTATGACGCCGAATTTGGCGGTTTTGGCATGCAGCCAAAATTCCCAACACCCCACAACCTGCGCATGCTGCTACGTCACCATGACCGCACCGGGGACGCTCGGTCCTTGAGCATGGCAGTCAAGACCTTGCGCGCTATGCACGAGGGAGGAATCTGGGATCACATCGGACTGGGGCTGCATCGGTATTCCACAGATCGCGAGTGGCTGGTGCCGCACTTTGAGAAGATGCTCTATGACCAGGCTCTCTACTCCATGGCATGTGTCGAGGCCTGGCAGATTACAGGGGATTCTGACTTGCGTGCTGCAGCGGAAGAGACCTTTGAATATGTCTTGCGGGATTTGCGCGATCCAGGCGGAGCCTTCCGAAGCGCAGAGGACGCAGACTCAGAAGGTGAAGAGGGGCTGTTCTATGTTTGGACTATGGATGAGTTGCGCGAAGTCCTGGGTGATCAAGATGCATTTGTGTTGGCCACGGTTTACGGGGCAGAGGAAGACGGCAATTTCAAAGACGAGGCAACTGGTGCTGACACCGGCCGCAATATTCTGAACCTAAGTGGTAAGGTCATCGAACGGTTGGCGGCGGCGGGCCTACAGGGCGAAGACCTGGACAGCCGTCTCGTCGAAATGCGCCGGAAACTGTTCCATGCGCGCGCTCAAAGGATCCGGCCCTTCCTTGATGACAAGGTCCTTACCGATTGGAACGGACTGATGATTGCGGCCCTTGCATGTGGTGCCAAGGCATTTGACAAGCCTGGCTACGCTGAGGTCGCCAGCGAAGCCGCTGAATTTGTGTTAGCTGAACTGCTGACCAAGGAAGGGCGTCTCTTGAAGCGCTGGCGCGCAGGAGAGGCCGGCTTAGATGCAATGTTGGAGGACTATGCATTCATGATCTGGGGTTTGGTGGAGCTCTACGAGGCTACAGGCAAGACGCGCTGGCTCCAGGCGAGCCTGGCTCTGACCGATCAAGCCATCGAACATTTTTGGGATCCCGAAGAGGGCGGGTTTTATCTTGCACCTGACGATGGCGAAGCGCTTTTTGTGCGTGCCAAGGAAATCTATGACGGGGCAATTCCATCCGGTAACTCGGTCATGGCCCTGATGCTGGCACGTCAGGCTCGCATGACTGGCAGAGTTGAACTCGAAGCCTATGCCTGGGAAGTCTTGCAGGCTTTCAGCAGCCGCCTGACTAGGATGCCCCACGCCCACTCACAGATGTTGATGGCGCTTGATTTCTTGGCTGGGCCGTCAACCGAGGTTGTTGTTGTGGAGGGCGGAAGCCCGGAGGACAACAGCGCGGTTCTACGCTCTATCAACCGGGGCTTCCGCCCTCGCATGGTGCTCTTACGAAAGACAGCAAGCCAAGCAGACAGCCTTGCTAAACTTGCAGCGTTCACCGCTGATCAAGTCTCTCAGGGGGGCAAGGTCACGATTTATGTCTGTCACGACTTTACCTGTGCGGCGCCCACTACTGATTCGGGCGCGGCTCTCAAGTTGCTTGACCAGGTTTCCCCCAAGCAGTCCAACAAGAACTGAGCGAAATCCGCTTGGTGGATATGATCAATCATGACATTACTCACTCCCCAAGAGGCGATTCGAAGCTTGCAAGCGGGTAACGAGCGTTTTGTTTCGGGTCGTCTGGAGGCACGTGATCTTGGGACAGAAATTCGTAACACCGCATCAGGGGCTCATCCTTTCGCCGCAGTGCTTGGGTGCATCGATTCGCGTGTGCCTCCGGAGTTGATTTTCGATCAGAGTCTCGGCGCTCTCTACTGCGCCCGAGTTGCCGGGAGCATTCTGGATGATGCTGTGTTGGCTAGCCTTGAGTTTGCCTGTTGTGTTTCAGGCGCCGCATTGCTCGTTGTCCTTGGGCACACGGATTGTGGCGCAGTCAAGGGCGCCTGCGCTGGCCTGCGTCAGGGAACGCTCACAAAGGCTTTCGAGCAATTGGCTCCTGCCTTGGCGGCTGCCAAGAGCAGTTGTCCGAACGAACCGGCAAGCAGCACGAATCCTGCATTCGTCAACCTCGTAGCCCAAGAGCATGTGGCTCTTACGCTAGCTGAGATCAAGCAACGATGTCCCGCTCTTGCCGCTGCTGAGGAGCAGGGTACCTTGGATTTGGTAGGCGCGTTCTATGATGTGCAGACCGGCGTGGTGATGTTCAGCGACATTGCTCCCAGTTGATGAATTTGCAAAGTGATGATTGGTGCGGTCATGGCTCCTACGCTGGCCTGCGTTTTCTTGTCTAAGATCTGATCCCCCAGAATCAGTACCCGTCCGTGCTCTTTACCAGCGCAACATTTCTGTTTTGGTTCTTGCCCTTCTTCTTGGGGATTTACTATCTGACACCAAGACGGGGGCGATCGTGGATTCTAGCTCTGGCAAGCTATGTGTTCTATGGGTGGTGGCGCCCCGACTTCTTGATTCTGATGATGACTTCCACACTCGTGGATCATCTTAGTGGCCGCAAAATACACGCTGCTCGAGTTGCCGGAGGCCGTGGCCGCAATTGGCTCTTGCTTTCGCTTGTTACGAATCTGGGGCTCTTGGGTTACTTCAAGTACGCGAACTTTGGCGTCGATACATTGAACGAGATCTTGGCGATTGCCGGGAGTGGTGGATTCAATGTTGCGGAGATCATTCTGCCCGTAGGTATCTCGTTCTATACCTTTCAGACCCTTTCCTACACAATTGACATTTACCGTGGGAAGGTCGAGCCGGTCAAGCGCTTCGGTGATTTTGCTTGCTATGTGGCCATGTTCCCTCAGTTGGTCGCGGGTCCAATTGTGCGTTACTCCACCGTTGCTCGGCAGCTTTTTGAGCGTACTCATACTGTCGATAAGTTTGCAGCAGGGGTTCTTGCTTTTGAATCGGGACTGATCAAGAAGGTGTTGCTAGCCGATCTTCTGGCTCCAACTGCCGATCTCGTATTCAATGGCGGGGCAGTCACGACCTTTGACGCATGGCTCGGATCGTTGGCTTTTAGTCTGCAATTGTATTTTGATTTTTCTGGCTACTCAGACATGGCAATTGGACTGGGCTTGATGCTGGGCTTTCGACTTCCGATCAATTTTGACAGGCCCTACATCAGCCAGTCGATCACAGAGTTTTGGCGGCGCTGGCATATCTCTTTGTCTGCCTGGTTGCGAGATTACCTGTATCTTCCCCTGGGTGGAAACCGTAAGGGCAGTATGCGCACCTACGTAAACCTTGCCCTGGTGATGTTGATAGGAGGACTCTGGCATGGCGCTGCCTGGACTTTTCTGGTCTGGGGTGCCTGGCATGGAAGCTGGTTGATTGTGGAGCGTTGGCGTGGGAAGCGCGCAGTTCACGCCGCAATGCCACGACCATTCAAGATCGCCAGCACCATGCTGATCGTGCTCTTGGGCTGGGTGTTCTTCAGGTCCGAGGGCCTGGTGCACGCCAGCGAAATTGTAGCCTCAATGGCTGGATTCGCTGGAGAGGCCTCGCCTATCCCGGGACTGTTGTCACCTGCACTGTTGATCGGGATTGTGAGTTCCCTTCTAGTTGTCTACGTTGCACCAACTACCCAAGTCTTGATTCAAAGACAATCGCGTAGTTGGACTTTACCGTTACAGTTGCTTTTTGTACTGGCCCTTACGCGTCTTGTGAACGTTGAACATGTCCCATTCCTTTACTTCCAATTCTGAGGATGAGCACGGACTTGTAGTGGTTCCCGCAGGTCGATGGGGATCTGTACTGCTTACTGTGGTCTTCTTGGTATTGACTCTAGGGCTTGGCTCATGGGATCTCTTCGGTCCGGCTCCCGCGCCGCAGGCCATTGGTGCTGAGAACGAGGTTGCGGCGGCCCGAATAGCCCGGGCGACCTGGGCTGATGGAACACGTATGCGCCTGCTTGATGATGCTGCCAACGATCGCTCCAATCTACGTCACTTCTTGGGTCCTTGGTTGGCAGCTCTCATGTTGCGGTATGCGGATGAAGCAGGGTCCAGGACCGTTGTCGGCAGGGACGGCTGGTTGTTCCTTGATAGGCGTCTCAATCCTCCTGACCTGCCACCCGAGATGCCGGCGAGGGTCTGGGCGAACATCATTCGCTGCTGGGAGCGCCGATTGATCGCACGGGGCACTCGCTTGCTCTTGATTCCAGTCCCGCGTCGCGCTGTGGCCGTGGCCGACAAGCTGTTGACCGATCACGACCCCAAGCCGGAATGGGATGCGGCCTTTCTTTCGGCCTTGGATGAGCGGGGCGTTCCTTATGTGGACCTCTTGCCCGTTCTGTCGGGTGTGAATGCAACCGAGATGTGGTCGCGTTGCGACACTCATTGGAGCCGGCGGGGTCAGTTGGTTGCTGCGGGAGTTATTGCAGATGCCATGCGCGACCGACTGGGTTTGGAGGTGGCTGGGCGGGAGGCACGCTTGGCTGTGTTGGAGGGGGACGTCCTTATTCCCCAGAGGGCTGGCCTCTTGGCCTATGCTGGGCTGAGACTAGGATCACGTGCTCAGCGAGTCTTGTGCCCAAGTGACAACAAGCCGAGTCTGATGCCCCTGGACCTCAACCATGCGATGATTCTCAAGCGGAGCGGTCAACGTAGCGCTCCACTTTGGATCGGGGGCACGAGTTTTGTGGCCGGAGAAAACCTAGTGCCTTACTTGCGTCTTGAACTTGACATCAAGATTTTCAGCTTGGCTACCAGAGGCCAGCTCACCAGTCAGGCCATGTCTGAACATTTTGAGCAGCGCAAGCGCCCCAAGGACTTCTTGGTTGATATGCCCTGCGACCAAGTATTCCAGAGCGTGGATGTTTGCGACGGTACGGTCCAGCTTGGCAGTTTGACCACACGGGGTTTGAGCTCAGGTGTTCCTTCGCCGATGCGTTCACTCTCAGCATTGCCTGCGGTTCATGAAGGGCGGGCGGTGTTTGAGGAGGGTCAGGTGCTTGCCAGCGGAGATGGAACTCTTGCCGTGAGGGCGAATCTGAACGTCAGGCAGGCGCGATCGTTTCAGGTGACCGTGGGACAATTGAATTACAGTCTTCCGTGGCCTGCGGAGGCAAGTACCTGCGTGCTGCCCCTGATTTCAATGACTTCAAAGGTGGAACAGGTGTCCCTGGCCTACTTGGATCCTATTGGAGGGGTTCCTGGAACGGTTGAGTACTCACTGGTCACACCGTTCCGAGCAGAGCCCAAGCGTCTCTCCTACTATCCGACTGTGGGCCACAGGGAATCCTGGAGCACTAGCATTCCGGTTGCGCTCGGTGATTCCATTCAAGCCCTTTGGATACCTGAGTTGCGCGCTCAGGGCAAGGTGCAGGTCTTCAAAGTCTACTCCGATAGCCAGGCCATGGACTCGGGCCACGAGCGTCTGGTTCTTGAAGGATCACTAACCGGAAAGTGCCTGGTCATGGTTGACTTGGGCAATCTGGAGGGCGTCCGTGAAATATTGATCCGCGGCAATGACTACGCTTCGAAGCGAATCCGCGCTGCTCTGATTCCGGCTCTGCGTTAGGTCCAGGGGCTTGGATTCAGAAGTGCCCAGTGACCTACTGGAAAGTGACTGCTACAGCGTCCGTGAAGTTTGACGTCTGTCCTGGGTTGTTGTCTCGGTACCAGGCCTGGAAGCGCCATGTGTCGCCAGCGAGGGCGGCAGTCACGGGATTGACCGGCATCTGATTTAGATTGATCGAGATTGCAAACGCGCCGTCTGGACCCGAGGTTTGTACTTGGCCGTTGTATCGTCCAATCGAACCGCCTAGGCAGAGTATCCCTTGGCTACCGCCCGGGTTTACACTGAGCCCTGCATCGAGCGAGGTGATGAAATATCCGAACTGATTGTTCGGCAGGGTCAGTGCAGAGAGGGTCACATTATTCAAGCCAATACTCGTGCTGCCAGTCGCTTGTATGCGACCGGGTTGGCCACTTGAGTTCAGGGCGCCGGGTGCGCAGTAGGTTGAGCCAAGGCGGTCATCCCCATGCCAGAGCAAGAACAGACCACTTTGGCGATCGCTGGCTGCGATCACCCCGCTTGGGAGGTAGGGGTAGACGCTCCACAAACCGTTGTAGGAAACATCGTCGTCGGATGGATAGGTGTCAAACCAAGCGACTTCTGTCCCGTTGACCGGATCGCTAATATCAAAAATTCGCAAGCCACTGCTGTAGTTGGCTTGATAGAAAAAGTCGCCTTTGACATAACCGTTGTGGGTCACGGCATCCAGTCCGTTCGTAAATGTGCCCGCTAGGGATGGGTTTGAGAGATCGCTGACGTCAATTACATGGGTAGTAGAGGGCACCCCGAGATTGCCCTCGTCGAGTTCATCGCCCAACAGGAAGTATTGCCGGTCTTCTGTCAGCCAGCCTTGGTGGGCGTAGACCGCGCCGGGATATTGGATTTCTCCCAGGAGAACGGGGTTGGACTTGTTGGTCACATCCACGATGGTCACGCCGGGAGAGACCCAGCCTGAGTTGAAACCTGATCCGCAAAAGGCGATTTCCTTACCTGCATAGGGGCCGGACGTGTAGCTCACCACTTGCGCATCGTGTACATAACGATCGTTCCATTGACCCACAAATGTGGGTTGGGCAGGGTTGGCCAGGCTGTAGAAACGCAGTCCGAGTCCTCCGCCACCGATTCGGTAGAGAAATCCCGAGTCTTCGTTTACGAACACGTTGTGAGAGGAACCGGTGCTGCCATCGCTGGAGGTTGTCACCAGGGTCACTGTTCCCTGATCAATTTGTGAAAGGTCAATCACCTGTATGCCACCACAGCCTGATTCGCAAACTGAGTAGGCGTACTCTTGGTAGATCTTCACATCTCGCCACACCCCCTGAGGTCCAGAGATCTCCCCAACAATAACTGGAGCAAAAGGATCCGTGACTTCGATGAAAATCGTTGCCTCTTCGGTGCCCAGGGCAACATATTCGCGTCCACTGGGTGATACATAACCCCAGCAGTCATTGGCCAATATTCCGGATGATGCCCCCAAGTCGCTCATGGACAGCCACGACAGCAATTGAACACCCGCTCCAACGATAGGCATGTTGGAGGTTCCCGATCCACCACCAGCGGTTCCCGGACCTGTCGCCTGTAGCACGGGTTGGTTGGATCTTCCTCCCTGAAGATAACCCACTCCGGAGTATGGAGCTACCCGGTTGCGGGCTTTGGGGTCATCGTCGTGGGCGATGATGATGGGCGTCAAGATCAGAGCGCAAAGGCCTAGGCGGGACGTCAGTGTTCTATTCATTTTGGAGTATCCTCACTTTCAACCATACCGAACTTGGCCGAATCTTGCAGGTGTTTCAACGGTACCATTTATGGAGTGGATATTAAGTCGATTCCGCCAGAGGGCCCTGAGGATGAATGGAAAGAGAAGGTGCCCAGTCCGTCTCGCATGGCGCGCACATTAGCGGCCTTCAGCAACGGAACTGGAGGGCGTATTTGGGTTGGAATGTGCGATGAGGGCCAACCCCTGGGAGTGGTCAATTTCGAGACCGCGGGGCGCGCAATGAATGCCGCCGCAGCCCTGGTGGACCCTGCGCCCCAGATTTCATTTCACCGCGTGCCTTTGGTAGATGGGCGGTCCTTGCTGCGAGTGGATGTTCGCCCCGGTTCTAAAGGGCCTTACTGTGTTGTAGGAAAGGGCGGCGAGCGAGTAGCTTACCTGCGCAATCGTGATACCACCTGTCCGATACCAGAGTCGGAAATAGGGCGCATGAGGAAGAACTCCACGCACCTTTCACTGCAGGAGAAGGACTGGAGGTTGCTTTCCCTGCTCGAACGGAATGATGGAATGAAGCTCAAGGAGCTAGTGCGCCGCATGCGAATGGGCGAGCGAGAAGTGCGTCGTAGGATGGTCGCGCTTCATCGGGCCAGCCTGACCAGAGAAGTTGAGGGCCGCGGACATGTATTGACGCCCCGGGGCTTCAAACGCTGCCGAGAGCGTCGCGCGAGCGGCCCCTGAACTTTGGCGGAAAGGGTGTTTCCGTGCTCTGAAGTTGAGGCTATCCTGTTCGACTCGAACAGTCCGGGAAGAGCCCCTGGCTTACGAGAGTCACCCTTCCCCTTTAGGCCCGGGTGGGCCAAGGAGCAAGCATGCGAAACACAGTCAAGCGGGCCCTGATCAGCGTCAGCGACAAGGCCGGTATCGAAGAATTTGGTAAGTCTCTCGCAGCTCTTGGAATTGAGTTGCTCTCCACGGGCGGGACTCATAAGCGGCTTGCGGACGCAGGCATTCCTGTAACAGAGGTTTCTGCTCACACGGGTTTTCCCGAGATGATGAATGGGCGGGTCAAGACCCTGCACCCCAAGATTCACGGGGGCATCTTGGCTCTGCGTGACGAACCCCACCACGTGCGGTCCATGCAGGAACATGACATTGGCTCGATCGACCTTGTGGTGGTCAACCTCTACCCTTTTGAAGCGACTATTTCCAAACCTGGTGTCGTCCGTGCGGAAGCCATAGAGCAGATTGATATTGGCGGACCTAGCATGGTGCGTTCAGCGGCCAAGAACCATCGTTTCGTAGGCATCGTCACCGATCCTGAAGACTACGCCACGGTGATTGACGAACTTAAGGCTGATGGCTGCAGTCTGACCGATGAAACCCGTGCGCGGTTGGCTCAGAAGGCATTCGCATTGACCGCTGGATACGACGCCATGATCAGTCGCTGGATTTTCGAGCAGGACGGGGGAGATTCGCCCTATCCGGAATCGTTCAGCCTGGCAGGGACGAAAGAGTTGGAATTGCGTTATGGCGAGAACCCACACCAGACCGCTGCTTTCTATCGGCAGGGGGCAATCGATGAACCCTGCATCGCCAGTGCCGAAGTGCTCAGCGGGAAGGCCCTTTCCTACAACAATCTTGTTGACCTTGATGCTGCTCTGGCACTGGCCAAGGAGTTTGACGAGCCCTTTGTCTGCGTGATCAAACATACCAATCCCTGTGGCGCGGCTCTTGGAGAGAACGTAATCGAGGCGCTGGAGAGGGCCTGGTCAGGCGACCCAATCAGCGCTTTTGGTTCGGTTTTGGCTTTCACCCGTGGGGTTGATTTGGCCTGCGCTGAGTTTTTGGTGGACGGCAATCGTTTTGTCGAAGCGATCGTGGCCCCTTCCTTTGATGAGGATGCGCTGGCTTTGCTGACCGGCAAGCCCAAGTGGGGCAAGAGTGTGCGCTTGTTGATGACCGGAGCTTATGGGCCTGCGGTGCGCCGCTCTTCTGATATGGAAGTACGCAAGATTGTTGGTGGCTTCCTGTTGCAGGACCGCGACCTGGCTGTGGAAGCTGAGGACTGTTTTGAAACCGTTTCCATGGCTGCTCCCACCCAAGAGCAACTCGAAGAACTGGCTTTTGCCAACCGCATCGCCAAGCATGTCAAGTCGAATGCGATAGTGCTCACCAAAGACCGCACAGTGGTTGGAGTGGGCGCGGGGCAGATGAGTCGTGTGGATTCCGTACGCCTTGCAGCCCATAAGGCTGGGGATCGGGTCGCTGGCAGCGTGCTGGCCTCAGACGCTTTCTTCCCTTTCCCGGACGGCGTTGAGGTAGCCGTTGATGCGGGCGTTGTGGCCTTGGTGGAGCCCGGTGGCTCCGTACGCGATGAGAAGGTAATTGCCGCCTGTGACGCCGCGAAGGTGCCGATGGTCTTTACCGGTGCTCGACACTTTCGGCATTAGTCAGTGCTGTTGCAGGGGCAGCAACCACGTCTTCGGCGGAGGTTTGTATCAGCACAATCTGTGCGGTCCCGTCAGCGTCTGACTCTTCAATGTTGGCGATGCCCTCAGCCTCAAACCAGTCGTAGATCGCGTTGAGGGGTGAAGCCAGTCCCATGTGAGGGATAATCGTTGGCCGGATTGTGCCGTGGGTATAGATCTTGGAAAAGAGCGCCATCAGGCGTCGCTCTTGGCCATCGAAAATTCCACCTCCAGAGTTTCCGATGTAGGTTGGCGCACTGATCATCCAGTAGCTCGTCTCGTCGAGAACATGCTTCAGGTCAGAAACTTCACCACGAGTGGGGATCGGGTCGTTGCCAAGGGGACAGCCTACGGCGTAGATCTCGTCGAAGATCTGCATGGATGTCAGTGCCGAGCGCGAGGCCAGCCGAGCGCCGTGCTTGACAGGTTTCCGTGTTTGTAGTTCAAGGAGGGCGGCATCGAGCTCGGGATTCTTGGCCAGTAGCCGACCGATTTCATAGCGAGAGCCTTGCTGGCGGTGGATTTCAACAGGGACGGGGATCTTGTCGTCGGAGCCATTGGCCTGGATGTCTCGCACTACATGCCATGCGGTGAGCAGCAGGGTCTGATAGCCACGTCCGTCTGGGTGGGGCTTGGATTCCAACACGACTCCGGATCCCACTGTTGTGGACCCTTCCAGCCTCACCGTGGGAGCGACCATTTCAGTCCATCGTACTTCTGGGCTCGCAGACATCATTCGCTGGCCCAGGTTAGCTACTTCATCGTCTACTTGTTCCATACGTGAGGACGCGGCGCTGACAGCCTGTGTCAAGTCTTCCCACCGGCGTTGCTCTTCGGTGCGCAGGCCGTCCAGGGCAATTTGCAGATGCGCTTCCAGTTCCTTGCGCAGTTGCTCGGCTTTCTCATTTGCTGAGGAATTCTGGTCGGCTCTGTTGTCTGCTGCGGAGGAGAGCATGATGTAGGCCTGCTTGAGGCTTGTGAGTTCCTGCTCGATGTTGGCGTACTCCCCGTAGTCCGAACGGAAGGCGGCCAGATGTCCTTCAACCACTTCTGTTGCCTTTACCTCGGCATCGCCGCGCATGGTCTCCAGTTCCGCCAAGGCCATGGTCAAGCCATCGTCAAGTTCGCGTAGTTGCAACAAGACCCCTGGATGCACTTTAGGAAGAGGGGTGCGTGCGGATGATAGACGTGCAAGCTCGGACTCGAGGTTATGAACGCGGGTCACGGCCACGCCAACAACGGCGACGAGGACGGATCCCAATATGAGGGGTCGGTGCATTACAGGCTGGGAACACGATTGGGAGAGATAATGGCTCCCAATCACCTGCGGTGCTTGGGGGCCCTTATCTGTTATCGGCCAGTGCCTCTGCATGAACTGAGGGCCGTGCAAGCATCACGACACCCCCTCTTCGGAGACCTCAATTCGAGCTAATTGTCCCATTTCGGGAACGGGCTCTCTAGCGCAAGCGTTCCAGGGTGACGATTTGGTCACCTACTTCGAGGGCGTCCAATACTCCGAAACCTTTCAGGGTCTGCCCAAAGACTGTGTAGCGCCCATCCAGGTGGGGAGTTGGTCGGTGGGTGATGAAGATCTGGCTGCCCCCAGAATCGGGATCTTCGTTGCGTGGCATTCCGAGGGTACCAGTCAAGTATGGCAGGGGATTGAACTCAGCGGGCAGGGCGCCTTGAGGATCGAAGCCCGTGCCAGATCCGTTGCCGTCTCCTCGATAGCAACCTCCCTGTACCACGAAGTCGCCCACCACACGATGAAAATCCAGGCCGTCGTAGTAGCCGCTCTCGATAAGAGTCAAGAACGAGGCCACGTGAAGCGGGGCTTCGCGGGGGAAGAGTTGTAGGAGCAGATCTCCTCTTGTGGTCTTCAATCGTACGAGGGGGTCGGGCCCGTTCCACATGGCAACATCCGGGCGTTCTGGGAGCCTGTGTCCTGGCGCGCTGAGGGTCGCAGCGGTCTCCAGGGGAGTCAGAGCGAGCAGTGCTTCACGGGCTACTTTTGCCACATAGGAATTCTCATCCTGGGTGGCCCGGCGCAAGAGTGGCGCTGCTTCTGGGAGTTTGGCTACTGCGTGCACAATGCCGAATCGGACTTCGGGTCCAATGTCTCCCGTCGATGTGGCGAAGCAGCGGGCCAAGCGGGCAAGGTCAGAAGGCTTGACATGCTCCCCAAGGGCACCTACTGCTGCAAGGCGCAAGCCATTGTCCCCTCTGGTCAGCGTCGAGTGCAGCACTGGCAGCACCAACTCGCGAAGCGCTTCGTTGGTTAATAGTTGCCCCAGGATTTCAACCGCAGCTCCAGCCACCTGTGGCTCTGGATCGTCCAATAGGTTCTCGGACAGCTCAAATACAAGGTCAGGGGAGATTTCAAGTGCGGCGCTCAAGGACGCGCGCCGCATGCGGGGGTCCTCGTGTCTTGCGGCAGCGCGCACTTGTTTCTCCGCTTTGGGTCCCAAGACCCGGGCTTGGGCCAGGACCCCTGTTGCGCGTAGGGTCGGGGAGGAGTCCTGCCCCAGTTCCATTACGGCAGCCTGAAGAGATTCTGTCAGAGGGCCGCGGCCCCCGGGACGCAGGCCTTGGGCCGCGGCGTTGCGTACATGGAATGAGGGGTGGTCGAGTGCTTCGAGCAGGGCCCCCTGGGCGCGTTCGCTACGTCCTCTGCCGAGCCCCAGGGCTGCTTCCATCGCCACGCGCCAGTCGGGATCGTGGATCAGCTGGGCCAGAGCCGCCAGGCCTCTGTCTGTCGTGTCCAGGTCCGTGCCTACAATTTTCGCCAAGCCGCGAGTTGCGTAGAGGCGTTCCATACTTGGAGCACTCTTGTCAAGAGCTCTATCCTGCAGCAGTCCCAGGGCTGAAGTTGTTCCGCGTCGAGCAAGACTGAAGAGTGAACGCCAGCGAACTTCATCATCGGGATCCGATGCAGCTTTGATCAACGCGTTCTCAAGAGATGCCCCTTGCTCTTCCAGGCCGTCTAGCAACCAGGCCACACTGGCTGCCGAGCTGCGTACATGAGGCTGCTCGTCCTGCAGGGCTGCTTGAATCAATGAAGCTGCTTCAAGGGGACGATCTGTGCGTCCTGCTTGGACTGCAGCGGTGACCGCCATTGCCCGAACCAATGCCGATGGATCGTCAGCCGCCATTTCTGATAGCCGGGGATAGGCGATGGGGTGATCCAATCCCAAAGTGAACGCAGCACGAGCTCGAACATTCGGCGCAGGACTGTCCAAGAACATCTGCAGGAGTTCCAGAGACTCTGGCTTCGAGCGCTGGGCCTGGGCCTCCAGCATCTGCCTCCACTCAATTGGGGGCGAGGGAAGTTCAATGGAGGGCAGGTCCTTGAGGGATATCTTGCGGTCAGGGTGTTCTCTCGGGCCACCGGCACAAGCGCCCCCTACGGCGACACTGCCCATGAGCGCGATGCTGCTCAACAGGAGGGCTTGGGTCGTGATCCTGCTGTGCAGGGCACGAAAATATGGGTGCTGGCGGGTTGGTCGCATGGGGTGGGAGATAGGAGCGAGCCAGAGATCTTCCCCTCAGATGCCCCCGGCCGCAATGCCTGGCCACTGTTCTCTGCCCCGGAGCCATAAGCCGTCCCCGCTAGCCCAGTGTCGGAGGTATCCTGAAGGGTCATAGCCCCCCCATCAGAAGGGCTCAGCACGCTACCTAAATGCCCATTTCAACGATTCCCGAAGTCCTTGAGGACCTAAGTCAAGGCCGCATGATCATCTTGGTGGATGACCCTGCCCGCGAGAACGAGGGTGATCTCGCCATGCTTGCAGAGCATGTGACCCCCGAGGCTATCAATTTCATGGCCAAGGAAGGGCGCGGTCTGATCTGCATGCCCCTCTCTGGTGAAATCTGTGATGAGCTTGATCTAGAGCCTCAGGCAGCACACAACACAAACGCCCATCGCACGGCGTTTACTGTGTCAGTGGAGGCTGCTACGGGAGTGACCACAGGAATCAGTGCGGCAGATAGAGCCCATACGATTTCTGTGGCCGCCAATCCAGATGTGAAGCGTGAGGACCTGCATCGCCCCGGGCATGTGTTTCCTCTACGTGCTCGCGAGGGGGGTGTGCTTGTGCGTGGCGGTCAGACTGAAGGCATAGTGGATCTGGCTCGTTTGTGTGGTTCTCGTTCAGCGGGTGTGATCTGCGAGATCATGAACGACGATGGCAAGATGTCTCGCATGCCAGAGTTGACAGTCTTTGCCAAGAAGCACGATCTCAAGATCTGCACGATTGCGGATCTGATTGCATATCGCCGCCGCACAGAAATTCTGGTGGATGCCCTTGAGGTCAACCTGCCTATGCCGTTGAGTGCTGGAGACTTCAAGGCCCACCTCTTCCGCAGCATATTGGACGGGGCCGAGCACTTTGTTGTCAGCCGTGGATTAGGTGAGCCCAATGATGATGGCAGGTTTCCTCCTATCACTGAACCGGTGCATGTACGCATGCACTCGGAGTGTCTGACCGGCGATGTCTTTCACTCCGAACGCTGCGACTGTGGAGCCCAACGGGACAGAGCCCTGGAAATCCTTGGTTCTCAAGAGCGCGGCGTAATGGTCTATCTGCGTCAGGAAGGCCGGGGGATTGGTCTGATGAACAAGCTCAAGGCCTATAGGCTGCAGGATGGCGGCATGGACACCGTTGAGGCCAACGAGGCCCTGGGATTCTCAGCCGACCTGCGCGAGTACGGCATAGGTGCTCAGATCCTGCAGTTTCTGGGGGTTCGCAGGATGTGCCTGCTGACCAACAATCCCAAGAAGATCCACGGCCTGATGGGCTACGAGTTGGAGGTGGTCGACCAGGTGCCCCTGGTGATCAAAGCCAATCCAAACAACGAGCGCTATCTGCGTACCAAAGCAGAGAAGCTCGGACACTGCTTCTGAGCCCCTCCACCCCCTCCTGGGGGCCTCAGACCGTCTTTTGTGCGGGGAATCTCTGGAGTGCGGGAGCGCTCTCAGGGTCCTGTGGTAAAAGCGGGGCCTGGGACGGCCAGGATGGGGGGAATAGAATGGTCCAGCGGGCGTCTAAGCCCCCGCAATGGCCCTACGTCTGATGAAGAGTCTGCCTGAAATCGAGGACCAGGAACTGGTGGCCCGCACCCTGAATGGGGATCGGGACGCCTTCGGTGTGCTCGTGGAGCGCTATCAGGATCGCGTATTTGGCCTCGTGCGGCATTACACCCGCAACCCTGTGGAGGTGGAGGACATCGTTCAGGACACCTTTCTCAAGGCGTTCACGCGACTTTCGTCCTTTCAGCGCCAAGGCAGCTTCCATAACTGGGTCTACCGGATTGCGGTCAACACAACACTCGATTTGTTCAAGCGTCAAGGGCGTAATCCTGTGCAAACCGTAGAAGACCCGGAGGTCATCGGTGAGCCTCCTACACGCAGCTTGATGAGGCCTGACGCTCAGCTGAAGGAGCGCGAGATAGCCGAGGTCACCCATAAGGTGCTCGCAGAATTGCCCGAGATCTTTCGCACGGTGTTGATCCTGAGAGAGTTCGAGCAGCAGGCCTATCAGGATATTGCAGATCTGTTAGGTATTTCGATTGGAACTGTGGAGTCGCGTCTCTTTCGGGCGCGGGCAAAATTTAAGGAGTTGATTCTTCAACGCTACCCCGAGTACGGGCAGGTGGAATGATCATGAAATGTGAAGCTGTAAGACCCCTGATTGCGGGTTACCTTGATGATGAACTTTCCGAGTCCCAGGCGGCTCCCGTGCGCCAGCATTTGCTGGATTGTGCTGGGTGCCGTAATGAGATGCAGTCCCAAACCGCTCAAAAGAGTTGGTTCGTTCCTACGGAGCCGATTGCCGTGCCCGA
Organism: Planctomycetota bacterium; assembly: GCA_014238415.1. Lineage (GTDB taxonomy): Bacteria > Planctomycetota > UBA1135 > UBA1135. The sequence goes on along the minus strand of JABABA010000002.1, from coordinate 110,852 downwards.
TGGTTTTGCTACGCGGGTTTCGCGGCGCGCCTTTGCGGGCGATAAGGGGCTTCTGGTTCCCGCGCCCCGTCAGGAAAATCAGCGCGGCGAGGCTCGCATTCTGCAGTTTGTGATTCAGATGACAGCGGTGGCCGCTGCGGTACTTCTGATACTGGCGTTGGGAATTAAGTTCAATGCCCATCCCGAGGGCTCGGAGCTGCGAGCAGATAGCGCTGATCTACGTGAGGCTCTTGAGGTCATGGAGCGCTTGAACAGGGAGGAGCAGTTTCAATTGCCTGAGGCTCCCCCCCTTAGGGCTCCCCAATCAGAGGCTCCACAGCCCGCTGGCTCGGGGGTCGACAAGTGAACTCCACAAGGACTTGGATCCTGCTTTTTGGAGGTGTTTGCTTCCTTACGGGGATTGCGGCGGGGGCGTTGGGGGGGAGCCCCAAGGCCCCAATTGCCCATCTTGACGCCTTTGGCGCCTATGCGGATCACATGGTGCAGCATTATGAGCTGGACAAACAGCGCGGCGAGGCCCTCGCCGTGGTGTTGGCGTCTTATAGGGAGGAGCTGGATCACGTCCGTTCTCGCTATCTACCCACCTATCACGCCGCCATGGAGCCTGAGTTGTCTGCTCTTGGTGTGCGCTATGGCGTCATGATTCGTGATAAGGTCCTGCCACCTTCCGCGCGAAGGCAATACGTTCACGAGTCAGAAGGCCTCCTCCAGATCCAAGACACCCCTCGATAGGGAACCCCATGGCACGCAGTTGCGGTATCCGAATCGGCCCCGAGAGGTTCGAAATCGTCGTTCTTGACGGGAGCTCCAAGAGGCACCGAATCGTAGGTTGGGCTGCGGATGAGTTCGTCAGCGGTACGGATGAAGATGGGGATTTTCTGACAGCGCGAGCCAAGCAGCTCGAAGCCGCTTTTGAAGAGGTCAAAGGCCCCAAGGACAATGTCCATCTTGTGGTAAATACGGGCATGGCCGCTTTTCGTCGATTGACGGTTCCTTTTTCGGACAGGGCCAAGATCGAGCAGGTCCTCAAGTTTGAGGTCGAGAGCGATCTACCACAATGGAGCATTGACGATGTAGTCGTGGATAGTCATGTTCTGACCTCCACGGACAACGGCGCGGACCTGTTGGCAGTGGCGCTTCAGAAAAGTGACCTGGGTGGTCCTCTTGAGTTGTGTCAGTCCGCTGGGTTTGAACCACTTGAGGCGGAAATCGAGGCTACAGCTGTGTTCAACGCAGCCATGTCGGCGGGTCTCTGCAACATTGACGACTCCCAGTTGTTGGTTCACGTGGGAGGCACTGCGACTGCAGTGGTCGTGGTCGACAGTGGCGAACTGCGCGACATGCGAGTGATTCACATTGGTGCTCATACTGGGCAGCCGGCTAGTGAGGCTCCCAAGGATGACGGCAGTGGGGAGCAAGCTGATGAGGAGGGGTTTGAAGTCAGGGAGGCAGAAGCTTCACAGGGCTACGATGTCAATCGCTCCCAAGAGCAGGCGGTCAAACGCATTGTGCGTGAGCTTGGTCGCACCCTTTCAGCCGCCAGAACAATCAACGAAATCTCAGCCATTTATGTTTGCGGAGTCGAACTGCCAGGTCTGGTGGGGGGCAGTGTGCAAGATGTGCCGCTCTTTGTTCTCGATTGTTTTGATGAGGATTCCGGCCAACCTGCTGATGGCTTTGGATCACTTGTCGCAGCCTACGGGGGTGCCTTGGTGGGGCTCGATGTGGCCACCATATCCGCCAGTCTGCGCCGGGAGGAACTCAAGTTCACCGGGACCTGGGAGCGTCTTGAGTTTCCTCTGGCCATTGCAACCATGTTGATCGCGACCCTCTTGGGGGTAATCAACATCTTTCAACATCGTGAGTTGTCGACCCTGGAGATTGCGGGTGCGCGCTGGTACATCCAGAGCACGGCCAGCCATGTGTTTGGCGATCTCAAGGCAGGTACACGGGGCTATCTCTATCCCGTACCCACGGCAAAGGAGTCCCCATTCTTGGCGGGGTTCAAGGCACGCTTCGAGGCGGAGGAGCCAGTTTGGGAAGGGGACGAATACAATGCTCTCGATCAGCTCGTGTTGGAGCTTGAAAGAGAGAACCTCAAGATGGAGAAGCGGCTTGGTACCCACACCGACTATCCACAGCCCCAGTCCGCATTTGTAGCCGCAACTCTCGTCTTCGGTGTGCTTGATGCAAACTCTGACAAGTGGCGGCCTTCCCTGCGCAGGGTCGATGCGCTCTATCAGCCTGGGCGCAACAGCAGTCAGCCTGAGACCGTGCGCGTGACCATGGATCTGGTTTTCTTTGCAGAGGACACGGTTGAGGCCAGTCGCGACTATGAGGGGTTTCTTTCGGAACTCAAGCGCCAGTCCTGGTTGCATGCCGTGGAAGAGCGTTCTTCCAAGGACTTGAACGATGGCAAGGGCGTTCTTGTGGAAGCGTTACCGATCACGGTCAACGTGGAATCCTGGCTCAAGAGTGGTGGTTTGAAAACAAACGGGGATGACCAGCAATGAAGAACTTTTTCCAGGGATTCAATTCCTCCCGAGCGATGATCATGGTGTTCTTGTTGGCCTCAGCCTATCTGGGTTATGAAGCCTACGCAGGAGTTGCACGGGTCGATCAGGCTCGCACGCGCCTGGGCTTGGATGAGGCGGGGGTGCCCATGGCAGGGTCCAATGCACCCGTACACGACCTGTTGCGTCGTATCGTTCATCAGGCCAAGCGCTATACGGACTTCAAGGAACAACTAGCCAGTGATGGCATGGAGCATGAGGACAACCTGCAGTCATACATCCGTAATGTGGCAGTGCATCAAAAGATCGGACTTGGGCGCATCAATGTGACCACCCAACCCACCAAGAGCATTTTCAAGGGTTCCCAGGATCGTGAGTTTCGGATACGTCACAAAGATGCCAAGGCTGACTTCTCGCGACTGCAGGCTTGCAACTTTATGTTCAAGCTTGAAGACGGCTCCAATCGCATTCGCGTAACGGAGTTCAGGATGAGCGCTGCTGAGCGCACCGAGCCCGAATCTATTCCAAACGACCGCTGGACCTTCGAATGCAAGGTAACCATGCGCGAGAAGGAAGGAAGCTAGGCTGTTCTAACGGCTATGCAGCGCATGATGCTCTTGCAGGGAGCGCACCTCGATGCCGCTGTGGTGCATTGCAGTCAATGCGCTGACGACCGCGCGTGTCCCAGCTAGAGTCGTGATGCAGGGAATGCCTGCATTGACTGCACTGGAGCGAATGTAAGAGTCGTCATGGCGCTGCTGTTTGCCGAAGGGCGTGTTGAGCACGAGGTCGATTTCGTGGTTCTTGATTGCATCTACAATGTGAGGTCTGCCTTCGTGCACCTTGTTGATGCGTTCGCATTGGATGCCGTTGGCTCGCAGAGTTCGCCAGGTACCGTCGGTAGCTTTGAGGTCATATCCCAAGGCAACCAGCATACGCGCTTCAGCCACGACTCCGCGCTTGTCGGCCTGCTTGAAGGTGAGCAGTACCGTTCCCGTGTGTGGCAGACGCATGCCTGCGGCTTGATATGCTTTGAGAAGGGCGGACCCCAGATCCGCATCAATGCCCATAACTTCACCGGTGGAACGCATTTCCGGACTGAGCAGCATGTCTGCTCCAGGAAATTTGTTGAACGGGAAAACCGGGGCCTTCACTGAAAAGTACGGCGGTACGATTTCCTTTGTGAAGCCCAGGTCCTTGAGGGTTGTCCCGATCATTACCTTTGCAGCAAGCTTTGCCAGGGGGACACCAATGGCCTTGCTGACAAACGGGACGGTGCGTGAGGCACGTGGGTTGACTTCAATGATGTAGACGGCTGTGCCCTTGATTGCGTACTGGACATTCATGAGGCCTATCACCCCCAGTTCAAGAGCCATGGACTTTGTGGCTGCTTTGATCTCTCCAAGTATCTCCGGGCTCAGCGTTGGCGATGGGAGAATGCAAGTTGAGTCGCCCGAGTGGATGCCGGCCTCTTCGATATGTTCCATGATGCCCCCGATGACCACATCGGTACCGTCACAAAGCGCGTCCACATCAACCTCGATCGCGTCTTCGAGGAATTTGTCAACCAGGATCGGGCGGTCTGGGGTGGCATCTACGGCGTTCTGCATGTAGATCTCGAGGCTCTCGTCGTCATAGACGATTTCCATGGCACGGCCTCCCAGTACATATGACGGGCGTACAAGTACGGGATAGCCGATTTCCTGGGCGATGGTGAACGCCTGATCTACGGTGGTTGCCATCCCACTGGGAGGTTGCCGCAGGCCCAGGTTCTCCAGGAAAGCTTGGAATTGCTCACGATCTTCCGCCCGATCTATGGAGGCCACTGATGTGCCAATCAGGGGAGCGCCGGCCTCCTCCAAGCCGGCGGCAAGGTTTAGGGGTGTTTGGCCTCCAAACTGGACTATGACGCCTCTTGGTTGGACTTCTTCGACGACGTGCATCACATCTTCGTGGGTCAGGGGCTCGAAGAAGAGATCATCCGAAATGTCATAATCCGTAGACACGGTTTCGGGGTTCGAGTTGATCATTACGGATGCGCAGCCCATTTCTCGGGCGGCAAAAGCCGCATGTACGCAACAGTAATCGAACTCGATGCCCTGTCCAATGCGGTTTGGGCCACCGCCCAGAATCATGATGCGATCCTTCTTGCTGGGCCTCACTTCCGATTCATCTTCCCATGTCGAGTAGTAGTAGGGCGTTTCGGCCGCAAATTCTGCTGCACAGGTGTCGACCAATTTGTAGCTCGGTCGCAATCCATGTTTTTTTCGTTGCTCGCGGATATCGGTGACCGTGGTTCCGTAGGCCTTGGCAATCTGTGCGTCTGCATAGCCTAGGCGTTTTGCTTCGTGCAAGAGTGTCTTGGTCAGAGCATGGTTTCCCAGGGTCGTTTCGAACTCGTACAGTTCGTGCATATGCTTCAGGAACCACATGTCAATAGATGTGGCTTCGTGGATTTCCTCCAATGTCCAGCCGCATGACATGGCTGTGTGCAGGTGGATCAGGCGTTCTGCGTTTGCTGCACGTAGCAGGGGAGCAAGAGACTCCCTGGGCGTCTTCTTCACGTCTTCGTCTTTTTGACGCGGGTCAAGGCCAACTCCAGCTTGTCCGGTTTCCAAACCGCGCAGGGCCTTTTGCAGGGCTTCTTTGAAGGTGCGTCCGATTGCCATGGTCTCCCCTACGCTCTTCATCTGGGTACCCAAGGAGGTGTCCGCGCCGCGGAATTTCTCGAAGGCAAAGCGCGGGATCTTGATCACGCAGTAGTCGATGCTGGGCTCGAAACAGGCCGGTGTTTCGCGGGTTATGTCGTTCTGAATCTCGTCCAATGTGAAGCCTACGGCCAGCTTGGCGGCAAACTTGGCGATTGGGAAGCCCGTTGCTTTGGAGGCCAGGGCCGAGGATCTTGAGACCCGTGGGTTCATTTCGATTACAAGTACGCGTCCCGTCTTTGGGTCGATGGCGAACTGGCAGTTGGAGCCCCCTGTCTCCACCCCAATCTCGCGCATGATGCGAATTGAAGCATTGCGCAGGTTTTGGTATTCGCGGTCGCTCAAGGTCTGGCTGGGGGCCACGGTGATTGAGTCCCCCGTGTGGACTCCCATTGGGTCCATGTTCTCGATGGAGCAGACGATGACCACATTGTCATTCTTGTCGCGCATGACCTCCATTTCGAATTCCTTCCAGCCCAGCAGCGACTCTTCCACCAGTACCTCGGTGTTCATCGAAAGCGATAGGCCGCGAGTTACGATGTCCTCGAACTCTTCCACGTTATAGGCAATACCGCCTCCGGAGCCGCCCATAGTGAAACCTGGCCGGATTACACAGGGCAGGCCGATTTGGGCCAGCACCCGGCGGGCATCTTCCATGCTGTGTGCTACACCAGAGCGAGCGCATTCAAGGCCTGCGCTGGACATTGCGGCGCGGAAGAGGTCGCGGTCTTCCGCTTTGCGGATCACATTGGCATTGGCGCCGATCATCTCGATTCCAAGGCGTTCAAAAACGCCCTGGTCGTGTAAGGCCAGGGCGGTGTTGAGACCTGTTTGTCCACCGAGGGTCGGCAGGATCGCATCGGGTTTTTCTTTTTCCAGGATGCGCTCCACGACCTCCGGCGTGATCGGCTCGATATAGATCACGTCGGCCGTTTCCGGGTCGGTCATGATCGTGGCCGGGTTGGAGTTGACCAGGATGACTTTGTACCCCTCCTCACGCAGGGCTTTGCAGGCTTGCGTGCCTGAGTAATCAAATTCGCATGCTTGACCGATAACAATCGGCCCGCTGCCTATGATGAGGATCGACTCTAGATCGTCGCGGCGCGGCATGGAACAGGTCCTGGGGGGTGATGAGGGCTGATTAGTCCCGCTCGCTCGGAGCCAAACTGCTCCAGTAGAACAAACCAGAGGGCAAATGTCTGCCCTCTGGCCTGGCAATCAATCTTCCGGTTGACCGATCAGCACAGTCGCCGCGGCCTTGAGTTGAGGCGGTGCGTCGGGCAGCACCCCATCGAGGACCACCCGCTGCCCGTGTTTCGTGGCTTCGAGGGCTAGCCGGGAGGCTCCTGGCCCCCTTGGGTCCCAGCTGGCGATTCCATAGCGGTGTTTCAGTAGATAGAGGTGACCGGGATGGGCGCTGAAGACCAGATCCCCAGGGTTGAGGGTCTCTTGAGCCTCCTCACGCCAGGTAGTCAGGGGATCCGTGGCGGTCAGAGCACCCCAGGTCAGGACGCCCAAAATCAGTTGAGAGGTCAGGAGCAGGCTGGCTCGTCGCCTCATTTTGTCCTCGCGTTCCATGCGTGCCAGGTGGTCCACCAGCCCCACGGCAGTGAGGGGCAGCAGCAGTCCCAGAGTTGGCATGTTCAGGGGCGTACCACCGATCACCGGTGCTATGGCTACCAGGCACCATGCTCGCGTCCATGCTGGCGGAGGCGTCTCTTCCGCCGTGCGTTTACCCGCGATCAGGGAGAGGATGCCCAACCAGCCGACTCCCAGTGAGATTGGCAGCCAGATGAGCCACGCACCGAGACTGACCAGGCTCGGTCCCTTGCCTCCCGCTAGCATTGTGCGCAGCAATTGATCCAATGCGTCTGACTCGCCTGCCCCTAGCAAGATGAAGACGCAGAATCCGATGGTCAGGGTGAGCCCGGCTGGTGGGGCCCAGGGGGGAAGCTTGCGCGGCGTGGCCAAGGGAATTAGGGCCAGTCCTGCAGCGGGAAGCAGCAGGAGATTGGCTGGGTCGAGCAGCAAGCCCAGAAAAAAGACCGAAGACACTCGCCACATGGCACTCATGCTCTGATCCTTGTTCAAGCGGAAAAGTTCGCGCGCAATAAGTGTGGCTCCGAGAACTCCAGGAGCGAGAAGTACCGCGCTGGTGGCCCCTAGCAGGTGTAGTGGCGCCAAGACCATGAGCCCCACTCCACGCATGGCGATTGCGTTGGAGAAGCCGATGGTGAGCAAGAGCGAACGCAGCGCCGGCACGGTCAGGCCTGCAGAGATCGCAGCCAGGGCAAAGGCAGCTTGTTCGTGGCTTATCCATCTGGATGCGAATCGAAGCAACGGGACCCCGAGCCCAAGTCCACGGCCTCCCTCGGCCGCGGTTCGTACCAGGTTCATTTCGCCCCACAAGCGTTCCATGGGAATTGCCAGTGCGATCAACGCCAAACCAACTCCCAAGAACCATGCTTGCCATGCCTGTCGGCGAAGTTTCTGCCGTTCTGCATGGGCGATGCGCGCGGTCAGGTCTTCACGGGGAAAAGGATCGGCGCTGCCCTCAAAGGAATCTGCGCTGCTCGGAGTCACAGGTTCCAGAGCTCGCTGATCACGGACTCTTCGATCGCAATGTCCCACTGTCCGGCGCCTGGCCCTGCGAGCAAGACGAACTCCGGTCTACCCACGACACCCTTCTTGTCATGGGCCATGGCTTGCCAAAGGTCTGATGCTGAGGGGCCTGCGTCCAGATCGAGTGCGGCTACGCTGGCGGGCAGGCCAAGGGCCAGGAGCAGTTGTTCGAGCCGCAGGGGGAGAGTTTGGTCGGTGAGGATTCCCTGGGCTTGGGATGCGTCCAACGCCATTTTCAAGCCCACTGCTACCGCAAGTCCGTGGGGTACCGTGCCATGCCCCGCGCAGGTTTCGATGGCATGTGCAAAAGTATGTCCCAGGTTGAGTAGTTTGCGTCGACCTTCTTCCCGAGGATCTTCGGTTACTACCTCGACCTTGAGCCCGGCACCCATTCGCACGGCTCGCTCCAAAGCATCGGGATCACCCTCCTTTAGCGCGGCCGCATCCTGTTCGAGTTGTCGTAGGGCTTGCTCGCCTTGCAATAGGGCACACTTGGCAACTTCTCCAAGGCCCGCCCGCAACTCAGTGCTGGGTAGGGTTTCCAGGAGGCGTACATCGGCGAATACGGCGCGTGGCATGTGGAAGGCGCCCACCAGATTTTTTCCGGCGTCCATGTCGATGGCAGTTTTGCCACCTATTGCAGCGTCGACCTGGCCTACCAGCGTGGTTGTGATGTGCACTACGGTCAACCCGCGCTTGAAGAGTGCGGCTGTCAGACCTCCCAGATCGCTGGTTGCGCCGCCTCCAAGAGTAATCAGCATGGATTGGCGCGAGAGCTTGCTGGCTGCGCAGAATTTGAGCGCAGCCTCAAGTTGTCCGAAGTCCTTGCATTCTTCTCCCGCTGGCACCTGATGAGTCGGAGAGTCAGCAAGGGGGCCAAGGAGATCCCCATGGAGTTGGTACACCGTTTGGTCCGCAAGGACCGCGACCCGGTCGTGTTCTTGGGTCAAGCCCGTCAATAACGGGAGGTCAAGATCACCGATCCACAGGTCGCTGGGGGGATCTCCGGGTATAGAGAGCGTCGGGGGGCTCACGAAGTAGGATCCGTTGCGGCTTGTGTTTGGTTCCGGCGCGCACGGCGGCGGCGCACCATTTCCTCTTGCAGGCGCCGCGAGTCGCGCTTGTCGCGCAACAAGAGGCTGAAGAACAGGATGATCATCAGGGCTGTGGTTCCTGTCACGATGTACATGATTTTCTCGGGGCGACCATCCACAGCTGGGGTAAATATCTTCATGGACTCCATTGCAAAAACAGGAGCTCGCAGGGGACGTCCGTCAGCGTTCTCGTAGTCAAGGTTCTTTAGAAAGAAACCACGACCGACAAGGTAGTGCGCAACTCCCTTGCGGTCCATCAGATGGGTGCCATCCATGGCTGCAACCCACTTGATCACGGGCGCGGGCCCAATCCATGTCTGATTGCCAACCCAGCCAGTACTGAGCACATCGGCGCGCAGCGGGTTTTCCCCGTGAACCGGATCATCGAGCCCCATGTTGACCGAGATGGGAAGACGGAAGGCTCGCCCGCGGTACATTTTTGGGTTCTTGAAAAGGCTGGTGAGAGTGTCGGAGTCCAGTTCCAAAGCCTCTTCCCAATTGACGCCAGAATTCTCGTCCAGGCCTTTGGCCAGTAGGCCCCATTTGGCTTCATCAGCGATTTCGGCACCCGAATCAAAGGTGTCATCTTCGACCTGGGCCAGCAACTGGTTGAGGCGCTCTTCATCATGGACCATGACCTCCATTGAAGGGGTCAACTCACGACCGCAAAGCAAAGGCATGTCCTGCCAGCCCTCCATGGTCTCTATTCGTGCCCACTGCAGGAAGAGCCCGTCGATTCGGACATAACTTCCTTCGGCCAGATCATCTTCAGCTGGATCTTTGGCGACTACAAACCGTACAGAGCCACCATATTCGCTATCGATCAGCCCGCGATATTCTGGGAAGGGTGCCTCGGGGGATTGGAAAGTGCCCAGGGATGAAACACGGCCCCGGGTGGTAAAGGGCTTCATGCGGTTGCCGGCTGGATCATCTTCGATTTGGTCTTGTCCCTCTGCGTCCAGCAGGCGGACGCCAAGCACATCGAAGTGCCGTGGAGTCAGAAAGAGCGCGTAGGTCAGCAGGGTCCGCTTCGCGGCTTCGTGTACTTGCAGCCTCTCCTCTTGGGTCTCGTCTCGAATCTCCAGGAGAACTGCGCGGTCCTCATCCTGAAAGGGGGGCAGGTAGAGTTGGCTTTGGGGCGGTGGTGTTGCGAGGGGCTCTGTAAGTTGAGTTTGTTCTTGGTTTTCGTACTTGTTCTGCAGCACGGAGGTCCCAATCACTGCGCCGCCGAGAATCAGTACGCCGATGCCCATTACAATCATGCGCCGGCGGTCACTTCGGGCCAGGTTCTCAAGTTGCCCGATGGTCATGCGCTTGGGTGCGGAGTGTTTCATACTTGAATGTTCGTGGTCGCGGATTGTGCGGATGAGTGTTGTGCGGCGGCATCAACAAAGGCCCTCAGAATTTGCCCGTTGGGTCCCTCGGGATCCGATAGCTCTGGGTGCCACTGGACCCCAAGCATGAATTCTTTCCTGGGATCTTCAATTGCTTCTACCAGCCCCTGGCTATCACGCGCAGAGACGATCCACCCCTCAGGGGCATCCTCGAGGGCTTGATGGTGCTTGGAAATCACGGTCAGCTGTTCTATGCCTGTGCAGTGGGCCAGTTTCGATCTTGGTTGGGCCAGAACCCCATGTTCGCAGCCTCCACTATGCTCCTGGCATCCAGGCCGATCTTCTGGCAGGTGCTGTAGCAGGGTTGCTCCGTGGGCTACCCCCATCAGTTGCATGCCGTAACAGATGCCGAGGGTCGGAAGGCCGAGTTGCTCTGCCGCGGCCAGAAGCCGAAAATCAAAGTCCTGTTTGCCGCTGCGCGTTGGCTTGGCCTTGGGGTGGGTTGTTCCGCGCCCCAAGTGCTCCATGTCGAAGTCGTCTCCACCGGTAAGCAGCACGCCGCTGGCGTGGCTTAGCAAGTGCTGGAGATCTTCAGAGTTCCCCAGCGGGCAGATCGCGATGGGTGTTCCTCCAGCGTTGAGTATCGCCTGGGGGTAGTGGTCGTCCAAGCGCAAGCCAGGCCTGGGCTTGGTCAGGGCTAGGCCATTGATCGCAATCAGTGGAGGACGCGTCATCGTCCCCCTATTCTATGGGCCGTCTGGCCCTATATCTCACCCTTACTGGGACAAGATCAGGGCTGTGTAGGGCCCAAATGAGAACGAGGCGCTGTACGGCATCCCGTCATGGGGAACCTGTTCGGCAAGCAGGTCCGGACTCGCGTGATTGCCGAAACTGGAGTCGTAGCCTACCCAGTCAGAATTCAGCCTCACTTGCCAAAGACCTGGGCTGGGCAGGCCGATGCGGTAGTTCGTCCATGCCTGGTTCTTGAAGTTGGCAATGACGATCACATCATCGCCGGCTCCGCCCTGATCCCATCGGTGAAAGGCAATTACCTTGTCCCCGTTATTCACATGATGGATGTTGGTGTTGTTGCCTTGCAGGCCGCGTGTACTGCCACCTAGATTGCGGCGCAACCTGATCATGTCCCGATACATGGCATGGATACCAGGGAAGAGTGTCAGTTTGTTCCAATCCAGAGGGTCATCATCGGAGAAGTAACCATCCTCCAAGAACTCCTGACCCATGAACATCATGGGGATGCCAGGTGAGGTCAAAACCAGAGCTGACGCCAGAGTCGAGCGCTTCTTGGAGTAGTAGCTGCTCGCATTGCCGGGCCAGATTTCTTCTGGTACCCGCGATCGACCGTTGGCCACTTCATCATGGCTTTCGGTGTAGATCACACGCTGGAAAGCTTGACCGTTGTAGTAGTGTCCGATTGCGTCGCGCACGTCAAACATATTGCGGTTGTTGTCATTGGGATCTACTACAGCCGCCCGTATGGGGTGCACAAAGAGCGCGTCCCATTGGGAATCAAACCCAGCGCCTCCGGCCCCCGTGGTCTTGGTTATCCAGTTGTTGGGTGCGTCATACATGTCCTCAGCGATCTGGATCTTCCAGCTTTGGCTGCCGTCCACCGAGTCGTTGCACCATTGCATCAACGACCAGCCCTCGGCGAGATCGCCGCTGGGTCCAAGACGCATGGTCGAAGTGGAATCCCAACGCAAGCCATCTACATGCAACTGTTGCAACCAGTAGAGAACATTGTCGCGGATGTAGGTGCGAACTTCGGCGCGCCCGTAATCGGGTTTTGTATCACCCCAGGGCGTGATGGCACGATCGTCCTGGTAGAAGTAGATGCCGCCCCAAGCTCCTTGGCTCCAACCGTCGAAACGCCAGAGGTCGAGGTCTGCGGGTCCCCAATGGTTATAGAGCACATCGAGCAGAACCGCGATGCCATGTGCATGGGCTTGATCCACCAGGGCCTTGAGTCCGTCTACACCCCCATAGGCAGTCTCCACCGCATAGGGGTGGCTGTAGTTGTAGCCCCAGGAGCGGTCTCCGGGGAACTCTGCAATCGGCATCAGTTCCAAAGCACTGACGCCCAGGTCGGCCAGATAGGGCAGGCGGTCTACTACATCGTTGAAGTTGCCTACCTCTAGAGGATTGTCTGGATCGAACGTGCCCACATGCATTTCGTAGATAACAAGATCGTTCCAGGTGGGCAGAGGAACTCCATCATTGTCCCACGTATGAGCTTCGTGGTCGATAATGTTCGAGTCACCAACAGAGTTGGTTAGCTCGGAAGCATGAGGGTCATTTTTCCAAAGGACCTGTGTGCCGTTGCTGATGACGAAACGGTATTTCTGATCAGCCTGGGCATCGCGCACGTCTACAGAGAACTTTCCGTTGCTTTCGGACTGCAGGGGGGTGGAGTTGCTGGACCAGCTGTTGAATTCGCCCGCCACATGTACGCTGTTGCCGTTAGGTGCCCAAACGCGGAAAGTGACGCCATCGGTGCCGAGGTCATCGTGAAAGGGAATAGCCCCCATTCCCGGTCGTTGGCTTGGCCGCGGGCTTGCATCGATGTTGAGGGAAAAGGGATTCGAGAGTGGAACATAGACGCCAATTCTCCAGATTCCTGTGCTTAGGACCGGGTCCGTGATGGTATTGACCGTGATGCTCTCATTGCCCGTGCCAGAGACAGCAGAGCGGAAGTCCCAGTCCCTTGTTGTGGGGGGCAGATCCTTGCGCAGATACAGATCAACTGCGCCATGGCCAAGATCGGTCACTGTTACCGTAAGTTGATCGGTGTGACTGGGCACATTGGTTACGAATTGCAGCATCACCCAACGCTCTGGTATCGCTGAGTAGGCGGGACCAGTGGTTGATGTTGCGCCGCCCTGGGAAGCAGCCCATGCGCAGGGCAAGGCCCAGATAATGCCGAGACCCAGAAGCAATGACCCCTTGCTCATTGGAAGAGGATAGCGATCCCGTCGGTGAAGTTGGAAGTGGGCGTTGGATTGAGATCCCGATACCAGTACTGAAAATTCCAGGTCTCGCCGGGCAGGATTGCCGTGACGCTGGGCATGGGGATCGCATTGGTGTCCACGGGAATCTGAACTTGTCCGCTTGTGCCCGAATTCTGAATCTGGGCGTTGAAACGCGCCATCAGTCCAGTGATGCACAGGTGTCCTTGGGAACCACCTGGGTTGGGAATAAAGCCGGCAGCCTGACTGGCCAGGAAGTAGCCAAATTCTCCAAGGGGAAGGTCCGCGGCGGCCAAGAAGAGGGGTTGTCCTCCGGCCTGATCTACCCCACTTGCAGAAATCGCGGCCGGGATTCCAGTTGAGTTGTTTTCTGCCAGGCAGTAGTTCACCCCGATGTTTGGAAAGCTGCCTTCTTCCACCTCAATCAGGAGATCATCAAAGTACCAGCCCGTGACTCCGCCCTGGTTCGATCCGGACTGCAGTCGGATTTCATTCCAAACGAAATCGGGGACCATCTCGTCCAAGTCTGGTGGAAATTGGGCGGGGTCTGGGTGCGTGACAGCAGGATCGATCCAAACCTTGATGTTTTCATCTCCAGAGAGGTGCTCGACTCGGACCACCATTCGGCTGAGGGCCATGGGGTTGGTTCCCGCAATCGTGACTGACGGGGCTCCTACTGCTTGGATGCCTAGGAGCCCAGTCTGCCACGGGCTGCCGATAAAGAGTTTCTCGGCTACCAACTGCTCGTTGAATGAGAACCCGCCGTACTCATCGGTGGAAGTGGGTGCCTGTTGGGTCCAGAAACTGATCCAGAAGGTCGTATTGTCTATGCCAAAGCGAAATTGGGCATCGGCCAGATGTGAGAAATTTGTGTAGTCCAGCAGACGATAGCTGCCAGCATCCTCGTTGTTTGTGGAGACTTGTTCTCCGATTACATCCACTCCAGGAGTTTGGATCAATGCGTCGTCGAGGTTGGTTCCCGACCACCACGGGAACAGCCAGCCGACACCTCCTGTTTTTCCACCTAGTGTGTCACCGGCAGGATAGTCGAATGACTCTGACGAGATCACTTGGGTTTGGGCGGCTGCACCAGACGCAAGCACGGCAAGGATGACAAGGATAGCTCTGCAGTGCATGCTTGAATGGGTCAGCGTATGTCTACGTAAGTCACTTGGCGACTGACAAAGCGTGGTTGCAGGCTCTGTCAGTCGCCAACAGGTCAGGTGGAAGTCCTATAGGAAAGTGACCGAAAGTCCGTCAGTGAAATTGTTGACGGTGCCAGGGTTCATGTCGCGGTACCAAGCCTGGAAGTTCCAGGTCTCGCCCGCCAGAATCGATGTAACTGGCGTCAGGGGGATGTTGTTCATATCGATCAGCAGGCTGATTGTGCCTGAAGAGCCCGAGTTCCCGATGCTGTAGCCTCCGATTGAGTTGAATCGAGCGATCGGAGAACCCAGGCAGATGTTGCCCTGAGAGCCGCCGGGATTCGCCACGAAACCCTGGGTGCGGGAGCCGATGAAGTATCCGAATTGATTGAGGGGCAGATTGGACGCTTCCAGGGTCAGGTTGTTGTCCGTGACCACGTTGCTGCCAGAGGCTCCTATGGTTCCAGCTACGCCGGTGGAGTTGAGATTTGATGTGCAGTAGTTTGTGCCGATGCCTGGGATCTCCTTTTCAATCAAGATTTCATCAAAGTCATAGGCTGTGGTGCCGCCATTGTTGCCGCCGGATTGCAGCCGGATTTCGTTCCACGCAAAGTCGCCCAGGCTCAGTGAAGCATCCGGGACACCGGTTGGGTGGGTTGAGGCCGGGTTGAGCCACATGTCTGCGGTCTCGCCAGTTGAGGCAAATGTCAGGCGTATCACCACACGGGTCACCGTATCGATGTTTGATCCTCCGACCATCGCTCGCGTGCCGGTGGCAGGATCTTCCATGCCCCATTCGTAGGTTTGCCAGGGGGAACCGATGAAGAGCTTTTCGCCAACGAACTGCTCGTTCAGGGAGAATCCACCATAGTCATCCGAGCCCGTACGCTGGGCTTGGAAACTGATCCACATGACGCCGTCAGCAGAGCCAAAACGGCCGTCAGGTGCGATGTCTGCATGGGGGCCGGATTCTGGGATGCGGTAGGAGCCCGCATGCTCCCAGTTGGTAGTGGCCTTGTTGCCAATCGAGTCAAGTGAGCCGCTGGAGACCAGGGCGTCGTCAGAGTTGTTGCCGGACCACCAGGTGTTGAACCAGCCTGATCCGCCACCGTGGCCGCCAAGGCCTCCTGTGGCATAATCAAAGGACTCAAAAGCAACGGTCCCAGTGCTCTGGCCCATTGCCGGGGCAGTACTCAGAAGAAGGAGGGGAAGGATGAGGATGTAGCGCATTTCTTGTGCTTGGGGAGAAGGGGAGGAAATCGATTCAAGGAGGGCTACCTTTAGCCCTAGGATCTATCCACCTATCATCCTTGATATGGTCTGAATCTGCTGCTCATGTCTCTGCCCCTGGTTGATTGTCTGTTCCTGTTTGTGGGCTTCGTCTTGCTCACCAAAGGCGCAGGCTGGCTCGTCGATGGGGGGGTTACCCTGGCAAGAATTCATGGAGTCCCGCCAATGATTACGGGTCTAACCGTAGTTGCATTGGGGACATCGCTTCCAGAGGTCGTGGTAGCGTCTTTGGCTACAAATCGTGGAGAACATGGCTTGGCCCTGGGCACGGTCCTTGGGTCGAACATTGCCAACATTGGACTGGTGCTGGGCGTTACCGGCCTGATCCTGCCACGATTGTTCAATCAGGTCCTTTCAATCCGCGAGACCTCCTGGCTCTTGGGATCGTTGGTCTTGTTGTATTTCCTATCAGGGGGTGGTGGCTTGGGCGCGGTCGAGGGCCTGGTGCTCTTCGTTGGATTTGTGCTCTACCAGGTCTTGGTGCTACGCAATCCTGCGGAAGAGGGAGAGGCGGCTCTGGAAGAGGTCGCAACCCACGGCTCCCGTCATCCGTGGTTGATGATCATTGGTGGTTCCATCGCCATTGCTCTTGGGGCACTTGCAGTCATGGACGGCGGGATTGGTTTGGCGAAAGCCCTTGGGGTGCCATCTGCGGTGATCGGTTTCACAGTGTTGGCGGTTGGTACGAGCTTGCCTGAACTGGCAGCGGGGATCGCTAGTGCTGTCAAGGGCCAGGCGGGCTTAGGTCTTGGCAATGTGGTCGGCAGCAATGTCTTCAACATCTTGATGGTCTTGGGCATTGCCTTCGGTTTCGGTCCTTTGGAGTCTGACAACTCGGGCATTCTGGAGCGTACGATGGCTATGGATCTGCCTATGACCGCCCTCTTTTCGATTGGTCTGATCGGGTTCTTGCGTCTGTCCCGGGGGCGCTGGCTGCGTTGTAAGGCTGCACTGATGCTGATCGCGTATTTTGCGTGGTCTGTCTCAACGTTCCTGGGCGTCGGCGGCTAGATCCTGAGCGTCAGGCTCTTTGTGATTCTCGAGCTGCGCCGATCAAACGGTATAGGAGTCGCGCGCCCACAACTGCGTCCCAGCTGGCCCCACTGGGGTCTGGGTTGGGGCCTGGCGCTACCTCGCAAAGGTCCAGGCCCACAATCCTGCGGCCGCTTTGCACCAGTCTTTCTAGCCAGGCCATGGCGGAATGCCAGTCCAGGCCGCCTGGAACGGGCGTCCCTGTTCCGGGGCAGAGGTCGGGGGTCAGAGCGTCGATGTCGAAGCTGACCCAGACCAGGTTTGGGAGGGATCCGAGGTAGTCGTTCATCACTTGGTCTCTTGCTGGGCTGGCCGGCTGTAAGGCTGCCCACTGATCATCGAAGAGGGTCTTGACACGTGGGTCTTCTGCGCAGCGCAAGGCTTCGCGTTCGCCAAGGTCTCGTACGCCTACCTGGACCAGGGAGTGAAGCTGTGGAATCTCCTGTAGGACGTTGTGGAAGATCGAGGCATGGGACCAGCGAAAGCCCTCATAGGCTTCGCGCAGGTCTGCGTGGGCATCGAACTGCAACACACCTAGTTCGCCAAAGTGGGTGGCTGCGGCCTCAATGCCTCCTAGGGGAACGCTGTGGTCCCCTCCCAGCAATACCGGCAGTCGCTTTGCGTTGAGGCAATTGGCAGTGAACTCCTGAGTATGCTTACGCACGGCCTCGCCCAGGGCTTCGATGCGCAAGAGAGCCTGCTGATGATCGCTATTTTCGCCTTCAGGGCCGCCCGCCGAGATGATTGGGTCCGCAAGGGCGCGGGCTTCTCGGTTCCATTCGGCCACGCGGCCATCATCGGCGCAGTAGTGAATTCCATCTGCGTACGCTCCGCTGAAGAGCCTGTCGTATAGGTCCACCTGTCGCGAGGCCGCTACAATCGCTTCGGGCCCATGCATGGTGCCGCGGCGGTAGGAGGTTGTGGCATCAAAGGGCAGGCCTAGGACATGCGTCTGGGCTTCGGTCAAGCCATGGGGCAGGCCAAAAATCCCGCTGCCCGGTTGAGCTGCTGCGTCCGGATCAAAATGGTCCATGCGTGCAGAATAGCGGGCTCCCGGGGCATTGGAGGCATCTACGAGGCTCGAATTCGCTGACTCGGGACATGTACTTCAGGGATTTTTTCAAAGGTTTCGGGGGCCTTGCCGTTCCATGCTGTACAGCCCATGGAGGCAATTCCTACTGCATCTCTCCTGGAGCGCTGGCGGGACGGCGAAACCGATGCGTTCGCTGCCTTGATCAAGCGCTTCGAGGAACCTCTTCTGCGTCACGTGCGGGTCCTTTTGGGTCCTGATGGCTCTTGCGAGGATGTTGTCCAGGAGACTTTTCTACGGCTGGCACAAAAACCACCTGCGCCCCACCCGGACGCGAACCAGAACCCTTCTGCAGGGCATGGCGCTCTCGCAGCCTGGTTGCATCGGGTAGCGCGCAATCTCTGCACCGATGAAATGAGATCCACCAGCCGACGCAAACAAAGAGAACAGGCGGTCGCGCCTGCCGAGGCCGTTTCCGGAGGACAATCTTCCGTGGACGGAGCAGACACCAGAGCAGCGGTCCGACGCGGCATGGACCAGTTGCCTTCCGATCAACGGGAAGTGCTGGTCCTGCGTCTATTGGACGGTCACAGCTACCAAGAAATCGCGGAGATCACCGGTCGCAAGACCGGCACCATCGGTTGGCTGCTGAGCACTGGCTTGGTCGCCTTGTCCCAGATCCTCGCCCCCATGATGGGGCATACGCAATCAAGCCAAGTGCGCTTGGGAGATGTTCGATGAGTACACACCATCCTCTTTTGGAAAAACTGACCGCAGTACTGATGAATGAAGCGGATGAGGCGACCCGCTCGGAGATCAAGGCCGCGCTGGCCAGTGACCCACTACTGGCTGCTGAAGAACAGCGGTTGCGAGCGACGATTGCCATAGTTCAAACGGAGTTGGGGGATGGAGCCACCCTTGCCCCACAGCGTATGGATGACTTGATGGAGTCGGCGAGTTCGATTTCTGCAGCACGCTCAGAATTGCGAACCTCACCCCACGGTTGGAGTTCTTTGATGAGAGCTGCGGCCGCGGTTGTTGTGCTCTCCGGTGGTGTTTGGACTGCGCTGCAGTTTGCAGATCATACTCAGGTCCTGATCACCGACGAAGCAGGCCAGGATGAGCGAATCGCCAGTATTGCTCGTGCAAATCTGCTGGGGCAGCTTGCTTTTCAACAGGCGAATCCACGTCGGCCAAGTAACGGGATCGATGCTTTTGTACTTGGGCAGTACAAGAGCCTTGCGGATCAAGAGCGTTACCTTCAATTGGAGGATGCCCATCTAGGGACGGGCATTGCCAGTGATGAAGTGACTGAAGAAGAGATTGAGGAAGTGGAGGGGAGTGTCAGCCTTGGCCTTGCTGTGGCTGAGAGCGCTCCGGTGGGCGGAGTCGTGTTGACTGGCAAGCTCGGCGAAGTCCGTAAGGGTTCTTCATTGGGTCGATTTGGATCTCGTTCCGCGGGTGGAGGAGGCGGAGGCTCCAGCGTGACTTATCCCGGGCCCGTTGCGCCCGGTGCACTTGCCCCGGGGACCCCGGTCTTTTCCAAGAAAACCGGCAGGCCCGGCAATCAGCCCAGCCGTTCTTCAGTTGGCCAGACGTTCTACTTTAGTCCCTCTACTCCGCAGGTTTCTGTGGACCCCGGAGCTAGCAAAGGATCTCGCGTGGTGGGAATTGGCGGCGGCGCAGAATCGAGATCGCGGGGCTCATCGGATAAGGCTTCCGTTTCAAAAGGGCGCTTTTATGGCGCTGGCAATACGTCCACCAGCTTGACTGCAGAAGAGGCTTCTCGTCTTGGAGGACTCGGCTACTCAGGCGGAGGTGGGGCCACTCAAGGCTCGGAGAGAAAGAGTGAGTTGATGCGCGAGTCGGCTGTAGGGAGGAGCCTGCGCAATGATGGCGGCATTATCGCGGGGAAGGTCAAGCGTTCTAGCTCAGAGCGCAGGGAACAGCCGACCATGCAGGAAGACGGAGTACAACTTGGTGCTCACGATTTTTTTCTTGGTGATAGGGCGCGTAAGGATGACGTCGAGGTGCAGGATCATGAAGTGCCCGTCAAGCCGGTGCGTGTTCCAATTCGCCTCGATCCCTTTCAGGATACTGTGGACCTGCGTTATCAAGACGCGAGGCGGCGCTGCGGCGTAGGGTCAAACGACCACTTGCCCGATTTGTATCAGCATTGGTGGGGAGACAACCCTTGGGAACTGACCTATGCGGACTCCCAAGCGACATTTGCAGCTGATGTGGACACCGCTAGCTACGGTTTGGCACGTAACAGGTTGCTCAAGGATGAGTTGCCAGGCCGTGCAGGTATTCGGACTGAAGAATTCGTCAACTATTTCCGTCCTGACCTCCTTGCTCCTACCAATGACGCTCTGGCGTTGTCGGTGGAAATGGCTCCGAGCACAGGCCGTGACGGCACGGACCGTTGGCTATTGAGAGTGGGCGTACGGGCCAAAGAGATCCAATCCTGGGAGCGTGATCCGCTGGCCTTGGTCATGGTGGTTGATATTTCGGGTTCCATGAAGCACCACGATCGCATGGGGATCGTCAAGCGTGCTGTGGCGCGCATGTTGGACAACCTCGATGCCAGAGACACCTTGGCAATTGTGACTTTCAATACTGAAGCCAAGCAAATCCTGCCCCCCACCAGCGTTGCTGCTCGGGACGCTATCTTGGCGGCGGCAGAGGCCTTCACTCCCGGCGGTGGAACGAATGCCGCTTTGGGGTTGCAGCTGGGTTACGAGATTGCCGCTCATGGGGCCGCTCCAGATGTGATCAGTCGTGTTGTTCTCCTTTCTGATGGTTTGGCAAACACGGGTGAAACCGATCAGAACAAGATCCTGGAATCCGTGCGCGGTCATCTCAATCAAGGGGTCCACCTCAACACCTTGGGGGTAGGAATTGAGGGACACAACGATACCTTCCTTGAGCGTCTAGCCGATGGAGGAGATGGGCTCTGCGATTTTGTGGATGATGACCGAGCAATTCAGCGTGCCTTGGGTGATCGTTTTTCCGGTGCCTTTGTTCCTGTCGCCGACGATGTGAAAATCCAAGTGGAATTCAACGGCCGTCAGGTCGTGCGTTGGAGGCAACTTGGGTACGAAAACCGCTCGATTGCTGACGCCTCTTTCCGGGATGATGCGGTGGATGCGGGAGAAGTAGGTGCTGGGCACCAGGTTACGGCACTCTTCGAAATTGAATTGGACCGAGGCCTTGTCTATGACGGGACGCCTCTGGCCACTGCGCGCTTGCGTTGGAAGGATCCCAAGGTTGGAGGGCAAGACAACAGTCTGCGCCAGGCCACCGAGCGCAGCTTGCCGGTCATGGCGCAAGACGCCCTGGCTCATCAAGGTTCAACAACCGCGGGCTATCGCCGTGCTGTGGTCACAGCTCAGTTCGCTGAGTTCTTACGTCGTTCTGTGCATGCCCGTAGTGATTCTGTGACAGAGCTTTTGCGCGCAGCGCAGGATCTGATGAATGACCGGGAGCTTGCAGTCGACGAAGACACTCAAGAATTGGTTGCATTGATCAAACGAGCTGCGGCGTTGGGCCTCGAAGAAGCTCAGCTCAGCAATCCCGTGCAGGCGGCTACGGACGACCTGCGCGAGATCGAGCATGTCTGTCGTCAGTTGGATTCTTTGCCAGGACGCATGGGCGCAGGTGACCGCAACCGTCTCTCAGCGGCCCGTAGACAGGCCCAGGAGCGTCTCCGCCAGGCAATCATCGAGGATGAGCAACGGGCCAGGGAGGCCGCTGGGTGGTCTCAAGATGGGATATTGGTGGTTCAGGAGCAAGGAGCTGCGGACAGGCGCTAGGCTAAGGGGACATGCGTGCCCCCGCTCTCCATGGGCGGATCGATCGACGGATTTGTATTCACTACCGCATCGAGCCGTCGATCGCCCGCCGATTCCTGCCTGACCATCTGCGCCCGAGACTTTATCAAGGCTCGGCGCTTGGAGGGATTTGCGTTTTCCGTTTAGGGCCTGTGCGACCGAGACTTCTGCCTATCCCTTTGGGTTTTGGTGCGGAGCTCGCCTGGCATCGCATTGCTGTCGAATGGGATGCGGGTGAGAATGTGGCTCATGGGCAATATCTGCTTCGGTGCGAGACTGATTCGCGTCCCAGTTCTCTGCTTACCACGCGCATGGTTCCCAGTTCTGAGCCGGCAGCACGTATTACAGTGCGCAGCAGTGAGGACGGCCTTCTCGTTTCCATGAAAAGCGTGGATGGTCATGGAGACTTGGCAATCTCCTCCGTATCCGGTGCACCCTGGCCTGGCGGTTCCGTATTTCCAAGTGCCAAGGCGGCACAGATGGCCTTCTCGAATGGGCATGTGCTTTGGCCAATGAACGAGGGTCAAGACCACGAAGGCTTTGAAGTCTCGGTAGATGGAGGGGTTGCGGCAGCCCTGTCTTGCGAGGATATTCGTTCTGCCTGGTTCGAGGATCGCAGTCGTTTTCCACTCGGCTCAATTGAACTCGATAGCGCCCTGGTGATTAGTCGCTCAGATCAGATCATGCAGACGGACGCAGTGAGTACAGGTGTGAATAGTCATTCACCAACCACGGGCGAATTCCTACCCGCCTGAATCTGCAGGCTCACTGGGTAATGCGCCACAGTGCTACTGCCTGTCCCTGCGGTGGTGGGTTACCAGCCCCATCGAGCAGGATGCCGCCTGTGCGCAGGTTCAAGAATGGCGCGGTGATCCATGCCGCACCGTCGAACCGCTCCACTGATGAAGGAGTGCTGATATCGCTGACCAGCACGTCTGGGGCCGTGGCTCCGTTGGAGTTGATCAAGACTTCAAAATTTGGTGTGACCGTGATTCCCACACGAGACGCAGAGAAGGAGATCTGCTCCAGGTTCTCAGGTGAAGCAAGAACGAGCTTGTCATTGGGAATTGAGGTGAACAGTTGGTAGGTCAGGCGGGAAAACTGACCAGCTACTTCTTGGACCAGATGGAAGTAATGGAACTGTGCATCGCGGTCCGCGAGGATTGAATGGGCCTCAGAGGGATCCGGATCGTTCAAGGTCTGGCTTCCCATCCAGTCCAACGCCTCCATGTTGTCGGGATTGCGCCAATGGTGGTAGGGAGCGGCGCAATTGGGTACTGCCAAGCGGTTGGGTGAATCCAGGCTGTCCAGATAGTCGTGTACGCTGAACGCCGCGATTTTGAATTGCAATTTGTCCCACCAGCAGGTCCAGGTGTCAACAGGGGTGCCTTTCAAGTTCAGGCAGGTGGGCGTATTGGGGTCTACTGGGAATGGAAACTGGCTGGAAACGTCGGCCATCGACGACCGGGAGTAGATGAAGGGGTCGGTGCTTGGGCTGCCGCCGAAGATTATGTCCAGGACTGAGTGATTGAGTGCCACTCCGTAGGTGAACGCTGTCGATGGTGTGCCTGCATTGGCAAACAGGGCCGCGAACCGTAAGTCATCTACACCGGAACGCAGGGCCGCTTGGGCCATCATCCAGCCTCCACCCATGGAGTGTCCGTAGCCATATACACGTGCGATGTCGATACTGGTTCCGAACATCTCCATGAAGACTTCCATGGAGACTTGAGTGTTTGTCTGAGCATCGGGGTGCCCAAAGTTGAATGCATGTCCTCCTAGGGGGATCAGTACATGCCAGCCTCGGTTGATCGCCTCTGTGATCATTGGAGACGCAAGGTCCTCAACGGAAATCGCCGAGACAGAATTAGTTGGTTGTTGGCCTGCACCGTGAAAGAGAACCAACAAGGGCGACGAAGCCGGCGGCGTTGGTCCAATGGGAATAAAGGCCAGAAACTCCTCTGCCCAGGCAGTGCCAGTATTGGGGATTGTTATGTGGACTCGCGTGGTACCCGGCGAGAACTGTACATTGACTGTTGGCGCGGCTCCGGCGCTCGCAAAGGTGCCCCCCAAGGCCGATGCTATGTCCCCCGTGGTGCCTATCAACCCGCCTTGCAAATCATAGATCGGCGTGATTCGTCTTCCCAATTGCTGACCGGCTGCCTGCGAAGTCAAGCAGCCCAGCAGCACGACCACAGAAATGCGGCAGAGTGTGGGAAGCTGAGCGGTGCTCCAGGGGGTGCAGTTCATAAACCGGCAGATAATATAATCAACGATCACTCCATTATGGTGGAGGACCGCTGGACATCTACCAATTTAGATGAGTTCTGGGTTTTCTGCCTGCAATACCCCAGAAAGCACATTCAGGGGCCTATAGGTGGTGCTGGACTAGGGCAGGATGCGCCAAGAGCCAGTATTCTGGCTGCTCGGCAAGTAGATCAATGACAGGCGACGCGTGGTCTGGTCATAGGTCCAGTTTGGGGTGCTGGTTCCATTGAAGAGCACATTGGATGGCATGTCCATGTCCTCCAGAATCACCCGAGTAGCCAAGTGGTCAAGCTCGGAGAAGATGATCTCCAGGCCTTGGGAACTGTTCTTGCTCAATCCCAGATCCGCAGGGTCAAAGGCCAGTTGGGCCAGATTGCTGGCTTGCAGGACGTATGCCCGGTTGAAAATCTGTAGAGCCGCCCACTTGAAGGGAGTGAAGGTCCCGCTGTTCCGCTGCACGATCTGGAACTCGTGCCAGCGGGAGTTGCGATCGGCAAGCACGCTCACCAAGCTCGAGCTATCCGGATCGCTGCGAGTGTGCTGACCCAGCCAGGTCAACACGGCATCTTCATCAAGGTTCGCCCACATGTGTCCATTGCCGCGACCACTGGTATAGTTGCTGATGCCGCCCAACTGTGCCAGGTGGGCATCAAATTGTTCGCACTGATCGATGATGTAGAGATTCGGATCTGTCGCGCAGGTCCAGGTCATGATCGGTATGTGGGCAATATTTCGCAGCAGGTCGGTGTCTGGGTTCACGCTGTTGAAGACAGGGTTCAATTCGATGCTGGATGCTCGCTGGTAGCGAAATGGGAACTGAAAGGGGGATCCCTCGAACATCAGGGGGCTTTCCAGGAGAGATACATCAACAGCACTGGCGTGTACGTGGGTGACTGATACGGTTCCTGTGTGGTTGGCCAGAGCAGCGAATCGCACATGGTCTCGACTTGTATGGCGGGCAGCAAAGCTGGCCATCCAACCGCCGCCCATTGAAAACCCGACGCCATAAATGCGGTCCAGGTCCAGGGGAAAATATGTGGCCAGGAATTCAAGTGCGGCTTCGGTATTGCGCTGGGCATATTCGATGCCGAAGTTGAACTTGTGGGCGCCCAGGGGTGCGACCACCAGCCAACCCAACTGGCGGGCCTTCTGAATGTATTCGGTCGAGAACATCAGGTCTTCAGGATCTTCTCCGTAGCCGTGGAACAGAACCAGTACGGGTGTCGGACCCAGAATCTGGTTTGGGACTCCGACGATCATGCGCTCGACCCAGCTCGTGCCCGTGGCAGGAATGCGTACCTTGTAGACTCTGTGAAGCAGGGCGCTTGCGCTGGCAGCGGGGGCCAGGGGTGGTGCAATAGTTCCTCCTACCGCAACTTCAAAGGGAACGTCCACTCCAAGGGGTTCGCCACGCAAGCCCCGAGTGACCTTTGACACGTGGGGCTGAACGGAGATTCGAGGGGCAGGATTGTGCCGTCGTTGGGCTGCGCCCAGACCCGGCAAGAGGAGAACCACCAAGGCGGTGAGAATAGATTGCTTGTACATGGTTAGGGGCGTCGCGGTGACCTGCGGTGAAGGCCCGCCCGGACTGAACATTACCCCTCAGATTCAGGGGAAGTCAGCGGGTCCCAAAAGGAGACAGGGGGGATTCGGGGATCACGCCCCAAGGCCGCCCATTGGGGTGGGCGGGTCTCGAATTGAGAATGTATGGCCGCTAGGATGCACCCCTCCTCGAGGTACAGCTTCTGCCCAGGGTGCTCATAACCCTCTCTGCAGAGAGATGCAAGATCCTGTAGCTCTCAGTTCTCCCTTTCGAGAACCCTAGCTGGGTACCATTCCAGGGGCGTTTTCATGAAGCGTCCCAAGATATGAAGAATACAAATTGGATTCTCGTGGCCTCTCTCTTGGGCTTCAGTGGAGTTGCCCTTGGTGCATTTGGTGCCCATGGGCTGAAGCAGATCCTGTCTGTAGATCAAAGGAGCGAGTGGTGGGCAACCGCAGTGAACTACCAGATGTGGCATGTTCTAGCGATACTCTTTGCGGCTCTGCATCACCAACGGCGGGGGCGTGGGGCAGGAGCGGCAATGGCATTCACCCTGGGGATAGTGATCTTTTCAGGCAGTCTCTTTTGCCTGGCCTTGGGGGCTCCTTCCTGGTTCGGGGCCATCACACCATTCGGCGGTCTGGCCTTGCTCATCGGCTGGGTTCTATTGGGTCGTGCAGCTTGTCAAGCTGACTCGTCAGAGGGCAACGCTGGTCTGGCTGATGAACGTACCAATTCTCCGTAGGCTGCGTCGAGGTCCATAGTGTGTGCCCCAGGCCTACCGTTGCCGATGTCCTTGCCAGCAAAACGCACCACGGGAAGGACCCCGCGCACTGATGAACTCAGGAAGGCCTCGTTCATCTGGTTGACCTGATTCTTGTGTACGGCTTCCTCGACAACCTGTAGTCCCAACTCAGCCGCGCAGTCCAGGAGGGTCTCCCGGGTAATGCCTCCCAAGACTCCTGTGCCAGCGGTGTACAGAGCGTCTCCCTGAAAACAGAAGAAGTTGCTCATGATTCCTTCGAGGCAGTAATCGTCTGGGTCCAATAGAATGGGCTCGAAGTCGTCTTCATGCAGACGCTTGTGGGCTGTGCGCGCGGCAATGAATTGGGTGCCCTTGATTACAGGCGAGTATCGCTTCAGTTGGCTGGTGGGATAGACGCCTACTCCTCTTTGGTAGGTTTCCTGCGGCGGCAGTTGCAATGGATGAAAGCTGAGGAGCACTGTGGAGCGCATGCTCAGCATCGCCGATGGGTAGGGCAAAAAATCAATGCGTAGTTTTGCTTCCCCGGCAAAGTGTCGGGCAGCTGCATCGATGCCTGCGCAGAGGGCTTGAGGGTTCGGCTCGGGCAGCCCTGAGGCCTTGCAGCCCGCTACGCCACGTTCCAAGTGTCGATCAAGGCGGAAAAAATTGGTTTGATCGCAGGTGCGCAGGGCCTCGTAGGTGCCAGCCGGCAGGTCCAACAGGACCTGCTCAAGGTCCACTCCCTCTTGCGGGTGCTCAAGAACACGTAATTGTCCATCGTGCCACTCGTAGATGGCGGCTTTGCGTTCAGTCATTGGACTTCACCATGGCGTGCAAAGCAGCTGCAATCTGATCGAGTTCCTGATCGTTGGTGCAGGCGGGCGGCAAGGCGTAGAGAGTATCGCCCAGAGGTCTAAGCAGGACGCCATGTTCCTGAGCAACCTTGCGAAGGCCTTGGCTGCGTGCGGCGAGATATCCTTCTGGCTGGTCGCTGGCAAGCTCAAACGCAACCATGCCTCCGAGTTGCCGCAGGTTATGCACTCTGGAATTTTGGTTGAGGTCGGCCAAAGACCTCAACAGTCGTTTCCCGAGGCGTTCGAACAATCGCGGCGTGTCATGGTCTGCGATTAGATCCAAGGATGCGAGAGCCGCCGCACAGCCCACCGGATGGGCGGTGAAGGTGTGCCCGTGGAAGAATGCCCGCGAGCGGTCGCTCGATAGAAAGTCCTCGAAGAACTCTTCGCGAGCCAGGGTCGCAGAGAGGGGGAACATGCCGCCCGTCAGTCCCTTGGCCAAGCACAACAGGTCAGGCGTGACATCTTCGGAGTCGCAAGCGAAGAGTTCCCCAGTGCGGCCGAATCCAGTGAAGACTTCGTCTGCGATAAGGGGCAAGCCCCTCGAGTGCACCGCCTCTTCCAGGCTTTTCAAGAAACCACTGGGCTGAATCTTCATGCCTGCTGCACCCATCAGACGCGGTTCGACGATGACTCCGGCGGCTCTTTCGCCCAGGTCATCCAATGCATCGCCGACCTTCTGGGCGTCCAGTCCGACTCGGCGAACATCGAATAACAGTGGTCGAAAGGGCTCGAAGAAAGGGTCGGGGTCTCCGACCGCCATGGCCCCGAAGGTGTCTCCGTGATAGGCCCCTTCGAACGCCACAAATGTGCGGCGCAGGGGCTGATCGCGCAGGACCCAGCGCTGGACCACCATCTTCAGCGCCACTTCCACAGCCGTGCTTCCATCGTCTGAAAAGAACACTCGATTCAACCCCTGGGGCGTCAGAGCGCACAGTCTTTCTGCGAGGCGCACCGCTGGCTCGTGGGTAGCTCCGGCGAAGAGCACATGATCGAGACGCTCGTATTGTTTGTTGATGGCCTTGAGAATGGTTTCTTCCCCATGCCCATGCAAAATGGCCCACCAGGAACTGATGCCATCGATAAGTTTGCGGCCGTCTTCCAGCTCAAGCTGTGCACCCTTGGCTCCCACTACCGCGAGGGGCTCGCTTTCAATGCCATGCTGGGTGAAGGGATGCCAACAGACTCTTCCATCCCTTTGGATCAAGTTGCTCATGAAAAGAGGGGCTCCAGGATTTCTGGCAAGCCTGAACTCAACGCCCAAGCCTTGATGCTGTCGCTGGTCAATGGTTCCAGCAATGGAAGTTCAACTACTGGGCAGGCTGCTCGCTCGGCAAGAGTGCGTCGATTGGACTCGTGGGGTGTTCCTACCAGAATCAAGGCTCTTGGGTGCAGGTTACGGGTGATCAGAGCCTCTAAGGTCAAGAGGGTGTGGTTCAGAGTTCCAAGACCCGATCGAGCAACCAACACCAGAGCCTCGCTCCGCTGCGCGCACCAATCAGAGGTCAAGACTTCCGGCGTGAGCGGTACGTGTAGGCCTCCCGCAGGCTCGACCACCAAGACCCCGCTGGTTTGCCTGCGTAACTGTTCATCCAACCAACTATTGAGTTGCGGCACATCGATTTGGACTCCAACAGCTGCGGCTGCTTCATGGGGTGAAGCTGGCAGGGGCAGTTCGATTGATGGGGTGCAAGTCAAGAGGTCAGGGACCAGGCGGCGAATTTCATTCGTATCGCTGCTCAATGGGTCTTCGCTGCCGGTTTGCACGGGCTTGCAATATCCGCATCTGCCCAGGGTTCGAAGTGCGTGCAGGAGGCCTGCGCTGGCAACTGTCTTGCCCACATCCGTGTCAGTGCCCACGACCCACAGGGCTCGGGACGCACTCGTCCGTTCCTGGGGTATTGAGTTTGGGGTCCAATCGAGATTCCGGAGAGCTTCTACCAGTTGATCAATCTGTGTCGTTGTCTGGCTTGAGTGCAGCACAATTCTGATGCGGCTCTCTCCATTGGGCACGGTCGGCGGTCTTACTGCTCGCACTTGAATGCCCTGGGCGCGCAATTTGAGTGTCAGGTCCAAGGCTCTTTCGCTGCTGCCGATCGGGACCGGAACAATTGCGCCTGCAGGGGTTGGCAGGTCGAGTTCTTGGGCCAGATGTCGGGCGTGGGTTTGCAGTTGGATGCGCTCCTGATCAAGTTCTTGTATTCGTTCAATTGCTCCGCAGAGTGCACCAGTCACTGCTGGCGAGGGTGCTGTCGTGAAGAGGAACGAGCGTGCCTTTGTGAGCATCAGTGACCGCAATTCGCTACTTCCGAGCACGAATGCGCCGGCACATCCAAGTGCCTTACCGCCAGTTACGATACGACTGACGAGGTTCGCGTCGAGTGCACCCTCTTCACATGCCGCGCCCCAAGCGCCCCGCCCCCTTGGTCCCAATACCCCTGCGGAGTGAGCTTCATCGATCAACAGCCAGGCATCGTACTCCACGGCTAATTCTGAGAGGCGAACGAGGTTCGGAGCGGTCCCGTCCATGCTGAACACTCCCTCGGTTACGATCAGCCTTCGCCGGGCACCCATGCTCTGACGCAGTGCGTTTTCAAGGGCTGTAAGGTCCAGGTGGGGAGTAATGACGCGCCGCGCCCGGGTCAGTCGCGCGCCATCGATTAGTGATGCGTGCAGCATGCGATCACAGAAGATCACATCTCCCCGGCCCACAAGAGCACCCAATACCCCTGCACAAGCCTGCCAGCCGGAAGGGAATAGTAAGGCTCGGGGTGC
Organism: Planctomycetota bacterium; assembly: GCA_014238415.1. Taxonomy (GTDB): domain Bacteria; phylum Planctomycetota; class UBA1135; order UBA1135. The sequence goes on along the minus strand of JABABA010000002.1, from coordinate 81,079 downwards.
TTCAAGCCAGTCAGCAGCTAACTCTTCAGCTTCCTTGTGCAGGGGCGAATCTCCCCCCAGGGCGCGGGAAGCCCTTGAGCCTGCACCGTATTGGTCGAGAGCCGCCTTGGCCCGGGCGATCACGTGGGGATCCCGGGAGAGGCCGAAGAGATCATTGGTGAACCAATCTCCATGCTGGGGCGCTGAGATGGTCTCGCGGCGTTGATTGGCCATTTCTAGCTGCGCTAGCTCATCTGCAAGCTGTTCTTGTATTGACAGCATTGGATATCGCGGCTCTAGGCTTGCTGAACCGGGGTCATTCCCAGCTTGCGGAAGAGGCTCGCGTCAGCGGTGTGCTCACGGCCCGGTGTGGTCAGGAGTTTATCACCCAGGAAAACCGAGTTTGCGCCTGCCAGAAAACATAAGGCCTGAGCTTCCTCGGTCATTGATTCACGACCGGCCGAGAGGCGCACCGTGGACTTCGGCAGCATGATGCGGCTTGCGGCCACCATTCGGACCACTTCGTCCCAAGGCAATGGAGTTTGGTTCTCAAGGGGAGTTCCTGCCACTGGAACCAAAGAGTTGATTGGGACTGACTCAGGTGTCGGGTCGAGAGCTGCAAGTTGGGCCAGAAACTCAGCTCGTTGCTCACGAGTTTCCCCCATGCCAACGATTCCTCCACAGCAAAGCGCCAATCCTGCATCTCGAGCGATTTGCAAGGTGTCCAGGCGCTCGTCATAGGTGCGCGTGGTCACGATGTTCTGGTAATGGCTGCGGCCTGTGTCGAGGTTGTGGTTGTAGTAGTCAAGCCCCGCTTCGCGTAAGCGTTGCGCTTGGGATGGGTCGAGCATGCCCAGGGTCGCGCAAGCCTCAAGACCCTCATCCTTGACTGCACGCACCATTTCAAGCGTCCGGTCGAATTCAGCACCGTCCTTGACATTGCGCCAGGCCGCACCAAGACAGAGCCTGTCTGCGCCGGACTCGCGCGCCAGGCGGGCTTCTTCTCGCACGCTGTTCAGATCGGTCAGGGCTTCTCGTTGTAGGCCGGAATCATGGTGAGCGCTCTGGGAGCAGTAGCCACAGTCCTCCGGACAGGCCCCGGTCTTGATTGAGAACAAGTGGGCGTGCTGGATACGAGCAGGATCATGGTTGGCCCGATGAGTCTCGGCTGCTTCGAAGATCAGGTCGAGCAGGGGGCGGTCCAGGAGGCCCATGGCTCGCTGTTGGAGGGCCTCGGGAAGAGACTTGTCGATTGGGGGGGAGGTTGGCATTGGGCTGCATGATAACCCTTGCCCGCAGGCCGGTGCGAATCCGTATCCTCTGCGAAATCATGGCGATTCAACCTCCGACGACCTACTGGGACTATATCCGTGTGGAAGATCTGCTCAATCTGCAGGGTGGCCTCGATAGAGACGAGAGCACTCTTGAGGATGAGGAGCTGGTCTTTATCACAGTGCATCAGATCTTTGAGCTGTGGTTCAAGCTTGTGCGTCGCGACATGTTGGCGGCCCGGGACCTGTTCGTACTGCCCAAGGTCTCAGAGCAAGACCTCTCCCGGGTTGTTGCTCGGTTGCGGAGGATTACCACAATTTTCAAGATTGGTGCGCATCACTTTGAACTGGTCGAGACCATAGGAACTCGCGAGTATCTCGCCTTCCGCAACAAGCTGATGCCCGCCAGTGGTTTTCAGAGCGCTCAGATGCGTCAAATTGAAGTCCTGTTTGGTCTCAATGACGATGAGCGTGTGCCCCTTGGCTCCCCTGGCAGTCACATTGCTGCATTGAAGAATGCAGATGGCTCTCCCTCCAGTGCGCTCAAGCATTTGCGTGAGACCCAGGCGGACGGACCTAGCTTGCTTGATGCGGTTCGTTCGTGGCTTGAGCGTACGCCGATTGACGGTGTGCGCCATGGGGACGCTGGAGCAGGCAAGACCTGCGAGGACTTCTTGAATGACTTCCTGGCGAGCCAGCGAATTGAAGTGGACAAGGCCCGCAAACGTGCAAGGGAAGTGGCTCCAGAATCAGACCACAAGAGGATTGACGATCTATATGATCGAGAAATTGCCGCTACTGAGGAGTTCTTGCGCGGGACTGATGTAAAGGACGACCCTCAACGTGCTCGTGCGCGAGTCGCAATGCTGTTCATAGAGACTTACCGCGAATTGCCTCTGCTTGCCTGGCCACGAGAAGTTCTTGCCAGTTTGATCGAGGTCGAGCAAGCTTTCCTTATCTACCGTCAGCGACATGCGCGCATGGTGGAGCGTGTCATTGGGCGCCGCGTGGGAACCGGAGGCAGCTCTGGTGTGGACTATCTGGACAAGACCGCTATCGAATACCGCATATTCCGCGATCTGTGGACGATCCGTACTCTGTTGCTTAGAAACGAAGCCGCCCCCTCTCTCAAGGGAGCGGCTTTCTATAGCTTCAGCGCAGGGGACTGACCCGAGTCAGTTCTCAGCGGCTGGCAGTTCTCTAATCAGAACGTGACCGAGATCCCGTCTGAGAAATTCGAGGAACCGGGTCCGGCTCCGCCGTCGCGGTACCAGAGCTGGAAGTTCCAGGTTGCTCCAGCTGAAATCACACCAGCGGGAGGATCGGGAAGCGCTGCTGGCACGTCGAAGCCTGAGCCCACCGATGAGGTGCCACCCAGGTTTTGGAAGATCCCGGAGCCGTCGAATTGACCGATCGAATTCATTCCCGAGCCCGTGGCGCTGGCGGTGTAACGGCCGATGGGGGCACCAAGGCAAAGTCGTCCCGTGCTGACAGGAATGCCGGGATCCAGAGGGGTTGCGGCTACCAGGAAATAGCCAAATTCCTGATGGGGACCGCCCGCAGCATCCAGATGAAAAACGCCGGGGCCGCTAAAGGACGAGCCGCCCAGAGTAACAGGGCCACCACCCGAGTTTGAATTTGCCGGGTTGCAGAAGAGGCCGGGGCCGCCGCCTGTTCCCGCGACAACACTGAAGTCGTCATACAGAACTGCCGAAACGGTGCTGTCAGCAGGAAAGAGGTCGAGTGAAGAGATCTGTGCAATTCCTGCCGTGGAGACGCCAATTGACCAGGTGTACTCGCCTAGCAGCTGGTTGTCGTAGTAGATCAAGCAGTTGTCCGTATCCAAATCGATCTCGGCCCGTAACTCTACCCAGGCGTCAAACACGATGGGGTACTGGTTGGGGCCCTGAGTCAGTGCCGCTCCGTTGATGTCCGGTGAGACCAGCAGCGTGCTGCCGTTCATGTTGACTTGCACCGACCAGCTGTAGGGGCCGCCTGGGGCAAATTGGTTCAGCATGATCCAGTAGGTCGTGCCGCCAAAGGTGCTGGGAATCCACTGCTTGCAGGTGAAGACCCATTGACCGGATGTGTAGGGACCGCCCAGAGGGCTGACTGTATCCGAGCAGAAATTGCAGTTGGGATCTCCACTACCCACGATGCTCAACGACTGGCTTCCGGTTGATGCTTGAGCATTGGAAACTGTGTTGTAGAGAGTGTTCACTCCGTCCCAGTTTCCCCAGGAACCTTGACCTTCAATGGCTGAGCCATTGGCGTAAGATTCAAAGCCGTCTGAGAATTGGGCGGAGGCGGTGGAAGCAAGAGCAACACATAAAGTTGCAATAAGAATGTTGTTTTTCATTTGGTTTCGAAGGGATCCAGAAGAAGGGGCGGGCTTTGCCCAGTGCTTCTACCCTAGGGTCTGGCGCGGTCCTGTGGCAAAAAAACAAGGCTAGGGGTCTAGAACCCCATCTGGACCCGGATAAGTAGCAGGTCTAGGCCGTTTCCCGCACTAATTCGCTGTGAACGTTGATAGTGGAGCATGAGACGAGAGCGCGATGTGAAGTGCAGGTTGAGCCCAGATCCCCAGTCGAATTGGGCTCCTCCTTCAATCGTGTTGGCATCCAGATCCGTGAATGCCAGACGGGCCGCCCATTCGACCGAGACCTTGCCCTCTGTGGGTTGCACGCGTCCCCAGCGGCCGAGTTCTGGCTCCCATCGAGACCGTTCGTCGTCGAAGGAGTAGACTGCAGATAGTTGCGCGCCGCCGATCGTCATCCCATCTTTCTGGGGCAAATGAACTGATGATGCCATGAGCTCTGCGACAGTTGTCCATTGACCACTTGCATGAGCAAGCTCAAGCGCTAGCGTTGCCGCACGCGCATCTGGCATGAGGCCAGTATCAATCGTCTGTGATGAGCCGTGTGCGCCTGGGCCCGCGGAGAACTGTAAACCAGTGGAATGGCCATTGCGGAAACTGGCCGCCAGTCCGAGATGCAGAATGCCTTTGCTTCCATCTTCTGGTGCACCGTACAGTCGGGCACTTATCGCTCGCTCGTTGCCTGGAGCATCAAATGCTTCGGAGCTGTCTGCGAAGACTCCAAGGTCCCAGTGAAGTTCATGTCCTCCGTGGAGCATGACCCCCAAGTTGCGCCCTGGGGTGAAGGCCTGGGTAGGGGCTGAGCGCTCGGGGAAAGGAATTACCTCCAAGCTGGTCTGGCCATCGAGGCCCATGGGCTCGCGAAATTGTCCCGCTCGAGCCCTGGTATGGTTTCCCAAGGCGCCGTCCAGGTAGAATTCCTTGAAGTCCAATTCAAATGATCCGGCTTCAAATTGGGCTTTCCAGTCGATTCCGGTCTGGAACTCTCCGTTGATCTTGAGACGCAGGGAGCGGGGATCGCCTCCAGGCGTATCGAGCCCCGGAAAATCGATCATCAGCCGTCCATGGAATTCCGGCCCGTCCTGGGGAGTAGCGGACAGGGCTTGGGGTACAACTAAGCCGACCACGAGGAAGAGGGTCTTCTGGATCAGGCCTGGGCGGACCCCGCCTACAAGGTCAGCAGGTGTCATCAAAAGTCGACTTGGAACCGAAGCAGAAGAGCGTCGTAATCCGTTTTGGTTCCGCCTTCATTTATGTCGGCCATCACATAGTTGAGCATGATGCGCGAGTTGCGGCCGGTGTACCAGTTGATGCCGACGATCAGGTCGTCCACTTCAACCCTATCAGTGTCTTCTCCAGCGCTATGGTCCATACGGGCTGTCAACTCATAGGCACCCCCATCGCCCGAAGGTACAACTCGGGAGAAGGCCCCGTTGGATTTGTTGTAGGGTCGATGCTCGCCTGTGGTGAACCAACTGGCCATGACATAATAGCCGCTGACTTCTGCTTCATTAGCGGAATCAAAGGACTGATTGATGTACTCCGCTTGCAGGCTAAAGGGGCCGTTGAGCCAGGCTGTTTCCAGTCCATAGAGGCTTGAGTCTTCCGCGGGTCCGTCATCGCTCAAAGTAATCCTGCCATCCATGTGGTGTCCCGGACGTGTTCTGATTTCTGAATCGGAATCGCCTCGGGCAGATGCGGAGGCTCCTAGATGGAGAGTGTCAGCAAGAAGGTGGGTCAGGCGGCCAGTTACGCTCCATTCCCCTGAATTATCGCTGAAGCCGTTGGAGGTTTCCTTGAACAGGCCCAGGGCGGCGGTGGTGTTTTCGTTGATCTCCCACAACTTGCCAGCCCCGGAGTTTCGATCAGGAGAAATCGCATTGACGATACTCGCGCGTTCGATCATCGTGATGTACTTGGACGAGGTCAGAGTGTTGATTGAGTTGTACTCCTTGAAGCGTCCCACGCGGATCGCCTGCAAGTCATCGAACTGCACGTACATGTCCTTGAGAGATACATCGCCTTCGGATCTAGCGAAGTCGTAATTGACTTTGTAGGAGACACTTCCGTTTAGCTGTCCTTTGACAAATAGCCGCGCGCGCCGGAACTCTACCTGTTCGCCAACAGCCTTGTCTTCTCCTGTTTGCCAACCCAGGTCGTACATCAGGCGGCCCCCGATCTTGATGGAGGTGGATCCATCCGAATTGCTGACCTTGAGGCCGTCCTTGTAGCTCACCGACCAATCGTCGAATGTTGTCTTGGGAGCAGAGGGGACTGTGTCCAATTCGAACCACGTATGGGTTTCTCCGCCTGCCAGAACCAGAGGAGTGAGCGTGATGGCCGTGAGGGAGCGGATGGTTGTTGTGAGGGTCTTCATTTCGATCTGAGGTGGAAGGTATATGTGTTCCTACTCTGGCAGTTTGTCTCTGTCAGGATCGGCTTGCGGGGATTGTCTTTGGCCGGGGGGGGGTGTTCAACCACCTGGTAGGAAATGCGGAAAGGGAGAGAGGCTTGCCAATTCGGCTGGCATTCTGGTTGGGGCTCATCTTTTGCAGGCTTGCTGGGCTCATTGCTTCTCTTCGGTCTGGGGTTGGCGTGGTCGAAATCTGGCGACTCCTGGGTCAGTGATTCAAGGCGACTCCTGGGTCAGTGATTCAACTGGAGGTGCCCCAGTATCCCTCCTTGAGAGCAGCAAGGTCCGTTTTCTCGTTCTGAGGCAGAGCCAGTTCTTGATTGGTCGCTTAGAATCGGGTCTCTCAAGATGGAGCATCTGTTCCAGTGAGGTTCCCTTGCACGTGCATAATTCCACTTCCGTTCATGAGGCCGCTCTGAAGTTCTCAGGGGGGCGCAAACTGATCTCGGTTGAGTCGCTTCACCAGGGACACATTCATGAAACATTCATAAGCACGTGGGGCTCTGATGGCGAAACCAGCCGCATGCTTCATCAGCGTATGAACAGTCAGGTTTTCCAGGACATCCCGGGACTGATGCACAACATCAAGCGGGTGACCGAGCAATTGCGTCTCGACACCTGGCGTGCTCGGGACTATCAGTTGGAAGTTCTTGAGGTGATCGCCACCAATGAAGGCGAGGCCTGGGCAACTTTGCCCGATGGCGCCTGGCGCACATTTACCTTTGTGGATGGAACAGAGACTTTCGACCATTGCCAAGGCAGTGAGCAGGCATATGGTGCCGCGGTGGCCTTTGGCAACTTCCAGGCGCGGCTTCTTGATCTGGATGCCCGTGAACTGGTTGAGACAATTCCGTCCTTCTTCAGTTCGACGCATCGCTTGCGTCAGTTTCAGGCGGCCCTCCGCGCCGATGTGAAAGACCGTGCTCGCAGCGTACGTTCGGAGATCGAATTTGTGCTGGCTCATGCGCACCTGCTTGAACTGGTCGAGACCGGTCAGGCACAGGGCCGGATTCCTGTGCGCGTGATACACGGGGACACCAAGTTGAATAATGTGCTGTTTGACAAGACTACAGGTGCCGCCCGCTGCATCGTGGACCTTGACACCTGCATGCCCGGCTGGTCGCTCTATGACTTCGGTGACCTTGTGCGTTTTGCCGTGTCTGTGTCAGCTGAGGACGAAACTGACTTGACCCGGGTCGGCTTGGATCAGGACATCTACCGTGCCATTGAGGCGGGCTGGATGGACAGTGCTGGGGCCTTCCTGAATTCTGATGAATTGGAACTGATGCCTCTGGCGTCAGCAATCGTGACCCTGACCGTTGGCTTGCGGTTCCTGACCGATCACCTGGCCGGTGATGAGTATTTCAAGATTCAGCGAGAAAATCAGAATCTGGATCGGGCTCGGGTGCAGTTCGAAATGGTGCGGATCATGGAGCGGAATGCCGCGGTTGCGGCCCCGGTCACAAGCTCCTAGTCCAAGTGCGCTTGATCTGAAGCGCCCATTTCGACCCCACCGGCAGGGAAGTACTCCTTCCAACGTCTGCTTACGGTTTGAGCAGTTGCGTCATCGCAGAACAACTCTTCTGGGTAGCTGGGCTTCATGCGTGCGTCAATTACCAGAGGGAATGAGTAGGACGCGTGGCTTCCCATCAAGCGAACCTCTCCAGGAACGATGTCCTGCCCCGGGTCAAAGCGGGTGAAGGTGGTCCACAGGAAATTGGCGCTGCTGAGGGCAGCGCGCTGGGCGTCATCGGAGATCACGATCAGGGGCCAATCCGCAAGGGCGGGGAGCTTGGCGATTCGTTCCGCCGCATGAGGGTCTTCTGCATGGGATGCGGTTTGAACTACAAGGGCTCCGGGGGTGAACACGTGTGCGTCGCTGATTCCAGCTCCCAACTCTCCAGGAATTGTGTGAGGCAGCGATCGGCGAGCTTCGCCCAAGCCTACTAGTACTCCTTTGGAACCCCTATGTCTCACGGGGCCCGAATAGTCGAGCGAATCCATGGACAGGTTCGGCAGGATCAGCAGGTCCGTGCGGGGATCTGTTCGTTCAAGTACATGTCGCAGGGTGGCGGAAAAATCTCTTAGGTCCACATTCCCGTCGGTGAGCAACAGGAACTTGGTCAGTGATATCTGACCCTCGCCAAGAATACGGAAGGCCGAAGCAAAAGCCTCGCGTTCATAACGCTCCCGCACGATTGCGGCAGAGAGTGAGTGGTAGCCGGTCTCGCCATAGCTCCATAGGTCGACTACGCCTGGCATGACCTGGGGAAGGAGCGGGCCGAGCAGCTTCTGCAGGTAGTCTCCCAGAAAAAAATCTTCTTGGCGTGGCTTGCCAACCACGGTTGCGGGCCAGATCGCGTCCTTTCGGCGGTGAAGCGTCTTCACTTGCATCCAGGGGTAGTCATGTTGTTCGGAGTAATACCCGTAGTGGTCGCCGAAGGGACCTTCCGGTCGGCGCGCTCCTGGTTGGATCGATCCGGAGAGAACAAACTCTGCATCTGCCGCAATCGGGCGGCCTTCCCTTGAACGACAGAGGGGCAGACGCTTCCCCAAGAGCAAAGATGCAAGTAACAGTTCGGGTACGTTCTCTGGCAGAGGCGCTATGGCTGCCAGCATCAGTGCCGGTGGCCCACCCACGTGGATGTCCACCGGGAGAGCCTGGTTGAGGGTCTCCGCTCGGGAGAGATGAAATCCCCCGCCCTTGCCAATCTGAAAGTGAACCCCCACGGTTTGGTCGTCAAAGATCTGGCTGCGGTACATGCCCAAGTTGGGCGAGTCGTTGTCCGGGTGTCGAGTCAGGGTCAATGGCAGGGTGACGAAGGGACCACCGTCGCGCTTCCAGGTGCGAAGTGCGGGCAGGCGCGACAGGCGAGGACTCGATTCGGTTATTTCCGTGACCGGACCCCGCGCGCGGTGCTTGAGGCCCACGCGTGCGAGCTTGGGCAAGAGGTCCCGCTGCTTCCATAGGTTGCCTAGAGTCGGCGGCAGAAGTTCCTCAGGCAGGAGTGCCACGCGCTCGATGATTTCCTCGGGCCGCGAGCCAAAGGCGAGATCCACTCGGGAACTGGTTCCAAACAGGTTTGTAACGAGGGGAAAACTAGCGTCCTTGATGTTCCGGAAGAGTAAGGCCGGCCCTCCGGCGGCGATCACGCGACGGTGAATTTCGGCCGCTTCCAGATCCCAATGGACCTCGGTCTCGATTTCCACCAGTTCGCCATTAGCCCTCAAAAGGTCCAGATAGGCGCGTAGATCGGGGGGGGCTTGGGCGATGGGCACGATTGGGGTGGTGGATTGGGGTGAGGCTTTCCATTATGAAGCAGCCGAGGCCCTCTGCGGCACCGGAACCAGCAGCCCTGTGTAGGGTTATGAGAAGCACTGACCGCCTGATCTCGTCCATTTCAACCTAAGCACCATGTTGACACTAGCTCCCGTTTTGTTCCTCTCGCTGCCGATCTTCCAAGATCCTGTCTGGGACCATCGGTCTGCGGAGCACCTGCTCAACCGCGCAGGATTTGGGGCCAATTCGGTCCAGGTTGAGCATTGGGTCGTGGCGGGACAGGAGGCCTTGGTTGAGTACCTTCTGAAGTCACGTGGCACTATCGAGCCTTGGGAGATGGAAACCACCATTCCAAGTCGAGAGCGCCTAAAGGATATGGGGCGGGAAGAACGGCAGAAGGTGATCCGTGAACTTCGCCGTGCAGGAACGCTTGAGGCCAACAACTACCTTGGTGCTTGGATTGGACAGATGGTGGATGGCAAGGATCCGCTCGGTGATCGCATGACCCTCTTTTGGCAGGGTTTCTTCACCAGTTCCCTGCAGAATGTGCGGCGTCCAGATCTGATGGTTCGTCAACATGAGATCCTTCGCTCCGAGGCGCTAGGCAACTATGGTGACCTTCTGCGTTCGATGATGCTCAACCCGGCCATGCTGGTCTACTTGGACAACATCTCCAACCGTCGTCGCAGCCCGAACGAAAATCTGGCGCGTGAGTTGATGGAGTTGTTCAGCTTGGGGGAAGGAAACTACACCGAGAAGGACGTCAAGGAAGCTGCGCGGGTCTTGACCGGTCATGGGGTGGAGCGCAGTGGGGAGCATCGTTTCAAAGAGAAGGACCATGACTTCGGCCGTAAAAACATTTTGGGACGTCGTGGCCGCCTGGAGCCGAGTGATTTGGCAGACATTCTGCTGGAGCAGGACGCATGTGCACGTTGGGTGGCAGGCCGCTTGTTGGTTTGGTTTGAAGGGGTCGAGCCCGAACATGGGCGTGTCGATCACTACGCGGACCTTCTGCGCAGCAGCAACTACGAGATACGCCCTGTTCTTGGTGCCTTGTTCATGGACCCGGAGTTCTATCGATCCGAGGTCATCGGGGCTCGCGTGCTCTCGCCCATTGATTTCATGGTGGGCTCCTGCCGTCGTCTGGGGGTCGAGCCCGCTCCAGAGTACATCTACTTTACTGCGGGAATCTTGGGTGAAAAGCTCTTCTATCCTCCCAACGTGAAGGGCTGGGAAGGGGGCATGACCTGGATCACTACTGCCAGCTTGATGCAGCGGGGCAATATGATCGGAGTCATGTTGGGTCTGATCAAAGTTGATGACCTGACTACCGATGAGGAGGTGGACGAGATGATGGCTCTGGCGGATGTGGAGGGCAGCGCCGAGGAGTCCATGATGGGTCAGGACAGCATGGAGGCGCTGACAGATGAGTCCGAGAAGCAGGTCAAGGTGTCGCGTAGGGCTTCCGATTTGGTGAGAGCAATGCGTTCTCTGCGCAACAAGGCCAAGCGCCGCAAGTTCACTCCGCCCGCTACGGGTCTACGTCGCACGCTCGCGCTGCAAGAACCCAAGAGCGATCTGGAAGTTGTTCAAGGGGCGCTGCGTGAGTTGTTGGCCATAGAGCCGCCAGCGGAAACCGCCGTCGGATTGGTTGAGTTCCTCAAGTCTGAACGGGAGGCTCTTGATCTGCCAGAGGACCGTTTCCTGCTCAAGGGCGGACGTGACGCGGAACGCATCCTGCGCCGACTCGCACATCTCATTCTCTCCTTACCGGAGGCACAACTCGGATGAACAATTTCCTCTCTAGACGCGCCATGATTGGTGCCGGAACCGCTCTCTTTACGACACCGTTGCTGCGTGCGATTCGCCTGGATGATTCTTCCGCTGCTGGTACCCTGATCGTCCTGCAGCTTTCCGGGGGCAACGATGGTCTTTCGACGATCATCCCCTGGGCCGATCCTGCATACCAGCGGGCCCGCCGGGCCACGCGACGGTCTGGTACTGAGGTGCTCACCCTCGATCACTATCGCGGTTTTCATCCCGCCCTCAAGAACCTGCACCAAATCTATGGTCAGGGAAGAATGGCGGTGATCGAAGGCTGTGGCTATCCAGATCAGATTCGCTCCCACTTCAAGGCATTTGACATTTGGCATACAGCTTCTTCGCAGGGCCGCGCCGCTGGTAACGGTTGGATTGGGAATTTGGCGGGGGAACTTCAAGGCAGCCACCATGCATCGGAGTTTGTTGTGCACGTGGGTGCTAACGAGCCCTATTCGTTGCACTCCAGCAGCCACCCTGCCTGTTCGGTGCGTTCCCCAACTGCCTATCGCTGGTTCGGATCTGATGGTGGTCCGGCAGACCTGGTTGAGACTGCAGGTGAGGGAATGTCCAAGCCCGCTGATCCTCGGCATAAGGGTCGTGACAAGGCCTTGGCTCAACTAAGGGGTGTGTTGGCTGACGCTCAGGCTTCATCTCTTCGCGTCCGTGCTGCAGCTGCCATTCATCAGCCAGTTGTGGAATTTCCTCGCACGGCTATCGGCGCCCAACTGCGCGATGTCTCGGCCATTGTTCAAGGCGGACTCGGAACCCGTATAGCCAGTTCGGTGCTGGGAGGCTTTGACACCCACGCCGGGCAACGGGTCAAGCACGATCGATTGATGGAGGAACTCGATGGTGCCCTTGGAGCACTCTTCAGCGACCTTGGGGGCACTCCTGCTGGACGCAATACTACGGTCCTGGTTTTCAGTGAGTTCGGCCGCAGGGTCAAGGAGAACGGTTCCGGCGGAACTGATCATGGCAAGGCAGGCCCCATGTTTGTCCTGGGCCATGGGGTCAAGGGTGGCCTTTTTGGAAAGCATCCATCCCTTTCTGAATTGGACAATGGAGATCTGGCTTACACCACTGACTTCCGTTCGGTCTATGCCAGCTTGATCCAGCAATGCCTCGGAGTCGATCCGAAGAGAGTTCTAGGTGCGGCATACCCTTCGTTGAGGTTGCTGGGCTAGTGATTGCTGGCTGGTGCTGGTAAGGCTGGGCCGCGCCAGGCTAGGCCGCGTGAATCATTGCGTGCAGGCGCAACATAGCCGTGCGATCGGCTTGTAATTCCATGGCCTGGTAGGCTTCGCCGAAGCCGGCCCAGCGGTGTTCTGCCCAGTGCTGCGCCAGCACAGCAGGATCTGGGTTCTCGTGGCACTCATAGCCATAGCACCATTCGATGATCAGCTCGTCTCCGAATTGGGTACGCGTCGCCCACTGCAAGTCAAGGAGAGCGCCAGGTGGGCGTACTCCCACATCTTGTACAAGGCAGCGACGTGCCGCCTGTTCCATCTGGTCACCGAACCCGATCTCGCCCTCTACGGGGCCCCAGATGCCCTCCAATTCCTGATCCGGTCTAAGGAGCAGGTAGCGCGCATTCCGACCCAATACTTGAAAGGGGAATACTTTGATTCGGTGGAAGGCTTCTAGCATGGGGTTTCCGGGCTTTGGCTCGTATCGTCCATCTATTAGGATCGGTAATCTCGGCGAAGACGCCACTGTCGAGGATTACGCTGTCCCAGAATGAGCCCTGATACAAGGATTAGCCCCGCTCTAAAGCGATCTCAAGCCCTACTGGACCAGAGGATTGATTGGGAGAAACGAGACCGGGCGGACATGCGTGTCGATCTGGGACCCTGCAGAGACCTTTGTGCGCGCCTGGGACACCCGCAGCGTTCTTTCCGCAGCGTGCATGTTGCTGGCACCAAAGGTAAGGGTTCCGTGGCTTCTCTGATAGCCAGGGGCTTGCAGGGCGCGGGCTATTCTGTCGGTCTCTATACATCTCCTCATGTGGAGTTCATTACCGAGAGAGTTTGCTGCAATGGCGAGAGGATTTCCGAGGACTTGCTTGCTGCTGGCATTGACGCCGCCCTGTCCGCTCGGGATGAGGCGGAAGCCGACGGAACCGCCGCCAGGGACGCGAGTTGGTTTGATCTTTTTACTGTTGCGGGCTTTCATGCATTGCGGGCTGCTCAAGTTGGCTGGGCCGTAGTTGAGGTAGGTCTTGGTGGTCGACTGGATTCCACCAATGTGATCGAGGCGGAATTGGCGATCTTGACCAACATTGACTTGGAGCACACCGCTGTGCTGGGATCGACCCGCGCTGCAATTGCTGCTGAGAAGGCGGGGATCTTGCGCGCGGGGCAGACACTTGTCTGCGGCCTTCCTGACCGTGGCTCGGAGGATGATCCTGGGAATGTTGTTGCCGTGCGGGCCCGTGAATTGGGCGTGCCGATTGTGCATGTTGAACCCTTGGAGACCATTGGCGCCAGCAACATCGCCTTGGCTGCTGCAGCCTTGACGGTCCTTGGAAAGCGAGGAATGACAGGGTCTGGAAACGTGCCGATTTCCGGGGTCCTCTTGACCCCTGCAGCGGTTGCCGAAGCGGGTCTCCCGGGCCGTATGGAGCGGCGCTGGGGCCCTGACGGGGTGCCTGTGGTCTTTGATGGGGCTCATGTGGCCAGCAGTCTTGAGCGTGTTCTGGGGGAGCTCTCAACCTCAGAAACCCCCTCTGGGGCACCGCAGGTGGTGCTCAGTCTGGCAAAAGACAAGGACCACGAGGCCATCCTCAAGGCCCTTCGCAGGCATGTCGATAGCCTCTACTGCACAACCGTGCAGAGTGGAATTCACCTCGATGCGGCCCGCTTGACCGAAATGGCAAGGGAGCAAGGCCTTGAGGCCAAGGAGTGCCGCTCGTCACGGGATGCGCTGCACCGGGCCTCTGCTCGGGCCGCTGCTGGAGGGTGGGTCCTGGTGACCGGGTCCCTGTATCTGGTGGGCGACCTGCGCGGACTGACCACCGCCACCAATCCATCATCAATCGAACGACCATGCTGACCCTTACTACCGATCTCTTCCTGACTGATTGCTTCTTGGTCAAGGGAACGGTGGAGAACAAGTACACGCGGCTTTCTCGGCTGCTTGATGGGCACCGCAAGTCATTCTTGCGCCTGCGAGATGTGACCTTGATCGACCTGGTTTCGCGCGAGCGCATTCAGACGCCCTTGCTACACATGAATCTCGATGAGGTCTTGTTGGCGCATGAATATCTGGATGAGGCAGGCGACGGGGTCGCAGCGACCTTGGCCAAGGAACAGGAAGCACAGCTCGAGCGCGTGCGTCTTTTTTACACAGGCAACCTGAACGTTGAACTCGCTGGACGAATTCGTCCTCGGGCCTACGAACTCAATGACCGGGCCACTTCTCGTTTCTTTGTGATGCGCGATCCCAAGGTGCGGGGTTTCAAGCATGAAGAAGATCACGAACTCAAGCAATTGCTCGAGTTGCCCTATGTGATCCTGAACAAGACGCGTTTGTCCTACGTCTACGATTTCAATTGAGGAGGAATCGCTAGTTCTCAGCTGAGTCCTTGGGATCTGCGCCTAACTCGTCCAGCATTTCCAGGTAGCTTGCCCAACGGCTGGGAGCCAAAAGTCCGGTTTCGAGGGCATCATCGAGGGCGCAGCCTGGCTCGTGATCATGACTGCAGTTGGGAAACTGGCATTTGCTGGAGATGCGGTGAATGTCAGGGAACAGGTCACGCAACTCCCGGGCGGACACATCAAAGAGGCGAAAGGCTCTGATTCCCGGTGTATCCACCACATAGCCCCCTGTTTTCAGGGCATGTAGTCTGGAGTGAGTGGTGGTGTGGCGACCTTGCTTCCAGTACTTGCTGATGCGGCCTTCGCGCAGGTTTAGGTCCGGCTGAATCTTGTTCAATAGTGTGGACTTGCCCGCTCCAGATGGTCCGTAGAGCACGCTGACCTTGTCTTTCAAGAGAGTGCGGAGTTCTTCAAGTCCCTCGCCGCTGACTGCGCTGGTGGGCAGTACAGAGATTGGAACAGAAGCATAGGTCTTGAGAATGCCTTCGATTTCTTCCCTCGTGATCAGGTCGATCTTGTTCAGTACCAAAGTAGCAGGGATCTCCTGCCACTCACAGGCGGCCAGAATGCGATCCGTGCGGTTCGAAGAGAAACTGGGCTGGCGTAGGGAACTGATGATCAGCAACTGGTCCACATTGGCCACGAGAACCTGTTCTCGGGGGTCATGGGAAGAGGCGATACGTCCAAGATAGTTCTGCCTGGGAAGGACGGTTTGTACCACGGTCCCTTCCACATCCTCGTCGATCTCCACCCAGTCGCCCACAGCCACCGGGTTCTTTGAACGGCCCAGATCCTCGAACAGGCCGCCGCGCAGGGCCGCCGGTTGCGTCGTACCGCTCAGGTTCACGATCACTTGTTTGGCATCTACCTGGATCACCCGTCCTCGATTGGCGTTGCTCATGGAGGTGACACTTGCTCCTGCATTGGGGCTAGAATAGCCGCAAAGGACCGCGATCGGTCCAATCCATGCGCTCTTCCCCTGAACTGATTGAATCCCGGCAGAATCCGACCCTCAAGCGGGTGCGTGGAATTGTGGCTGGCAAGGAAAAGACCACCCTGTTATTGGAGGGTTTGCACTTGGTCACCGACGCGCTTGGGGCCCGGGCTGGCATTGAGGTCATCTTGCTCGATGAGCGCACGGATCCTCACCCCCTGCTGGATGCGGGTGCTGATCCTGAGCTCATGCGCTGGGTCAAGGCAGGGTTGCTTGATGGGATCGGAGGCATTCTGTCTTCTCCCGGCGTAGTTGCCCTGGCAACCCCTCCTCCGGCGGTGGAACTCAGTTCCTTGCAGCCTGGCTCCCAAGATCTTCTGCTGGTCACTTGCGGGATCGCGGATCCGGGCAATTTAGGCGCTCTGGCCAGGGCCGCCGAAGCGGCCGGAGCGCGGGCGCTGGTGCAAGCTGAAGGGGGCGTAAGCCCCTGGAATTCTCGTGCCCTGCGTGGCTCCATGGGCAGTCTGTTGCGTTTGCCGGTGGTGTGTGGAGTTGGGCCAAAAGAGGTGGCCGAGACCCTTGCCTCGCTCGGATGGAAGTCGGTAGTTGCGGCGACGCGCGAGGGTCAGTCCTTTATGGACTTTAGCTGGTCCGGGCCGAAAGCCCTTTGGGTCAGCGGCGAGACCAGTGGCCCCCCTGAGTGCTGCGCCGACTTTGAACAGGTCACGATCCCAATGGCCGGTCAGGTGGAGTCTCTCAATGTGACCGTGGCAGGGGCGCTCCTGCTCTTTTCCGCAGGGAGGTTTTCGGGACAATGAGTGGGTTGTTCGAAGAGCAGGCGCCTGTCGTTGATCCCCTTGCGCAAGCTGCGGCTGACGCGCCGCTTGCGGATCGCATGCGGCCGCGGTCTCTGGTTGAGTTTGTGGGCCAGGGGCATCTGGTCGGTGACGGCAAGATACTCTCACGTGCATTGAAAGGTGACCTGACCCAGAGCATGATCCTCTGGGGCCCCCCCGGTGTAGGCAAGACCACTCTGGCGCGCTTGATTGCTGGCGCTTCTGGCCTCTCCTTTGTCTCCTACTCGGCAGTGTTGTCCGGCATCAAGGAGATTCGAACCCTGATGGGTGAAGCTCGGGATGAAAGGGCACGCGCGGGCAAGAGCACTCTGGTGTTTGTGGACGAGATTCATCGCTTCAACAAGGCTCAGCAGGATGCATTCCTGCCTCATGTGGAACGTGGAGACATCTTGCTTGTTGGGGCCACAACCGAAAACCCTTCCTTCGAGGTCAACGGTGCGCTCCTTTCACGATGTCGCGCGCTCTTGCTGGAACCCTTGAGTCCCAGGCAGATTGTACGGGTGCTTGAACGTGCGCTGGTCGAGCCACAGGGCCTTGCAGGTAATTGGAGTGCAGACTCACAAGTCCTTGAGCGCATTGCCAATGGTACAGATGGAGACGCACGTCGGGCTCTGACCGCTCTTGAGACCTGCGCTGCACTGCAGACAGAGGGAGGCGAGCTGACTCTTGAATTGGTGGAAGAAGCCCTGCAGCGTAAACTCGTGCTCTACGACAAGGGTGGAGAAGAGCACTACAACCTGATCAGTGCACTGCACAAGTCCATTCGCAACAGCGATCAAGACGCGGCCCTTTACTGGGTCACGCGCATGATGAGTGCAGGTGAAGACGGTAACTTCATTGCTCGGCGTTTGATTCGCGCTGCTACGGAGGACATTGGCCTTGCTGATCCTTTCGCCTTGCGCATCGCTTTGGACGCAGGGGACGCTTTTCACCGTTTGGGCTATCCCGAGGCCAAGCTCGCCCTGGCCCAGGCGGCGGTCTATCTCGCTCGTACGCGCAAGGACAACTCGGTCTACTTGGCACTCTCTCAGGCTGAGCAGGATGTGGAGCAGACTGCGGCTGAACCGGTTCCCAAGCACCTGCGCAACGCTGCGACTGCCCTGATGAAGCAAGCGGGTTACGGTGAGGGCTACCGCAACGCGCACTCGGATGAGGGGGCCCGTGAGGGAATGCCCTGTCTGCCCGAGGGCCTCGAAGGACGTGAGTACTTCCCTCCGTTGCCACCCAAGAAACGCTGATTTCGAGGGCCTACGGCCAATCCAGCGCAAGTTCAGGTGAGAATCCCATCGCTTTGTACTTGCCACTCAGGCCTGAGCTACCTAGAAATAGCCCCGTTCGGTCGATTGGCCCTCAGTTCTGGGGGTTTGAGCGACACTTTCGAACCAACTGTAACGCACCTCGGAGCCGGTCAGCGCAAGCTGGGCGGCTCTGGGACTTTTTGGTGTCGGGCTTCACGAGCTATTTGCGGGCTTCGATCAGGCGCTCCTTGAGCATGCTCATGCGTTGGGCCTGCTCGGCGGTTTCCACCGCCCAGCGCAGGGCAATCTCAGAACCCACAAGTACCACCAACTGTTTGGCGCGCGTGATAGCCGTGTACAGCAGGTTGCGTTGGAGCATGACTCGATGGCCACGCACAAGCGGCATCACAACGCAGGGATATTCTCCACCCTGACTGCGGTGCACGGTGATGGCGAAAGCGGGGCGCAAGTCATTGAGTTCACCCTTGGAGTAGGATTGGATTTGATCGGAGAACTTGACCGTAATTACGCCATCAGCGGAGACCTGGCTGATGCGCCCCATATCTCCATTGAATACGTTCTTCTCGTAGTCGTTGCGGGTTTGAATCACGCGATCACCAGTGCGCCAGACGTGACCGTTGCGTTCGACCTCACGACCTCCGTAGTTTGCAGCATCGCGTAAGCGGCTGTTCAGGGCATCTACTCCTGCATCGCCCTTGTACATGGGAGCGATCACCTGTACATCCTCAGTCCAGTCCAAACCAAACTTCTCGGGGATGCGTTTGGACACCACTTCGATCAAGCGGTCTTCGATCATGACCGGGTCTTCTGCACGGAAGAAGTAGAAGCTTGCCTGACGTACACCAGGGGCGGGGAGCTCAGGCATTTCTCCTGCCAGGACCCGGTGGGCGTTGGAGACGATCAGGCTCTGTTCATCCTGGCGAAAGACCTGGGTCAGGCGATGAGTGGGAATCACCCCGGATGCCAAGAGGTCAGCCAGCACGTTGCCTGCGCCCACCGAAGGCAGCTGATCGGGATCCCCCACAAGGATCAGGCGCGTAGGTGCGGCGATGGCAGAGACCAGATGGTGGGCCAGGACCACATCGAGCATGGAGATCTCGTCCACCAGCACGATGCCCGCCTCCAGAGGTTTTCGGGCGTTGTGCTCGAAGCCGTCTGGGGGCTGCATCTTGAGCAGGCGATGAATGGTTGATGCGGGTCGCTGTGTTGCCTCGCTGAGACGCTTTGCTGCTCGGCCTGTGGGCGAGGCGAGTTTGACCTTGTAGCCCGCAGCGGTGGCAAGATCCGCGATCCATCGCACGATGGTGGTCTTGCCCACTCCTGGACCTCCCGTAAGCAACGCCACCGGCGAGGCCAGGAGTCCCAGCACCGCCGCCCGCTGATCTTCGTGCAGCTCGATCCCAGTGCGTTTCTCCAGTTTCTGTAACTGGTCCCTGCTTGCCAGGGCTTCCACCTTGTTCACATTCAACAAACGCCCGATGTTCTTGGCCAGCTCACGCTCGGAGGTTCCCAGGTAGGGCAGGTAAACCGGATGCAACGCGTGGTTTGCTTCTTCGTCCGGCAAAAGGGAGCGATCGATCCAGGCGCGGTCTTGTCGAATCAGGTCCTGTAGCGCGGACTCCAGACCCTCGGTCGTTGCCTTGCTTCCGAGTAGATCATGTGCAGCTGTCATAAGGTCCCCTTGACGCAACAAGCTGTGGCCGTCATCGGCAGCTTGCTTGAGGCTCTGCTCAATGCCAGCCACCAACCGGCGTGGATCGTCGAGTTCCAGACCCAACTCAAGGGCCACCTTGTCCGTGGACCTGAATGCCATGCCACGCACGCTGATCAACACGTAGGGATCTTCGCGTACCTGGCTTTCGCAATTGCTTCCAAGGGTCGCCATGATCGTCTGGGTTCGCACTGGTCCCAGACCCAGGCTCATCAGGAATGCTGCTGTCTGGTGCTGGGCATGACGAGCCTGCACCGCAGCCACGAGGCGCTTTCGTACGGTGGCCCGTAGGCCGCTGACCGCCTCCAGAGATTCCGGGTGATCGCGAATAATGTCCAGGGTTCCCGTGCCCAGCTTCTCGACGATGCGCTGAGCGATAGTCTCGCCGATGCCATCAAAAGCTTTGGAGGACAGGTAGCGTATGAGCCCTTCTTCGTCCCCCGGATCCAGAGGCAGGTTTGAGTTGAACTCGAACTGATCACCGTGGGTGGCATGGCGGCCCCAGGTACCTTCCAGGCGTACCCGTTGGCCCTCAATAGGCTCCAGCATGCGCCCTACCGCGGTTACCCGAACCGGGGCGAACAGACTCCCAGTGCCTCCAGAGGCCGAGAAACCGCTCTCCGGCAGAACCCTCAGCACTGTGTAGAGGGAGTCCTCATCGTGGTAAGTGATCCGCTCCACGACCCCCTGCAGAGCGCTTGTCTGGTCTCCATTGGAGGGGCTTGATGAGTTGGGGTGCTGCGACACAATCGAAGAATGGCAGCCTTTTGGCACCTTTTCCAGGGCGAATCATGGCGGAATCCCCTCCTGATCGCTATCTTGCTCGCCCGCATCGATCCCCGCTGGGATCGGTGAGCACCTTTGCACCCCCATTCAAGCGAACCCAATCGTGATCAAGGTCACCGTTCGATCCAACGAGTCTCTCGAGGCCGCCCTGCGCCGTTTCAAGCGCCAGTGCAACTTCGGGGGTATTTTCAAGGCCGCCAAGGCCAACTCCTTCCACGAAAAGCGTTCTGATGAGCGCCGTCGTGAGCGTCGGGAGCGCTTGCGTACCATTCAAAAAGCAACTCGCAAGAATGACCCGAATCGTCGGATTCGTCGTCGTCGCAGCTGATTCAGCAGAACGGGAACCCTACTACGCCAGAGGCCGCTTGATCGCACGATCAAGCGGCCTCTGACGCTTCCAGGGGCAGGATCCCGCGGTCGTCCGGGTGCTTCGTTATCCTATAGGTCATCGTGGGACTCCTACCCAAAGATCGTGACCTCAACCGGCCCCTTGAGCAGGTCTTGCTGCAAGTGGACGGGAGTTTCTTTCGTCTGCCCAAGGAAGAGCTGAACATGCGCTTGGACCAATTCCTCAGCGCTCATTTGACCTGGCGTTCGCGTTCTTCGATTCAGAAGTTGATCAAGGATGGTTTTGTGTCCCTTGATCCCTCCATGCCGGGCGTTTCTGAGGGTAGTGGTAGCTGGGCCACCGAGCGCCGCCCCGGGCGGCATCTGCGGCACGGGACCCAAGTGCGTGTGGAGATCCCTGCTGACCTGCGTATCCCGGCTCCCGCAGGGCCCCTGTCTGCCCTCCAGATCCTGCATGAGGATGAACATGTTCTGCTGGTGGAAAAGCCTGCGGGGGTTGCCGTGCATCCCAGTGGCCGCCATGTGAACGACACCTTGATCCAACGGATTCATGCTCACTATGCGGATCGATCGAGTTCCACCAAGGGGCTGCCGCGGTTGGCCCATCGGCTCGATCGTGAAACCAGCGGTATCGTGATGGCTGGTTTGCAGGCCAGTTCTCATTTGGATTTGCGTCGGCAGTTTGAAGAGGGCAGCAATGAAAAACTCTATCTGACGATTGTGCGTGGACCGGCGCCTGGGGAAAGTGGCTCGATCAGACGCCCGATCCGCGAGTCCCACGCGAGTTCCGTGCGAATCAAGATGACGGTGGCAGAAGACGGTCTAAAGTCGCGCACGGACTGGCGCATCTTGGAGCAGGTGGGCCCCTATTCCCTGTTGGAGTGCAGGCTCTTCTCAGGACGACAGCATCAGATTCGATTGCACTTGGCTTCAATAGGCATGCCGCTTGTGGGTGACAAACTCTATGGCCCCGATGAGCAGTTGTTCATTCGCTCAGCGGAGGGAAGGTTGAGCAATGAGGACCACGAGGTGCTCGAACTCCCTCGGCATGCCCTGCATCACCATGCAATAACTTTCAATCATCCCCAAAGCGGAGAGCGCATTCGAGTGGTAAGTCCTCTGCCTGAAGATCTGCGTTTGTTTTTTGAGAGCAAACGCTAGGCGTCAGGGCGCCGAGTGAAGGGCGAGTCTTCGTGCCACTACCAGGAAAACCAAGAGGGCTACCAAGATCGTGATCAGCGGGGGGTTCCAATGCCAGACCCCGAGCGCGATGGCCCCCACCATCAAGCTGTTGATCAAGAGAGTTCCTCCTCCCCCTTCAAAGGCCCCTCCCAAGTCAGCTGCTTCGCTGGAAAGGGGCGCGAAGCTCACGTTGGAGTGCCAACTCATGGTCAAGACCAAGCCTGCTGATAAAAGTGACGCCAGGCACCAGGTGAGGACCTGTGTACCCGGCAGCGCTGTGAAGAGAGCCAGGCCAATTACCACCTGTAGAGGCAGAACCACCCGCAGGGCAACTGCCCAGCGGCCTGCGATTGCTTCGTGATGAGGGTGCAGGGGCGCAGAGTCCAAGAGCCAGCGGGCTTCAGGCGTGCGCGTGGTGGGCACGAACATCAGGAATACGGGCAAGTAGGCTGCGGGTGCAAATGCGACCAGAGCAAAGAGGCCCCGGCCATGGAGCGTACTGGGATCTGCGCCTATGCCCAATAGGGCCAGGGGTGCGATGCCCAGAGGCCAGGCGCGAATGGCGAAGTCCTTTTCGGCTGGCAACGCCTTTTGGATGAAGCGGAAGGGGGCCTTTTGGGCCGGAGCCAGGAACACCTTCTCGATCATGCGCGCTATCGGGGCCAGCAAGCGCGCCAAGGGAGTGTCCGTGCTGTGGGGTACTTCAGTTTCAGAAGCCGGTACGAAAGGCAGGGCGAGTGCAAGGGCCAAGGCTGGTGCTGCAAGGAGCCAGTTGGGCGCTTCTCCGAGGAGCCCGCCGAGGCCGCTGGATGGGAACATGTGCCAGTATCCGGGGATCTCGGTCATAGCTGCCAACTGCGGCAAGCGATCCAACACCAGAAAGGAGCCGGCGAAGAGCAGTGCCAACAACAGGGTTTGCAAGCCAATCAAGAGCCCAGCTCCATGGCGGCCAGCGAAGCGTTCGATGAGCAGCAAGACCGTGGCGATGGCCAGAGCCTGTAGTGCCCCTAGAATGGGCAGCATCCAGGTTGCGGGACCTTCTGGTCCGAGCAGCGCCACAGGGATCATGCCACCCGCTCCGAGTGAGCCAAGCACCACAGTCAATACCAGGGTACGCGCGCGAGCGTGATCGGCCGGTGTGCTCGGTTGGGATTCAATCCAGTCATCAGCATGATCGCGGGCGAGAAGGGGCGCGAGATCTCCCAGGAGCGCCACGCCGCATAGAATTCCGGAAAGGCCCAGGGTCAACGTCCCGAACAGCTCCGGCATCAATTGGCCGCCCAAGATCAAGGCGCAGATCGTTAGAAGTCCACCATGGATCAAGATCCCTGCCACTGGCAGCCAACCGCCTTCGGGCAGTGCTTGACTGAAGCGGGCCCGGGCAAGAAGCCGGACGCGGCCCCGATGCTGTGCGCTGATGGTCTCCATGAGCGTTTTGATCCTAGCATCGTAAGGGCACATTCCCTCGAGCTCTTGGGGCTGGGGTCGTTATGGTCATTCCATGCACTTGGATTTCGAAGGACCCGAGGGGCGGCTCGAGGGGGTCCTGTGGGATCCGCCCACTTCTGCTCGTGCGGCCATGGTTTTTTGTCACCCCCATCCCGGTTACGGGGGAAGCATGCACAACAGCGTGGTTTATCGCGCAGCACGTGGCTTGCAAGAGGCGGGCGTGAGTGTATTGCGATTCAATTTCCGAGGCGTGGGGCGCAGCGCAGGAGAGGTTGCGGGGAGAGGATCCGGCGACGATTCCACCGGAGCTGATGAGGATCTTGGTGCAGCATTGGATTTCTTGGGCGAGCAGCGTCCGGGCCTGCCCCTCTGGGCAGGAGGTTTTTCCTTTGGGGCTCGTGCGGCCTGCCGTGTGGGAAGTCACAGGCGGGATCTCAAGCAGCTCCTGCTGGTGGCTTTGCCCGCGCGGGTTTTCGCTTGCCCTTGTCTCGCCGCTGTTCAGTCACCTACTCTGGTGTTGATGGCGGAAGAGGATGAATTCGGCACGCGGCGGGACTTGGTAGATCAGTTCCCGGACCTGGCAGGGCACATTTCCGTTGAGGAAATCAGAGGCGCAGACCATTTTTTCAAGGGGCAGCTAGCGCTTGTGCAGAGGAAAGTCCGAGACTGGGCTGGCTGTCCCATCGACTGAAGAGCGACCCATGACTGAACCTTCTCATATTCCCCCAGAATCTTGTCCTTCCATTCGGCGTTTGATGCTGCCCCGGGACACCAACGCCGTGGGCACGATTTTTGGAGGTGTGATCTTGTCCGAGGTTGACTTGGCCGCTGCGATTGGAGCCTCCGAAAAGCACACGGGTCGTGTGGTGACGGCGTCAATGGACAAGATCGATTTCAAGGCGCCGGTCTATGTGGGAGATCTGGTTTCCTTCTACGCCACGCCCGAGCGCGTGGGCCGTACTTCGATTACCGTGCGGGTGGATGTCTGGGCTCAGCGCAGATTCGGAGGGTCTGACATGAAACATGTGACCGAGGCCGTGGTGACCATGGTTGCTGTGGACAACGACATGAAGCCGATTCCAGTGGTTCCACTCAGTTGAGCGCTGGCGACGATTCAGCCCTATTGCTTTTCCTGGGCGGCACCGCGTCCAATGGACTCGAGCAATTTCTTCGCAGCCAGGGTAGGGTCCTCGCTGTGGGCAAGGGAGGTGAAGACCTCCTCTAAAGTCCCTCCACCTCCAGCAGTGGCGGTCAAGCTTGCAAGGTCTCCTTCGGCAACCAGGGATCCTTCGGACAGGATCAACATGGAGTCGCAAACCCGTTCGACCACATCCAAAAGGTGTGAGGTGTAGAGCACCGCGCCCCCATGATTGGCCCATTGACGCAGGACCTCTTTTATCAGAGCGGTTCCTGATGCATCGAGTCCGGTCAGGGGCTCGTCTAAAATCAGCAAAGGCGCGTTCGCCGAGAGGGCCAGTACCAACGCCGCTCGTTGGCGCATGCCCCGTGAGAACCCACCAATGGGTTCGTTCTCGCGCCCTCCCAAGCCCAGGCCATCGATCAGGTCTTGGGCCTGAACGCCAAGATCAATACCGCGTAATCCGGTCGTAAGGTCCAAGTGCTGCCGCAGACTCAAGTTTGGATAGAGGGGCGCTCCATCAGGGATCAAAGCCAGCCTGCGTTTGGCTTCGAGGGGATCGTCGGCCAGATTCACTCCACCCACTAGAATCTCTCCCTTGTCGGGGGCCAGCAAGCCGCAAAGAGCTCGCACAGTTGTGGTCTTGCCAGCGCCGTTCGGACCGAGGAGGCCTACAACCTGTCCGGGGAACACCTGAAATGACAACCTGTTGACTGCAAGACGCTTCCCAAACGAGTGGGTTAGATTCCTGACTTCCAGCAGGGGCGTGTTGGGGTCAGGAGCTTTCATTCTGTGGGTTCGGGCGTGGACGGATACAGCTTAGTCTGTAGGAGCGTTCCTACGAGAGTTCTCACCATGATTCTGATATGTCAGCGGTCATTGAGTTTCAGAATCAAGTCCTGGGTGCTTTGCGGATCCAGGGTTATCGAGAATTCCTGAATTGTATTCTGCTCTTTGATGTGGAGTTCGTCAGGAGTGCATTTCACATTGGACCCTTTGCCCAGAACCGTGCTCAGATGGAGGTTCCCGTGCTTAGATGTCCTTACCGTGACCACTCCATCCTCGTCAAACTCTTCGCGGGTTCCTTGTAGCATTTGATGCCGCACCCAATGGTCGCCCACCCATCCATTTAGTTGTGCTGTAAGGGGAAGGTCTGTGGCATCCAAGGCTTCAGGGTTGGTGAGTCGTATTCGTACTTGAAAACCCCTCTTGAGGATTACCGAGTCTCCATCTTTGGGATTCTTCAAGGACTGGGCCACGTAGCCATTGGCTCCAAACCAGGCTGTATCGGTCTGCTTGCGTACGAGGAAGGATGCCTTGCCATCAGTGACGTTTATGTCGACGCTGTCGGGGTAGTTATGAGTTCCCAAAGTGCCTTCTATTGGTGCGCCGGATTCGTCGAGCACACTGACATTGACATGACTGACCATGTTGGCCAGGTTGATTTGCGGCAATTCATGATTTTCTCCTGCGGTCAGTGTTACCTTGATCGAGGGGACTAGAGATGTCCAGCTGAACGCATTCAATAGTGTTATTGAAACAGTCCAAGTTCCTGGGAGTAGCTCCTGTGCTTTCCAGTAGGCAACTTCCCCCTCTTGGGTCAGCTTGATAGCCCGGGTGTTTTCTGAGGATCTTCTACCGCTGTCACTGAGTTTGATAGATAGTCCAAGCCGGCTGCTTGACAGCCCCTTGGGAAGGAGTATCGAACCAGACAAGCTTGCTGGTGACTCCATGGTGATTTCGATCCCTTTTGTACCCGGGGGAAACACCTGCCAAGCTCCAGCCATTGTTCCTCCGTAGGATACGCGTGCCCGCACCGAGGCTATCCGTTCGGCAGATGTTACCGAGAACCTACCTGCTTCATCGGATTTGAGTTTGAAGCTCGGGCCCAGCTCGTAGCTGTTATTGAGACGGTCTCTCTCCCACACCTCACGCAGATGGTCTATGGATGTTGATCCATGTGCTTGGATATGTTCCTCCACCCTGGCGTCAAGGGTGGGGCGGTCCTCCTCTATGGGCTGGCATTGGATTTCGAGGGCGGCGGAGGCGAGTGGTTTGCCCTCGGCGTTCACAATCCGGCCGGCTAGGAGAATGGGCATTTCTTCTAGCCAGATGTCCCCCAGGTCGATCAAAGATCTAGCGGGGTTCAGAGGAATTCGTGCAATGGCCTCATGGTCCGGTATTGAGGGTACACGCAGCGTCAGAGTTGAAACTTGTTCGTTTTTTGGGCGCTTGGATGGAACGAACAACACGCCGCTGGCGTTGGTTGTGATTTCTCTTGGGGTCCGATTAGTCCGACGTCCGGATCCCAGGAAGTTCAAGGAGCGTTGCCAGATGTGGATAGTCTTGTTTGCGACGGGATTGTCGGGCGATTGCATGATCCTCATGCGGAGGAACAGGGCTTTGTTCGTCATCTGCAGGTGAAGATCGGTTTTCTCACCTGGTTTGCTGGGCCCGGGCCCCGTGCCTTCGGCCGCCGCTTTATTTTCTCCATGGCCCCTCAGTTTCAAGGCTCCATACACGGTTTGGTGAGTTTCGACGAATGCTGTGTAGCGCTCAGTGGGGTCCGGGTGGATGACTAGTCCGCCCTGCGTTTTATTTCCATGCCCCGCCTCCTTCTGCCCTCCGTCCAAGTGGATGGTGACTTGTACATTTCTGAGAGGGTATTGCTGTAGTGGTTCTCCGTTGACCATCTTCAGCTTGACTTCAGTCTTGCCCAGGTTTGGCAGGGTTATAGTCAAGGGTTGTGGGTTGTCTGGACCAAACGGAATCGAAACGGGTTCACTCAGGAGTGCTACTGGCTCAATTAGGAGTTGATTGCGTTTCCAGCGGACCATCAGGGTATTCAGATGTAAGAGCTGGATTTTTCCTTCGTCATCTGTGTTGACGCGGTCGTATTCGTATTTTCTCCCTGCTCTCTTATCGAGGTGATTTTCGCTCACGAAATTCTGGACTCCCATCAACCTCATGGGAAGGCCGACTAATGGCTCGCCGCGCGAGTCCTTCACCGACACTGTCCAGCTCGGATCGGGGCGAATCCTGACTTGCCACGGATGCTCTTTTTCTTCATTGAGCAGCTCTACGCCGAAGTGGGAATCGGTGCGGGCCACGACGACGCCAAGGCCCGCGGGTTGCGCAATCCAGGCCAGGCCGACGGAATTTGAAACTGAGCGCAAGCCTTCTCTTATCACCATTTCCAGACATTCTTGCGTCGGTTCATCGTAATAGAGCCAGCGGGAAAGACTCTCGTCTGGCAGGTCGACCGCGAATACCTCTGCACCGGGAGTTGGTTGGTTGGTTTCGGCATTGATCACAGAGATGGCACGGGCTGAGTCAGTGGCCAGCGCTTCGTTCCGTTGATTGACTTTGGGCGTGGTCCTTACGGGTACTGGAGTGCGTTCCTCATCTGCGGGAACTGTGGAGTTGCCCTCGGTCCCCAGCCCCATCCGGGGAGGCAGTTCCGGATTATTGGACGAGTTGAGCAGGTAGAAAACCGCCGTGCACAGCACCAGGAAGCCCAGAAGAATCAAGGTGGGGGTTCGCATGGATGTCTCAGGATACCCAAGTGAATAGCTTCAGGGGCATTGCGTAGGCACTCATCGGCTCGGGGTACCAATAGGGTAGCATCCGGCTCCTTCAATACTCAGGAGACATTCATGCAGACAATTGACGACGATCCGCCTTCGGGCGGCAAGACTTTTGAGCTTCACCCCGGAGGCTCAACGCCGAAATTTAATGGTCCCCGGTTGGTCATAGCCCTAGGGGTTGGCTTGATCATGGTTGTCTTGGGCATTCTTGGCACAATGGGCAAGTTGGGTGTTACCAGCGTTACAGCTGAAGAAGTGGCCGTTAAGATCAACTACATCAGCGGCACGCGTACAGTGGTCACCAATCCAGGGTTTCAGATCTACATTCCCTTTATCGAGGATGTATTCAAACTTGATCGTACGCCGCAGAAGTTCTTGATGGCAGGGGACCGGGCACTGGGCAACAACCATGTTCCTTTTCTTACAGTGCGCGCCAAAGACGGATCGAACTTCTCCTTTGATGACCTGGAGATTCAGTATTCGATTCTTCCTGGAATGGCAGGGGGCCTGTTGGACGACTCTGGCCCAGGGGATGGATTCAAGCGGGAATGGATTCGCGCTTTTGCCCGCTCGGTTCTGCGGGATGAGTTTGGCAAGTACTCTGCGGTGGAGGTGGCAGACCCTACCGTTTATCAAGCCGCGCGAATCGCAAGTGAAGAGCGTTTGAGCCTGATGTTAGAGGAACACGGGTTGCAGTTGATTCAGGTGATCTGTCCCAAGCCGCGTTTCGACCCGGCCTATGAGCAGGCTATTGAAGACCGCAAGGAAGCAGACCAAGAAGTCGAGAAGTTGCGCGAAGAGGAAAAGCGTCTCCTGAATGAGCGGGCACGTTTGCTGGCCGGAGCCACAAAGGATAAGGAGATCGAGTGGCAGAGCTTGAAGGGAGTTCTGGTCAAGGACCTTCTCAACGCCGAGCAGGCCCAGATCAAGATTCAAAAGGGAGCCGATGCATACGTGGTCAGTCGGGAATTTGATGCCAAGGCGGTGAATGCCCAACTTGTGCAGTCCGCCCGGGGTATGACCGCCAAGTACACCAAGGAGGCCGAGGGCATCCTTGCTCGGGCAACCGCGCTTGAGGAGCGCGGCGAAGTGGTGGTGCGCGCGGCCCTGATCGAGAAACTCAAGAACATTACCTTTACGCTCGTGCCGTACAGCCGAGATCCTGGGCCGAAACGGCTTGAACACACTGACTTACGCGAAGCAAGCGTCAAGAGCCTGTCCGTAGACCGCGCAGGGGGCAACCAATGAAATCCATCAAGCTCTTCATCGGCCTTTTTGTTCTAGCCATTCTTACGGTCCTCCTGTGCTCGGGCTTGACCATCAAGATCAATCCCGGTGAGATCGGCGTGCGCGCCAACGCCTGGGGTTCGGGCGTGGAAGAGACTGACTTCAAGCCAGGGTTGCATCTGGGGGTTGTGGGTGTGCACAAGTGGCACCGCCTCGATCGACGCTCACACTTCTTGACTTTCAGTGGCACTGATTCTCATCAGTCAGGTCGTGGGATGTTTGTGGTTGGCGCAGAGAACTCTCAACGCAGGCCGCCTCTTGATATCCGTACCAAGGACAACAACACCGCGGCCATAGATGTGACGGTGACTTACCGCATCATCGAGGGTGAAGCCAATCTACTGGTTGCCGAGGGTCTGCAGACCTCATATCGCGACCGTGTGGTATCAACGGTGCAGAGTGTTCTGCGCGAAGAACTGGCTCAACTCTCGCCGGAGGACTTTGTGCAGACCGAAACGCGCCTGGCTCGGGCAACTGACACCATGCCAGTGCTGCGCGAGGCCCTTCGGAAGTTCCACATCATGCCCGACCGTCTCATGATCCGCGCGGTGCGCTTTCCCCAGACATATGAGCGCAAACTGCAAGATAGGCAGCTAAAACAACAGTTGGCTTTGCTCGAAAAGAGCAAGCAACGTGTGGAAGAAGCCTTGGCCAAGACCGGCAAAATCGAAAAGGTCACCGAGGCCGATGTGAAGGAACTTGTCGCTACTTGGGACAAGCGTCTTCAGGAGGCCCAATCCGACAACAATGTCAAGGTCGCTCAGGTGCTTGGTGAATCAAATGAGTACGACCTCCGTGAACGCTCTACAGCTGACGCGGAATACGAGGTGTTGGTGGCAGATGGCAATCTTGCTGTCACCAAGGCCGAAGCCCTGCGTGACGAGTTGAAGAACGAAGCACTAGACACCATCGGTGGTCGTATCCTGCAAGCACGCGACGCAGCTGAAAACCTGAGCTTCCAGTCCGTAACCCTCAATTCGAATGATCCCGATATTCCCAGCGTAATTGACATTGATGCCTTGGTGCGTCTGCTGGTTGGAACAGGAGGGGACCAGTAATCCGATGGTCTTGGCCACCCGGCCTCAATTTGTGCAGCCTTGATCGTTGAGACTGGTGCCGAGAGATGACCGGCAACTGATGGACTCAAAAATAGATGCGTAGACCGATGCCCAGAATGTCGCTGTCGTCACTGGTGCTGTAGGTGGCCCCTAGGGAGACTGCGGAAGAGACTCCGATCAGGGCCGTCAGGCCGATACGCGGGTCATATTCCAGGTTGTCGACTTCAATGCTCGTGTAGTTGAAATCGAGTTCGAGCCAAGATGAAGCGTGCATCCGTGTGCCGACTGTGTAGCTGATGCCGTCGATGCCGGGAGTGTTCTGATCCACGCCGCCGATCGTGGTTTCGAAGTCGTACTCCACATATGACACCACTCCGTAGATGTCGATCTGTCTGGCCATCATCGAGTGTATTCCCAATCCCACTTGAAGGGCAGTTTGATCCACACTGAGCGGGAGCACCTCGTACGAGTTCATTCCGTAGCCAAAGCGGGTGAACCAGGTATCGTTGAGTTCCAGTGAAGCGTTGAATTGGAGAATATCGGCCTCCACATTGAGACCGCTGTAGTCCTCGCGCCCTGTGCCGATGTCAATGAAGTCGTAGCGGAAGTTGCTGCCCGGAGCCTGCAGTCTGCTGGGGTCTGTGAGTGAAGGCTGCAGGACAGGGGAGGCGCTGAGGGAGGCGAGCAGGATCAAGATCATGATGAGTGCCGGGTGAGGTTCGGGAAGACCGTTTACTTCCCCTCCTAGGGGGTTATCGGCGCCGCAGGAAGGGGTCTTGCTTGATTTCGTTGGCCCGGGTTGCTGGATGTTCCCGGTGGGGTGCTCGGCGGACCTGTAGATGCTCAGAAACTAAGACGCGCGGGAGCTTTCAGTGCACTGAAAGCTCCCGCGCGGGGGAATTGGGGTGGGGCTATTGGAGCGTTTTCGCTGTGGCTCTATCGCATCAGGGGCTCGTCTTCATGCACCGTTACTGCAAAGCCGGTTTCTTCCCCAACCTGCTCGGCAATCTTGCTGATCACACTGGCCGGGGCGGCGCGGAGTTTGCGATCCTTTGGGTTATAGGGCAAGCCCTTCAGGATTTGAATTGAGGTGGGTTTGATCTCAGTCAGGCGTTTGATCCAGGCCTTTACTTCATTGCTCTTGGAGTTGTCTTGGCTACCGCGATAGATACTGGCCAGGACAATCAAGTTGTCGTAGTAGTGCAGGTCCTTGACCAGCACAGCGAGGTCTTTGGATTGAGCACCGGTCAAGGCAGTGAATGTCTTGGTGGTACCCCACTCAAATCGA
Organism: Planctomycetota bacterium; assembly: GCA_014238415.1. Classification (GTDB taxonomy): domain Bacteria; phylum Planctomycetota; class UBA1135; order UBA1135. Next base: position 49,458 of record JABABA010000002.1, on the reverse strand, counting down.
GCCAGAACGCGGTCGTAGATTGAGAGAGCGGCACGCACATCATGAGATCCGATGTTGGCGCAGTTGCTTTGAAGGTAGAGCTTGGCCCGGGGGAACCACTTGTTGCAAAGGGTGCGGAAGTTCTCGGTGGCTTCGCGCAGGTTCGGGTGTTCGGTAGGGTCGGCGCTCGAGCCGATAATCACCACGCTCTTGATTTTCTCTCCTGCCTTTGAGAGTTCGATCATGCGTGTGGCGACAGTGGTCACCACCAGGGATGACCTGGGCAGAGTGCTGTCAGAAGAGACAACCATGTGGTTGCGAGCAGCGCAAAGGTCAATGGCCAGGGTTCTGGTCAGGCGCTGGGTGGTGAATGGCCCATAGACAATGGGTGCGACGGTAGCTGTAGTGGTCATGTGGTCGAATGCTCCGTGCAGGCGGAAAGGCCAGTTTGAGGCTTGGCTAGGTGAGGGGTACGGCGGTCTCTAGAAGCCCACGGAGGCTGATATGATAGCCCAGGAGCCGGATTTCGTCTATTGGGGTAATCCCTCGGTTGCACATTCTGTCATCTGCCTAGTGCCACCAGTATGAAGAAAATGGCCAGAGTGGATCGCCAACCCGTATCCCGTATGCACTCAAGCCAAGCCAAGGGCCAAGACATTTTCCCCATACTCTCGGATGAGATCAGGGAGAGCAGCGCGGGAAGGCCCACATGGGCTCCTGCAGCGGCAAGGAATGCGGGCAGGGCGAGGCCTGCAGCCCGGCTTGGGCGTGTTTGCTTGAGGGCGGAAATCTGGGGCTCGATCTCAAGAGGTACGCCCAGGGCGCTCTGGCTTGGGTCCTGGGTGTGGGGTGCCTGTTTGTTCATTGGTCAGAGGGGGGCGGCGGTCATATTTGGATGACTCTTCGGGCTCCCGCCAGGGGGACCCTCCCAGGAGTCCGGAGGTTTCAACTGGCGAAAAATGGGCAACAACTGAACCCGAAAGAGCGCCTCTGCTTGACCGTTCAGGAGCACCCCTCTAGACTCTCGCGCGAGTTCTCCAATCCCCGTTGAGTCCGAGTCGGAACTCAGCCTTCTGCCCCACGACATAGGCCTGTACGAAAGCACGCCAGAGTGGTGCGACAATGTGCCGCAGCCCCTTGTGTTTCAAGGGGAAGCGGCTCGTGGCAGCGCTGAGCGAAAACCCCCGATCCCCACAAACCCCAACCCGAACACGCCATGCATTTCGACTACCTGAATGTTCTGGTCTTCCTTGTGGTTGGCTTTCTGTTTGTCCTCGTCAATCTGGCACTGGGTTCGCTGATTCGTCCTAAGCGAAAGGGCACAGATGGGCTTGAGACCTACGAGTGTGGCGAGGAGACCATCGGTGATTCATGGATTCAGTTCGACATTCGTTACTACACCGTGGCCTTGATCTATGTGATCTTCGCCGTGGAGATCGCCTTTCTTTTTCCTTGGGCCATGGTTTTGAACCGCGCCTTCGAGAATCCAGAGATAGGCCTCTGGGCTTTGGCCAAAGGGTTCATGTTTGTGACCATTCTCTTCTTTGGCCTCGTTGCGGTTTGGGCCAAGGGTGATCTGGACTGGATCCTTACCTGGTCGAAGGAGGCCTATGTGCCAATGGGCAAGCGCGAGGCAACTTCCATCCCCGACCTGACCACGCTTGAAGATGACGAAGAGGATGCTGATGGATCGGGTCCAGACTCCGATGAGGACGCCGCCTAGGGCCCACAACGACAACAGGAACACATATGGGTTTACTTGAAGAATCCCTGGACGACAATGTCCTGACCACCAAGGTCGACTGGTTGCTCAACTGGGCTCGACTGAACAGTATCTGGCCCATGACCTTTGGGTTGGCCTGCTGCGCCATTGAAATGATGGCGGTAGGGGCCGCGCATCATGACCTGGACCGCTTTGGAGCCGGGGCTTTTCGTGCCTCACCTCGTCAGGCGGATCTGATGATCGTGGCGGGAACGGTGAACTACAAGATGGGCGAGCGGGTCAAGCGTCTCTATGACCAGATGCCCTTTCCCAAGTATGTGATTGCCATGGGCGCCTGTGCCACCGGTGGCGGCCCCTACTTCAAGTACGGCTACAGCGTGATGAAGGGGGTTGACCGCATCATTCCCGTGGATGTCTACATCGCTGGTTGTCCTCCGCGCCCGGAAGCCCTGTTGGAGGGCTTGATGAAGCTCCAGGAAAAGATCAAGCGCACCCCGGTTGTTCGTCGTCCGGCCAACACCATTTGATCGCTCAGGCAAATATCAAGACCACTAGCATGGAACTCCAAGCGATCTACGACACCTTGACGGCCGCCAAAGTAGCAGGCTTGCTTGGTTGTGATGAGCCGCGGCCGTCCAACAAGAAGGAGAAGGACCCAGGCCGTTCAGGCTTGCCGTTTCTCATGGTCGATCCCGCTGAGATCGTCCCGCTACTCACCGCTTGCCGGGATATGCCCTTGCTGCAGTTCGACCTACTGATCGACTTGTCCGCTGCGGATCCTGCGGCAGATGGGGAGGACCTTTGGGTCTTGATCCAGCTTCTTTCCCTGAAGCATCGTCACCGTTTGGCGATCAAGGCCTGCTTGCCAAAGAGCGCTTTGATCATGTCTTCCGCCACTGCCGTGTACCGTGCTGCGAACTGGCATGAGCGCGAGTGTTCCGAAATGTTCGGCATCACTTTCGAGGGGCACCCCGACCCCCGCAAGATTCTTCTGCCTGATGACTGGGATGGCTATCCCCTGCGTAAGGATTACGAATTCCCCACCGAGTACCACGGCATCTCTTGTGAGTAATTCTACTTCAGATCAAGCCATGAAGGGGCACGAGCCTTCTTACAGCATGGAAGAGCGACGCACTCTCCCCAGCGGTGAGGAGGAGTTCTTCTTCGATGTGAAGACGTCGGACCTTGAAGTCAACATGGGGCCCCAGCATCCCGCTACCCACGGAGTGATGCGTGTTCTGATCCGCTGCGATGGCGAGCTGGTTACTGGCGCTCAGGCGCACTTGGGGTACTTGCATAGGTGCGCTGAGAAAATCGGCGAGAATGTGGAGTGGCTTCAGTACCTGCCCTACACCGATCGTTACGACTACTTGGCGGCGATGAACAACAACCTGGGCTACAGCATGGCCGTTGAAGCCCTGATGCCAGGCTTCGAGGTCCCGCGTCGTGCGGTCATGTTGCGTACGATTTGTGTGGAGCTCAATCGTATTGCCTCGCACCTGGTTGCTTATGGGACCTATGGTTTGGACATCGGTGCGATCACCCCGTTTCTCTACGCTTTTCGGGAGCGTGAGTGGATCCAGGCCTTGTTCGAAAAAATTTGCGGTGCACGCCTGACCTACTCCTACATCCGTATCGGTGGTGTGTTCAATGACGCGCCACCGGGCTGGTTGACCGAGGTTGGTCACTTCTGTGACGTGTTTGAGGAGAAGTGGAAGGAGTACCGCGATCTCTTGGCGTTGAACCACATCTTCATCAAGCGGACCGCTAATGTGGGCGTGATTCCCAAGGACATGGCCATCGACTTTGGCCTGACTGGCCCTATGTTGCGCGGCAGCGGCGTGGACTTCGATTTGCGCCGGGACATACCTTATATGGCCTATGGGGAAGCCCATGAGGCGGGTGCGTTTGATGTGCCGGTGGGCGAAGGGGAGAAGGGGGAACTGGGGGACTGCTGGGACCGTTTCTCAGTGCGTGTGCAGGAGATGATGGAGTCCATCAAGCTTGTGCGCTGGTGTTTGGAGATGATCGAGGATGGGCCGATCATCGGCGATGTTCCAAAGGTCCTCAAAGTGCCCCCGGGCGAGGCCTATGTGGGTATCGAGAACCCTCGCGGGGAACTGGGGCACTATGTTCATTCTGACGGAGGCAAGATTGCTGTGCGTTGCCGCGTACGAGGCCCCTCTTTCACCAACTTGGCCGTGATTGAAGAGTTGATGGTTGGAACCCTGCTCGCTGACTCAGTGGCGATCATCGGGTCCACGGACATCGTAGTCGGGGAGACAGACCGATGATTCAAGAGCAGGCACAGCAGGCATTGAGCCACTCGGTCCATCCGGGCAGCAATGTCTTTGTTCGCATTCTTGAATGGCTGCCCCTGCCCGAGTGGGTCCCCGGCTGGGTGATCATCCTGGGCGGCGTTGTGATGGGCATGTCGATTTTCCTTGCAGTGATGTCCTTGATCGTCATGTTCTGCGTATGGCTCGAGCGCAAGGTCTCAGGTCATATTCAGTGCCGTACCGGTCCCATGTATGCTGGCGGATGGCACGGATGGGCTCAGTCCATCGCCGACGGTGTCAAGTTGCTGCTCAAGGAGGACACAATTCCCAAAGATGCAGACAGGGCCCTGTTCTGGATTGCTCCGGCGATCGTGTTGGGTTCCATCTTTGGGGCCATGGTTGCTATGCCTCTGTCCTATGACTGGTGGTTCGGCCGCATGGACTTGGGTGTGTTTGCGATTCTGGCCTTGTCCTCCACTACCACTATCGGCGTGGTCATGGCGGGCTGGGCATCCAACTCCAAGTGGTCGCTCTACGGCGCAATGCGCGAGGCGGCTCAGGTAGTGGCCTATGAGATTCCCCTTGGCCTGGCCTTGCTGGCACCACTCTTTGTGCTGGGGACCTTCAGTCTGAATGAAGCCAGCGCCATGCAGTCTGGCTGGTTTGGAATGAAGTGGGCGATCTTCACCAACCCCTTCCTGGTTCCGGCTTTTCTGATCTATTGGATTGCCGCCCTGGCCGAGACCAAGCGCGCGCCCTTTGATTTGCCCGAAGCCGAGTCCGAACTCGTGGCTGGTTTCCTGACCGAGTACTCTGGCATTCGTTGGTCGTTCTTCTTTTTTGAGGAGTACGCAGCCATGTTGCTTATGAGCGTCCTTGCTGCGTTCTTCTGGTTCGGTGGCTTTGAGAGTCCCCTTACCGGTGCCCTGAGAGCATCAGGTGTGGAAGAGACCTCCCTGCTGTTCAGCGTGGTTTGCTTCGGCACGGTGATGATCAAGGGGTTCGTGGGAATTTTCCTCATGATGTGGTTGCGCTGGACCCTGCCTCGCGTGCGTATCGATCAAGTGATGACCATGGGGTACAAGTACCTCACACCACTGGCCCTGTTCTGTGTCCTAGGCGCCGCCTGTTGGGAGGCGCTGCAACACCTGATTTTCTCCTGATATGGTTCGTGCAAACCGATACTTTCAAGACATCTGGGATACTCTGAAGTCGACCATGATCGGCATGCGTATCACCGGCAAGTATCTGCTCCGCAAGCCGATAACGGTGCAATACCCCGATCAGCGCATGCCGATTCCTGATCGTTATCGCGGCATTCACTATTTGGAGCAGGAAAAATGCATCGACTGCCTGGCTTGTGCTCGGGCCTGTCCTATCGATTGCATCGAGATGGACGCGATTCGCCACGGCAAGGAGCTTGAATGGGTCTCCTTCACTCTGGACTACCAGAAGTGCATGTTCTGCGAGTTGTGCGTTTATCCCTGTCCCAAGGACTGCATCCACATGGGAACCGAGTTCGCGCTGGTGGTCGAGGATCGCAGCGAGCTGAACCACGACCTTCTGTCCTTCAAGGGTATGGCTGTTGATGCGCGGGTGCGCATGCGCGAAGCAGAGGAGAAAAAGAAGATCAAGGAAGCTGCCAAGGCAGCCAAAGCGGCGGAAGAGGCAGCGGCTGAAAATAGCGGTGATAAGAGCGCTGGCAGTGACGGAGGTGATGAGGCCTGATGAGCATTCTCCATCAGCAGCGCGCCTTCTATGGTCTCTTGACTCTGACGATACTTGGGTGTCTGGGCTATGGCCTTGTGTCCCACGGGGCTGAGGGTCTGGCTTTTGCTTTCTTCTCGTCCTTCACCATCGCTGGTGCCCTGATGTGCATATGGGAGCGATCAGTGGTGCGCAGCGCATTTTCGTTGATGGCTACTTTCATGGGTGTCGCTGGCTTGTTCCTTCTCTTGGGCAGCGACTTCCTTGCCATGGCCCAGATCTTGATTTATGTGGGCGGTATCTTGGCCCTGATACTCTTTGGTGTGATGCTCACGCCGCCAGATCTTGGAGAGCGGAGCCTGCCGCGCATTGCTGGTGCCATGGTGTTTGTGGTTGGTGGCGCTGGCTTGGTTTGGAAACACGTCACAGACGCTACGGAGTCCCTCGCAGTGGTTCCGACCGAGGATTTGGCTGAGATGACCAGTCAGGACATCTCCGTAGGCATGGCATTCTTGCATCCAGAACAATATGTGGTGGCTTTTGAACTGGCAGCGTTCTTGTTGACCGTTGCTCTCGTGGCCGCGGTCTACATTGCGCGGCGCCGTACCGCCGACTTCGAACCTGAGGAGGCTGCTTGATGGGCGTTGAAGCTTACATGGCTGTCGCAGGGATGCTTTTTGCCTTGGGAATCGTCTGCATAATCAGTCGCCGTAACATCCTCTATGTCTTGATGGGCATCGAGATGATCCTGAATGCCGCCAACATCAACTTTGTTGCCTGCAACCGGTTTGGCAACGGAGGCATCGAAGGGCGCATGTTTGCAATCTTCGTGATCATTCTCGCGGCGGCTGAAGCAGCGGTCGCTCTGGCGATCGTTCTCAACGTCTTCCACCTGTTCCAAAGCGTCCGCCCCAGCGATGCGGACATGCTGCGCGACTAGCCGCGATGAACACTCTCACTCCAAACGACTATACGCTGCTGTTGTCAGTGCTACTGATTCCCCTGTTGGGATATGTGGTTCAGATCTTCGTTGGCCGTAGCCTGCCTCGAAATGGCGACTGGATGTTGGTTGGGAGTATGTTTGTGGTGATGTGTATTACCGTCTACATGTTCTTTGTGCATGCGATGGGGCACACAGGCTCTGAGCCCTTCTGGAACGAGTCGGCTCGCACTCCCGGCGGCCCGGTCTTTCGTTGGCTGTACAACACTTCCAATGTGCCCGGTGATCAGAATCTGATTGCGGGCCTGCTCTATGACGGGCTGGCAGCGTCCATGTTGATGGTCGTGGGGGTGGTCTCGTTCCTGGTGCACCTCTTCTCCAGCGCGTACATGCATGGGGATCGGCGCTATCACATTTTCTTCGCAAATATCTCGCTCTTTACCTTCGCCATGCTGGGGTTGATTCTGAGCGACAACATCCTGTTCCTGTTTGTGTTCTGGGAACTGATGGGTTTCATGAGCTACCTGCTCATCGGCCACTTTTCGCACGACCCGGACAGCCCTCGCATCACCCATGCGGCCGCAGCTTGCAAGAAGGCCTTTTTGACAACACGGGTCGGAGATACCTGCCTCTTCTTTGGCATGGCCATGTTCTATTTCCTCTTGCCGAGGGAGTACAACCAACTACTTGAGCAGGGCCTGATTGAAGGGGAGCGCGCGCTCTCCAGCTTCCGCTTCGCAGATCTTTGGACCATGGGTGGGCAGATTGTTGAAGCCAACCATGGTGAATATCCCATGTGGATGACGGTTGCGGGGTTCTTTACTTTTGGCGGCACCGTTGGCAAGTCGGCGCAGTTTCCTCTGCACATCTGGCTGCCCGATGCCATGGAAGGTCCGACCCCCGTGTCCGCCATGATCCATGCGGCTACAATGGTTGCGGCCGGCGTGTTCTTGTTGGGACGCATGTTCCCCATGATGTCTCCCGAAGTCCTGCAGGTCGTGATCGCCGTGGGTGCCTTTACTGCGCTTTTTGCCGCGACCATCGGTTGTACCGTGAACGACATCAAGGGAGTGCTGGCCTATTCCACTATCAGTCAGCTGGGGTTCATGGTTGCGGCTATCGGTACCGGTGGGTTGGGCCTCGTGGCGGGGCTGTTCCACATGGTGACGCACGCATTCTTCAAGGCCTGCCTGTTCCTATCAGCGGGTTCGGTCATTCACGGTTGTCACCATGAGCAGGACATGCAGAAGATGGGAGGGTTGCGCAAGAAGATGCCCCTGACCTTCTTGTGCATGCTGATCTGTACTCTGGCGATTGCCGGCATGCCGCTCTTCTCTGGCTACTATTCCAAGGACCGGATCATCGCCTCTGTGATCGACTCCACCTTGACCCAGTGGCGCGGTGGAAATGTATTTGCCCTGGTGGCTCTGCCCCTGGCGGCCATGCTGACCACCTTCTACATGTTCCGTTTGATATTCCTGACCTTCTTTGGGGAACCGCGGGACCATCATCTTCACGAGCACGCTCACGAGTCTCCCTGGCCCATGACAGGGGCGCTGCTGGGGCTTGCGGCATTGGGCCTTTTCGGTGGTCACTTCTGGCTGGCGGGTGATCCTCTTTCCAACAGTGGCACCTGGTTCACGAACCTGGTCGAGTGGCAGAACATGTATGTCACCTCGCGGGGCGGTTCGTTGGATCTGACCCAAATGAACATGGTTGCTGTGGGCGAGCACGCTGCCCACACCGGGCACATTTGGGCTATTGGCGTCTCCTTGACGGTGCTGGCTCTAGGTTTCCTTGCTGCCCTTTGGATCTATGGCTTGAAGAGGCTCGATCCTGCGCGTATCACCGGCAAGCTCGGGCTGATCTACGAGACTGTCCGCGACAAGTACTACATCGACGAAGCTGTCAATGCTTCAGTGGTTCGCGGGACCATGGGCCTTTCCAAGGGTCAAAAGTGGATCGATGAGAATATTGTCGATGGCACAGTCTTGGGGGTTGGCCGGATAGGTCGAGGCCTGGGCACCATTTGCGCCTGGATTGACAAGCACATCGTCGATGGTGCGGTCAATTGGCTGGCCAACACAACCCAAGCACTTGGATCGGTGGCGCGCTTGCTTCAAACCGGTCGCATTCAACAGTACATCTCCTTTGCAGTGGGTGGGGCGCTTCTTCTGGCGGCCTTCCACATTCTGACCTGATCCCCGTTTACCCCTGAGCATCCTCCTCCAAGGCCGATAGCCATGGACCTACTCAACCTCAACCCTGAAAACGCCTCGACTCTGTTGAGCTGGCTCACATTCCTGCCCTTGATCGGTGCGTGTGTGGTCCTGATGCTCCCAGCGTCAAACCTACGCGCCATCAAGATCGCTACGGGGCTCTTCACCTTTATTCCCTTGGTTCTGGCTACGCAAATGTACTTCGGTGCGTTTGACAAGACGGTCAGTGGATACCAGATGGTTCATCACTTTGAGTGGATCAAGGCTCTTGGTATCAACTACTCCGTGGGGGTCGATGGCTTGTCCATGCCCTTGCTGTGGCTGACTGCGATCCTGTTCTTCATCGCCGTGCCAGCTAGCGAGACAGTTCCGCGATTGTCCAAGTCGTACTTTGTGCTGTTGTTGCTATTGGAGTTGGGAGTGCTGGGTGTGTTTGTCAGCTTGGACTTCTTCCTGTTCTATGTGTACTGGGAGATCATGTTGCTGCCCATGTACTTCTTGATTGGCATCTGGGGCGGTCCCCAGCGCGAGTATGCGGCGATAAAGTTCTTTCTGTATACCCTGGCCGGTTCCGTGTTGATGCTGATTGCAGTGATCGCGTTGCGTCTGGATACGGGAACCTTTTCGATCCCCGAATTGGTGGCTATTGGTAAGGCCGGGGGCTTCACCGGTCCGGCGCTCTTGGGCATGAGCTTCACTACTTGGGTGTTCTGGTTCCTCTTTGTTGCTTTTGCGATCAAGATCCCGGCTTTCCCTTTCCATACCTGGCTCCCCGACGCCCACGTTCAGGCACCTACGCCGATCTCGGTGATTCTGGCTGGTATTCTGCTCAAGCTCGGGGGTTACGGCCTCCTGCGTGGCTGCTTCCCCATCGTGCCCGACGCCTTCTACCAATTCGCCTATGTGTTGGGAATTCTCGGGGTGATCGCCATCGTCTATGGGGCCTATGTGGCTCTCGGCCAGACTGACTTCAAGAAGATGGTGGCTTATAGTTCAGTCAGTCACATGGGTTTTGTGCTGCTTGGCATGGCGGCCTTGACCGAGTGGGGCATGAATGGCGCGGCCCTGCAGATGTTCACCCACGGCATCAGCTCAGCCGCATGCTTCCTCGTGGTCGGTGTGGTCTATGACAGGGCCCATCACCGAGATCTGAATGCCTTTGGAGGCCTGGCCCAGCCAATGCCGCGTTATTGGGCATTGGCGACCATCGCTTTCTTTGCCTCCCTGGGATTGCCTGGGATGGCGGGCTTTGTGTCTGAGGCTCTGACAATGGTCGGCGCGTTCCAATCCCAGGTGGGTTGGACTGATGAGGCGATTGCGTCTGGCTGGATGTGGGGGCCGTTCCAGTGGCTGACTCTGATAGCCACCATTGGCATTGTGATGACCGCGGCCTACATCTTGTGGGCGTTGCAGCGAGTGTTCCTTGGGACTCTCAATGAGAAGTACCAGGACTTCAAGGACATTTCCGCCCGTGAGATCTTCAGCCTGGCCCCCCTGCTGGTTCTATGCATTGTGCTTGGCGTCTTCCCCTGGTTCGTCCTTGATTGGATGGAAGTCAGCGTTGCTGACTTGATGCAGATCCTGACCTTCGCAGGCTGACTCTTTTCAATTCGTTTTATACGCGATGTTCGCTCTCCAAGATCTTCACCTACAAGGCCTCAGCCTGCTGAGTCCCGAGCTTACCCTCGTGACCACGGCGCTCGTCGTCCTGATGATGGACCTCATCTGGAAAGAGTGGGACTCCTGGCGCTTGGGTGCAATCGGTCTGGTGGGCCTTGGGGCGGCGGCTTTGCAGCTGGTTAGCGCTCACGGAACCCAAGGGACTGCCTTTGGCCTGGTCTCGATCGACAACTTTGGTGGCTTCTTCAAGCTCTTTACCTGCGCGGCTACTGCTGTCTGCATAGTCTTCGTGATGCTCGACAGGCGGGAGCGTCGTCACCGTATTGGTGAGTACTACTTCCTGCTGTTGTCTGCTGCGATCGGTATTTTCTTTATGGTCGGGACCTACAACCTGTTGTTGTTGGTTCTTGGTCTTGAGTTGGCCAGTCTCTCCAGCTACAGCCTTGCGGGTTTCCACAAGGGTGAAAAGCGCTCGGCGGAAGCGGCCATGAAGTATGTGGTCTTTGGTGGTCTGTCAGCTGGGGTGATGGTCTTTGGAATAAGCCTGCTGTATGCAGTCACGGGGACCTTGGACATGCGGGTTATGTCCGGTGCGTTGGCGATCGATCCCGTGGGTGAGGGTGTGGCCCGTAGTCTGGCTGTGGCTTTGGAGCAAAGCCCGGGTATGGTTGCTCTGGCCATGATCCTGATCTTGGGCGGGTTCTCCTACAAGATCTCTGCTGCGCCCTTCCATTTCTGGGCACCGGATGTGTACGAGGGCTCTCCGACACCGGTGACGACCTTCCTGGCGGTGGCCTCCAAGGCTGGTGGGTTCGGAGCCTTGATGCGTTTCTTCGGCGTGCTCTTTGTGGCTCCGAATGTGGGTGAGTTGATTGCGGCCTACCGTAATGAGATAGGCATGGTGCTGGCTCTCGTTGCCGCCGCTACCATGACTCTGGGCAATCTCGCCGCTCTACGACAGACGAGTCTCAAGCGTATGCTGGCTTACTCGTCTGTAGCTCACGCGGGCTATGTACTCGTGGGCATCGCGGCCATGAACCAGGCCGGGATGGAGGCCTCGCTGTTCTATCTTGCGGCTTACTACTTCATGAACCTGGGCGCATTCGGGTTCCTGCTGTACTTCAGCGGGGTGACCGGACGCGAGACGCTCGAATCCCTGCGGGGGATGGGGCCGAAGGCGCCGATGATCACCGTCCCCATGGTGATCTTTCTTGTGAGCTTGACTGGAATTCCTCCTATGGTGGGCTTCACGGGCAAGTTGCAGTTGCTCTACGCTGCCATGGCTCCGGCGGAGGGCCTGCAACTGGGCTGGTTGGCGGTTTGTCTGGGACTCAATTCGGTGATCAGCCTGTACTACTACATGCGTGTGGTTCGCATCCTGTTCCTGGAAGATTCGGATGAGCCCCGACCAGAGCCTCAAGTGCCAATGGCGGTCTTTCTGTGCCTAATGGCTTTCCTGACAGTTTGGTATGGGCTGTTCTTCACGCCTCTACTTGATCTGGCGCGGTCCGGGATGGACCTGCTGATCGTCGCAGGCTAGCCGTCGCTGCCGCCTATGCGTTCATGGGCGCCCATGTCCGTGATGGGAGCGTTGCCTGCACCGGTGTCTGGCATGGTGGGGTCATCGTCGCGACGTGGGTTGCCGAGAAGGTCGATGGGTACGGTTTCGTTGAAGACGCTATCGTTGTCCAGATCCCAGAAATCGACCGTAATGTGTGGGTTGCTACCAGAATCGATGCAGGGAGAAAGGGACCGCAGCTCGTAGTCGTGCCCTAAGGCGTTCTTGAAACGCGGGTTGCTGTTGATGTTGCCAACGCCTGGCCAGCCCCCCTGGAAGTCGCTGTACAAGAGTTCCATATGGTCTGCATTGCCGCTGTATTGGGGCCCTTCCGGCGCTTCGTTGTTCCAGAGGATTGAGTTCCAGACCTGGCAATCACAATGTTGCAAGAAGTCCGGAGGACTGGCGATACCGCCTCCCCGAATTGCGGCAAAATTGGCCACCAGGGTGCAGCCTGTAAACACCGCCTTGCCAGGGGTATTGGTTACGCCACCAGCTGAGAAAGATACCGCACCGCCCGTTCGCGCGCGGTTGCCGTAGAAGAGGCAGTTTTGAAAGACTGATCGTGGCAGGCCGGAGGGATAGGTCACTCCCTGGGTCAGGAAGATGGCTCCGCCCCTATTGAAGGCAGCGTTTCTGCGAAAGACACAGTTGGCCATCTGCAATTGCATGGTCGAGAACACGCCACCGCCTCGACTGGCCAGATTCTCTTCAAACAGGCAGTTTTGGATTCGGCAATTACTGGCCTCTACATACAACGCGCCTCCGCGTACTGCGCGGTTTCTGCGAAAAATACAGTTCCGAATCTCCTTGGTGCCCAATTGGACAAAGATCCCGGCGCCCGTTCCGTTTTGCTGGATACCGTCAGCATTTGCATTCTGGACACAGAAGCCATCGAAGGTGTGGAAGAACCCGTTACCATCCAGGCGTACCACGTGCCGCGCGTTATCGCTGATTGTGCTCGGATGGCCGATTTCGCCCTCCAAAATCGTTTCCGCAAACAGTCCAGCACGGGCGTCCAATGTGGCCTCGTCACCGGCAAAGCCTCCATACATTCGGACACCGTTTCGTGGAGTAAAGGAGACTGATCGAGGATCATTGGGAATGGTCCGGCGCCGGGGCTTGTAGCTGCCAGCGGCTACCCAGATCTCATCACCGTTCTGGGCGGCGTCCAGTGCATGGTCCAGTGTTGCAAAGGCTTGGGCCCATGAATGTCCATTGCCTCCCGGGGCGGCCGAGGCATCGACTCGGTAAGTTGTCTGAGCATCTACTGTTGCGACGAGTGAACCTGCAAGGAGGAGGGCTAGGTGTGCTTTCATGGGATGCGGACCATTAGAGGGGCTTACGGGTGGGGGTTACAACGAGGAGGGTCAGGGAGGTATTCAGCTGAACTGAATCAGGTGTGTTCTTCCTTGTGGGGGACCCACAACTCGCTTATCCGAAACACAGTGCATCCAAAAGGTTACGAGTTTTCCCACGTTTCGCAGCGGATTCATCCCTGCGCAGCCCCTATTCCCGCTTTGAGCCTTTGTGCAATGGTCTTCGCAGAGAGGTTAGCTGGATGTAACTGGCTTCTAGCCATCCCCATCGCCGTCCTCGGACCCACCGCCGGGGGCAATCTGAGGAGATCTGGATTGACCAAACACTACTGGACCGGGGAGCTCGCCGGCGAAGGGAGCCAGGGTTTTCTGTGCGATGGCGTGACCGAGTTCCTTGCCGATTTCCGTGCCCTTGCGGTCGCTGTCGGGTCGGTTCGGGTGTTCAAGGTCTTCGGGCTTGACCACATGCAGGCTGGTGGTTGGGAAGGCGAACTGTACGCCTAGTTGCTCTGCGACACGCAGGACATCTGCGAACAGGCGGTGTTTCTCGCGAAGTTCCACGGACCAGTCGGGTACTTGAACAAAGCAGTACAGAAGGATGTCCAGCGACGACGATCCGAAGCCGTTGAAGTAGACATGATAGTAGTCCTTTCGCGTGTAGGGGTGTTCGCGAATGAGTTCCCGAACCCCTTCACAAAAGGCCTCGACCTTTTCAGGGGGCGTATCGTAGGTCAGGCCGAGAGTCGTCTTGATGCGTCGGTATCGCCGGGCGCCCAGGTTGTCCACGGTGGCGCTGATGAAGTCGCGGTTGGGAACCGTGATGATTGAATTGTAGAAGGTACGGACTCGAGTGGAGCGAAAGCCTACTTTCTCGACTGTTCCGTCAACTGACCCCACCGTGATCCAGTCGCCCAGCTGGAAGGGCTGATCCATCAGAACCGTGAAAGTGCCAAAGACATTCTCCAGGCTGTCCTTGAAAGCAAACAGCAGGACGGCACTACCAATCGAAAGGCCTGCGATTACCTTGTAGAAGTCCTCTGTTACACGCGAGGAAAAGTAGGCCACGCCGATCAGGATCACGAAGATCTTGAGGGTCCTGCGTAGCAGGGGCACAAGCATGTCATCGAACTTGTTCTCAGACAGGGCGGCGCGGGCACGCAGAAAATCACACATCACATCGACAAAGCGCCAGGCAGCCAAGATCCCAGCAAAGGCGATGATCAAACCACCACCCACATCCAGGATGCTCGAGAGAGTCTCGTTGCTTATTCCGAGCACTGGGTAAAAGGCCAGGAAACTCCACCAGGTCACGAGAATGCCAAAAGGCTTTACGAATTTGGTCAGGTACGTAGCGTCCTGCCCTAAGCCACTTCTCTTGCTGAAATCCTTGGCGAGCTTGCGCAGGACTGCGCTGATGATGCGCTCAAGGATCATGGCCACTGTCAGCAGGATCAACAAGCCGATCCATTGCCAGTTTTCAATCAGCAGATTCACACTCAGCAGGATTGAGTCGGCGGGGATCCAGTCGCGGATCATGTTGGCTAGGGCTGTGCCCTCTTCAGTCAGGGCGGTTGTGTTGGAGGAGTGCAGTAGCATGGTGCAAGGGGCTGGGGTGATCAGGAAGCTAGCGGGTTGGTCACACCGAGTCAGGGGGTCATTGGGCGTGTTGTCCTTTGAGCCACAGGTACCCCGCCTCGTGAATCTCAAGGTGGGTTTCCCAGTCGGGGGTGGATTCGTCAGGGGTGAACGAGGCCTCTTCTCCGGGACCGCGGGAATCACGGACTCGTTGGGACTCCACCTCTGCGAATCCAGCGGTGGTCATGGCTGAGCGCCACTCTTCTTCCGAAAGCCAGGCCATGGGCAGGCCGATTATTTCTGCCCAATCTCTCGAGGGCGCGCACTCCGTGTAGCGCCCCACCAGGAAGTGGGCTACACCGCCGACCTTGGTCAGTCGGAAGGCTTCCTGGAGTATGCGCCCAAGATCAGGCGCATAGCTGATGGCTTCCATGGAAAAGATCCGATCAAAACGGCCGTCCTTGAAGTCTATCTGTTCCATCTTGCTGACCACATAGCGCGCACGGCTGGTGAGGTCATGCAACTCTTCAGCCCGCTTGACCATGGCTGGGCTGCAGTCAATCCCTACCGCTGTTGCTCCCGGCGCAGCCTTGCCGAGGAGGCGCGCTGCCCAACCGGTACCGCAGCCCAAGTCCAATGACTGCATGCCGGGCCGGATGTTCATGGCAGCAATTACTTGCTGGGCCACATTTTCATGCCGGGGCTCCATTTCATCCGCACGGCCGCTGACGGCCCATTCGTTGAAAAGCGCTTGTATGGCTTGGTGTGTCATGGCGTCATTGTAGTGAGGCCGCGAGCGGTTGTAGTAAATGCTCTAGAAGAGATCGTCAAGGGGAGCGAAGACTGATTCCCAGTCATGGTGCTGTTCTACAAAATTGCGTGCCGCCTGGCCGACGCGGTCTCGTACTGCCTGATCGCGAAGGAGTCCGCGAATCGCGTGACCCTGTTCCTCGGCTCTGTCCGCCACAAAATAGTGTCGCCCGTGCACGGCCCCCACCCCCTGGGTTGCGGACGTAGTGCCTACAACTGGCAAACCCATGGCCATGGCCTCCAGGACCTTGTTCTGGATACCACGAGCAACGCGCAGGGGGGCTACACCAATTGTCGCTTGGGCCATCCAATCTGCGGTTGAGTCCACGAAGCCCGTGACCTCAATTCCGTCGGTTTTGCCCAGGCGCAAGACCTCTTTCGTGGGTCTTGAGCCGACTATGCTTAGGCGGGCATGGGGAAATTCGCTGCGCACTCTAGGTAGGACTTCGCGCACAAAGTGCTTGCAGCCGTCGATGTTCGGGTAATAGTCCATTACACCAGTAAAGACCATGTGTTCGGGTTGCGCTTCTGACGGCCTGGGGCTGAAGTGCTGGAGATCTACTCCATTGCGCAGCACCATTGAATTGCGGCCGGGGATGCGATCTTGGAAAATCCGCTCTTCAAGGGGAGTGCAGAACACATTTTGTGTGGTGGCATCTGCAACCTTGGCTTCAAATTTCTCCAGCAGGCGCCATTCGCGCTTGTAGATGGCGGATAAGGGCCAACGATGGCGATCCGCGTATTGCAGCCACTTGTCGGAATCAAGTTCGGCGAAGTGCATCACCCATGGCTTGTCTTGTTGCAAAAGGAAGGCGCCCATGGAAGAGGAATAGGCGTAGGCAGCGTCCATTTCTTGCATGTGCCTTTCCACTTCACGTTGCATTTGTTTTGAACCGAATACCGCCAAGGTCATAGGGGTCTGGGCAAGGACCTTTGGCAGCGCCTTGATCTTTTGTTGGCGCACATCAAGTGGCACGGCTATCGTCTCAAAGCCCTTGGCCTTGAGGGCTGCGGCACCTTGCATGTCTGCTTCATCGTGCGCGAAGGCAATGATTGTGACCTCATGCTTGCGAGCCAGGCGTTCCACCAACCGCCAGGTAGTGATCTTGTCTCCCCGGTTTGGCGGGAAAGGCACGCGTTGGGCAAGGAAGAGGATCTTCACGGGGGGATCTTCGCATCTGAGCCCTTCGAGTTCCCGGTCCTTTTTGTTCTGGTTGAGGAATCGTCGGGTTCGGGGGAACTACCAGGGAATGTCTTCGGGATCGATTGCCAGAGGGCTGGGGTCAGGGCTGTCGGGTCTGGGCGTGGGCGCAGGAACCGCAAGGGGTGCGGGGGCGGGCATGATCATTGTCTGCGTCCCAGGGGGCGTGAAGTCCATCCCTTGGCCACTCTGCTGAAGGATCTCGGTCAGCCCCATGTGCTCGAAGGCGGCTTTCAGGATGCGGCTGGTTTCGCCCTGCTGAATTCTGGCTCCATCGTCATCTTGAAAGCCAGCGAGGGGTAGGTCCCTGAGGAATGCCCGGTGGCGCGAGCTGGTGATGCGCTTGTCCAGAATCAGCACGCAACCTCGGTCTGTGGTCCTGCGCATCAGACGGCCAAAGCCCTGGCGGAACTTGGCAAGGGCCCGGGGCATGTAGATTGCTTCGCGCTGGACTCCCGTACCCATCAGGGCGCATTGGGCGTGGTGGAAGGCATCTGGCACCCCGTAAGGGAGACGCGCCAGGATCAGATACTCAAGAGTTTCGCCTGGGAAGTCAGCTCCGTACCAGAAGGTGTCAACCCCAAGAAGCACCGAGTTGGTGCGCTCACGAAAAAGGGTCGCCAGTTCTTCCTTGTCCATTCCCGGCATACCTTGATACCAAAGGGGAAGGTGACGTTCTTCGAAGGATGCCTGCAGGGCTTCCCCGACCTGTCGGCAGTCCGCCAGGCTTGTGAAGAGGACCAGGGTTCGTCCACGCGTGCGGTCCGTCAGGAACTCGATCAGTTGAGACGCATATTCCAAGAAGCGTTGCTTGTCATGGACATCCGGTGCATCGCGCATCAAACCTACGAAGACCTGCCGGTAGTCGAAGACCTCGGGCGCAGCAGATGTTTCCACCGTGCGCGGGGCCCAGCCCTCATTCTCCTGTGGTTGGGATACAAAATGCAGGCCCAAGAAGCGTAATGCTCCATCAAAGGAACCACGTTGCCTCGTGGTTGCCGACAAAAATGCGGCGCTGTTCAGATTTGGGTAGTAGTCCGCGCCCAGGAGTTCATGGGGTAGGAGGGGGGTTGCCACCAGGACCGATTCTCCCGCGGGATCAGTCTCCACTTCGTACCACCACTTGCTGTCGAGGGCGATGGCATCCTCGCGCATTGGGAGCCAGTCCCCAAGAGAACTGCGCAAGGTATTCAGATCTCCTCGTGCCACTTCCAGTTGGCGTTTGGAACGCTCTGAACCGGGCAGGTCCGCCTCGGCCAGACGCTCTGCCAGCAGCGCGCAGGCTGAATCCAGGTTCAGCAGGGCCTCCATCAGCCCAGTACGGGCCCCAACCAGTTGCGAGTCCTGGCTTGCGAGGTATTCATGCAACAGCGAATGCGCCTCCTGTACCCCGCGCTGGGCCAGCTCCTTGCCTCGCCATCTGGTGTAGCGGGCAGCTTCTTCTTCCAGCCAGACCAGGCAGTCACCAGCCTTTGCTGCGGATGTGCAGGCTGCTTCAAGATCATGTCCGATGGCAGAGGAGTTCAGAGCGCGGCTTCGAAGGTGGTTCAAGATCCCAGGTCGACGGTCACCGTGCAGACGGTTCAGATGAGCGCGGGCTGTGGGGAAGTCGATGCGATGTTCCCAAGCGCTGGCTGCGCTATCATGCAGGTGTTCGCACTCATCAAAGATTGCTGTCTGCACGAACTCCGGAGAAGTCAGCATCAGGGAATGGTTCACGATGATCACATTGCTGCGTTCAGCTCGCCGTCGAGCCACTTGGGCGGCGCATGTGCGTTCTGCGTGCTTGCCCCTGCAGCAGCCGGTTTGAGCCCGTACGTTGCTCAGTAGACGCTGCAGGGCGCGACGGTACTCTCTGACCGATCCCAGGCGCACTGGGGCCCTTTTTGGAAAGCGATCCAGGTCTCCGGACAAGTCGGTCAATCCAAAAAGAGCAAGTGTTGTCCAGGCCAGCCAGCGCTCGGGATCGTCGTCAGGCTCGGGTTCCAGCTGTTCCAGAGCGCGCCAGCACATGTAGTTGTTGCGTCCCTTGAGCAGGCTGACCGAGAAGGATCCTGGGTCCCCCGCCCGTGCCAGAGCGGCCAAGGCCCGCGGAACTTCCTGGTCCATGGCCTGCTCTTGGAGCGCTCGCGTGTAAGTTGCGAGTCCCACGCGCATGCCATTGGCCCGCGCCCAGATCATGGCGGGCAGGAGATACGCCAGGGTCTTTCCGGTTCCCGTGGGGGCGTGGATAAGCAGGAGTTTTTTTGTGCCAAACATCTCGGCCACCGCCCGGGCGACCTGGTGCTGGGAGGGCCGTTGGCAGAGCGATGGGTCGATCTTGTGCTCCTCAGCAAGGCACGCTGGCAGGTGCACTTTGAAGAGGTCATCGACAAGTTCGAGCTCGGCTTCATCCAGGGGACGCTCATCGGGCGGGCGAGGGGGAAGCGGGTCAGATTCCTCCAATTGGCATGCTTCCGCGTGCCAACGAGGAAGCGCTCCACCACCCAAGACCCCCATTTCAAGGCTCTTGGACACTGATTGGCTCAAGAGACCATCTTGCAGCTCAGGTACCGGGGTGTCGCATCCGGGAGGCTTCAGATTCCATGCGCTCGGATGATCTGCCATGCTCAAGGCCAACTGCAGGCGTCTGGCTCCCCCCGGATCGCTGACTCTCAGGCGGTCAAGGGCCAGCGCATAACCGCTCGCCGCCAGTTGCAGGGCGTGGGGGGAAGAGCTGTGCAACAACTTCATCAAGCTACCAAGGGCGTAGATCAACTCGGCGGGCGTGGTCTTGTCCGTCGACTTGGTCACCCCCTCGGGCAGCAGCACCCGGATCACTTCGGTGCTGCTGTTGGCATGGCGTCCGGGGGTCAGCAGGGCGGCAAACTCTGCCACGCTCGTCGCGCACACTGTTGTCTTCTTCGAGCCCCATTCCAGCCAGCGTTCCAGGGTCGATCCTTCCGGCGTCATGGCTGTCGAGTCCCCGATGAACTCCTGCAGTTCCATCAGGGCCTCTGCTGGAGGCAGAGGATCGACCAGTTGTCCAATGTCAAAGGTCTTTGCTCGGGCTGCACTCGCCTGCGGATCCTCGTCCACCACCAGACGGTCCAGGCTCTCCCAACAGTCTGCGCGCCGCGCCAGTGCCAGGATCCGCACAAGATGATCTTGCCCTGGCTCCATACCTGTGGTCCAAAGACAGCAGAACACCACTTGCGGTTCGTGCTTGAAGGCCAGGTCCTGGGCCTGGCTGGTGCTTGAGTTGGAGGTGTCCACGGGAGGGATGAGGATAGCGCCTGTTCCCCTCGGGATTTGCTCCGGTGGTGAGAGGATTGGTGGGCGCTCTCCCGCGGCCTGTTGAAGAGTTGTTCACAGGTCCCCAGTGACTCGCTTCAGTGGCTCAGCTGTACCCCTGACCCATGGACCACATAGGCCTCTTTCCACGGTGCAGTCAGATGATTTACGACCCTGTGGGAAGGTGCCTTGCAATAGTGCTGAATCTTGAGAATCGGGGGTGCACCCGGACCTACCCTTGGGGGGCACCAGGAGGTACTTTTGAACCGCATTTGAAGGCCATCTTCCCTATAAGCGAGTGCTATAGCTACCCCACCCGCTCGACCGGGAGGCGCATCTCAGTTATCCTGTAGACCATGGACATCATTGAACTCCCCGTGGACGGCTATGAGAAAGTCGTGCGCTGTCGTGACGAGGACTCCGGTCTGCACGCTTTGATCGCCGTGCATGACACGACCCTTGGCCCGGCCCTGGGTGGTATGCGCATGCTGCCCTATGTCAGCGAGGATGAAGCCCTGACTGATGTCCTGCGCCTGTCTCGCGGCATGACCTACAAGTCAGCCGTGGCGGACACTGGGCTGGGTGGCGGCAAGTCGGTGATTATTGGCGATCCCGCAATCAAGCCAGAGGCGCTTTTCCTGGCTATGGGGCGCTTTGTTGATTCGCTTGGCGGGTCCTACATAACCGCCGAGGACATGAACATCCGTATTGCGGATCTGGAAGTAGTGCAACGGGAGACCAAGTGGGTTACGGGCCTTGCCCGTGAGGCGGGGAGTTCCGGCAATCCCAGCCCCTACACAGCCTATGGCTGTTTGGTCGGCATCGAGGCGACTCTGCAAGAAGCCTTTGGATCTCCTGACTGTGAAGGGCGTACGATCCTGATTCAAGGTATTGGTGCAGTTGGTGGGCGCCTAGCTGAGTACCTGGGTGCACGCGGCGCCGAGGTCATAATCTGTGACATCAATGAAGAACGAGTGGAGGCCATGATTCGGGAACACGGCTTCAGATCGGTTCGCGACGAGGGGCATGAGGCGATTCCTTGTGATGTCTACGCTCCCTGTGCCCGCGGGGCAACTTTGAACGATGAGACCATTCCCAAGCTGGCCTGCAAGGTCGTTGCTGGTTGCGCTAATAATCAGCTGGCAGAAGCGCGCCATGGCCAAATGCTCAAGGGCCGGGGCATCCTGTACGCGCCTGACTATGTGATCAATGCTGGTGGCATTATCAATGTGGCCGTTGAAATGCTGCCCGGCGGCTATGACGAATCGGCTGCCATGGAACGTATCGAGAGCATTCGGCACAATCTTGCTCAGGTCTTCGAGATCGCTCGCACAGAAGACGTTCCAACTCACGATGCAGCGGACCTCTTGGCCGAGCGTCGGCTTGAAGCGGGCAGAGCCGCAAAGGCCTGATAGGCCATGGCACCGCTTCCAGGGGATTTCGGACCCGGAACAAAACAGCGGGGATCTCTCCCGCGGCGTGCATTTGTCGCATTGCTCGCCTTCATGATGTTGACCCTGCCCTTGCTTGTGGCGATCAACTTCTCGACCTCCAGCCAGATGATCGCGGCGACTCGTGGCGATCAGCCTGGAGGTTTGATCGAAGGACGGGTGTTTGACCACGAGGGACAGCCAATCGGGAATCACACGGTGCAACTGTCGGTAACAGGGCCGTCAAGCTGGGTATCGCACGAGGTCCAGACCGATCCGTATGGATCTTTTCGCTTCGATGCTCCTCCTGCCACACAAGCGTCCTACCGATTGCGGGCTGGTGGCGGGTCTTGGCGCTGGCAGGCCCGGGATGTGGGGTTCTTGCGGTCGGATGGTGAACTGATCGAGGGTGGCTTGCAGGTGGATTTCGACCTCCAACTCGGAGCAGTGCTGGTGCTGAAGGTCTTGGGGAAGGGCGGTTCACCCATGGGTCATGCGGAGGTTCGCCTAACGGGGGAATGGGCAGAGTCCGGGCTCCTGCGATTTTCTCCGCGAGTCTTGGATCAGACCAGGAGTTTCTCGAGCAGTCCGATGATCTTGGACGGCCTGCCTCCGATGCAAGGACGGGTCAGCATCTCCTTGGATGGAGGGCGAGTGGTCTCCTTTGATTTGGAACTTCCCGTGGGCGAGACAATGAAGCACATCCAGCTATGAGTTCTGCCCTCAAGGACAGAAGTTCACGCTGAGAGCATCGGTAAAGTTGAAGCCGTTTCCGCTGGCGGGATCGCGGTACCAGAATTGGAAGTTCCAACTGGATCCCGGCTGGATCAGGCCCCCGGGAGCGGGGGGGTTGCTGAAGTCCAACGCGTGGCTACAGCCTCCTCCGGTACTGAAAACAAGGGCCGGTGTAACTCGCCAAAGACCCGCAGCGCCATCAATGCAGACGATTCCCCCTCCAAACGGGTTAGTCGCCTGACCATGACCGTAGAAGAAGATTCCCGCTTGTCCAATGGGCCCGTTGTCAGCTTTGAGGATGAAATTGCCGGCACTGATACTTGTAGAGCCCTCCCAGTTGATCGAAGCGGGAACGCCGGTCGAGTTAGGAAGGGGGTCGCAATAGTTTGTAGGGGCTGTGCATCCAGTCAGGGTCATGATCAGGGCAGTGCCATGATTACCGGCGCCACGCCTACTACCCACGATAAAGTCGTCCACACCATCACCGTTTGTATCGCCGCAAGCTGCCACTGATTCTCCGGTGTAGGAGCCCACTTCTCCGTGGTATGCCATCAACTCGGTACCGTTGGCACCCGAGTGGATAGTGACTTTCCCAGCGACCAGACCATTGGTGTAGTCGCGGATTGAAGAGAAGATAATGTCGGGTACTCCATCGCCGTTCACATCGCCTGGTGTTCCCACTGCGTCTCCTAGCCAGTTCAGGTTTGCTTCTCCCTCGAAGGCATGGATCTCCGAGCCATTCGCCCCGTTGTAGACAAAGGCCTCGCCGCGTTCGTTCTTTGACTTGGGGGCACCTACAATCAATTCGCTACGACCATCGCCATTAAGGTCGCCCAGGCCTGCCACGGAGAAGCCGTACTGGGCGCCGTCTTCATCGTAGGTCAGACTCATGAGCAGGGCGCCGTTGATACCCGAGAAGACATGAGCGGCACCCGGAGTGTCGACGCCATTCAACTCGAAGGGAGCACCTGCAATCAGATCGGGAATTCCATCTCCGTTTACATCCTTTGCAGCGCCGATCCCAAAGCCAAGTTGTGCGTTGGAGTGATTGCCCGCCACATCAAATAGCACTGCGCCATTCGCTCCAGAAATCACTCGAGCAAGACCTGCATCGTTTCCATTTGAATTTGAACCGGGCACACCAATCGCGAGGTCGCTTACGCCATCGCCGTTCACATCTCCCAGGCTGGCAAGGTCGTGTCCCAGTAGGTCACCAGCAGCATCGCCACTCACTTGATAGAGTAATGCTCCATCGGATCCCGAATAGGCCGAAACCTTGCCCGCGTCCACCGCGCCTGCATCGCAGCGGTAGGCACCCACCGCGATATCCGGTATGCCATCACCATTGAGATCGCCGGGACCAGCAACCGAGAAGCCAAAGAAATCCATGGATGCTTCGCCTTCGATGGTCAGAATTTCGGTGCCGGAGAGGCCGCAGTAGACAATTGCGGCACCTGTCCAGTCCATGCTGCCTGTACCAACCCCAGGTGCCCCAACAACTACATCGTCGTGGCCGTCACCATTTATGTCTCCAACGCCAGAAACGGACCAACCGTGGGTGTCACCCAG
The DNA here is from genome assembly GCA_014238415.1 of Planctomycetota bacterium. Classification (GTDB taxonomy): domain Bacteria; phylum Planctomycetota; class UBA1135; order UBA1135. The sequence continues at coordinate 25,521 of JABABA010000002.1, read as the reverse complement.
GGTATCGCCGACTAGGCATTTGAGTTCGACTTGTGCTCCGCTGAGGTTACTGAGCAGGAGAGCTGTCGTGGCAGGCAGAAGGGTAGAACCAATGAAAGAAGAGCGGAAGGGAGTCATTAGCGGAGAGCATTGCGCTTGGGTTGGCAGGATGAGAGGACACCCTGACACTAAGTCTTCCGCGGAGAATTGCCGTTCTGCGAAGAGGCTCAGTCTCATATTGGGAACCCATCCCCCGCCCACGCGTCAATGGACCTTGATCCCCTCCAGATTGTCACGCTTTGATACATGTCCAATTTCCCGCCGGTTACTCGCTGCCCCAGATAGGATCACGACAATCTTATGGATCTGCAAGTGTCACATTGAAAGGATGCTGTAGGCTGCCATTCCACATTGATTTTTTAGTGAACCGCGGGATATTGAACATTTAGTTGTGAACTGAAGTCAGCAGCAATAGCAATGCACTTGATAGCAATCTTGATATTGGCGTGTTCACAGCAGGAGCCGGTCCCTCTTCTACATGCCCCAGCTCCGCGAGCCAGCCTGATCAGTCTTTCGCCGGATGGGAAGAGGGCGGCGCAGGGCAATTGGCTGTTTGATGTGGAATCTGGTGAGCCAGTAGGGATTTCCCGTGCGTCAGGAAGGAGCGCGTCCTGGTTCAATCAATCTGGCACGCGCTGCTTGTTTGCCAGTTCCATCGGTCAGCTTGCACTGCACGATGCTGTGACGGGCGAGCGGATCAAGGGGTACCCTGCGATGATCCAACAGGGTTATTGCCGCACGACTGTTTCTGACAACCTGGCAAGAGTCTTGCAGGTAACTCACGATCAACTTCAATTGCTGGACGGGGATTCCTTTGAGGTGCTCTTCAAGTCCCGAGGTACGCGCCTTGGATTGACCTGTCACATGGATCCACATGGCGAGGTTCTGGTGTGGCAGGAAGGCGGCAGATTACACACATGGACAAAGCCGCAGGGGGAAGTGAGCCATGATGTTGATCTTGGTGTGAATCCTCACATTCGCGTTGTTTCGAGGGGCGACAAAGCTGTGGCCCTTGTGGGTCGCAAGGAGAACAGTGAGGCCCTGTTGCTTGACCTTGCAGAGGGCAAGATCGTGACGCGAGGGAAAGTAATCGAGCAGGCAAATTTGGTGGGGGTGGATTCCAAACGCGATCTCCTGCTGCTGGTCAATCACGAACAGGCACAGAGCCTAAGGCTGTCAGACCTGAGGCCGGTGAGGGAATATCCAACCGATCAGTTCGCTTGGCTGGATTCTCAATCGGGCGTGCTCTTGCTTGGCGATCATGAACATACGCGAGCCCTTGACCTTGACAGTGGAGAGGAACTATGGCGAAGGAGCCAGCGGCCCCTGCGGGCATTTGATTTCAGGCGTTATGGGTATTCTGTTCAGGTCAGTCGTGGGGATCCAGGTGACTCCAATGACGATGCGCTTGCATGGGTGGATCAGCGAGGGCTTGCGAGGCGCTTGACCTTGCGCGGAGACGGCAAAGATACGGCCATTTGGCCAAGTGTCTCCAAGCCAATAAATATTGGCCGCACACCTGACGGACTTCTTTGGTGCGCTCATGCGGATGGGCTCTTGGAGTTATTGGATCCGCGTACTCTGCAAGTGCAGAAGAGCGTGACCTTGGGATCTGGATTGCGGTTGGCCAGCGCTGGAGGCGACCGGGTTCTTTGCGAGACTCGTGCCGGTCGAGCGCTGCTTTACGACCTGAAAGACCTGAGCCAACTGGGAGATGAGCCTTGTGGGGCTGGCGCAACTTTCTCAGGTGATGGACGAGCGGTCATCCTGCACGGAACTCGTAAGGTCATGTTGGGGCCGGGCAGGACAGGGTCCGAGGGATCCGGAGCACACCTTTGGCTTCCGGGAACAGGCAAGCCCCCCGTAGATCTTGCGTTGGGGCCGGTGACAAGAGCAGCCCTTGTGGGCGACGGTTCACTCATTCTGCTGCTGGATCAAGAGGCGCAGGTGACAATGATCAGGCGTGGAACAATGAGCAAGGTTGGTCTGCCTCCGGATCAGAGAGGCGCCAGTCTCTTGGTCGAGCCGACTGGCAGTTGGGTTGGCATTGGATGTGGAAGCCCCTTTGGCTCCTCAGATCCGAAAGTCAGCCTGTTGATCCTTGAAGGCCCGGAACTTGAGCAACGACGTGTGCTGGATTGCCCAGGGGATTTTGTTTTTGGCGGTGAACTGCGAGTCTTGCGTCTGTCTCCAGATGGCAAGAAACTTGTGGCTACATCCGGAGATTGGGCTGTGACCTATCTCTGGCGGGTGCGTGATGAATGGGCGCTGGCCTGGTCAATTGAAGAAGATGGAGGGAATCCGAGTTCCATGCTCCCGACTTTTGATCGCTCGGGAAAATACATGACCCTTTGGGGCATGACCCATGACGCGCGCTTGTTTTCGGTGGAAGCAGCGCCCTCTCTCCTGAAAACCTGCGATCAATCCATGAGCCATCTGCTGCCCCCTGACAGCGAGCTTCCTATGGCAGCTATTCGTGAAGGTCTGGTGGTTCTCATCGATCCGGAGCGGGGGAACCTGCTGGCACAGCGAGCGAGTTGGTCCGATGCCGACGCCCGATTGTTCTCTCATGGGGGCCAGGTGGTGAGCAGTGGTCAGGCTCTGTCCCGCACCTTCGTTGTAACAGGACGCGATTCTTGTCGTGGAGACTTGTGGCAACCGGCAGAGAAGTGAGCTGGTTGGTAACCCATTAGTGTCAAGGACCCCCGCCAACGTGAGTCGGTGGGGGTCCTTGAAGGTGCCGGGGGGCGGTAGTGTCATTCCTTTCGCAGGAAGTCCACCAGATCGGCTTCTAGCTCGTCGAGTCCGTAGTCAGTGACGGTAAGGCAGCGGAACACGATCTGAGCGAGGGGCTCAGGGGTGTTTGGGTTGAGATCCTTGGGCGGCGTGTAGGAAAGGAAGTAGCTCAGTGACAAGCGTTCCACCTCGCCCCCTTGCTCGCGGCCCGCAAAGGACCAAGGGACTTCCTCGAAGGGCAGGACACCTGTCAGAATCTCGTAGAGCATCACGCCGATACCCATCACATCTGCTTTGGAGTCTCGCAGGAGCAGCGGATTGTAGTGTGGCGTTGTGGTGATCACATCACGCTCGTCTCCGCGCAGGGCAGGGTCGATCATGACCACTGATCCGGAGGGCTTGATGAGGATATTCTCGGGCTTGAGATCCCCGTGGAAGGGCAGGCTGCCTTTGGCCTTGAGGCGCTTCAATGAGCGCACAGCAGTCAGGAACCAGTTCAAGCGAATGCCTTCAAGGGCGCGCACTTTTTCGCGCAGTGTCTTGCCGCGCACAAAGTCCATGACCAGTACCGGGCGGCCTTCGTGTTTCAAGCATTCGCGTACCTTGACCACATTGGGGCTCTTGCAGTCGCGCAAGATCTTGCTCTCGGCTTTGATCAGGTCGTCGATTTCATGCACATCCAAGAAGTCGATGCGTACTCCGTCCTGGCGGAAAAAGATTGCCTCGCCAGGGGTTTCGTCCGGGCTGATCCCTTCTGGCTGGCGCGCGTCTGTAATCTCCAGAAAGCGGGTCACATACCTGCCGCCGCCAGCTACGTCGCCGATCTTGAGTGCGACCTGTTCGCCGTTCTCGTCCTCAGCGCGATATACAAGGGCGAATCCGCCGCGGGCAATGAAGTCCACGATGCGGTAGGAACCGACTCGTTCGCCTATTTCAAGCTTGATCATCTTGGGGGTCCAGGTGCGGGAAGAAGTGCGCTGGGAGTGCTTACATCAAGTGTGTCGGCCATCTGCGCTCCTGGATTGAGGGGAACCGGGCCTGTAAGTCGATTCCGTGGCTCAGCGGTCTTGTGGGGCCAAAAAAAGGTCCTAGGAACCCCAGTAAGGAGTCGAGGAAGGCTGAGGGCCTCTTCAGCCGCACTGGAAGCGGGTGCCCTGGCCGTTAGGATGTTGCTTATTGGGCGCTACTTCGGTCCAGGGACCAACTCGATCGGGCCGCAGTCGAGGATCCAGCTGATTCCCTGCAGCACGGTTCCCGAACCCACCCAGGCGGGCTCCTGATGCGCGCGATAGACCCAGGCCCGTCCCAGGGAATCCACCAGACCAAGGTCCTGGCCCCAGCGGTTCTGTACCACCACATGGGAGTTCCCTGACTGAAGAAGATACTGGCGGACGATGGCCACCCACTCCCCGGCACAGCGCGCGCGCCAGACCTGAGTGGCCTCGGCCCTCTGGATCAGTGTTCCGTCCCCATGAAAGGGTCTGGACTCCAACTCCGTCACGCAGCTGGCGAGAAGGGTGCTGGCGAGCAGCAGGCGGCCAATTCTGAGGAGTTGCTTCACCATTGAGTTTTCGGCCGTGCGCAGTTCCAGTTCCCTTCCAGCTTGTAGGAACTGGGGTTGTGCCCCATTTTGAGAGGAGCCTGCTCCCAGGAGACGTGCCTTTGGGGGGTACAATCAGCCCATGGAGACATACGCATTGGAGTGTCACCGACGAGCAGGTCGCATTGCAGCCGAGTGCCGTGAGTGGGCACGCGAGTCAATCAAGCCTGGGGTCTTGATGCGCGATGTGCTTGAGGGCGTTGAAGAGCGCATCGCAAAGGCCGGGGCCGCGCCCGCCTTTCCCGCCCAGTCTTCGCGAAATTCCATCGCCGCGCACTACTGTTCGCCCCCCAATGACGAGACCTCCTACGAGGAAGGCGACTGTGTCAAGGTTGATGTTGGTGTGCATGTGGACGGCTACATCGGGGACACCGCCTGTACGGTCGACCTCTCCACTGATGGCCGTTGGGCATCCCTGGTCAAAGCCTCTTCTGATGCGCTGACGGCGGCCATTGCGGCCATGGAACCCGGAATCAAGGCTGGGGAAGTCGGCGCTGCAGTAGAACGCACGATCAACGCTGCGGGTTTCGAGCCCGTGCGCAATCTGACAGGGCACGGCCTTGCTCGTTGGAAGGTGCATACAGCGCCCCAGATTCCCAACTACGGGGAGCGCGGCGGTGGTCGCATTTCCGTGGGATCTGTAATTGCCATTGAACCCTTCGCGAGTACGGGTCGAGGCTATATCCATGAGAAGGGCAAGGCTGAGGTCTTCATGATGTCTCGCCCGCCTATGCGCGCCAAGGGTCTCGACAAGGGGGTCTTGCGCGCAATTCAATCCTGGCGTGGTCTGCCCTTCGCCCGTCGGTACTTCAGGGATTTCCCTGAAAAGGCTGTTGAAGAGACCTTTGGCAAGCTCGCGCGCCAGGGTTCGCTTGTGCGTTACCCTCCCTTGGTGGAAGAAGATGGTGTGATGGTCGCACAGACCGAACACTCCATGTATGTGGGCAATGACGGCATAGAGATTCTGACCACCTGTTGAATATTCATGCGACTCGCGCTGGTTACCACGTCCGAGTCCCTACCTTCGGGGATTGGCGACTACACCCAGACCCTGGGCAGGTTCTTGGGCGAGCGCGTCACCCTGCTGCCTTTCCTGCCGGATGATTCCGGCGACAAGAGCTGGTGTGGTTTTGAAGCCCAGCCCATTGCCAAGCTGACCCCCAAGAGTGCCGAGCGCATTCTCTTTCAGGTGGGCAACGAACGGTCTCACGCCTTCATGATTCCTGCACTACGCCGCTTGGGCGGCGTAGTGACTTTGCATGATTGGGTTCTATTTGATCTGATCACCGCCGCTTATCCCCAGCTAGAGCGGGGAGGCTGGCGTGGTCAACTCGCTGCCATGCGCTGCGGTGGTATGAGGCAACGGGCGATCTGGCGTGAGGCCCTCGATTCTCGCAAGCGCGGAGCTGATTCCGTTGGAACAGGGACTGCGGGGGCGTTGTTGCATGGTTGGCATGCCGTTGAGAAGGACGGCCGTTGGGCAGCCGGACGTGCGGGCTTGCGCGTGCTGGCTGGAACCGAGAGGCTGAGACTCGGGCTGTACCTGCCTAGAAACCATCATTTGACCGTCACCCAGGGGGCGACTGAGGTCTTTTCACTGACGGGACCATCGGATGGGGAACAGACCCTGGACCTTGATCCCAAGGCGCAGCCAGAGCTTGCTCTCAGGGTTCGTGGGCGCAAGCCGGTAGTGAACGACTTGCGTGAGCTCGGAGTGTTTGTGCGTTCGGTTAGTGGGCATGTAAACGGAGCATGGCAGTCTCTTGATATTGCTGCCGCAGCTCTCCTGCCCCTGACTGGTCCCCAGCTTTCTGATGCGCGGTTTCTCCTTCCATTTCAGAGGCCCATCGTTCGTTGGGCTGATGGTTTCTTCGTGCACTCTGCCGAAGTCGGTCGACGAATTACTCTTGACCGTAATGCGCCCACACCAATCGGGGTGATTCCCCACGGGGTTCAACCCCAGGCCATAGACAACGGAGCCAGGGCAGCGGCGCGTCAGGCTCTGGCTTGGACGAGGCCCGGACCTTTGATTGTGAGCTTCGGGGCGATTCAAGAACACAAACGCCCCGAGCCCCTGCTGAGGGCATTTGCCCAGATCCTGCAACAGGACCCCGCTGGGCAGGACAAGCCCCAACTCGTATTGGCCGGAGCTCTGAAGACGGAATCATGTGATGTGGAGGCGTTGATCCAAGAACTCGGCATTGGGGATCTGGTGACAATCACCGGCTGGCTTGAAGAGAATGATGCCGTGCGTTGGATGGAGGCGGCGGACTTCTGCGTGCACTTGCGGGGTCCCTCATCCTTGGGAACAAGCGGAGGCGCGGCTCGTGCATTGGGGGTTGGGCGGGCGCTGATAATCTCGGACCTGCCTGAATGGGTGGAGTTTCCAGACGAGGCGGTCAAGCGCGTGTCGATTGGGGAAGGCGAGGTGTCCCTCTTGGCTACGGCCATGGCCGAGTTATGTCGCGATCCCATGCGGGTGGCAACCATGGAAGAGGCAGCTCATCTGTGGGCCCGGGAGGTGGCAGCCTGGCCCATCGTGGCGGACAAGATGGTGGAACTCCTCGAGCACATGCCAGCCCACCGCACAGCCCGCAGGAGCATCCTGCGTAGCATGCATGAAGCCTCCGCCAGGAACAGGGCTGAACGAGCTGCCGCGGGCAGCTGATCCGTAGTCTGGACCTTATATATAGTGCCCACAGGGAAGGACGCATTCATGAGCAGGTGGGAGAGGGGTGGGGACGGGGAGGTCCCCCAGGTCGGCTTTTGCGGCGGTCTCGCTCCAAGAATTCTGGATTCCTTCTAAGTCCTTGCTCCTCATGAGGTTGTGTCCTCGTCGAGATGGGGCTCAGAGTGCGGTTTCCGCGTACAGGCTTGCCCTACATGCTTAGAGTCCCCCTAGAATCCGCGCCCTCAGCCCGACGCTGGGAGTCCGAGGCTGCAACATCATGTCAAGAATTCTCGTAATTGTCGAATCACCCACAAAGGCAAAGACCCTGCGGAACTTCCTCAAGGGGCTGCCTGACAAGTACACGGTGGAGTCCTCGGTGGGTCATGTGCGGGACCTGCCCCATGGGGCGGATGAGATCCCCGCCAAGTACAAGGGCGAGAAATGGGCCAGCTTGGGCGTAAAGGTCGACGAGGAGTTTGAGCCTCTCTATGTGGTGCGTGGTGATGCCAAGAAGCGTATCGCTGACTTGAAGAAGAAACTCAAGGAAGTGGATTTGCTGCTGCTGGCTACAGATGAAGACCGCGAGGGCGAGGCGATTTCCTGGCATCTCTTGGAATTGCTCAATCCCAAGGTGCCTTTCAAGCGGATGGTGTTTCACGAGATCACCAAGAGTGCGATCAACGAGGCCCTTTCTCAGACTCGTGAGCTTGACACCTCGCTTATTGATGCCCAGGAAACTCGACGTGTGCTTGACAGGATCTATGGTTACGAGGTTTCGCCAATTCTGTGGCGAAAAATCAAACCAAGGCTTTCCGCAGGGCGTGTTCAATCCATAGCGGTGCGCATGGTAGTGGAGCGAGAGCGCGACCGCATGAAATTCTGCTCAGCGGAATTTTGGGACTTGAGCGCGACCTTCACCGCAGGTTCAGGTGCCTTCTCCGCAAAACTTAATAGTCTCGATGGCAAACGGGTAGCCGCTGGCAGGGATTTTGACCCGGATACGGGGCAATTGACTGAGGATGCCAAGGGCAAGGTTGCATTGCTGTCTGCCGAAGGTGCGAAGGATTTGGAGAGTCAGTTGGGCTCTTCCAAGTTCGAGATACAGTCGGCTGACGAGAAGCCGGTTTCGCGCAAGCCTGCCGCGCCGTTCATTACTTCCACGTTGCAGCAGGAAGGCAGCCGTAAGCTCGGCTTTGACGCTCGTCGAACCATGCGTGCAGCTCAAAAGCTCTACGAGAACGGTTTCATCACATACATGCGGACCGATTCGGTCATGTTGAGCGATCTGGCAATTGAGCAGACACGAGCCCGCATTACTGAGGCCTTTGGCGCGGAGTTCCTGCCGGACAAGCCGCGCACCTACAAGGGCAAGGTGAAAAATGCTCAGGAGGCGCACGAGGCCATCCGACCCGCCGGTGATCCCCCACCACATCCTGATGCAGTCAAGAGCAAGCTTGGTGGTGATGAGGCGCGGCTCTATGAGTTGATCTGGAAGAGAACTCTGGCCAGTCAGATGAAGGACGCCGTTGGACGTCGCATGACCCTGAGGGTAGGCGGCCAGGTGAAAGACAGCACCGAGGTTGTATTTCAAGCTACCGGCACGGTCTGGGATCAGCCGGGTTTCCTGCGTGCCTATGTGGAAGGCACGGATGATCCAAGCGCTGCGCTAAGCGACAAAGAGACTGTCTTGCCCCCTGTCAAGGTCGGCCAGGCACTTGGGTTGGACGCTCTTGCCGCTGAAGAGCACCACACTACGCCGCCGGCGCGCTTGACCGAAGCCAGTCTGGTCAAGTACATGGAGGAAGAGGGCATCGGTCGTCCTTCCACCTACGCTTCAATCATCGATACGATCCAGAACCGTGGATATGTCTTCAAGAAAAGCTCTGCCCTGGTGCCTACTTTCACCGCTTTTGCAGTGGTCAGGCTCATGGAGGAGAGCTTCAAAGAACTGATTGATCTCAAATTCACTCGGGATCTTGAAGACCAACTGGATGCGATTTCCAGGGGTGAAGCCAAGCGAGTGCCCTATCTCAAGTCTTTCTACTTTGGAAATGGTCGTCCGGGCCTCAAGAAGTTGCTTGAGAATGTCATGGAAACGGTTGATGCCAGAGAGATCAATACGATTCCTCTTGGTGTCAATGATGAGGGCGAGGGCGTTGTCGCTCGGGTGGGGAAGTTTGGCCCCTATGTGCAGTGCGGTGAGATGTCCGCATCGATCCCAGACGGTGTTTGCCCAGATGAGCTGACCGTATCCATGGCCTTGAAACTGATCGATGACAAGGCTCTTGGCGACGAGCCCATTGGCACTGACCCTGAGAGCAAACTACCGGTCTATTTGAAGTCCGGCCGCTTTGGCCCCTATGTGCGTCTCGGGGATCAGGAGGAAGGCAGCAAAGAGAAGCCCAAGATGGTTTCCCTCCTGAAGGACATGAAAATGGAGGACGTGGACTTGCCGCTGGCCTTGCGCCTGCTGTCCCTGCCACGAACTCTGGGCAAGGATGAGGCTGGAGAGGATGTTGTGGCGCGCCTCGGTCGTTACGGCCCCTACATTACCCGCTTGAAGGATTCTCGCAGTCTGAAAGACACAGACAGCGTATTGGACGTCGATTTGGCCCGTGCCTTGCAGCTCTTGGCCGAGCCACGAGCGACTCGTGGCAGACAGCAGCCAAAAGTCCTGCATACCTATGGAGAAGTCAAGGAACTCGATGGTGTGGAACTCAGGATCTTGGACGGTCGATATGGCCCCTATGTGACCGACGGCGAGAACAATGGGTCCTTGCCCAAGGAATCGGGTGAGCCCAAGGACTTTCCTCTGGACCGAGCCCTGGATGTGCTTGCCGCAGCCAAAGAACGCAAGGGCCGCAAGAAAACAAAGAAGAAGGCCAAGAAGAAGAAAGCTGCCAAGAAGAAAGTCAGCAAGAAGAAGACGGCCAAAAAGAAGACGGCCAAAAAGAAGACGGCTAAGAAGAAGACGGCCAAGAAAAGCGCCAACAAGAAGGGCGGGGCCGTTGACGAATCTGAAGAGTCGAGCGAGTGAGTGGGTAGGGCAGTCCCTAGGTCAGGCGCTGTCCGGCGACCCACACGGACTTGACCACAAGGTCTTGATCCAGGGCGATCAAGTCCGCACGCAGGTCAGGGTGAATTGTGCCCCGATCGCTCAGGCCCAGCACCCTTGCTGGCACCGTGGCGCAGGCGCCCAGCGCTTGTGGCAGGGTCAGCCCCACCTCATTCACCAGGATAGGCAAACTGTCGCTGAGCACGATTGCGGATCCTGCCAGTCGGCCCTCCTGGTTGACGCAGCGGCCGCCCTCGATTCGTACGGTTTGTCCGGCGAGCTGTGCTTCTTGCAGGTTCGTACCCGCAAGCCCGATAGCATCACTGACGCACAGGAAGCGTTCTTCCCCTTTTGCTTCCCAGGCTGCGCGGAGGGCGGTGGGATGTACATGTTGACCGTCTGCGATCAGTCCAACAGTGACCCGTTTGTCAGCTAATGCAGCACCCACCACTCCAGGATCCCGATGGGCCAGGGGGGACATGGCGTTGTAGAGGTGGGTGACCAGGCGTACCCCCTTGTCGAAGGCGGCGTTTGCTTCATCGGCGCTGGCTGCGCTATGGCCCAGGGACAGCACGACTCCCGCTTGTGTCATGCGTGTACAAAAGTCATCGCTGGCATGACTTGCAGCCAGGGTCAAGAGCAAGGTTCCCTGGCTCGCTTGCTCCAACAGTTCCATGTCCTCGGTGGCGGGCGCGCGCAGGGACTCGGCCGCGTGAGCGCCGCGCTTTGATTGATCAAGGAAGGGGCCTTCAAAGTGCAAGCCCGCCAGACCTGGGAGGTTCTGTTCCAAGCCTGCTTCCACAGCTTCTCTTGCCTGGACCATGGTTGGCAGGTCGCAGGATATCAGTGTGGGCAGAATGGTCGTACTGCCAGATTGCTGGTGTGCAGCAATTAGAGAACGCACGCCCTCTAGAGTCGGTTTGTCGTTCAAGAGGCAGCCGCCTCCTCCGTTGACCTGCAGATCCACCAGTCCAGGGGCGAGGGTCTGGTCGGGAAGATGGACCTCTTTATTTTCAGGACCCTGAAGATCAGCGACTGGCCCCAGCCGGGCGATCATTCCGCCTTCGATGAGCAGGGCCTGACCGGTCTGCAACCCTTCCCTGGTCACAATTCGGTCGGGGATCAGAAGGGTTCCCATACCTAGGCCGTTCTAACGACCTTCGCGCAGCCAACGCGCAGCGTCCTTGGCGAAGTAAGTCAGGATCATGTCGGCTCCAGCTCGGGCAATGCCGGTCAAGCTCTCCAAGACCGAGTCTCTTTCATCCAGCCAACCACTAGCCGAGGCAGCTTTGAGCGCAAGGTACTCGCCGGACACCTGGTAAGCGGCAATCGGCAAGGTTGTGCCTTCGCGCAGGTGCACAATCACATCCAAGTATGGTCCTGCAGGTTTGACCATTACAATGTCGGCTCCTTCCATTTCATCCAAGGCCAGCTCGCGCAGTGCCTCGCGAGCATTTGCGGGATCCATCTGGTAGGTCTTCTTGTCCCCGTTCTTCGGTGCTGAATCCAGCGCACCCCGAAAGGGACCATAGAACGCTGAGGAATACTTGGCCGTGTAGGCAAGGATCGAAACATCTGTGTGACCGGCGCAGTCGAGGCCATCTCGAATCGCGCCTACCCTGCCATCCATCATATCGCTGGGTGAAACAATGTCGGCTCCTGCGGCAGCCTGCATCAGGGATTGTTGTACCAGTACGTTGACGGTCTCGTCGTTCAGGATGCGCCCATCATTTCCCAAGATTCCGTCGTGTCCATCGCTGCTGTATGGGTCGAGTGCCACGTCCGTGATCAGCACCAGTTCGGGGAGCTCCTTTTTCAAACGGCGCAGGGCATTGGGGATCAGCCCCTGGTCGTCAATGGCCCCTTCACCTGTGCGAGACTTATCCTGCTCTTCGACCTTGGGGAAGAGAACCACCGCTTTGATTCCCACTTCAAGTGCGGCTTCCGCTTCGCGCATCATTCCGTCAAGGCCCCAGCGCATGCAACCGGGCATGGATTCCAGTTCTTGATCGCTTGACCCTTCGTGAAGGAAGAGGGGCAGGATGAGTTGCTCGGGCGTAAGCCGCGTCTCGCGGACCATGGCGCGTACGCCGGGAGATTTACGGTTGCGACGGGGGCGCAGAGGAAGGTCGAGAGGGAAATCACTCATGGCAGGCTTCAAGGATAGCGCCTTCCCGCCCCAAAAACCCGGCCGGCTTCCCCGACCTCGGATCTATTGCCCTTGGCCGCGTATGAGTTGGTGGACCTGTTCCGCTGCCAACCCGTTGAAGTGCTCTTGGGTTCCATCCAGCCAGGTGACTTCCACTTGAAGAGGGCCGCTACCAGCCCCCAATCCAAAGTGCACCCTCGGGTCACCGCTGGAGCAGTAGCTGTAGGCGCTCTGCACCTGGCGTGCTTGTACAAGATCCCCTTGGGTCAGCTTGACCCTCGCGCCAAGAGCCTGACCGCCGGTGGCCGTGCGTACGTCGTACATGATCCAGCTTCCCTTCTTGGGGGCTACGTTGCGCAGGATCCGTACGCTGGCAGAGTTGTCTTGTAGCACCACATCGATGTCCCCGTCCCCGTCGATGTCGCCCAGAGCCATTCCGCGACCCACGGAGAAGAAGTCATTTGCAATGCCTCCACGGGGTTGCAGTTCCTCAAACACGCCACCTCCGGTTCCTACAAACACCTGGTCGGGTTCAGCCAGGGGTCGTTCATCAGAGAAACGCGGCATGGCGTCCCCCACGCGACCGTTGGTCACATAGATGTCGAGCACTCCATCCTGATCAAAGTCTGCTGCACCTGTACCGAAGCCAGTCACCAGAGTGCTGGCTTGTGCCGTGCCGGTCTTGCGCGTGTCATCGGAAAACCGCCGCCTCCCGCTGCTGTAGAAAGTATTGGTTTCAGCGCGCAGGTGGGTAACGAAGAGATCGGGTCTCAGGTCTCCGTTGAGATCTTCGAAAATCACTCCCATACCCGCTTCAGCCTTGCCTTCTCCAGAGAGGGCGCAACCCTTGAGGAGGGCGCGATCTTGAAACTTGCCCTGGCCTTGATTGACCCATAGTTGATTGGCCATGCCGTCATTGGCCACATAGATATCGATCAAGCCATCGCCGGTCATGTCTCCCCACGCTACGCCCAACCCATTGCCGAACACCTCTGCCACGCCCGAAGAGGCACTGATGTCGCGAAACGTTCCGTCACCTTGGTTCTCGAAGAGGGCGTCTGCATCAGGCGCGTCGTAATTGTTCGGATGGCAGTAGTCCGGAGAGCCGAGTTTGCTTTTGCAGGGCACTTCGCTGTCGCTGTTCCAGCGCAGGTAGTTGGTCACGAAGAGGTCAAGGTCCCCGTCCCCGTCATAGTCCAGAAAGGCAGCACTTGTTCCCCAGGATTTGTGGGCGACTCCTGCTTCCTTGGCGACATCTTCGAAGGTGGCGTCGCCTCGATTGCGTAGGAGGACATTCGGGCCCATGTTGGTTACATAGAGGTCCAGGTCACCGTCTCCATCGTAATCGCCAACTGCGCAGCCCATGCCAAAGCTGGACTCAGAGATGCCTGCAGCTTCGGTGGCGTTTGTGAATGTGCCGTCCCCATGATTGAGCCATAACTCGTCACTGCTTGCGGGCCCCCCTTCACCGATCAGGTCAGCTCCTTGGACAAGGAACATATCCAGGTCCTGATCTCCGTCTGCATCGAAAAGCGCCAGACCGCTGCCGGTGACTTCCGGGATCCAGAATCGTTGCTTGGACCCCAGGCTGTGTACAAAGTCTACTCCAGAGGCCTCTCGCACTTCCTCGAACCAGATCTGTTGGGTTTTTGGAACCGGCGTCGAGGATGGGGAATCGGAACAGCTTGTGACGTAGAGAACAGTCACGAGGCTACAGATCAGCTGAGAAGAGTGCATGGGAATCAGAGACCGTTTCGTGTAAGCAAAGCGCGCAGTGGTGGCAGGCGCTTGTCATTGGGAGCGAGGTTGGTGATTTCATGCAGGAGTCGACGTGCATTGATCGTGTCTTTCTGATTTATGAAAAACGGCATGCAGAGGAAGCGAACTTCGAGCCAATCTGCGTGTTTTTGCAAGGCACCGAGCAGGAGCCTGAAGGCTTCATCGTGGCGTTGGGTTGCGACCATCAGCTTGGCGCTATTCAGGTAGACATCTTCGTTGTTGGTGCCCAGGCGGATTGACTCACCCAGTTCTGCGATGGCTTCCGCGCGGCTGTTCATCATCATCAGCACCTTGCCCCTCATGGTGTGCATGCGTGCCAGGTGCCCTCCATGGCGCACTGCATTGTCGGCAGCAGCTAGTGCTTTCACCAGGTGGGACTGTGCAGCTGGCGGGTTGCTTTCAATTACCGCTATCGCACGGTCAAAGTGGATACTGGATATGTTGAACCAGGCCGAGTGCTGGGTCGACTTGATCTCGAGCACCTGGTTCAGAGTTGTCAAGGCGGGGTCTTCTCGCTTGAGGGCCATGTAGGCCGCCGCGAGGTTGTTGAGTACCACCAAGTCCTCTGGGTAGTCCTTTGCAAGGCGTTTCAAGATCCCCATAGCGGAGGCGGGGTCCCCTCCCTGGTGCAGGTCAGCAGCCCGCCCCAGGAGTGCTGAGCGGCTTACTCCATAGCGACTCATTTCGTGACTCAGGTTGTCTCCTATCTGGGGACGGGCTGCATCTGCGCCCTGGCTCAGCAGGGGCATAGCTTCCATCTCCCGGCCGAGTTCGGCAAGGCACTGGCCCAGGGCAAAGTCCACGAACTCATTGCCTTTTCCAGTCGTGCGAGCTTTTTCCAGGTGAACCAGGGCGGCCTTTGCATTGCCATTCTCCATCGCCACCTCACCAAGGCCCAGATGTCCATGTGGATTATCAGGCATGAGCGTGCTGACGGCTAGAAAGCGTTTGCGTGCTTCGGAGAAGCGTCCCGCCTTGAGGTAGCCGACTCCCAGGCGGTAGAGTCCTGCCGGTCCATCAGGTTGAGCTTTCACAACGTGCTCAAGATGCTCAATGCTCTCCTGATTTCCTCCGGCCAGTGAAAGACAAACTGCCAGGTGCAGGCGAGCTGCGTGGTCTTTGGGATTCAGCTCCAAGGTCTTGCGGAAGGCGGCGATGGCTCTCGTCCAGGCGCCATTTGCTTGATAGGCCAAGCCAAGACTACGGTGAGTTGTCGAGACGGATGGGTTACGCGTGACTGTACGCAAACGCCTCTCGATGACTTCTTGAACAGCCGGGTCAAGCGCCTCTTCCTGTTGGGAGTGTTCGTCGACTCCGCCTGGAGTTGTGCGAGCCGAAGATTCTCCTGCCGTGCTAGAGCCCGTGGTCCCGGTGGATTGCTGACTTTCATCGCTGCATCCAGCCAGCAGTATGGCGAAGAGAAAGAGGAGATTGGGAACGCGCACGGTTGAACAGCTTACCTTTGAAGGTTGAGGGTGCCCTAGGTGGATGATCCCGAAAGCAGGCCTGCAGCCCTTGAAATCGCCAATTCGGCACCAAAACTTGACGCTATGGGCGCGCTTTGGAGTGGAAGGACCTCCGATTGCTGACACACTGCGTGGTCATGACCTGAAGCCGGACTTGGCTGCAACGACCGCGCCGGATCGTCAATGAGCAGGGCGAGTAGATTCAGAGCCCACTTTCAAGGATGAGGTTGAGGATGTCTGTCAGGCGTGGGTCGTCTGGCACCAGGTTTTCGATTTCGGCCATCAGGCTGCGCGCTCCTATGCTGTCCTTTCGCCCAACATAGTAGGGGATAATCTGGATGCGCACCTCGAACCAGTCAGGATGTGACTGGGCAGCCTTCATGAGCACCTCAAACCCCTCGGACGGCCGTTGTTGGATGAAGCTCAATTGAGAACACTTGAGGTAGACCGTTTCATCCGTGCTGCCCAGACGAATGGCCTCGCGGAATTCTGCAATTGCTTCTTCTGGGTTGTTGAGCGCCATCAGGGTATTACCCCTTTGGTTGTGCATTATCGCCACATGTCTACCATGAGTCACGGCTTTGTCTGCCGCGGAAAGGGCCTTGCTCAGATGAGGCTGCGCAGCAGCTCGGTCTGTGTTCAGGAGGGCTACACCACGGTCGTAATGGATGCTTGAAATGTTGAACCAGGCTCTGTGGTGATCCGGCTTGATCGTCAGTAAGTGGTGCAGCACTCGTAGGGCGTCCTCGTCCCGGCCAACCTGAATGTAGACGGCCCCCAAGTTGTTCAGTACTGCCAGATCATCAGGGTAGTCACCTTCCAGGTCCTCAAGGATCGAGAGAGCAACAGTACGGTTGCCAACTCCCAGGTATCTGCTTGCCTGTGCGATCTGGGCGGTGAGGCTAACGCCATAGCCGCCGAGTTCATTGGTCAGGGTGTCCGCAAGATGTGGGCGTATGGGATCATTGGCGCGACTCAGGTAGGGCAGTGCTTCGGAACTGCGCCCCATGTCTGCCAGGCACTGCCCCAACATGAATCCTACGAACAAGTCGTCAGGGGCCAGATCGTGAGCTTTTTTCAGGTGTTCGAGCGCATCCTTAGCTTCACCTTCTTCGAGCAGCACCTGTCCCATGCCCAAGTGTCCCAGGGGATGCTTAGGGAACAGATTGCGCAGGGTAAGGAATTGAGCTTGTGCTTCTTGGAATCGCCCCGCATTCAGGTAGCCCAGACCAAGAAGATTGAGCCCTGCAGCCATTGTCGGCTCGGCTTTGACTACACGCTCAAGTTGCTCCACATGCTCGACATCCTCACCCGCATGGCCAAGGCAGATGGCTAGATGCAACCGTGCTGCATTATCGTCGGGGTTGATGGCCAGAGTTCGACGGTAGGCTCCAATTGCCCAGGGCCAGGCGGAATTCGCCTCAAAAGCAAGCCCGAGGCTGCGCTGGGCTGTGGCGGATTCAGGATTCCTCTTGATGGCTTCGAGGCGTTTTTGAATCACAACCTGAACCGCTGGGTCGAGTACATCGGGCGCCACGGTCGTACCGCTGAGATCAGGGAGCGTTGAGTACTCATCGCCGCATCCGGCAACCAAGTGCAGGAGAGCCAGACCGAGGACCAGATAGAAAGGAGACGAGTTCATTGTTCGCTCCACACTAGAGAAGATCCTTCAACCCTCGCAACTCCAAGAGCGCATCAATTGGAGACAACTCGTCCAAATCGAGCTTCCTGATAGCAACCTCCACGGGACTTGGTTCCAAATCGAACAGGCCCAGCTGGGACCCCGGTTCCGTTGCGGATCCGTTTCGGGAAGAAGTTACTCTCGGCCCCTCACTGGAACCCGCTTCCAGTTGGCGAAGGATATCGCGCGCACGGTCCACAAGCAGAGCGGGCACTCCCGCCAGTCGCGCTACATGGATCCCGTAGGAGCGATCCGTACCGCCTTCCACGATTTTGTGCAGAAAGACAATCTCTTCGCCCCACTCGCGTACGGAAACATTCAGGTTGTGAACGCCTGTTATCGAATCTGCCAGGGAGGTCAACTGGTGGTAGTGGGTGGCAAAGAGCGTCCGTGCCTGTAGCTCCTGGGATAAGTGTTCCACGATCGCCCATGCCAGAGCGAGTCCGTCATAGGTGCTGGTTCCGCGCCCCACTTCGTCGAGTACCACCAGACTGCGTGGACTGGCGTTGTTCATGATGTTGGCGATTTCCACCATCTCGACCATGAATGTAGACGCGCCTCGGGACAGATCATCGGCAGAACCCAGTCTGGTGAAAATGCGGTCCACCACGCCAACCCGTGCCTTGCCCGCTGGCACGAAGGACCCGATCTGGGCCATTAGGACGATCAGTGCGGTCTGGCGGATATATGTGCTCTTGCCCGACATATTGGGACCGGTGATCAGCCCCAGGGAGCAGTTGCCCCGATTGAGGGTGGTGTCGTTTGGGACGAAGGGTTCTCCGTCCAAGTGTTGTTCGATCACGGGATGCCGGCCATCCCGGATGACGATACTTTCACCGTTGTCTATGGTTGGTCTGACGTAGTGTTGTTCCGCAGCGGTCTGGGCAAGTCCAGCAAGCACATCGATCTTGGCCAGGGCACGGGCTGTGGTCAGGATTCGCGGAATGACCGTGCTCATGGAATCGCGTAGTTCTCCGAAGATCTTCTCCTCCAGGGCATGGGAGCGCTCCTCAGCGCCCAGCACCCTTTCTTCGTATTCCTTCAATTCCGGAGTGATGAAGCGCTCGGCGTTCTTGAGGGTCTGCTTGCGGGTGTAGTTGACCGGAGCGTTCTTGGCCTGAGCCCGTGGGATCTCGATGTAATAGCCAAAAACGCTGGTGTAGCCGATCTTGAGACCTGGGAGTCCCGAGCGCTCGGCTTCCTCGCTTTGGAAACGCGCCATCCAGGCCTTGCCATCACCCGCATCACAGCGCAGTTGGTCGAGTTCGGTATTGACTCCTTCGCGGATCAATCCGCCCTCACGCAGGCCGTGCGGAGGATTGTCCGTCAGAGAATCCAGTACGCGCTGAACTTCGGTCTCGATCGGATCGAGAGCAGTGTGCAAGTCGCCCAAGGTTTTTGAATAGACCCGGTCCAGGATCTTGCGCAGGGGCTGTACAACCGCCAGAGAACGGGCCAGAGCCAGAAGATCTCGGGCGTTGGCGCGTCCAGTTGCCAGCTTGGCCACCAGACGTTCTACATCCAGAACATCTCTTAACAGGTCGCGCACTTCCTCCCGCAGGAAGGGCTGCTCGACGAATTCTTCGAGGCCCATCTGTCGCGCAGTGATGGCATCAACTTCACGCAGAGGTGAAAGCACCCAATCCCTCAGCAGGCGGCCACCCATGGAGGTCAGGGTGCGGTCAATGGCTTCCAGCAATGTGCCTTCTCGGCGAGCGTCGCGTTGGGTGAGGACCAATTCCAGGGTAGTTTGGGTAGCTGCATCCAGGATCAGGTGCGATCCGTTCTCGACCCGCTCTAGTTTCAGGATATGCTCACAAGATCCGCGCTGAGTTTCGTTCAGGTATTCGATCAGAGCACCAGCCGCCGGGATCGCCGGAGAGTCATCTTCGAATCCAAACCCCTCCAGCGTCTTGACCTTGAAGTGATCCTGGCAGGCACGCATCGCCGCACCGCTTTCGAAGCGCCAAGGGGGGCGTTCCGTTGTGCGGGACCCCTGTACTCGGTCGATGATCGCAGAGACTTCGGGAAACTGATCGATTAAGCCCTCGGCCATGACCAGTTCTGCGGGACTGATGCGAATCAATTCATCTTCCAGGACATCCACTGGGATCTCTTCTGCCATGAAGCGTCCGGTGGAGATGTCGGTCCAGACCAGGCCCAGTCCTTCAGCTTGTGCCGAGACACAAGCTAGGTAGTTGCTGGCTCGGGCGTCGAGGGCGTTCTCTTCTGTGATCGTGCCAGGCGTGACCACTCTCACGATGCTGCGCTTGACGATTCCCTTGACCGTCTTGGGGTCTTCCATCTGCTCGCAGATCGCCACCTTGAAGCCCTTGGAGACCAGCTTCATGAGGTACGCTTCGTGGGCTTTGATCGGCATCCCGGCCATGGCCAGAGCGTCCTTTGTGCCCTTTGAGCGCGAGGTAAGGGTTATGCCGAGTTCTCGAGAGGCGATTTCTGCGTCGGCCCCGAAGAGTTCATAAAAGTCTCCCATGCGGAAGAACAACAGGGCATCCGGTTGCTCACGCTTGGCCGCCTGGAATTGGTCCATCATGGTGGCCTTTTGGCCCTTGGCTCGGCTCTTCGCAGAAACTTGTCGCATGGCAGCGCCTCATTCTAGCGGGGGATCCCGCGGTGCGAAGGCCTGAACCCCGTTCCATGGTTCCTCCGGCTACAATCCACTCAATAATCGTGACCTCCCAACGCATGGGCTCCTCGAGGTTGGCATGGTCCTTGTACCTGTCCTGGTCCTTGTGCCTCAGAATCCCTGCAAGCCCTCTTCAAGTCCCCTTTAGAAGACAGCATGACTCCTAACAGATACAGGTCCGCAGCGCTCCTCGCCCTGCTGCTCGCCTCCTGTGCGACCTATTCGGACCGTACGGGAGCGGCCCTGAGGGATTTTCGGGAGGCTAATTTCGTCGCTGCAGAGATCACCTTTGCTGATAGGGACAACACTCACTCGGCCTTTCTCTCCGGGACCGAGGCTGGCCTGGTGGCGTTGACCGACGGTCGCTTCGATACAGCCTTGGTTTACTTTGAGCGGGCCTTTGGCAAGGTGCGGAGCCTGGAAGAGGCCGCCCTTGTGGATCCGAAGGCTCTTGGCAAAGGCTTGTCCACCTGGGCCTTGAGTGAGGAACTCAGCGACTATGTCGGCGAAGGTTACGAGCGGGTCATGTTGCACGCGCTTTGGGGGTTGGCCTACCTTGGCCTCGGCAATGTGGAAGACATGATGGTCGAGGTGCGCCGTTCAAATCGGCTGCTTGCCGCCGAAGAGCGTTTCCACGGCAGCAATTATCGTGCTGGAGGTCTGGCGACCTTTCTTTCAGCAATTGGGCACGAGATCACCGGTCAGCTGGACGAAGCCTACATCGACTACAAGGCTCTAGCCCAGTTGGGCGTCGCGGAGTCATTGCACGGTCCGTCCTTGGTGCGCATTTCCCGCTCCCTCGGTCTGGCCGAGGACACAGCTCAATGGGAAGCGAAGTTTGGAACGGCCAGCCCCGTTCCCGATGGAAGTGCACGGGTGATCCTGATTGCCGGCCTGGGTATGGGACCCACGAAGAGAGAGGCGCGGTTGACGGTGGCAACTGATGACGGGCTCTTGGTCGTCGCGTTACCTGAGATCGTGTATGGCCGGCATTCTGCTTCACCAATTACGCTGCATGTGTCCGATTATGCGGTTCGCAGCGCTCAGCTGGAGGATATTGAGCGTCTCGCTTCGGAGAGTCTCAAGGATCGCATTGCCTGGCTGGTTGCTCGTTCACTGGTGCGCACTGTGATCAAGCGAGAGTTGCGTCAAGAGCTTGACGATGAGATCGGCGTGGCTGGAGCCATCATCGGAGACTTGTTCAATATGGCTACCGAGCGCGCTGACCTGCGTTGCTGGAGCACCCTGCCAGGATCCTGGGCTGCTGCCCGGATATTCGTGCCCAGCGGCGAGCATAGCCTTGCTGTGGAGGTTCCTGGCGGCGGCTTGGCCGATCTTGGGCGCGTGCATCTTGATCCTGGCGAGACCATGTTCGTCTTTGCGCGAACCATAAATCATGACATTCACGCCCGGCAAGTGGGAGGCCAGCAGGTCAACTCACAAGCCGGGCAAAAGCCAAACCCTTGAACCCTTACGGAGTCCAATCCATGAAAACACTTCTGATCCTATCTATCTTTACTTTCGCCAGCTGTGGTTCGACGGGCTATGGCGATGCTTCTGCTACTGAGACCGTCAATGCAGAGTGGGGTTCCACCGACCTCCAGACTTTTGCTGCGGAGATGACCGACAGTTTGATAGCCGACACCCAACTGGCATTCCTTGATCACCCCGGCAAGGGCGCAGACAAGCGCATTGTTGTGTATATGGGCGGCTTTCAGAACCTGACCGGCGAGCACATTGATCTAGGGGGATTGCGTGACAAGATGACCGCTCAATTGGTGGGTACCAGGAAATTCAAGATCGTGGCCGAGCACCAGGGTCAAGGGGAAATTGAACAGCAGGTTCGCTTCCAGCAAGGCTCAGGCAGAGTTGACCCTGCTCAGGCCAAGGCCTTTGGGAAGCAACTCGGTGCGGATGTGGTGGTCTTTGGATCTCTGCGCGACATCACCAAGACTAAGCGCCGCTCTCTTGAGACCGCCGGCATCAAGACCAAAGACGTCTACTTCCAGCTGGTCCTGCAATGTGTCAACATTGAGTCTGGCGAGATCATCTGGGCCGACGAGTCCGAGATCCGTAAGACTCAGCGCTCTGGAATCTTCAGTTGAGACACTCTTCAAGAAAGTGATGTTCGGTTTTTGGCGGTATGCCGCTGAGAGAGGTGTCGCACAAGTGGCGACGATCATCACGACGAATCCATCCTGGCGGCGGGCCTTCCTTTGGGGAGGCCCGCTTCCGTTTGAGGGAGCCCTTGCTCCAAGAAACCCTCCAGGGGCCTCCAGGCAGCGATCGAAGTTTCTTTCTTTTTTCCCCGTTCGGGCTTTTGGCTTCTTCGGCTGAGTCCCCCGTAGCCGCAAGGCTGCGTTGGGGATCCTGACTCCGAATGGAGTCGATCAGGGCCCGCTGGTGGGGACCAGCGGGCCCATCCTCATTTCAGGGGCTCATGCTGTGCTCGCCCGCCAGAATGCCCCTATTCAACGGCTGTGTCTCATTTTTGGCCCTGGAACCCCTGCCTTAGGCCCCTGGGAGGAGCAGTTCTTCATTCTTCCGGAATTTCAGTTCGGGACAGGCTTTCTTCTGGCTCCTGCCGGTGTCATCCAGTTCGTATGGCTGGATGACAAAGCCGAGTATCGAAGGAGAGAATTGAGCCGGACCGGGGAGTGAGACCCCCTAGGGATGCCGAGGAGAGAAAAAGTCAGAAGAAGGAGACGGCGGGGACCTGAGCAATCAGGTCCCCGCCTTCCTTTTATCCGAGAACCCGCTCCTGGAGCCCTGGCTGGGGGGTGTCTCAGGTCCTGGTAGTATGCGATGCATGACGAACCTCATCTGGGTCTCTCTAGCTGCACTCTCACTGTCACCTCTTCCACAGGATGAGCCGGCAGACGCTCGGCCAAGGTTGGCTTCTCCTGTACGGATTCTCGGCGGGGATACTGCGATCGATGTGACCGTTGGGCATGCGGCGCCCCTGGTGATGGATTTTGATGGGGACGGCCGACGAGACCTGCTGGTGGGAGAGTTTGGCAGGGGCAAGTTTTCCCCCGAGAGGTTGCCCGCAGGCGTGCGCAAGAAGTGGAGCTCCGGTTTTGCCGAGGGCAAGTTGCGTATCTACCGCAACCTGGGGACGAACAGCGCTCCCGAATACAGCGACTTCGAATACCTGCGAGCGGGAAAGGAATTCGCCAGCATCCCCACCACCTGATGCATCTCCTTTGTTCCACAGTTTGTGGACTACGATGGTGATGGCGACCTGGATATTCTCTCCGGTTCCTATACCGGTGAGATCTATCTGTTTGAGGGAGCCGGAGGGATGTCTTTTGCCCAGGGGCGTTTCTTGCTGAATCGCGAGGGTGACCCATTGGAAGTGGGCATGTCTGTGACCCCCGAGGCGGTGGACTATGACGGCGACGGCGACCTGGATCTTGTCATTGGTACGCGCATGAGCGGAGTTCAGTTGGTGGTCAACGAGGGTACCAGGCAAGCGCCGCTCTGGGCCGTGAAGACCACTCCCCTGCGCACAGTGTCAGGGAAGAAGGTCAAGGGCTCAAACGCTCATCATGCGGATTGGGACGGGGATGGAGTCCAGGACTTGCTCGTGGGATCCGAGCATGGCGGTGCATACTGGTACCGCAACTTGGGTGAGAACAACCACCCAATCTACGGGGAACAAGAGGTCTTGGTGCCTGAGTCTCCTTTTGAAGAGCGTTCTGAGGAGGACGGCCCCGTGGCACCGGGATCGCGTACCAAGGTCAGCGTCACAGATTGGAACAATGATGGCCAACTGGACCTTCTGATCGGTGATGTGCAATGGCTCTACAGGCAACTACCTCCATTGACGGAAAAACAGGAGGCCGAGAAGCGTGCACTCAAGCCAACCTACGATCGCTTGAATGACGACTATTCCGCTGCGGTCAAGGAACGCAACAAGTATGTGGGTAAGCCCGGCGGCATTCCACAAGAGGTGATCGATGCCATGGGGGCCGCACGCAAGGCTCTCGGTCCTGTTGCCAAGACCTGGTCGAGCTTTGATCGCAAGAAGTCGGTCACGCACGGTTGGGTTTGGCTTTGCTTGGGGATTGCCCCAGGCAAGAAGACAGGCGCTTCCACTCTAGAAGCTGGCAGTCAGCGTCAAGGTACGCAGGAGTTCGGGCCCACGATCCTCAAAGTGGTTTCGACTCCCATCGAGGGGGACCCCAGACGCCTTTCAATTGAGGCCAGTCTGACCATCGACTCGGGGTGGCACGTCTACGCTGAATTGCCCAAGGAAAGCGAGTACACGCTGGTGCATCCCGCCTTGACCTTGCCTGCGGGGGTCGAGATGGTGAGTCCCTGGAAGTGCAGTTCCGTATCGGTTCCCGATTTCAACAATCCGCAGGTCAGTTGGTATGTAGATCAGGCGAAGTTTACCTGCGAAGTGCGCTTGCTGGAGGCATCTACGCCAGGGCTCAAGGTTTCCATGCATTTTCAGGCCTGCGACGACGAGATGTGTCTGCCAGTGCATTCTTCAGAGGTGTCATTGGACTAGGGGTTTGATGCGTTAGCATTTCTTCATGTCCGTAGCAGTCGAAGCCCAAGGCGTTTACAAGTTCCATGGTCAAGGGAGCGAGCGCGTTCCCATTCTGCGGGAGATATCCTTCAGCGTTCAGTCCGGGGAGTTCGTCTGCGTCATGGGACCCAGCGGCTCAGGCAAATCCACCTTGTTGCACTTGCTTAGTGGGCTGGATAAGCCATCCGCGGGGACAGTGCAGTTGGCGGGGCAGGACCTCGCCCAGTTGTCAGAAAGGCGGTGCACGTTGCAGCGACGCGAGCAGGTGGGCTATGTGTTTCAGTTCTTCAACCTGATGCCCAACCTGAGCGTACAGGAGAACATCGCGCTGCCGCTGGCCATCGCTGGGCACGGCATGGCCGACGCAGCTCGTACACGGGTGACAACTCTGGCCGAACGCCTGGGACTCGCCGCTCGCCTCGACGCCCTGCCCCATCAACTTTCCGGTGGCGAGATGCAGCGCACCTCGATCGCTCGCGCACTGATGGGCGAGCAGCCTCTGCTTCTGTGCGATGAGCCCACGGGCAACTTGTCCCAAAAGGCGGGGGCCCAGGTGATGGAGATCCTGCGCAGTTGTTGCGACGAAGATGGGCGTAGCGTCCTGCTCGTGACTCACAATCCGCGGGACGCGGCCTTTGCAGATCGTGTGCTGTTCCTGGTGGATGGGGAGTTGGCTCAGGATGCGGAACTCCGAGGGCCTGGCCTTACCGTTGATGAGATCCACGAGGCGCTCAAGGACTTGAGTATCTGATGGGGTTGGCTCGGACCCTTGCCTGGCGTGGCCTGTCTTCTCGGCCCGGGCGCACCCTGTTTTCGACCCTCGGTATTGCTCTGGGAGTCGCCACGGTGGTGGGTGTGATTGTGTTGGACTTCAACACGATCATCGGGCTCAGCGGACCTGCGGCGGATCGCGCGGTCCCGGACATTCAGCTGCGTCTGCCTGCAGGCCAGACTGATCGTGAGGACTTGTATAAGGTGGAAGGGGTGTCCTTGATGGCGCGCTACTTTCAGAACGATGCGTCTGTGCGCGCCGAGCCGTTCAGCAGCGAGGCTCCGGACATCCCCGAAAACCGCGAATGGGCTCGTCTGATTGCTCTTGAGGCTCAGCACGCGCCGGACCTTGGGGTCTACTCATTGGGTGAGGGCCGGGATCTGGCC
>JABABA010000029.1 GCA_014238415.1 Planctomycetota bacterium | reverse complement strand
ACCAGCACATAGGCCCACCACTCTTGCCATTTGTCTGTCACGGGGCCGAGTATACTCGCATCCACAGGATTCCTAGCTGAATCAAGGCTCGACAGCCCTAATGCTCACCGGGATCAACGCCACTCTTTCCCCGGGTTTCAGACAACGCCTTGATGTGCTGCAGTACCCGGCTGTGAATCCGGGTCACTATCACATCCCCCCAGAGCTTCCAGTAGTGCAGCGGGCCCATCTCCACCACGTACCAGGTGCTGCCCTCAAGGCGTGTGCGGCCGTCTGGCAAGGCAGTCAGGCGGAATTCTCCACGCACACTTCGGAAAGAGTCTTCCAGGTGCGGCGCATTCACATGGGCATAGAAACTCCACTCCTCCATGGGATCCGGCTGTTCTGTCACATCAAAGGACAAACGGGCGGGGGCATCCCAACAGGTGATGGGCTCGACAAACGACCCCGTGGTGAATTCGCAATGGCGCACGGCCCCCACGCCGCTCCCTTCAATACGCGCCCTGAGCGGATAGGCAATTCCTGTCTGCAGTAGCCATCCCTTCGGCGGCGGGAGGTCGCTGAAAGCAATCACATTCTCCCAGACCGTCTCACGATGAGCATCGATCACAATCGAAGTCATGACCTCGCGCTCCATGGGCTGAGCTTGATACTGCTGACCCAAGGCGCCAAGGGGCAGAGTCAAGACAACCAGACCCAGGCTGCGATCAGGAGCCACGGACATGCGCGCCAGTGAGCGACCGAAAATAGATCCCGGGGCAGCAGCAGCCAACACGATGGGATAGGCCATGACCAGACACACCGCCCCTTCCAAGGCAAAAGCCATCAGGGCCAGAAACCCGATCAGCAACGCGATCACAATCATGCCCAGGGTTGCTGCCACCGTGCGTTCTTTGGGCAGGTTGTAGAGATACCCAGTCACTGCCCCCATCAAGAACGGCACGCCCAGAAACAGAGCGGTGCCATAATAGTGCATGCCCTCTGTCAAGACCGCGATCATCCCTACACCAAACAACACGGTGAAGAGCACGCCAAAGAGCGCTGTTCGAAAAGTGAACTCATCCGGTCGGCGCGTGGGGTTGGCCGCAGGCCGCGAACGTCGTATAGCCAAGAAGATCACCGTGAAGTAGGTGATGAAAGGCACCAAGAAACACAACCCCAGCCATTGGGAGAGTCCAGCATCTCGCGCTCTTCGTGCGCTCATGGCCACACCAACCCAGAGGAACGGCAGGGCCCAGACGATCAGGAACGCCAGGTACGCGGGCGGCAGACGGTCCACCCCACCCATGCGCCCGGAAAAAGTTGGATCCACATAATTCCAAGGACTCCAGAACCCCCTCATGACAAGGAGGTAGCTCGCCGCATCCACAGTGTACTTGAGCAGGGCAAGGCCTACGCCCGCACCCAGGTACTGGGAACGGCTAACCGTTCCCTGCAGGGTGAAGTACTTTCGTAGAACTCGCACAGGGCAGAGTATAGACAATGGAATCGAGCAGCCAGCAAGAAAGACCCCTGGGTCTGGGGTGTGCAACCAGACTGCACACCTCCGTAAATCACCAACTACCCCCAGATACCACCCGTGGCGGTCTTTCGAATAGGCTCACAAGAGCGGTAGCCTTCTCGACAAGAAGGCCTAGCCTTCTGGTCCAACGATTCACTTCCTATGTGGATTGCCCTTCTTGCTCTCCTCAATAGCCGCGGCCAAGCTCTCGGAGTCACACCAGCCGCTTGTCAAGAGCCGCAACTGATCTCCCTCGCGCACCCCGATGCTGGGAAAACTGTTGGCTCCAAGGGTTCGGCGAAGAGAAAAGTCCCCTTCCAAAAGGACCTGTGTCGCGGGGTCATCCATCGCCGCTCCAAAATCCTCACGGTCCAGGCCAATATCCGCAGCAAGTGCAATCAGGGTCTCGATGTCAGACGGATTGCGCGCCTCTTGATAGTACGCCCTCTGGATTGCCGCCAGCATCTCTTCAGCTCTGCCCTGTTCCCTCGCAACAACCACCGCCCGGCAGGCTGGATAGGTGGATCGGCGGGGCTGACACTTTGTCCAGAATTCATGATTGAAGGCAGCCCCTGTTCGGTCGGCCACGTCATGCCAGGCCTGCTGCACGTAGGACTGTGTTGCCTCGTCCATGGGCTCGTCGGAATCCCGCGCAAGGCCGCCCATAACCAATCTCCATTGCATCCCCGGATGCACCGCCCGCACTTGCTCTATCACTCCACGAAAACCCCAACACCAAGAGCACATGGGGTCCACCACGTAAAGAAGCTGCGCCATGGGGGCAGCATACAGACCCACCAGGAGACCTGCCTCCTTTCCCATGTTCCGGCGGGCGAGAGAAGCTAATGTGGGGACTGCAAAATGGAATCCCCCCCATCCATCACTTCTATTTGCAACACCAACGGAGTCAGGGCCATCCTCAGCTCGCGGGGAGCTTCGTTGTTGGAACTGCACTTCCCGGACGCTTCCGGTGAACAAATGAACGTGGTGGACTCCCGCCCAAGCCATCGCTTTGCTGGAGTCACGATCGGGCGCGTTGCAAACCGGATCCGCGATGGCGCATTTGACTTGGACGGAGAACATTTTGAACTCACTCGAAATGAAGGAAACCACCACCTACATGGCGGCTCCCAGGAGCCCCTGGATGAACTCCTATGGAACGCAGAGAACACTCCCTCGTCAGTGCACTTCCACATCCAAAGCCCTCATGGAACTGGCGGCTACCCTGGAACGCTTGATGTACAGGCTTCCTTTCTGCTTACCGAAGACAACGCCCTGGTAATGGAATATTCTGCGACCACTGACCGACCCACGCCTGTCAACCTCACCAACCACGCCTATTGGAATCTTGGAGGTCCGATCCAAGAACATGAACTGATGATCGGAGCACAGCACTATGCCCCCACGGATAAGGAGCTGATCCCCACCGGTAGCCTCGATCGGGTGGCCGGTACGAGCATTGACTTCACACAGCCGAGGCCGCTCGGAGCGGCCCCCATCGACCACACATTCGGCTTGGACAACGGCTCACCAGCGGCGGTGCTCAAGAGTTCGCAGTCCAGCCGCTGCATGGAGGTGCGGACCACTCAAGCCGCCTTGCAACTGTTCACTACAGAGCACGCCCTTTGCCTGGAAGCCCAGGGCTTTCCCGACGCAGTGCACCAGACCAGCTTCCCCTCGGTGATTCTGCGACCAGGTGAGGTGTACTTCCAGACAACGACCCATCGGTTCTGGAACGAATAATGGGCCAAGGCTCAACACTTCTCCCTTGATGAATCCACTCATTCTCAGCCCAGCCCAAATCGAGCAGTACGCCTCACAAGGATACCTGCACATTCCCAATGTTTTGACGGAAGAGGAGTTGCTGACAATAGAGCCAGCCTACGAGCGCTTCATGCGCAATGAAATCTCATCCATGGGGCGAGACTTCTGTGACATGAGTGGCCCCTATGACCGAGAATTCCAAGACTATGCCTTGATCAATGCCATGTTGCCCCGGGTCTATGCGCCGGAACTTCAGGGCAATATCTTTGAGCAGCGCTCCGCCGACATCGCAGCTCAACTCATCGGCGCAGACATACAACTTGACTACGATCAATTCCTGGCGAAGAAACCCAGATGCTCCGGCGCCGCATTTGCCTGGCACCAAGATCAAGGGTACTGGCCGGTGGGAACGCCTGACACGCGCACAGCAACTTGCTCTCTCGCAATCGATGACTCAAACCTGTCCAACGGTTGTATCCGCTTCATCAAGGGATCGGGAACCGAAAGATCCCTGCGACCTCATCGTCCCGCTGACTCGAACCGCGAGGAAGGACACACTTTGATCGCCGAGATTGGCGAAGATGAGATTGTCGAACACGTGGAGGTCAAACGCGGGGGGATCACCGTGCACAACGAGTGGGTCATGCACGGATCCGCAGGCAATCCATCCGACGGCTGGCGAAGGACCTATGTGATCGCCTATCGATCCAAGGCCACGGTGGCTCACGAGCGATCAATCGGATTTACCCACTCGCACAATGACCGCGTGAATTGGATTACCACCTTGGGTGCGTATGAAGAGCAGATGAAGGATGACTGGTAGACGGCCGACCGCGCGGAGGAATCTCAACCTGAAACATGCACGGGGGCTTCCCGCAGTGTTCTGGAGCAACAGCTCTGGCAGCATCAGGGCATCCATGAGAAGATGACCTCTTGCCGTCGACTCATGCCTGCCTGCTGACGATCGCTCTGCTCGGAGCGTTTGGAAGCGCTGTCTCTGCCCAAGGGGCAGGGCCGCGCAAGGTCTTGGTGATTGACCTCGACGACCTCGGAATAGAGTTGCTGCAGGCGACACCGACACCGCACCTCGACAGCCTTGCTGCCCAGGGCCGCTACTTCTCACGCTTCTATGCGGCGCCCATGTGTACCCCAGCGCGGGTGCTGGCACAGCTGGGAGCTCGAGGCAGCCGAATCGAAGTCCGTTGCATCGGAAATGTCCAGAACACGAACGACTATCGTTTGCCCACTGCACCCTTCACGCCCCTCGGCGTACGGGTACAGACCAGCGGCAAACGGGCCATGAAAATTGGCAAGTGGCACCTCTGCTCCGACGATACCCTTGCTCATCCTACAGCTTTTGGATGGCTGCCTTATGTGGGGGTGATGGGCAATCTTGGTCCAGCTGGAGGGGACTGGTTCAACTATCCCGAGAACGCAGCGGGGACTTCGCACTCCGTGACCAACACTTATCTCACAACGCGTGAAACCGATCTGGCCTTGCGTGCGGTACATGATGGGTATGACCTGATTTCTCTGAGCTACCACGCGCCCCACAAGCCCTTTCACGATCCGCCGAGCTATTTGCACACGATTCCCCTGCCACTGGTCTTCAACTGGGACCGGGCGCGTGCGGCCTTGCAGGCATTGGATACAGAACTCGCGCGCCTGACACCCATGGCATTGGCTTTGGGGTACACGGTCATCATTTACAGCGACAATGGTCTGGCCGCAACCCTGGGAGGAGACAAGGGCACCGTCTACGAGGGCGGAGTGCGCACGATGCTTTGGGCCCTGGGACCGGGAATTGTCCCGGGGCAAGACGACTCGGTGATCGAACTCGTCGATCTCTATGCCACTGTGCTGGCCCTGCTGGGGATCCCCCAGGGTCCCTTGGCAGGACCTGATTCGGTCTCTTTTGAGCCCCTCTTGCTAGGAGGCAGCGCGCCCGGGACCATCGCAATTGCCGAGCGCGGGACCTTGGCGGGAGCGGATCCCCACCTGCAACCGGATACCTGGCGGCGCATGGCCTGTGAACAACGCTTCAAACTGATCGTCAATCAGGACCTCTTGATGCCCAGGTTGTTTGACCTGCAGAATGACCCCGGAGAGCAAGTAGATCTGCTGGCCGGGCCCAGCCTCTCGAACACCGCAGCCCAGGCCTTCGCCGCCCTGCGTGCTGCCCTGGCGGGGCTCTGACCAGATTCACTCAGTGACCGCCTCTCACCCCAATGCATCAATTCTCAAGGGAATCCAAGGCCTTGAGGAGGCGATTTTTCCTCACATGGTCTGCCAGCACATCCTCCTCATTCAGCAATGACTGAATGACATCCTGCGCAGCACTGATGGCCTCAGACCCAAGTCGCTTCAAAGCAACAGCGAAGGTATAAATTCTATTGGAATTGCCCCGATTGAGCTGAATCAACCTGATATAGAGCCGCTGCGCTTCTGCGTAGTCCAGGTCAACGGAATGATCCCGGTACCATGCGGCGCATTCTTCGCATGTGGCGCTCTTTCCACCTGCCCGCAGATAAGCAAGTGCTTCGAGGATGACCTGATTATGAGGATGAGCATTGGCAGCCCTTTCGTAACAGCCCCGAGCCAGATCTAATCTGTGCTCATGGTCATAGGTGTAGCCCATCATCAAACAAGCTTGATCGTCTGTGGGATCTGCCTGAAGGATTGGTTCAAGGACTGCCCGCACATGCTCGGAAGCAAGGTGCTTTTCTCTCAAGAGAATCGTGTTGGCATAGCTGAGGCCTACCTTTCTTCCACCGCGGCTCGCCGACTGCAGAGCGCCGTCGAATCGACCCTGAAAATACTGGGACACGCAAAGCTCCCTCCAGGCCAGCCGGAGATCAGGATCAAGTTCGACCGCCCGCCGAAGCACCTGCTCTGCATCGACCCACTTTTCCATGCCGTTGTAGAGTTCACCCAGCTCTGTCAGGGCCGGAGCGGTCTCGATCCCGGAGATACTGGCCGCCTGTTCGGCCATCTCTCTTCTGGTCCGTTCAAGCAATACCCTCGGCAGATCCAGGCCAGGCTCGAGATCCTGGGCTTTCTCAAATGCAATGATCGCCTGCGGCCACACCTTTCCATCAGAGTGCACCAGCCCCTGCATCAGGAAATCAACAAGCGGGGACTCAGTAGCCTTTACAGCCTCTACAAGATTTCCAGAGGCCAGCCCCCTCAAGAACAGACCCAATGAATGCTCAGGATCGTATGTCAGGATCTGCTGCGCATTCGCCGCTGTGGAGGCAAGGTCGTCGGCAGCAAATGCCAGGGTCGCACGCTCGATGAGTTGATCCAGGTCTGGAGGCTTCTCGCGCAGAAAAGGCAGGATCCCAAGCAAAAGCAACCCCGCCACCGCGGTCAAGAGCGTCTTGCGCCGCAACACCCATGCATCCTGCAGGCGCTCCCAAACATTGAAGCTTCTGGCTGCGACTGTGCTCTGCGTCACAAAAGCTTCCAGGTCCAGCGCCAGTTCAGCGGCAGTTCCATAGCGGGCGGCAGGTCGAAAGGCACATGCACGATGCACAATACGATCCAGCGGAGTCGGGATCCTTGGGTCTGTTCCACGTGCTTCGGGAATGGCCTGATTCATGGCAGCATGCAAGACCCCCATCGCTTCATTTCCCGGACGGGGCGACTTCAGGGTCAGGAGCTCATAGAGAAGCAAGCCCAAGGCGTGTACATCGGTCCGAGCATCCATCGTTTCTCCACGCGCCTGCTCGGGAGCCATATAACGCGGAGTCCCCAACAAGTCCCCGGTCCCTGTCAAACTGATCGTCTCATCTGACGCAGCCAGACCGAAGTCCACCAGGATCGGATCGCAGGGCCCTCGCAGAATCACGTTTCCAGGCTTGATGTCCCGGTGCAGTACCCCCGAGGAGTGAACAGCGGCAACCGCACGCGCCAATCGAGCAACCAGATCCGCAACACAGTAGTAGCCGGGCAATTCCAAGCCGAGAGCACCGGCCAATGCCTGACTGGGAGCCTGCCCTTCCTCTTCATGAGAACCGGCACGAGCGTCATCCAAGACCTGGGCAAGAGTCTGTCCCTGTATCCACTCCATGGCCAGATAGGGAATGTCCTCAATCAAACCATGGCCCAAGACCTTGACCACACCTGGATGAACGAGTCGGCCCAAGGACCGGGCCTCGCGACCAAAGCGCGAGCGCGCCTGCTCATTGCCGGCCATCAGAGCCGAAAGGAGCTTGAGCGCAATTTTCTCCTCGGGCCGCTCGTCATGCGCGGCGCAGTACACACGCCCCATCCCACCACTCCCGATCAACTCGATCAGGCGGTACGGGCCGAAGCGTTCACTCGGCAGGTTGCGATCCAACAACAAATGCTCTGCCTTCTGCACTTCATGCAGGGCGGCTAGAATCTTCTTTGATTGCGCAGGGTATCGGTTCGCAAATTCCTCAGGACGGATCACCTCCCCCGATTCGCGGAGTTCAATATATTCTGCCACAAGATCTTCGACAGATTCCGTCATCAGGCGGAATCCTCTTCACCAAGATGTGTGGCCAACTGCGCCACGGCACGGGAGTAGATCTTGCGGACCGCTGCATCACTCTTGCCGATCTTCTTGGCGACCTCCCGACTGGGAAGCCCATCAACAGTGCGCAAGATGAGAACCTGACGCATTTCCTCTGGAAGACGCCGAATCTCACGCTCCAATCCTTCAAAACGGCCGCTGGCATCGAAGTAGACCTGTGGCGAATGACTGGCAGACAGTTCGTTGAGCTGACTCTGGGAAACCTGCTGACCACCTTGCCTCTTGTCAGCACCGAAATAGCGTGCCCGGTCACGGATCTCATTGGTGACCATCGTGTTGAGATAGTGACGAAAACTGCCCGGCTCACGTGGCGCAAAATTGTCCAGACCACGCAGGGCCTTCAAGGCAACGGCCTGAAAGATGTCCCCGCTCTCAAGCACACTCCTCAGGCGTGCTCCCAAGCGCAACCGCACAGCCAACAAGAGATGATCGTGATGGCGCCTGAAGAGATCCTCCAAGGCGCTGTCATCCCCATCCTTCGCGCGAGCGACCAAGAAGCGAGTCTCGTCTTCGCCAGGAGGATCAAAGGGAAGTGACACTTGAAGGAGATTCTATCAGAAGAAGGGTTCCAAGTGCCTGAGTGCACGCCTGGAAGGCACAGAAGAGAGTTTGGGCAGTATTTCGCACCAGCTGGTCACATTTTCAATCTCCTCCGCGCTGTACATGTCGCCCGGGCACTGATCCCTCTGGGCTTCATGAAATTCGAGGAGGGAACAAATGCAACAAATCATCAAGACCGCTTTCCGTGTTTTCACAGCCAGCCTTGGGCCAGGAGCTGGGTTGCAGCATTCCGCTCACTCCCAGGAGACCCTTCGGGTGACATCCATGCGAGCACAAATGGACCCGTCTGCTCCACACTGGATCTAACCAGCCAAGGCGACATCTTTGGCTAAAAGCCACAATTGAAATGGACCAGAGCCGTACAGAGACCAGTGCACGGCTCGCCTGGACATTTCACTTGAGCTCCAGATTATTGAGTAGACCTGTATCCTGGGGCACTCAGATCGGGATAATGCTTCGCCAATTCCTTCAACCCTTGTCGACAGTCCATGACCCTTTGCCCCAAGAGAAACCCCTTCAGGCGCGCCGGTGCCCTGACTCTGCTCGCTATGGCCTCCTGTGCGAGCACGACCCAGCCCCCCACCCTGAACATCAAGAACTTCTGCCACCTTGCTCCAGGCGTAGTGGGAGGAGGTCAAGTGGATGTAGCTGAGTTCTCCGCAATGGCCGAAGATGGCTACACACTCGTGGTCAACCTGCGCCGGACGAGCGAGCCCTTCCCAGCAAACGAAGGTGATCTGGTGGAGCAAGCGGGCATGGCCTATGTGCACATTCCAATGGGCGGCGACACGTTGGTGGCCGACCATGCGGCGCAACTCAATGCAGCGCTCGAAGAATTCGGATCCGGTCATGTACTGGTTCACTGCGGCAGCGGCAACCGCGTGGGAGCTCTTTGGGGGTTGCACACGGCGATCCAGGAAGGAGCTACTCCGGAAGAGGGTGTGCAGATGGCCAAGGACTCGGGCATGCGCAGCGACTCCCTGGCCAACTGCGTGACAGCCGCGTTGACCCGGGAAACCGTTGCTCCATTTGGTTTCCGCTCCTGGGGCTCCATGCGGGAAGTCCTGCGGAATGGAGCAACTGAGGGCCGAGTGAAGTTGTCAGTGTTGAATGATCCAGCCATGATCGGTGTCGGAGCCATGGCGGAACTCTCTGGTGAGCTGACCATCGATTGGGGTGTGCCGCACGTAGTGGCGGTGTCCGGAGATCAGGTGACCTTTCTCACTCCCGGCGACGGTGCACAAGCGACGCTCTTGGCCCTCGCAAAGGTTCCCGCATGGGAAGAGTATTTCCTCCCCGCGATCAGCAGCTTGGAAGAATTGGAAGGGGTTATCGCCGCCACCGCCAAAGAACAGGGAATCGACACAGGAACTGTTCCCGCCATCCCCTTCCGGGTGACAGGCAGATTCGAAGGCCTCTGCCTGCATGTGCTGAACGGTTCCTGTCCCATCGCCAACCCCGAGGGTCCCGAGCCCTGGCGCCTGACCGATGCCAACGCAGAAGGCGTATTGATCGGCTTCTACGCGGAGAACGCCGCGGGGCAACTAACCCACCATGGCCAACGCTCCCATGTGCATGCGATTGTGACCACCAGTGCCGGCGGCAAGGCCGGTGGCCATGTGGACGGCACGGGTGTACGAGAGGGGGCATCCCTCTTTCTACCTGCAAGCACCCACTAGAAGAAGACTGCGCTGGTACGCGACACGCAACGGTTCCTCAGGAACTGCAACCTCTGGGCATGGTCGCCCGATCGTGACCCCAGATACAGACACCTTCTCGCGTGCCTGCCGGAAGCAGCGATACAAATTGAGTCACTGAAACGTGATCGATATCCCGTCACTGAAATTCGAACTCGATCCATCGACAAACCAGGCCTGGAAATTCCAGGTTTCCCCCACCAACACAGCGTGGGGTCGCCATACGGGGAGGGCACCGAGGTCAACCTGAATACTGAACTCACCGGCTGGCCCAGAGTTTTGGATCTGACTGACAAAACGACCCATACGGCCCACCAGGCAAAGGGCTCCTTGGCTTCCACCAGCGCCTGGGATATAGCTTTGGAATTGGCCGCACAGGAAATACCCCAGTTGATTTGCAGGCATACCGCTGACAGTCAGTGACAGATTATTGCTTATCACCGCGCTTGTGCCGCTTGCGTAAATCGTTGCGGAAGCCCCGCTGGAATTGGCGATCGAGGGAAAACAGTAATTGGTTCCGACAGAAGAGATCACCTCAATGATTGAACCTGCGGCACCGTCGCTTACCACAGTGATGTTGACCCCCACCACGGCGGGCGCGCCACTGACCGTGGTCTTGCTCAAGTGTTCGTTGATGTATTCCTGGACGGTTTCGTTCGTGAAGGTGAGGACCGAGTTAGGCAGCAAGTCCACGGTTGATCCATTGATCGGAGTTGCTGGCCCTCCAAAGGTAGCCGTACAGCCCTGTGTGATCTCAAGGTGAGTGCCGTTGACAATGAAATAGGTAACAAGCTGACTTCCATTGATCATCCGCACGGTGGGGCCATTCGATGTAGTGGGCGCCCCGCCGATCCCATCGTTGCTCAGAACGATCAGGGTGGAATTGTCCAGGGTCATGACCCGACCGCGGCCTATCTGGAAGCGCACCTGGCCTGCGACGTTCGGAAACTCCACCGGGCTGGCCGCATTGGCAATCACCACATTGTCGTCAATAGTCACATTGGGGTCGACGACCGTGACCGTCGAGCCCGAGAGATCCCAGTTGTTTTCGTCAAAAATGTCGTTGCTCACCGCTCCGGTCCAAACGATGTCGGCCTGAGCAGGAACTGCGAAGAGGATCAAAGCGAAGAGAGATGCTTGGAGGGGAGTCATGGCGTTTTCCTTTGATACAAGCTACTGCAAATGATCGAGACATGCTCAATTCAGGGCAATGGCACTGTGTGGAGTCCAACGGAACGCCCCAGCAACCCCAAGGCTCTCTGACACGACCACAGCAGGCGGGCCGCATGACAGAATACCCCCCGCACGAAGAGACGCCCATGACCCATGCCCAGCCGAAAGCCGCCCAGCGCCCCGAGTTCTGGTTGTTGCTCGCCATCATCTGCGGCTCCCTGCCCCTGGTGCTGGGCCTCAGCGTGTTCGGCGCCTATCGCGCCACGCGCATGGACCTGCTGCTGACCGTTGGTGGAGCAATCATCCTCGCCGGTCTCTCCATGGCGATCCTGGGAGCCGGGTCCATCGTGATGTTCATCAGGCGTGCGCGCCTGTCACAGTTGAGTCTGAGACAAATCCGCACAAGAGCAACCTGCGCAAGCGCTCTCTTGCTCTCCAACTTTCCTGTCGCGCTCTTCTGTATCCTGATCACAGCGCAAGGAATGAATATCGAGCGCATCGACCTGACCAACGACTCTCAGAACTCCTTGCGCAATGTGGCGATCACCTGGCCAGGCGGCGAAACCACGATCTCTGAACTGGGACCAGGACAAACCACGCACCTGGAGCTGCTCATCCAATCCGATGGCGCGGTCCATTTTACCGCGAACCACGCCGGCCAATCATGCAGCGGGACATTGATTGGCTATGTAACCCCCAACGCGGCGAGTGATCATCGACTCTCGATTCTCGCGGACTGCAATGTCAAGACCCTGGAATGAACCATTGATCCACACCCTGCGTAGCGCTCAATTCTGACGGCTCCAATGGAAGCCGACTCCACGCAAGCAAGCCGAGCGCCGATCGCAGGATTGCACCCCATTCCAGGTGAGCGTACCCAGTAGGCTGAAGTACCCGAACGATCCCCATGAACCAGCCTCTACTACTCCTTTGGACCCTCGGCAGCACGGTTGCTCTCAACACAACTCCCCTCGCAACAGCACAATTGCCCAACATCATCCTAGTCATGGCCGACGATCAGGGCTGGGGAGACACGAGCTACAACGGACACAAGGTCATCAAGACGCCAGCCCTCGATCAAATGGCAGCGGAGGGCATTCAGTTCAATCGCTTCTACGCCTCCTCGCCGGTTTGTTCTCCCACGCGAGCCAGCGTCCTGACAGGTCGCCATCCTTCACGCATGGGAATCCTCGGTGCCAACCACGGACACCTGCCGCAAGCTGAATACACCTTGGGCGAATTGTGTAAGCAAGCGGGCTATGTCACTGGACACTTTGGCAAGTGGCACTTGGGAACCCTGACCAAGACTGTCCAGGACTCCAACCGTGGCGGCCGCGCCAAGCATCAAGAACACTACTCGCCACCCTGGCTGCATGGCTTTGATCGCTGCTTCTCCACTGAAGCCAAGGTCCCCACCTGGAATCCGATGGTCAACCCCGAGAACGGCAAACCCTATGGCACTCGCTACTGGAACGAGAGTGGCGAGATCGTGACCGAGAACCTGGAAGGGGATGACTGCCGCATCATCCTGGACCGGGCCCTCCCGTTCATGAGCGAGGCCGCGGCGAATGAACAGCCGTTCCTGGCGATTGTCTGGTTACACGCGCCCCATCGCCCAGTTGTGGCGAGTACTGAGATCACCGAGCTCTACAACAAAGATCTCAAGCCCAACCAGCGCGACTACTACGGAATCATCACTGCAGTAGATCAATCCATGGCTCGCCTGCGATCGCATCTGTCCAGTCTTGGTATTGCAGACAACACCATGCTCTGGTTCACCAGCGACAACGGGCCGGAAGGCAATGCGAAGAGTGGCGAGGGTTCCACGGCCGGGCTGCGTGGACGCAAGCGCAGCTTGTATGAAGGCGGAGTGCGGGTTCCCGGGCTCCTGGTCTGGCCCAGCCGCATTCCGTTTCAAAGACAACTGTCCGCCCCGGTCTCCACCATGGACTACTTACCCACCATCGCGGAAGTCTTGGGGCGAGACCTCCCTCCCACAAGACGCCTCGACGGAGTCAGCCTGATCCCATTGCTGACAAGAAATGCGCAGGATGATCGTCCGGGCCCACGAGGCATCGCATTTCAGTCCGGCAAGGCTTCAGCCTTACACAAGGGATCCCTCAAGGCCATCCGGCCGAAGGCAGGAGCTGCCTGGGAGCTCTACGACTTGGCTCAGGACGCGGGTGAAACCAAGGACCTGGCTGACACCAAAGCGCAAGTGCTGTCGCGCCTCGTTGCCGAGTTTGAGAAATGGGAGACAGAGGTGCGGACCGAACGCGATTCCTGAAGAACAAGGTCTCCAGTTGAAGGGGCGAACACCTCTGTCAGGTCCCGCAAAGCAAACTGAATGCTGAAAGGACGAACGCGGCTTGCGGAACCCCGAGGTCTGGGCACTATGCTCACAGGCATGTTCGACTTTCAATTCAAGACCTTCATTACACTTAGACTCGTTTCGCTGCTCTACATCCTGGGCCTGGCAGCGATTGTTGCTGGCGTGGTCGCACGGATGATGGCCCAGTATCAATTCGGACCCCTCGAAGTCTACCCCATTACTTATGTGATTGGCGGTGCGCTTGTGAGTGCACTCAGTCTGCGAATCATGCTTGAGCTGATCGTGGTGATTTTCCGAATCGAAAAAAATACGAGAGGTTGATCCAGCGCAATTGAGACTCACACCTCGGGCCTGGCCTCGCAGAAATTCTTGAGGCACTCAAGTTCATTGTCGAGGGCCTTGCAGCTCGAACGGTTGAAAACCCAGCCCAACAGAGCGAATACCACCTTAGTGAAGCCACGGCCGTGCACAACTGCACGCTGAGAGACACGAGTCCTTCCACCCAGGTCCTCGAAGCGGAACTCAGTGTCAATGTCGAAGTGCGTACCCACCAGGTAGACCGCCGAATGGAGGGGGGGATCCCAACGGGTGACCTCGCCAGTGAACTCCATTTCTTTGCCTCGTTCCTGGGTCACCATCCGAAAGGTCGTGCCCACGCCCCCCTTGTCCTCGATGATTTCATCCGAAACACAAGTGACGCTCCATTCGGTGATGCACTCATTCGCGGCGTGGAAGACCTGCTCAATGGGGCGGTCAATCTCGATGCTGACTTGGGAGTCCATTACAGGGGTGATTCTAGCGGGGAGGACCTGCCCCCCTCCCAAAGAGCCACAATCCCATCAGGCCAACACCATTCCCAACCCAGGAAAACCCCATGAGCGACTTCAACTCCACCCACAATCGCGCCGTCTGGTTTGACATCCCCGTAGAAGACCTCGACCGAGCCTGCGCTTTCTACGCTGCAACGCTTGGCATCGAAGTCCACAAAATGGAGACCCCTGAGTTTCGCATGGGGGTCCTCGATCACCAGGAAGGAAACGGTGGGTGCCTGTTCGTCAACCCGGACGAGATCACCTCTAGCGGCGGCCTCTTGGTCTACATGAACGCCGAGGGGCGCATCCGCGAAGCAGTTGCAAAGGCCACTGAAACCGGCGGCAAGGTCGTGCAGGACATCCATGCCATCGGTGAGCACGGATTCCGCGCGGTGATGCTGGACAGCGAAGGCAATCGCATCGCATTGCACTCATCCCTGGATACCTGAGACGGGGGGCCTGCTCGGTACGCGACCCCGACAGTCAAAGCAGGATCTCTAGCTCGACTTCTATGAGATGAGTCCTTGGCTCAGGAAGGGTTCCAACGACCCCTGTGGGCACAAAGCCCATGGCCTTGTACAACCCATTGGCCGCCTGGTTCCGTTCTCCCATCTCCAACAGCAGTCGCGCGTAGCCGCCCGCTCGGGCCCAATCAATCACACACTGCACAAGCACTACCCCTACCCCTTGGCCTCGAAAGGTGGGATCGACCCACATACCAAACAAACCTGCCGCATCAGAATGGCCACGCATGGGAGCGCCAGTGACCATGCCCGCTTCAGCGTCATCGCAAAAGGCAATCCAAGTACAGGCTGCTGCTAATCGCTTGCGCCAAAAGGCCTCTCCCTCGCCGACCTCATCTTCATAGGTCATCTCAAACGCATCTGGATCGTTCTGAAGCGCCCGCAATCGAAGATCCCGGACACGTTCCCATGAATCGGGCGTCATCAGTTCGATTCTTGCCATGACGGGATTCTAGCGTTGAGCAACCCCACCCATATTGAATCCTGCCAGCTCAATTTGACTGGAAATCTTGTATGTCCAAGAGAGGTCCGCGACCAATCCGGATCGAGCAGGAGTGGGGTAGAGCTCTCCAGTGCAGTCGTGGGTTTCTTCTGCTGGTGAAGCTCTGGCGCGCCATGGGCAGCTTGACTAGATTGAGGGTGTGCCGCGTCTGATTCCATTCCTGACAGTGTTTGGCCTGCTACCTCTCTCGATGGCGCAGGAGGGGCAAGTGACAACCCTGGGAGAATTCATCGAACAGCGCTGTTCCAAGTGCCACGGAATCGAAGACCCCAAAGGGGACTTGAACCTGGTGGCCCTTGAAAGCGAAGGCCTGGGCGAAAACCGGGACGAGTGGCTTCTGGTGGCAGAGGAATTGTCCCTGCAGGTGATGCCGCCACATCCCGAACCCAAGCCTGCGCGCTCGGAGTACTTGGCCATGTTGGGCATTCTGCGGGACTCTTTGGGTGACGAAGTTCCAGAACTCTCGACGCCGGTCACCCGCGCCCCCTTCTCAGCTCTGCGACGGCGCACAGGACGCGAAATCGCTGGAGCCATACTGGCACTGACCGACATCGAAACGCCAGCCGATGCCCTGCCCATGGAAGCTGGACTGCATGTCTATGATGTGGTGGGTGCGGGAATGACACTTGATGCGGCCTGGCTTGATCGCTGGCTTTCCCTGGCAGATTCTGTTTCCCGCGAGGCAATTCGCCTGCCCGAACCCGATCGCATACCCCATGTGCAAGCGTCCGGACGCAAACTGAGCAGCCCGCGACAGTCCGGCGGACGCTTGAGTACTCAGGGAATCGCGCACCTGACCCATGAATTTCCTCGGGATGGGAACTACACCCTGCGCGGCAAGGCCTGGGCTCAACAAGCGGGCACGCGCCACGCCTGGGTGGCATTGACCTTGGATGGCAAACGCATTGAGGAACTGCAAGTCACTGGCGAGGGTCCCGATTCCGCAATAACAATGACCGTGCATATGCGCGTGACCAAAGGACCGCACCAGGTGGGAGTTGCTTTCCTGAATGACTATTTTCAGCCCAAGGAAGAGGATCCCCGGGAACGTGATCGGAATGTGATCGTGGAACAGGTGTCGATTGACGGGCCCTTGGACCCTCAGCCTCCCACCAGTTTTCAAACCGAACTTCTCCTGCAGGCGGGCGAAGGGAACGAGACGCAGGCGCAACTTGGCTCGGCCATGACTCTCTTGGCAAACCGGGCCTGGCAGGAAGCTCCCCGTGCTGAAGACATCCAACGCTTGCTTGAGTTGGTGCAAGAAGAGCCCTCCCCCCAGGCGAGTCTGCGTTTGGGGTTGGCAGCAGTCTTGGCCTCCCCACGCTTCTTGTTGGTAGGCGAGATCGGAGAACCTGGAACACCTTTGAGTGGCCCCGCCCTGGCCACACGACTGGCCCTCTTCTTATGGGGATCTCTACCCGATGAGCAGCTTCTGCAGTACGCGCGCAGTAACACCATACAAGAAACTGGTGTGCTGGAGCGCGAGGTTGAACGCATGCTGCAAGACCCGCGGGCGCGTGGACTTGCTGCGGGCTTTGTACCCCAGTGGCTGCAGATCGTGCGCCTCAAGAGCCATGCACCAAGCAAGGAACTCTTCCCTGAGTACGACGCACAACTACGCGAAGCCATGCTTACTGAACCGGTGGAACTCTTCCATTCCATCTTGCAGGATGGCCTGCCCGCACGGGATCTCGTACGGGCGGATTGGACCATGATCAACCAACAACTGGCTGGCCACTATGGACTGCCCGCAACGGGACACTCCAAGGAAACCGAACGCTACTCCCTGACTGAAACTGTCCGCCGCGGAATTCTGGGTCATGGAGCTATCCTCACAGCGAGCAGTGATCCCGGGCGCACCTCGCCAGTATTGCGGGGCAAGTGGGTCTTGGAAGCATTACTGGGTGACGCACCCCCGCCCCCTGCTCCTGATACATCGGTCTTGGATGTAAGTGCTCCTGCGGAACTTGGCCTCTCGATGCGTGAGCGATTGAAGTTGCACCGCACCGAACCTGGCTGTGCCAGCTGCCATGTGGCAATGGATCCTCTGGGATTTGCCTTGGAACGCTTCGACGCGGTGGGAAGAACGCGTGTTGGAAAGGTGGACGAGCAAGGCACCCTGCCGGATGGGACGCAGCTTGATGGACCCCTTGGCCTGAGCCAGATGCTCACGAGCGATGCGCGCTTCCTGCCCCACCTGACTCGCAGTTTGGCAACCTATGCGGTGGGCCGGCCGTTGAGCCCGGATGATCTCGACACGCTTGAAAGAGCCATAAGAGAGGTCCACGAACCGGATCCGCCCCTGGTGACCCTGGTTCGTACCATTGTTCTATCGGATCTGTTCCGCTGTCAGCCCCGGGATACCCAAGACCTATGAGCCTGTTTCACCGTCGCACCAACCCCATAGACCGACGCGCACTCTTGCGTGGAGGCAGCGCTGCTTTGGGTTTGCCCTTGCTCGAGGCCATGTTGCCCGCGCGAGCGTTGGCGCAATCTGCCCTGACGCCAAAGCGGTTGATTTATGTTTACGTCCCCAACGGTGTCAACATGGAGGAGTGGTTTCCACATCGCCCCCCTGAAGGAACGACTGCCGCAGCCAACGCAACTCTATCTCTGGGTCCATCCCTGCTTCCCCTCGCTTCTCACAAGCAACACATCTCGCTTCTTTCGGGCTTGACGTTAGACAAGGCGCGTCCCAATGGAGATGGTCCCGGGGATCACGCCCGAGCCAGCGCGGCGTTCTTGACCTGTGTGCAGCCCCTCAAGGCCGAAGGCGCGGTTCAACTTGGAATCTCCGCCGACCAAGCGGCCGCGGCACACTTGAGAGGAAAAACGCCCTTCCCCTCGCTCACGGTAGGTGGAGAAGCACCCCGCTCCTCGGGCCAATGCGATTCCGGTTACGCCTGCGCCTACTCCAGTCATATCTCCTGGCGCTCGGCCACCCAGCCCGCTGCCAAGGAAACCGACCCTGTCCGGCTCTTCGACCGGCTGTTCCGCGGTGGAGCGAATTTGACCACGATTACCGAGCGCAGAGAACACGCTCACCGTCGTCGAAGTCTCTTGGACTATGTGCGCGAGGACGCAAGCAAACTACACGGAGTTCTGGGTTCCACAGACCGCCAGACCCTCGAGCGGTACCTGACTGCGGTTCGGGAATTGGAGCTACAACTTGCAGCCTTGGAAAAGGAAGACCTGCACGAGGTCGCAGACGAAATGCGACCCAAGAATGCTACATCCAAACGCTTTGACAGGCTGCGCATCTTCAACGACCTGATCACCTTGGCTCTGGCCACCGACCGTACACGAGTTGTGACCTTCTTGACCGCCAACGAGGGATCCAACCGCGCCTACTCTGAACTTGGAATCAACGAAGGGCACCACAGTCTCTCGCACCACGGCAAGAACCCGGCCAAGATGAAGTCCATCGCGCGCATCGACCGCGCCAATGCCAGAGTCCTGGGGCACCTGCTCAAAGGTCTTGCCAGTCATCAAGAAGTCGGAGGCTCACTCTTGGACAACTCGGCCGTGGTCTATGGCTCGGGCATCGCCAGCGGCAATGCACACAAACACCACAATCTGCCGATCCTGTTATGCGGCCGGATGGGAGGAGTCCTGCGTCCTGGACGGCACATTCAAAGTCTCCCGAACACGCCCCTAGCAAACCTGCATTTGCATCTGCTGCGTTGCCTTGGGGCCAACTCAGAACAACATGGGGAT
Source organism: Planctomycetota bacterium (assembly GCA_014238415.1). Classification (GTDB taxonomy): domain Bacteria; phylum Planctomycetota; class UBA1135; order UBA1135. The sequence continues at coordinate 20,996 of JABABA010000029.1, read as the reverse complement.
TCCACGGGGGTCCTCGATGTTGTTTGAACCAGAGCGCATGAGACAGAGCCCCATGATTCTGCTTGTTGCCCTGGTCACAGGTCTCTGCTGCCCTGCTATTGGAGGTCACGAAGATCCCACGCGCCCCAACCTGCTGCTGATCGTGGCGGATGACATGGGATATGGCGATCTCGGCTGCTTTGGCTCCCTGCAGATCAAGACCCCGCACTTGGACGGCTTGGCGGCGCGAGGCGTACGCTGCACCAATGGGTATGTATCCAGTTCGGTGTGCGCACCCTCCCGCGCCGGCCTGATGACCGGCCGCAATGGAGCGCGCTTTGGATTTGAACACAACCTGCGTCAGCCGGAACACCTGGAAGCCAATTTCGCCGGCATTCCCTTCGACGAGCCCCTGCTGCCAGAGCGCCTGCAAGATCTGGACTATCGTACCGGACTCGTGGGTAAGTGGCACCTGGGGGAGATCCTCCCTGAACATCACCCTATGGAGCGGGGATTTGATTTCTTCTTCGGCATGCTCGGTGGCAGTCACGCCTACTGGCCGACTCTTGAAAAGAATCACCTCTTACGAGGCAGAGACAAGCCCACTGAGATCCGCACCCCCTACTTGACGGATTGGTTCACTCTGGAAGCACTGGATTTCATTGGAACAGAAAGCGAACAACCGTGGTTCTTGTACCTCTCCTACAACACGCCCCACGGGCCCATGCAAGCTCGAGACGAGGATCTGGCTCTCTACGCACACATCAAGAACAAGACCCGCCGGACCTACTGCGCCATGCAGCACTGCATGGATGAGAATATTGGCAAGTTGGTGACGGCATTGGAGGGCACGGGAGAACTCGACAACACCCTGATCGTTTTCATCTCGGACAACGGCGGATCGGTGGAAGTCAGCCATGCGGTCAACGCCCCCTTGAATGGAACCAAGGGCACCTTTTTTGAAGGCGGCATCCGCGTACCGCTGATCGTGCACTGGCCCATGAAACTCAAGCAACGGGTATATGACCGACCCGTGTCCTCCCTCGATGTACTCAGCACCTTTGTCACCGCTGCAGGGGGCAAAGCGCCAAGACCTGGCCAGCGCCATGAACGCAAGGGACGCAAGAAGAAGAACGGCCCGATCTATGACAGCGTGAACCTGGTCCCCTATCTACGCGGCGAGACCGAGGGCGATCCCCACGCCACGCTCTTCTGGCGAATGGCCCTGCGTGGTTCGGCGGTGCGCTCGGGGGATTGGAAGCTACTGCGCCCAAACTCTCTTGATCCCATGCTCTTCGACCTCTCCAAAGATGTGGGCGAAACCCAGAACCTGATTCAGGACCATCCAGAAATCGCGCTACAACTCCTGCAAGAGCTCAACTCCTGGGAAAATACCCTTGAACGCAACCCTCTTTTCATATCCAAACCCTCCTGGCTGGGTTACAACCGGCGACTGTATGCCAAGAAGTTTTCCCGTACACAACCGAAGCCAGAGGACGACGAGGACATCTGGAGCTTTGGCAAGAACAAGCTGAAATGAACGCCATGAGGAGCGCAACCCCGGCCCAAGCAATCCCCTCAGCGGGCAAAGTGAACCGCGATGTGTTGTTGCGCGATGTGCGCGCCGCCCTGGCAAGAGGCGATCAAGAGCGCTCAAAACTCTCCGAGAAAGAAGACCTGCAAGAATGGCAAGCACAACGACGGCGATTCATGCGCCTGGCATGTGCACCTCGTCCCCCGGAGGATCGGCCTGCGCCCAAGGTCACGCGCCAATGGACCCGCCAACGAGACGGCTACCGCATTGAGGGAGTCTTGATCCAGGGGCGCGACGGGCAGACTCTGCCCGCCCATTTCTATTTGCCCGATCCCTGCCCCGAGAAAACAGCGGGCATCCTGATCTGCAGCGGGCACGCCTTTGAAGGCAAGTCCTATCCTCTATACCAGCAAGCCGGTTCCCTTACTGCTAGAAGTGGGATGGTGGCACTGGTCACCGAGCCCTTCGATCAGGGGGAGCGCATTCAAGATCGAAAGGCCAACGGAGATCATCAAAGTTGGGGCACCCAGAGTCACAACAACACCGGCGGCAAGGCGCTGCTTGTGGGCTGGAGTCAATCAGGTCTCGAAGCCTGGGACGGAATGATTTCCCTTGATGCACTCGCTGCTCGGCCAGAGGTGGATGGGCAGCGTCTGGGAGTGATGGGCAACTCCGGCGGTGGCACCCAGTCGGCCCAGCTGTTCGCTCTGGACGAGCGTCTGGGGGCGGCTGCGCCGTCGTGCTACTTGACCAGTCACGCATCTCTGGCCGGAGCTGCCGGTCCACAGGACGCCGAACAGTGGCACCTGGGTTCTTTGGAACTGGGCCTGGACCATGCGGACTACCTGGCAATGCGCGCTCCCACGCCAGCCCTGATCTGCGCAGTAGAAGGGGATTTCTTCCCCATCAAGGGAACCCGAGCCTGCCTGGCCGAAGCGCGCAAGGTCTATCAGGCGGCCGGTCAGAGAGACCATGTACAACTGGAAGTCGCTCCAGGCGAACACGGTTGGCACCCGCCCCTGCAGGTGGCCGCAGTGCGATGGATGGCACAGCATCTCTTGGATCGTGAGATCAACCCAACTCCCAGCGAAGCGGTTCCCATGACTCCTGCCGAGGCCCGGGTGATTCCCAGCGGTTGCGTATTGGACCTGCCTGATGAAATATCCCTTCACACCCTGCTGGCCGAGGAAGCCGATCATCTTGCCAGCGCTAGACGATTGATGGCAGATGACATGCGCTTGAAAGCTGTACGTGATCTCGCTGGAATTCGCGTACAGGGCGAACGTCCCGCGGCGGTTTGGAAAAAACTGTCCAATGACTCAAACGCCACCAACCAAAAAGGCCTCGTACAAATGAGCGACGGCATGCAGATGCCCGCCACCCGTGTCGTCCCCACCGAACCAAACACCGGGGTACCTCAACTGATCGTAGGACGCGGCGCATGGCATCGTGGATTGAACACTCCGGCGGAGCAGGAAACCCTCTGGATCGATCCCCTCACCATGGGCGACGCCCAGCCAAAGGAGGGCGCCTGGTATGGACATTTCGGCCACAGCGCGCGAGACGCAGCCTGGTGTTTTCAACTGGGGCACACCCTGGTGGGGCGCCAGACCGAACAGATCATGGAAGCGGCACGGCTCTTGCCCAAGCCTCCCCGACTGGTAGCCGAAGGCTTCATCGCAATAGCCGCCTTACACGCCATGGCGCTGGAGCCAGCCCTCTTTGCGGAAAGCTCCATAGAACTGCCCTTCCCAAGTTGGCGGTCCTTATTCAAAGGCGCAGACATTGGCTACCAGTTCGCGTTTCTGGTCCCCGGCGCGCTCGCGGTCTATGACCTACCAGATCTCAGGTCCTGAAAAAGTGACAACTGCGTCAGCCAGACTCTCGAGACGAGGAAACTGCAATTCCATGACACCCCGTGGCCTGCTTGCTGACATGCACAATGCGCGGTGGCGGGCAGGACGGACAAAGTGCCTCACCTCACTCGGAAAGAGAACCCCTCAGACACGCTCACAACCAGGCAATAGAGCTGGATCTGACGCTGCCAAAGAAAATGAGGGATTCAAAGGGCACTTTTCTTGGGCTACAAGCGTCCCATAAACCGTTGACGCTTGTTGCCTCTGCGGACCGCAAAGGGCTGCCCTGCCCTAGGAGTGCGGAACTCAGGCGTCAGCAGAATTCTCCCTGGTGGCCCGACCTTGTCGGAATCAGGGAACCTGAGTCCTCACGATTGCGCGTTCCTCTCCCCAATCGAGCATGTTCCATCGGCAAACACCAAGCGCCATCGCTCCCTTGATCGGCTTGATCATTGTGGGGCTGGCCATGTTCGCCATGCCTGAGAAGGTGAACCAACGAACTGATTCACTAGCGGGAACACTATCAGAGCCAGGAACGATCGTTCATGCCGGAAACTCCAACGGCAAGGGCCTTGACTCATCGGGATCTTCTCGAACGGACCAATACCTTTCCACGCCGGCGAATCAGGAAATGGCCTCGGGGGCGGTTCGGGTCAGGATTTGCTGGAAGGGCTACGGACTGGGCATCTCCTTTGGTGAGGAGAGGGCTGGCATGGAAGACCACCAGCAGGAGGGCCTTGCGCGAGAGGCTTCCCTCCAGAACCTGACGAAGTCAGAACTGGTCCTGTGGGAGCTCGACCTTCCGCGCCATCAGGACCGCACCCTACAAACGGACCGAGGACTCACCCCCCTTCCTGCAGGTGTGAGCAGGCATCGTTCGGACGAACATGAACACAACCTCCCCGACCCCACTATCGTGCGCCTGCAGGTTCTGGACCAAGAGACGGGAGCCGTCCCGCATGAGCTGGCCATCTCCTGGAGACCCGCCAGCAATGCTCGGATCTACGACACAACCTGGCGCCATCTACCGTACGAGTCGCGCAACGATGCCCACCTGCTGACGCTTGAGCCAGGCCCAATACGCCTCCGAATTACCGCCAATGGATACTTGGGGATCGAGACAGAGGTGGTGATTGCTTCGGGCTTCAACGATCTGATTTTCGAGCTCAATGCAATGGTCCGTGCTGACCTGGTCTTTGTGGGCCGCACAGGAACAGTACCTGTGGATCTGGCCGCCTGCAGTCTGGAAGTAGTCGCCCTTGGAAGGCAGGGCCAATTGCGCACGCTACAGGGGCAGTCCCTATTCTTCACCACGGACGGTTCCTATTCAGTCACTATCGCTCAGATCCCCGGATACTCACCCGTCACCGTTGAGATCAACGTGAATCGTGAGGCACCGCTCCAGGTGCGAATTCCCCTGCACGGGCGCTAGGCCTCAAACCCAGGCGCTGACCACCAGGCGCAGAGCCAGGCCCGTCAGCACCAAACGGTAAGCCAGACGAAACTGCTTTTCCGTAATGCGTCGCAGGACCTTTTTGCCCACCCAGGTGCCTAGCACCACTATCAAAGCCAGTGGTACTACCCTCGGCAACTCGTCGGCGAAGGCGAAGCCCACCAGTCCAAAGGCCACGATCTTCTGAATGTGCACAAAGACCTGACAGGCCGCCTTGGTAGCGATGATCTCCTCCTTGCGCCAACCCTCACGCAGGAAGAAGGGAGCAATCAAGGGTCCGGTCGCACCAACCACCACGCCCAGAGTGCCGGCGATCACACCAACCGTGGCAAAAGCCGGTCGTTCTCCCCAGCCGACTCGCCATCCCTTGGGTTTCCAGATCGCAAAGAGCACCAGCGCTCCGATCAGCACGCGGGTCACCTCTGCATCGAGATAACCAGCAATGGCCAGACCCAACAGAGGAAACGGTAGGGCACACAGGGCAAACACCAAGAAAGCCGACCCACGGACATCCTGCCGAAACAGAACCACTCGGGTGGAATTCGAAGTCAGCTGGACCAGAGCATGAACCGGTATCACCACGGCCGCATCAAGCCCACACAGAAACAGCACGGTCAGAAGGAAAATCCCTCCCCCCATTCCCAGGAATCCTGAGATGGTAGCGCCAACAAAAGCGGCTCCAATCAGGAGCGCCATGGTGATCAACTCAAGTTCAGCCATTGGTGCAGTTTTCGAGTACTGATGTTTGACGTCTCGCCCTGGCCGCTATGCGTTCCTTGACTAGAGCCGGTATGGTAGTCATTATCTCGATCTTGAGCACCTGCTTCAGCCACTAAATCCTAACGCCAGTGGAATCGAGATCGCGCGTGACAATTACGGCAGGTAGAGGAACTCTCCGTAAGGGAGTAGACCTCTTCATCTCCCGTCGGACTCCCGTGGCATTCTGTACATCCAATAACCTTGTGGCCTTCTTGCTTATGCGAGAAATACGAGGCCCGGCGATCTTGGGACAGCTCTCCATAGAACACGGAGCTGAGCACCTCAGAAGAATCCGCCCCCTCTTGTGCCCAATGGCAGGACGCGCACTGACCTCCTCCAATATTGGCATGGACCAGACTTCTGTCCTGCTGGCGATCCATGTGACAGCGTACGCAGGCGGCCTTTGATGATGGGGTGGACACCGAAATGGCTCCTTGCTCAGGATCATCAAGCATGTTCATTTCATGGCAGGCAAAGCACCCGCCCTCGACTTCGGCATGCAAATTATGGGGAAAGTCGGGAGTGGAATGGCTGGCAGCCTCTGACACATGAACGCCAGGTTCACTAATAAGCGCCACTCCATCAGATTCCTGGTGGCACCCAGCGCACACATTCAAAGATGGCCCGGAAAACACGGCGGGGGCGGGAACGAGCTCCGAACTGGCGACAGTCTGATCGTGGCACTCGCTACACTGCTGATTCAATACCTCCAATGATGAGCCTTCAAGTGAGTCAAACGCGGAGAGGTGTGTGTCATGCCGAAAGAGGCGCCCGGTCAGGACCCGTCCTAGAGGCCGGGCTTCGCCTGAAAGATGGCAACGGCTGCAATCCTCAGACGCAACGGCATCGTGGAAGGCATCTCCGTGTGAGCGCCGGCCCACATCGAACATCAAGGCGACGGGATCGCTACGCTCAATGCTCTTCAGCTCAGGCTCGTACGCTGCCGCGTGACATTGCAAGCAATTGGCTTCACCTTCCCCTGCACCGTGCCAGGACACTTGCCAACGCAAGTCTTCAGGAGGTAACGCCTCCCCCAGTGCAAGACCAGCAGCAGGGTCAAGCTCAGCTGCATGGCACTTGTTGCAGGTTTCAAAGGAACTCGATACAAAATCCTGCTCATTTCCTGTGCTGTCTGGCAGGTGACATTCCTGACAGTCCGAAATAGTACTGTGCGCTCCGTGACTGAAAGCCTCAAACCCGGGTGATACGCGGCGTGGCACGCGAACATTATCGACCATGACCAAATTGTGATCTGTCACCGCTCTTTCCAAGGCTCGTTGGAGACTGTCCGGATCAGCCAGGTCACTACCGTGACACTCCTCGCAGCTCTGCTCGAAGTGATTGGGAATCAAGGTGTCTGGCGCAGGCATCCCGCCAAAATGCTCTCGATGACAGTCCATACACACAAGATTGGAGCCAGTCTCGAAAGGGTGGGCTTCACCAGCATCAGCGGCCCGAATAACTTCCTGGTGACACTGTGCACAATTCTCGGAGCTGGGTTGACCGAAGCTGTCATGGCAGGTGGCGCAACCCTGTGACCTGGCAATTTCCACCATGCGTGCGTAGGAGGGGTAGCCGGCAAGTAACGGCCCGGTCTGCGGAGCTGACTCAGCAAAGAGGCGCGCATGAGCCACGGAAAGCTGACCAGGCTGCAAGGCCATTTCACCACGGGGCGCGGACAACAGCCAGATAGCCAACAGCAAAGCAACCAAGCAAGTAGCCCAATTGAGCATCTTGAGTTTGGGCGTTCGCCCGAAAGTGACTTCACTGCGCACCCACTCGTCGGCATCGCTTTGGAACTCCCCCTGCTTCTTGAGAGTGTGAAAGAAGGCCCCCTCGTAAACATGAACACGAAGAGCGCTAGGCTCGTCTTCATCATGATGAAATTCCAAGATGGCCGCTCCGAGAGCGACCCGGTCTCCGACCGCCAGCGCTGTCATTTCCCGCACCTGAATGCCATTCAGGAAAGTGCCGCTGGCATTGGCCAGGTCATTGATCCAATACCCCCCATCACGTTGCACGATTTCACAATGACGCTCTGCAGCGATGGGATCATCAAGGGTTAGCCCGCAGGATGAGTGCGTACCGACTACCAACTCATTGGAGCTCACCTCTTCCATCACCTGCAACTTCTTCTTTTCAGCCATGCGCTGTTCAAGAAGCTGCTTGCGTTCAATCCGGAAGAGACCAGGATCGGATGCTTCGAAGGAACTCATTGCGGCTCCTCAGAATTGTTGGCGGCCATTTCGAGAATGCCTTGATCAAAGATGAGGGCCGGGCTCATGCGTTCAATTGCCCCACAAGGGCAGTTGTACACGCAAGCCTCAAAGGGCAGCCCTTCGCACCGATCGCACTTGACAGCCTTTCCTTGAACTACTTGCTCTCGGTGATAGCCACGGTCAGCCTCAGGAATCGGTGCAGACTCCTTGGGAGGGTCGAGGAACTTCCCAATCAAAGGCAGGGATGACACCCAAGAAGTTGCTGCGGCGGCTTCAGGATCAGGTGGGGCAGTTAGACGGATCACATCGTACGGGCACCCCTTTACGCACTCCGCACATCCAACACAATTGTCCCAAACGAAACGGATCAAGCCATGCGAATCCCGACGAATGGCCCCATAGGTGCAGGACATCATGCAGCCTGGAGCTTCGCAGTGATAGCAAGATGTAGTCAGGCTCAACTCCTTGCCGAGTGAGTTGCCCGCTGCACTGACCCTTTTGCCCTTCTTGGACAAGCGCGGCACACCGTCCTCATGGACAGCGACGCAGGACTCCACGCAAGCATTGCAACGCACACACTTTTCAAGGTCGATCACAAGGGCCTCACCACCCTTGATGGATTCTGAGTGCACCATGACTTCCAGCTGCTCGTCTGTAGCCTGAGTGTCATCTACATCATAGAAACTGGTGTCGATCCCCTGATCCTCTGCCGCGATCAGGCGCGCAGAGTTCCGCATCCGATCGATAATCTCGGGCTGCCCAGAAAAAGTTTCCTGAATAGCGGCAATCGGCAGGGCCAGAATCTCGGTGGGCATCAGGGTCTTGTAGGTACTCTTCCAATCACCCTCCCCATCGAGAAAGGCCCACTCTCCAAAGGATGAATTGGCCATCAGATAACCCACCAGTTCCTCTACGCCTTCAACATTCTTGCGCGTCCTGGACAAACCCCCGGAGCGAACCAACACAATTTCTGTCGCTCGGTCGCCCTGGGCCGCTATGACTGAGTCCTTGGGGTGACTCTCAAACCGTGCCGCTTCCCGAAGGCTGCTCAAGAGGCCCTTGTCCAACCCCTTGAGCAGAGGCACCACTCGTAGGTGCTGAGCGAGAGACCGCTCTCGATAGATCTGATCGACCTGCGTCTTGAAGTCAGGAGCAAACGAGTAGAGCTCTTTGAAGAGAGCCCCATCAAGCACAGCCAGGACACAAGGCAGGTCGGCCTTGTAGCGAGCCATGGCCGGCTGATTGGATAGTGCTGACAATTCGCCGAACCACTCGTTCTCGGTGAACTGATCCAGAATCTCAGTCTTACCGCCCTTCTCCGTCCGATAGGCCGTGACTATCCCGCTCAAGACGATGAAGAAGTCACTGGTATACTCACCCTGACGGATAAAGTCCGTCCCCGCTGGGAATACACGCTGCTGAGCAAACTTTGCAAGGCTTGCCTGATGTCGCTTGGTGAGCTTGCTGAACAACGGCAGCTCCAAGAGGCTGGATGCTTGTGCGTCGCTGGAGTCCACTTGAGGTACTTGGGGTAGAGAGAAGAAATTCCTAGAACTTCCAGATGGAAACCACGTGCACCGCGACCGCCCCTGTAAGCAACAACGCTGCGGGAATGTGAACAATTCGCCATGCCATGAATGAAGCGCGCACACGCTGGAGAGCTCTTAGCTCCTGCCGGACCAGAACCTCCTGAATAATCAACGCGCCCAAGTCCTGAATTTCCACCCGTCGGTCCGGCAGTTGATGAATGATTGCGTCAAGAATGACTTTCTGCTGACTTACGGAAACTCCAGGGCCCGCGCCTAATTGATTGAATCGAGCGGCTACCTCGGGATCGAATACAGAAATTGCCTCGGCTCGCTTACGGCCTAGGCTAGCCCGAAGGGCGCTGGCCTCTTCAATGGAGAGGTCATGCTCTCGAGCGGTCAACCATCTCGGACCTCGCGCCCACAAGAAGATCCCGATCAGCCCGGTAAAAAACACAATGTGCCCCAAGCCGGCTAGAGCCCATCCAAAGGCCGAACCGGGAATGAGGCCAGAATGCATCAGGAGGACGGCTCCAAATGCTGTGCCATAGAAAACATGCGCATGCATCCAGCGAGCGACGCGCCCGAGGGGCTCGGTCGGCACCATCCTAACAGTCCAAGCGTCCTCTCCCGCCTGCCCAGGCTCGACTAGCACGCGATTGACACGCTGGATCCCTGCATTCTTCAGGATCTTCCCGGCTTCGGCCACGATCAGCGCCGGGGTCTTCAATGCTCCTGAACTGATCCTTTGCTGTAACCGATGGAGGTCATTCTCGGCAACCTCCAAAGAAGCGTGATCCACTCTAAAAGCCTTCTCTGGGGAGTAACCTCCCCGGTGCGCATACTTTCGCAGCACATAGGCGGCCACCACAAGCAGCATCGCCAGAGCTGTCCAGCCACTAAGCAGGATAAAGGTGCGATCAGAATGCGGACCCCGACCAAATGAGATTCCACTCATCTGCGCAAAGACAAGGAGACCAACAACAATGATGCCGGCTATCAGGCCATGTCGTGAGCGAAACAGGGTCGTGTTCATGAATTCACATTCAGTCCCCAATTCCCAAAAGCGTTCGGCCTGACGAAGTGGCCATGAGGGCCGCAACTCCCAACGCCAAGCCGACAGCGACCCAGAATAGTATGCGTTTGATACTGATGGGATTCAGGTGCTCCAGAGTCGAAGCAACATGAGCATCCTTGACGCACTGCGCCCATTCGCGCGCCTCAAGATGTTGACCCAGGAGCAGGACCTCCCCAAGAGCAACGCCCCTCTCTTTGGCTTCCTGCCTGGCCTGTTTGACGACGCTGGATGTCAGGCGCCCTCGTGCAATCAGAAGACTGGCTGCGTTCTCATGCCGTTCTTCCGAGATCCGCTGAAAGCCACCGTCCATTGCTTGCAGGAAGAGTGCAGCCACAGTTCCGAAGCGAATGGAAGCATCAGAACTCAGCCTGTAGGGTACATCACGAACCAATGTGACGCCGTCCACATAGGTGCCGTTCGCGCTACCCAAATCCGTCAGGAAAAAGGTATTTGTGGAAGCGCTGAAATCAATCTTTGCATGTTTGGACGAAACACCGCGATTCGCAAGTACGCAATCGAGTGAAGATTCGCGGCCTATTGAGAAACTAGCGGATTCCACCTCGACTGTGCGCAAATCGGCTTCGTTCAGAAGCAATAGACGGGCACCCATATGCTTGAGCTTGGTTTGGTTCCCGGCTGAATCTCCTTCACGATTCGCAATCACAGTCCCGGTTCCCCCTTTCGGCAATGCTGAGCCCCGCTTGCCTGCATCTGATTTGCGCACGGGTCTGACCTCTGCCACCGTTGCTTTGACCTCCAACGATTCAGGAGCAGTGACACCCGGATCTGAGGAGGGAGTGAAGTTTGTGGCTACTCCTTCCGTAGGCCCACGGACAAGGACCTTGGCATTTCCCAGCAAGATGCACATGCCATCAGAAAGGGCTTGCTTCTGGCCACTGCTCAGCAAAGTAGAATCCCCAATCTGGGTGCCATTGTTGCTCCCCAAGTCGACAATAAACATAGCGTCCCCTTCGGAGACAATCTTGGCGTGATGAGCCGACGCAAAGGGATCGGCCACGACCAGACCACAATCAGAATGGCGGCCAATAGTCAACCCATCCTGAGCAACGAGCTCGCGAGTCGGCTGACCAGTTTCGATCACATGCAGGATCCAGAGAGTCTTCATTTAGGTGGCTCAAGCCTCAAGGGAAACATCTGAAGTTGCGCGGGCAACACACGCAAAAATCATGCCCATTGCTTTGTCCTCATCAGAGAGTTCATTCTCTTCCATGCTAACGGTACCGCTCAGTAGCTTGGTCATACAACACCCGCAACTGCCTTCGCGACATGCGTAGTTGATCTCCACCCCTTGTGATTCGGCCACATCAAGCAGGAACTCACCCTCTTTCGCTACGCCCTCGATTTCTGAGTCCTTGAATAGAATCTTGTGCTCCGTTGCGGATGGACTGACGCTTTCCTTTGCCTCGGCTTGCGGCGCGGCTTCAGATGCTTCCTTCACAGGCGCCGGGCTTTGCCCGGTGTCCTCTGCGGTCTGGCCAGAACCTGACTCTACACGGTCCTCAGTGACAGGCTCCTTGACCACCGGCACCTTGGGAGCAGTTTTTCGCGCGACCTTGGTTCCCTTGGCCACACGACCCTCGCCGAAGCTCTCCTTGTGAAGATTTGCTATTGGGTAGTCAAGTCCCTTCAATTCATCTCGAATGGCATCGCTGAACGGCTTGGGGCCACAGAGAAATACATGCCGCTCAAGCAGATCGGGCGCGACCAAACTGATCATGCCTTGAGTGATCCGCCCCGTCAGCCCTGTCCAAGACTGCGTTCCGTTCCATCGGGAAGTCACAGTGAAAATCACGCGCAAGCCGCTATGGCGGGCACTGATAGTCTCCAATTCCTTGCGAAAAATGAAGTCCCCCGGAGACCGACCTGAGTAAAGCAATACGACATCCACATCCGCCGTTGTATCCACGATCCAACGCAACATGGACATGATCGGCGTGATCCCACTACCTCCGGCAATGCACAACATCTTGCGAGAGGGGAAGTTGAAGCAAGAGAACTTGCCCGCCGGACCACGCACCTTTATCTCGTCCCCCAAGCAAGTGTTGTCGGCCATCCAGTTTGAGACCAGCCCGCCAGGAACACGCTTGATGGTAAGTTCCATGGTATGCGGACGCGAAGGACTTGATGACATGCTGTAGGAACGCTTCACAACCTTCCCATCGATGTCCAGGGAGACTGTCACGAACTGACCGGGCTTGTAGGAGAACAGCACGTCCTCCTTGCCTACCAACCGGAAGGTCTTGGTATCAGACGATTCGTCAATAATATCAGCCACGCGCAAGGTGATTTCGCCACCGGACCAAACAGTCAGATCAGAGCGGTCCTCCAACAAGTGCGACAGGAGGATGCTGGGCGGTGGAGGTTTGTTCAGGTCCACAATGGGCGCATGAAACCTGGTGTTCTTCAGGTCGCTTGAGGCGGATTTCGACTTTGCTTCCAAGTCAAGCTTGAGCGTGAAGCTCTGGATACGGAGTTCATCAGCGTGATTGAGCACGACCTCCTCGCCAGGCTCCAGCTTTCTGTCATTCAGATGAGTTCCGTTCATGCTGCCCTGGTCCTTCAGCATGTAGCTACCATCCACCAGATTGATGAAGGCGTGCACGCGGCTTATCTGTGGATCTTCCAACTGCACCGTGCAGCCCTTGAGGCGCCCGATTGAATTGGTAGGCCCCAGATCGGCTCCCCGATCGGAAACTCCTTCACGTTGAATGATCAGTTTCGGCATGGAAGAGAAGGTTTCTGATATGAATGGGCATGGACAATTAGTGCCACACCTTTGCCCCAGACCGCATTGCTCAAGAAGAGCGCAGTAGTCAATTCAGGCTGCATGACAAATACTAGGCTCAAGACCCCTCCTTGACCAGCATGGACTGCAGCCCAGCTCTGCCTCTGAGGCGATATGCCCGAGAACCTCCACAGGCAGGAGCCGGTCCACTTTGGCGTGGCTGCGAGAGGCGGTAGATAGTTGGCCCCGCCCCCCAAGGACAATACACTCAGGGACACCACGGTTGGAGGTTCGTCCCGGATAATCCTGACACCGCCCCTTTGGCCTGGAAGAACATCTGATTCCTCAGCCCACACTCTTGAGCCGCCCCTGCTCATCTGCCTCATGTCCCCGCACACGCGCCATCTTCGGACACTGATACTGACTGTCATTCTGGGCAACGGTGGCCTGTGGATCGTTCAATCAGCAGGAGCCCCCAGGACGAACAACCCCTCGGCAGCCCGCCAAGATCCCCGACCCAAGGACGCAACAAACTTCACCCACCGCAAACATGTGCCCAAGGCCTGGATGGCACGGGATGATGAAGGGGAATGGTCGTTTCAAGAGCGCCAGCGAGATTGCAGAGGATGTCACAACTACGAAAAAGAGGGAGCGCACGATCCACAGACCGTATGCGACCAATGCCACTTCAACAATAACACCAATCAATACACATTCACCCTCTGGGCAGATCCTCCAAGTTTCGACAAGGACCTGACTGACTTACGCAACCCGGGTGCCTTCTTCCAACACAACTACCACCTGGTACTCGAGTGCCGAGAGTGCCATCAGGTGTCAGAGGAGGATGAATTTCTGGCACCAATCCTTATGCCTGGCGCACGAGACAAAGATTCCTGCACTACCTGCCACGAGGGAGACAAGCCACGCCAGAAGACCCTGATGTTCATGACTCACGACCGGGAGGAGAATCCAATTGATGAGAGCCGCAGGGAAGAGGCCATGAGTGTCCTCAAGAAAAACCTGCTGACAGCCCTCAACCAGTCACCATCAATGGGGGCAAATATCGGCGGCAAGCGCTTCGTGGAACCCTTTCGACACAAGGACCATGTACTGATCAAGGACCGGGAGCAGAGTTTTTCACTTGCGGAGCTGAAGGAAGCCCTTGTTTCAGTAAAGACTATCCGTGAGGGCAATTGTGGCGCCTGCCACGCAACCATGTTCCAGGCGCAGGACTCCACAGATTTACAAGCAGGCGTGCACATGCCCTTTGAACAACGCGATCAGAGTTGTGGCACTTGTCATGTATCTGACGCCGCAGGCACTCCGATCCAATTCAAATTGAATGCAGACACTCAGACGAGCGTTACCGCAGGGACCTTCTCCCACGCCACCCACCTGAACTTCAAACGGCCACAAGGGGATCCGGTCAAGAGTTCGGCCGCAGGATATGATGTGATAGAAGCGGAAGGCTGTTTGGCCTGCCATGAGTGGAACAGCGCGCTGCCCGAGGAGTTTTCGCTCAGAGGCGCGCTTGCGGATCCCAATTCGTTCAAGGGCTGCCAGGACTGCCATACCACAGCAGTGTGGGCGCCAATTGACCACGGCAGTTGGTGGACACCAAGAGACCACGGGGACTGGAGTTCCTGTGAGACCTGTCATGATCCGGAAGACCGCGATTTTGCTACCAATCGGCCGCAAACCGAGGTCAAGCGCCGTCCGTCGGGGCTATTCAGCATTGATACCCACGCCCACCCCTTGATCACGGTCGCCGAGGGCGAGGAGCTCTCAGGCAGCTGTTCAGAATGCCACCGCCGACCAGTAAAGGAACTGCCCAGCAATATCAAGAACGTAGCATTCAGTCACGAGAGCCACCTGCCTCCAGGAGCCGGACCGGAAGCCTGCTCCAACTGCCACAGTGCGACCCTGGCCCTTTCCGACCGGTCAGGCGATCTGGGTGCTCTGATTGTCAGCGGTCACGATGCAGTGCAGGTTCCCGAAGATCAACTGGGGCTGATCTATGATCCAGCAGCATGTTCTGATTGCCATCTCGGATCGGACCCCACCCCGCAGTTTGGTCCCGAATCTGTAGCAAGTGCCAACATCCAGAAGGTTCCAGAATTCTCCCACGCTATGCACCTCGGCAAGGCTCTCAATGGGGGTGGAGTGGTGGACTGCACCAACTGCCATACGCCTCAGGCAAAGGCCAGGGTTGGGACCCTGCCAGCAGCCCTGGACTGCACCCTGTGTCATGATCACGCAGACACAGCAATCGTCAACCATTCACCGGCTCTCGAAGGTGGAATCTTCCCCGATGAAGTAGCCGCTTGCAATACCTGCCATCAAGGCGGCCTGAGTGAACTGGAGCAGCGCAGCCTGCTCACAACCTTCAGCATCGACGACCTGATCGGAAATGTTGCCCAACATCACGACCTACAACGAGAATGCAAGGAGTGCCACCTGCCGGAGGCGGCCCAGATGGTATCCCAGGTCAGCGCCCCCACGAAAAGTCGGCTCTTCGCCGAGCGGACCTTCTACATAAATGAAAGAAGTGCCACGGGAAGCCCTGCAATTCCGGCCATCCATCGTGGCGGAACACGAAAGTTCGAAGAGGACCCCGACTGCTTCTACTGCCACTGGACGAACCTCTTGAACAGTTCCACTGCGGGTGGGACCCCAACAGGTGACCCCGAAACGGACGTGGCTCGGAGAGATTACGGCAATCGGCTCTCAGATTTCCCAGGAGGTCCGGAGCTCCCCTGAAAGAAGGCTCACTCACAGGAGAGAATCCTCACCCTCTCTAAATGCACATCGATCTACACATGAAGCCACACAAACCAACCTTCCGAAACCCCCTGCTCTTGACAGCCGGCCTTGGTCTGGCTGGAACGCTGTTCTCTCTAACCACGGCCATGGAAGCGACCTCAAGTTCAATGGAAGCGGTATCTCCGGATGATGACCCCGATCCGGATGAGCTTCATGCTGCCGTCTACAAGAACAATCCATACCCCTCTGCCCAGGAGTGTGGTGTCTGCCACCCACTTCAGTTCGCGGAATGGTCCACCTCCCCACACGCCTATGCGCTGGTCAGCCCGGTTTTCAACACCATGCAGGCGGCAGTCACATCTTTGACGAATGGCACCAATGGGGACTTTTGCATGCGCTGCCACTCTCCCGTAGCCATGGAATTGGAGGAACCCATCTACACCGAAGTCAAGAATCGCTCGCAGACCTCGCGCGAGGGAGTCACCTGCGTAGTCTGCCACCGAGTCAACGGGGACTACGGCAAGGTAAGCGGACGCTTCAAATTGGAACCCGGGGACATCTACGAAGCGATTTACGGCCCCAGCGCACCGGATGAGCTGGAGCGTATTCTTGATGAGAACGAGAAAGAGGATGGGAAATTCTCGGGGCTGCAAACCGCCCCTGATGGCGAAGGGCATTTGCCGATCCACAAAACAGTCAAGACTGCATTCTTCTTGAGGGAATCAGCTTCCTGCGGCAACTGCCACGATGTGACTTCACCCGGAGGATTCCGACTTGAAGAGGCTTTTAGTGAGTTCAAGAGCTCACCCTCTGCGAAGAAAGGAGAGTCGTGCCAAGACTGTCACATGAGCGAAGAGCCGGGCAAGGTCAGCACCAAGCCGGATCACATGGATGCCGCAGCCATGGTCGGCGGGAAACCCTCCAAGACTCGGCGACTGACACGGCACTATTTCGCCGGGCCAGATTACTCAATCGTCCATCCGGGTATTTTTCCCATCCAAAGTAAAGCTAATGCTGATGATGTCAAGGCAACCCTGACCGAATGGCAAGACTTCGATCTGGCCTGGGGCAGCACGCAATTCGAAGCAGCTGTGCCAGAGGGCACAGACTTCAAACACAAGTTCTGGGAGAGCCGCCTCAATCGAAAAAAAGCGTGGCACATTATCTATGGCGAGCACGGCCAGATGGTGAAGCTCGAAACTTATCGACGGAAGCAACTAGCGGTGCTCCGAGAGGCATACCAATTTGGACGGGTCCAGGTGAATGAAGACGATAACGGGGGCCTGGACTTCCAGATCGAAGTGGTCAATGGAACCGATGGACACAACGCGCCCACGGGGTTCATTGCCGAACGGACGCTCTACCTAGAGGTGATCGTCAGGGATACAGAAGGCAAGAAAGTCTTCGAATCCGGGGACCTCGATCCCAACGGAGATGTACGCGACCTGCATTCGACATATGTGCACAACGGTGACCTGCCACAGGACAAGTACCTCTTCAGCCTGCAATCGAAGTTCATGGTTCGCCTGTTCCGCGGAGGAGAACGCGAACAGGTCCTGCCGCTCAATTTCTCGGCCAGCCCGCTGCTGTTCAATCGGCCAGCATCAACGCCCGTGATCGCCACGGGCAGGCCGCCCGGCGCACGAATCCATCGAGTTGCCTTGCCCCCCAATGGTCGCCGCTGGGCAAAATACTCCGTTCCCCCCGAACAACTCAGTGGCAAGGGGCCCTATTCCGTGAGCGTGCGCATGATCGCTGGCATGGTCCCGGTGAACCTGATCGAGGCAATTCATTCCCTTGGGTTCGACTACAAACTGACCCCCAGAGAGGTCGGCGATCGGGTGGTGGCTGGACGGCCACTCCTATGGGTGGGCGAATTCACACTGAAAGACCCGGGGCCGGTGACCGTGGAGTGGGATGACCCAGCTCCAGGTCGGATCGGCTGGTGGCAGCAACCTCCTGCTGACCAAGAGCCTGTCCAGACACAAGGCCACTGATGTTGCACCGAATCTACAACCAGCACTTGCGCACCGGCGTCCTGACAGCTGCTGTACTTTGCTGCCTGGCGAACGCCACGGCGCAAGACGGTGACCACGGTGAGGGTGACCCCAATCGCATCACTGATGTATATCTGCCACCCCAAACTGCGACCTTTCCCGAGCGCCCCGCGCCCCTGATTGAGTGGGGCAACGGGTTTCTCAAGCCTGGAAAGCTCAGAGAGCCCATCCGGCTGCCAACCGGGGCGATCTGGTCGCCCAGCCTGACTGTCTGGGGCTCTGCTCGCAGCGGGCTCGAAGGGCGAACCAGAAACAATGGGGATGTTGGGGAATGGGCCAATCGACTGGATCTGTTCGCCCAGGCCCGATTGTCTCCCACCGAACGGTTGGTCCTCGGCGTGCGGCCTCTGGACAAAAACGGCATCTTCAGCGGCTATGACTTCGATGACAGTGAATCCATCGATGGCTTCAACCTCGATGTGCGGACACTCTTCTTTGAAGGAGACTTTGGAGAGATTTTCCCGAACCTCGACCCCGAAGACAAACTTGCCCTGGATTTTGGTTTTGGCATCGGACGGCAGCCAGTCAACTTTCAGGAAGGCATTCTGATCAACGATGTGATCGATGCATTTACATTGACGCGCAACTCCGTGCGCTTTGGCGGCCTTTCCAACTTCCGCGCAACAGCTCTCGTCGCATGGAACGAGATCGAGCCGGGAGGACAAGGTGAAGATCCAGATTCCGGAATGATCGGCGTTCTCACTGCTGCCGACCTGGAATCCAATTACCTGGAGGTAGATCTGCTGACCACCTTCTCGGACAACCCGACTGTTGGTGACGGACTCTTCGCAGGAGTTGGATCCACCCAGCGGATCGGGGGAATGGCCAGCACCTTCCGTGCCAACGCCTCCCTTGCCCTGGACGACAACTCAACGGCAATCGACGATGGTCTGCTGCTGACGAGCGTTTTATCCTGGGTCCCGCACCACACCTACGACAACCTGTATGTGGGCTCATTCCTTGGAATCGACAACTTCACAAGCGCCTCTCGTGCCCCAGCCGCCCCTGGCCCATTGGCAAACATCGGCATCCTCTTTGCTGCCACTGGTCTTGGAACCGTAGGGGCTCCGATCAGCCCCGGAGGCGCCGATGTAATCGGCGGTTCAGTGGGCTATCAGCAGTTGCTCAACGGGGGCCGCTCCCAGATCATTTATGAAGCTGGCCTGCGCTTGGCCACCGACGACCGAGACGACAACACGGTTGCAGTGGGAGCCCGCTACCGCAAAGCAATCGGGCAACGCATGGTGCTGACCCTTGACGCCTTCGCAGGCAACGACAGCATTGATGACGCCTTCATAGGCGGTCGCGTTGAAATCAGCTGGAGTTTCTAGAACCCTGCTGGCATCAAAGGTAAGAAGTCACGCTCACTGCGTCCGTCAAATTGGAGCCAGGTCCACCCGATTACAGAATGGTCCACTGCACAGCTTCGGTTGCCGCCACACCGGCGTTGGCTTGGGGATCCAGCACAAACCACTGGGCGTAGATGGAACTACCGATCGAAGCTGAAGACATGTTCACCATCGAGCGCTGAAAAGTAGCGTAGCCTTGTCCTGGACCCGAGCCCGACAGAGGCATCACGAAGCGAGTAATGATCTGAGTCCTCGAGAGGTACAGCGGTATCCCGCCTGGTGCTGGAGTCCCAGGAGCACGAGCGAGAATCAAGAATGCGGTCGCGCCCCCGAGGCCTCCCCCGATCCCAACTTTGAAGTCAGGATTGCTGCCGACCATGGGCGAAAGCGCCACTATCGTCGGCTCGATCCCGCCGGTCCCCGCGGCCCCGCCCCCATAAATCAACGGGTTCACTGGCTGAACCTCGCTGTGCAAGGTGGGACGATCAAATGGGAAAGTCTCATTGGCAACGCGCGGATCGATCAAGCCATTGGTCAAGAACTCCACCACGTTGGGTTGGAATTGAGCCGGTATGTCGATGTCCTGATAGTTGGCAAAGAAGTTCGGGTTGCTGGTGGGAATGCCGCTCTGTTCTGCGGTGAACTGCGTGTGCCCGGTGACAGGATCGACAAGCGGAAAAGCTGGCGCGTTGTAGAAGTCAATGACATCCTGAATATCAGTAATCCAGCCAACGTGCATCATCTCAGTCTTGAGTCCTGCATTGCGCAAGGTAGGCGTCTTGAACTTCCCACGGTCCTCGACCAATCCCGTGATCACGCTGCGCCCAAGGTCATCGTCAGAAGGCCTCAGGCCGATGTTGTAGAACTGGTTGTCTGTGAAAAGGGGCGGCACATGACAGTTGAAGCAGACCGTATGATCGCGCAAGAAGTCGTGCCCCGTCTGTTGCTGCATGCTCATGCCTCCCGGCAGCCCCGCTTGAGTGTTGTCGTAGGGCGTTTGGTCTGCGACCAGCGTGCGCTCATAGGTCGCTATGGAGAAAGCGATGCGCTCGGCTGTGATAACTGGATCACCGAAAGCAGCCTGAAACAAATCGGGATAGGACACGCCTCCACTCAGTGCCGCTGCCATATCGGGCGGGATGTTGGTGGCTAGGCGCAGGGGTTCAACCACCTGCAACTTGGCAGTAATCGAAGCCCAATCGCGATTGTCGTGGGCCATCTCTCCATTACCAAGGGGCGGACCAGCGGCTTGACTCTCAAGAGCCCCCCCAGAGACAATGCTGACTGCACCCGTTTCGGGATTGAGAAACGTCGAAAGTCCTCTCCCATCCCAGAACAACTCTGCGGCCCATTGGGATCCAATCACCGAGGGTGCACCTCGACCCGTTACCTGACGTTGCAATCCGAAGTCGGCGTCAGGGAGATACTTGTTGTTATCGTCCGAACGCACAACGCCAGGGGATCCAACCGTGTCATCGTCTGTTCCAAATAGCGCATCTGGACCTGGATTCTGCCCAGGTCGCGGATCACTCCCTGCGTGGGCATTGATGTGACAGGTCCCGCAAGCCATGGTGTTGTCGCTCGAAAGCTGCTCATCCCAGAAAAGCACCTTGCCCAAAACACGCTTCTGCTCCGTAATCGGATTCTCAGGCGGCACCGGGACCGGCGGAAGCTGTT
>JABABA010000028.1 GCA_014238415.1 Planctomycetota bacterium | reverse complement strand
CACCGCAGGTGGCAAAGCTGTGATCCAGCGCTGCGCCAGCGGTGTAGGTGAAGAAAGTGTCGTTATGAATCGTCGACGTGCTGCAACTCGGCTCGGAGAGACCGCTGGTAGTGTTACCAGAAGTATCGAACGGGTTGGCACCAAGTACGGCGGCGACGGCTGTTCCGCAGTCATCGCCAGGGGCAGGTCCACCGAGGTTGGTGATATTGAGGTCGCCAGAGATCACGCCAGTGGCACCAAAGGCACCAACCTGGACCAGATATGTCTGGCCGGTGAGCATGGGCACTGTCACGCTGCTTTGCAGACCACAGGAGTCATCATTAGAACCGACACAAACCAAGCCGCCACACGCGCCGTCGAAGACAGCAAGCTTGGTGTCGCCGGAGGCGCCGCAAGTGTCGAAGGTGTGATTTGCGTCGCTTGTAGCGGTGAAGGCGTACCAGAGGTCCTTGTTGACCGAGGTGCAGCCCGCTTCGCCACTGGTGGTGGCTTCGGTGTTGTCCATGGCGGTGGCACCTGCGGAAGCAGAAATTGCGCCAGCGCAATCGTCGTTCGCCGGGGTGCAGTCGTTGTCCGCACCGGCCGTGTTGCCGGCCAAGTCGCTAAAGCCGCCGATCATCCAGGATCCTGAGGCGCAGAGCCATCCAGTGGCAGGTACAAAGGTTCCGTCGGGGCCGATGGATTGAGAGCCGTAGACGAGGTCGCCGGCGCCAACTTCTTCGATGATTGACAGGGAGTCGATGATCGTGCCGGTCAGGGCATCGAGGACGCCATCGTCGGTGGTATCGAGGTCGTCACCGACAGCGCCAGTAAATCCGCTGATCAGCATATAGGTGACGTTGTCGCTGTTTTCGAAACTCATTCCGTCGTCGGTCAAGTCCGCAACACCAATGGTGAAGGAACTCTTGGCCATGACGAAGAAGCCGTTGGGGTTGATTACATGGCCTGTCAAGTCCACGGCGGTTTCTACATAGCCGCCTTGACCGGCGGTTGACCCGGTATCCCCGAGGATGACAAAGGAAATACCGTCGAGGGATGCCCCAACTGCACCGGCAAGCTCCACGAATTCTTCCGTGTCAGCGCCGGGCATGTCGAGTCGGAACTCGCTCAGGGTTTGGGCCGAAGCCTGGGTAAATCCGGCCAGCACAAAGATGCTGCCGAAGAGAAGTGAGATGGATTTCATTGGAAGAAAATCTGGAAGGGGGAAGAAGAGGGGAATCCTCCGCCTGAATCAGCGGGGGAAATACAGAGTTTGAGATTAGCGGGAGAGCGCCATTTAGGGGGCTGGAGTGAGAAATTGTCTGGAAAATTGTAGGAAGCCCTAATTCGGACTGTGGCGCACGGTAGCGTCAGAGCCCCCAAGGCTAGGAGTACGCATTTTGATTTGAGTTGATCGCGGATAACCCCGCCCAGGTGCCCGGAAAAGGAACTCGGTTTTTGGGAATCGAGCCTCCTTTCTAGCTGCCCCATGTACTTCAGTGGGTATTTTTCAGGTATGTGCGGTTTCAGAACAGGCCCGGTGGGGTATCCTCAAAAATGAGCGGATTCGCACGAGTGCAGGGCCCAGAATGGCCTATGGGGTGGAAATAAGGACATGGGCATGCAGTGGAAGGTCATCGAGGACAATACCCGGCGCACCCTGGAAATGGGTTCCGAGCCCTTGACCATCGGGCGCGCCCAGGGGAACAGTCTGCAGGTGCAGGACACCCTGGTTTCGCGTGAGCACAGCCGTATCGAGTGGCGTGGAGAGGATCTCTGGGTGGTGGATCTTGGTTCTTCCAATGGCACCCGAGTCAATGGCTCGCGTGTGGACCGCAAGCAGCTCACGCTCGGCGACGAGGTGGCTGTGGGGTCCGTGCGGCTGATTCTGGAGGGGCAATCCACCAGTGACCGATCAGCAGACCCCGGCACGGTTGTTGAGGACACCAACTCCCAGGCCGGCGACCTGGCGGTCTTTGCCCGGCTGACCCGGGAACTGGCCCGGGAGACTGACCTGGGGCCCTTGCTTCGGCAAATCGTTGACTCGGCGATTGCCTTGGTGGGGAGTGAGCGGGGCTTCTTGATGTTGGCGGACAAGGATCAGGCAGTTGTGCAGGGGGATCAGGCAGGAAGCCCGGATCCCACCAAGTGGCAGGTTCATGTGGCTCGCAATTTCAATCAGGAGGACATTCCGGTGCCGCGCACCCGGGTTTCCATGGGCATCATGGGCAAGGTGATCGAGGAGGGCCGAGCACTCCTGACTGTGGATGCAGGTCAGGACGAACGGTTGACCAACATGGCTTCGGTGGAGGATCTGCGTCTGCGCTCGGTTCTATGCGTTCCGATTCCAGGGGAAGCCCACATACGTGGTCTGATCTACTTGGACAACCGCATGCAGATGGGAGCATTTGAATCCCGTGATCTGGAACTGGCTGGGCTCTTTGCAGCACAGGCCTCGGTCGCTATTCGGACCGCCCGTCTGATAACTCGGCTGCGCGAGCAAAACCAACGCCTGGAAGTTTCGCGCAAGGCCATAGAGAGCCTGAATGACCAGCTTGGCCGCAAGGTTCGTGATCGGGAAGGGGAGTTGGCTGTGGCGCGCAAAGAGCTGGGTCGCGAGCGCGGCCGCCACGATCACTCTGGCATCATCGGTTCCTCCGATGCCATGAAGAAGGTGTTTGATCAACTGGAACGGATCATGGATTCGGAGCTACCGGTGCTGATCGTCGGCGAGTCAGGGACGGGCAAGGAACTCATCGCTCGTGCGATCTGCCGCAACAGCCCGCGAAAGAAGGGCTCCTTCGTCAGCGAGAACTGCGCCGCCCTGCCGGACTCCTTGCTCGAATCAGAGCTGTTCGGTCATGTGCGCGGAGCGTTCACCGGTGCGTACAAGAACAAGCGGGGCCTTCTGGAGCAGGCTCACGGGGGAACTCTCTTCCTGGACGAAGTGGGCGACATGAGCCCGGAGATGCAGAAGAAGATCCTGAGGGTGCTGCAGGAAGGAGAGGTGCGACTGGTGGGCTCCGACAAGGTGCTCAAGGTGGATGTGCGAATCCTTGCTGCTTCCAACCGTGATTTGGAGGCGATGGTCAGTGAGGGCTCATTTCGCGAAGATCTCTACTATCGGTTGGCGGTGCTGAGGGTAGACCTGCCTCCCTTGCGCGAGCGTGGGGATGATATACCCCTCTTGGCGGAAAGCCTCTTGGGGCGTGCCTCTCGGGAAGCGGGCCTGCCCGCGCCTGGGCTTCCTCATGAAGTGCTGGCAGCCCTGGCGCGGCACAACTGGCCCGGCAATGTGCGTGAGCTTGAGAATGAGATGCGGCGCCTTGTGGTCCTGGCCCAGGGGGTAGCTCGCTTGGACGATCTGTCCTCTGGGATCCTCAGGAGCTCGGGTACGCCCCACCTGACAGGTTCTCCACCGAGCACACAGGATGCGGGAGACATCAAGCTTGCGGTGGCTGATCTGGAACGGCGTTCGATTGAGACAGCTCTGACCCAGGCCAAGGGCAACAAGAGTCAAGCCGCGCGTGCTCTGGGTATCAGTCGTTTCGCTTTGCAGCGTAAGCTGGAGAAGTACGGTATCCCCACACAGAAATAGGCCCGCGCGAGTTTGTGAGGCTCACTTTGGGGTTTGCTCTACTGGAACTCGATGCGGGTGGGCAGGGAGAAATTCGTGGTTGATCCCCCCAGGTCGTCCCTGTACCAGGCTTGGAAGTGCCAGGTCTCTCCAGGCTGCACCGATGTACTGGTGGGTCGTGTGGGCATGGCGGTCAAGTCCACATCGTGCATCACCCTGCCGGTGTTGTCGGCGAAGGAC
Source organism: Planctomycetota bacterium (assembly GCA_014238415.1). Lineage (GTDB taxonomy): Bacteria > Planctomycetota > UBA1135 > UBA1135. Next base: position 36,908 of record JABABA010000028.1, on the reverse strand, counting down.
ACCGAATCGCGGAAAATCGCCAGGTTGCCGATCACGCACTGATAGCCCATGGTTCCGGGAACCGGCGGCAGAAAGCTCCAGGCCTGGGAGGCGATCAGGAGAGCGGGTTGACCCGTGGGCAGGCCCTCCGTGGCCAGCAATGCACGGCCAGAGGAGACCAGACCAAAGCCATAGGCGAGGGTCTCTGCCTGTTGCCCGCTGGAGTTCGGGGTGGCGACGCAGAAGGCGGTGCCCGTGTCCCGCGGTTCATGGGCCGCAAGACCATTGAAGGGGCCCTCGTCGAGCCAGACCTTGTGGGTTGCCAGCCCACTGATGGGATCCAACTCAAGCAATTCGGAGGTCGGACCGGAGATTCCCCAGTAGGCTCCGCTGGTGGGATCGCAGTGGATGTCTTCCAGGCCGGGTGCGTTGTGTGCTCCGATCCAAGCGCAGGCACCGCTGGTCTTGTCAATAGTCCACAGGCTGATGCTGTCAGTACCCACCAGCCGGTCCCGTGCAACATCGTAGTCCAGGCCTCGAATTTCGCCCAGGGTCACCCAGGGGTTTGTGCTGTAGAGCGCTCCGATCGTGACTGTGTGGCCGGTGATGGAATCGACATAGATGAGGCTGGTGCTGCTCGTAGCCCAAAGTTCTCTGCGAGCTTCATCAAAAGCCAACTCGCGCACGCCACCCGCCATTGATCCCAGGGCCTGGAAGCTCCAGCTGTCCAGGTTGACCAGCAGCAGCAGGTCCAAGAGGGGAGTGCGGGCGTAGATCAGATTCTCGGAACCAGCGTCGGTGGCTCCTTCGATACCCATCATGTTCAGGACATGATTGGTGCTGCCGGTCGAAATATCGATTTCGTAGGCACCATCATTGCCCACTCCAACAAGAACCTGCCCATTGCTCGGCGCAGCAAGGGAAAGACAAGTAAGGGCAAGGCCAAGGGGAAAAAAGGCTTTCATGGGGAGTCCCGGGTTGTTTCGGTATGGAACGGTCTCTCCCTCGCTATCGGCAGCTTCTTGCCCTAGCCGAACTGATGCGGCTTTTGGGGCCTCTGGGTCGTCCCGACCATGGGAAAGGCCACATTTACTGAGGCGTGAGTAGGAAGCTGCAAAGTGAATAAGTGACCGGTCTGTAACCTCGTCAGACCCTCCTGATGCCCTGTCACGAGTGTGGATCTGTGCGTGCGCGAGTTGTTCTTGGGTCTTGGGCGGGTGCAATCGGCGTGCGGGGTTCCGGCACGGCCGGCGAGACTTCCGCCAGTCAGGAGGAGGACAGGAGCCCACATGGGGTTAGCATCTGCGCCCGCTCCCAAGAGGCGCCCCCCCCTCCCTTGAAGATCCAGCCCATCATCATCGGTACCGCAGGTCACATCGATCACGGCAAGTCATCCTTGGTGAGACTGCTCACGGGCACCGATCCAGACCGTTGGGCCGAGGAGAAGGAGCGGGGCATGACCATCGACCTGGGTTTTGCGCGCATGACCCTGCCCGATGGGCGCCAGGTCGGCCTGGTGGATGTGCCGGGGCACGAGCGCTTCTTGCGCAATATGGTGGCCGGGGCCACGGGTATTGATCTGGTGCTGCTGGTTGTGGCTGCTGACGACGGGGTCATGCCCCAGACCCGGGAGCATCTGGAGATCATGGATCTTCTGGGTGTGCGCGACGGCTTGCTCGTGCTCAACAAGATCGATCTGGTAGAGCCGGGAATGGCTGATCTGGCGGTGGAGGAGTTGCGTGAGGTCACCCGCGGGACTTTTCTGGAGGACGCCCCTGTGGTGCGGGTCTCTGCCACAACTGGCGAGGGCATCGAACAATTCAAAGACCAATTGGAGCAGCGGGCCAGCGCCCTCACCCCTCGTCAGGCTGATGGAGTCTTTCGCATGCCGGTCCAACGTGTCTTCAGCGCCAAGGGCTTTGGGACGATCCTGACCGGCATACCGGTTTCCGGCAATGTCAGGACTGGGGACCTGCTTGAGGTCCTGCCACGGGGCGGCAAGGGCAAGGTGCGAGGATTGCAGGCCTACCACGAGGGCACTGATCAAGCCCGGGCGGGCCATTCCACCGCGGTCAATCTCAGCGATGTGGATCACAAAGAGGTGACCAGGGGCGCGGTCCTGGCAACCCCGGGATACTTCAAAGCGCAGACAATGCTCGGCGCTACACTGCGCATTCTGCACAGCACCCTAGGTGGCATTGGAAACCGCACGCCGATACGGCTGCACCTCGGTACTGCTGAGGTCCTGGGTGAGGTGATCTTGCTGGAGCAGGATCAAATGGAACCTGGCGAAGAGGGTCTGGTTCAATTGCGCCTGGAGGATCCCGTCATCTGTGCCCCTGGAGATCACTTTGTCCTGCGTCGCGCCTCGCCGATGGAGACATTGGGTGGCGGAGTGATCCTGGAAGAGAGCCGTTACCGGTTGAAACGCTTCAAGGGCTTTGTAATCGACGAACTTGCCCGCCAAGTCCAGAGCCTGGGCTCCTCCGAGGCTCTGTTGGAATCCCATCTGTTGCGCGCATCGGAGCACTGGCTGAGTGTCGAGGATCTGACCGTGATCCTCAAGCTGCCCAAGGACGAGGTTCGCGCCCTGCTGAGCACCCTGGCTTGCAGGGAACTCACGGTGGAACTGGCTCCAGGACGTTGGATCCACAAGCAGGTCCTTCTGGTTGTGCAGGATCAATTGCGAGCGGCCGTCAACTCCTGGTTTGAAGCCAATCCGACCCGCTCGCGCATGGATGTGCGTGATCTGCGCTCAGGGATCAATCTGGATGTGGCTCTGACTGATCAGCTCTTGGAGCGCCTGGTGCAGGCAGAGGAGTTCCAACGGGTTGGAGCTGGCATGGTGGCCCCTGCGGATCGCACGGTTGAGTTGGATGAGGTCACCCGCGGGCGTCGTGAGAAGATCCTGAGCTTGCTACGCGAGGGAAACTATCAGCCGCCCACTTCTTCCGAAATGGCTGCGGCCCTGGGACTCGGGAGCAATGACTTGCGGACGATTCTGCAGTTGCTGGTGGATGAGGGGGAGGTCGTGCACATTTCTGGTGAGATGTTTCTTTGGGCCGAGGCGAATCAGAAAATGCGCGAAGCAGTGATCAGCAACTGTGAGCGCAATGGAGAACTAAAGATCCCTGAACTGCGGACAGCATTGGGAACAACGCGCAAGTTCCTGATTCCTGTGCTTGAGAGCTTCGATTCCAGTGGCCTGACTCAGCGCCGGGGCGCAGGTCGGGTGTTGCGTTCCCGCTGAACCGGATCGGTGTTTGAGAGTCGTAGGCTGATCCTGCCTCGGTCGCTGCCAGGTGCGGCTGCAGTCTTCCTGTCACTGGAGGCTGCCTCCTGGCGGAACTCCGTGAAGATCAGGGTTTGCTTGCGATCCATGAAGGCCCCTCAACCATCAGCGCTATTTGGTTTCAAGACCTAGTCGTTGAATCTCCAAGCTGACTGCTCTTTTCGGCTGAGTGTGGCGGTGCCAAGCGCAGCCCTGACGAGTTCAATCGGAATCGAGGATTGCTTGAGGACTGCGTCATGGAATTCCCTCTCGTTCCAGTCGCCGTCTTGGACCAGTTCCTTGTGAAGGGCGACGAGCTGCAGACCGCCCAGCATGTATGCGGCCTGATAGAGGGGCCCATAGCCCCCCCTGATCGATCGTCGCACCTCGGCTGTCGCGTTGTTTCGCTCGTGTCCAACTCGGGCGACGAGGAACTCAACGCACTCCTGGGGCGACCAGTTTCCGAGGTGGTAGTTGAGGGAGAAGAGGATTCTCGCGCAGCGGTGGGAGCGCCAGAAGAGCATCCCAATTTCGTCCTCTGGGCTGCGGGCGAAGCCCATGTCCCACAGTCGCATTTCCCAATAGAGTGCCCATCCTTCGATATAGAACGGTGTAGAGAATCCGCCGCGGTGATGGTTCCAGCGTGCGGCGTAGAAGTGTTGCAGATGATGGCCCGGGATCAACTCGTGATGCACAGTAGCGCGTGAGAAGTGGATGTTGTTCCCGCGCATGGATTGCATCTTCGCATCATGGCCCATGCCATCCGTTGGGTAGGATATCGAGATGACTTCTCCCCCCGTGAAGTAGGGCGAGTACTTCTGACGCGAGGGCGACATCATCCCCATACGCCAGCTCTCCTTTGCCAGCGCTGGGATCGTGACCAGATCGCGTTCTTCGAGGAAAGTGACAGCTTCGTCTGCCAACGCGCGTATCAGCTCCGGCTGACCACCTGGTTCCACATGCAGGCTGCGTACATGCTGTTGTGCGGCAAAAAAGTCATCGCCGAAGCCTAGCTCTTCGGCGGCCTCCTTGCGCCGTGCGTCACACCATTTGAATTCGCGCTCAGCGATGGCGATGAGCTGTTCGGGCGTGTACGGAACACGCTCGAAGGAGAGTTCGGTCAGGAGTGCCTCGCGCCCGATTGGGTCACCCACCAGGGCATCATCGTCCGTTGGATCCAGGCCGCCGACGTCTCGCTCAAGATGGTCACCGTATTCTCTGAGTGCTGTTTCGAGTTCCTCCCAGGGCGCCTTGCACCACCATGAGAAAAGCGGGTCATAGCCCACACCGAAGCGGTACCAGGCTGCGAGTGCGGTGCGCACCGTTGAGAGTTGGCTTGCGGCACGGCGAGCGATGGTTCCCTTCACCTTGAGTTCTTCATTCGCGTCGTTCGCCTCACGCGCAGTCTCGATGTCTCGTTTGGCCTGATAGAGCACCTCTGAGGCCGCGCGCGGATCGGGGAGCTTGCGAAGAGCTCGGGCCTCCAAGAGTTCCATCAGGGGAGCGATGAAGGGGACAAGAGGGGCCGTCTCCGCTTCCTTCGACCGATCGAAGGCAACCCTTGCGAGGTCACGCCTGACCTGATTGTCGAGCAGCAACCAGTCGATCTGGTCGGATCGTGAGGGCAGTTGATCGAATTCGATGGCATCCAAGCGGGCGAGCCACTTTCTGGTCAACGCCTCACGCGCATCGAGGCGTGGCTTGGAGAAGGCGTAGTTGCGCAGGCGGCCAAGGGCTCCTCGATCTGCTTGATAGGTGCTGCATAGCTCCGGGAGCCGCGCAGTCCGATCACGCTCAACCGTAGGGGGAGACTGCTGAAGAGTAGCTGCAGAGGTGCCGGTGCAAGCGAACAGGAGGATGACAATAGGGGATAGAGAGGTTGCCTTCATGGGGGTCATTCTGAGAAGAGAATGCTCCCGCGCAAGAGAGTAAGACCCAGACCCTGGAAGAGTTGCAGTGTCCCCCTCTGGTGCAGTTCTGGGACGGGGTTTGGGGCAAGGGCTCTTTACGAGGCCCTGCAAAGGTCTGGCGGGGTCTGGAGGGGGGGGCGGCCGCTTTCCAGGCAGCTGCCCTACGGTCTCTGCGCGTGCTCTGCCGATTGGAAGAGGGGCGGCTGCCGGTGTGTTCTAGGCGCCAGTCAGTTCCTCCCACCCTGTCCCGCAAGTTCCGGCAACTCAGATCCAACCCAGCAGAAGCCCAATGGCCCAGCCTGAATCCCCGTTCGAACCCTGGTTTCCGGACGACCCAGCCGATTCTGAAGTGAATCCCGAGTCGTCTTCGGCTGAGATCTCGCAGAGTGAACCCACGGAAGTTGTGTCTCCGGTTTCATTGCCAGAGGGCTCCTGGTTACTCAGTGATCCCGTGGATGTGGAGGCTCCGGCTTCTGATCCGGGCGAGTCCCTTGTCGAACATCAATCGCAGACAGAGCCCGAGAGCTGGCTGTTTCAGAAAAACCTGGATTCCGGTTTGGCCGCAGCATCGGAAGAGGGCTCGTGTGGCGGCACTGATTCTCTCGAGGAGCAAGTCGACGAGCAGGTCCCCGTCCAGGAATCGGTCCAACTGCCAGAACCTCCTGCTGAAGGAGTTCCCGTCCAAGCGGGCGACCCACAGGAATGCTCAGCCCCGAACGCGTCCATCCATCCAGTTCTGGGTGAGGACTCCTGGTTGCACACCTTCGATGAAGCAGGCCCTGCTCCCGCCGCGCCAATTCTGAATGAAGCAGGCCCTGCCATGGCGGGCAGTTGGAGTTGTTCTGAAAGGAGGGCAGCGAGCATGCCACCTGGTCTCATCAAACAGGTCTCTGCTGCGTTGTTGGTGGGCTTTCTTGGCATGGCTGCAATCCGGATGCTCAGCGATTCCGGTGAGACACAGACCAGCGTCGGGGCTGATCCTCTCGCACCCAGCCACTCCATCGAGAGCGGTGTGCGCCTGCAGGGGCCGGACCTGCCGTTGAAGACCGGAACTCCGGGTCCGCGCGTGCTGTCCCCGATCCGCAGGGAGCGGGGCGGGGCGCCCGCACCAGGTTCCAGGATCTCCCAACCCATCAGTCAGGTGCCCCAACGAAAGCCCAGCCAGGTGCAGGTCTCGTTGAGCGGGAAGAGCACGTTCGTCCAAGGTCCTGTCGAAGAGGGATCCCCTGAGCCGGAACCATCGGGCCCTGCAAGGGTCCCAGTCAGTCCTCCCGTTTCCCAGGTCGTGTCCAGGGACAAGCAGCTCTCCGTACACAAGTCGGTGGCTCAGGGGCAGGAGGCTCCCAAGCAGTCCCCTCCGACTCCGAGCTTTCCCATCGTCACGGCCGACAGGGCCGCCGCCATCGCAATCCTTGACCAACTCGATCGGGTCTTTGCTCGGCCCGCGCCTGTTTTCAGTCAACCTGTCGCGAAAGCCCCCAGCGCACCGATCATCCAAGTGGAAGAGTCCCCGATCCAATCCGGGCCCTTGAGCCTCTCTTCCGAAGACGCGGCTCTGGCCTGGTTCGTTCTGCTTGGGCAAGACCCCACGGGAGCCGGCGTGCTCTGGTCTCCAACACCGCGCATGCTCTGCCCGGACGAGAGTCCGCGCCAGCGCCTCCAACGACTCGGTCGCTGGGATCCGATGAGCGAACCCGGAGCACTGATGACTGTGGCAGAAGCCACTGAGCCAGCGCCCCAACCCAAGTTCACCCCTGAGCCCATCACGGCATCCCTGCCCAGCGATCCTGGACCCATGACCCACAGCATGGAATTCATGACGGTGATTCCCTCGGGTCCCGGGGGCGTGGGTGCGATCTGGACCCGCGGGGCGACTCTGGCGGACAAGTACTCGTCGATTCCTCAGGCCAGCACTCCCTTTGCCTGGGCCATGCTGGTTCCCGAGCAGGTGGCTCCGGCGATTGATCCCCGCCGGGACGGCGACCCCTTGGTGCAGACACCCACGGGCACCCTGCGCAGGGCTGACAAGCAGGGCAGCTGGACAGGTAGCGAACCCTCACTTGCCATGCTCGACAACCCCAGTCGGGTGACCACTCCACGGGTAGGGGCTGTACGCATCTTGATGGTGGGGGGCGAACTCTTCGAGGGCCGCCTGGTGGCCCTGGGACAGAATCGGGCCTGGATCGAGACCGGGCTCGGCACCATGAGTCTCGACGGCGAGCGCATTGACAAGATCGAAAAACTCGATCCAATCCAGGTGGATTCACGGGGTCAGAAGACCCGCAAGCATGAGTACGCCGGGCGTCCGAGAGTGCGTGTGCATGCCCCAGGGGGCCTCTTTGTGGGTCATCTGATCAGTCAGGAGGGGGATTCAGTGACCCTCTGGACCGATGAGGGTTTCAAGATCACCTTGCACGGGGCGCGGCTCGCGGATTCCCTTGAGGGCTCGCGAACCACCCTTCGGCGCAAGACCGAGAACTGAGCTCCTGCCTCAGGCCCCTGGCATGTGGTGGGGACTTCCAAATCGTATCCGCAGATCATGCTGATTCCATCAGGGAGGTGTCTTCCCCCCCCTCAGGGACTAGCTTGGTGATGATGAGCGTCTCCTCCCCTCAGAATCGTCCGCGCGCTTTCGCTTGTGGGCCCCCCTGGGCTTTGGTCCTGCCACTGGGGTCGTTGCTCTTGCTCTTTGGATCCGGCCTTGCGCGTGGTGAAGGGGCGCCTGAGCCGTCCGCAGTCCGTTCCCCAGAGTCTGCAGGTTTCCGGGATGATCTTCTGCGGGAGTTCAAGAAGTACTTCCGCAAGTACAAGGACTCAGCTTCCCGGGTGGAAGCGGTGCTTGCTCTGGAAGACCAGACCGATCCTCAGGTGGTGCGTGTGCTGGAACCAATCTTGGGGGACAAGGATCCCGCAGTCGTGACAGCCGGGGTGCGGGTCCTGGCGGGCTTGACTCATCCCGCTTGTCAGGCAGCGATCATCGAGCTCCTGGCCAGCAGCAAGAAGGAGCCCGTGCGCCTGGGGATCTTGCGTGTGCTGGCCTTCGGTGCTCTGAGCCACGATGGGGCCGCGGTGCGCGAGTGCCTGGCAGACCGTTCCTGGCAGGTACGCCGGCGCGCCCTGATGGCCCTGGTGGCCTTGAATCAGCCGGAGTTCATTGCAGATCTGGTTCCTCTCTGCAAGGACAAGGAGGTGGCGGTGCGTTGTGCCGCCCTCGATGGATTGGCCCAGATGAATGCGGATGAGGTGCGCGTCCCGGCAGGGGAGTTGCTGGTGGATGATGCCTGGCAGGTGCGGGCCAGCGCAATTGCAGCCCTGGGCAAGGTGCGCCACCGGGACAGCATTCCCTTGTTGATCGAGGTCATGAAGGTTGAAGAGGGGCGGCTCGTGGACGATGCGATCGCGGCCTTGGAGTACCTGACAGCCCGAGCCTTTGGCTCGCGGGTCGAACTCTGGGAGCGTTTCTGGAATCAATACAAGGACCGCTACCAGATCCCGACCAAGGAAGAGCTGGCCAAGCTCGCCAAGCGCCGTGCGGAGCTGAAAGCGATCTATCAGCCGGGACCCGGCGAAGCAACCGTCTACCATGGCATTCAATCCAAGAGCCGCAAAGTGCTCTTCGTGATCGATGTGTCCGGATCCATGGAGAGTGAGGTCGTGGAGAAGGATCGTTTCAAGGACGGTAATTATCCTTCTTACTCGCGCATGGACATTGTCAAGACAGAGCTGGCACGCACCATCGAAACCCTGGACAAGCGCACCATGTTCAACATTCTCTCCTTTGCTACCAAGGTGAAGCCCTGGAAGAAGAAACTCGTCAAGGCCAACGTGTTGGCCAAGTCCAGCGCTTTCGATTGGATCAAGAAGCTCGAGCCCCTCGGGGGCGCGAGCAACAACGAACTGGCCGAGGTCGGTCTGGTGGGCACAGCGAATCTGGCTGCTGGCCGCACCAACACCTGGGGCGCGCTGCGGTGGGCCCTGGCCATGGACACGGAGGCCAAGCGCGATCCCTACCTCATGGATGTGGACACGATCTTCTTCCTCTCGGACGGCCGACCGACCCACGGCAAGATTGTGGACATCGAGGACATCCTGAAGGGGGTGGCCGAAGCCAACGAGCTGCGCAAGGTGGTCTTGCACACCATCGCCATTGGCGAGTTCCAGAAGACTTTCATGCAGCGCCTGGCTCAGGGCAACGGGGGCGTTTTTGTGGATCTGGGGCGCTAGAAGGGAACCGGACGCGGGGGCATTTGCCATGGAGAGCGCCGTCGGCAGTTGACGGGAGCCCTTGGGCGGTCTACTCTTCCCCGGCTTTTTGGCCCTCGGGGTGTGGCTCAGCTTGGTAGAGCGCTGCGTTCGGGACGCAGAGGTCGGAGGTTCAAATCCTCTCACCCCGACCATCCTGTCTGGTGCCCAGTTTCTGGGTCCTTGTGGAACTGTTCCCTGGATGGGGGCTGAGGCGCCGCGGGTGGACCCCGGGAGGTCCGCCAGAGACCTTTGGAGCGCATGGAAGCGCATTCAGAGACTTGACATAACCCCTTGCCATGCAGGGGATTAGGGTGGCCTGGGAGTGGTTTTTCAAGCTCCCATGCCCGCAGTACAGGGAATTGAACGACAATAGGGTCGATGCAGAGGGTGGAGCCTGAGGGCGCCTTCCCGCTGGATCTGCCCGGACCGTGTGCTCTGGATCTTCGGGTCCGGACTCTTCGCCCCCCGAATCCGTGCCTTGTTTCCAGGGCCCAAAGGAGGGTCCGAGTTGGATTGTTGAGATGGGTTGGTCGAAATCAGACCTTGGATTTCGCATGCTCAGTCCAGCGCACAGTTCTGTTGGTCGCCCGCTCCCCTGATGGAGCCGCCTGTTGAATACCGGACCTTCTGGCCGGTGAGTCAGGCACCCCCCTGGGCCTTTCCAAGGTCCTTCGAACCCGTCGCGCAACTTGCGCCGAGCTTTGCTCGGTGGCATGAGCGCCTGAGGCGTCTTCTGGGCGCCTCTGAATTACCCTGCTGAGAACCCTAGAGCTTGACCTCAAAGGCCATGACCTCCAACGCATCCGATTCCCTTCCTTTTGGAGCCGAGATCTCCGACTCATCTTCGGGCAAGGCCGCCAAGAGTCCTGCCAGGAAGAAGTCTGCCTCCAAGAAGAAGGCCACGAAGAAACCCGCAGCCAAGAAAGCTGCCCCTAAGAAGGCCGCAACGAAGAAAGCTGCCCCGAAGAAGGCTGCAACGAAGAAGGCTGCAACGAAGAAGGCTGCGGTCAAGAAACCTGCGGCCCCGAACGCAGCGGACAGGGAAGCTCCCCCGCAGGAATCTGCGGCGCCCCCCCGGGCCGAGGAGTCCACGACTGATGGGGCCTCCAAGCCCGCTGGGGATGTGTCCTCCGGTCAGCCCGAGGAGCGCAAGCGCCGCCGCCGGCGACGCAGCCGTGGCCGCCGTCGGAGCCGTGGCAAGCAGCTCGCAGAGGGCGAAGAGGCCGAGGCTCGGGCCAATTCGGATGCTTCCGATCTGGAAGCCGATGAGCAGGTGGTGGGATTTGGCAAACGCGCGATCGAAGTCGATGACGGGGCACAGGATTCCGAATCCCCCTCCAGGGGCGACTCAGAGAACCGCCGTCGTAGGCGAGAGGAGCGCAAACAGGCCACCGAGGGCGTGGGCATGCTCTTGCAGGACCGTGGGGGCGTCAGTGCCTTGCGTCCCCTTGATGACTTCGGCCATCCCAGCAAGCAGGACATTTTCGTGCCCAAGCACCTGGTCCAGAAGGAGAAGTTGCGAGAGGGCATGATCGTACGCGCCAAGCTTTCCCGAGGTCAAAAGCACAAGTATCAGGTGTCCGAGGTGATTGAGGTGGACGGAGCTTCCCCCAATTCGTGGAAGAAAGACTCCACCTTCCGCAACCTGACTTCAATTGATCCCGACTTCCACTACGCCATGGGGGACGGCCTCGATGACACTTCCATGCGCATAGTGGACCTGCTCAGTCCCGTTGGCCGAGGCCAGCGTGGACTCTTGGTGGCCCCGCCGCGCAGCGGCAAGACCACTCTCTTGCGTACTTTTGCCCGGGGAATTGAGGACATCTACAGCGATGTGCACCTGTTTGTGCTGCTGGTGGACGAGCGGCCTGAGGAAGCCACCGAATGGCGGCGCGCAGTCAAGAACGGCCAGGTCTTTGCCTCTACCGCCGACGAAACCCCCAAGAATCACATTCAACTGGCCGAAGCGGTGTGGAAACGCTGTTGCCGGTTGGTCGAGATGGGCGAGGACGTGGTGCTTCTGATCGACTCCCTGACGCGACTCTCGCGAGCCTACAACAACCAACTGGGCGCGGGCCGCACCATGTCAGGCGGTCTGGACGCCCGCGCAATGGAGTATCCTCGCAAGCTCTTTGGATCCGCGCGCAACACCGAGAACGCGGGCAGCTTGACCATCCTGGGCACGATCCTGATTGACACGGGCTCCAAGATGGATCAGTTGGTCTTCGAAGAGTTCAAGGGCACGGGCAACATGGAACTGGTGCTCAACCGTCGTCTTGCGGATCGGCGCATTTTTCCCGCTATCGACATCGAGAAGACCGGCACTCGCAAGGAAGAAAAGCTGCTGGGGCTGCGACGCCTCAAGCAGGTCCATATCCTGCGTCGGGTCATGTCCCGCCTGCATTTTGCTGAGGCCATGGAGATGCTGATTACGCGTCTTGACGAGGTTGAGAAGACCGATGAATTCTTGGGCCGGTTCACCACCGATCCTGAGGCCTGAGGCCCCTGTAGGTGCGGTCTTGGCCTCCGGGGACGGGTTTTTCCCGGGGATTCCCCAATCGAAACCCCTCTGTGCCGATGGGCTACAGTAGAAGTCAATGACACCCCAGCCCTCGCCTGCCGAAAACTCTCCAAGCACTGATTCCGGTGGCCTGGGAGAACGCCCCCGGCCCAGCAGCCGGGGCGCTGGCGTACGTCGCGAGTCGCCCATGGATCTGCCCAAGGTGGAGGGCTTTCTGATCGAGGGAGTGTTGGGTAGCGGAGCCACCGGTACGGTCTTCAGCGGTGTGCAACTCGCAGTTGATCGGCCCGTTGCGATCAAGTTCTTGCACCCTGATCTGTGCAGTGACAAGCGAGCTATCGTTCGTCTGCAGCGCGAAGCCCGGGCTGCCGCGCGCCTGGGTCATCCGGGAATTATTTCTGCGGTAGATATGGGAGTCTCCGAGGGGCGCTGGTGGTACGCGATGGAGTTGGTCGAAGGTATCTCCTTGGCCGAGCGCATCCAGGAGAAGGGGACCCTGAGCGAGCGTGAGGCGATTCGTCTCTTCGCGCCTATTGTCGACGCCTTGGAGCACGCCCATGGAATGGGTGTCATCCACCGAGATGTAAAGCCTGCCAATATCCTGATCGATGGACGTGGTCGCGCTCGCCTGGTGGACCTTGGGTTGGCCTGGGCAGAGACCGACCCGCGGGTGACTTCAGGAGGGACCCTCGGCACCCCTCACTACATCAGTCCAGAGCAGGCGCGCAGTCCCTCGGATGTGGATGGCCGTTCCGATATCTGGTCGCTGGGGGCAACTCTCTTTCACGCCTTGACTGGCCGTCCGCCCTTCGTGGGCGAGAGCGTAGCTGAGGTGTTGTCCGCAGTGCTGCACCAGCCCCTCCCTGACCCGCGAACCATCATGCCAGGTCTCTCCAAGGGGATGAGGCTGGTCTTGCGCAAGTGCCTCTCCCAGGATCCGAATCTGCGCTATCGCACTCCACTGGATCTGCTCAAGGACCTCGAGCGCATGCGTGAACGGCGTGCGCCCAAGGTGCGGGCGGATGAACTGGAGCCTCTGACTGATGACCCTGGACGGGTCCTTCGATTGGCGGGGATCGTGGCCCTGGTGCTGGTGGCAATTGGTGGCTGGGTCGCCTGGTGGCAACCCTGGTCCGGTCCCAAGGACCAGGGCACGCGCAGCATGGATGTGAGCGAATGGCCCGCCCTGGACGAGGTCCGTAAGGGACTGGAGTCAAGCACGATCAGCCTGCGCCGCAGCGAAGAGGGCCTCGCCCTGCTGGCCTCTCCCACCCTCGCTGGGGGCCCCCCCGCAGGGTTGCGGGGTGATCTGGCGCTGCTGCGACTGGACTGGGATCGCCGACTGGATGCGGCCTTGGATGCGCTCTTGACGGAAGCGAGGGTGCACATGTCCCGGGTGCTCTCGGGTGGAGGCCTGGCGGAAGCTGCCCTCTATCTGGAGCAGGAGCTTCCACGCCGAATGATCAAGGCCACTGGCTATTCCTCCATAGATGAGTGTCCCCAGGGCTTTTCGGGCAAACAGCACGCGTTGCTCATGTGGCAGGGTCTGGTGGATCAGGTGACCACAGCCCGGGCTGCAGGGATTGCGCACGTTGTCAAGGACCTGGAACGGTATCGCCTGGAAGTACTGCACCCAAGAGTGCAGGGTCTGGTGGCGGCGGCTCGCTACCGGGATGCTCTCGATGTTCTGGGAGACCCATCCTTGGATTGGTTGAGCAAGACGCGGGACGCGGCCATGCGTTTGGATGGCGGCGATCTGGAGCGCGCTTTCCAGTCCGATGCGCTGCATTCAGCTCTCTACCGGGATCGAGATGATGTTCGCAACCGCTGGCTCTTGGTGGACGGAGAGCTGGTTGCTTTTCTGATCAAGGAGGCGCGCAGGCACGAGGGCCAGATGTATGGGGGAGAGGCCTTTGGGCTGGCTTGGAGCCAGGAACTTGAGCGCCGTGGAGTCATCGCCGAACAACTGCCCCACGACACCGAGTGGCGTTCAGCCAAGACCTATGAGAGCATGCATCGGGGACTGGTGGAGCAGGAGACCAACTTGCAGCGCGAACAGACCCAGGACTTTTTTCGCAAGGAATCAAACCGGTCGTTGGTATTCGCATCCCAGAGGGAATTCGGGGCAGCACGGGATACTTGGGCAGGGGTTCTTGAGCAACCGGGGTCCTTGTCTGACTTGGAAGTCGCACATCTGCGTCTGCGCGAAATGGACCTCTTGGCAAGGGCCATGGAGCTTGTGGCTCGGGTCGTGCGTGGTCAGCGGGAAATGACTTTGGAGGTCAAGGGGATCCCTCGCAGCGGAATCTGTACGGAAACTGAGGATCCTCTCATGAAGCCGTTCCGCCTGCTCGATCGGGTCACAGGGGTGACGCACCTTTTTGCCTTGACTGGGTCCGTCAAGGGGCAGGCCCTGCCTCCTTCTCAGCGGGTCGTGCTGGTCAGTGGCGGGGACCTGGAGCGGCTCCTGCTTGATGGCCTTTCCCTGGCCCCCGAGGATGGGATCAAGCGAGTTCTGGATGCCTCCGAGGCACCTCTGGCTCTGGCTTTGCTGCGCTTTCATGTGGGGGATCCCGCTCTGGCGCCACTTCCCTCACCGGGGCAGACCATGGAGGGGCCCGATGCTGCACTTTGGGCTGACCTGGAGCGTCGTGTGGGAGCCATTCGTTCCAGCCGAGAACGTCTGGCGGCGGAGCAGCAAGGGCGCATGGACCAGGCGCTCATGCGCTTGCGAGATCAGTTCGCTGGGGGCACAGCTTCCCTGACAGCCCTGCAGGTGGCCTACGGAGATTTCTTGCAACGATACGAGGATCTCATCAGCCCGGAACTGCGCCAAGAGCTGGACGAACTCTTCAGCAGCCTGACCCGCGCCCCGGCGCGGGTGATCCCCGAAGACCTCTTTCCCGGGGCCCAGATCGTGCGCGATCGAAGAGGTGCCCTGCAGCGTGTGCGCTTCGACTTTGTCGAAGGGAGTTCGCAGGGCTGGCTGGCTGGTCTTTGGTCCACCGATGGAGACGGGCTCGTGTTACGCGCCGGGACCCCGGGGGATCAGGCCTTTCTGCGGGAGAACAACGCCGCGCGCCTGGACCTGGCTCCTGCCTTCAACGTAGATGAGCGCATTGTCGTGCGTTTCCATCTGGAATCACTCGGTGTCGGGGAGCCCGACAATGAGCTCTGCCTGACGGTCGCGGGCATGCATGTGTTCTTTGTGGATAGGAAGAGTGACCCATTCATGGCCTATGTCGCCGGGACTCTGGAGAAGGCTCTGACCAACTTGCGACGCGGCAAGCTGCGTTCTCTGGCGAAGTTCGAGGGCTTTCCCAGCACTCAACCCACAACCGTCGAGATTTCCTTGCAGCCGCGCACCATGGTGCTGGAAGAGGTCAGGGTGGGTGGAATCCGGCTCTCTCTCGGTGGTGTGCGACGCAGTTCCGGTCGCGAGGGACGCGGGCTGTTGGCAGTTCGTTCGCGGGTGCCCATTCGCGTGCTGTGGATCGAGGTCGAGGCACGCGAGCGGGATCAGTGACCGAGGTCCCGGTGGGGCCTAGGTCCCTCCGTACTTTCTGGCGGTCTCCAGGAGAGCTTTGGTCTCTGCTTCCGGCAGACCTTCCACCCCGAGTTTCGCCGCCGCCAGGATTTCCCCTGGCTGAGCTCCCAGGCGCAGGGCACCCCGGGCATGGGAGGCCAGTTGTCGCCGTTGATTGCCCGCTGCCAAAGCGCCCACCGCCAGCAGTTCCCGGGTGGCCCCGGCCAGTCCCGGACGGGAGAGGACGCGTTTGTAGGCGTGGTCCAAGGTGATGGCGAGGATTTCCGGATGGGCTCTTGCGAGGGCTTCGGTCACTGCTGGGCCCGTGTCACCATAGATTTGATCAAACAGCCGCTGGCCTCGCTCGGGATCGATGGGTTGGGCTTCGATTTCTTCAGGCCCACAGTTGTCCAGGCCACCTTCTGCCAGCAAGACTGCGCAGGCTTCCACCATGCGTGGAATGCCTGCGAAGAGGTGGCTTTGCAGCAGGGCCTCGCGCCATCCCCTGTCAGGTTCTCCTGGGGGTGCTTCCCGCCGCAGGATTCGCAGCCTGTGCCAGTCGCCCTGGCAGATTGCGATCGTCAAACGTACCAGGCGCTCGGTTTCCGAAGTCAATCCGGATGCTGCGCTCATGGCACCCACCTCGCGATCCTGCGGCCCATTCGTACCGCCGAATCCGGTGTCAGGGACGCATCTGGTTCCACCATGCCTGCTGGCGCAATCACAATCACAGTGGAGCCCAGCTCGAAGCGTCCGAGTTCTGCACCGCGCTCGCGCGTCAAGGCTGGCTCAACCAGACCTGACCAGTTGGGCTCTACATCGTTGACGATCAGGCGGGCTACATTGAGTGCCGCAACCAGGACCAGTAACAAGGGTCCTTGGTCTGTATCGAGGCGCAGCACACAGCGCTCATTGATGGGCAGCACGATCTTGCGGGTCAAAACGCTGGGGGCTACCGAGTGCATTCTGCCGCGTACCCAGCGGGCTTCGCTGATCTTGCTCGCGGCCGGTGTGTGGATGCGGTGATAATCGCTGGGGGAAAGGTAAAGTGTCATGCAGACGCCCCCTTCCAGGTTGAGTTCTTCTCCTACTCCCGCCAACAATTCGCGCACGGGATAGTCAAGGCCTTTGGCCTGTACAATCATTCCATGTCGGATGATTTCTACCCCCTGTACCCGTCCGTCCACCGGGCTGACGAGGGTCTTGGGGTCTGGGTCTATGGGCCGGCAGTCCGTTCTTAGAGCGCGTGCAAAGAATTCTCCCAGTGAGCCGTACTGGTTCAGGGGCAGGCCCGCTTCCTCCAAGCGGGCACCGCTCATGCTGGCGAAGACTCGCATGAATGTCGGCCGCAGGGGGCTCGGTATGGGCAGGTCTGCGAGAACTCCTACACAACGGGAAAGGGATCTTCGAAGGGGATCGATCACGGGGGGAGATTACCCATCCCGGTACCTCCTGGGCTGTGGACTTGGTCATAATGTGATCATGGAATCCCCCGCCCAGACCCTGCCCGAGGCCCTGGCCCGCATGACCTGTTCCCTTGAACCCGAGCCTGTGGGTCTGGTGGGCTGGCCAGGTGACGAGTTGGGTGCGGATGAGTTCCAGGCCCTGTTGGCTCAGGAGGGGCCCCTGCAGATCGTCCGTGAGGGTGGCGAAATCACGGTCCTGGTCTCTTGGCAGCAGGCCCAGGCACTCTTTCAGGCCCGCCCCTCTTCCCAGATCGCGGGCCCCCTGACCTGGATCCGCTTCGAAACCCCCATGGCCTGGGAACTGGTGGGCTTTTTGGCCCACATCACTAGGGCTTTGGCGGCGGCCGGGATCTCCATCGGGGCAGTCTGTGGCTTCTCCCGGGATCACTTGTTTGTGCCCCAGGGCCTGGGTTCCGAGGCCCTGCGTATCCTGGCCGACATGGGAATTCGCGAAGCCCCGCTCAACGCTTCCCATGATGATGGATCTGCCTGTTGCGACTAGCGGCCAAGGGCAGCCCTCGCTATGCTGCTGGCCCGTTTTCGCCGTTGGCTTCACTGCTCAGGTCGAAAACTCCCAAGAGCCTCTTTCGAGAGTCAGCACGTGTCTTCCCTCACAGTCTTAGTACTGGCAGCAGGCCAGAGCAAGCGCATGCACAGTGCGCTGCCCAAGGTTCTGCACAGCCTGCTGGGCCGCCCCCTTCTTGGATGGGTCCTTGAGACAGCTCTGGAACTCGATCCCCGGCGCATCGTGCTGGTCACCAGTCCGCAAGGGGACGCTATCGAAGAGGCCGCTCGCGAAATGGTGGGGGAGCGTTGTGAACTCGTGCGAGCGGTGCAGGATTCTCCGCTGGGAACAGGCGATGCTGTGCGCGCTGGTCTCGATGCCGTGTCCATGGAACAGGGCGCAGCGCAGGGCGTGGTGTTGGTGCTGTACGGGGATATGCCCCTGGTGCGTGCTTCGAGTCTGAGCGGTCTGCTCAAGAGCCAGGCAGGTGCCGGTGCGGGTTCCATGGCTTTGCTGACAGCCGAACTCGCGGACCCTAGGGGCTATGGGCGTATTCAGCGTGATGAAGAAGGTAGTGTCATCGGTATCGTGGAAGAGCGCGACTGCAGTGAAGAACAACGCCTGGGCTATGAGACCAACCCAGGCCTCTATGCATTTGACAGTCAGGCCCTGCTTGAGATCCTGCCGCAACTTTCCAGCGACAATTCTCAGGGTGAGTATTACTTGACCGATGCGGTTGAGCTGTTTGTCAAGGCGAACCGCAGGGTGGCGGATTTGATGCTTGAAGATGCGGAGGAAGCCACCGGAGTGAACTCTTTGGAGCAGATGGCAGAGGCGCGCTGGGCCCTGCAGGCGCGCATTCTGGAACAGCATCTGTCCAACGGTGTGCGCATCGAAGATCCAAGCACAACCATGATCGATTGTCAGGTGGAAATCGGCCAGGACACGGTTATCCAGCCCTTTTGTGTCCTGCGGCGGGGGGTGAGGATTGGTGCTGGTTGCGAGGTAGGGCCTTTTGCTCACATGCGTACGGGGGCCGTGCTCAAAGACGGGGCGGTGTTCGGCAACTTCTGTGAGATCAAGAACTCCACTATTGGACCGGGATCAAAGGTCAAGCACCTGTCCTACCTTGGAGATGTGACCATCGGCACCAAGGCCAACGTAGGCGCGGGCACTGTCTTCGCCAACTACGATGGCCAGGCCAAGCACCCATCCAGAGTCGGGGATGGGGCATTTGTGGGCAGTGGCACCTTGATCGTTGCCCCCAATGATGTGCCTGCTGGCGCAACTACGGCTGCGGGGGCGGTCTTGACCAAGAGCGCAAGCATGGCCCCCGGAGAGGTTTGGGCTGGTGTGCCCGCCAGGCGCCTTGGCACCTCCAAGAAATCCAAGGAGGACACACCCTCCGTTTCCCAGACACCCCAGAAAGAGGAAGGCCAGCTTTGAGTTTTTACGGCGACATCACCTTAATCTCTGGCACTGCCCATCCGGAGCTTGCTGCGTCCATTGCTGCGGAACTCGACATCTCTCTGGCGGACGCCCATGTGGGCCGCTTCCCGGACGAGGAGATCGACATCAAGCTTAGCGAGGACATTCGCGGCCGGGATGTGTTTGTGTTGCAGCCAACTTGTCCGCCGGTCAATGACAACTGGGCAGAGTTGTTGTTGCTGCTCGACACACTGCGTCGGGCGAGCGCTGGGCGCATCACAGCGGTGGTGCCCTACTACGGCTATGCTCGAAAAGATCGCAAGGACGAGGGCCGTGTTCCGATCAGTGCAAAGGTTGTGGCCAACACCTTGGTGGGTGCTGGCGCGCAACGCATAGTGACATTGGACATGCACGCGGCCCAGATTCAGGGCTTCTTCGATATCCCGGTAGATCACCTCTATGCTCGGCCGGTGCTATTGGACGCAGTCGTGCGTCTGGGAATCGAGAACCCGGTGGTGGTGACTCCGGATGTGGGTGGTACAAAGATGGCGAGGGCCTACGCCAAGCGCCTCTCCGCTGATCTGGCTATTGTGGACAAGCGCCGCGTTTCGGGCTCTGAAACCGTGATAG
This sequence comes from Planctomycetota bacterium, assembly GCA_014238415.1. Classification (GTDB taxonomy): domain Bacteria; phylum Planctomycetota; class UBA1135; order UBA1135. The sequence goes on along the minus strand of JABABA010000028.1, from coordinate 17,427 downwards.
AGAATGTGATCGGTGACGTAGAGGGCCGCAATTGTGTGATTGTGGACGACATGATTTCAACCGGTGGATCGATCACTCAGGCTGCCGAGACTCTCAAGCGCAACGGTGCCGCGCGGGTTGTGATCGCGGTTTCCCACGCCGTTCTGTGTGGTCCCGCTGTGGAGCGTATAGAGAATGCTCCGGTGGAAACGGTACTGGTCACAGACACGATTCCCCTGAAGAACAAGCCTTCCAATCTGCAAGTTGTGGGCACGGCCCCCCTGATCGCCCATGCGATCCGTAACATTCATGAGAACAATTCCATCAGCGGATTGTTCATGTAGACGAATTCAGCCCACATCATTCACCAGCCGAACTGTTTGGCTGGCTTCATCAAGACCCTGTGCGCCCTTTGGGCGACGAACCATCCAGGAAATACAACATGGCCACTACCCACCACGAAGCAAAACTCGACATCGAGATGCGCGAGAAACTCGGTTCACGCCCGGCCCGCGCCCTGCGCAACCGAGGTCGTCTGCCGGCCAGCTTGCAGTTCTTCGGTGACTCCGAGGAACCTCTGCGTCACTTCAGCGTGGATGCAGCTGCTTTCTACGCGGCGCACCGCCATGAGGCCCACTTGTTTGACTTCGAGTTTGCAGAAGGGTTGCGTTCCGGCGTGATCCGCGAGATCCAGTGGGACCTGATGGGCTCCGACATTCAGCACATTGAGTTCAAGGGCGTGGTGCGCGGTCAACGTTCCGACGTGCGTGTGCCCCTGTCCTTGATCGGTGGGGCCGTTGGTACAGTCAATCAGATACGTGACATGATCGTGGTCAACTGCCTGCCCAAGAACATCCCGGATATGATCGAGGTCGACCTTGAGGCTCTTGCTCTTGGTGCCCAGTTACGCCCTTCAGGGTTGGACTTGCCCGAGGGCATCGAATTGAGCGAGGCTGAGGCCAAGAAGGACGACATCCTCTTGGTGATCGTCGAAGAGAAGGCGATGATTGAGGAAGTCGCGGAGGACGACGATGTCACCCTCGACCTGAGTGAGGGGGTCCCCGACGATGCGGGCGGCGCCGATGGCGGAGAAGGCGGCAGCGGTGGCGAAAGCGGCAGCGAGGCCTGATCTATGGCACCCTCAGCCCGGAGCCCTCTTGGGGGTTTCCGGGTCAGGGCTTGCCCTCCCCAGAACTGTCGCTAGACTGTTCCGCCCTTCGGCCATCCGAAGGCATCCGGAGTTCACCCCATGACCCGCCTGATCGTTGGCCTGGGCAACCCCGGGCCCGAGTACCACTGGACTCGACACAACATGGGCTTCCATGTGGTCGAGGAACTGGCAAGGGAACTCGGACTGCTCTTTCAATCTGCATCCTGTCTCAGTCCCACGAGCGGACTTCTTCCCGCAGGGGACCCCGGGCGCTCCGCTCGAGGTTTTGAGTGGGCCCACAGCGTGAAACACAATGCGCTGTTGCTGAAGCCCACGACCTTCATGAACCGCTCCGGGAGGGCTCTGGCGTCCGCGCTTCATTTCCTGGGAGATGTGGCGCCCGATTTCGACGAGATCTTCGTGGTTTACGACGATCTGGACTTGGAACTGGGCCAGCTGCGAATCCGCCCCCACGGGGGTCATGGAGGCCAGAACGGGATGCGATCTATTCTAGAACACCTGGACACCGATAGTTTTCCCCGCCTGAGAGTGGGGATCGGTCGTTCGGGAACCGACGCGGCGCGTCATGTGCTTTCTCCTTTTTCTGACAACGAAATGGAGGATGCGAAGATCAGCGTGCGTGAGGCAGCCGAGGCTCTTCTCGATTGGCTCACGACCGGGGATCTGAGTGGGTGCATGACGCGGTTCCACAGCCGCTGGAACTGCTGACCCATGGGCTTCTGTTCATGGGCCGCTCAATTTATCGAAAAGCAAAGGAGAACCACTTGGGACAGATTTACGAAGGCATGATCATTCTGGACAACGACCTTGTCCGGGCTGATTGGCGCAAGGCGAAAGCTACTCTTACCGATACCCTCGTCAAGTACGGGGCCGTCATACATACTGCTCGCCGATGGGATGAGCGCGCGTTGGCATATCCGATCAAGGGCAACCTACGGGCAACCTACTTTCTGCTGTACTTTGAGCTGCCAGACGGGCGATCCAGTGAACTGCGCCGCAACTTGGATCTGAACGTCAATGTGCTGCGCTATCTGTTCCTGGCGGTGGACGAAATCCCTGCTGAGGAAGCAGAGTTGGCCAGCGCCGAGGAGTCGAGCGACTTCGAATTGGAGCCTCCCCCGGAGGATGGCCCCCGGCCGAGCGTCTTTGATGAACTCGATGCGGCCCGAGAGAGCGAGCGCGAGCGCGTCCGTTCCGACGAGGATGGGTCTCCCAAGCAAGAGGAAACCGCCAGCAAGCCTGACGAGTCCCAAGAAGAGAAGTCACCTGAAGGCGCAGCTCCTTCAGAAGAATCCCCCAAGGCCGAAGAGGCCGCCACCGCGACAACCTCAACAGATAGCCCTAAGGAGTCCTGATCATGGCACTCAAGCCCACACCTGGAATCGGAGCCAAGAATTGCGACGATCCAAAACTTGACTACAAGGACCTCGAGTATCTCGGGAAGTTTCTTACCCCGCAGGGGCAAATCGTCTCTCGCCGCCGTTCCGGTTTCTGTGCCCAGTGCCAGAAGGAACTCAAGCAGGCGATCAAACGTGCCCGTCACTTGTCCCTGCTACCGTTCATTGTCTAGGAGGATCATACTATGGGAAAACAGATTGAACTTCTCCTGCGCGAGCATGTAGAGAACCTCGGCCGCTGCGGAGAGATCGTCTCTGTTCGCCCCGGCTACGCGAGCAACTTCCTCTTGCCCAAGAAACTCGCCGTCTTTGCAACGATCGAGAACCGGCGGGTCATTGCACGCCGCGCCGCTCGAATTGATGCCGAGGAAGAGGTCCAGCGACAGGCGCTCGCGGGCACCGCGGAGGCGATCAACAACTTGACCGTGACCACGCTTCAGAAGGCGGACTATGGAGGACACCTCTATGGATCGGTCAACGCGGCCCAGGTTGTTGAACTCTGTGCCGCCGCAGGAGTGGGCGTGCAAGAAAGCAAGGTGCGTTTGCCCCAGCCAATCAAGGAAGTTGGTACCCACGAGGTTCCGATCCACCTCTTCGCTGGTCTGATAGCCACGGTGACGGTCGTGGTGGAGTCTGAGAATCCACCCCCGCCTCCGCCCAAGCCCAAGCCTGACGAGTCCGCCGACTCCGAAGATGGGTCCAAGGCATCGGATGAGGGTGCGCGATCGCCCTCCGGGGATGCAGACGACGACGCCCAGGCGGAAGGCTGAGTCCGGCGTGAGGCCGCCAGCCGCCCAGGCTATTTGGCGATGCTCCTAGGACAGTTCTGCCCCCAGTGAGCCCGGCTATCCCGGGTGACTGGTGGGCTTGTGCACAACTGTGCATAAATGGTTTGCTCGGCTTTGCTTTTGCGCCCTGCGCGCCATGCCGTATCCTGCTTGGTCTCCTATGCAATCCTCCGAGCAGACCATGAACGAGCAGGCCACGCCCCATGACGAGCAGGCCGAGAAGCAGGTCCTCAGTGCCCTCTTGCAGCGACCCGATCGCTTGCACGATCTGGCCGTTGTGCTCAAGGCCGAAGATTTCTTTGTGCCCCGTAATGGGTTGATCTATCAGACCCTGATAGAGCTGTCGGACAAGAACATGGCCCTTGATCTGGTCACCTTGCAGACCACCCTGCGGGCCATGGGCAAACTCGGGGATGTGGGCGGCGCGGCCTATCTGACTGGCTTGCTGCCCGTGGCTTTCAGTTGGGAGAATGTCACCAGGCACGGAGAACTTGTGGCCAACCTCGCCACCCTGCGTCGGCTGATTGAGGTTCAGGGTGCGGGCATTGAAGCCGCCCGACGAACACCTCCGGACGGGGAGAGCGTGCGTGCTGTTTGCGATGATTGCGAGAGTAACGTCTTTGGGGTTTCGGAAGACCGCGATCCATCGGGCGCCAAGTTCCTCTCGGACTTCATGAAGCCGGTCTTTCAGCGCATCGAGCAGCAGTCTGGTCGTGGGGACCTGACCGGGCTTCCCAGCGGCTTCTATGATCTCGACGACATGCTCGGTGGATTCAATGCGGGCGAGTTGACTGTGATCGCCGCGCGGCCTTCCATGGGCAAGACGGCTTTCGCGCTGAATCTGATGGAGCACGCCACACTCAATCCGCCTGAGCATCTGGGGCGCCAGCCGGTGGTTCTGTTTTTCAGTCTTGAAATGGGCAGTCTGTCCATTGTTCAGCGCATGCTCTGTTCCAGAGCGCGGGTGGACTCTCACCGTCTGCGCTCCGGCAGGCTCGACACTTCCTCCTATCAGGATCTGACCCAAGCTGCCGGAGAGCTGGAGGCTTCTAAGCTCTTGATCGATGACACTCCCGGCCTTTCGATCATGGCCCTGCGAAGTCGTGCCAGGCGTGTCAAGCACAAGCAGGGTCTCGACATGATCGTCGTGGACTACTTGCAGCTGATGGGTGCCAGAGCGGAGAACCGTCAGCAGGAGATCAGTCTGATCTCGCGCTCTCTAAAGGAGCTTGCCCGGGAGCTGGAAGTTCCCGTGCTGGCCCTCTCCCAGCTTTCGCGTGGGGTCGAATCCCGTGAGGAAAAGCGCCCGTTGCTTTCCGACCTGCGTGAGTCGGGCTCGATTGAACAGGATGCGGATGTGGTCATGATGCTCTATCGGGCGGAGTACTATCATGACACCGCGGAGAACAAGGGCAAGGCCGAGGTGATCGTTGCCAAGCAGAGAAATGGGCCAACCGGGAATGTGCAGTTGCAGTTCAAGGGCACGATCCTGCGCTTTGAGAATCCGGCACCATCCACGGTCGAGGCCCTTCAGATTTGACCATCTGCTCCCGACGACTGCTCCCCATGGGACTCATCTCAAAGGGTCAATTTTGGCTGGCCACGGTTTCGCGCGCCTTGCTGCTTGCAGTGCCTTGTTTGTTTGGTCCGCCGCTTGCAGAGGGTGCTGTTTCTGCTCAGCAGGGCGTAGTTGCACCGAGCCTCGACGACGGTCCGATTCTGCAGGCGGTGGAGTTTGAGGGGCTCAGCACCTTTCCAGAGGATGTGGTGCTTGAGGCTTTGGGGCTGGAGATCGGCAAGCCCCTGGAGTTCATGCAACGTGAGCAAAGGGTGGCCTCCCTGTTCAGGGACTATGGCCTCTTCGTTCAGCGCATTGCGCCCACGGAGGTGCCGGGAGGCGTGAGCCTGATCATTGCCATCCTTGAATTCGAGGTGGACCTTGAACCTGGCTTCATTGGTAATGACAGCTTCGATGAGGAAAAGCTGCGTGAGTGGGCTGGTCTGCTCGATCGCAGTGAGCTCTACCTGCACGAGGCCGATGGCGTAGTCCAGCGATTAGTGGAAGGCTATCGTCGAGCGGGTTATCACTTTGTCGAGGTTATCTGGGTTGCTTCGGACCCCTTGCCGGGCCAGCGTGTGCGTGATCTGGTCTTTGTGGTGCGTGAAGGCCCCAAGGTGCGCTGCATCGATGTGCAGGTCACGGGCAATGACAGCTTGCCAGATTCGGGCTTCCTCTTTTGGAAGGGAGGGTTGCGCGAAATGTCCTCTCCGAAGATTACCGGTCGCGGGATTTTCTCCTGGTTTGGTTCGGTCTTTATTGAAGAAGAGTTGCGTGCGGATCTGGTTGCCATGCGCCAGGTGTATCGCGATGGAGGTTGGCTTGATGCCGAGGTTCAATTGGAGCCTCTTGAGTTCAACGATCGTCGCGACAAGGTCAGCGTTGTGATTCATGTGGACGAGGGTCGTAAGTACAGGGTTGCCAGCGTAGATCTTGTTGCGCTTGAGATGGGGGTCGATGCTGACGGGCAATCGGTCGAGCGTGAGGTGCCTTTTGTGTTTCCGAAGGAAGATCTGCTTGCGGAAATCCAGCTCAAGTCCGGCGGAGCCTATGATTCCGCCCGACGCAAACATGACAGTTTGATCCTTCAGACCTACTACGGTGAGCGGGGCCATCTAGCGGCGGCCCGGTTCCTCAATCCCAGCCAGGCAAACGGGTTTCGAGTCCTGGAACCGGAGGTTTTGCTGGACCCAGTCAGAGCAGAGGTGCATGTCTTGCTCAAGATCGTGCAGGGGCAGCCGAGGCGGGTGCGCGCCATAGAGATTTCCGGCAACACAAACACGCACGATGATGTGGTGCGCAGGGAAATCAGCATCCTGCCCGGGGAACCCGCTGATCTTAAGGAAATCAAGCGTTCCCTGCAGCGCATCATGGGTCTGGGGTACTTTCTCGATCAACAGGACCCTAATCATCGACCGCCAACTTTCCGCTTTCGCGAGGTCCCGAACGAGCCCGAAGCAATCGACATCGAGTACCTGGTGGAGGAAGGGCGCGTTGTGGACTTTCAGTTGCAGGGAGGAGTGGCCTCTGACAGCGGCCTGGTTGGTCTGATCTCATTGAGCCACAGCAACTTCGACTACACCAAGCTGCCCAGTGGCCTGTTCGCTACTCCTGGCGAGATCTACCGTCGCGAGGCATTTCATGGCAACGGCGAGTCCTTTGCGATTGATCTTTCGCCCGGCTCCAGGGTCAGCTTCTGGCGCTTTTCCTATCGCCACCCGGACCTCTTCGGGGATCACTTCGATCGCTGGGGCGCTGCGGTGGAAGCCCTCAACCGGGACCGCATCTACCGCACAAACGACGAAGACCGCACGCACCTGAAACTAGACACCATTCGGCGCTACGGGCAGGGCGACCTCAGCTTGCGATTTGGCCCCATTTGGCAGCGCATCAAACTTGAGGACCTTGAGTCAGGAACCCTGCCAGACACCCTGGTGAACAGTTCGCTGGATACGACTTTCTTGGGCCTTGGTTCCCGTCTTTCATGGAGCCAACTGGACAATCGTAGAATACCCAGGGAAGGAACCTACGGTTATGGCGAACTCTCCTACTTCGGTGGCCCCTTTGGGGGTGACGAGGACCTGGTCAAGTTCGAGGGGCACTTCGAGCAGTACTTCAAGCTGGCTGGACTCGCGGGAGAAGTTGATCCGGTGCTGCTCCTGGAAGCGGGAGCGGGTGTTGCCGCACCCTTCGGAGATTCGGATCAGGCCCACTATTCCGAGCGCTGGTTTCTGGGTGGATCCCGCCACCTGCGGGGATTCGAGTTCAGGGGCGTGGGTCCCAATGAAGGAGATCACCCCATCGGAGGTGAGACCATGGTCTACGGTTCCTTGGAACTGCGCTGGCCGCTTTTCTCGACCCCCATCCCTGGTACCGCACAGAGGGCAGAGATGTTCCGTGGAGGCCCGTTTGTGGATTTTGGCGTTTTGGACCGCAATGCCTGGGATCTGGATATGGACGAACTCAGGGTCTCCTACGGCCTGACCTTTGCGCTCGTGCGCCCGATTCCGATTTCATTCAACTTGGGGTGGCCCCTGCGTGAGGGGGAAGGAGATGACCTGAGGGTGTTCTCCTTTAGCTTGTCCCTGCGTTGAGAAGAGGTCCGTTGACAAGAGGGTCGCCCTATGGCTACACCATGGCGGTTCCAATCCCCGTTGCCGCACCGTAGGCGACGCCGGGTCCCCATTTCTGTTTTCCGGGCCCACCATGACTTCAAAAACCCTTGCCGAGCTCGCTTCCCTTGTGGGGGCCACTCTGATCGGAGATCCCAGCCGTTCTGTGACCGGGGCCGAGGCGTTGCTCGATGCTGATTGCGACGACATCAGTTTTCTGGCCGATCCCAGGTACAGGTCCCAGTTGGATCAAACGCGAGCCGCGGCTGTCTTGGTCGGGGACGATCAGCCTCTGCCAGAGACCAGCTCTGGCCCCGCGTTCCTGCTCGTTGCTGATCCTTCTGCGGCGATGACTGTGGTGGCGAAGAGTCTGGCCCCAGTAGCTCGTACACCTGAGCCCGGAGTGCACCCAAGCGCGGTGGTCGATCCAAGTGCTCAACTTGCAGCAGATGTGAGCGTGGGACCACTCTGTGTGGTGGGACCAGATGTGATTGTGGGGGCTGGAGTGATCCTGCACGCGGCAGTCGTTCTGGGAGAGGGTGTGCAGGTGGGGGCTGGCAGTGAGTTGCATCCCCGTGTGGTGCTCTATCCATTTGTCAGGATCGGTGTTGATTGTGTCCTGGAGGCGGGAGTTGTCCTGGGCAGTCGCGGGTTTGGCTACGAGCCCACGCCTGAGGGTTGGCAGCCTGTGCCCCAAAGCGGCCGGGTGGAGCTGGGGGATCGTGTCGATCTGGGAGCCAACTGCGCGGTGGATTGTGCCCGCCTGGGAGCCACTCGTCTGCGCGATGGGGTCAAACTCGACAACCTGGTTCATGTGGCGCACAATGTCCAGATCGGCGAACACAGCATGGTCCTCGGCCAGGTCGGCTTGGCCGGTTCGGCCCATCTGGGCGAGTGGGTGATCATCGCGGGGCAGGTAGGTATCAACGGCCACCGCACGCTTGGAGACGGAGTCAAGGTGGGTGGGGGCTCGCTGGTCTTTGATGATATTCCCGCTGGTGCCGAGGTCCTCGGGGTGCCGGCCCACGACAAGAAGGTCGCGATCCGAAACTTGCGAGCCGCCCCGCGTCTGTACGAGATGCGACGGCAGATACGAGATTTGCAGGCCCGCTTGCAGGCTCTGGAGGAGTACTCCAAATGAGTCGCAGCCAGCAGACCTTGAAGACACCCGTGGAAATCAGCGGCATCGGGTTGCATTCCGGCAACGAGGTTCATGTGCGCCTGTTGCCCGCTCCGGTGGACCACGGCATAGAATTCGTGCGCACGGATCTGGAAGACGCACCCATGATTCCTGCCCACATCCGTTATCACTCCCTGCGCGAGCGTCGCACGAAGTTGATGCGCGAGGGAGTCGGGGTGGAGACCATTGAGCACTTTCTGGCGGCCTGCAGCGGGCTTGAGGTTGACAACCTTGTGGTGGAGATGGACGGGCCTGAGTTTCCCGGCGCAGACGGCAGCGCACAGCCCTTTGTGGAACTGCTGCAAAAGGGCGTGGCCATCGAGCAGAAGCAGGAGGTCAAAGTGTTGATCCTGGAGGAGCCGGTATTTGTGCGCGAGGGGGACGCGACCCTGGTGGCCTTGCCCAGCGATGGGGCAAACCTGTCCCTTCAGTATGTGGCCAGCTTCGATGATCCCGACGTGCAGGGCGGTGCGTTCAGCATGCAGCTCACGCCCGAGTCCTTCGTGGAGCAACTGGCTCCTGCGCGTACCTTCTGTCTGGCGTCTGAGGTTGAGGCATTGCAGGCGGCGGGTCTTGGCAAGGGCGCTACACGCGAGAATACTGTGGTACTTGGGGATCCTGAGACGGTGCAGCGTCTTCCCGATGAGGCCGTGCGTCACAAGCTGCTCGACCTGGTGGGGGATTTGTCTCTGCTTGGAGCTGACCTCAAGGCCCAGATCATTGCCACAAAGTCGGGGCATAGCACCAATGCTCTGCTGGTGGAGCGCCTCTTGGACTTGCTGCAAGAAGAGGAAACCGGCGGCTTGGTGGAGCGCGAGTCCGGAATGGACATTCGTGAAATCATCAAGATGCTGCCTCATCGCTATCCCTTCTTGCTGATTGATCGAGTGATCGAAGTTGAAGGCTACAAGCGTGCGGTGGCGATCAAGAACGTGACCATCAACGAGCCCTTCTTCCAGGGACACTTTCCTGAGAGACCGCTGATGCCTGGGGTGCTGCAACTGGAGGCCATGGCCCAACTGGCGGGCATGTTGCTTCTGCGCAGGCTTGAGTACTCCGGCAAATTGGCGGTTCTTTGGTCACTGGACAAAGTCAAGTTGCGCGGTGGCGTGACTCCCGGCGATCAACTGCGACTTGAAGTGGAGACGACCCGTATCAAGGGCGAAACGGTGCAATGCCGTGCGCGCGGTTTGGTGGCCAACAAGGTTGTCTGCGAGGCGGTGTTGATGTTCACCATGATCGAAGCCTAAGCCCAAATTCCATGAGCAATTTATGAGTGTCAAAATTCATCCCACAGCCGTGATCGAACCGGGCGCCGAGTTGGGCGTCGACGTTTGCGTCGGCCCCTACACGGTGATCGGTCCCTGCGTACGCGTGGGGGACCGCACTCGTATCGGTGCACAGGTAGTCTTGGACGGAGTCACCAGCGTTGGCGCCGAGAACAACATCGTGGGTCAGGCCAGCATCGGGGGCCCGCCACAGGACCTGACCTACAGAGGCGAGGCTACGGAGGTCATCCTGGGAGATGGCAATACCGTGCGCGAGTTCGTGACCATCAATCGTGGCACTATCAAGGGCGGTGGCGTGACCCGTATAGCTGACGGCAGCCTCCTCATGGCGTGCTGTCACATCGCTCACGACTGTGACCTGGGCAGCAACTTGATCATTTCCGGCGGCGTACAGCTTGCTGGTCATACGCGTATCGAGGATCACGCCAACCTTTCTGGTATGTCGGGCGCCGTGGCATTTTCCACAATCGGTGCGCATGCCTATGTGGGAGCAAAAACGCGCATCTCGCGTGATGTGCCTCCCTTCATGATCGTCGAAGGCCATGATGCTCGTGTGCGTGGAGTCAATGTCATCGGCTTGCAAAGGGCTGGAGTTTCCGAGCAGGACATTCTTGCCTTGCGCGATGCCTACCGCCGCCTCTGGCGCTCGTCCCGGCCCCTTGCTGTGGCTCTGGGAGAAATTGCTCGGGATCCCTGTGAGAGCCCGTTTGTTGCACAACTGGTCAAGTCTCTGCAACGCACCGAGCAGGGGCTCAAGGGCCGTTTCCGCGAAACCATGCGGGCCGACTTCGCAGCCGAGGGCGCTCGTCGGGTAGCCGAGGGGCGTGAGCAGACCGTTTGAGTGAGGTGATCTCATGCGCATGAAACCCGTCGCACCCGCTGTTTCATTCAGTGACCAAGAGAGGCAGCGCCTAGATCGTTGGGACCGGGATCAGACCTTTGAGCAGTCGGTACAGAAGCAGTCGGATCGACCGCCCTACTCTTTTTATGACGGTCCTCCCTTTGCCACGGGCCTGCCCCACTATGGACACCTGGTTGCCAGTGTGCTCAAGGATGTGGTGCCGCGCTTTTGGTCCATGAAGGGCTTTTCCGTTGAGCGTCGCTGGGGTTGGGATTGCCATGGTCTGCCTGTGGAGAACGAGGCCCAGAAGGAACTGGGTTTGAATGATGCCCGTGAGATCGAGGAGATCGGCATCGTGGCCTTCAATCAGGCTTGCCGTGACATCGTATTGCGATACACCGGTGAGTGGCGCGGCACGGTCCGGCGCTTTGGCCGTTGGGTTGATCATGACCGGGGTTATCGCACCATGGACGCTTCGTTCATGGAGTCCGTCTGGTGGGTCTTCAAGCGTCTGTGGGATGAAGAGCGTGTTTACGAGGGCTATCGTGTGCAGCCGGTTTCTCCGACTCTGGGCACACCCCTCTCGAACTTTGAAGTGGCGCAGGGGCCCCAGGAGCGTGACCCCAAGACCAAGAAGGACGGTCACAAGCGGCGCCAGGATCCGAGCCTGACTGTGCGCCTCAAACTGAACGACGAGGATGCGTCCATTTGGGTCTGGACCACGACACCTTGGACCTTGCCCAGCAACCTGGCGGTGGCTGTGCATCCGGATATTGAATACGTCAAGGTGCAGGTGATCGAGACCGGGGAGGTTGCCTACCTGGAGCCCGGGCGCTTGGCTGATTACCAGGAGCGCGGTCGCTTGGGAGAGACCAGGGAACTCGGTCGTCTGCAGGGCAAGGAACTCGTGGGCCGCACCTATCAGCCCCTGTTTCCATACTTCGCGGACCTGGCGAATGGTTCTGACGATCACAGCCCCGCCTTCCGCATCGTGGCAGCGGATTATGTGGGCATTGATGCGGGCACTGGCCTGGTGCATCAGGCTCCGGCCTTTGGCGAGGAGGACTTTCAGACCGGCAAGCGGGAGCGCCTGCCATTGGTCAATCCTCTCGATGTGAATGGCATTTTTGACGACAGTGTGCCTGACTTTGCGGGCCAGTTCGCCAAAGACGCTGACGCTGGGATCATGAAGCGGCTCAAGCAAGAGGACCGGGTCGTGGATCAGGACGTGGTCGTGCACGCCTATCCTCACTGCTACCGTACGGATCAGCCGCTCCTGTATATGGCTGTCTCCAACTGGTTCGTGCGCGTGGAAGACATGCGCGAACGACTTGTGAAACACAACCAGGCCATTCGTTGGGTGCCCGAATCCGTGGGCAGTGGTCGTTTTGGCAACTGGTTGGCTGGAGCCCGGGATTGGAATGTGTCCCGTCGCCGTTTTTGGGGCACACCCCTCCCGATCTGGCGCTGCGAGACGGATCCCACGGATATGGTTTGCATCGGTTCCGTGCAGGAGCTGGAAGAACTTGCGGGGTTCAAGCCCGGCACGGTGACGGACCTTCACCGGGATCATGTGGATCAGATCACTTTTCCCTCGAAGAAAAATCCTGGCGCTGTCATGAGGCGGGTGTCCGAGGTCTTCGACTGTTGGTTCGAATCGGGCTCGATGCCCTACGCTCAAAACCATTACCCATTCGAAAACGAGGAGTTTGTTGAAACCTCCCTGCCCGCGGACTTCATCGCCGAGGGCCTCGATCAAACTCGGGGCTGGTTCTATACCCTGATGGTGCTTTCCACTTCGCTCTTCGATCGTCCTGCCTTCAAGAGCGTGGTTGTCAATGGCATCGTCCTGGCCGCGGACGGGGAAAAGATGTCCAAGAGCAAGCGCAACTTCCCCGATCCCAATCTGGTGCTGGAAGATCAGGGCGCGGACGCCCTGCGCATGTACCTCTTGGATTCACCGGTTATGCAGGCTGGAAACCTGCGCTTTGACGAGGCGGGGGTGAAGGAGAAGGTGCGTTCAGTGCTCTTGCCCCTCTGGAATGCCACTTCGTTCCTGACCCGTTACGCGGATCTGGACGGCTGGGAACCCGACTTCAAAGATCCAGATCCCACCCTGAACGAGTTGGACGGCTGGGTTCTCTCGCGCCTGCAGGGCCTGATCGGAACTGTGGACGATCGCATGCAGAACTACGAATTGTTTCGAGTAGCACCTGCAATCCTGGAGTTCATTGACGACTTGACCAACTGGTATATCCGTCGCAGCCGCCGTCGCTTCTGGCGCGGGGCCAGTGGTGCCGATGCGGACAAGCAGAACGCCTATCGCACCCTGCACACGGTACTGCTGGACTTCTCTCGGGTGCTGGCGCCCTTCTTGCCGTTCATCTCCGAAGAGATCCACGAATCCCTTTCAGTCGGTCGTGGCACGGGCAGCGTGCATCTTGAGAGTTTCCCTACGGTTGATCCCAAGTTCGTCAACGCTCCTCTGGAACAGAGCATGGGCCTTGCGCGTGTGGCCGTGACCCTGGGCCGATCCCTGCGCGAGCAGCACCGTCTGCGCGTGCGTCAGCCTCTGGCGAGCCTGACCCTGGTCTGCGCCGATGCGACTGGTTTGGAAGGCCTTGAGAGCATGATGCCATTGATTGCCGAGGAACTGAATGTCAAACAGGTGATCGTTTCCCAGGACGAGAGCGCCCTGGTCACCTTCTCCGCCAGACCGAATCTCAAGCTGCTTGGACCGCGTCTTGGTCCCAAGCTTGGGGCTGTGCGGGACGAGGTTGCGGCTCTCGATGCCAAGGCCCTGGCCACGATCGTGGCCGGTGGTCAATGCCCGAGCACCGAGCTGCCGGATCTGGTCTATGACCAGGAGACGCTGCTGGTGGACCGCACCAGCCGAGAAGGTCTGGCAGTTGCAACGGAGGGCGGCGTGACGATTGCGCTAGATCTGGAGGTCAGCGACCTCTTGCGTCGGGAGGGTCTGGCGCGAGAGGTGATCAACCGGGTTCAGGGCCTGCGCAAGGACTCGGGCCTGGAACTGGACGATCGCATTCGGCTGCATCTGGCAGCTGAAGGGGAACTGGAGCAGGCGATTGCCGAGCACTGGGACCTCCTGGCTGCCGAGGTCCTGGCCACGGAGCGGGCGCCCGATCCCCTGGCCGGTGGGGGAGATCTGGCCGATTTCGAAGTGGAAGGGCATCCTCTGCGGGTTGCTCTGGCGCGGGTCTAGAGTCAGTTGGTTCGCTTGAACGATCCAAAGAGAACGGGAGCATGGTTCCCCGTAGTGCTCGGGCCGAGCGAGGGTGTCCGCGTCAGTACCGGTTGCTTCTGGCTGTTCTGGCGCGGGCCTTCCGCCCTGCCTCCGGGAGCAGGGAGATGATGGCGACCGCAGAAGGGGCCAGTCAGGCCTGATCGCCCCTCTGGATAGGGAGAGGGGACTCAGTGGTCACCCAGGTGGGGGATCCGGGCTCCCCGTGGAGCCGCCGGGCTTTCAACGCCTGCGAGGGTCGGCCCCCGTATTGGGACCCTCCCCTTTTTCCTGGCCCTCCATTCAGGAAGTCCGCTACCCTTGGGTGATCCCCCTGACCCCGCAGGTGAACTGTCCTATGTTCCCCGGAGCCGAATGATCACATAGTGGGCTACCGAGTCAGCCTCGACAGCATCGAGGCGCTTGCAGCCCCCCTGGAACCTAGAGGTTCCGGGACCAGGATGACACGGCGGGGTCGGGGGGGCTCTCTTTGCTCCTCTGCCAGTCAAGGAGCCCCGCTTCCCCCGGCCTGGCGCTGGAAACTCTGCGAGGTTCTCCCAGCGCACCTTTTCATTCCGTAGCTCTCGCTTGCTAGCATCGCCTGCATGGCGCACGGGGATGGTCCCTGTGCGACCGTCACAAGGAAATACGATGATGAGGGGAATGCTCCTTTTGCTGGCTGGTGCCGCAATGATCTACCTGGGCTTCAGTGGTTCAGATGTCGAAGAATCCACCTCCGTCAGCGGCGAGCCGCCCACGGAGATCTGGCAGGATGCGAGCCTGCAGGACTTGCCTGGAGAGCCTGAAGAGGATGGGGTGCAGGCCATGTCCGGTGAAGCCGCCGCTCCTGTGGATCCTGCACAAACCCCCTCCAATCCCACCCCAGAGCCTGATTCGTTGGATGAGGTCGAGGCTCTGGAAGCGACGCTACCCACTCAGGATCCAAGCACTGCCCCGCGCTTCGAGTTGGTCGGAGTCAGCGCCGATCCGGTGCAACTCGCGTCCATTCTTCTGGATGCCTGGATCTTGCGCGACCCCACCACCCTCGGTGCCTACGTCAACGGTGAAGAGGGCGGCGCTCTGACCCCTGCCCGCCGTGAAATGGTGGCTGCTTTCTGGCAGGCCATGGTGGGCAAACGCGAATCAGCGGCAGGGACCCTGACGGATTTGGAGGGGCAGCAGGGCGTTACCTCCAGCGAATTGTCCCTATTGGCCCAGGCGGCCGAGGTTCCCAGTGCCAGGAGCCTGGTTGTTACCCGTGCCCGGCGCGGAGCCCTGGAACGGTCGATGCAGATGATACTGCTGGAGGAGGATTCTTCGAGAGCCCTCGAAGAAGGGCGCCTGCCCCATGCTGCGGTGGGTTTCTCCAATCTGATCCACGCCGAGCTTGAGGCGCCCTGGCCCGCTCATGTGGAAGCTCTGAAAGGTTGGTCCAGCAGTCTGCGCCAGGCCCAGGAGTCTCATCGCCTGTCCAAGAGCGGGAACTGGCCCGGCATCGAGGTGGTGGTGCGAGGGGGTGAAACCCTGACACATGTTCGCAAGCGTGCCCTGGCGGAGCAGGAGGGAATGTTTGTGTGCACGGGCCTTATTGCGCGGGTCAACCAGGTCAAGGGCTACATCCATCCAAACGACCGCCTGCGGGTGCCCACTACCCTCCCCAATGTGCTGGTGGACCTGAGCGCCCGCTTGGTGGTCTATCGCCACGGGGAAGAAGCGGTCCTCTGTTTTCCCTGCGGCATCGGCCGTGAGGGCAAGGACACCCCCCTGGGCGTCTTCCAGGTGGGGGACAAGGTGGAGGAGCCGATCTGGTATCAGCCGAATGGGCCGCCGATCCCCTTCGGCTCCCCTGAGAACGCCCTCGGAGATCGTTGGATCGAATGGCGCCAGGATGGCGTCAAGACCAGCTACGGCTTCCATGGCACCAATGACCCCAATGGGGTCGGCAGCCGGGTCAGTCGGGGTTGCATCCGTCTGCGAAACGAGGACGTGAAGGAGCTTTTCGAGCTGCTTCCCATGGGGGCGGAGGTCGTGATTCAGCCCTGAAAAGAGCGCCCATAGGGAGGTTCCAGCCTCGACCGGGCCCCTCGTGCACAGGGGCACCCTTCGAATTGCTGGTCCGGTCCATTCGTGACCCCTTGGAGCGGTCAGCCGCGGCAATACTCGCCTGACCTAAGCTCTTGCGGGGCCACCAGTTGCGCCTGGCCCTTGAGAATACTCAGCGTTTTTCCAAGGCGGCTGTTGACCGGGGCGGCGCGATCCCTATCATTCCCCCTCCCAACGCGGCTCAGAACACTGTGATCGCGGTCAAAAAAGCGCCCTAGGCGTCTTTGCAGGGTGCTGGATGTCCTTAGGGATTGAGCGCCCTGGGGAAAAGATGGGCCTGCCCATCGTTCTTTGAAAATAAGGGTGATCTCTGAAAGCCCTTGGGATGGGGCAGTTGCCAGTGGGTCATCTGGTGAGCCTGTTGCGGTGTCTAGCCGCGACGACTTCACCTTGTGACTGATGCCGGTGGCTGCCTGTACTCCAAGAAAAAAAGAAAGAAAGCTAGACAAACTCAATTGAAGGGTTTGATCCTGGCTCAGAACGAACGCTAGCAGCGTGGATTAGGCATGCAAGTCGTGCGCGAAAGTCTTCGGACGAGTAAAGCGGCGAAAGGGTGAGTAACACGTAACCAACGTACCCCTCAGATCGGGATAACCACTGGAAACGGTGGATAATACTGAATGGTCCTAGGAAGGACATCCTTCCGAAGGTAAACGGCGGCTTCGGCTGCTGTTGAGGGAGCGGGTTGCGTCCTATCAGCTTGTTGGTGAGGTAACGGCTCACCAAGGCTATGACGGGTAGCGGGTCTGAGAGGATGATCCGCCACACTGGGACTGAGACACTGCCCAGACTCCTACGGGAGGCTGCAGTCGAGAATCTTCCACAATGGGCGAAAGCCTGATGGAGCGACGCTGCGTGTAGGATGAAGGCCTTAGGGTTGTAAACTACTGTCACGCTATAGGAACCCGTGTAGGTTAATAGCCTGCGCGCTGACCAAAGCGAGAGGAAGTGCCGGCTAACTCCGTGCCAGCAGCCGCGGTAAGACGGAGGGCGCAAGCGTTGTTCGGAATCACTGGGCATAAAGGGCGCGTAGGCGGCCAGTTCAGTCGGATGTGAAATCCCCCGGCCCAACCGGGGAACTGCATTCGATACTGACTGGCTAGAGGATGGTAGGAGCCAATGGAACTCCAGGTGGAACGGTGAAATGTGTAGATATCTGGAGGAACACCGGTGGCGAAAGCGATTGGCTGGGCCATTTCTGACGCTGAGGCGCGAAAGCTAGGGGAGCGAACGGGATTAGATACCCCGGTAGTCCTAGCCGTAAA
>JABABA010000027.1 GCA_014238415.1 Planctomycetota bacterium | reverse complement strand
GATCGCTCCAAGCCTCCACGGACCAATCTGTACGCAGATCCAGGACCACCGAGTCGAGGGGCTGCTCAGCGCCCGCGGCAGGCAGCCCCTCGCCGTTGGTGCCTGCAGCGTGCACAGGAAAGTCCCCGTAGGTGGTCAGCAATTCCAGTGCCTTGGCGCCAATTCCCAGGGGAAAGGAGTAAGGCTTCATGACCAGACCGCTCTTGTAGACATGGATCTGGGAGCCGAATTCCAGATAGGCACTGATCGGCGTCTCGCCGGTGGCTTGATCGCCAGCGGAGATCAGGTCGGCCAGGTCGCCCAGCCCATCGTCGATTCCCTCATCGAACTCTCCGGCTGGCTGAGTGTCATCGACGCCGCTGACCGAGGGGTTCTCCCCTTCTGGAACTGTTTCGCCTGGGACGGATGGCGCCTGCCCGGAAGGATTGGAATCTTGCAGCGCCTTGATTTTTTGCTCCAGCTCCAGCCGCTCCAGCTCAGTGACCGAGGGCATCAGATTGGAATCAAAGTCGTCCACAGGACGCAGGGTTCCCTCGGCCAAGATGCGTTGGAACAGCTCTGCGTCGATTGGTTTACCCCGTCCAGGTCCCTCACCCCCATTGCTCCGGCAAGCCAAGAGCCCCAGCAAAGCGAAGACCAGCGACAAACGCCGGGCGCCCTTTGGACAGAAGCCACTCATGGGCGCAGCACTCAAGGGGTCAAGCTCCCACAGCCAGGTCACGCTTGACCGCTTTGGTCAGATCATTGATCGCCTTGCCGTCACGGCGGGCGATGGTCTTCCACACAGAACAGTAACCAGCATTGACTCGTGCCCGCTCACAGGCAGCGACGATGCGGTTGTGGGCCTTGTTGTGCAGTTCGACCCCGCGGGCAGACTTGGGGTCGATTTTCTTGTCGCGCATCTCGCGGTACTCATCGGTGACCTGCAGCAGCGCGTCGTAGTCCACTTTGGCCGGTTTGGACAGTTGGCGAGGTTCGGACAATCCACACAGATTATCGCTCTTCTCCACCTTGTAGGGAGTACCCCGGCCATCGTCAAGAGCAGCGGCGCGCTGGTCTTGGGGACATACGGGAAGCGCAGGGCTTGCCAGTCCGTGAACCAGCGCCCCCATGCCGAGCAGGACACCTAGGGCCAAGGAGGTGCGGATTACCCCCTGGGAGCGGGGAGATTGGATTGATTGGTAGTGATTCATCCGGGTCGGGTGCGGTGTTGAGCCGGTGCGCTCTCGCTCGCGCGCTCCCAACCGGACCTTGCCGAAGCCCAAGGAAGCGCAGTTGCCGCGGACAAATACAGGGTCCAGGCCACAAGGACGCGCCCCAGTTGTACCAGACCGAAGCTCGCTGGTGAAAGGGTCGGTATCGACGGTTTTTTTGCCTGCCCCGCTGGAGCGTTGCAGGCGGGACCTGGGGCTCCCTCTGCATTACAGGCTGGACCTGCTTCTACGCATCTTTGACGCAGAACTGCAAATACGTACGAAGGCTCCCGACGCGTTTTCGTGCGCCGGGAGCCCCTTGGTACTCAAAAGATCCTGAGGGGATCAGTCGTCGCGCCGGGGTCGTCCGCGACCTTCGCCCCGGGGGACCGACTCGCGGTCACGTCCGCCGCGATCACCGCGTCCGCCGCGATCACCGCGATCACCACGTCCGCCGCGATCACCACGTCCGCCGCGATCACCACGTCCGCCGCGATCACCGCGTCCACCGCGCTCGCCACGGTCACGACTGGGGCGATCACCGCGCTCCTCATGGCCCGGCCCGTCCCCTTCCTCGGGAACCGCGCCGTTGGCGATCAGAACAGCCTTGCGACTGACCTTGACCTTGCCACGATCGTCCACGTTGATCACTTCCACTTCGACCTCGTCACCCATGGAGATCACATCATTGACCTCGCTGACGTAACCCACGTCCAATTCGGACACGTGGCAGAGACCTTCCACACCTGGCAGGATCTCAATGAAGGCACCAAAGTCACGAATGCTGCGCACCGTGCCGGTGAACTTATCACCAATCTCGGGGTTCTGGGTCGAGCCCTGGATCTGGTCACGACAGGCTTTCACCTTGACCGAATCCACACCGAAGATCTGCACATTGCCATCGTCGTCAAGGATTGTGACCTTGACCTCGTAGTCAGCCTGCAAGGCTTTGATGTTCTTGCCTCCAGGGCCGATCAAGAAACCAATCTTCTCGGCGGGAATCTTGATATGTTCGCTGCGGGGAGCAAACTCACTCACATCGCCGCGGGGGGCGTCAACGGCCTCCAACATCTTCTTCAGAATGTGCACGCGACCATCCTTGGCCTGCTCAAGCGCACGCTCCAGGAGATCGCGGGTCACGCCCTTGACCTTGATGTCCATCTGCAGGGCAGTGATGCCAACGCCTGAACCAGCAACCTTGAAATCCATGTCGCCGTTGTGGTCTTCAGAACCAAGGATGTCGCTCAGGATTGCTTCCCGGTCGCCCTCCTTGACAAGTCCCATGGCGATGCCAGCAATTGGCTGAGACACGGGCACGCCCGCGCACATCATTGCCAGGCAACCGCCGCAGACCGAAGCCATTGACGAAGAGCCGTTCGACTCGGTGATGTCCGAGACGATACGCACGGTGTAAGGGAAGCGGTCCTTGGAGGGCAGGATGTTCTGCAGAGCGCGCTCTGCCAGCATGCCATGACCAATCTCACGTCTTCCCGGTCCCATGAAGCGCCGGGTTTCACCGACGGAATAGGGGGGGAAGTTGTAGTGCAGGTAGAACGGCTTGCGGTACTCCTTCTCGACACCGTCGATAATCAACTCATCGTCCGGGGTACCCAGGGTGGCCGAGACCAAAGCCTGGGTCTCACCACGGGTGAAAAGCACGGAACCGTGCTGACGGGGAACAAAGTCCGGAACGATGGTGATCTCGCGGATCTCGTCCGTAGCCCGGCCATCAGAACGCTGACCCGAAAGGATCTTGTCACGCTCCACATCGCGCTGGAAGTCATGGAAGACCGTCTTAGCAGCCTTGGTCTGAGCGGCGTTGTCGTCGTCAGACACCCCCGCTAGAGCCGCTTCCACGAACTCGTTACGCACGGCCTTGACTGCAGCGTTGCGCTCAGCCTTGCCGTCGGTGGCAAGGGCTGTCAAAAGCTGGTCCTTGTAGTTGGCTGCCGTGGACCACATAGCCTCATCCTTGACGGGCGAGGTGAATTCCATGGCGGGCTTGCCAGCTTCAGACACAAAGTCGTTCACCGCATCGATGATCTCGTTGATGGTGTTGTGACCCAGCTCGAGTGCGTCCAGCATCTCGGGCTCGGTCAGTTCCTTGGCGGAACTCTCCACCATGCAGACACCGTCGTTGTGACCAGCGACCACCAGATCCAGGCGGCTGTCCTCGCGGCGACGGTCGTCGTCAGGGAACACGCAGAGCTCACCATCAATATGCGCCACACGGGTGGCGGCCATGGTGGTCTCAAAGGGCAAACCACCGATGCGGATAGCCGCAAAGGAGGCAATCATTGCCAGCACATCGGGGTTGTTGACCCCGTCGTACTGCAGGACGTGGCTCATCAACTGAACCTCACCCTTGAAGCCGTCAGTGAACATGGGGCGAATCGAGCGATCGATCATGCGCATGGTCAGGACTTCTTTGGTTGTCGGCCGGCCCTCACGCTTGAAGAATCCACCGGGGATCTTGCCCGCAGCTTCAGTCTTCTCGCGGTAGTCCACGGTCAGGGGGAAAAAGTCGATGTCATCTCGGGGCTTGCCCGCGACAACAGCGGCGAACACCTTGGTGTCGCCTAGGGTTGCGATGACCGCACCGTGCGCTTGACGCGCCACCTGGCCGGTCTCAAGGACCAGTCGCTTACCTGCGATCGTGGTCTCTTTCTGGACGTAATTGTTTTTCATCGTCCGTCCTCTACTTGGTAATGGGTTTCAAAAAAGTTACTCCGCAGTATTGCGGTCGATTGGTGTGGGGTCAGTGCCGAGGGATGTCGCAGCTTGGGGATTGGACTCAAGATGCCGGGCAGGATTTGGCAGTTCCAAGTGAACTGTGTCTCTCCTGCAGCCAACGCGTCCACCTACCAGCGGACATCCATGATGTCCGTGGCGGAACTCTTAGTGCCGCAGGCCAAGGCGATCGATCAGGGTGCGGTATCGAGCCACATGCTTGGTGCGCAGGTAGCGCAGCAGGCGCGAGCGCCGGCCCACCTTGTTGACCAGCCCTCGGCGCGAGGCGAAGTCCTTCTTGTGGACCTTCAGGTGCTCGGTGAGGTTTTGAATGTCCTCGGTAAGGACTGCGACTTGCACTTCGACGGATCCGTTATCTCCGTCCTTCTGTGCGAAGTCACTGATGACTTCAGCCTTGCGGCTTGACTCGATGGCCATATGGGTTGAATTGACTCTGACGTTTCTGAAGACTCGCCCTCGCCGCAGGTCTCTGGCCCGTTGCCAGACCCCGGGGCGGGGTGACGCCGACCTCCGGGTCGGCTCGGGGAGCTCGTGGCTCCGAAGAAGAAGCTCAAAGGCTTCAGTAAACAGAAGCCTAGACTTCCGTATCGGCCAACAGTGTAGATTTCTGGCCCCCCCATGCAGGGTATATGGAAGAATCTTTCGAGGACCGGGTGTGAGAGGGACGGTCTGATGGTCCCCGAGACCCTGACTGTGCCCGCGGAGCCCCCAAAACAGCTATGACACGGCCAACAGGCGCGTCAGGCCCTATTGCGCTCCGGGCAAGACCACCCGTGGGGGCAGCTGGGAGCAGATTTCGTCAGTCACGACCCTCGTGGCGGCGGACAGCAGTGCAGACTCCGTGGCGGCCGTTCGGGCCTGCTTTTCGAAGTCGAAACGCTGCTTCAAACGAGCATGCCACAGCTCCTGCCCACCATTACCAGGATCCTCCATGATGAACTCCAGATCCACCATCAGGGCCTTGCGCAGGTCCCAGAGACTGGTATCCCAACCGTGTACGATGATGCGCAGGACCGCATCTTCTCCCAAACTACCCGGTCGGTAGGATGCTTTCAGCACCCCCCCTGCCAGAGCATCAGGGATCGAAGCGTCCACAAAACCCAAGGAAAGAGGCGCATAGCGGCGGGCAATCAAGGATCCCACCGCCGCCTGACGCAGCAGTTGCTCAGGTGCCTGCAAGCCTTCTTCGGCAAACTCGATCGGCGCAACCACCACATCGTTGGGGTTGACGGCAGCCAGGCCGCCCGCCACTGGCATGATCTCCACTTCCAGCCCGTGCTGCTCAGGGAGGGGCTGGCAGGAAGTGACAAAGAGGGCGGAGGCGAGGAGGCTGACGAATGAAATTCTGTGTGCGTTCATGATGCAGAGGGTCCAGAGGTTGAGCCGAGCCTAGGAAACCAGAGCAGCCCAAACAAGCCGCTCTTGGGAGCAGGAAACGAACTAATCGGTGTTGAAGGTGTGGCTGCCCGAGCGCGCATGGATCTCGCTGACCCGCGAGATCTCGCTCCAGAGCAGATTGCCCCCATCCAGGGTGCTGCCCACCCAGAGTTCCCCATAAACCTCCAGGATGCCGCTGAGGGGGATGCCACCCTGGGCCCCGATCAGGGGGAAATGCAGGCTGACCTGCCCGATTCCATCCGGATCCGCCCGCCAGATCTCCCAGCGACGGCCCAGGGTGTCCGTCAGAACCCCCCGGAAATAGCCCAGGTTTCCCGCGGGGGTGTCATCCACAAGCACCAGATTGAAGGAAGTGCCCACCCCGGAACTTGCCGGGGGCGGAAAGGCCACTCCGGGTGGCTCAACCAAGGGCAGGCCTACGAGCCCCACTGTGACCGGCGCGCGAACGCTGGTCTCGGCCCCCAGGGTGTCGGTCATGTCCGCCCGCACCCACAGCTCTGGTTCCATGGCTCCCGCCTGGACCATGAAGCCCAGTTGGTCCGTGCCTCCGCTTTCCACCACGTCAAAAGCCCCGGGCCAGGCCGCCTTGACCCGCCAATTGATCTGATCGTCTGTGAAGGCCTTCCCCAGCCCCACGATCCATGGATCGGAACTGCCAGGAGAGCGCGCCTCCACCATGATCTCAGGCACACCCACCACATCCCCAAAGGTGCCAAAGGGCTTGATCATGGGAATTGAAATCACGCCCGAGTCAATCGCCGATCCCTCGTCTCCAGCATTGAACAACAACCCCTCCAGATCGAGCTGAATGATGCTGCCCGTACCACCTGAAGGCAGAGGCGGCGCAGGGGCCCGCAGGGTGAAAGCCAACAAGAACATGGGCCCGAAGCTGGGCAGCAACTCGGTGGCCAACGGATTGACCACGAAAGCCGACTGGGCACCCAGGCGGGAAGGACGCATGAAATAGGGGCCATAATTCTGGCGATAGACCCCCAGTTCCGGATCAAGCACAACCTCGTCTCCCTGTACCAGAGCCGAACCCTCCAGGGGCAGACGGCCATCGGCCACATAGGTCTCGATTGCCGCCGAAGAAAGATCCAGTCCACTGACCACAGGAGCAGTCACATCGCCCTTGACGCTGGCCAGCTGGGCATTGGTTGGGTGCAGCAGTACCTGTAAGACACGGGTAGGCGCACCGTGGATGCTGAACAGGTCATAGCCGTCGAGTTCCACTGTCACCAAGGAGAGGGCCCCTCCGGCTGATGCGGGTGGAGTCGCGCGACCTGTCGGGTCGGTGAGTTCAGTGCCAAGAAAACTGATCAGCGCACCGTCATCCTGATAGGCATAGACCGTTGCCCCTTCCAGAGGTTCGAGGG
This sequence comes from Planctomycetota bacterium, assembly GCA_014238415.1. Lineage (GTDB taxonomy): Bacteria > Planctomycetota > UBA1135 > UBA1135. The sequence continues at coordinate 49,016 of JABABA010000027.1, read as the reverse complement.
TCAAGGCATCGAAAACATCCACCAACAAGGTCCCCGATCCCGCCGCACCAGTGCCCTGTCCAAGGACCCCGCGCTGGATAAAGTCTATGCCAAGAATCGGCGCAGCCCGGTTGAGGGCCCGGTCGGCGATCTCGATATTGAATGTCAAAGGCGCGTCCGGATCCAAGGCCCCCAGGAACACGGGCTGAGCCACGAACAATCCCGCGTGGCCGGATATCACCACCGGTGGAAAGTCACCCAGAGCAGTGTTCTCGGAGCCATTCGAAGCCACCACATGGGCATAGCCGAGACGCTCGGTAGCGCGCCCCACCACGATCATGTCCGTCTGGTCGCTGATCAAGAATCCCTGCTGGCTGCCGTTGCTGCCAAAGCCCAGGAAAATCGGCGGCACCGTGTCAAGCGCCAAGGGCTGCACGCCCCCCACCAGGAGTTCTCCATCCAGGAGCCGAACTTGACTGCGGCGCGTGCCAGAAATACTCCAGACCCCGAATGCCACATCACCGTCAGCCAGGAAGGGCTGACCAAAGCCATCACTGAAGCCAATTTGGGATCCGGTGGCATGTGCCAGGAGCTCACCTTCGGCCACGCTGGATTGTCCCAACACTGCAATCTCTCCGCCGTTGGCTCTGGAAAGGCCGCGGGCCACGGCCCCCAGCTTCTGCCCGTTGCCAGTTGCTTTGGCCGCCACGATGAGTTCCGCCTCCACCAAAGGAGCGTCCGTGGAAAGGTCATCCAGCCCTATTGCCGAGGTAGGCGCAAACGGCTTCACAGCTGAAGCCGGTGCGGGCAGGCTGCCAGTGACAAAACTGAAGTCCGTGACTGGCAGGTCTCCCCCCGCCACTGAGCTCAACTCCGAGCCCGGGGACGAGAGACTCAAAGTCACAGGTAGTTCCACACCGAGAGAAAGCCGCGTACCCCCCGCATCCTCAGCCGACCAGGTCCAGGCCTGGGTCACGGGCACGGGAACAGCTCCGGGAATCGCCACGGGCAAGGGCACAGGATTGGCCGGGGGCGGCCCCCCATCCACAAGCACAGTGAAAGAACTGTTCGAGAAGTCGCCCACGGTCATGGGCTGGTCGAAGATCACCAACACCTCGGTCAAATCCCCCGCCGCCGCTTCGCCGTCGTGTGGGTAAACCGCCACGACGCTGGGAATGACTGAGGGCTCCCCGCTGATGGCAATTGTGCCGATGTTCCCGGTTGCTCCAATCAAGCCGCGCCCCAGCACGTCTGCCGGATCTGCTCCCGGCCTCCAGTTCAAGACGTACTGACTGCCCGGGATCAAGGGCTGGGAAGGCACCATCAAGGCGATGCGCCCGTCCGCCACCAGGGGTGGCGGGTCCAACAAGGGAACTGGAGTGGCGAACACAGCGTCGACCAACTCAAAAGCACCTGCCAGGGACTCCACCGACATGGAACCCGAGAATTCCAGGGCAAATACAGACCCCGGCTGCAACAGGGCCCCTGGCTGTGGCCAGAGAATCGGCTGCCCACCCGGATCCTGCGTTATCCACGACCCGGTCTCCAGCCTGCCCGCCGGGAAGGAGCCCGCGGCCCCAGGGCCTCCCCCGCCTCCACCACCCCCAACACCATTGCAGCCTCCCGGACCAAACAGACAAGCAGGGTTATCACACCCTGGGAGGCCGAGCAGAAGGAGGAGGAGGGTAAGGAAAGGCGCGCGCATGGGGATTGGGGCCAAGATGCTCTTCAGACGTACCGGACGGCTGAATCTTCCCAAAGATACGGGCCTCAACCGTGCCCCACGATAGCGACCCCGGAGGGAAAATCCTCGGCTGGGCGCAAGGGAATTGTAGGGACCAGGGAAAAGAAGCCAGACACCTCAGGCAACTACCGGGCGACCTCTAGCCAGTCTCCCCCGGGCAGAGGGACACCCCCGACCCCGTCATACACATAGGTCCAAGCCCACTCCTGGCCTTCGCTTGTTTGCACTGGAAGCACCACGCGGCGGAAGAGGCTTGGTTGGCCGGGACTGAACCCTTCGATCTGGTCGAGGGATGCAAGGGCCCCAGAGGGATCCGAAAAAGAGTAAAGCACGCCTCTCACCGTGCCTGATCCGGGTATCAACCCGGGGAAGCCGCCCAGGTGCACGAGGTCGGCAGTGGCTTCTGCAACGCGATCCCCACTTGGGTCATAACCGAGCAGGTGGGCATTGCGGCACTCTCCTGGGAGCAGGGTGCCATAGACAAAGATGTGTCCGATGCCATGACCAGAGGAGTCGAGTCCACTCATGGCGGCATCAAGATGAGTCGTGGGCAGACCCCGTTGTTCGAGACCCCTCCGCAAAAGCCCCGCATACTTGTCCGTCGGGGCAACGAACTCCGCAGACCGCGACTCGGAAGTCACGCAGTAGGTCTCAACTTCATGGGTGGTCCCATCAAGCGTCGAGACACTGATCGGCCTGCGCTTGTAGATTGTCGGATGCCCCTCCTTGCGATCCATCGCTTCAATTCCGCGCTGATCCAATTCCATCAACGCCCCAGGAACCGCCTGCCCCAGCTTGCCGGGAACCACATCAGCAGCACCTCCCTCACGACTCGGCGATTTGTAATCGAACTCAAGCCGGTGATCGATCAGCCATGCAGGCTCGAGATCCCGCAGCCCGCCGGGGTCCACGCCCATAGCCCCACAGTGCTTCGCCCAGTCGTCGGCATCGAGGTTGGATCCGTAAGCAAAGTAAGGAGTAGAAGAAGCCATGCGGCAGTTTGACTGGGACCAACATTCCCTCATCAGGGTTGCACCAGAGTCTAGCACGCCCACCCCAGAGAGAGATCTCGCATGTAGCGCGCCAGCTTGCTCGCTTCCTTGTCGCTCGTCCCTGGGTGCACTTTTTCTGTCGCCCTGTGACCACGATCCAGGAAGCTGCTAGTAAGGTCCAGGGGGACTCCCCAGCGATCAGTGCCAGGCGAGAAGACAAACAGAACAGGTAAGAGCGCCCCTCCGACCGCTGGGTAGAATCTACCCCTCAAAATCCCGATGTGTGGCCCTGCCCAGCGCCACCCCCAACCCATGAACCCCCGTACACGATCTTGCCGGCCTGCTGCCATTGTGGCCCTTGCACTTTCAGCCTGCGTCTCGAACGGGCCTGTTGCCCAGGTGGAAAGTGAGGATGTGGCAATCATCGGCCCTGGTTCGGATTCACCCCAAGGCCGACAACTGGCACAGGTGCACGCGGAACTCGGCGCAGAAAACTGGACCAAAGCCAGGGCCGCGCTCATTCCCCTGGTAGTCGACGCAGCATTGAAGGAAGGACAGCAAGCCCTTGATGCTGGCAGGCCACGGGATGCCTTCCAACCCGTAGAGGCAGCCCTGGCTCTGGACCCGAATGCGAATGAGTTGCACTTCCTGAGAGCACAAGCGGCTCTTGCCACCGCGCCCGGAGACAGTCAACCGGTGTTCTTCTATGAGGACGCGGCGGAGTCCTTTGAGGCGGCTTTTCGATTGGGACTCGCCAAACGGCAAGGGAAGATGGGCGCCCAGGAGGTTTCTTGTCTGGTGGGCATCAGTCGGGCCAAGCGCATGGCGTTGGATCCGGACATGGCCTTGACACTTGCGCGGAACGCGCACAAGGCCATGACCCAGTTGGAAGAGTCGCCGCCAACCCTGGACACTCCCATCAGTCGCGTCTGGGCAGAGGCTGCCTTTGATGTGTTTGTGGCCGCACGCAAACGGGACGAACCGGCGGAAGCCCTCTTTGCAGAGACCGAGGACCAACTTTCGATCACGACCGCCGATCCTGCCCACCGGCAGTGGGCTTTGGTGCAACTATCGAATCTGCATCAATGGCGGGGAGGCGCAAGCGCAGCCATCGAGCCAATCGAAAGGGCCCTGGAGTTTGCGCCGGAAGATGGCGACTTGCACACCCGGCTGGTGGGCTTGCTGACAGATGCAGGAGGTCAGGTAGCAGTGCTTGAACGCTATCGGCGCTGGAAAAGAGATCATCCGAACTCGGCGCTGGGATGGTGGTACAGCGCGGTGACGCTCTTCCATCTGGGACTCGCGCAATTTGAAGAAGGGAATGGAGACGAAAACACTTTCCTTGAAGCGCGGGAGTTTTTTGAGCGGTATGGAGAACTGGCTCCTGAGTTTCTTTCCACAGCCCAGGCCTACCAGGCTTCCTGCCGTTCCGCGCAAGGCTTCATCCGCCTCAACAACGGCGACCTGGACGCAGCTGAAGAGGCATTTCTCTCCATGCAGGACATCTTCCCCGGAGCCATTGAAGTGGAACTCGGCGATCGCATCCCAAGCGGCCTCGCTGGCCTCGATTTTGTGATCGGCAAGCACGCCAAGAGCCCCGAAGACCTGGGTGCCATGAGCGCTGCGGCCCGGATAGCAAACTATTTGCACGGGTACCGCCCCACCAGCGCGGCCTACGCCAACAACGCAGGCTTCTTCAACCGGGACGCTGCTGTCTTGCTCGAACTCCAAGCCCAGGGCGCTGCCAAACGGGGAGCCGAGGAAGAGTCCAAGGCCCTCTTCGCCGAAGCTCTGCTTGTAATGAACGATTCATGGGAGGCGTACCAGATGGCTGCCGAGCTGGCACCCCAGGATGTGCGCATGGTCAACGACGCGGGGCTCGTGATGACCTACTACCTTCGCCAGGATGTAGATGCCGCATTGACCTTGCTGGAGCAGGCTCGCGTGGAGGGCGACCGCACACTAGGCGAATTGACACAGGAACAGCGGGCGGAACAGAAATGGGAAGACCCGATCGAGGCCTGGGGCGATGCCTACCAGAACCTGGGAATCCTGCACCTGACCCTGCTCGGTGATCCCGCCGGATCACGCCCCTTCTTTGAGCGAGCCCTGGAAATCGGTCCTCCCCGACGAGCATGGCTGAAAACCGATATGCTGCCCATGGTGGACCGGCTGATTGCCGGAGAAGATCTGCCCCCTGAACAATACAGCTCGATGGTCTGGTTGCACCAAAGCCCCGCCCGTTGAGTTCCCGCCACCCTCTACTGATTTCCATGAACTTCTTGTTTGCCTTCCTGCTGGGCTCTGTTCCCCCGGCGATCTCAACTCCCGCAGTCTCTTGTGCGATCATCACCCATGGTGCGCCCAACGCAGCCCAACCGGATGAAGTAGATCGTCTGATCGCCGCTGGCCGTGCCGAATTGGACGCAGGGCGCGCCGAACAGGCGCAAGCACTCTTCGAGGAGGCCGATGCCAAGACCGGCAGCCTCATGCGCACTCGTGTCTGGGTCCTGCGCTCCTGGATCGATCAGGGCCGCTACAACGATGCCTTCGACCAGATGCAGTTGCTGGAAAGGGCAGGAGCAAAGGGGGCCGCAGTGGAGTACATCTTTGGGATGGGCTCTTACCGGCGCGCCCTGGACAACATTGCTGCCGGTGGCAGCAACACGGTGCAACTGGCCCTGGTGGATGCAGCCAACTACCTGAAAGGCGCAACCGACGGTGACCCAGATCTCTTCGACGATGCCTTCACGCCATTGGCCCACGCGGCATGGCTGGCCCACGAACCGAGCCAATTGGAGTTGGCAATCAACTCCGCAGAGCGCGGTACCAAAGCGCGCCCGAAGTCCCACAATGCCAGCTATGTACACGGACTCGTGTTGGCCTGGCAGACCATTGACGCGGCAGGACGCGAGGACGATAAAACCAAGCAGGACGCGGCCAAAAAAGGACTGGGCGCTTTCGCCAGGGCCGCCAAATTGCTGCCCGAAGACCAGTCAACGGTCTCAGACCGCGCGGAGTATCACCTGCAAGCAGCTACCCTGGCTCTCTGGATTCCAGACAGGGACCTGGCCTCCAGGGAATACGCTCAGGCCATAGGGTCCGACCCAAGCAAGGTGGACTTTGGAGTGATCTGGGGTGCCCTTGCCGGTGGCGAAAACGGGGTGGCGTTTTTTGTCACCTGCCTTGAAAACGCAAAGGCGCAGTACCTCAAGCGCTGGGGTGACAAGACCAAGGGTGACGCAACCCTTCTTTGGTGGCTCGGCTATGCGCAGACCGAAACCGGCGCCTACGAAGAAGCGGACAAGAACCTCGAACAAGCTGTACAAAAGTGGCCCGCCTACGAGAACGCCTATTGGTATCAGGCACTGGCGCGTTATCGGGCAGAGAACTATGTGGGTGCGGCTGAAGCACTTGAAACCTGGTGGGACAAGAATCCTGCGAGCCTCGTGACCATGATCAACGGCAACCCGGAACTCCACATCGGCATCGTCTACTACACACAGGGCAAGTGTTACGCAGCTGGACCAACAGGCGTGGCACAAGCAGCGGTTTGCGCTGAGATCCTGTGCGGCGTGGAGCCCACCAGTTGGGAACGCTGGAACGACCTGGGTCTGTTCTCGCGAGACTCGGGCGAAGTGCTTAGACGCAGTTCCAAAAAGGAAGAGGACCAGGCCAGGGCGGTGGCCTATTTCGAGCGTTCCTTGGAAGCCTATAAGAAAGGCATGGACCTCGCACCAGAGCAAGCAGGGCTCTACAACGATGGGGCCGTCATCCTGCACTACTATCTGGATCGCGAATTTGAACAGGCCATAACCTGGTACAGCAAGTCTCAGGATCTGGCGGTCAAGGCACTGGCCAACCCTGACCTGAAGGATTTCGAACGAACGCGAACGGAGATAGCCAAGCGCGACTCCGCCGACAACTTGAAGAAAATTCGTAAGCTGATTCAAAAGCGCAAGAAGACAAATGGGCGCGACAAGAAAACAGACGACAGCGCTCCTTTGAGTCTGGCTGGCTGAGTTGTTGTGCAACTGCCCTTCCAGATTTTCAGCGAGGCCCCCAACGAACGCATCATCACCGTGGATGGAACCGGCGGTGCCCCAGGCCTGGAACTATCACATTGGCCAGGGAACAGTACGCCCACCAACCTTCGCCATGACCTTTCGACTGGAATAGCGCTTGGATTCTCCGCTCTTCCAATGGAAGAGCGGGCCAGACTGAGTGAAGGATGTGTGGCAGTTGGCAACAATCACTACGACACGGACGGCGTCCTGGCGGCACTCTCGATCCTGCAAGGTGAATGGGCGCTTTCCCACTCAGAGGCCTTGCTGGGAGCAGCAGCCGCCGGGGACTTCTTCTCCGCCCCAACCGAAGAGAGTTTGATGCTGGATGCAGCCATCACCAACCTGGTCAATCCGGATCGATCGGATGTGGACCTGGGTGGCATGAGCGTCCAAGAGCGCTATTCTGCCGCCAGCTTGGCAGCCTTTGAGCGCATCCCCGGTTGGTTGGATGGAGGCCTTGAACGGGACGCCTCCCTTTGGACTCCAGAGCTGGCCGACTGGCGGGCTGACACGGATGACCTGCAGCACACCCAGCACGACGACCTGGTGCACCTGGACTTCAGCATCTGGACCGGCAGCCCCGAGCAAGCCAGCAGCCGCCCGGGAGCGCGAGGATTTGACCCCGGCCGCCACGCCCTCTGGACGGTCTCCCCAGCGGACAAAGTGCTGGTACTTGGCCCCTCAAGAGCGGGGACTCTCGTCCGTTTCCTCGTATCCACAGCATCCTGGTTTGATCTTGTGACCCGCAAGACCCAGCCCCGGCCCGATCTGGCCGCCCTCGCCACAGAACTCAATGAACTGGAGGGATGTACGCCGGATGATGATCATCACTGGCGGCATCAAGACCCCGATAGCCCCTCCCCTGAGCTGTGGTTTGGAGGGAATCAAACCGCCTTGTTCCTGGAACACCCGGAGGGAGCCCTGCGACCCAGCGGCCTCGACCCCCAGCGCATCAAGCAGGTAGTAACAGAAGCAGTTCGTCAGGCCTGGGTCTTTGAGGAGGACGAAAATGGCGACTGGCAAATCTAAGCGCGGACCCCGCTTCCCGTTCTTTCTGGTTGCGGGGAACAACTCTGACCCTCTGGTGGTTCTTCGATCTGCGACCTGGAACTACAACTCAGTGGGTCTCTTTGCCGGAAACGAGGCTTTGGTCGTTGATCCGGGCCTCTCACCAGCGGAACTCGCTCTCCTGCATGCTCGGCTCGCCACAGCCGAGCAACCTCCCGAACCGCGCCACATCAATCACCTGATCTTGACCCACGCCCACCATGATCACATCCGTGGCGGTTGCTCTTTTGGAGGCGCGCGAACTTGGATGCCGCGCATCGCCGCCGAGAAGGGCCCCGAAGCCCGGGGCCGCATCCTGGCTGCGGGAGAGGCCCTGGGCAAGAGAATGGGAGCCGAGCCCCCGGGCTACCCCTGGCCCCAAGTCACTGATCCGTTTGATACCGAAGCGCAGCTTGTACTTGGAGACAATCTCGAGGTGCGAATGCATTTCTTGCCCGGTCACTCCAACTGCACGAGTGTTGTAGTGATTCCCGCCCTGGCTACTCTCTTGAGCGCGGACTACCTTGTCTCCCCAGGTGTCCCATTTTGCCGCCACGAAGCGCGCATGTTTGAAGGAGCCCTGGTCGGACTGCGAGAACTTGTGGAACGCTACGAGATCGAACGGCTGGTACCATCTCATGGCCCCATGCACCTGGGTCGCAACAAGATCCATAAAGCCATCGCCAGCGACCAGAGCGTGATGGCAGCCATGCGCCGGGCTGTGCGCGGAGCTCTTGACAAAGGGCTCGACAAACAACAAATCATGGCAACCGCTCTCGCCGCCGCAGACAAGGACCGGGGCCAGAGCGCGGGACGTCTCGCTGCACAAGACACAGACAACGCACGGCGAATCCTGAGGGAAGAGCAGGACAATGCATAGTTGAGGTGATGGGGAAGCCTGACAGAAGCGCTCAGCTCTCCCGAGCCCGATGCGCATTGCGAGCAAACAGACCCGCCCCAATTGTCACGATCAAGCCCGCCGTGATGAACGCCGCCCGCACTCCAAGCAGGGCGCCGACGCCGCCACCAATGGCCCCTCCCACTGCCACCGCTGCTGTGCGCGCACTGAAGACCACTCCAAAGGCGCCGCCGCGGCGACCCGCTTCCACTTCGCCGGCGGCGAGGCCAAAAGCCAAGGGCCCAATCCCCGCCACCGCCGCTCCCAACAACAAGCGCCCAACCAACAACGCGCCATAGGTGGTAGCGCTGGCCTGGATCGCAATAGCCAGAACCGAGAGCGCTGCGGACTCGCCCATGGCTCTTGAATAACCGACCCGGTCCCCGCGGCGTCCCCAGGGAGACAAGCACAGCAGGTTCGCAAGTGCCATGCCTCCGAAAGCTACCGCCGTCGCAAGAGTCACAGACGAATCCCCCCCACCTTGAGTCAGGGGCAGGAGTGCGAGCAACTCCATGACTTGTCCACCAGAATCACTTTGCAGCAACTGAGCAACCAGGCGTTCCAGGAGAGGATTCGAACAGCCGAGCCCGAACTGCACCGCGAACACCAAGAACGCTGTGGCTCGCAAGGCGGGGTGGACCAGGACCGAGCGCACATCCGACTTCAACTTGCTGAAAGCATGGCTCACCGCCCGTCCGGGAGCGGTGTCCTGGGCCCCGTGCGCTGCCAGGTCCTCATGGGCTACAAACCAGACCAGAAGCGCTGAGCAGAGGGCCGCACCTCCAACCACCAAGAACACCGCCTGATGCCCACCCAGGACCACGGACAACCAGCCTCCAAGCAGGGGCCCAATCATGCTGCCCAAGGCAAGGGAAGTAGACAGTTGCCCGGTCACACGCGCCTGCCTGTCTGCGGGGGCCTGGACGCTGACCAGGGTGATGCCGGGTGGAATGAACCCACTGAACAAGCCCTGACCCAAGCGCAAGGCCAGCAGCGTCCAAGGCCCCTGTGCAAAGGCCATCCCCCCCACAAAGATCGCAATCGCGAGCATGGCGCGGCAAATCATCAATTTGCGCCCAAGTCGATCTCCCAGGGCGCCCCATATCGGCGACATGACAGTCGCTGCGAGCGGAGCCGCGCCAAAAAGCACTCCAGCCCAGAGCCGCACGGCCGATTCGTCCTGGACACCCAACTCCTCCAGCAAGCTGGGGAAGAAAGGCAAGAAGCTCATCATCCCGATCGAGGTGATCAGGTTTGCGAGCCAAATGACACGAAAGGTGCGCTTCCAGGAGGCCATTTTGTCGCCGTGTCAGTTCTTGTAGCTCTGCAAGGGCGCAGGGATCCGTCCACCCCGGCGGTGCAGGAGGCCGCAAGAAAAAGGCCCTGGATCCTGCACGATTGCCGTGCCCAAGAGCCCTCCCCACTCGACTGTTTCCCCGGGCCCCTTACCTGGCACGGGAATGATGCGAACGGCGGTGGTCTTGGAGTTGACCATGCCAATCGCCAACTCATCGGCGATGATGCCGGTCAAAGTTGCAGCCGGAGTGTCACCGGGAACTGCCACCATGTCGAGGCCAACCGAACAGACGGCAGTCATGGCCTCCAGCTTTGCCAGACTCATGGCCCCCGCCGCCACCGCATCGATCATGCCCTGATCTTCGGAAACCGGAATGAAAGCACCGGACAAACCGCCCATACAAGAACTCGCCATGGCGCCACCCTTCTTGACGGCGTCGGTCAACATGGCCAAGGCCACTGTTGTGCCAGGAGCACCAGCCTTGTCCACTCCGATCAATTCCAAAATGTCTGCGATAGAATCTCCCACCGCCGGAGTAGGCGCGAGGGAGACGTCCACAATGCCAAAGGTGGTGTTCATGCGTCGTGCCGCCTCGCGGCCCACCAACTCCCCCACGCGGGTGATCTTGAAAGCGGTGCGCTTGATGGTCTCGTAGGCCGCCAGAAGGTCAGTGTCCGGCCCCAAGCGTTCCAGGGCTGAACGCACCACACCAGGGCCACTGACCCCCACATTGATCACGGTTTCTGGCTCACCGATACCAATGTGCGCTCCAGCGACGAAGGGGTTGTCCTCTACCGGGTTCATGAAACAGACCAACTTGGCGCAGCCAAGTCCTCCTGTGCTCGCCGTGCGCTGAGCCGTGTCGATCACCAGTTCGCTGAACTCAGACACTGCATCCATGTTGATGCCAGCCTTGGTAGTACCGAGAGCAACCGAGGAACAAACGTGCTGGGTAACCTCCAGGGCTTCGGGGATCGAACGAAAAAGAGCCTCGTCCGCGCGGGTGAAGCCCTTGTGCACATATGCGGAAAAGCCACCAATGAAGTCCACTCCGACCTCTTCTGCCGCCGCATCCAGGGCACGGGCCAATGGCACGAGGCAGGTAGCTCCGCTGGCTGCCGCCACCAGGGAAATCGGAGTCACCGCGATACGCTTGTTGACGATGGGGACGCCATAGTCCGCGGCGATCGAGTCGGCCACGGTCACCAGGTCCTTGCCGTGGTGAACGATCTTGGCGTAGATTTTTTCGCAAGTACTCTCCAGATCCGGGTCCGCGCAATCCAACAGGCTGATCCCCAGAGTTGTGGTGCGCACGTCGAGCGTTTCCAACTCTACCATGCGCAGGGTTTCTAGGATTTCGGTGTCGGAAAAAGTCACGGGGTTGTGTTGTTGGGGCTATACCCTGTGCATGTATCGGAAGACGCGCTCGTGCATCACACGAGCCACAAAGTCCTGGTCTCCGCCCAAGCAGTCGAGAGCTTCCTTGAGAGGCTTGAACTGACCTTGATGCTCGAGGCTTACTGTCAGCACTAGATGAAAATAGTCCTCCACCGAGCGCTGGCTGATATCGCGCACATTGCCACCGTTCTGGGCGATAGCCGAGGTGATTTCTGCCAGCACTCCGGTGCGGTTGCGGCCCACCACAACCACCATCACGCCAGTACCTCCGGCGTCATCGGCCTCAGGCTCTGGCATCAGAGGCAACGAGTGCTCGGCCCGCGCAGCGTCCGGGCCCCGGTCGGGCGCAGGCTGTTCGAAGGTGCCCCCGTTGGCTCCCTTGAGCACCACTCCGACGGAACGCGCGGCATCAAGGGCCTGGGGCGTGACCACTGTCTGGGACTCCACGACGAGTTCGCCGCTGCCAACGCGGCGGATGTCTTCGGCAGTGATGAATCGGCGGGGCATAAGAGGTTGTTGGGTGGAGGGGGCCGTAATTGGTTGCGTTGGGCTCTGTGACTAGCGACTCAAGTCTGGGCAAAGGGTTTAGGTCCCTCGGCTCCGATAATAGAAATGGTCAACTGACCGTTCTTGACCACGACAACATAGGTACCGTCCCTGGCGCGCAGGTCATTCAAGAGGGCACTGTCCTTCGCGGTGTTGGCGACCGCAGGACCAGCCGCACCGAGTTCCTCGTAGGACACATCAATGCGCCGGCGAAAGGCCGCGTCCAAGGCCGCCGGAGTGGCGATGCGCTTGGCCGACAACAGAATGCGCGTCCCGGCCGGCATTGCCAGAACATCACTTTCTGTTACTAGTTGCGGGCCAGCCACTTGAAGAAGGATCAGGGCCTACAGATGACGGGAAAGATCTGGATGCGGACGTGAAATCACAACCTGACGCAACAACATGCCGGAGGTCTCGGCGCTCTTGGATCCCGACAGAACCGCCGAGCGCACATCGCTGACCTCGCCTGTGACGCTCAGGTAGCTGCGCCCCCCAAGTCCATTGGCGATGCGCAATTCCAAGAGGTCCACCGCTGACTGCTTGAGGGCCGCATCCGCCGCCAGAATTGCCGCGGCAATGCTCGTGGTCTCGATCACCCCGAGGGCATCCAGGGTGCCTTCGATTTGGCCGTCGCGACGGCGCAGCCCATTTTCCACCTGCGGGTGAATCTGAGGAATCAATAAACGGTCAATCAGATCGCTGCCCGCCAATTCGGCTCCACGCCGAAGAGCAGCCTGCAGATCGTCCACCGAGCCACTGAAGAGCATGGCGTACTTGCCCGGCTGCACCGAGGATGCAAAGAGCAGTTCTATCTCAGCCTCCCATAGAATGGAATCTACGGTTTCGATTCCGCGCGCCACACTGCCAAGCTCCAAGAGGCCTATCGCAGGGCCCATGGTCACATCGCTGCGCATTTCAGGGTTGTAGTCACTTCGAGTCATTTTTGGCTCCTCTTTGGAGTTGCTGGGGTCTTGCTTCTAGACCGTGTCGTCGTCTTGGTGGGAATGTACAGTGCGGTCCTGGAGTTCACAGCGGTCGACAATGCCGACCACCGCTGATTGAAAGCCGATGTCATGACCACGGCCGATGGCATGACGCGCAGCCCGGCCATAGGCCACCAACACGCGCTCGCCAACGCCCGCGCCCAGGGGGTCGGCGGCAACCACGGTCTCGGCTGTCCCCGCTCCTGTGGCATCGAGAGGTCTGACCACCAGGAAACGCAGTCCCTCCAGGCTGGGGTCTTTGACCGTGGCCCAAAGGCTGCCGACTACGGTTCCGATGATCATGAGGAAGCCTCCTCTGCATGACCGGGGCCAGTGCTGTCCATGCCAGCGCCGGCCACCTGCGTAGCAGTCCGTCCCGCATGGGTCGAGGCCTGCCAGGACGCCGGTGCATTGGGTGCGTCAATGTCGTCAACAATCCCCACCACCGCCGCTTCAAGCGCAAAGTCCCCGTCCCCCCCCATAGCCACACGAGCAGCCTTGCCAAAAGCCACGAGCACCGCTTCGCCCTCATGGGCGCCAAGGGGATCCGCGCAAACCACCGGTGCCACCTTGCTGTTGCCCGGTTCGTCATGATCATCAAGCGGCTGCACCACAAGCAGACGCGTGCCCTCCAGATCGCGCATCTTGCGCGTGGCCCAAACCTGGCCCACAACCCGTCCGATGAACATCAGTCCTGGCCCCCCAACCGCGCCAGGGTCAGGCGCACCGCATCAGCAGCCGCTTCGATCTCTGCGTCGCTGCCGGCGAGACGCAAACGCCCCACGGCCCCTTCGGCTCCCAGACCCACCAGGCGCACGGGTGCGGCCTTTTCAGCCTCGTTGGCCAGGAGAGTCACGTGCACTGCAGGGGCCACTTCAAGGGTGTAAAGGGTGTCACCCCCCAGGACCAACATGCCCGCCCGGGTGCGATTGATCAGCATGGCGTGGTGGTCTGAAATCTGACGAATGATCTCGTCGTTCAAGACCTTTGGCCGCATTTGATCTCCCGCTTGCTTTCCCAGTGAATGGAGCATTATCTCGCCAGCGCGCAGCACCTGGCCCTGATCCGGGCCGTGCACCTCCAGGGTGCCATAGTGCCGCTCGGTGATCAGAGCACCAGGGGTCACATCGCAGGCCTTGAGAGCCTGATCAAGAATTCGATTGATCACGATGCCGGGCTGCACCTCCAGCCAAAAAGCGCTCTCCCCGGCCACGGGGAAATAGCCGTCTGAATTCGCCGCGCAAGTGGCGGCGAATTGAGGCTGCAGCTGGTCCAAGTGGACCGCTGCGCGCAGTTCAACGGTTTGCTGTTGCAAGGCCATCAATCGATTCAAAGGTGCCGCCGAAGGCACAAGACTCAGCGCTTCACTGCGGAGACTCTGATTTCAGCGGACGAAATTCCTAATCGTCACTCGGAAGATAGTCCTCAAGATCCCCGGCGGGCCTGGGAATCACATGGGTGCTGACCAGCTCGCCCACTCGGCGAGCGCTCACGGCCCCGGCCTCCACCGCAGCCTTCACTGCGCCCACTTCTCCGCGCACCATGACCGTGACCAAGCCACCGCCAGAGGTTTCTTTGCGCAGTAGAGAGACCTTGGCCGCTTTGCACATGGCATCGGCCGCTTCCACAGCGCCCACAAGGCCTTTTGTTTCGATCAGCCCGAGGGCGATTTCAGTTTCATTTGACATGGTAATTTTTTTGGTTCAGTTCTAGTTGCAATCTATGCGTGACAGGCACCGGTTTGGATGTCGTGATGGGGGCAACCCTGACAGGGACCCATGGGACAGCTGCTGCCGGCGTGAGTAAGAATCGTGCGAATCTCGCTCGCATCGAGGACTCCACCGGTATCGGTGGAGGGAGGACTGGCTGAAGAGGCACTGCGAGACGGGCTGCTACTGACCGGGCTATTGGCGAGCCGGGGCCCGGGGGTACGCACAAAGGTCAAGCTTGAGGGCTGGGTTGGCACGGAAGCGGGAGAACTACGAACCAACACGGGGCTGAGGATCCCCTCTACGCGCTTTCTCTGACAATCGCTGCAGTCACAATCCGGACCACAACTGGAGGCCTTGACTGCCCCGCTAGCAGCCCCAAGCGGCGCCTTGCGGCGGCCCTCAATGGGAATCGTTCCACCCCAGGCCATTTGGGGGGCACTTGCAGGGGGCCCTCCCCCAGTACCCAGGACGCTGGCCGTGGACGGTGCATGGGCACCCTGGCCCGCCCCAGCACCACCCCGTAGACCCGGATCACCTCGCTGACCGCTTCCCCGGGGAGCCGGATCCCCCAGCATCTCTGCAACTCGCTGATGGGCGCGCTCTTCGATCTCAAGCCAATCGGCCTTGGGAAAGGCAATGCGCTTGATGTTGAGCAGATGGCGCGCGGTGATGTTGTCACTGGTGATGTTGCCCGCCTGTGGTCCGCACCCAAGAGAGAACGAGGGCATCAAGCCGGTACTGAAGCCCACCGCTCCGGTTGAACTCGGACCGTTCATCACGATGCGGTTGGCGGGCTTGTCGAGAGCAAAGGCCTCAAGCACGCTGCGCTCCTGAGCATGCACGGCCATGGTGTGCCCCAGGCCGCCAAAATGCAGGACTTGCTTGGCAACTTTGCAGCCCTCCTCCCAACCGTCAACCAGATGAACGGAGAGTACCGGCGCCAGAACCTCGATGGAAAGTGGATGCTCACGTCCCACGCCGCCCTGGTGCGCCAGCAGAACCGTGGTGCTTCGTGGCACATGAAAGCCTGCATTCTCCGCAATCCGCCAGGGATCGATGCCCACCAGGTCGGGGTTCATGCTCCCGCCCCGGTTGCAGTAGGCCTCAAGCTTCGCGCACTCGGTGGAACTCGCCAGATGAGCACCGCGCTCAATCAGCGCCTCCAACAAACGGTCGGCAATGGGCCTGTCCAAGACCAGAGCCTGCTCCGAGCAACAAAGGGTCGCATTGTCAAAACTCTGGCTGGTGACCAGGTCCTTGGCCACCTGATCCAGGCGGGCGCTGCGATCCACATAAGCTGGGACATTGCCGGGTCCCACCCCATAGGCGGGCTTGCCGCTGGAATAGGCCGCGCGCACCAATCCGGAGCCACCGGTGGCCAGGATCACCGATACATCCGGATGCTTCATCAGAGCCCCGGTTGAGTCGATGGTCGGACGCTGCAGCGCCGAGACCAGATCCGCTGGCCCTCCCGCTCTCTGAATCGCTCGGCGCATGACTTCCACGGTCTCGCAAATGCAGCGCGCTGCCCGGGGGTGGGGACTGATGACCACCGCATTGCGGCCCTTGACGGAAATAATGGCCTTGAACAGGGCGGTTGAAGTGGGGTTGGTCGTGGGGATCACCCCGGCCACCACACCCACGGGCGTAGCCACCTCCCACAGGCCTGTTCGGTCGTCCTGCTTGAGGAAACCCACCGTTGGCTCGTCCTTGATCGATTTCCAAACCCCTTCGGAGCCAAAGAGGTTCTTGAGCACCTTGTAGTGCACCCGCCCTATGCCGGTTTCTTCCACCGCCAGGCGAGCCAGATCATGGGCCGCACGGACCCCCGCCTCGGCCATGGCCGAAACGACCCGGTCGGTGGTTGCCTGGTCCCATCCAGCCGCGATTTTCTGGGCCGCCTTTGCTTTGGCAACCTGGTCACGGACCTCCTGGAGGGCGGCGAGATCGGGATCAATTCCCCGCATCACTCAACCCTGAACCTACTTGCCGCCAGCAGCCACGGGCTGCATGTCTGGAAGAATGCGCTCCAACTGATTGTGGGGGCGCGGAATCACATGCACGCTCACCAACTCGCCTACTCGACGAGCGGCTGCGGCACCGGCATCGGTGGCGGCCTTGACCGCACCTACCTCACCACGCACGAAAAAAGTGACTAGGCCGGCGGTGGCCTTTTCCTTGCTAAACAACTCGACCTTGGCGGCCTTGACCATTGCGTCGGCGGCCTCGATGGCGCCCACCAGACCTTTGGTCTCGACCATTCCTAGAGCTAGTGAATTCATGGGAGGATTGGTTCTCGTCTGTGAAAAAGGGACTCAGAGAAAGGGGCCTGCAACTCGCAGACCTCCGGGAAGAGAGGAGTCTAGCCAGCCATGTTCGGATCCGTATCTGCAAAGCGTGATCTCTTCCATGCCCGCTAATTAGGAGTCAAATAAGGGGAACATAAACACCGCAAGACGACCGAACAGGCTCAAAGAGAGTAGTTGAGACTTACTTACACCCCACTAGAGCCCCAGTTCAGGCCGCGCGCGGAAGACCACCGGGTCGAGTCGCATCTGACTTCCTGGCAGGTGCACCCTGGATTTGAGCAGCACCTCGAAGAGCAGGGGGTTCGACTCAAACACAACCTGAAGCACCTCCCGCTCCCCAGGATCCAAGAACCCCGCCCGCTCCAATGGCCAGAGCATGATCAGCGGCCCCACGGCGGGAAGGGGCCAGTCGCTGCCATTGACCAGCATCCCGTGCAGATCCGGTCGCGACAGAATTGCTGGCAGGGCTACGGAAAAGTGGTTCACGTTGCAGATGGTGGAGATGTCCCCCAGCAAGCGCCCCCCTCCTCCATGCTCATCGAAGAGCCGTAAGCACAATTCGACTGCGGGCACCATGGGAAGGGCGGGATCATCCAGGTCCCTGGCCAGCCCTCCGGCGGCGCAGTGCCCCACGATCACCCGGGCTCCAGCATCCAGGGCTGCCCGCACCAGGAGCGGGTTGTTCAGGTGGTTCTGGCTGATCTTCCCGACCGCGCCCTCGGTGCCCGTATGAATCAGGAGCCAGACTCCCAGTCTCCCTGCTTCCGCATAGAACGGCAGGAGGCGCTTGTCCCTGAGTTCAATGCCCTGGGCGCTGGGCAACCACTTGACGACCCGCACTCCCGCGGCCGCAACCCGCCGGAGTTCCTTGAGGGCGTCAGACCTGAGAGGGTGAATACTGGCCGCAGCGATGAGCTGCCCGGGATACCGCTCCTGGGCCAGTAGAGCCCAGTCATTCGGTACAAAAAAGTCGCTGCCCGCCCGATCCGGCCGCCCTTGACTGTCGTAGCGCTGATCGAAGGCCAATACGTGATGACGCGCTTGAAAGGGCATGGCCGCTGAGAGCTGCGCCAGATGATCTACCCAGGCAGCATCCTCAGCATCCTTCCCCGGCAGCCCTGCTGCCGAAAAGAACCGGCCACGTACGAAATCAATCGGGTGCAGGGGATCCTTGAGCCTTGCGTTCATCCAGCACTTCGATCCCCTCCCCCGCCCCGCCAGATGGGCATGCACATCGATCATGGGCTGACCCAACAAATCGTCCTCAAAAGCCTGAACCCAGGCGGCTGGCGTACCCTCCAATTCCGCGCCCTGCTGCAGGCCCACGAGCGGGGAGGGGGCAGCGAAGTGTTCCAAGCAGGCGGGCAAGCCCAGCCACACCAGCAGCAGTAATCCAAGAGCAGCCATGGGTCGCTTGAGCTTCTGACGTCGCACGGCCCTAGGATAGCACGTCCATGGAAACCAAACGACTGACTACTCTCGATGCGACCCTGTTGGTCATGGGTGGCATCATTGGAGTTGGTATCTTCTTCAAACCAGGAGAGGTAGCGGGGATTCTCCCCAGCCAGGGTGCCTACTTTTCAGCTTGGGGTTTGGGTACCCTTGCAGCCCTGGCGGGGGCCATGACATTTGCCGAATTGGCGGCAATGCTCCCGAAGGAGGGGGGGTGGTTTGAGTTCTTGCGTGAGGGCATCGGACGACTCCCCGCGTTTCTGTTCGCCTGGGTGGTCTTGCTGGTGATCTCCACCGGTGCCTCAGCGGGGGTAGCTGAATTCTGCGCCGAGCAGTTGGCAGACGTCCTGGCCTGGAAAGCGGGGCAAACAGAACTGCGCCTGATGGCTGGTGCGGTTATAGCAGGAGTCACCCTGATGGGCTGCCTTGGCATCAAGCGAGCGGCTCTGTTGCAGAACCTGTGTATGGGGGCCAAACTCTTATCGATTCTCGTACTTGTGCTGACGGGATTGGCCCTGACGGCTCCGGCGACGGCCGACCCTGCCCCCATCACCATCGACTCGGGGATCTCCCTTGGGAGCGGCCTCGTACGCGCTTCGCTGCCGGTGCTCTTCACCTTTGGTGGCTGGCAGCTGGTGACCTACATTGCTCCCAGCATCGACAACCCCCAGCGCACCCTGCCGCGGGCCATTGTCGGCGGCATCTTGGGGGTCGGAGTGGTTTACGGCCTGTTGAATCTGGCCTATGTGCGAGTACTCGGAATGGAACGCCTGGGCAGCGAGCCCAATGTGGCAGCGAGCCTGGCAGAGGCGACCCTGGGAGCCTCGGGTGGGCGCTTTCTGTCGGCGGCCATGGCAGTCAGCGCCTTCGGCTTTCTGGTTGCCACCCTGATTGCCACCCCCAGCATCTATGTGGCAATGGCCCGCCAGCGGTTGTTCTTTGCTATCACCGGGCGCCTGCACCCGCGTACGGGAGCTCCTGCTCAAGCCCTGGTGCTACAGGCGCTGATTTGCTTCGTGTACTTGTCCTGGAGCGGAGATGTCAAAAGCGACCTGGGCGATGCAGTGGTCTTCGCAGAGTGGATCTTCCACGGACTGGCAGCCGTGGCCCTGCTGCGCCTGGCCCACAAAGGGCGAGCGCGCCCTTTCAAGAGCCCACTCTATCCCCTCTTTCCAGTGCTGTACCTGTTGATTGCTTCGGGAGTCGTGCTGGGAAATCTGGTCACCACCGAAGCACGCATCACCCTTCTGGGACTGGGAGTCCTGGCCCTTGGAGGAGTGGTCTACTGGCTTTGGGCACCCAAGAACTCGCCGACATTGGAGTAAGCACTTGGCAAAGCCAAACCTCCGGCCGGATGCCCCACAGGGTCTACAAGTGATGACTCACATCATCTGGTTCGAGCGGGGTACCAGTCCCCGATCAACGTAGTCAGCTCCTGGAGCAACTCTGGACGCTTCGCTGAAAGATCCACTCTTTCGTAGGGATCGGCCTTGAGATCAAACAACTGCGGACTGCGAGCTTTGGGTGGGTACTTCATCCGTCCCCTTCGACCATCGTAGGTCAAAAGGAGCTTCATCTGATCCTGGATCACCCAGCGATAGAGCAGAGAGGCCCTGGGATCCTGAATGTCGGCTATGTCATGAGCGAAGGACTCACCAAAGATCACATTTCGCTCGATTGGGGTACCTTCCAGCAGACTTGAGAGCAAATTCAAGCCCGGCAAGTTCTTCGGAACAGCAACCCCAGCCGCCGCCAGAATCGTCGGCGCAATATCGATGCTACTGCACAGCCCTGGCCGCTCTTCAGCCTTTATCTTGCCTGGCCAACGGAACATGATCGGCGTACGTGTGCCTCCTTCATACGGACTTCTCTTGGACCGGGGCGCGTAGCCCCCATCGGGGTGTTGAATCCAACCGTTGTCTGTGACATAGATCACAAGGGTGTTCTCGGCGACTCCCTTTTCTTCCAGCTGAGCCAGTAATTGGCCACACGTTTCGTCAAACCACTCACACATCGCGTAGTAGGCCGCAAGCGCTCTGGGGCGGCCGGCCTGTTGATATTTCTGAAGTAAACGCTGCGGTGGATTGTGCGGAGTGTGCGGCAAGAAGGGCGCATACCACAGAAAGAAGGGCTTCTGGCTTGCTATAGCCAGGTCCAGGAACTCGCTGATTGGGTTCAACCCCTGGCGTCCGATGGTCAATCCATCGTCCCCGTGCCTGCCACCCTCATGGGGATAGCCTCGAGTCATGCCGTGGGTGAATCCTCCACGCTGGTAACTTCCTTCCCACCATTTCCCGCTCTGAAAGGTCAAGTAACCCTGCCTTGCCAGAGCCCTGGGCAAGGTGAGGTGTCGGTCCACGTTGGAAATAAGCAGCTCGCGTATGTCCTTGCCAGACCTTGCTGCATGAGCCTGATTCTCCTTGGTGTTTGCAGGATCATTCCCAGTGATCAGGCTTTGATGCGCATACAGCCCAGTTGCCAAGGTAGTCAGAGAAGGACGACAGAGCGGGGTGGGCACATAACCTCGCCGAAAGACCACGCTTTGTTCAGCGAGCTTGTCGATGTTGGGAGTCTGGATTGCGGAATGGCCCATGAAGCCATAGTCAGTCCATGCCTGATCATCAGAGATGATCAAGACTATATTGGGGCTCGACTGTGAGAGTTGTGACGGAATCGCCAGGCCCAGCAACAATAGAAGGACAGCCATTGCTGCAGGCTATCACGGGCGAGCAGAGTGGAAGTACAAATCGGTGATGTTCTGAATGTCACATCAGATTTCTCTTGGCACAGAAGTCATTGGGCTGAGATACACCCTCTGATCTCCTTCGCAGGGGCTCAATAGGACCTGAACGTGTCCCGATCCAGACTGCGCCCATGGTGCGCTGCCAGACCCAAAGCCAACCCCAAGGCCAAGAGAGACGCGAGCAGACTACTGCCGCCGGCACTGATCAACGGCAACGGCAGGCCGGTCATGGGCACAAGACCAGTATTCACTGCCACATGAATCACCAGGTGAGAAGCGAACAACAAGGCCACACCGCCCACGACAAGGCGACAGAAACGATCCCGCTGGCGCGCGGCAGAAATCATCAACAGAAAAGGCAGCAGGGAATAGAGCAACAAGACCCCTACGCTTCCAAAGAAGCCAAGCTCCTCACCCATCACCGCAAACACGCTGTCAGAATCACGCTCGGGCAAGGTGCGCGCGCCATTGGCAACCCCCTGCCCAAGTCCGGTACCGGTCCAGCCCCCATTTCCCAGGGCAGTCCGCGCCTGATAGGCGTGGAACGCAGGACCATAACGACCCTCGATCAGATCAGGTGCTTCGTAGGAAGAGGTCCAGGTGTGAATGCGCTCAAGTTGATAGTCCTGCACCAAACCACTCTTCCAGCCGAGAAAACCAAGGCTCGCTGCAATCAAGCAAAGTCCAACCAGGGACCGCCAGGGGGCCCCGGCCAGATGGAACATGCCGAGTGCAATCGGTAGAAGGGTCAAGGCCGTTCCCAAGTCAGGCTGGGCGGCAACCAAGGCCAGGGGCAAGAGCACTACAGCGATAGGCAGAATCCATTCGCCCCAGTTCTCGAGCCGCCTCCGGGACAAGAGCGAGGACAAGATCAATACCAAACCGACCTTGGCCAACTCGGACGGCTGCAAGTCAAAGTGTGGCAGAGGAATCCACCGGCGAGCGTTGTTGCGCTCAACTCCTACAAAATGCAGGGCCAGCAACAGCAGGATACTCAGCCAGAAGATGCGGTGCGTATTACGTCTGAGCCAGGAGGGGCGCAGCATCAAAGCCAACAGCAACAGAGGCGCCGCGAAGAGCAGTTTTTCCCGGTGACCGGCGAAACTGGCCCCACCAACCGCCCCCAAGGGCTCGGCCGCGTCCATCGCCCCTTGAAACACGAGGCCCAGGGCAACAATTCCCGCAGCCACGATCAGAATGTGCCAGTCCACCTCACGCCAACGAACCCCAGCGGGGTCGAACAAACGCCGGGGAGAAAGAGTGTCTTGAAGCCAGGATCCCATCAGAAGTTCTTTTAGCGCTGAATCAGCGCGGCAACCTCCGGGTGCTGCAGAAACTGACCGGCCAGTTGCACGGCCCCGTGACTGGAGGTGGCGGAGGTGTCGTGGACCAACAACACAAACACGAATTGGGGATCTTGCACTGGGAACCAGCCAGCAACCCATGCGTGCTTGCGCATGCCCTCCATCCAACCACCTTTGCCGTCGGGCACCGGACCCTTGCAGATGTCTGCGCTGCCGGTCTTGCAGGCCACGCGAAAGCCCAGGGTCCCAGGAGAAATGCCCCTGCCCCGAGCTGATCCTCGTAACACGACCTGCTCCATCAGACCGCGCACCATGTCAAGGTTCTGGGGATCGAAGCCCAAGGATGTGGGCGGCCGTAACATGGACACGCCCCGGGCTTGGCTGACAAAGGCCATTTTGGGCAACTGCCCCGTGGCGATTCCCGCATAAGCACGAGCCAATTGCAAAGGCGTGGCCTGTATGCAAACCAGGCCATTGCCCGCGTACTGACGGAAGGCGGCGCTGGCGAGATCGAGAGGATCGAGAAAACGCCTCGGCCTGCGGTCCTCCACCAAGCCAACCCGGGGCAGGGGTGACTCTTCACGCAAGCCTTCGAAAACGCGCACCCCGGTTGGAGTCCCCAACCCAAAACGCCTGGCCAGATCACGATGATCCTGGGCCGAGAGATGCTGACCCAACCAAGCAAAGAAAGCGTTGCAGGAGTGGGGCAAGGCATCACGCAAGGCCATGTCCCGAATGCGGCCGGAACCAGCAGCCTGGCCGTGCAAAGTGTAGGAGTGACCCAGGGTCGAACTGCAACGCACCTTGCCGTAACCAGAAGCGTTATCGCGACCTTCGCGCAAACAGGTCACCAGGGATTCATCCGCGTCAAGCAGGTGCCGGGCTCCTTCATCGTCCAACCAGCCGTACTCCATAGCCCAAAGGGCAATCAGTGGCTTGATGGTCGAACCCGGGGGTTGGAAGGTTGGCATGCGCAAGGTGCGCTGCACCCGATGCAGAAGGCGTTGATCATCTGAGCGCCGATCTTGACCCACGAAGCCTGTTTCTGATTGGGAACGACTGGGCACCGAAGCAGCAGCCAATACCTGACCATCCACCCGAGCCAAGACCAGGGCCCCTACAGGATCCTGCCACCAATCGGGATCCGCGCTGGAATCAGCGAGGTACGGTGGGCGCTCCAAGATGTCCTGGGCGACGCGCTGAAGATTCACGTCCAGGGTCAGGATCAAGTCCTCCCCATCCACAGGGCTTTGAGACCAGTTGGCAGCACGATCCTGTTCGCGCTCCGCCAATCCGATGGACTCCTGAAAGCCATGGGAACCTCGCAATTCAAAGTCAAAGTAGCCCTCGATACCGCTGCCTCCGATTTCTTGAGTGGCGTGCAGGTTGCTGCCATACAGTTGGGCCAGTTCATCAAAGTCCCCCTGCTTACGGTCCAGGGCCGCCTGCAGTTCTCGCGCCCTTGCCAGATCATCTTTTTCCCGGAGCACCCGCACCATGGACGGGGAACGCAGGGAGCCAATCAAGCGTTGAAAAAGGGGCTGGGGTTCCAGTTCCACATCCGTGCCCAAGGCGCGCACCTGACCGGAATCGAACTCGCGCCAATGTCGCTCATAGCGCATGCTGACTCGGAACCCCGCGTGCTGCTCAGTGAAACGCGTAACCGCCTCCACCAGTGAATAGGGCGGTCGCTTGAGCAGGCGCCGGGGCCGGAGGGACTGGTCCTTGAGCAAGTGGTCTCGGAGTTCGAGAGCTTCGGCCACCCGCTTCGGAGCCAGTGCCCAGGCTGTGTCGCGAGAACCCAAAATCCCGTACACCCTCTCTTGAATCGCCCAATCAAGACGACCCAGGAGAATCTCAATGGGCTCCAATTCACCGGGGGACCACTCTTCCCTACGCCGGCCGGCGAGGCCGATCAGTGCGCCCGTACATCCCGTGGAGTCCGCGTGATCGTCCAACCCCAACGCTCGAGCCAGCAGGGCCTCCTGCTCGCCCCAAAGCACCCGCCCACTGCCGGGTCTGGTACGAACTTGAAAGTCATCGGGCAGCCGATGTTCCCGTACAACCTGGGTCTGGAAAGGGAACAGGGGCTGTGTGTCTTCAGACAACTCAGGTGGGGCCTCAAGTGCGCTCTGCAACTCATCCAAAGGCAGGAGGGAATCAACAGTGCGCCAATCCAGCACTCCCCTGGCCCCTCTGTTCGCAGAGACACGGGCAAAAGGACGCAACAACTCATCCAACACCCGGTCCGCCAAACCACGCCCGGGATTCTGCTCCCGGGCCACTTGCAGGCGCGAATAGACCCGCCCAGCCAGCAGCCTGAAACCAGGGGCAGACAAACCATCCGATCCTCCACTCCGGGCACCTCGATCCGAGCTCCACTGGGCCATGCGAGCCTGATCCCAAACCAGGGCCTGCCCCAACCATTGAAGATCCAGACGATCCAGGTTTTCGCTGGAGAGGCGCATGGCTGAGAATCCCGTTGCGCTGCTGAACAGGTCATCAGCCACCGCATCCTCAACCTCGCGGCGGATAACCTCAAGTCGCGCAAGCAACTCGTCGTAGCACTCCATCCGGTCGCTGGACTCAACAGACAGCACCACCGCCAGATCGATCAGGCGCTCTCGGGCTGCGGCGATTTCACGCACCCACTCCTCCAAGAATTCCACGCGGGCCTCATCAGGTCCCAGCGCCCCCAGCGCAGGGCGCACCAGGGCACTGCGGGTCAGGAAATCGAGAGCACCCCATCGTTCGCTTTCCTTCTTACGCAGTAGGTATGCCTCGTGCCGGGTCAAACCCAAAAGACTCTGCAGATAGAAGCGAGCATCTCCCGCCCGGGTGCGTCGCCAATTCTGGCGGGCCAGTCGTTCACGATCATCAGAGTTTGTGCCCAGTTCCTCAATGCGCACGCTCTTCAGGGGCAGCCCCCCACCGGCCGCAAAACCATCCAGGTCATCGGGGGTCAAGGCCACCAATTCCAAGGCCCAGGGCATGAGGTTCGCATCAGCCTCAGCCAAGGAAACTGGTCGACCCAAGAGCTGCGACCGCGCTTGAGCAATTGCCCCCAGGGGATGCTCGCGCCGGAATTCACGCCAGACGAATTCCAACACATAATCCTCTCGGTCCTCCACGACCACCTTGCCCAAACGATCCAGGATGCGACCGCGCCTGGCAGGTAGAACGCGGCTGCTGCGTACAAGACCCAGCGCCTCGCGTGCCCAGAGCTTGTGCTCAGTGACCTGCACCTCGTAGAGGCGCAGCACCAAGGCGACAATGGCCAGGGCAAACACCCCCATGAGCGCACCAAAGCGACGCCAATTGCTCATGCGGGCCTCCTGAGGGGCGCGAGGCCAGGCAAATAAACAAACACGGGCCCCAACAAAAGCGCACAGAGACCCGTTGCTGCAGCGGTCGTGAAAACTCCCGCCAAGAGTTCGAGAGCTTCCCCTCCACCCGGCTGATCCCAGCTGCCCCCGCGGAGCCCTCCCGCCAGAAGCACCCAGCTGCCCATCAGTAGAGCTGCTCCAAAGGCCGCTCCGGCCCGGGCAAACATCTGGTCGGCATCAAAGGTGTGTGCCACCGAACGCGCCAGCAGGAATCCCATCCACCCACCGGCCAGAAGCGCTGCAGGGGGCTCCAGGGAAAACGCCAACCGAGTGGACACGAGGCAAAATACCAGACCCAAGGAGGACGAATAGCCCGAGCGCATGACCAGGCTGGCAAGCAACACCAATCCCAGGTCCGGAGTCCAGATCCCCAGGCTGCGCTGCAGCCAAACCTGACTCGCGGTGAGCCATGCGCACCAGGCGAAGCACAGAATCCAAGCAGCCTTGGCTCCGAACCTCATTGGCTCGCCTCCCAGTTGATGAAGACGCTCAAACGGCCAGGAAGAGTCGCGCTGGGCCCGGGACTCCCCAGTTCCACGCCCGGAACAGTCACTGTCAGGATGTGCGGCCCAACCCCTGAGGGCATGGTCACCCGCCCCAGCAAGAGCCCGCCAGGAACACCCGCCTCTCCCGCCAGGGTCCAAAGTTGAACCTCTTCGTTCTGGTTCCCTGTCCAGGTCCGCTCCCCGGGCCAATCAAACATACGCCGCCCTTCATCATCGAGCCCCAGGGAAACGACGCGCCCGAGCACAAACGGTCTGACTTCCAGATCACCCTCCCGCACGGCCAGCACATTGACTGAGCAACCGGGATCCTCGATTCGCCGGACCATTGCATTCAGCGGAGCCGCGCGAATCACCCGCCCCACCAAGCGCTGCCCATCGGCAACCGCGGCCCCCGAGCGCAGGCCGCTCAAGCTGCCCGCTAAGAGAGGGAACCCCGCTCGCTGACCATCGGCCAACAGCATGCCGCGACGAACGGAAACCCACTCCCCTGCTACGGACGGAGCAAGCGCAACCGCTGGCTCGGTACTACGCGAAAGAACCAATACCCGAGCCAACCCCGCCTCGTGATCCACCAAGGGCTCTAGCCCCGCCACCCGCTGGCCCCCGCGCACGGGATCGAGTTCCAGGGCAACCCTACCCAACTGCCAACCGTTGGCCATCGACAGCAACGGATCAGGATCATCGAGAAAGACCATGCCCCTGGTACGCCCCTCGTCTTGGGGATTGTGAACCGCAAGGTACCAGTGATCCTGTCTGGCACCGGATTGAATGCCCCCTACAACAAGCCTGGGAGAAACCTCGTTCCCGCCACCGACCAAACCACTGACACGCGCATTCCGGGCGGTGAGCAATCTCACCTCCCCCAGGTGTCCCCTACGCCCACTTGCGCGAGCCGAAGGAATGCGGCTCAGACTGCCCAAGAACACATCCCCGAACACCACGGCCGAGCCACGCTGCAAACCCCTCGGGTCCGCCAACAAGACCTGCAGGGCATCCGGCCGACCTGCGGGCCGCGCCAGCACCTCCGCCTCAACCGCGCGCACCCCAAAAGGAAGAGTCATCTCCTGGGGTCGTGCCGCGCGACTCATGCGTTCGGCGAGATCAAATGCAAGCTCACCCTCGCGCCGTCGAAGGACCACGTCTGAAGGGTCTTGCGCACCTAGGATCCCCAGGCCCGGACCAGCCAGATCGAGAGCCACTCGGGCAGGCGACAAGAGCACCAGCAGGACCCGGTCCAAGACCGGAATCGTACTCAGGGAACCGCCCAGCAGGACCAGGAGAGCCAAGGCCTCCAGCGCGCGAGTCCTTCGTGATCGGGACACGCTCCTCATGCCCGCAGCAATCAGTCGATTTCTTCGGCGGCCAGAACCTTGCTGAACACGTCGAGCTTGTCGAGGAAAATACCCGTACCACGGGCCACTGCGGAAAGAGGCTCATCCCCTACACGCACGCGCAGACCCAGATGGTCTCCAATGGCTTCGGGCAATCCATAGAGCAAACCGCCGCCGCCCACCATAGTGATGCCTGCGTCGTAGAGGTCCGCCGCAATCTCAGGAGGCGCCTCCTCAAGAATGCCGCGGATCGCTTCACAAATCAGGCGCACGGGATGAGCCAGAGCGTCGCGAATTTCCAAGGAGGTTATGGCCGCCTTGCGGGGCAAACCTGAAACCGCGTCGCGACCGCCCACTTCCATGGACAACTCCTGCTTCATCGCCCAGGCCGAGCCAATATTGAGCTTGAGCTTCTCTGCGGACTGGTCACCGATCAACAAGTTGTGATGACGACGTACATAGGAAACGATCGCCTCGTCCATGTCGTCACCGGCAACCCGTAGTGAGGTAGAGACCACCGCCCCCGCCAAGGACAGGACCGCGATCTCGGTTGTGCCCCCACCGATGTCTACCACCAAAGTACCGCGGGCCTCAGTAACCGGCATGTCGCAGCCGATGCCCGCCGCCATGGGCTCGTCAATCAGATACACGCGACGCGCTCCCGCGCGCTCGGCGGAATGGATCACGGCGCGCCGCTCAACTGGAGTGATTCCCACGGGAACCGCAATCACCACCTGGGGCTTGACCCAGTGCCGGCCCTCGTGCACTTTGGTGATGAAGTAGCGCAACATCTTCTCAGTCACATCAAAGTCAGCGATCACTCCATGCTTGAGAGGACGCACGGCTTCGATGCCGCCGGGAGTCTTGCCCAGCATGGCCTTGGCGGTGTTACCCACAGCCATACCATCGAGCAGGATTTCCTTGGTGCCGGACTTGACCGCCACCACGCTTGGCTCGTTGAGAATGATGCCGCGTCCCTTGACGCAGACCAGCGTATTCGCGGTGCCAAGGTCAATGCCCATATCGACCGACATGTGCCCGAAGGCCCATTCCATCGGCTTGAAGAAATTCATCATGTTGCCCGGGTTCCCCCCGTTCGAAAACAGCGTTGTCTGAGCGGCCTCGGTGCGGTGACGCCTGCCCCTGGTCGAGCATAGAAACGGGAAGTGGCCGATCCAAGCATCGGGTAGGAGCAATTCGGGAGAGAATTTCGCTCCCCTTTGGGTCCCGGAGGGAGGATTCAAACCTTCTCGGGAGCAAGAAATCAGTCGCGCCAGCCCCGCAAACCAAAAAAACCGGGGCAGGCCGCTCAGCGGTCCGCCCCGGTTGTTG
The DNA here is from genome assembly GCA_014238415.1 of Planctomycetota bacterium. Taxonomy (GTDB): domain Bacteria; phylum Planctomycetota; class UBA1135; order UBA1135. The sequence continues at coordinate 19,990 of JABABA010000027.1, read as the reverse complement.
TGGATTTGATAACAAGTGGCGCCCCAAAAGCGGGGCCCCACACTCACTCAGTACCGCTTGTGGTGGCACTGTCCTTGAAGAACATGCCATCGCCATAGGACCCGCGGGCCTGATCAAGCATCACAAATGCTGCCAGCATAATGAGGGTGGTCACGATAATGACCGCCTCGGGCATGGTCATACCGGACTCTTCTTCTACGATTTCCACGGCCGCGGCCTTGGACTTGCGGGAGGTCGAGCGTGCTGACTGCCCGCCTGCAGCTGATTTACGGGGACGTGCCATAAGTAACTCCTGTTGGGCTCAGATGCGGGTAGAGGCGGCGTCGCCCTGGGAAATCGTGCGGCCGCCAACAGTCTTGACGATCTCGGCAACGCACATGTTGCCCTGCACTTCGACCACGCGCACGCGACCCTTGTACTGGGCGCCAGCGTAGACCTCGAAAGTAAAGCCGCGCTTGACTCCATCAGCAGAGCCCTTGTTGATCGAGACCAGTCCCGGAGCAACGCCGGCGTTGACACCAAGGACTGCACCGTCGATCAGGGGCATGTTGGCGATTTCAACAACGGAAACGCCCGTATGCTCAACCAAAGCCTGCAGGTCGATTTCCAGCTGGCTGTTGGCCTTCGTAAGTGAGGTCACATCACGCTCAAAGCCGCGAATCTGGTCCTGTGCGTCTGAAAGCGCCGATTCAGAATCACGCTGAGCTTGCTCTGCAGTGCCTTGAGCCTGCTCCGCATCGCGGCGGGAATTCATCTCGTTGCGCAGGTTGGCCTCGGACTGCTCCCAACGACCTTGGAGGTTGTCGTTGCTCTCTGCATAAGACTGCAGGGACGCGGTCATGGTGGCCAGCTCGGCACTCATCTGATTGCCACGATCCTGCTCGCGGGTCAACTCAGCCTGCAGGCGATCTCGATCAGCATTGGCCGCGGCCAGCTCGCTCTTGGCGGAACTGCGGGCTGTCTTCTCGGTATTGAGATTGTTGCGCAGATCTTCGATCTCGCCATCCTTTGTTTGGATCGCTGCGTCCATCTCGACCTGCAGGTCGGCTTTCTCCTGCTTGTAGTTGTTCGCCGTCTCGAGGTGGTTAGTGGCCCAGCCAAGCGCCAGGGCGGCGAGGGCAAGGTTGACGACGATAAAGATCTTTCCGATCGAGCTCATGTCCGTAGGGGGGGTTGGGATGAGGGGAGGGGCAGCCGGGGCAAGAGCCCCTTGGCTGGGGGAAGAAACGAATCCGTGCTGGACTCGGGGGGGTGGGGGATGATCCCCGTGGGTTGTTCGTGGGTGGAGAGTACGCCGAGGCAAGGACCAAGAAGTCGGTCACCAAAGCACATTTCTCATTCTATTGTTTTTCTTGCCCACAGGCGTTCCTCAAGAGGCCGCAGGTGGCGGTCGCTCGGTGAACTTCCGTGGGAAGGGGGCGCGAGTATAGGCAGGCTCTCGTGGCTGGTCAACCAGCCCCGGGCACCTGCCCTACAGGCGTTCCCTTGGCGACCTATCCACGGGATTCCTTCCGGTTACCCCCCCGGCGCGCCCAGAGGAGCAGGATCAGGCTGAGCAACCCCAGCAGGGGAGTCTGAAAGTGCTGGCTGCTGGCCCAGGGAGTGGGCCCCTGACCAGGGTCCAGAGGCACAGGAACCGTTGCCAGGAGGGTCCCCCGGGCCATTTTTGCCTCCCCATCGGGTGCCAGGACATCGGTGGTCCGGCCCTCGGGATCCAGGACAAGGGTCACCCCAGAATTCGTCGCCCGAGCAATCGAACGACCGGTGGAAATCGCTGCCAGACGAGAAAAGGCCACCATGTGGTCCATCTCGACACTTTTTTCGTACCAGGCCTCATTGGAGAGCACCAGATGCAGGTCCAGGGGCCCTCGACGGGTTGGTTCAGCGAAGGGGGCGTCGAAGATATTGTCGTAGCAGATGATCACACTGGCGTGATTTTCGCGTTCCCGTTCCCCTGCGCTGGGGAAGCTGACCACCCCCTGCTCAGCGGCTGCCACAAAATCCGGCAGATAGCCACCCACCGAGCGCAAGGCGTCCAGCAGGAAGGGCAGGTGCACAAAGAGAGAGGGGTCCTCCGCCGCTGGCACCAGTTGGGTCTTGGCCCCGCTGGAAATGCGGGTGGCATCGGGCAGCCAAAGGGCGGACCCGTTCAAGCGCCTGAGCTCGCCCTGGTGGACCACCACCTCCTCCAAACCGGTCAGGAAGGAAGCACCGTGGGGCAGAATCGGCCGGCCGAGGACGGCCTCTTCCATGAACAGAGCTCCTCGACTTTGAAGCGCTGGCAACAGGGAGGGAGAAACCCGCTGGGGCAGGCCGAAGAGAATGCCCTCCACCAGGCAACGGGTGATTTCGGCAAACTGGGTCAGTTCCTGGGGCTCCCAGTCAGGCCCGATCCAGTCAGGGCGACCGACGCCGGACTCGGCAGCTTCCATCACTCCCTCGGCCAAGACCTTGCTCGGAAGCATGGTCTCCCCCCAGACCACCAGATCAATGGGCGGCCCATCGTTGGCGCCCACCGCCTCGAAGGTCAGGTTGACAGGATCCACATACAACTCCGCCAGACTGTCGCGGCTGAAAGCCTTGAGGTGCTGCTGCAGCCCAGGGGTCACCAAGAGGACCCGTGGCCCGTCAATGGTCACAGGGGCAGGCACCACCTGAGTCAACAGACAACCCAGGGCAAACGGTCCCAAGCCGAACAAGTGAGTTGCAAGAGAGACCTTTCCCTTTCGAATCACAAGCGCAGCCGCATAGCCTCCCATCGCCGCCAGGACCCAGCTGAGGCCAAACGTTCCCCAAACCCGCGCGCTGCCATTCAGGTAGGGCATGTCGTGGGCCAAAAGCCCCAGACGCCACCAACCGAAAGAAATCGGAGCGGGCAGGGTCCAGCGCAGGATCTCTCCCACCAACCAGGCAGCGGGCACAGCGACAGCGAGATTCAAACGGCCGCGCGTTCCTCGCAGCAAGGTCCCGCCGAGCACAATCCAAAGGGCCGGCACCACACCCATGGGGAGCAACAGCCAAGACAAAAGGTAGCGCATCCAGGCAAACCAAGCCACCAGGCCGATGCTGGCAAACAGCCACTCGATCAAGCGCGCCCTGGGCCCGGGTCGGGAAACCGCCAGAGCCCAGGGACAGAGGGATACAGCCCCCACCCAACCCTGGAGCCAGGAGGGCAGAATTCCGGGCTGTGCCAGACACAACAATGTCCAGCCAAGAAGCAGCAAGAGAGCCCTCTCCCGAGGAACCAGCACCGACTCTGACTCATTCCTTGCAGAGAAAACTGTCTCGGAGGACACTCCGCCGCCTACTTGACCTGAAGAATCGGCACAATCACGTTCTGCAACCTTGCGCCTGCCTGTCATGGGCAGAGTGTACCGAGCCCGGTGCCGGCCCGATCCCCGAAACTGCTCGGAGATATGCCTGCCCAGGCTGCGACTGGATCCCACACTTCATGAATCGCCCAACTGCCAACCCTACTCTTTGCCTGCCTCCGACGGTCTTCGTCCGAGGCGGCATCCTCTTGACCTGCCTTTTGACTGCGGGTTGTGGCGGAGAGCCCCGCGACCATGCGGCTGGCGGAGATTCCCCGACCCAGATAAGACGGGAACTGCCCCGGGTGCGCACGGAACCGGTGGAGCAACGGGAAATGCGTCGAGTCCTGGTCACGGCCAACGCCATCGAATCGACCCGCGAAGTCGATGTGACCCCCAAGCTCGGCGGACTGGTAACCGAAGTCCTGGTGGAAGAGGGCATGAGCGTGAAAGCCGGACAAGCTCTGGTGATTCTCGACGACCGGGATGCAAACGCGGCTGTAGAAGAAGCACAGGTCACCCTGCGCGAAGCAATGGAGACCCTGCCCAGCTTGAGCTTGACAGTCAGTGAACGTGCAGAAGCGGTTCAGCGTGCGCTCTTGACCCACAGCCAGGCGGAAGGAGAGGTTCAGCGCCACGAGCAAACCGGCCTGATCAGCAAGAACGAACTGAGCAAGCTGCGCCTCGCCAGAGATCATGCCAAGCGCGATCTGGTCAGCGCTCAACTCGCCCAACAGAGTGCGGAGCACAGCCGCGACACAGGGGGCACCGCCGTGGAAAAGGCGCGCCTCAACTTGGAGCGGCGCGAGTTGGAGCTGTCCTACACCAGGATCACAGCACCCTTTGCCGGAGTCATCGCGGCACGAACTGTGCGCGTGGGGCGCAACGTGGGCGCGGCGGAAAGCCTGATGACATTGACCGACCCGAACCACCTTCGAGCGGTGATCTACCGGCCCCAGCGAGAGCTTTCACTCTTCCAGGGGCGCGCGGACGAATTGGAGATCGCAGTGCTGCCGGACGCATTGCCAGGGGAATCCTATGTGGGACACTTGACCATCGTCTCCCCTACCATCGACGCCACCTCGGGTTCGATCCGACTCTCGATTGATTTGGAACAACCCACAACAAGGGATCCGCGCCCGCGGCTCTTACCAGGAATGCTGGTTCGCTTGCATCTGGTTGTAGATCGCCACCCCCAGGCCCTGGTGGTGCGCAAGCGCGCACTGCGCCGGGAGGGTGAGCGACGCTTCTTGTTTGTAGTACGTGAAGGCATCGCCCAGCGAGTGGAAGTGGAAGAGGGCTTCGAAGAGGATCTTTTCGTGGAAGTCGTGCCCTTGGGGGACAGCATATTGGCCGCTGGCGAAGCGGTGATAACAGTTGGCAACCGTGAGATCGAGCCCGGGACCGAAGTGAACATCGAGAAGGAAGGGACAAAACAGATTCCTTCTGACGCAGGTGACTCCAGCGAGACCGCATCTGCGAAGACCGACTCGGGCAAGGAGAGCTGAGTGCAACCCGATCAGAAACCCGCGCGCTTGGCGTTCATCGCCACGCGCCCCGTGGCAATTACCATGGTCATCGTGGCGTTGACGGTCTTTGGGATGGTTTCCCTCGCGAAACTGCCCATGAACCTCCTGCCGGAGATCAGCTACCCCACGCTGACCGTGCGCACGGCCTTCCCCGGAGCTGCGCCGGAAGATGTGGAAGATCGCATCTCCAACCGGATCAGCGAAGCGGTCTCTACCTTGCCGGGCTTGGTGCGCGTGAGTTCCATGAGCCGCGCGGGCTTCAGCGATGTTCTGGTGGAACTGGATTGGGGTTCCGACATGACCCTGGCTGTGCAAGAGGTGCGTGACCGCCTGGACAATGTGCAACTGCCCCAGGAAGCCGAACGCCCTCTGATCCTGCGCTATGACCCGAACCTGGATCCGATCCTGCGAATCTCGATCAGTCCCGCCAGGCAAGTCGCACCCGGGGAAGAGCTGAATACCCTCACCACCCTGCGCTGGTTGGCGGAAAAACGCATCAAACGTGAACTGGAAGGCCTCTCAGGTGTGGCCGCCATAGGCGTGCGCGGAGGACTACGAGAGGAGATTCTTGTGGCGGTGGACCCGGACGCGCTCACGTCCCAGGGACTCGACCCCGCCGCAATCGCCCAAAGGCTGGCAGCGGAGAACCTGAACGCGTCTTCCGGTGAAGTACTCGAAGGCTCCACACGCTACCTGGTGCGCACCCTGAACGAATTCCAGACCGTGGAAGAAATCCGCAACCTGGCCCTGGTGCGCAAGGGCGGTGCCACAGTACGCATTGGAGATGTGGCCCAGGTGGAGCGCACGCATGCGGAACGGGAAGTGATCATGCGCATCGACGGGGAAGAAGCGGTGGAGCTTGCGATCTACCGCGAAGCTGGTGCCAACATCGTCGAAGTGGCCCAGCGCCTGCGCGAGGGCATCCTCGGTACACCCGAACAAATCGCCCTGGCAGCCAAGTTCTCAGGACCAAACGCCCGGGAGCCGCGCTGGGACGAACGCCAGAAGCTCAGCCAAATTGCCTGGCACATGCGCGCAGATGCAAGCTTCGGTGTGCTCAGCGACCAGTCCACGTTCATCGCTGCGGCAGTGAAGGATGTGCGCGACTCGGCACTGCTGGGAGCTCTATTGTCGGTACTGGTGATCTGGATCTTTCTCCGCAGAGTGGTGCCCACCCTGGTCATCGCCCTGGCAATTCCGATCTCCGTGGCCACCACCTTTGCACCCATGTTCCTGCTGGACGTGTCCTTGAACATCATGTCCCTGGGCGGTCTGGCCCTAGGAATCGGCATGTTGGTGGACAACGCCATCGTTGTACTGGAGTCCATTTCTCGCTGCCGAGAAGAGGGCGACAAACCTGTGAATGCAGCAATCAGAGGAGTCGGTGAGGTGGCCGGTGCAATCACGGCCTCAACACTGACCACTGTTGCGGTCTTTGCCCCTATCGTCTTCGTGGAAGGTATCGCCGGTCAGATCTTCGGGGATCAGGCAGTAACCGTAGTGAGCGCCCTGCTGGTCTCTCTCCTGGTGGCGGTGTTGTTCATCCCCATGCTCAGCGCCCTGCCCATGCTGGATGAGTCCAACCAGTCCGGCCAGTCCCTGGGCTGGCTCAAGTCGGCTGGGAAATCTCTGCGACAGCGTCCGCTGGCAGCTCCCCTACGAGGCCTGATGGTTTCCTGGCAGGTGATGAGAGAATTCCTCTTCGCCGACTGGCGCTGGGGGTGGGATCAGGCGGTTCCAAGCCTTCTGCGTCTGACTGCTGGCCTTGCGCGCTTGGTGGGTTTTGTCGGCCTGCGCAGCCTCGCCCTGGGTCTGGCACTTGCCTATGGCATCTTCCTCATCATCTCCTACATCCCCCGCAGGATCTTCGACTTCCTCTGGAACCTGCTGGACCGGGCCTATCTTCCACTCCTTCAGTATTCCCTGCGCTCACCCCTGGTCGTGCTCTTTGCCGCCGCGGCCCTTGGCTGGTTTGCCTTTGAACGCGCCAAGGGTCTGGGCCTTGAGTTGCTTCCCGAAATCCACCAGGGTGAGTTCACAGCTCATGTGGCCTTGGAAGTGGGCACACCTCTGGATGTAACCGATCAGGTACTGGGAGAACTGGCGCGAGAAGTGCGCAGTCTGGAAAGTGTGGTCAGTTGCGCCCTCACCAGCGGCGTGGAAGCTGACACATTGACGCGGGAAATCGAAGGGGATCACACGGCACGACTGATGACTCGCTTGACTGCGACCTCATCAGCGGCTCACACGGAAGAGCGGGTGGTGCAACAGGTTCGCGCCCTTCTCGAAGCCCACCCGGAAGTCAGTCGGGTGGAAATCACGCGCCCCACACCCTTCGCCCTTGACGCGCCCATCGCAGTGGAGATCACAGGCTATGATCTGGGCGAGCTCGCCGATGTCGCCAACGAAGTACGCCAACGCTTGGAAAGAGTTCAGGGCCTAACCGATGTGCGCACATCGATCCAGCCGGGGCACCCGGAGGCTCGTCTGGTCTTCGACCGGGACCGCATCTTGGAGTTCGGCCTGAACCTGGGAGACATCAGCGATCTTGTACGCGATCAAGTGCAAGGCAAGGTCTCCACGCGCCTGGTCGATGGGGACGACCGCATCGACATTCGCGTGCGAGGTGACCAGAGCATGCTCGACAGCGTGCAAGCAGTAGAAGCCCTGGTGGTCAATGCGGGAACTGGGGCACCCGTGCCACTCTCCGCTGTGGCAGACATCGAAATCGTGCGCGGACCAGCGGAGATCCGACGCATCAGCAATTCCCGAGCTGCTCTGGTCACCGCCGCCAGCACGGGTATGGACCTGGGCGGACTGGGCAAGCGTATCGAGGCAGCTTTGGCCGACATGGTCACGCCCCCCGAAGTAAGCGTGGCGCTCGGCGGTCAGAAACGCGAGATGGATGCGGGTACGCGTAACCTTCAACAGGCTCTGTTGCTGGCAATATTCCTGGTGTATGTAGTCATGGCCACCCAGTTCGAATCCCTGATCCAGCCATTTGTGATTCTGTTCAGCGTGCCCCTCGCTGCAGTAGGCGTGGTCCTGGCGCTGGATCTGCTGTCGATCCCCGTGTCGGTGGTGGTACTGATCGGTGCGATCCTGCTGGCGGGGATCGTGGTCAACAACGCGATCGTTCTGGTGGACCGCATCAACCAAGGCCGGGCCAAGGGAATGGATTGCATCGCCGCCGCCACGGAGGCAGGGCGCGCACGCCTCAGGCCAATCTTGATGACTACCGCCACCACGGTACTGGGCCTCTTGCCCCTCACCGGATGGTTGGAGTCAGTTCCGATCCTGGGCCTGGTGGGTGCTGGCGAAGGATCGGAATTGAGAGCCCCCATGGCCATCGCAGTGATCGCAGGCTTGAGCATGTCGACTCTTCTGACCCTGCTTGTGATCCCTGTGATCTATTCGCTTCTGGTACGAGAAGCACCTGGATCAACGCCGAATCCGGCAGAGAAGTCCTAGCTGTCTGATCCCATGCAGACCAAGTCCCAACACTCCAGCTTCTTCGGCACCCTGATCACCCGTCCAGTGGGCGTACTGGTGATCCTGACCACGCTGATCGTGCTCGGGGTGCTGAGCTACATGCGTCTGCCACTCCAGATGCTGCCTGGAGGAATCGAGGGCTCACGCTTCACGGTGATGATCTCGAACCCGGGCTCTTCCGCCGCGGAAAATGTGGACAAGATCGCACGGCCCATCGAGGAGCAACTGCGCACCCTCCCGGACCTTGAGGATGTCTGGTCTGCCTGTCGGCCAGGCTCCGTACGGGTCTCCATGCGCTTCAGCAGAACGGGCGACCTGCAGTTGGCCAAGGCCGAGCTGCGCGACCGCATCGAACGCGCACGCCCTGAACTGCCAGCAGATATAGGCGAGATCTGGATCTGGTCCAACGATGACGGGGACATGCCCATCATCTGGATGGCAGTCACCTCCGCGGAAGACGCGGACCAGAACGACATCGACCGTCTGATCGACCAATCCATCAAACGCCCGCTCGAAGCGGTGGACGGTGTCAGCCGGGTGCAGCTCTGGGGCACTCTGGAGGATTCGATCCGCATATTGTTGAACGAGCAAAAGGTAATCGCTGCGCGCATGGACCTGGGTGCTCTGATCCAGCGCTTGTCGGCGGACAACTTCGCCAAGCCGCTCGGCGAAGTCTCCAGCGGAGAGCGCGAACTCCTTCTGCGCTCGGACATGCGCTTCAAGGACCTGGACCAAATCGCCGCCTACCCCATAGGCAATGGCCTGCGCTTGAGTGATATTGCCGAGGTGCGTCGTGTCAAGTCGGTGGGCGAACGACTGACCCGAATCGATGGGCGCTATGCCTACTACGGCATGATCCAAAAGGAGGGTGCAGCCAATGTGGTCGAGACCTCCGAACGCATCGCCAAGGTCTTGGAGGAGATCCAAGCAGACTCACGCCTGGGGGGACAATTGGGGGTCACGGTTCTGTTTGATCAAGCAGACTTCATCCGCGCCAGCCTGGGACAACTAAAGACCACGGCCCTTTGGGGTGGCGGATTGGCCCTCTTGGTGCTCCTCTGTTTCCTGCGCCGGGTGCGAACGACCTTGGTGGTCGCTCTCTCGATCCCCATCTCAATCCTCCTTGCCCTGACCTTTGAGTACTTCAGCGGAGGCACCTTCAATGTGCTGACCATGACCGGCTTGACCCTGGCCCTGGGCATGCTGGTGGACAACTCGGTGGTCGTGATCGAGAACATCGCGCGCCTGCGCAAACAAGGACACAGTTCCTTCAGAGCATCGGTGGAAGGAGTGCGCGATGTTGGCCTGGCTGTGGCCCTGGCCACCTTGACTAGCGTGGTGGTCTTCCTGCCCCTGATCTTCATGATCGGCGACCCGATGATGAGCCTGTTCTTGAGGGCCATGGGAATCCCCCTCTGCTCGGCCCTGGTGGCGAGCTTGATCGTGGCCCTGGTCTTCATGCCTGTACTCGCCGCGCGGGTGCAGGGAGAACGCCCGCCCCTGGGCGAAGCCGTCGCCAAACGTATGGCCCGGCTCCTGGCGTTGCCCGTACGCGGCCTGGCCCATGGCATCGGTGCCATAAGGCTGATGGGCTGGAGCCTCCTCTGGCTGCTGCAGCACATCAACCGGGGCATCCTGCGTGTGGCTACTCCCCTCCGCTTCCTATTGGTGGGAGTGTTTCTGGGCCTGTTCTTGTGGAACACCTTCGGGTCAGGCGCGGCCACGGACTGGAGTTCCATCAGCCGAGTGTTTGACGTCAAGGCTCCAATGCTCGAAGCGTCCCCGGGAGTACGCCTTTTCCAGGTCCTCTTGGGTTGCCTGCTGATCCTGATAGCACTGCCCCGCTGGCGTACGCGACCCGACCAGCCCCCCCCACGGCCGAGGCCTGCAGCCCCGGCCGGGAACAGCGTGCTGGTCTGGATTCAGGATGCCAACCGACGATTGGTTGGTTGGACACTGGATCACAGGCCGCTTGCATGCGCCATGGGTTTCCTCGCAGTCACGACCGTGGCCATTCCCATGAGCAACATGTCAATCACCTCCATGGGAGGAGAAGAGGACATGACTTCCGTTGAGTTCATGGTGGAACTGGAATCCAACTTCACCCTGAGGCAGGCCTCTGAAGAAATGGCGCGCTATGAGAATGTGCTCGAACCACTCAGGGAGGAAATGGGTTACGAACACGTGATCGTGCGCTTTTGGGCCGGAGGCGGCGAGGTGTCCCTGCGCTGGGGAGATCGTTTGGACCCCAAGTTGATGGACCAGACTAGAGAACGCCTGCGTCGGGAACTGCCTCAGTTTCCCGGGCACCGGCTGCACTTCGGCCGAGAGGAGCAACTGGGCAGCGCCAGCAAACAGACCGTGCGCTTTCAGGTGATAGGGCCCGATGCGGACCTGCTGGCAGACTTGGGAAAAACGGCGATCGAAATCCTCTCGACCGTGGAGGGACTGACTGACATCCGCTCACCCTTGGAAGACGCTCCGGAAGAGGTGCGCCTTGAGTTTGATCGGGAGGCGGGCTTCCAGCTTGGAGTCGGAACCGACAGGGCAACGCGCAGTGTCTCCTGGGCCCTGCGGGGCGCCATGCTGCCGCGCTTCCAGGAGAAGGGTCGGGAAGTACCAATCATCATCGAGTACGACGAAGAAGAGATGGCAGGGCTCGACGCCCTGCGGGATCTGTCGGTTTGGACTGACGCGGGTCCCGTGGCACTCTCGTCCTTTACCTCCATCGGCTTTGAACCCGGCCCCCGGACGATCTGGCGTTGGAACGGCATGACCAGCTTCAGCCTGCAAGCCCGTATCGACGCTCCAGACCGTCTGCAGCAGCGGATGGAAGCGGGTTATGCGGCTCTGGAGGCGGGCCTGGATCTGCCCCGTGGGTATCGGCTGGGCAGGGAGAACTCTTCATTCGCCAGCGCCCTAAAGCAGGTTCGCGAGATGCAGTTGGCGTTGTTGTTCGCCGCTGCCCTGGTCTACATCGTGATGTCGATTCTGTTCGAGTCCATCGCCCTGCCTCTAGCAGTGATGGCCACCGTGCCCTTCGCATTCCTGGGAGCCATGTGGACCCTCTACCTGACCGGCACAACAATGGACTCGGTGGGTTGGATCGGAATCATCATTTTAGTGGGTGTAGTGGTCAACAACGGCATCGTGTTGATTGACAAGATCCATCGCTGCATGACTCTGGACGGCCTGCCTCGGCGAGCCGCAATTCTTGAAGGTACCGGTGCGCGGGTCAGACCGATTCTGATGACTGCCTTGACCACTGTTTTCGGTCTTCTGCCAATGGCCCTCAGCAAAGCCGGTGGAGAAGGCATCGACTACCGCGCGCTGGCAACTTGTGTTGGAGGTGGGCTGGCGATCTCGACCCTGTTCACCCTCTGGATGGTGCCCTTGGCCTATTCCCTCGCGGAAGATGCCTGGGCCGCCGCCCGCGCTACGGCGACCCGTGCGTTTTCTGGCAAGAAAACCCTCACGGGAGATCCCTCTCAAGCGAAAAGTGAGGGCCCCGCGCTCGTCGGGAGGTAGCTAGAGGTTATCCTCTAGAATCATGACCGGCTTACTCCGGTTCCTTCCCACCACCAACCACCCACGATTCCGTGTCCCGCCCCGGCTCCCCCATTGAGCAGCCCTTGGATCCCATGCCGGGCGCGCGGGTGGCTGTGGTCGTCAGCGAATTTCATGCGGAATTGACCAACGGCATGCTGCAATCGGCCAAGGTGCAGTTGGAGAACCTGCAAGCCTCCGCTCCGGAAGAACTGATTGCCTGGGTTCCAGGGTCATTCGAGTTGCCCCTCGTCGCTCGACGCTTCGCCAGGCGCAAAGATGTGGATGCGGTGATCTGTTTAGGACTGGTGCTCAAGGGAGAAACCTCCCACGACTACTGGGTCTCCCAGGGGGCAACCACAGGCCTGATGCAGGTGTCTTTGGAGTGCGACAAGCCGATCCTCTTCGGAGTGCTGACCTGCAATACCCTGGATCAAGCCCGAGCCCGAGCGCTCTCCCCCGAGCAAGGCGGTGAGCAGGACAAGGGGCGTGAGCTCGCCCGAGGCGCCATCGCCGCCCTGCACGCCCTGGCCCGGGCAGACGGCACCTCCGAAGGAATCCGGACATGAGCAAGATCAAACGACGCACACGGGCACGACAGACTGCCTTGCAGTTTCTCTATCAGTTGGACCTGCGTGGGCCCGAGTTGGTCGAAGAGCTCAACAACTTCCTGCGCGAGAACGAAAGCGACCGCGAGACAGTGAGTTATGCACGCACAGTAGTACAAGGAGTTCACAAGCACTGTGCTGAGATCGACAAGATCCTTGGGGTCGTAGCCAAGAACTGGCAAGTCAGCCGCATGGCGGTAGTGGATCGCAATGTCCTGCGGATCGGGGCGTATGAACTGCTCTATGTCCCTGAAGTACCCCCCAAGGTCAGTATCAATGAGGCAATCGAGCTGGGCAAACGTTTCTCCACGGCCAGCTCTGGGTCATTTGTCAACGGCATCCTGGACAAGGTGAGCCAGATCGCCAAGGAACGCGCAGGCTCGCAGCCTGAACCAACTGCTGATGACCGTGACGATGCCAGCGAATTGGAGAACAATGTTCCCATAGAAGATGTTTCCGAGAACGCTGTTTCAAACAACAGTGCCGCCGATCATCTTGACGACGCCCTGATCGAGGAAGATTGATGGGCCTGCTGGACCGCTTGAAGCAACGGCTGACCCGCACCCGGGAAGCCCTTTCGGATTCGATCTCAGGCGTTTTTCGCGGTGGACGCGAGATCGATCAGGAACTACTGCAGGATCTGGAGGAAGCGCTCTACACCGCTGACCTTGGTCCCCTGGCCAATCAACTGGTAGCAGAAATCGAGCGACGCCACAAACGCGGTGAGTTGAAGGGCGAAGAGGACGTGCGTGCCTGCCTTCGACAGCAACTGCTCGGACGCCTCGACCCCGGAGGCGATCCCCTCCTGAGCACATCCGGCCCAACTGTGTTCTTGATCGTGGGTGTCAATGGGTCGGGCAAGACAACTTCAATCGCCAAGATTGCCCACCGCTACACCCAAGCGGGCAAGAAGGTCCTGCTCGGCGCCGGCGATACATTCCGCGCGGCAGCTGCCGATCAACTTGAGATCTGGGCAAAACGCAACGGGGCCGACATAGTACGCCAGCAACAGCCGGGAGCGGATCCAGCAGCGGTGGCCTTTGACGCGCTACAGGCAGGAGTAGCAAGAGGCTCTGACATCATCCTGATCGACACCGCCGGACGCCTGCACACCCAGACCAACCTGATGGAAGAACTGGCCAAGGTGCGCCGGGTCATTTCCAAGGCTCTGCCAGAAGCCCCGCACCATACGCTCTTGGTCCTTGACGGCACCAACGGCCAGAATGCCATCCAACAGGCGCGGCTGTTCTCCCAGGCGGTGGAGGTCAGCGGCACGCTGGTGGCCAAACTCGACGGCACCGCCCGAGGCGGCGCGGTCTTCGCCATCCAAGAGGACCTGGGCCTACCTATTCACTTCGTAGGAACCGGAGAAGGCTTGCAGGACCTGGAGGTCTTTGACCCAGGCCCCTTCGTCGATGCAATCGTCGGAAGCCCCGCCCACACCCAGTCCTAGATCCATGGCCCAAGGCTCCTCCCCCACGCCAGCAAGATCTTCATCTTCGGTCACCCGCCAGGGAGACCGCATGCGTGGTTGGCTGCTGGCCCTGCCCGCCTTGGTGTTGTGTTCCCCCTGGCCGGGGGTGCTGAAGGATGTACCCACTAGCGTTTCCGCAGCGGCTGGTTGGACACTATTGCTGGCTCTGCCCGCGCTCATGCTCACAGCGCTTGAGGTGCGCGGCTCCTGGAAGGCTCTGGGTTTGGTACCCACAGGGTTTCTGATCTTGGCGCTCCTGGGCCAGGGCCGTTCAATGATGGATCTGGGAGACATCTTTGAAGCCGAAAGATCTTCCTTGACCTTGGTAACCTGCGCAGCCCTGGTCCTGGCCGGAGCCCGGCTCGGCTCCGAGGGACGCAAAGGCTTGATCGAAGGGTTGCTGCCAATACCACTGCTGATCGGTGTAGGCGCCTTGATGACCGAACACCCCGGCGCAGTCCTGGGCAACACAGGAGACGCAGCGGAGGCAGCAATGCCCGCGGCGGCAGTCGGACTCCTGGCTTTCACCGTCCGCCGGGGGCCCGTGCGTATCTTGGCTCTGATTTCTCTGATCGTCTATGCCATCTGGGCTGGAGTGAGCGATTCGCGACTTGCGAGTCTGGGCTTCTGTACCTTGGCTCTGCTATTGGCGTTGCCAAGCCAACGCAGGACCCGCCCCCATGAGATACGCATCACCCTCGTGATCGCCGGAGTCCTGGCTGCTGCAGTGGGGGTGCACACCTGGAACATGGAAGAGCCCGACCAGACGCAAGTCCAAGCCCCCACAGGTGAGGGGGGCTTCGCCTTCAGACGGCTGATCTATGGCAGCACGCCGTCATTCTTCGAGGCCTTCCCCATGGGAGTCGGGCCCGGGCAGGTGCCTCGCGAGTACCCCCCCTATCGAAATCCTCGCGAGATCACCGTCAGCGAACACGGACGATTGGAGCCGACCCCGGTGGATGTAGAACATCTGCACCAGGACAGCCTGCAGTTGATCGCGGAACAGGGCCTGCTGCTGGGAGGTGCCTTCGTGTTCTTGCTCGCCTGGATTGCCTCTCGTGCACTCGTAGCACTGCGCGGCAGCAGCAGCACCCGCGCCGCTTGCGGCTTGGGAGTGCTCGGTTTTCTGGGCGCCGGTCTGGTCAACGCACCCCTCACCGCGGGAGTGGCTGCACCAGCGGTAGCTCTGCCCCTCTTGGGGGCCCTGGTCGCGCCAGGCCGCTTCTCTCCCCGCACCAGGAGCCTCGGCCCCGAGGGAGTCCTCATGCTGTCACTGCTCTTCTTGGTACAGCCTGCTTGGGAGTTCATCAACCACGGCCGGGCCATGGGCGAGCTGGGCCGCGCAAAGCAGGCTGCAAACTCGAGCACCGATTCCACCAGCGCCCGATTCCAAGTGCAGGCTGCGAGGGATGCACTGGACCGTGCATTGGATGCCAAGCCCTTCTCAGTGGATGCTCTGGCCCAAAGTGCACGACTGGGAGACTTGAGCTCCAACGAAAGCAGTCGCATCCTGCAGCGCATCCTGCGCCTGCGCCCACACCGGCGCGCGGCCTTGATGGATCTCGCCAACCAACACGCACGCGCCGGTCGCCTGCAAGCGGCCCATGATCTGCAAGCGACCCTGCGCAAACTCGATCCCGAGAACCCCTTGCTCCTGCGCAACGCCCTCTTGTTGGCTCTCGATCGCCGGAACCCCGTGGAAGTGCGCGCCGCCCTTGCCTCTACAATGGAATATGGCGCTGCCAGCGATTCCGACCTACGGCGGTTGATGCAGCGCACCCAACTCCAGGGACGACTCGTCTGCAGCGCGCCCCTGTGGGAAGCCCTGGGAGAAGGCAGTGACCTGAGCGATCCCAATCAGGCCTTTGCCGCCGCCGACCGTGCCAGCAAGCGCGGAGCCAAGGTTCAGGCCGACGCGCTCCTCACCCTGGCCCACCGGGGCTTCGCCCATCTGGCCCTGGACCGCAATGACCTTGGCGGTGCCAGTCGCAGCCTGCGCCAGGCCCTGCGCGCCTCCGCCCGGGGGCTTGAGGCCCTGGGAGAAACCACAGGAGGCCGTGGTGCTTCACTCCTCAGAATCGAACTGGCAGGGGCGCTGGCGGCGGACGGCGAGCTGGAAGGGGCCCGGGAAGAATTACAAGGTCTTGAGCCCCGTGCCTCGGACCTTGGAGGCTTGCATGGAGTGCTGGGAGACGCTCTGCTGTCCAATGGCCTGCTTCCTGGGGTGACCGGCAGCTCAGGTTGAATCCCTCCAGTTCAAGGGTCTCTGTTCAAAGAGAGCAAAACCCACGCACACTAGAGGAGTACTCCCGTAGTCAGGGGCCAAGAGGCCCAAAATGAACCCTGAACAAGCACAAGCACCTGGCATGACCGAGACAACCCAACATCAAATCCTGATCGTGGAGGATGAAGCGACCCTGGCCCAGGGCGTTCGCGATGCTCTCCAGTACGGGGGCTACAACGCACAGATCGCCACAGACGGCCAACAAGCCCTCGAAATGATCCGCAGAGAGAAGCCCGACCTGATCGTGCTCGACCTGATGTTACCGAGCCTGAGCGGACTTGAGATTCTCGCCACAATGAGAGCCGAGGGACTGCGCAGCAGAGTGGTGATATTGACCGCCCTGGCCGACGAGGAAGACATCCTGCGCGGCTTCCAGGCAGGTGCCGACGATTACTTGACCAAACCCTTCTCCCCGCGTGAGTTGGTGGCCCGAGTAGAGGCCCAGTTCAGACGAGTGGAAATGGACGCTGGTCCTCCTGAGATGCTGGAACTCCCGGGCGACATCAAGGTCGACCTTGCCCGCCTTGAGGTGCACCGCGATGGCAAGCTGGAAGCGCTCACACCCCGAGAAGCGGACATTCTCAAGTATCTCATCCGCCATCGGGATCGTGTGGTTACGAGGGGTGATCTCCTGATCGACGTCTGGCACTACCAAAGCGCGAATGTGGAAACGCGCACCGTGGACATTCACATTGTGGGCCTCAGGCGCAAGGTTGAACCAGACCCCGCCAATCCAAGCCTGATTCAGACCGTGCGCGGCAAGGGTTATCGTTGGCACGACTCCGACTGACCGCTGGGACGCAGCGCACAGCGCTGCTGCTTTATGCCTTGCTCGTGGTGCTACCAGGAGCAGTCTTCGGCAGCCTCCTATGGCGGCAGTTGCAGCAGGATCAGGCGCGCCAGCTGGAAGAAGTTCCAGCGGCAGTTGAGGACAGTGCTGCTCGTTTCTCTCAGGCCATGGCCGGCCGCATTCAGGCACTGCTTGCGGAAGAGGAAAACCGCAATCCTCTGGACTACCTGCCATGGGATCAATCTTTGGATCCCAATGGCAGAATGGTCAGCAAGCGTTCGGTCCTACAGCTGGTCGAACGACGTGAGGGGATCCTCGCTTGGTTCTCCCAGGACTCCGAAGCCCCCCAGGAACAGCAGCTGACGATCTACCGGGGCCAGGAACGGGGCGGACGGACTGAGCGCAAGGAGACCGTGCGCGTTCGAAAAGTCGCGCAGGAACTCTTGTCCCAGCGCCGTTTGGTCAGCAGCCTGGAATTGCTGGGGAGCAGTGCTTTTCTTACCGGCGGATTCTCAGGACGCGAGAGCCTGCTGGAGCGCGGGAGGACCAGTCCCTCGCGCGTAACCAGTGGCCGTGAGTTCTGGCTGGACTTCGAACAGGTGGCAGTCAGTCTGCATCCGCGCCAGACCGAAGACGGACGCTCACGCTGTGCAGAGCGGGACATTCGTGCGGCCTCCATCAGCCTGGGCTTAACCCAGGTCCTGATTCGCACCACGCCTTTCGAACTGCGCATGATGCGCGACGAGGAATACAACCTGCGTTTGACCGCCACTCGGGTGGTGGTCATGGATCCAATTGAGGTGCCACTCGAAGCAAGCAACGAGGACTTCTGGCGTTGTCTCAACCCTCTACGTCAGCGTCAGGCCTGGCTGCACGGAGTCATTCTCGACGGAGATTGGCTTGAGGCTGTATTCACCAACCAGACCAAGGCGGAGGTCCTGCCCGAAGGCCAGGTCTTGCTACCGGAAAACGAAGCCCTGGAGCTTGAGTTCCAAGACTGGCGCATAGCCATGGCATCCCCCCTGAACAAGCTGGGAATTGTCTTTGCCGACCCGACGGACCGGGCACGTTTCAGCTTCGCGGTAGCCACGAATGTGAGAGACCTTGGTCAGAGTCTCAAGCAACGCATGCGCTGGTTTGCAGCCTTGGTGATTGTGATGCTGGTCTCCCTGGGAGTAGGCCTGAACCTCTTGCTCTCATCCCTCAGGGCCAGTCAAGAACAAGCACGCCGCACAGAGAACTTCGTGGCAGCGGTGACCCACGAACTACGCACGCCGATTGCCGCGGTGCGTCTGCATGGAGAGATGCTAAGGGACGGCTGGATCCAGAATCCCGAGCGCCAACAGGAATCCCTGGAACACATCCTCTCTGCTTCAGACCGGCTCTCTGGTCTGGTGGAGCAGGTGATCGACAAGCGTCGACTTGAGGAAGCACCTACAAGACCTGAAGCTGGTGATCTGACCGAGGCGATTGCCAGTGCCTTGGAAGAAGTAGGCCCCCTTGAAGGCGAAGACCTCAAGCTGAACCTGGAAAACAACCTGCCCCAAGCACTCTTCACCGTCAACGGGGTACGCGCTGTGGTGATCAACTTGATCGAGAACGCGCGCAAATACGCACCAGTGAAGAAGGGAGGAGAACCCATCCAAATCCTTCTGTATCGCCAGGGTTCACGAGTGATCCTGGAGATATCCGACCGCGGCCCGGGTATCAGGGCCCAGGATCAGCGGCGAGCCATCGAACCCTTCGTACGCCTGGGCGACGAGGCCACGCGCAAAGCCAGCGGCACGGGCCTTGGCCTGCATCTGGTGGCCCAGTATGCCCGGGCCATGGAGGCTCGCCTGGAGTTGATCGAACGGGACGGAGGCGGACTGACCGTGCGGCTCGCCTTTCGCCAGGCTCCAAAATCAATTTGAATCGCCCGCTGACTCCTCTGACCCCGGATCAGCATCATCATCCACGCGCTGGGGCCAACTGATGCTGAAGGTCGTGCTGAACCAGTCGCTCTTGGGGTAGAAGGCTGCGATCAGGTCCTGCGCTCTTTCGGTCTGGCTGGATTGCCTGAGGGTCAATAGTTCCTGGGCCTTCAACTTCTTCTTGGGGTCCGGCTCTGCAGTCTGATCGAGACGCACGAGATAGGCCAAATTGCCGGTGAAGTCCTTGCGCGGATAGGCCACCTGGCCAGGTTCAAGCTCGAATAGATCGGGCTGCCCCCGAATAAATCGGTCCGCCGGTGTAGCCAGATTCGGGTCGTCCCCGGGCCACTCCATGCGGGTACGCAAGGGACGCTCCACCAGGGTGAAATTAGCTGCGCCCGCGCTCTCGCGCAGGTCCTCCGCAGTGACCTCGGGCGTCCACTCCTCATCGGAGAGGGGCTCACCTTGTTCGTCCGTTGCACGCTCAGCGCAGAATTCAAGGACACCCCTGAGGGAATCCACGGCCAGTTCCATCGCATGGCCACGAGCCCAATGGGTCAGGACCTCTTCCTTGATCTCTTCCCAGGGCTTGCGCTCGGGTTCGGTTTTCTCCAGCAGCCTGGCGATCACCAGGCCTCCCTCCTCCACCCAGACCCGCGGAACAAATGCGTCCACCTGGGAAAAAGACAGCTGGTTCGCAATGCCAGAGCCACCCCAGCCCTCCATCTCAGCGATCTTGCTGCGCTCCACGGCTTGCTCCATCTTGGTCAATTCAAGACCCAAAGCCGAGGCTTCCGCAGCCCAATCCACCTGGGCATCGGGCACCTGCATGCGCGTGCGCACATCCTCCAAGAAGGCGGTCATGGCGTCCCAGATCGCTGCTTCAGCCATGGCCTGCTCCTTGACCTCTTCATAGTCGTAGAAGAACTTGGTCGGCTCTTGGGGTTGTTCGGGAGCTGGGTCATCCACGGGCTCGTCAGCGCTGGCCTCATCTGTGGCGGCCTCATCTGTGGCGGCCTCATCTGTGGCGGCCTCATCTGTGG
>JABABA010000026.1 GCA_014238415.1 Planctomycetota bacterium | reverse complement strand
CATTGGGTCAGGATCTCCGCCAGATGCAGGGCGCGGATCTTGGAGCCGCGGTTGGCAAGTCGGCTGCCCAGTTGCATCAGGCACGATGCATCGGTGGACACGATGCCATCTACACCGAGGGTTTCGATCTCGTCCAGCTTGCGATCGGTCATGGCTACAGAAAGGTCTGGTAGCTTGATTGCGAATGTGCCTCCGAATCCGCAGCAGGTCTCGCACTCGGAAGCTTCAATCAGCTCCACGCCGGGGACTTGGGCCAGCAATTGCCGTGGTTGGTTCTTGATGCCTAGTTCGCGCAAAGAGTGGCAGGCATCGTGCCAGGTGAGGCTTCCCTTGAAATCTGAACGGCTCGCGTCGTATTGCAGGTGATCTACCAGGAACTCCGAGAGCTCATGTATCCGGGGCGCAAGGGCCAAGGCTCGCTCGTGATCGGGATCATCAGCGGAAAACAACTGGTCATAGTGTTTCAATTGGGCCGCGCAGGAGCCGGATGGAACCACGATAGGGTCGTCACCTTCAAGTACATCGAGAGTGTGTCGCGCAACCTGCTGCGCTTCGTTTTCATAACCAGCATTGCAAGCAGGTTGGCCACAGCAGGTCTGGCGCGGGTTGAAATCCACAGTGCAACCCGTCTGTTCGAGCAGGGCCAGTGTCGCTTCGCCCACCGTTGGACACAGTTGATCGATGACGCAGGTGACAAAGAGTGAGAGGTTCATGAATCAGACCTGGAACTCGACGATGCCCTTGATGTAACTGGCATCCTTGTGATCATCCCCGAGAGCTTGCGGAATCTGTTCGAGTCCAGCGTAGCGATGGGTTATCAGGGGCTCTACTTGTACCTCTCCAGACTCGATCCACTCAAGTGCCTGGCGGTAGTAGGTGGCGCGTCCATCTTGGTCAAATGGACTTGAGGCACCAACGGGCATGAGAAAGGTGGGCTCTTTCCAATGGAAATCATTGAGCAACTCAAGGCCCTGGCCATGGTGTCCGATGCCGTACTTGATCACCGTGGCCTGCTTGCGCAGGAGCCGTGGCATGCTGGCGAATGCCGGGCCGGCGCCAGAAGCCTCAAAAGCCCACTCCAACATTCGGCCGTCTGACTTTTCCTGGACCCAGTCCTCGATGCCAGGCTCATTCGCGTCCCAGACCTCGGCGCCGAAAGATTCGACCAGAGTGCGTTTGTAGGGGTTTGGTTCGCTGACCAGCAGCGTACCCTCGAAACCCAGGGCTCCGCGCAGTACCTGGGTCATGAGCAAGCCAGCGGGACCCGCGCCCATGATCAGGATCGTGTGCACACGACTGGCTGCGTCCTTGCTCTTGAGGGTGTAGCGCTGTCGGATATCGTTCAGCATGCCGGTCGTGTGCAGCATGCACGCCAAGGGTTCGGTCAGGGCGCATTCTGATGGGCTGCGTACGCCGCTGGTCCCCAAGGCATTGATGGCGGGCACGATCAACTCTTCGGAGAAACCTCCTGCCAAACCGGTGATACCGTATTCGGTGTAAGTCTCGCACTGGTGGCTGGCTCCGCTTGAGCAGTATTCGCAAAGGTCCGTGCGGTAGTGGCTGATGCAGGATAGGCCCTGATCCAGAACCACAGATTGACCTACCCCGATGTCGTGGACTGCAGAGCCGGTTTCGACAACCTTGCCCACGATCTCATGGCCCAGGATCTGAGCCTCTTGGGCCAAGGGAATTGGTTCACCACTTGGGGTCAGGTTGTAGTTTCCTGCGCCGTCTGCGATGTGAAAGTCTGTGCCGCAGACGCCGACCGCCTGGGGAGTCACGCGTACATCTTTGGGGCCCATGGGGGGCAAGGGGATCTCGATCACCTTGAACGAGTGAGGGGCCACCAGGGCGCAGGCGCGGGTCGTATTGCTCATCGAATTTGTTCTGTTAGAGGCTGACCGCTGCGCCGCCCCAAAAACCAAACTCGCGGTGCCCGTTTTCTTCAGCTCGGGCGAGGATCTCGCCTGATGCGGTCTGGCGCAGGTGTTCCAGAATTCGCAGACCCACTTCGGGCGCGGTCTCGGTGCCATCGATGATGCCTCCGGCAGAGAGGTCCAGGTCCTCGCCCATTTTTTCAAACACAGGCGTGTTGGATGCCAGTTTGAGCACCGGGGCAATCGCATTTCCGATGGTTGTACCGCGGCCGGTAGTAAAAATGACGGCTTGTGCGCCAGCGGCTACCAGACCCGGGGTGCTCTCTTGGTCATAGCCTGGCCCCTGCATCAACCAAAGACCTTTGCCTGTGGGTGGGATCGCATAGTCAGTGACTCCTTCTACGCGGGTACTGCCACTCTTGGCCATTGCACCAAGAGCTTTGATCGTGATATTGAGCAGTCCGCCTGCAATGTTTCCAGGGCTTGGATTTTCGTCCAGGCGCGCGCCCACGCTGGCGGCATGTTCGCGATACCAATCCACTGCGTTGTGAATCTCCGTAGCCACGCTGGCGTTCTTGGCGCGGGCGGCAAAGAGGTGTTCGGCGCCGCAAAATTCGGGTACTTCCGTTATCAGAACTGTGCCACCGGCCCTGATCAACAGGTCCGCGGCCTCGCCCAGGGCTGGATTGGCAGAGAGCCCGCTGAATCCGTCGGAGCCCCCGCACTTGACCCCGAGGGTGAGTTCGCCCAGAGGCACTGTCTCTCGAGTGGCGCCTTTGATTGAGTCGAGCAGGATCTCGACTTCTCTCAGGCCTCGTTCAATTGCCGTTCGCGTGCCACCTACCTCTTGAATCGAGAAACTCGCGCTGGGCTTGTACCAACCAAGGCCACCGTGACGCTTGAGATAGGCCTCAAATGCGCTGAGGCCCGTTTTTTCACAGCCGAGGCCGATGAACAGGACCGCGCCCACGTTGGGGTGTGCAGCGTAGTTGCGCAACACACGCAGCAGGAATTGCGTGGGATCTCCATCGTTGTTGCCGCAACCCCGTCCATGGGGAAGGGCGATCACTCCGTCTATGCCAGGGTGGCGTTCGCGATCCAGCAGGGTGTATTCCGCGCGGGTTGCAATTTCGCGCGCTTCGTGACTGGCGCACATGCTGGTTGGCACCACTAGTACGAAGTTGCGTAGGCCAACGGTACCGTTGGGGCGTCTGAAACCCTGGAATGTGCCAGCCTCTTGGGGTGTAAGGGGGGTGGGAGCGGGGTTTGAGAGGTCGCTGGGAATTGTGCGCACGAGTGGAACCTCATAGCGCAGGTTCTCTCTGGTCAGGCATTCCCCTTCGGCGATTCCGGTGCTGATTCCAATGGGCGATCCGTATTGCAGGACGCTGGTGTCGGTGGGTAGTTCAAGCAGGGCAAAGCGATGACCTGGTGGAACGTCGATCGTCAGCTGAATCGTGCGATTGTCTGGGAGGTTGATCTGCTGGCCTGCCTCGAGGCCACGCCGCGCTACCGCCACATGGTCTTTTCCATGGACTTGGATAGCGCAATCCGCGAGGGGCAGGGGTAAATCGGTTTGCGAGTGCTTCAAAGGAGATTCGGGGGGTGGCTTGTGCACCCTAACAGATGGCGCCTTGGGGCGGGGCGGCCGGGGTCCCAGGCCTGCCGCGCTACAGGTGGGATTTTCGTAGAGGGAGCTGCAATAAGGGCAGTCTGCATGCGTACCAGGGGCTTGCAGGTGTTCCTTGGGTGGCATCGGGCTGTATCCAGAGGGGATGCCCTCCTTGCAGCTTATGATGCGCCGTCGCCGGGTCGGCATGATTCGGCTCCGATTCCTGATTCAGCAACAACAACCATGGCCATCGACTTTCAAGCCTCGGAATCCTCGGGATTCTTTGAGCAACTAATCGAACTCCTCCAGCCGGAGACCCTCATGTCTTGGGAATTCTGGATCGTGGCCAGTGCGATCCTGGTTGTGGCAGAGTTCCTCACCGCAGGCTTCCTGCTGGGTGCGTTTATTCCTGGTACGCTGCTGTCTGCCCTTCTGGCCGCATTTGGGGTGGGGATGAATGGGCAATTGTGGGGTTTCATTCTAGGCACAATGGTTGGCTTGATCGTCTTGCGCCCAATCGTCGTTCGTCGTGCCAGATTGGGAGGCGTGCCGTCCAATGTGGAGGCTCTCATAGGCCAGCCTGCGATAGTGACCGAGGCGATCAGCGCGACATCCTTCGGCAGGATCAAGGTCCGCGGGGAGGAGTGGCGGGCTTCCGCAGAAGAGGGCCTTGAATCAGGCGCAGAGGTCAGAATCGTGGCCATTGAAGGCAGCACGGTTCATGTACAAGCCCAGAACTGATCCAGATCAACGCACTCAGCGGCCGGCCCAGCCGGCGCGGCTACAGTCTTCACCTCAACGAGCTAACCGGAGAATCCCATGCTTTATGTTGTCATTGCCTTTGTCACTGTCGTCCTTGTTGGAGCCGCTCTTGGCCTCAAGATCATCAATCAGTCCCAGGCCATGGTTGTCGAGCGCTTGGGCAAGTACCTACGGACTCTGGATCCCGGCTTGAACCTGATCTTTCCTTTGATCGACAAACCCCGCTCCATTCTGTGGCGCACCCGGGTCACCAATTTGAAGGGTATTGACATCGTGCGCGAGCAGCATTCACGCACCGTGGATATGCGCGAGCAGGTTTTTGATTTCCCCAAGCAGTCGGTGATTACCGCGGACAATGTGGTAATCGAGATCAACGGGCTCTTGTACTATCAGGTCACCGACCCCCGGCGCGCGGTCTACGAGATCAACAACCTGCCCAATGCCATTGAGAAACTGGCACAGACCACTCTCCGGAACATCATCGGTGAGTTGGCCCTCGACGCGACTTTGACATCACGGGATGAAATCAACGGCAAGATGCGCACGGTTCTCGATGACGCAACCGACAAATGGGGTGTCAAGGTCAATCGCGTCGAGGTGCAGGATATCGATCCCCCGGTCACAGTGCGTGAAGCCATGGAAATGCAGATGCGCGCCGAGCGCGAGCGCCGCGCTACGATCCTCGAAGCTGAAGGCGTCAAGGCGTCAAAGATCTTGCGGGCTGAGGGGGAAAGGGGCGCACTGATTGCAGAGGCCGAAGGTGCTCGTCAGAGCCGCATTCTGGTAGCCCAGGGGGAATCGGAGTCGATTGCCCTGGTGGCGAGTGCACTCGAGCGGGAGCAGATGAACCCCGCAGACTATCTGATTGCCATGAAGTATCTCTCTACTCTCTCCGAGATTGGTGTGGGTAGTGGTGGCGACAAGACAGTCTTCCTACCCTTCGAATCCAGCGCCGCTTTGGGCAGCCTTGGCAGCCTGCGCGAGATGTTCAAAGGTGGCGGGGCCTAGAGAGATCACGAGGCTCTCCAGAGGGCACCTGGCTTGCTCTCTTCACTCTGCGAACGACCTCTCAGTCCTGCAGGATCAGTTCGATGTTGTCGGCAAAGCCCCCGTGGTTTCCGCCGCGGCGTGGGGTTTCGACAGTCACCCTTACGCTGACAGCATCTGGAGGGACGAGCCCCAGGGCTTGAGCGTAGCGCATGCACGTGGCTCCTCTGCGCTGCCCCTTTGTGAGGGTCTGCAACTCGGCGGTCTCAAGGCGTTCCTCCCTGTCGTTGAGAAAGGTCAGATGTACGCGCAGGCTGTCGCCATCCGGGCCGCGGTTTCCAAGTAAGGCCGAGAGCTTGAAGTTGCAGCCTTGAATGAATGAATCCTTGATCGGAGTCAAATCGATGGTCTGTTCCATGCGTGCCCCGTTCTTGGTGTCGTTGGCGGCGAAGAATCCGCGGCCTACGGAGGCATTTGGATAATTGAACACGGGTAGGAAGCCCTCGGTACCGTAGGCGATCAGGGACATCCAGCCCGGATCTTCCCAACCAGCGATGGATGCGTCTGGTTGTCCGACAAAACCATTGAAGGGGCGGTCTTCTTCGCCTCCGCCGTTGTAGATCAGGTTGACTCCAATTGCGGCGCTCGGCTTCCTGGTTGCTGATGTGGCGAGCGTGCGCCCGTCGAGGTCCCAGGCAGGATCCGGTTTGATGCCGAGATGGGAAAGGACCGTGGGAACCAGATCCACAGCGCTGGGGGGCGGCCAGATTTCGCCGGGGACGAGGTTTCCCCCGCTGAGGATAATGGGCATTTCCCGGTGTTCGGGGATGTTGCGTCCGTGGCCTCCTCTCTGGGACCCGGCATGATCCGAGGTGATTGCGATCAGCCAGTCCTCAGAGGCATAACTGGGGCGGCTCTCGATACTGGCGATCAAGCGGCCAAGACGCGTGTCGACCATGTGCAGCATGCGTTGGTAGTCCGGATCTCCTGCGTGGTAGTGGCGGTTCCCGTCAAGGTGCCCCACACCGTCAAGTTCACCAAACATCATGATGGTCAGGTCAAGGGGTTCGCGGGCCAGCAGGGGTTGCAGGTAGGTGACGCAGAGATCATCGCAACTGCGTTCGTCGAAGTAGTCCTTGTTGAACTGGTAATAGTCGTAGAAGCCGCTGTGACTTGGTTCGGCTGGGGCGACAAGAAATTTCTGGATGGGCTTCCAGGACTGGGCACAGGCGGTGACCGCATCGGGTTGTTTTTGCTTCAGCAGCTTGAGGATCGAAGGGTATTTGTCAGTCTTGGGTGTGGCAAAGTTGTTGTCAGGGATGCCGTGCTTGTCCCAATGCACGCCCGTGTGAAAGGTGCTCCAACCGGATCCGCTGATGGTCGTGCTTTCGGCTCTGGCCCGCAGGCTCCAGGCGCCTTTCTGCATCAGGCGGTCCAGGGTTGGAGTGTCCGTGCTGGCGATGGCCGCAGGAACGAAGCCGTCGATGAAGACCATCAATGCGCGAGGGGTGCGCTGCTCTCGGTTTTTGACCGTGGAGTCTTGGGGCGTGGAGAGCGCGCCCAAGAGAATGAGAGATGTGCAGGAGAGAATCAGCATTGGGCTCGGCTCAAATATACGCGTTCGGCGGTTCCGCCAAGAATTGCGGCTTGTTCAGAGGGGGAGAGGGTCTCAGTCCAAGTGTTCACGGCGTCCCAGACCTTTTGATAGGTGCCCGCTAGGGTACATACGGGCCAGTCAGAGCCGAACATCAGGCGCTCTGGGCCGAAGGCTGCGAGGGCCTTGTCGAGGTAGGGGGTGAGGTCGCTCAGGTTCCAGGTCGCCCAGTCTGCTTCCGTCACAAGACCGGAAAGTTTGCAGGTCACATTGGGGCGCCGGGCGAGTTGTTCAAGGTCGTTGAACCAGGGCTCGACCGTTCCCACTTTTATGCAGGGCTTGCCCAGGTGGTCCAGCACGAACGACTGTTGCGGGGCACGATCAACCAGTTCAAGAGCAGGCGCCAGATGACGCGGATACAAGAGCAGGTCATACACCATGTTGTGTTGCGCGAGGCAAGCTATGCCCGCTCGGAACTCTGGCAGCAACATGAAGCGATCATCTGGTTCGTCTTGCAGTACATGGCGCAAGCCTACGAGCAGAGGATTCCTGGCCAGGTCGCTGAGGCGTTCACCAATGTCTGGCGCGCAGAGGTCGGTCCAGCCAACCACGCCCAGTAACTGAGGTGTGGATCTTGCCAACTCCAGCAACCAACTCGTTTCAGTCTCGTCTTGCCGCGCTTGCACGCTGATTGCACCGTCAATGGCACAGGTCTTCAGCTCAGGCACGAGTTGCTCTGGAAGATAGTCTCTCGCCAATACCTCCATCCCCGGACCGATCCAGTCGTAAGCGACCGGGTCATAGGACCAAAAGTGTTGGTGGGCATCAATCCGCATGTGAAGACAGTAGCGGCTGCATGGGGAGCCCTCGGGCTATGATTTCGTCGGCCCGGGACCTCCTCCAGCCAGACAGCAACCATGAAGACCATCATCCTGCTCAATCAAGACCAGATGGGCCACGGGGATCAAACCCTGGGCCAACAAATCCTTGGCACCTTCCTGCGCAAGATCATCCTGATCCAAGACCTTGACGCGATTCTGTTCTACAACACGGGGACTCGACTATTGGACCGGTCGAGTGCCCTGCTCGGAGAACTGAGCGCATTGGAGGAGCGGGGCGTGGAGTTGCTTCCCTGTGGAACCTGCGTAGATGCTCTTGGCGTGGATCTCGCGGTAGGCCGGCTCTCGGACATGGACACGATCGTGCGCGAACTGGAGCGGGCCGAGAAGGTAATCACTCTGTGATTCACTCTTGACCCTGACCCAGATCGCCTCGCTCGTCCCGCCAGAGTGTGTGCACATGATCCGGGTCGGAGACGGGTGCACTATGTTCGATCGTCAGGCCCGCGCCAAAAATGCGCCAGTAGTGACCAGCGTCGGATTCGGGAGAACCGATCCAGCCGAAGGAGAGTTGCTCGAGTTGGCTTGCGCGCAGGCGCTTGTTGCGAACCGTGGCGAGGTCTTCAGTACGCCGGGTGAGCCAGAGGTCGAGGATGGAAGTCAGGATCTGTCGCTGCTTCTTGTTGAGTCTTGACCAGGAGATTCCGCCACGATCATCGATGGTCTTGCGCCTGGGAACCATGACTACGTTGGTTGGTTGGGACCCTGAGAGGGTTGCCTGTTCTTGCTGTTCAGTATTCAGGCTGGTGTACAGGCTGCGAGCAAGATCGTCTTCAGTTCCCATCAAGCGCAGACCCGCATGTTCTCCCTCTCGCACATGTGCCGGCTGGCTTCCCACATAGAAAGGTGCAACGCTGGTCCAGGAATTGTTCTTGTGGGTCACATTCAGGGATAGGTGATGTCCCTCGAAGCGCCAGCCCCAAGCCTTCCTCCCCTCGGGATCACCAAAGAACGTGACGAAATAGCGCTCGGCACCATGGAATGAGTTGGGCCTGCCCGCTGCAGTTTCTTGTTCAGCCAGGATGCTCTCCAGCAGACGCACTTTGGCGATGGTCTCGAGTCCTTTGGTGGAGAGCACAGTTGCGAGCAGCCCATTCAAAGCCTCGCGAGATTCTCTTCGCAGAGCTTCCATGCGCACCCCTGCCACCCCATTGGGAAGCACCTGCCAATTAGCCCGCTCCTCGTCGAGATAGGGGAAGCAGAGTTTGCCCTGTTGTTCTGCGGTCAGGCTCTGCTTGAACTGCATCGCCGCCAGGGACATGGGATCGTCGTTGCTGGGAACGGAGGCCATGCCCATCAGGAGGGCCATGAAGAGGAGGGGCATTTGGTTCTTCATGGACTACCTTATGCAGTGTTTTTCCGGATTTGGCAAATGCGAATCCGGTTGTTACCTGTCCACAAGGGCCCCGCACTCTGCAGCTGCCCTGGCGATGCGTTTCAAGTGCTCCCTGGGTCGCAGCCGTTCCACATGGAAAGGGAGCATGGAGTTGGATTGGCGGCCGTCGAGCCAGGCAAGGTGGGCCAGGCCGGTCTTGTAGTTGGAGGTGGGGGGTTCGAACAGCATGTGTGCGAGGGGTTCGGTTGCCTTGAGGATTTGATAAGCGCGAGTGGTGTCTCCTTCGGCGAGGAAGGCGAGGGCACGTGATGCCGGCCGGGCGATTGCATTGAAGACGCCGAGAAGGGCGTGGGAAAAGTTGCCAATGGGATAACTGCGATGAAGAAAATCGATCTCGCCCAAGGGCTCCTGGGATTCTCCGAGGATCAGTTCGGGGTAGTTGAGGTCGTCACCGGTGAGGACTATCTGACCCGAGGCGAGCAGGGTCTGACGGACCTGGCATTCGAAGTCTGCGTCGAGCAGGGAGAGCTTACAACCTAGCGCCTTCTTGGGATCGAGGGCCATGATGCGCAGGAAGGTGTCCCCTGGAAAGTAATCGGCGAGTCCCGGGTGAAAAGCGGGGCCCAGCCAGTGGATCAGGAGCGGTCCTGGGTGGGCTTCGATGACCTTGGCGTAGGCGTCCACAAATTCGTCTTCGTTGCGCGCCAAAGAGGAGAGTTCGGGGATGCAGAGAAGCACTGGCATACCCCCGGCTGCTTGGATACGGGCGCATTGAAAGGCCCAACCTTCGGCGATCTCATCGGGGCTTTTGGGATTCACAAGGTGATCGACGCCTGCGCCTGCTACGAAACCGTTGTTCAACTCCAGTTGCCCGGTCTCCTCGATCAATCGTTGCGCCACATCCCAGCCCAACTCATAGCGCTGAGCTGTGTCCATGGCCTCCGCGATGCCAAACCCCAGGGCGTCCAATTGCCGTCGCAGGGTCATGGTCTGGGCCCAATCGATGTGTGGAGTTGGATCGCCGTCAACCTTGCTGTAGCTTTCGCTCATGGCCACGTGAGCCGCGGCCAGGGCGATGCGCGCAGGGGCAGCAGAGCCCTTCGGGTCGCCGAATGCGGTCAGAGGATTTACGGCGGGCGAGGAAGGATCGGAGGGATTGGAGTTCATCGCGTGCTGCTAAGGATAGGATGAGAGCTCCTCCAATGACGAATCGATCCCCCAATGTTGCCCGTGAAGAGGCGTTGCTCGATGACGCACGCGATCGCGGCAGCCTGCCCCTGCTGGGCGCTTTCATCCGCCTCTCGGGTCCAGGTTGGCTGCAGAGCGCCATCACCCTGGGGGGAGGATCACTGGCTGCGGCCCTTTACTTGGGCGTGCTGACCGGCACCAACTTCCTTTGGGTGCAGGTATTTGCCATGGCCCTCGGCGTCATCGCCCTGGGCGCGATTTCTTGGATCACGCTGACCACGGGCGAGAACCCGTTCACTTTGCTCAAGGACCGGGTCAGCCCGGTCCTGGCTTGGGGCTGGCTCGGCGCGGTCATGCTGGCCAATGTGGTTTGGGCCCTGCCCCAGTTCTCTCTTGCCACAGCGGCAGTAGAGCAGAACCTGCTGCCCAGTTTGAAGGGCGATGCCCTGACTGTGATCACTTGCCTGGCTGTCTTGAGTCTCGCACTGACCGTGGTCTGGGCTTATGGCCGCGGAGGCCGTGGTGTGCGAATTGTTGAGTTAGGCCTGCGGGCATTGGTGGGCTTGATCGTACTGGCCTTCTTTGGAGTCGCTTGGGTCTTGCTCTCGCGTAGTGACGGAATGTCTTTGAGCCAAGTTCTTGCCGGGTTTATTCCCAACTTGGACCTTCTTAGCCAGCCGGCTCCCGCCTACGCTGCCGAATTGGCGGCGGCCCGATTTCCTGATCTATGGAGCGGAATTATCGTGCGTCAGCAGCAAGAGGTCTTGATCGCTGCCGCCGCAACCGCTGTGGGCATCAACATGACCTTTCTGATGCCCTGTTCTTTGTTGAGGCGTGGATGGAATCGTTCTTTTCGCAACCTGGCGGTCTTTGATCTTGCCACCGGCCTGCTGATCCCCTTTGTGTTCGCCACTGGCTGTATCGTGGTGGCCTCGGCGGATCGCTTTCACGCTCGCGTGGATCAGGAGCTGGTTTCGGACGTGAGCGTTGCCGTGGGACGAGGCGCGTACCTCGATCGCTTGGACAACGCGATCAAGGAAGGCTTTGGAGCAGGCACCGACCAGTATGAAGAACACAGCATCAATGGCAGAGCGCGTGCTGGCCTGAGCGAAGCGGAACTTCTCACCCGCGTTGGGTTGGCCATGAACTTGGTGCCCGAGCCCGATCGGCGACTGGCTTCCATGTTGGAGAAGCGTGACACCTTTGCCCTGGCCCGAGCCCTTGAACCTCTGACCGGCCACGCCACTGCACACATGATTTTTGGTCTTGGCGTGTTGGCAATGGCCGTCTCCACGGTCATCGTATTGATGTTGATCAGCGGGCTGGCCTTTGCTGTGGCCTTCCGTCAGCAGCCCGGAGGAGTTGCATTCCGCTGGGGCACTATTGTGGCTGGCCTGGGAGCACTGGGTCCTTTTGTTTGGACTGGTAAGGCGCGTGCCTGGTTGGCTGTGCCAACCTCCAATTTCGGCATGATCTTGCTGCCTCTGGCCTATTGGAGTTTTGTGCTCTTGATGAACAGTCGACGAGTCCTGGGCGATGATGTCCCCAAAGGCCGCACGCGATTGATCTGGAACAGCTTGCTGGTGCCCACTGCTCTGGTGGCTAGTTACGCAAGTGCCTGGACCGTGCACATGAAGTTAGGCCCTTGGGGATTGGCCGGGCTGGCAGCTATGGCAATTGCGGTCCTGGCGACTCTGCGTCGTTCCTGAGGCCAGGCTGCCCGGTAGTTCGCGGGTGCAGGGGTGAACTTGTTCACAGAGCCCTCCCGCGTGTATTGGGCGCATTTCCGAGGCGCGCCATTGCCTTCATCCCTGTTTAGCTCTTGAAAGGGCTTGGTCTCGGTTCCTAGAAGGACGCTCCAATACCGAAATACATGCCGCTGATGGTCACGTCAAACTTGCCGAAATCATCGTCGTCTTGATAGAAGATGTCCAGGGAGGTGTTGCGGTACCCGGCGTAGCCGACCATGGGCCCAAAGAGCCCCATTTCTGCCCGCAGATCCAAGTCCATGGCATCCAGGTCGTTGTCTTCATAGGAGACGCCGATCCAGGTAACCAGGGCCGAGACCCCAACCGGTCCCACCTCGACTCCAGCGCGCCCGGCCAGAACAGGAATTGGCAGTGCCTGGTCCAGCAGTACCTCTTCACCTGTCCCGTCCTCGGTAAAGTTCCCGGTCAGATCGAGCATATTGACGCCCAGGCCAAGGGCAAAATCGACCGTCGAACCAGGAACCATCTCGAAGAGCAGGAGTCCTTGGAGCATGCCTACTTCCAGTTGGGAGTGCACATTGGCCCCCGCGCTGATAGTAGTTCCGTCAATGTCGATGTCGGCATCCAGGGTCCCATCCCCTTCAAATGATGGCGTCGTGGCGGAAAACACCAGCGTGGGACTTCCAAGTCCGATTGTTGCCGTGACCCCTGTCGGGTTGGAGTCTTCTCCTAGCCCTATTCCGTCCAAGGGGGTCACGCCGCTTACACCACCCGACCCGAATCCCAGGTTGCCGTCTAGGGAGTACTGGCCATAGTTCACACCCACATCGAGGGTGGGGGACGCACAGGCCAGGAGTGAACAGGAAATAAGGGCGGCGGCTATTCGGTGCATAGGATCAGGGTTGGTTTGGGGTCAGGACTTGCGGGGCTGGCTGGCAGCTTGTTGAGCCTTGAGTTCTCTCAGACGCTGCCCATCCTCGCTTAGTCGGTATTCTCTGTCTAGCGGGTAGCAGCCGGAGACGAGGTCCAGACGTGGCCCGTTGGTGCAGTCGCTGAAAGTTCTGCAAATACGAGTTCTTTGAATGGCCCGCCCTGCAAGCAAGTCTGAAGGGAATTCTGGGTATGAAAGGGCCATTCTGCCGAGGCCTACGAGATCGATGGATCCCCGGCGCAACTCAGCCTGGGCCAGATGTGGAAACCACTCCTGCAGGTAGGTGTAGCCGGTCCCCACTACTACCACCTTGGGGCAGGCCGCCTTGATCCGGCGCGTGATCTGCACCTGGCGCAATACCGAGAGCAAGGGATCTTCAGGGGGTGGGTAGCCATCCACGGGCGGATAGCTGGACGGGCGCTGCAAGTGCGGGCATGAATATGGCGATCCCAGAGTCACATTGATCAGCTTCACGCCGCAGGCGTAGAGGTCTCGAGTCAGTTGTTCCGCTTCGCTGGAATCTGGTTCGGTGGGACTATCAAGGTCCATGCCCCAGCCGTGGTTGAGGGGCAGGTAGGGCGCTGGGTCGAGTGGCTGGCCCGGGCTGCCATCAGCATTGTTCTTGTGGGGAAAGACGTCTCCTGCGCAGAGCCGTACACCGATACCCAGATCAGGGCATGTGCGTTGGATGGCTGCGATGGTCTCCATCAGGAACCGCGTCCGTCCTGCGTAGTCACCACCGAACGGGCCCGGGCGCGAGCGAGCTCCGAGCAACTCATGCACCAGATAACCGTGGCAGGCCTTGATGTCGACGAAGTCAAAGCCAGCTGCTTGCGCGAGGGTCGCGAGGCGGACATAGGACTGGATCAAACCCTCAAGTTCATCGTCTCTGATCAGTGCTGCGGACGGTGGGACGCCGGTGTATGCATCCAGCCAGGTGGCGTGGGCGGCGATGATTGGCTGAGGCTCCTTGGTGGGTTGTGCATGGCGGCCGGAGTGGGTCATTTGCAGACCGATGAATGCACCTTCAGGATCGTGTCCTGAGTCGACCCGGCCTTGGTGAACTGCCTTGACCAAGAGGTTCAGGTCTTGAGCTGTGTTGGCTTCATTGAGCAAGGCGAGTTGCCTTGGGTTGGCCCGACCATCGGGGGTCACGGCAAAGGCCTCGCCTCCCCAGATCATGGCAGCGCCGCTCCTTCCAAAGCCTCGCCAGCGACGCAGGGTCAATTCACTGGGTCGACCCGTTGTGGTTCCATCCCAGCCCTCCATGGGGTGCACTGCAAAACGGTTGTCCAATTCATGCCCCTGCAGGGTCAGGGGCCAGCCGAAGGGGCCCGCCTTTCCAGCCAGGGTCTTGTCCAGAGGAATTTCCTCTTGCAGCTCCCGTGCGCAGCCCTGCAGGTGGGTTTCAAAGGCCCCGAAGGACTTGTGCTGGCCGGGGCCTGGGAACTCCATCAGGCTGGGGAGTCCTGCTTGAGGTTGAGCCGCTCGAAAGCCTTAGAGCGGCGGGTCAAGGTTCTCTTGAGGTGGTCACGCAGGGCCAGCAATCGCAGGTTGCGTTCACCCCGAGCCCCGCCTTCGAAGCGTGCGCGCAGGGTGGCCAGGTTGCGCAGAAATATATCGTGTACCGGGGCTGCGCAGAATGCGGCCAAGAGCAGGCCCAGCCCCGTGACCAGACTGGCTGATGCTCCGTATTTCGAACCCAACCAGAGGGCACTGCCGAGCAGCCACAGGGGTGAGACGAAAGACGCTCCCATGATGGTGAAGGTGACCACCTTGTCTGCTGGAGCGTTACGGCGTGATATGACTTGTGCAGGCACGATCACTGGTAACCAGGCAGCCCAGATCAGCCAGCGCAGCAAGAAGGACGATGCCAGCAACACGCAAGCACGGGCGGTTGCACTCAGTCCCGGGCGGTTGTCCAGATCGCGGGCGTGAATACCGACTTGTTGGAGTTCAGTCGACAAGTTGTTGAGGCCATCCCTGAGTGCTCTTGCCCGTCCTGGCGCAATTTCTCTCAGGCGCCGCATGCCGGCAACGCAGGAATGGATGCGCTCGGGCAGGAGGCGGCCCTTGTGCGGAATGAGTTCCGCCGCCATGACCATAGCTGGAGCCTCCTCATGGGATTTGTATTGCACCACACACTTGGTCAGGGCCACGCGGATTTCTTCGGTAGCCTTCTTCGCGGCCTCGATGGGGTTCTGCTCATATAGATCGCGCAGGTGGTCAAAGCCTATGGAATCTCCTCTCCAGGCAAAGAGATTGCTGCGGTAGCGATCCCTCTCGGCATAGTAGATGCCCACGGGTTGGATGCGCAGATCCAGGTTCCAGTCTTTTTCTGCCAGGGCACCGAGACCCATGCGCGCGGCTCCGGTCTTGAATGGACGCAGAAACGGGGAGCTGCCACCCTCGCCTTCCGGGAACATGCCGATCGTACCTCCCTGCCCGAGTTCCGCATGAATTGCGTCGAAGGAGCCCCTGTTCTTGCTGGTGTTTACCTTGTCCTTTTTTCGGTAGATCGGGATCGCGCCGATGGCTTTCACAATGTGCCCCAGGATGGGCATTTTGAAGAGGGTGTACTTGCCTATAAAGCGGGGGTTGCGCTGGCAGACAAACCAGATCAAGCCGCCGTCAACCAGGCCTCCGGAGTGATTGCTCACAAGAATCATAGCCCCCTGGTCCTTGATCGCAGGTCCCGTGGAGTGGACTTGGTAGAAGGACCGGATCAGGGCCTGACCGTAGAACTTGATCAGCGCGTACATGGGGGGATTGTGAGCATGCCCCGGGGGGGGTGGTTCTTTCCCCGGGGGGTTCCTGACCCTATGCTTGATGGCTACCACTACGGAGGCGACCAGAGAACTATGGAACAGCGAAGCTGGCATGTGAACTATGACGATGGTGTTTCGACGGCGATCGAGTATTCGAAGCTCAACATCCCTCAGATCTTTCGGCGGACAGTAGAGAGTTTTGGGGACAGGCCCGCGCTGGTGTTCCTGAATTGCACGCTGACCTATGCGGAACTTGGTGCTGAAGTGGACAAGTGCGCTATCGGGTTCACCAAGCTTGGGGTCAAGATGGGGACCCGGATTGCGATTCAATTGCCGAACATTCCCCAGGCGGCAATCTCCTATCTGGCAGCTTTGCAGTTGGGGGCAGAGGTTGTGATGACCAATCCGCTCTACACCTTTCGTGAGGTCGAGCACCAGTGGAGGGATTCTGGCTGCGAAGTGGCAGTGACCGCCGATTTTATTTGGGACGACATTATCAGGGACCGGCGCGCGGAGCTTGCACCGACCAGGTGGGTGGTGGCTTCCATTCCAGGTTATCTGCGGTTTCCGTTGAACTTCCTTGCGCCATTGAAGCTCAAGAAGCAGGACCCGCCTCGCTGGGCCAAGGTTGCTCCTGAGGCGGACATGATTCGCTTCAAAGACATGATCAAGGATGCCAGTGGTCCTGTTCCGCGCCCCGACTTTGGTTGGGATCAAGTGGCTGCGCTGCAGTACACGGGGGGAACAACAGGCCCTTCCAAGGGCGCCATGCTGACCCACAAGAACCTGAGCAGCAACATTCAGCAGATCGATGGCTGGTTCACAGGCGTTGAGTACGGCCATGAGGTGTTGATGACTGCGCTTCCGTTGTTCCATGTGTTTGGCATGAGTGTTTGCATGGGCTGGGGCATGGCTTCTGGCGCCTGCATGGTGCTACTGCCCAATCCGCGGGACCTTCCTTCTGTGGTCAAGGCGATCGTCAAGCACAAGATCACCCTGTTCCCCGGTGTGCCGGCCCTGTTCAACGGGCTGAACAATTACCCCGGAATCGAGCAGACGGACGTTTCAAGTATCAAGTACTGCTTCAGTGGCTCTGCGCCTCTGCCGCCGGATGTGATGCAGAAGTTCGAGAGCATGACGGGGTCCAAGATTGTCGAGGGCTTCGGCATGAGCGAGACCTCGCCCGTGACCCACTGCAACCCCCTCAATGGGGTTCGCAAGCCGGGCTCTGTGGGGATTCCCGTGGCGGACACGGACGCGCGGATTGTGGACATCGAGACTGGGACCCAGGATGTGCCCCAGGGCGAAGAGGGCGAGCTGATCGTCAAAGGGCCTCAGGTGATGAAGGGCTATTGGGGCCGCCCAGACGAGACCGCCAATT
Organism: Planctomycetota bacterium; assembly: GCA_014238415.1. Classification (GTDB taxonomy): domain Bacteria; phylum Planctomycetota; class UBA1135; order UBA1135. The sequence goes on along the minus strand of JABABA010000026.1, from coordinate 38,860 downwards.
CGATTCGTGATGGGTGGATGCATACGGGCGACCTGGCCACAATGGACGAGGAAGGCTACTTCCAGATCGTTGGCCGCAAGAAGGACATGATCAACTGCTCTGGCTTCAAGGTGTTCCCTGACGAAGTAGATGGAGTCTTGGTGGCCCACGAGGCGATCCTTGAGGCGGCGACCATAGGCGTCCCCGATGAGGAGTATGGCGAGACCGTCAAGTCTTTCATCGTATTGAATCCGGGCATGAGTTTGAGCGCGGAAGCAGCTCAGGAGTACTGTCGGGAGAACCTGGCCAAGTACAAGGTTCCTCGGCTAGTTGAATTTCTCGACGAGCTGCCCAAGAGCAGTGTGCTGAAGGTTCTGCGGCGTGAGTTGCGAGACATGGAATTGGCAAAGGCCAAGGGTTGAACCCACCGAGATTCCTGCGACCAGCATTACCCCGGGCTCACCCTGGAAAGAGCGGGTTTATTCCTTCCAGAGGCCTACGCGCGGGGTGAGCTTGCGGAGTTTGCCTCCAGCCCGCACAATCCTTTCTGTCGCGCGTCTTCTGTCGATCCCCACAAGCGTGGTGTTCTTGGAGTAATCATGAATCATTTCTTTCCCCTGGCATGTGCCCTTGGCCTGCTCGCGAGTTGTTCGGACGGTGTGCCGACCTCGATTTCGGAGGACGAGAAGCCCACGGTTGTGGTCTACAGTCCGTCTACTGGCAATATCCCCGTCCCCAATGACATCTTGTTCGCAGGGTCCATTGACGGGACTTTGAACATCCCCACCACCGAAGGTGCTGTTGATCTTGGTAATCCAGTCGAGGCGCTCAATGCACTTGATGGCTGGTCCACTGTGGCGCCTTTTCCCTTGACGTTCAGTCGGCCGATTGACCTTGGTACGGTGCTGCTTGGGAGCACTTTGCGGGTGTTTGAGGTGACTGCTGATACCAGTGTGGTTCCCGTAGGTGGTCCGGTGACTGGCATTGTGGGCGAAGTGATGGCTCTTGATATCGCTCTCTCTGCTGGCGATCCCAGCGGCGCGACGGTTGAGTTGCGTCCTAACGCGCCCTTCAAGCCGGGGACTGCGTACATGGTCGTGGCCACCAATGGCATTTTGGACTCTGTGGGCAATGCCGTGGGCCGCGATGTGGAGTACGCAATCGTTGCGGATGAGGGAACCCTGGCGGGCAATCATCCTCTGGCTGCCTTGGACTTCTTGATCGACCTGATGCATCAGGTCGCTGCTGCTGCGGGGATTCCCTCAGAGTCGATTGTCGTGGCTTATAGCTTTACGACCCAGACCATTGGGACCCGGGCGGGATATGCTATGGACCCTGTTGTCGCGGCTGCAAGGATCGCCATTGGCGGCGAGGCCGGCTTGATCAACCTATATGGGGTTAAACATCCTCCTCAATTTGTGGATTTCACAGGCGCCTTTGATGGTGGCGGCGCGCCGATCACTGAGGTGCCGGCGGCGGTGGCTGGCGAATTTACCGACCGTGGTTCGGCCTTTGATCTTGATACTCTCTATACGGGCGGTTTTGGTTGGGCAGGCATCGGTCAAGTCTATATTGGTTCGATTGAAATTCCGTCCTATTCAGCGATTGGCAACGGCGATCCTCAAGATCGGGGTCCCTTGGAGGTTCCCTGGGAAGCGCGCTTTCCTGCCCATGACGGCACCCGCAATCTGTCTTGGTTGAATCCGATTCCGAGGTTTCGGGGCACTGTCAAGATCCCTGTCCTGGCGGTCGTGCCCAATGACGTTGTGCTGGGAGATGCCCCGGTTGCGATCTTCGTACACGGGATCACTTCCAGTCGAGCAGCACTGCTCGGCGTTGCCAATGAATTGGCGACCGCTGGACGTGTGGGTATTGCGATCGACTTGCCTTTGCATGGTCTAGTGAGCGGGGCCTCTGATCTCGGTCCGGATGCTCTTGACCAAATTGGGGCTGGGGCGAGCATGCCACTAGGCAGCGTGAGCGAGCGCACATTTGGTTTGGATATCGATAGCGACGGCGAGGACAGCTCGGGGTCTCACTTCTTGAATCTGGCCTACCTCTTGAGCGCGAAAGCAAACATCATGCAATCGGTGGCGGATCTGACGGCCTTGCGCGAATTGCTGCCCGAGATTGATTTGGACGGTGGCGGTGCCGGAGACCTTTCCGGTTCAGATGTGGCCTTCATCGGGCATTCCTTGGGGGCAATGGTATCGATCCCGGCCTTGGCGATTCAGCACGGGATCCTGGGCATCACCCCTGCACCCGTGTCATTGATGGCGCCGGGGGGAGGGATTGCCAAGCTTCTGCAAGGGTCCGTTGCTTTCGGGCCGATGGTTGATGGCGTACTTGAACTGCAGGGCGTACTGCCTGGGACTCCCGAATACGAGTCCTTCTACTTTGCTTCCCAATCGGTGGTTGACGGGGTTGACCCAATCAATTTTGCCAGCTTGTTGGTGGGTACGGAATTCTCCAACATGACTCCGATTCACCTGATTGAGGTTGTTGGGGGAGGCTTGGCTGACACAAGAGCCGGTCCTATGACCATCGAGACTCCGGAGGACTTGGTGGTGCCAATCAGTGTAGTAAGCGCGCCTCTGTCCGGCACTGAGCCTCTGGTCGTTGCCATGGGTCTTACCCAGGTGACCTCGTCGAACACGCCCTTCACGGGGACTCCCGAAGTGGCCCCTGCTCAGGGATTCGTCAAGTACTTGAAAGGCAAGCACTCAAGTCTGATTGTTCCTCCCTTGTCCCCATACGATATTGAGGGTTTTTGGTATGACGATCCTCGGGGCGGATTCATTCCCGTCGGCTACATCATTAGGGAAGAGATGAGCAGTACGGTCGCCAATTTCTCGGGCTCTGATCCCGCAATTACCGTCGGCGTTGCCGCCTCCAATGGAGGAGTCATCCAATGATCACTTTCAAGAATATGGTCCTGACCAGCGCTCTCTTCCTATCCTCCTGCGCCTCCGACTTGACCGACCCCTGGGCCGGCATTGGTAAAGGCTCAACCACCGTCGGCACTTCCACCGGCTGGGCTTTCTATGGGGCCGAGATCGAAGCGGAGGGCACCGGCGGAGTCCTGGCCGGTGAGACTGGCACGGACGATCCGGACCTGACGCCCAACTACGGGGCGGCCCTGAAGGTCAACCGCTTTATCACCGATGACTTTTCTTTGGGCCTGGTCTACGAGTTGCGCAACTTCGACGCTGATCCGATCGCGCCTCTTTCGGCAGAGTTGACTGCTGATGCGTTCACTACAAACCACTTTCTTCTTTCGGGTCGCTACTGGCTGAGCCCCAAGGGTGACGGCGGACGCTGGAAGCCCTTTGTGGGTCTGGACCTTGGCTACATTCCCGAGGTGGATTTTGGCGCTGTGGATGTGAACTATCCGGGCGCGATTCCGAACGAGGATGTGAACATCGTGGGATCTAGCTACTGGACTCTTGGCGTGGTGGCAGGCGCTTCCTACATGCTGAAGAAGGGTCTGTCCCTCGACATGGGGGCCTTCTATGAATTTGCCTTGACGCCAGGGGAGGATACTCTGACCTTTCCCAACCTCGGCAACGCGACCGCCGATGTGGAAGTCTGGCCCGAGGGTCTCGTGATCTTCGGTGGCTTGACCTGGTACCTGTAGCCCTCGGGGTATTCCTGATCTGATCAGCGGGCTGGCATCTTTGCCGGTGCTGGCTCGCAGGTCTTGGTGTGCGCCTGGTTCGTGCCTCGGTTTCTGGGCGGGGCACAATTCTCAGATACGAGTGCAGGGCGGCAATCCATTCGGACAACCGCCCCACGAGAGAGAGAGAGGACATCCCAGGGATCACGTGAAGGAATCCCTGGGCGCACGTGGTGAGTGGCTCTGGTTTGTAGGGGGCCTAGGAGGCCAGAGGCACCTGTTGTCGATCCGGTTCGGAGTGTGCCCGTGCGGAGGTGCGCAGGTACTCTTCCAAGGTGAACGAATCGACTTCTATCGTATCGTCCCTCGCAGCCTCGGCCTCAATGGCCAGTTGCACTTCTTCGGAAGAAATAATCCCCGCTGCCTGGGCCTCTTCCAGCAGGGAAATGGGCTTCTGGCGCGGTAGACGGCGCTTTTTGATGGCATCCTTGATCTTGCGGGCCACCTCGTCAGCGCGGGTAATCAGGTCCAGGGTGTGCTCCATGCGTCCAGCGGCCTCCGTGGTGTCCTGGGGGATGTAGAGGCCATAGGTGATCCGGTCCCGCTGCTGTCCAGGGCTTTGCAGGGCCATGGCGACCTTGCTGCCCAGGCGATCTGCAGGGGCTGATCCCATGGGCACCAGATGCGACCAGATGCGTAAGGGGCCCTTCAGGGCCCAGCCGATCAGAGGCAGGTTGAGGTTGGCGTAGAGCCCGTCGAAGGCATTGTTGATCCTTGCCAGCCCGTACTCAGCGGACCACTGCAGGAAAGGTAGATCCTCTGCGGGGCGTCCCTCTGCCTCAAAGCGCCTGAGGGTGGCCTGCAACAGGTACATCCAGGAGACGATGTCGGCGAAACGACCGGTGATCTCCTCCCGGCGCTTGAGATCGCCCCCGATCATGGCCATGGACAGGTCTGAAAGGATGGCGAAGCGAGCGGAGGCCCAATCCAGCTTCTTGTAGTAGCTTGCACATGGTCCGTCGACGGGAGAGCGTCCCAAGCGGCCACCTGTCAAGTCCAGGACAACAGTGCGGCAGAAGTTGCGCGCCACGTGCCCTATGTGCCCGAAGAAGGCCTTGTCAAAGGCCCGGCTGTCACCTGCCTCGGCGGCTTCTACTTCCGACCAGGCATGGGGGTGACAGCGGATCGCTCCTTGGCCGAAGACCACCAGAGTGCGGGTCAAGATATTGGCGCCTTCCACAGTGATGCTGATGGGAGTTGCCATGTAGGCATGGGCCAGGAGGTTGCGCGGTCCGCGGCTGATCGCGGCTCCTCCGAGCACATCCATGGCGTCGTTGATTGATTGGCGCGCAAGCTCGGTGGTGTTGTACTTCATGATTGCAGTCACCACCGCTGGTTTGGCTCCCTTGTCCAGGGCGCCGCATGTGTAGCGTCGTGCGGCTTCGGTCAAATAGGCAAAGCCACCGATGCGCGCCAGGGGTTCCTGTACACCTCCGAAGCGTCCGATCGAAACACCGAACTGCTTGCGTATGGCCGAGTAGCCACCGGCCAGGCGGGCAGCGGCCTTGCAGGTGGCCACCGCCGAAGCGGGCAGGGATATTCCGCGTCCTGCTGCAAGGCATTCCATCAGCATGATCCAGCCGCGCCCGATTCCATTTTGACCGCCGATCACGCAGCTCAGAGGCAGGACCACGTCGTGCCCTTCAGTGGGGCAGTTGTAGAAGGGCACGCCCATTGGGTCATGGCGTTCTCCTTTCTCCACGCCGGGGATATCGGTGGGAATCAAAGCGCAGGTGATGCCCAGGTCCTCACCCTTGCCCAGGAGGTTCCCCGGGTCGCGCATCTTGAAAGCCAGCCCCAGAAGGGTCGAGACCGCTGCCAAGGTGATGTAGCGTTTGCGCCAGTTGAAGCGCAGGTAGAGTTCGTCGTCTTCGCCCCGGAAGACTTCGCCTGAGGCGGTGATCGAGCCTGCGTCGGAGCCGGCTCCGGGTTCGGTCAGGGCAAAAGCCGGGATTTCCCGGCCATCAGCCAGACGCGGCAAGAGCTCGTCTTTTTGTTCTTTGGTGCCGTAGTGGTGCAGCAACTCGGCGGGGCCCAGGGAGTTGGGAACCATGACCGTGATGCCCAGGGTTCCGGAACGGGACGAGAGCTTGGACACAATCGCGCTGTTGGCCGAGGCGCTGAAACCGTGACCGCCGTACTCGTTGGGGATGATCAGGCCGAAGAAGCCCTCTTTGGCCAGATAGTCCCAGACCTCCTCTGGGAGATCGCGGTCCTGCCATACCTGCCAGTCATCAGTCATACGGCAGACGGTTTCCACTGGGCCGTCTATGAATGCCTGCTCAGTCTCTGTCAGGTCGGGATAGTCCTCTTCGGAGAGGCGCTTGAAGTCAGGTTTGCCGCTGAAGAGCTCTGCGTCGGCCCAGGTCGTGCCCGCTTCAAGGGCTTCTTTCTCGGTCGCCGATACTTTGGGCAGAAAGCCGAGCTTGCTCATCATCCGCATCAGGGGGCCGCTGATCAGGATTGTGCGCAGGGTTGGCAAGAGCAAGATAGCCGTGCCGGCGCCGACAACGCCTAGCCACCATGTGCCGGTGTGAATGCCAGCGGCCACGAGCAAACCAAAGATCGCCCATGCCGGTGCCGGAGCGGCGAACCAGCCAAGGGTGACAAAGGCGATGGGTACGAGGAGTAGAAGTGGCCAATTGGACCAGAAAAATCCATTCATGAGGAGACCCTAGGCTGAGAGGGAAGGGAACAGACCTCGACAGCGCGCATCGCCAGGCGAACCGCATCATCGAGGTGGTTGGGGCCGCGCAGGGACTTGTCGATGCGGCGGGCGAGGTGGAGGGAGACTGCACCGTGTAAAGTTGACCAGACCAGGGTTGCTGCGCGCAGTGTTGCTTCGGGTGAAGGAGAAGAGTCCTGACGACTCTTCATTACTGCCTCACCGAGCAAAGACAGATAGTTTCTTTGCACTCGATAGCGGTCGATGGGATACCTCTCCATCTGGCTAGGATGGAGATGGAACATCACCTCGTAGTACTCGCTGTTGGAGTTGGCGAAGCTCACATATTCGGCGCAGAGATTTTTTAGGTGATCCTGTGGTGATTCCCCCTGGGACGCGGCCTCAAGCTGTGCGTGCAGGATCTCAAAACCCTCGTCGATCAGGGCATGCAAGAGGGCATCCTTGTTCTTGAAGTAGAGATAGATCGATGCGGCGGTGCAGCCCACCCCTCGGGCGATACGGCGGGTGGAGAGGGCCGTGTATCCCTCTTCCAGCAGCACATTGCGCGCCTCGCGCAGGATGCGGGGCTTGAGGTCGGTTCCGTTACGGGGCATGGGGAGTGAATCTCGAATGTTCTCTTCGGCTCTTGGCAGGCTGGACCGAAGAGGTTACCAGTGTTAAGTTATCACTGTTTAGGGCCTCTGGTGAGTCCCTTGAGCTGAACCGGTGTTTGGGGGCTCCGATTGAGGAATAATTCCGACTCAAGCAGAAGTCCCCCCCGGCTTCCATGCCCCAATAAGAGCCTCCACTGATGATTGCACCAAGCGCTTCTTCCATTGTTATCGCCGCTGGCCTGCGCAGTCCCTGGATCAAGGCTGGAGGTCAGTTCCGTGGGGAAGACGCAGGGCACCTGGGTGCCGCTGTTACCCGGGAACTCCTGGCCCGCACAGGAGTGCGGGGGGAGCAGCTCGATGAGGTCATAACCGGTTCGGTTGGGCCGCCCCACGATCAGGCCAACCTCTCTCGGGTGATTGCTCTGCGCGCTGGGATTCCACAGGAAGTGCCTGCCCGCACCGTGGCCCGCAATTGCGCTAGCGGTATTGAGGCGGTTACCCAGGCAGTGACAGAAATCCGTGCTGGTAATGGTTCGCTCTACATGTGTCTTGGCGTGGAAGTCATGAGCGCTTATCCATTGATCATGGGCCGTAAGTTGACAGGGTTCTTTGAACGCATGATGAAGGCGCGTTCCTTGTTTGCGCGTTTGTCAACGCTTGCATCCTTCAGGCCGTCCATGCTGGCGCCCCGGGTTGCTCTGCTGGAGGGCTTACGCGATCCAATCTCAAATCTATTGATGGGCCAGACCGCCGAAGTGCTGGTGCGTGACTTTGGCTTGACCCGGGAGGATTGCGACACCTATGCCACGGAGAGCCATCATCGCGCTCGCCTCTCACGGGACCGGGGGCGATTTGAAAGGGAGATTCTTCCTATGGCCCCCTTGAGCCGCAAACCCATCACGGACCTTGTGCGGCACGACGATGGTATCCGTGATGATCAAACCGTGGAAGCTCTCATGCGCATGCGGCCTTATTTTGAAAAGCCCGATGGGGTTGTGACGATTGGCAACTCCTGCGGTATCACTGATGGGGCTTGTGCTCTCTTGATCACCACAGAAGAAAAGGCGAGTGAGTTGGGCCTTCAGCCTCTGGCGCGCATAAGGTCCTACGCCTGGGCGGGACTCGATCCTTCGCGCATGGGTCTGGGTCCTGTGTTTTCCAGCAAGCTGGCCCTGGAACAGGCCGGTTGCACCCTCGAGGACATGGACGTGATCGAGATCAATGAAGCCTTTGCTGCTCAGGTTCTGGCCTGCAAGCAGGCCTTTGCCAGTGATAAATTTGCCCGGGAACACTTTGGACAGGATGCGGCCATGGGTGAAATCGACTCGCTCAAGCTGAATCCCAACGGCGGGGCGGTTGCTCTAGGGCACCCGGTGGGGGCTACCGGGGGGCGCTTGCTCCTGACCGCAGCCCACGAATTGGCGGCGGGTGATCACAACCTCGCCCTGGCAACTCTCTGCATCGGAGGTGGCCAGGGTGGCGCCGTGGTGCTGGAACGTATCAATGGGAGCGCCGCCTGATGGAAGAGTCAAACACGCAAGAGGTCCCGCAATCCGAGGAAACCGTGTTGATCACTGAGCAAGAGCCGAGCGAGTTCAAAGCAACACCTTCAGCCATTGGCTTTCCCATGCCAGATGACGCTCCCGACCCCGGGACCTGTATTCGGGTCGAGCGACCTGAATCGGGCCTGGCCGTCGTGACTTTCGATTCGCCCCATCGATCCTTTCCGATTTTCGACGCGCCCTTGCTGCGGGACTTGGACGCGGTCCTGACCGAGCTCGAAGACGATGTGACCCTCAAGGGGATCGTGTTTACAGGTCGTCACCCCGGACAGTTCTTGGCGGGCGCGGATGTAGAGGCGATTCAAGAAATCACCGATCCAATCCTGGTGGAGCAGGCGGTGATCGCCGTGCATGCCCTGTTTGACCGGGTGGAGCAGCTCAAACCGCGCACCATCGCGGCCGTTGGCGGCCCGGTTCCTGGTGGAGCTTTTGAATTTTCCATGGCCTGTGACCGAATCTTGTTGGTAGACGACAAGGCTTCTCGCATCGGCTTGCCTGAGACCATGTTGGGGATTCTGCCCGGGTGGGGCGGTACACATCGCCTGCCCCGGCGCATTGGAATTCCTGGAGCCCTTGATTGCATCTTGACTGGTCGAATGTTGCCCGCGAAGCCGGCCAAGAAGAGAGGTCTGGTGGATCGCCTGGTACATGCGGAGGACCTTGTGCGTGTGGCCAGCGACATTGCCATGGGGCGCAAGAATTGCCGCCGCTTCTCCCGTGGGATCTGGAAGTGGTTGATCGATCGCAATCCTTTAGCCACGACTATTATTCGCAGCAAGGCTCTGGAGGGCGTTGATTCCAAGGCTCACGGCAAGTATCCGGCGCCCTATGCGGCTCTGGACCTGGTGCTCTCGGCTCCTGGGGCGGTACGCTCCACCTGGGCCGCGCGCGAGGCCAAGGCGATCGGAACCCTGGCCACGGGCAGCGTCTGCAAGAGCCTGGTGGGCATCTTCTTCGCTTCTGAGGCGGCCAAGAAACTCGGTAAGCGCGCCGATGGCAGTGAGCCCGCGCGCCTGGATCATGCGACCGTGGTGGGCGCCGGTGTCATGGGCGCGGGCATCGCGTCCAGCTTGGCTCTGGCCCGGGTCAACGTGCGTTTGGGGGATCTCTCCAGCAAGGCCCTGGCTACGGCGATATCAAGTCACCGCAAGGAGGTTGAGAAACGCCGCCGTCGAAAGCGTCTGCAGCCTAACGCTGCCAACGCCGCGATCGATCACCTGGTGGGGGTTGAAGGACTGCTGGGAATGGCCCGATCGGAAATAGCCATCGAAGCAGTGGCTGAGGTACTGCATGTAAAGGCCAGCGTCTTCGGTGAACTCGCCGAGCAACTGGCTGATGATGCGATCCTGGCAACGAACACTTCTAGTCTGAGTGTAACAGCCATAGCCAAGGACTTGCCTTACCCTGAGCGTGTGGTGGGCATGCACTTCTTCAACCCTGTCAAAGCCATGCCTCTGGTGGAGGTTGTGCGCGGGGAAGAGACAAGTGATGAGACCATCACCCGTACTTGCGCCCTGGCGATTGCTCTTGGCAAGACGCCTGTCGTGACCCGTGATGTGCCGGGCTTCCTGGTCAATCGAATTCTTGGTCCTTACTTGGACGAGGCCGTTCGCCTGTTCGTTGGTGGTGCGGATGTGGAGCGCGTAGACAGCTTGATGTTGAACTTCGGCATGCCCATGGGGCCCTTTGTGTTGCTCGATGAGGTGGGCTTTGACATTGCCCAGCACGCGGCGGCGAGCTTGCACGCGGGATATGGCGATCGCATGGAACCATGCCCCGGTTTATCGGGGATGGGCGATGATCGGCGTCTTGGTCGTAAGACTGGCAAGGGCTTCTACGATCATCCAAAGCCGGAAGATCGCAAGGGCAAGCGTACGGTGGCGCAGGATCTGGCTAGCTTTCAGACCGAATCGTGGGCCAGCAGTCTCCCCGATGTGGAAATCACCGATCGCCTGGTCTATGCCATGGTCGGAGAGGCGGCCCGTTGCTTGGAAGAGAAAGTGGTCAAAGACGAATCCACTCTGGATCTGGCCTCGGTTTTCGGTACAGGCTTCGCCCCTTTCCGCGGGGGCCTTTGGAGTCATGCACAGCGGATAGGGCTAGAGGCGGTCTGTGCCCGCATGTCCGAACTTCACTCTCGCGAAGATGTGCATGCGCGCGGCGGAGGGGCCGATCGTTTTGATCCGGCCCCTGTGGCCGCGCGCATGACTGAGTAAGCCAGGCTTCTCAGGCACCTAATCTCCGCTCACAACAACATCGTCCAGCAGGCCAAGTTCGTTGTTCCGGTTAGCGTTGCCGCTGAAGCGAATGCGCAGGTTGGGATTGCCGTCAGCTGCAGCACCCAGGCTGAATGAGCGAGTTGCGTATCCCGTGGCATTGGTGGTCTCAAGGACAGTCCAACTCGATCCATCGAACCAATCAACTGTGAGAAACTCTCCTCCATCGTAGCCGCTGGTAGCACGGGCATATGAGAGGACAATGTTGGTCTTCCCCGATGCGTCGATTGCGTGTTCAAGGCTCGACGAGCGTCGCATGCGAACGCCATAGGATCCGGTATTGGCCGCATTTCCGTGGACTTGAATATTGCCCGTGGTGCTCCAACCCGTGCTCAAGGTCCCTGACTCGAAGCCGTCACTAAGGAGGTCATTTGATCCTCCGCTGCCAGCGTCAGTCGTGAAGGACCAGGTAGAACCGGTGGTTGTGCCCCCTGGGCCTACTGAATCCACACGCCAGAAGTAGGTGGAGGCTTTGGAAAGCAGACCTGGGCTGTAGCTGGTCTGAGATTGACTCCCCACCAGATCAGAGGCGCTCAGACTGCTACTGGTGCCGAAGTACACGTCATAGGTGTCAGCACCTCCCGCGGCCTGCCAGCTCAAGCTGGGCGTGGTAGAGATCCCAGTCGCGCCGTGCACGGGGGATGGTCCAGTTGCCGCATCGGGGGGGTTGGTTCCGCCGCCACCTCCAGCTACCAGGTCGGGGCGAAAATTCAGGATCGTACACCTCATTCGGTTTACCTGAATCGGAGTGAATTGGTACATGCACAGGTCTTCGCTGTAGTCCATGTAGTTCGTAGTCGGGTCCGGGCTTCCGCAAGTGGTTCGAGTACCGCAGCCATAGAATGGACTGGACTCGCTGTTGGTATCACAAATCAGATCACCATTGCTTGAGCAGCTACCGCTGTGACAGCCTCCCTGGAAAGTGTGGTAGAGCCCAAAGTAGTGGCCAACTTCATGGGTTGCTGTGCGACCTTGGTCGTAGGGCGCATAGCCAGAGTTTCGGCCAAAGGCCTGGTAGAAGATGCGGACCCCATCATAGTTTGTCCCGACAACGCCGCCGCCGCTGGGCAGATAGGCATAGCCCAGGTTGCCGCCTGCGCTGTTGACATAGATGTTCAGATAGCGGGTCGTGTCCCAGCCAATTTGGTTGTAGTAGCTGCCCTTGTCGTTGTGCCATGCATTGCTTGCATAGCGATTGATGCCCTTGGTCGCATTTCCGTTTGGATCTGTGGTTGCCAGATGGAATTCGATTTTTCCATTGGTTCCAGGCGCTCCCGGAGATCCCCCGATTGCGTTGAAATCTTCGTTGAGAACTTCGATTTGGCTATACACACGTGCGTCGCTGATGTTGCCTACACCGTTGTTCCGGTGCAGAATGTGGACAACTACGGGGATGTTGAATGTATCCCCACCACCCGGGTCGTATCCACTGAGCGCGTTGGTCTGGGTGTTGCTGCAATCGCTCGGGGGTGGGTTGTTCCAGCCACCTGGGCTTACGGAGCGGTCATGGGAGCCGCAGCGCATTCCATGGTCCAGGAAGAACTGGGACTGATGAAATTCGGCCCAGGTCGCGAACACCTTGGTGCCGGACTTGTCCATTGCAATGATGTTCCCATCTTGGTCTTGATAGACTTGGCGTCGGTCAGGAGCGCCGGGCAGAAGGGGGGTTTGGGCGATAGCTGCTGATGAAATCAGAGCCGCAAGAAGCAGGGTTGCTGTGGTTTTCATATAGGGGATCCTCCATAGTTCTGACGAGTCAGCGTCAGTGAAGGTTCCACAGGTCTGCGACTACTTCGTGCGGGATCTTCTCTTGGGCACTTCTTGGACAAAGTTCACAGTGCCACTCTTGGCCTAAGGGTTATCTACTTGCGTCATCCTTATCCCGACTGCATTGCTGTCGCTTTGTGGATCTCGAGAGCGATCGACAGCGCAGCGCCTCTCTCAGAAAGCTGAGAGAGGCGCATTCAAGGCAGTGCTGTTTTTTGATTTCCGACTCAGAGAATTTTCGGGAGGCGGCTGATCATGTCCTCCTTGCCATCGTCTTCGATAGGGTCTTTACCTAGGTAGACATCAAACAAAGCCCAGCAGAGAGACTTGGACTTGAGCATGGGCTTGGCCTTGCCATTGACCGAGGTGTAGAGCTCGCCTCCGGGGCGCCAGGTGAAGACCACTTCGCAGTATTCTTCTAATTCATCCAGGTTCCCGAAGTAGGAGCGGAACGTCTTGAGGGCTGTGGTGCCGTTGTCCCAATCCTTGCGTTTGGCAGCGGTCTTGATGCGCGGCTCTAGAGAGTCGCTAAAGGCTTCCTCTACGTCCTCCCCATCTACATCGCGGCAGAAGACCAGGCGAATGGACTTGATCATGTCGTCTTTCAAGAGAGCTTCGTAGAGCTTCTTGTCCTTGATCAAGGCCTTCTTGTTCTTGCCCTTCCATTGGCTGAGTTTCTTCTTGGCGGCTTCTGTGTCCAAATACAAGCCATAGGTGTAGACATCAACTTTGAAGATGGTCTTTTCCCGCAGCCCGATACCGGCCAACGAAGTGCTTGTGGGCTTGCCGTCCTTGGGGGTGCCCTCTGCATCGCGCGTCACGGGAAAAAGGTAGCCTCCATCGTCATAGTCAATCACCTCGACTTTCTTTGCATCCTGAAGAGAGTGCAAGCTGGGAACGAATACGAGAGGCAGTAGGTACAGCAGTGATTTCACGGGGGGACTCCTGAATAGGGGGTGGTTGATGGCCAGCGCAGAACACCAGCGGCAAGGACCAGCCTAGCGCTAACAAGAGGGTGGGGCGGGAAAGAACCTTGGTTCTCCGGGCTCCTGCATGCGTTCAGGCCCAGAGGCGGGCTTTTCGTGGCAGTACTTCCAAGGTCAACTCGCGCCCTGCCAGCCATTCGCCGTCGATTACGATTCCTGAGTCATCTTCAAGTTGCATTTCCAATCGTGCCGCTTGGCGATGCTGCACCAGGGGCGAGGTCATGTGCTTGCCCGAGTGCACTTGCACCAAGAGAGCGATAAGCTTTGGTCGAAACCCACGCCGGATCGTAACCACATCCAGCAGTCCATCGTCGAGCAGGGCTGAGGGGGCCACGCGCATACCCCGCCCCGAGTGCTGGGTCAGAGCGGCGACTCCCAGCAGTTCATTCTTATCGCATTCACCGTCGAGGCGTGTGGCTCCCGGAATGAGCCTGGGACGCAGAATCTCGCACAGGGTCGCCAGGTCATAGCGCAATCCGCGCGCCCAACGCATGCCCTCGGATCGGGTCGTGATGCGCGCCGCTGCGCCCCAACCGATCACATTGATCGCATGGTGCACGACCCCATCGAGGGTGGCCTGGATTACATCGATGGGGCGTGTTTGCCTGGCAAGTACACGCTCGATCGCTTGCTCGCCATTGGTCAAGCCCACATCCAAGGCCAGGGAGTTGCCCGAGCCCGCAGGCAGGGTGCCGATGTTCAATTCTCGTCCTGCGCCTATCAGGCCATTCAGGACTTCGAAGACAGTACCGTCGCCGCCCACTGCCAGAACCACCTGGGCCGGGTCGCAGGACTCGGCGAGAGTCCCAGCATCTCCAGGAGCGCAGCTCACAAGGAGCTCCGAGGTCCAGCCTCCTGCCTGCAGCTGGGCGTTGGCTTTTTGGGCAATGGCCAGGGCTCGTCCCTGCCCTGCAGCCGGGTTGGCGATCAGGATGGCGTGGGGCATGGGCTGATCATAAAGGCCGCCCATGAGGTTCTTGAACTTCTTTGAGCTCTAGCCCCTGCGCCATAGATTCGGGCTGACTCCCACCTCGCGTTTGAAGGCGCGATAGAAAGTCGATAGGTCTTCGAAGCCGCATTCAAACGCTACGGAGAGCACGGTCTTCTGTGGCTCAGTCAAGAGCCTCTGGGCATGCTGAATGCGCAGCTTTCGAACATAGGCCAGCCATGATGAATCCGTCACCTGTCGAAACAACTGGGTGAATCGGCGGCGCGAAAGGCCAAGACTTGAAGCTGCAGCGTTGAGGTCTGTGGCTTCGAAATAGTGCTGCTCCAGGTCCTGTACATAGGCCCTCATGCGGGCCATGGAATTCCCCCGGTACCAGGGCAGACCGGTTCCAGTCAGGCCTTTCTGGCCTCGGTTGTGGTCTGCCGCGAGATCCGCCAGCAGCCGCAGGGTCAGGCTGGTGGCCAATGCGCAGGAGTGGGGCAGGTTCCGCTGGCGTTCGACTTTGACCCTGCGCAGGAGGCTGGCCAGACGGGAGGTGCGGTCAGGGTCCAGTTCGATGACTCCCGTTGGGAGTCTCTCCGGATTGAGGGAGGCTATCTCAAGTACGAGCGCGCCTACTCGCAGTTCTTCAATCAGCAGCGGGTCGTCGGGTTCGTCGCTGAGTTGTCCCTCGCTGTTTGGGGTCAAAACCAAGAACTGGCCGGGTGCGACAGGGGTATGGCTGCCTGCCAGATTCAGCCAGCCGTGGCCCTTGCGTACGGTGATCAGGGACAGGTCAGACCCTTGTCCAGAATTGAAGCTGGTGAAGGGGCTGGACTGCGTTGAGATTGAGAGATTCCAGGGGCTCTCGGGGACCACTTCAGGGGGTGCTGCGATTGAAGCGCTGGACATTGCGTGTGGGAGGTTGAGGAGAAGAGGCTCCGGAACCGGCTCTTGGGAACATGCTATAGCGGACCCTACGAATAGGGAGGCCCATTGGGGTGGCTTGCACAGATCTAACGGGGCCCGCACGCGCCAAAGTTGTTCTTGTCCAGGACCCTGAGGGGTCGGGCGCGGGTTGAGGCCGGTCGGGAATGTGGAGAAGTCCGGTAGCTACTTCCTCCAGGCATGCAAAACCCTACCCTGAGGCCTCTCAGGCTGGCCACGGTGCCCTCAACGGGTAGGGGGCAAATTGGGAGTAATCTGTAGATAACTGGGCCAGATTGGCTATATCCGGCGGTGATATGGGGCATCTTGGGATTTATGTAGAGAATATCTTCCTTCAGTGGGTTTGCACTGGGGGTCGATTGGATACATTCGGGTCAGGCCAAAGTCGGCCCTGCTGTCCCGTACCGGTTTCCTACCGCACACAATGTCCTCCTCGATCAGATTGCTAGGTGAGCACCCGGCCACGCTGGACGCTGAGGGCAGGATCCAACTCCCCCTCGCCCTGCGCGACGAGTGGAACCTGCGCAAATCTGATTTTGCGTTGATGGCGAACCTCGAACCAGATGGAAGTCTCTGTCTGCGTCAACGGGAGGATTGGGACAGCTTCACCGAGGATCTGCGAAGGAGTCCGGGGCTTTCCCCTCGGGCTCGTCAGACCCTGCTGCTATACGCAGCTCATTCCAGCCCCGTCAGGTGCGATAAGACCTGGCGCATTCGCGTCCCTGATGCTCTGCTTGAGCTGATCGGAGTGGATCGTAAGTTGGACGGGCAGCGTGACGTGGTCGTTGTGGGCAACTTCGATGACGTTCGTCTGTGGAGCCGAGAGGGATGGCAGTCCTTCCGCGTCTCTGCTCGTGACGAGTACGCAGCCGGGATGGACGAACTCCTGAGCGGAATACCCCTCGGTCCGGACGGCTTGGTCTCAGAAAAGTCGGCGTAGCGAGGGAGCCGGTTGGCTTCCTCGCTCCCACTTCTGCCAGATGATGGGCCTTCAGGGGGTGCGAGTGTCCAAGATCCCGGTCCAGGTGCTTGGTGAAATCAACGTGTGAGGTGCGTCGTAGAGGCTGGTGAATTGCCCTAACGCCAATTCCCAGGATTGTGGCCGTTGGTCAATCAGGCGACCTATCTGGCGAAGTGCAGTGGCTCGGGCTGACTTGCTGCGTCCCTCATCCTTGGCCGCAGCCAGCAGGGTATCCAGGTTCTTCGGGTTGCGTGTGCTCGCCAGTGCGGCACAGGAGCCGGCGGTGGTCATGGGGCAGTTGCAGCTGGCATGCACCAGACCCACATCCGTTGAAACATGGGGATCCCCCAGAATGGCCCGTGCCCGGCCGGTTGCTTCTAGCAGATCGGGTAGATGGGCAGCGCCAGCGCCCAGTCTCGTGATGGTGGGCAATCGTGAGGAGTCTCCGGTCATGCCCAAGGCCAACACAAAGTGTGCCTGACTGTGGGGATCCTTGATTGATTTCAGACCTTCCTCGATGCGGGGTCCCGAGCGCCGGTCATGCAGCAGCCCCAGGCCCAGGGCAATGGTCGCGGCACGCATGGGTTGGCGGAACCGGCGGAGGCGTTTTTCGAGGGCCGTGCGTACACGCTGGGGGACCGCCTGAGAGTGTTCGATCATGCCATGTCCGGCCATGCCCAGGGCGAACGCATAGAACGGCCGATCCCGCCCCTGGGCCTTGTCGAAGCCGCGCAGCAGACCAGAAACCGTGGAGTGCATTCCATGGAATCCGTCTTCGCTTGCATCGGGTCGGCCAATCGACCGGCCAAGAGCCAGACACGCGTAGTGACGTGCCACCAGATCTCCGCGCTGGGTGTGTAGCAGAAGACGGTCCCGGGCTTTGGAGTCCAGGCGCCCTTTCCCGGCGGTGCTTAGTTCTCCCAGGGCAAGAACAGCGCAGCGTTCCACCTCGTTCGGCACCTTGGCATGGACATCTGTCACATTCAGGAGGGTTTGCAGGCCACGCTTGCGCAGTTGTGGGTGTCGAGTGGCGGTGCGTGCCAGGGCTGTCGCGCAGTAGCCTCGGGCTGCCCGGTGCAGGTCTTGATCTTGCAGGTGTGATTCCAAGAAAACAAAGAGCGCCTCGCCGCTTGAACTGGGGGCTAGTTCGTTCTGGGCGAGCTGTGTATAGGGGTCCTCACCAGAGCCCACTTGGGGCAGGGGGATCACAGACATGCCAAGCACCAAAGCGCTGGCCAGATCTCTTGAGCGTTTGGCGTTGGTCAAGAGGACCTCCGAGAGGGCCTGAACCCCGAAGGTTCGCATGGCGGGCCGCGGCTCGTTCATGCAGGCGATGCCGATTCCGTAGGCGGCGAAGGTCCGCAGGCGGAGTGGCACACTGGTGCTCCCCACCAGAGCCTTTGCCTCACGGGTTTCGAACAACAGATTCCGCAGGAGGACCAGGGCCTCGCCAGAGCCCTGACCAGCGATGGATGTGACCGCCGCCTCGGTCACCTTGATATTGGAGTTCGAAAGGAAGTTTGATGCAACGGCCACCCCTCCCGCCTCTTCACCAGACTTACCGCAGCGCCCCAAGGCGATCAGTGCCTCGTGCGTAACCTCCGGGCCGATGTTGGGTTTTTTCAGCAGTTCAATCAGTCCCTCTGCCACCTCCCTCCTACGGTCAATGACCTGGTCCCGATCCTGACCGGTACGGGGAGTGAGGTCGAGTTGGGTCTTGAACTCGGGCCTTGCGAAGAGGTCCCTGTGCAACGACCAGAAGCCCATCCAATCGTCGGGATCAGGACCGCTGGCACCTGGGGTCAAGGGTGCGTTTGGCGCATCTGCGGGATTTGGAGCGGCGGGTGGTACTGTTCCAGGCGTGGTCGGCCTGGCAGGTGGTCGTGGCGCAGGGGGGCTGCCGGGCGGCGCGAGACCTCCGGGTTCCGAATCTTGGGGCTGAGTGGGCGGCGGTGCCAGAGTTCCGCCGCTGTAACCGGGACGCGTGGTGCTCCCGCACTCGATTAGAACCGTTGCAATGGTTGGTGCCAGCAAGATCAGGCCCATCGCAAGGGGGCGCGGGAGTGGTAGTTGGTTCATTGGCTCCACCGATTGGTTGGGCTGGGGTTTTCGAAAGCCCTGTTTCCTGGTTTTTTTGCTGAAGGATGCCGCTTTTTGAGATTGCGGTTTCGTAGGTGCCCCAACCTGAGACACCCCCCCAGGGGGCTGTCAGGGCACATGTGCCAAAGTGAGATAGTTTCACTAGCCCCTTGCGTCACAGAGTTCTAGCTCTTCACACCTTGCACCCTTGTCAAACTCGGGCATCATTGTGGCAGGCCCATGGCCCCTCCCGCTTTTCAACCGCTTCCTTTTCATCATGCAGATCTCCGCACTCATTGGGCGCATAACAACCTCCACATTTCTTTTTGCTGCTTCCATTGCGGTTGCTCAGGACAATGTGCTCATCATCATCGCTGACGATGTTGGTGTAGACATGGTGGGCTGCTATCAGGAGGGCCCGGATCCTGCTCCGACCCCAGTAATCGATGCTCTGGCCCAACGGGGAGTGCTTTTCCGCAACGCCTGGGCCAATCCTGCTTGCTCTCCGACGCGCTCTCATATTCAGACCGGCCGTTATGGGTTCCGTACCGGGCTGGGAATGGTTGTTTCCCAGAACGGTTGGGCGCTTCAGCAGCAAGAAAGCACGGTTGCTGACATTTTCAATTCCCAGCCGAGCCTGGGGATCACCACCGGGTTTATCGGAAAGTGGCATTTGTCAAACCTTCAAACTGGTTCCTATATGGCCCCGAATCTGCAGGGCTATGACGTATTCATGGGAACCATGGGGAACATCCCCAATTGGCAGACATTCTTCAACTACGAGCGCGTTGAGAATGGCGTTGCTGCTATCAGCACCACTTATGCCACCACCGAGCAGGTCGATGATGCCTTGAGTTTCATGCAGAATGCTCCCGAGCCCTGGGTTTGCTACCTCGCTTTCAACACACCACATGCGGCCTATCACAAACCTCCGTCGCATCTCTTCACCACGGATGTGCCAAATGTGGACCCGAGGCTTGTGCCTCGGCCCTTCTACAAGGCGATGCTGGAGTCGATGGACACCGAGATGGGTCGCCTCTTCAGTTCCATGGGAATTCAAACCTTGCGTCGCACCAACGTGATTTTCATGGGTGACAACGGGACTCCTGGCGAAGTCAGCATGTCACCTTTTGAACCGGAGCATGCGAAGCTGACTCCCTATGAGGGCGGAGTCAATGTGCCCCTGATCATCACCGGGCCCATGATCGAGTCGCCAGGCAGGGAAGTGTCTGCCCTGGTGAGCGGTGGAACCGACCTCTTCCAGACTGTGATTGACTTGATGGGCGCCAGCATCGCGCAACCAGCACTTGCACTCCCTACAGATTCGGTCAGTATGCTGCCCTATCTGCTGGATCCCCAGCAGGGACCCATTCGAGAAACGGTGTTCGCCGAGTACTTTGGGCCTAATAGCCCCTCAGGCTTTGGTTCAAATTTCACCGCTCGAACAGTACGAAATGATCGATATAAGCTGATTGAGTTTTTTGATATAGGCGGCCATCGTTATGAGTTTTATGACTTGCAGTCGGATCCTTTTGAAAAGTTTGATCTAGTTTCTCACAGGCTCTGGACCGTGCCCGCACGGGGTGCCTATCTGGCTCTGCGCAATGAATTGAAGAGCCTGGTTCCTTAGAGAGCACCAGATACCAATCGCAACGGCGCGCTGTTCCCAAGGGGGACGGCGCGCCGTTCTAGTTAGGCGTGAGTCCTCAACTGGGCTTACGGCCCCGGGGGAGGTTTGCCTTGGGCAGGGTCACACCTTGCGTTTGGAGGTACTTGCTGAGGGCCTTACGCCCATCTGCTATCGCATGACGCAGGTGGTTATTGCCCTCTTCCGCCGCTTCGTTCAGGCAACGGTCCATGGCTTTGACCAACGAAACTGCTCTCTTCATGGCGGGGCTGGATTTGAGTTCCTTTTCCTTGGCACGAGCCTTCACTTCCCGAATTTTCTTTTCGTAGTCCGCAATGAGTTCGTCGGTTGAGCGACGTTTTCTGCGCGTTGAGCCTTTCTGTGCCATTTGTTTGGGTGTTGGGGAAACCTGAATTCGTCGATTTGAGGGGAGAAATTGTCCACAGACGTGGCGCAATTGCAAGCCTGCTGTGGACTGGTAATTGGACAGGGTACAGGGATGAAGCAGGGGTGGGTCCTGAGAACGTGCTGGCCAGGGCGACCGTACAGATCTGGTACAGTCAATCTCGGTCCTAGGTGCTTTTCTTCTGTCCGTTGCTGAAAGTGGTCGATGATGGAAAGGATGGACCGTCTACGGATTTGGATTTGCTTGATTGGGCTCATGGCCATGGGTTTGCCCCTGGAGGGACCTGCGGCCGCAGAAAGCTCTGGCGGGGCGCCCGAGTTGATCTTGGTTGCTGCCCAGGGCGCCAATCGGGTTGTCTTGATCGAGCCGGGCACAGCTACGCCGCGGCAGATCGTGCGGGTGGAGGACGGTCCTTCTGGTATCGCGCTGGCTCCCAGTGGAGAGACGGTTGCCATCCTCCACGTGGGGGACTCCAGGTCCGGGCATACGGTGACCCTCTTCAGTCTGCGCCTGGGGCGTGTGTTGCGCGTGGTCGACCTGATTGACAAGGAACAGCCTGAGGAATCCCTCTTTGGACCCTGTGCTGCCGCGTTTGAGCCATCAGGGGCGCGGCTCTTGGTGTGCGTGGAGAACAGTTCCCATCTCTATCGCATTTCCACTGACACCGGTTCGTTGCAACCCTTGCTTGATCTGGGCGAGAGGGGAGCCTCTGACATGGTCGTGGCACGGGATGGGCGCCATGCCTGGGTGTGTTTTGCTGAATCCGGGACCTTGGTCGTTTGTGATTTGATGCGCGGTCGGGTCTTGCGGCGGATTCCCCTTGGGGGTGGTCCCTCCAGTCTCGCTTTGCATCCTGAAGGGCATGAGCTCTGGGCAACGAACTCCTTGACCAACTCGATCAGCGTGGTGGATCTCGTCGGAAACCGCGAAGTGCTGGAGTTTCCCGTTGGCTCTCAGCCTTGGGACATTGACTTCACACCAGATGGGAGCAAGGTACTGGTCATCCATCGTCACGGTGGGTCAGCGGCCCTGTTTGATTCCAAGCGGCGGGCAGTGCTCGCAGAGACCAGCTTGGGACCGATGCTCCCTGTAGAACTTGGGGTGGCCAAGCGCCAGAAAGACATGCAGGCGGGGGTCGGAGTTCTTCCCTCGGCTTTGGCTATCGCTTCCGACGGGCAAGTGGCCCACGTGACCTGCGAAGGCAGCGATGAGTTGCTCATTCTGGGCCTCACTCCCCTGTCGATAAAGCGGCGCATTCCCATGGGTAAGCGGCCGACAGCGGTTTGTCACGCGGTCATCGGGACCAAACCGGGCCCCTAGGTCCCAGTTGGTTCCGGATCTGCTCCTCCATTCTCGGCGCTCTTCGTTGGAACGTCGGGCGGCGCAGTTGGTTCCTCCGCGGGAGGTTCTTCGAGTTGAAAGAGGCTTGTTGTGACCAGGACGCCCCCGATTCCAGCCATGGCGGTCCAAAGAGCGATCTCTCCGGGGCCCCTTTCAAGCACATAGGATCCGATCGCAAACAGGATCCCATAAATCGTCGCAAGCCCACCGCCGATGCCCCGCAGAATGGGCTTGGCGTCCTGGGCGGGTTGCAGGTCCAGACACAGGGAACGCACCGGTTTCCAGGCACCAATCGGGCGTACCTTGCGGTAGAAGGAGATCAGGCTCTCAGGGTGTGGCTTGGGCATCAGCAGCGTGGCCAGTATCGAGCAGGTGGTGGAGACTGAAACCACGAGCAACAGGCGTCCGGCCACGGTCAGGTCGCCTTGATCTGCCAAAGGACCTAGTCGCGCCCAGCTGACCTTGGACCAGGGCGCCAGCCAGGCAAGTGAGCTGAACTCACCTGAGAGATAGCCTGCGATTCGCGGTCCAAATGTCAGGGCCGAGGCCGTCAGGGCAGACGTGATCATGGCCACGATCTCGGTGGTGGCGCGCACACGCCACCAGAGCCAGCGCATTACATAGACCGGCCCGACTCCTGAAAGGAAGGCCAGGAAGAAGGTGTAGAGGTCTGAAATACGATCGTTTGCCCAGGCCAGCGTGGCTCCCAATATCAGCGCCGCAACGGATGCCAACCGCGCCACCAATACATAGTGACGATCCGGGGCGCCACGGGTGATGAAGCGTCGGTAGATGTCGTTGACAAAGAACGACGAGGCCAGGTTGGTGTGTGTGTCAACAGTGCTCATGAATGCCGCCAGCAACGATGCCACCAACAATCCGAGCAACCAGGGATTGGTCAGATAGCGGCGCGCCATGACCACATAGGCCGCCTCTGGATCCGTGCGCGACAGGGGCTGCCCTTGAACGACCTGTTCGCCCTTCTTGACCAGGGCCAGACCAGGCTTCCAGTCGTCCATCGCTCCCGGCACATTGACGAGATCTACCTCTATGGGTTGATACTCGGGACCCGGCTGTACTTGGGCCCGACCCGTGTCCATGTCGATGGCCACCACACTGCCCGTGACCGGGGCCACCGAGTAGAGGGTAGGCAACACCACCAAAGAGCCCACCGCCACAAGAATCCAGGGCCAGGGCCGCAGGGCGTAGTGCGCGATGTTGTACCACAGGCTGCCCAAAAGGCCGTCCTTCTCCGTGCGCGCAGCGCTGATGCGTTGCACCACATGACCTCCTCCGTCCACCTGGTCGGTTGCCCACCACTGCACGCCGAGGAAGACGCAGGCGGTTACGAGAGGGATAGTCCAAAAGGAGGGATCGCTCCATGTGCCGGAGCCTGGTGTGGGAAAGAAGGCCAGTTGATCGGGTCGAATGGCACCGTTGGCTACTGCCTGGTGTACCGCTTCCGTGCCGCCGATTCCGCTCCAGACTGCGATAGCCAAGGCCACCGACCCGACCATGGCCATTACAAACTGCACCAAATCAGTAACCACTACTGCCCAGAATCCAGCCAGGATGGAGTAGCCCAAAGCCAGGATACAGGCCACGGTGACCGCCAGGATCTTGTCTACTTCGAAGAGGACTCCCAAGATCTTCGCGGCCGCCAACAGCACCCAGCAGAGAATGATCGTATTGGTCAGGCCTGCTTGAAAAACGCCCTGTACGAGACGCAGCAGTTTTGCCTCGCGTCCGCCGTAACGCAACTCGGCCAGTTCTGCCGTTGTCATCACTTTGGCGCGCCGCCAATAGCGTGCGAAGAGGAAGGTGGTCAGCATGCCCCCTGCTGCCAGACACCACCACTGCCAGTTCTGCCAGATGCCGTCCTCGCGCACCCAGCCGGTGATCACCAAAGGCGTATCGCTGGCGAAGGTAGTGGCTACCATCGAGGTGCCTACCGCCCACCAGGGCAGATTTCGTCCAGAGAGGAAATATTCATCCACACTGGACCCAGCACGCTTGGCCAGCACGATTCCCACGCCCAGGGCCAGGGCAACATAGATGCCAACCACGATCCAGACTTCAGCGGGGACTCCCATCCATTGCACGGTAGCGATCTCAGAGTCGTGAGACCAGCGCCGTGGCTAGGGGATGCACTTCCTCAGGGCAGTGCGTTAGGGTGTGGTTGTGGGACAACCTCTCTGCTTCCGACGAGCCCTGATCTGCGGGCTTGCCCTCTTGCCTTCAAGCTGCAGACTGACCCTTGAAGAGGTCCAGGCCCCGGCTGTACAGAGGCCGACCTTCTCAAGCAATACCGCTACAGAGCTGAAGGGGAACCTCTCATTGGAAATGGGGGCTGAAACAGGCCCAAGCAGCCGCTCTGCTGTGCCCATGACCCTTCGTTGGGGAGCAGGAGAACTCACGGAATTTGCCGTGGGTGGAGATGTCTACAAGCGCAACGTTGGGGGTGCGTCGGGGATTGGGGATGTGCAACTTGGCGTGCGTCATCGCGTGCGCGAAATGACTGATGACTCGGCGGCGATGACTCTTGGTTGGTTTTCCAGTCTGCCCATTGCTTCGAAGAGCAACAACCTCGGTTCAGGCGAATTGGACATCGGCTTTTCCCTGGCGCGCGATCACATGCGCGGTCTCTCGACAATCACGGAGTTCTACCAGTTGGATCTGCTCGGAGAGACCGATGGGCGGGGCCTCGACACGGGGCATCTGGCCGCGATTGCCATAAGCCGGCCACTGCCTGGTGCGATTGGTTTTGTTGGCGAACTCTCGGGGGGCTGGGTGCCCGAGCGGGACTACAGCGCCATGCATGTTCTTCTGGCCGCGACCTACGCGCTGGATTCCTGGACCCTGGTAGATCTGGGGCTACGGTTTGGCTTTGGCGGTGACGCTGAAGACTGGGCCGTGCTGGTGGGCATTGGACGCAGTCTTGGGCGCTTGCTGGCGCGTTGAGGTTGGCTGGTCCGAGCCCAAGGTGAATCGGGCGGTGATTCTGTGGGATTGAACCCCACGGACCCATGGATTTTGAGGATGCTCTTGCCATGATCTTGTTGCTCATGGCTGCCCTGGGGGCGCCGCTTGTGCCCTCCCAGGGGGAGGCCTATTCCAGTCAGTGTTTGGATGCGGGGTTCTTCGCCGAGGGAGCCACAGGCATGGATGTGGATGGGGACGGTGCCCAAGATGTGGTAGCCGGCCCGTTCTGGTGGGCGGGACCGACGTTTGAGCAGCGCTTCCGGTACCGGCGGGGCGATTCCTTTGATGTGGAAGGGTACTCCGATCACTTTTTTACTTGGGGGGAGGATGTTGATTCCGATGGGGATCTGGACATAGTGCTGGTGGGTTTCCCGGGGGCGGCAGCCTTTTGGTATCAGAATCCCGGTAATGCGCGTGAGGCCAGCTCATGGGAGCGGCACATGATTCATGCTCTGGTGGACAATGAGTCTCCTTCATTCGTGGACTTGGATGGAGACGGTCGTCGGGATCTTGTGTTTCATTCCGAAGGTACGGTGGGGTGGTGCTCGATTCCATCGGGCGATGTGACGGAGCCCTGGGATTTTCATGTGATTGCCGAGGATACGGGTCTGCACCGTTACACTCATGGCCTTGGGGTGGGGGATCTGACCGCAGACGGGCATGCGGACCTGATGCTCAATCACGGTTGGTGGGAGCAGCCTGCAAAGCCCGGTGGTGCTTGGAGATTTCATGCCCAGGTCTTGTCCAAAGCCCGGGGTGGAGCGCAGATTCTGATTCACGATTGGGACGGAGACGGGGATGCGGACATCTTCACTTCCCTCAATGCCCACGGCTATGGACTCTCGTGGTTTGAAAACTTGGGGCGCGAGAAAGACGGTTCTTTGAAATTGAAGGAGCATCCAGTCATGGGTGGCGCCGGTAGCGACCTGGCGGGTGGACTGGCAATCAGCGAATTGCACGCCTTGACGACTGCGGATCTCGATGGGGACGGCCTGCTTGATGTGGTCACGGGCAAGCGATTCATGAGCCATAGCTTCAGCGAAGCAGGTTCCAGGGAGCCAGCATGGATCATTGGCTTGCGCCAGGATCCCGAACTGCCCACGCGATTCTCGGTCTGGCCGATCCACCCGGATTCAGGCGTGGGGACTCAGGTCTGTGCCACCGACCTCAATGGGGACGGGCATGCGGATTTCGTGACTGCTTCCAAGAGGGGGATCTTTGTTCATCAGCGCAGGCCCGCTGGGTTGGATGTTGAGCTAGAAGGTCAAGAGCCCGTTCTTGAGCCTGAGTCCTTCCCCGAGGGCGGCCAAAGGGTCTCAAGAGCAGGCGGAGGGTTTGTCAATCTGGACTTTGAGACTGGCGACTTGAGCGATTGGACAGTGGATGGGGAGGCCTTTGGGGGTCAACCGATCCGAGGCGACACCGTGGCCGTACGCCGCAGCGACAGTATCAGTGCCCACGCGGGGTCCTATTGGATTGGGGGGTACGAGCTGCACCAGGATCAGGCCATTGGGCGAATGACCTCGGTTGCATTCACGCCACCTGCCCGTTGGATGGCATTCTTGATTGCGGGCGGTGCGTCTCATGGAACGCGCTTGGAAGTGCTCGCTGGGAATGGTGAGGTCCTCTTCGAGGCCATGGGGCGCAACGCTGAGGAATTGCGACCTGCCGTGATCGACCTAGGTGAAGGCTTCGCTGCTCCGATACAGATTGTGCTGGTTGATGAAGAGGCAGGCGGTTGGGGTCACTTGAACGTGGATCACTTCCGGTTCTATGACCACCGTCCGGTGTTTCCCGAAGGCCAAGAGGTTCAGGCTACGCGAGACAGGATAGTGAATCAGGGCTTGAGTCCCATCGAGGGCGCTGCAGCAATGAAGGTGCCCGAGGGATTCCATGTGGACTTGATCGCAGGCGAGCCTGACCTGCACCAGCCGATTGCTCTTTGGATCGATGATGGGGGACGCCTGTGGGTGGCGGAGGCTCACAGCTACCCCAAGAAGCGCCCTGCTGGTGAGGGATACGACCGCATCTTGATATTCGAAGACGCTGACCAGGACGGGTCCTTCGAGACCAAGAAGGTCTTCTATGAGGGCCTGAACCTGGTCTCTGGTCTAGCAGTCGGATTTGGCGGCGTGTTCGTGGGCCAGGCGCCAGAGCTGCTCTTCATCCCAGATCGCAACGCCGACGATGTGCCCGATGGCCCCCCAGTGGTTCTATTGGATGGCTGGGGTTACGAGGACACCCACGAGACCCTCAACGCATTCATCTTCGGCCCCGATGGCTGGCTCTATGGCTGTCACGGGGTGTTCACCCATTCGCGGGTGGGTGTGCCAGGGACGCCAGATGAGGACCGGGTACCGATCAATGCAGGGGTCTGGCGTTTTCACCCCACTTCCCATCAGTTCGAGGTCTTTGCCGAAGGCACCAGCAATCCCTGGGGCGTGGACTTCAATGCACAGGGAGAGGTCTTTGTCAGCGCCTGCGTGATTCCGCACTTTTATCATCTGGTGCCTGGGGCCCGTTACCACCGTCAAGCGGGGGCACACTTCAGTCCTTACATCTTTGAGGACCTGCCCACAATTGCCGATCACCGGCATTTTATTGGAGACAATCCCCACGGGGGCACCGGTCGTTCGGATCTTGCGGGTGGTGGTCACGCCCACTGCGGTCTCTTGATCTATCAGGGTCAGCAGTTTCCCGAGCAATATCAGGGGGGCGCCCTGTTCTTCAATGTGCATGGGAACCGTATGAACCATGACCATTTGACTCCAGACGGAGCCACGTGGATTGCGAGCCATAGGGATGATCTCATGCACGCCAACGACACCTGGTTCCGAGGTATTGCGGCGCGTACGGGCCCCGAGGGCGAAGTGTTTTTCATTGACTGGTACGATCCCCAAGCCTGTCACCACAACGATACGGAAATCTGGAACCGAACCAATGGCCGGCTCTATCGGCTGCGCTATGGGGATCAGGGGACGAGCTTCTTGGACTTGCGCCAGTCTTCTCCGAAGGAGTTGGTCGAGCTGGCTTTGACAGGCAGCACCTATGCGTCCCGGCGTGCGCGTCGGCTTTGTCAGGAGCGTGGCCTGGCCCAGGCCGAGGTGGAGTCCGTAGTGCAGCGAATGATGGCTGATGTGGATTCAAGCGTGCGCTTGCGAGCGCTCTGGTTGTTGCAGAGCTGCGGCAAATTGGGCGAGCCCGCAGCGGGCCACGTCATGACCCGCGATGAGAGTCCAACTGTTCGTGCCTGGGCCGTGCGAGCCCTTGGGGAACGCCTGGATCTGACTGAGCGCATGGGGGAGTTGCTGGTCTTGCGTGCAAGCAGTGATCCCGACCCGGTTGTGTTGCGTGAGTTGGCCAGCGCGATCCAGCGGCTGCCGGATCATCTTCGTTGGGACATGGTCAGCGCTCTGGCTCTCAACGGGAAGGCGCTCGAGCAGAACTCGGTGGAGCTTCTGATCTGGTACGGCTTGGAACCACTGGTCCCAAAGGATCCCGAGCGTGCCCTGGCCCTGGCGCGCAGCACTTCTTCCCAGCGCCTGGCGAGCTTCGTGGTTCGGCGCTGTGCGGTGCTTGACGAGGCTATGCCAGCCCTGGTGAATCATCTGTCGGAAGTGTCCGGTGAACTCCAATGCTTGCAGGCTTTGGATGCTCTGCTGCAAGCCCTCGGGGAACGGCGCGGAGTGAAAGCGCCGGCTGGTTGGAACGAGGCCTATGAGCAGCTTGTGGCTTCGAAGGACAGCACTATCGTCGAGCGCGCGGTGCTTGTAGCGGCGCGCTTCGGAGATGTTCGAGCCTTTGAGACCCTGCGTGAATGGCTCGTTATAGGGGATGACAACGAGCGTACCCGCCTGGCCTTTGAGGTGCTGGTAGAAGCGCGAGATGGTGCGACCCAGGAAATCCTGCTGAGCCTGATCCAGAACTCTGCCTGGCAACAGGATGTGTTGCGCGCTCTTGGTAATTGGCCCGGGCCGCGCACCACGGGGGCGGTGCTGGCAAATTGGTCGGAGTTCTCTCCCACAGCACAAAGGGAAGCGGTTGCCACTCTAACCAGCAATTCGGGCGGGGCACGGGCTGTGCTTGAGGGCATCCAGAGTGGCGCGCTTGGAGGCCGCGAGGTCTTGGCTCCAACGGACGCGCGCCGCATCTTGGAGATGGGGTCTGAATTGACCGATCTGCTGGGCCAGGTATGGGGCACTCTGCGGCCCTTGGGTCAGGACCGGGTGCAGCAGATCGCGGAGTGGAAGGAAACTCTGACCGAAGAGCGCCTGGCCATGGCGGACTTGCAGCGGGGCCGTGCTGTCTTCGCCAAGACCTGCCAGCGTTGTCATGAGTTGTATGGAATCGGCGAGACTGTTGGTCCCGAGCTCACTGGATCCAATCGCGCAGATTTGGACTACATCCTGCGCAACTTGATTGATCCCAGCGCGGAGATTCCCGCTGCTTATCGAGCGACGATTGTGGCCACCCATGAAGGCCGTATCATCAACGGAGTCCTACTGCGGGAGACTGAAGAGATCTTGGTGCTCGCCACGGAAACCGGGACTCTGGAACTGGATCAGGGTGAAGTAGAAGCCCGGCGTACGGACCCCAATTCCCTGATGCCCGAGGGGCAGCTTGGGGCCTTGGATGAATCCGAGGCAGTTGATTTGATTGCCTATCTCAGATCCAAGAGCCAGGTTTCCCGACGATTGCTTCAAGGCGAAGAAGCCGAGTGGTTCAACGGAGTGAACCTCGCCGGTTGGAGCGGAACTCAAGGCCTTTGGAGTGTGGAGGATGGCGTGATTGTCGGCCGCGCAGAAGACCTTGAGCACAACGAGTACCTGCTCAGCGAGTACGATCTCAAGGATTTTCGCTTGGTGTTGGAGATGCGCTTGACCCCAGACTCTGCAAACAGCGGTATTCAGATTCGCTCGCAGCCCTTTGAGGAGCACTCGGTGCAGGGCTATCAAGCGGATGCGAGCAAGGGCATCTGGGGCACACTCTATGAGGTGCATGGTCGCGGGCTTGTGGTGGGAGATGTCCCCCAGCCCCAGAACACCGGGGGCTGGAACACCTATGAGATTCTGTGCGTGGGCACTCGTGTGCAGATTGCGCTCAATGGCCTCAAGACCGTGGATCTTGATGATCCCAAGGGAGCCGCTCATGGGCGCGTGGGCTTTCAGTTGCACCAGGGACAGGCCATGACGGTTCAGTTTCGCAAGCTGAGATTGGAAATCAATCCAAAGCAGACCTTCCTTCAGACCCTGCGTTAGCTCCTGGTCCAAGGAGAACTCCTAAGACTCAGCAGAATGGTTAGACTGGTGGTCATGGTACGCCTCCTTCTTCCAATCCTGCTTGTCTCCCCGCTCTGTGCAAGTCCTTCCCAGGACCTGCGTCTGTCCGGAATGTTTGCCGATCACATGGTGCTCCAACGTGAAACCACGGCTCCGATTTGGGGTTGGGCTGCAGCGGGTGCAGAGGTGAGTGTGAAACCCTCTTGGAGTGCGGAAGCCGTGTTGGCCAAGGCGGATGGTGAGGGCGCCTGGCGTGCGGACCTGAGCACCCCCAAGGCGGGTGGCCCCTACACCCTGAGTGTCACTGCGGGCAAGACCATTACCCTTGAGGATGTGATGGTAGGCGAGGTCTGGATCTGCTCTGGGCAGTCGAACATGGAGTGGCACCTCTCTTGGTTTGCTGATGCCACAGCCACTATCAATTCTATTGATGAACCTCAACTTCGCCTGTGCACGGTCGGGAAGGCCTTTTCTGATACTGCCAAGGGTGATGCCAGTATTTCCTGGGGCCTTTGTACTCCTGCCGCCGCGGCGGATTTCAGTGCCGTTGGTTTTCACTTTGGTCGTGAACTGGCCCAAGCCCTGCCGGACATGCCCATCGGTCTGGTGATGACCGCTTGGGGTGGTACGGTCGTTGAAGCCTGGACGAGCGAAGCGGCATTGCGTGTGGGTGGTGAATTCGATTCAGCTCTCGATCTTGTGGCGGCCCGCCGGGCGGGTCATTCGCTAGTGGATAACGCCAAGAGTCTGGAGTCCAGCTGGTGGAATGAACTCTTCAAGCAGGATCCAGGTCTGGCTGCTGGCTGGAACCGCGCTGGCGGGGATCCAGATGGTTGGGACAACGTGGATGTGCCCACGCAGTTCGTGAACATGGGCCTTGGCAGCTTTGATGGCTGTGTGTGGTTTCGGCGTGGCTTCGAGGTGCCACCCAACTGGGCTGGCAAGGACCTCGTGCTGGCTCCTGGTGCCATGGATGATATGGACGTGACCTGGATCAATGGTATCGAGGTGGGCTCTGTGCGTGAGATGGGCAAGTACCTCACTGCGCGGGAGTACGCAGTTCCCGCAGCAACAATGGTACCGGGCACAAATGTGCTGGCTGTGATGGTTGTGGATACGGGTGGTGCAGGGACAATTGGTTGGACTTCTAGCGGACCTGGAACCATAGAACTTCGCTGCCCTGAACTGGACCAGCGTGTCATTCTCAACGGTACCTGGGCTGCCCGACCTGGTGCTGAGGCCAAGGACCTGGAGCCTTTCCCCCGTAGCGACTGGTTTACCCAGAACACGCCCTCGGCTCTTTCCAACGGAATGATCGAGCCATTGATCCCTTTCGCCATGCGTGGCGTGATCTGGTATCAGGGCGAATCCAATGTGGGTCGCAGTGCCCAATACCAGCGACTCTTCCCTGGCATGATCCAGGATTGGCGTCACCGTTGGGGCCAGGCGGATTTTCCATTCTACTGGGTGCAGATTGCGCCTTTTGGCTACGCCGAAGATACGGGGCAGGCTGCACGATTGCGCGAAGCTCAGAGCATGACGCTCTCGCTACCGCACACAGGACAGGCAGTGATCATGGATATTGGCAACCCCACGGACATACACCCAGGAGACAAGGACAAGGTCGGCCGTCGCCTTGCGCTCCTGGCTTTGGCCAAGGACTATGGTCAGGATCTGGTTTGGTCGGGTCCGACCTTGAGTTTTTCCGTATTCAAGGACTCGCAGGCGCAACTCACCTTTGACCATGCCGATGGTCTGGAACTGCGTGGGTCAACTGGTCACAAGTTCGTCATCGCTGGGGAGGACCGTGTGTTCCATCCGGCTCAGGCTAGGGTTGAGGGCGGCACGGTGATCGTCTCCTCCGCAAGCGTTCCTAGCCCGATGGCCGTGCGTTTTGCCTGGGGTGCGGCGGATGCCTCCAGCCTCTTCAACGCTGCAGGCCTATGTGCCTCGAGTTTCAGGACCGATCAGTGGGATGACTGACGGTTGCTGCTCGGCGTTTCCCCAGCATCAGAGCTCAATTCGCTGATCTTCGCGGTAGGTCCCTGACAGTTTCTTGTCTGGAACTCCGTCGGGCCCGTAGTAGACCCAGGACCCATCCTTCAAGCCTGCATCAAATTGGCCCTTGGCCTTGAGTTGGCCGTTCTCGTGCCAGGCGCGATAGGCTCCGTGGGCCTCGCGCCCGCGTCCTTGGGAGCGGTAGGTGGTCTCGGTCTTGGTGTAGCCGTTGGGCCAGTGCTCAATCATGATCTGACCCTCCGGGCGCAAGAACCAGGTGGCGAAGACCATGAACAGGATCAGTGCGGCTGAGACAAGGGCGACCTTCAGGGCCAGTTGGGCCCGTTCCTCCGGTGTGCGCAGGATCGTCTCGTCATCGCTGAGACCATCAAGATCATCCCGACCGGTGACGCCCTCGTCGCTCTGTGCTTGTGTGCTCATTCGACTCGCGGCCCTCTCATATCCCGGCCATTCTGGTGAAGGGTCAGACTGGAGATCTGACCAGATTCATCCTGTTCGAAGCTGATTTCCGCATCAATGCCGCGGTAGAAGTATCGCAGCCCGTCATCGTCAGTGGGGAAGATGCGTAAGCGTTGCTGGAATGTCATCTTTGCGTAGACCCGGTGATCTTCTCTGGTGATGGTCAACCTGGCCATGGGCGCAATCTTGAAGACCCCTACGAGTTGTTCGAGCTGCTGCTGCTTGGGATGTCCGCTGCGTCGGATCTGGAGCGGCGGAGAGGGGTCGTTTCCGCACATGAGCTGGTAGCAACCGTTTGCAAGCCGTTCGCAGGATCCATCGGCAGAATTTGAGAGTATGCAGACCACAATGCCGTTCTCAGGTGAGAGGGCCAGCATGGAGTGGTAACCACCGGTTTGGCCATTGTGCCAGAGAGTTCCAGTCTTGGCATTCACATGCCAGCCCAATGCCATGTGCACAGGTGGTTCCTCTGGCTTGAAACGCACTTCCTGGGCAGCGGCATGAAGAGGGTTTGGATCTATCTGACTGAGGCCGAAGTCCAGCATGTCCTCCATGTTTGAGCGAATGGCACCAGCGCCCGCGAAGACATCAAAGGTCCAGCTGGGAACCCGGAACATGGCTGTGTCATGGGCCTGCGCGACCCGGGTCTGTTGCTCTGGGCTGGGCGAGGCTGTGGTGTCATCCAAACCCAAGGGCTCCGCCAGGCGTAGTTGCAGTAGTTGGTCGTAGTCTTCGACTCCCGCAGCTCGCACCAGTACCTCACCCAAGAGACCGACGGCAAAGTTGCTGTAGACATATTGGGTCAAGGGAGGATTCTTGACCCTTGTGGCCTGCAGCCATTCAAACGGCTGCTCGGGGGAAAATCCAGCGAATGGATTGCTGGGGTCCGCTGGCTTGAAGGTCAAGGGCATACGTGGAAGGCCCGAGGCGTGCAGGGCGAGGTGTACCAGACGAATTGGCTGACCTTCCTCGGGAACGTTGATCCCTTCGGGTACGTGTTTGGTCAGATGATCATCGAGTTGCACTTCGCCCTGGGCTTCGGCTTCCAACAACAACAATGCTGTGAACACCTTGCTGATCGAACCGATTTCAAAGAGGGTTGTGCTTTCCGGTGGCCGTGGATCATCGAAGGAACGCCGGCCAAACCCCTGAATCCAGCGTCCCTCTCGGGTGGCAACCCCGAGTACGAAACCAGGCGTGGTTTCTTCTTCCAAGAGCACCTCAGCAAACTCCTCTACCTGGGCGATCACGTTCGGGGGAACGATGGAATTTTCTCGGGGACTCGACGCACATCCGATACCGGCACTGACGCAAAGTGCAATTCCGAAGAGGGTCGTCCTCACGCCTTGGTCCGTGTACTTCTGTGTACGATGCGGTCGACCATGTGGTTGCTGAGTTGTTCGGTCAGGGTGTTACGTCCACCCCAGATGGGAAGCCGGCGACCAATGAGGGTCAGTCCATCGTAGAGCAGGAATTGGGCTGGAAGGTTCTTGCCCCCGTGCCCTGTCCAGGCGATCTGGGCGGGATAGGCCAGAGTGCCGAGGACTGGTACGACGCCGACTCCCAATGCAATCCAGGGAGGTTGGCCGCCTCGGGAGATCTCCTGGAGCGTGCGAAGGCTGGTGTAGAGGCTGCGGGCGAGAGAGCCACCGGCAAGAATTACCAGGGCTACGGTGGTTTCGCTTACCGTTCCGTTCAACAGGAGTGCGGGGAAGACGATCCATTTGGTGGTCTTGACCAGAGGCTTGATGCCCAGGTGCATCGCGAAGTCGGAGAGCCAGGCGGACGAGTCTTCTTCGTAGATTGCTGCTCTGATTTCGCGTGCATGTGCTGGAGAGAGGCTGCCGCGGGAGGTCCATTGGTCGACGCGCAGCAAGGTCGCGGCGCGGGCGACCTGTTCTCGGCGCTGTTGGGAGAACATGAACGACGAGGCCTGCGTGGGGAGTACGAACCATGGCACCTGCTGCAATTGAGCTGCAGCTTTCCTCCAAAGGCGCCATGTTTGGGTGATGATGCCGCGCATTCCGCGCACAGCTTCCCGGGACCACCAGCGTACGGGTCTTCGGGCGTAGAGCTCCGCTTCCGTGGGACTGATGCGCCCTTTTGCTTCTTGGCTGGCGATTGATTTTTGCAGGCGGGTCTGCTGCCAGAAGCCATTGCTTGAAACCTCAAGGGCTGCGCAATCGGACAGGAGTCGCTCAGCTGTCCCTGCCCCCCGGGCTGTATCGAGGCGCGCACTGTTGCGGGCCAGCCAGGCCGTCAGACGCGTGGTGTCCGTGTGGTCAAAGAGTGGCGCCCGGTACTTGAAGCAAAGCGGCAGATAGGTGCCCATCAAGATTCCAATTCGGGCTGGAAAAAGTGCGGGTACTCCCGACTCAAGGTCAACCCAATACCAATGGGTTGCTCCGCTGGCATCCTTGCGCAACACGAAGTTCGCAAAAGCCACTGGATTGCCGAGCCCTGCTTGCCATAGCATCCCATCGAAACCAGTCTCACGCAAAAGTCCTTGTAGTTGTGGCAGCAAATCGTGGCGTAGCTCGTCTGTGTCCTGTTTGCCGCTTTGGCTGAGGGGGTGGTGCAAGGCCGGGTGCGCACCATCGATGTATTCAGTATCCAGGGTCATGGCGGCGCGGTCTTCGTCCCAACCATGGCCCAGGGCCCGGGCCACATGCATGCGCCCGTTGAGCGCCATGGGTACGAGTTCAGCCAGTATTCTGCGACGCAGGAGAGCGCCGCGCATCGCATGCTCGCTCCAGGCGTAGGGGTTTCCTGCTCCCAGGAAAAGGTACTGGACCACTCGAGTAAGCATGCCCGAGTCAAAGACCTTGCGGGCGATCTTGGGCCCCTTTTCGGATTCCAGCAGAAAGACAACTCCGGACCTGCCCCGACCGATGCAGCGGGGTTCAGTAGCTAGGGGCGGCGCGTCAGTTCTCATGATCCTGTGTTCTACCACAAATCCTGGGGACGGGGATAATGGGACGAATGCAGAACCATGGACACAGAGTCAACGAGGCGCTCTGTTAGCCCGGGGATCGGTAGGGCGCAGCAAAGATGGAAGTGCAGGCGCCTTACCTTTTTGGGTAGAGCTCACCAGCGACTCTAGAATTCCTCGCCGAAGGCTACTTCACCACCTACGGCCACTTGATAAGCCGAGACCTTTCGCTCGAAGAAATTCGACAACTCTTGCACATCCTGCAGGTCCATGAAATCGAAAGGGTTCTTGGAACCGTAGCGCACTTCCATACCCAGGTTATTGAGGCGCTGGTCAGCTACGAACTCCAGGTACGTGCGCATGTCCTTCAATGAGAGGCCCGGGACGCCGTTCTCCAACAAGTCTTCGGCGAACTGCATTTCGCACTCTACCGCTTCTTCAAGCATGCCAATGATCTTGGTTTCGATGTCTTCGTTCCAGAGATCGGGGTACTCTTCGCGTGTCAGTTGCACCACTTCAAGGGCAAAAGACATGTGACAGCTTTCGTCTCGGAAGACCCAGTTGGTGCCCGCGGCCAGACCGTTCAATAGTCCCTTGGAGCGCAAGAAGTAGACATAAGCAAAGGCTGCGAAGAAAAACAGGCCCTCGATGCAGCAGGCGAAGCACACCAAATTCAGCATGAACTGTTGGCGCTTCTGTGGTGAATCTGTGGCATCCAGATCAGCCACCGAATCGATCCATTTGAAGCAGAAGTCGGCCTTGGCCTTGATTGAGGGGATTCTGTTGATCGCGTCGAACGCCTCTTCCCGTTCCTTGTGATCTGGGATGTAGGTGTCCAACAGGGTCAGGTAGAACTGTACGTGCAGGGCTTCTTCATAGAGTTGCCGGGACAGGTACATGCGCGCTTCGGGAGAGTTGATGTGCTTGTAGAGGGACAGCACCAAGTTGTTGGAGACGATTGCATCTCCCGTAGCAAAGAAGGCAACCAGTCGGTGAATAAGGTGCCGCTCTGCGGGCAGGAGCCGCTGGTCCAGATCCACTACATCCGTGGAAAAATCCACCTCCTCCACAGTCCAGGTGTTCTTGATCGCGTCCCGGTACATGTCATAGAAGATCGGGTATTTCATCGGACGCAAAGTAAGA
Organism: Planctomycetota bacterium; assembly: GCA_014238415.1. Taxonomy (GTDB): domain Bacteria; phylum Planctomycetota; class UBA1135; order UBA1135. Next base: position 2,231 of record JABABA010000026.1, on the reverse strand, counting down.
TTGAAGCCGGGATCGAGAATTCTGCTGGTCATGTGGCTAAAGGGCGAGGTAGGGGGTCTAACAAGAACGCTACTGGCAGGCTTCGCAGCTTTCGGGGTTTTCAAGTGAGCAGGTCACCGCATCGCTGTCATTGACTTCAGCTTGAGGGCTGGACGCAGCGGTGGTTTGACGGATGCGGGTAGCCGGGCGTGAGCGCAGGTAATAGGTAGTCTTGAGTCCCGTGCGCCAGGCGTAGGCGTACATGGACGAGAGCTTGCCGATGGTTGGTGATGCCATGAACAGATTGAGGGACTGGCTCTGATCGATGTAGGGGCCCCGTGCAGCCGCGAGGTTGATCAGGGATTTCTGGGGCAGCTCCCATGCTGTGCGGTAGAGGGTCCGCAATTCCTCAGGCAATTTGTCGATTTCAGAAATCGAGCCCTCGGCCTGCTTGATCCGCGAACGCATTTCCACGTCCCACAACCCACGCTGCTTGAGGTCATCCACAAGGTAGTTGTTTACCTGCACAAAATCTCCCGAGAGGGTTTCGCGCTTGAAGAGGTTGGAAACCTGCGGCTCGATGCATTCATAGCAACCCGCGATGGTGGCTATTGTCGCTGTTGGGGCGATTGCGACTGTGAGGGAGTTCCGTAGGCCAAATTCAGCAATCTCTTTCTTGAGGGTCTCCCATTCGTCTTTGAGGGTCGGCTTGATGTCCCACAGATCGAACTGCAGGTCACCCCTTGCGGCGCGGGTTTCATTGAATGCCTTGTGTGGACCATTTTCCTTGGCCAACTCGCAGGATGTGCGCATGGCATTCAGATAGATGTGTTCTTGGATGAGGGTAGAGAGTGTCAGCGCCTCTTCTGAATCGAAGGGAAGGCGCATCTGAAAGAAGACATCCTGCAGGCCCATGCAACCGAGCCCAATCGGTCTCCAACGGCTGTTGGATCCAGCGGATTCGGGGGTGGGGTAGAAATTGACGTCTATCACCCGGTCTAGGTAGCGTACGGCCGTGCGAACGATCTTGCCAAGGGCATCGAAGTCAAAGCTTGTCACTCCATCACGGTTGAGTACCAGCTTGCCCAGGTTCACCGAGCCCAGGTTGCAAACCGCTGTCTCGTCTTTCTGTGTGACCTCGAGAATCTCAGTACACAGATTCGATAGGTGTACTGTGTCGCCTTCGGTAGCGGTCTGGTTGCACTTCAGGTTGCTTGAGTCCTTGAAAGTCATCCAGCCGTTGCCGGTCTGGGCCAAGGTGCGCATCATGCGTGCGTATAGCTTGCGGGCCTTGAGCGATCGCACGGCCAGGCCGTCCTTCTCTGCCTGCAGGTACGTTTCGCGGAAGGCATCTCCGAAGGTGTCCGTCAGCTGGGGCAGGGTCTTGGGATCGAAGAGCGACCAGTCCTCGTCCGCTTCAACACGCTCCATGAACAGGTCCGGTACCCAGTTGGCGAGGTTCAGGTTATGGGTACGGCGCGCCTCGTCCCCGGTGTTGTCGCGCAATTCGAGAAACTCTTCGATGTCCGCGTGCCAGGTCTCCAGATAGACACAGGCGGCACCTTTGCGTCGTCCGCCCTGGTTAACTGCAGCCACCGAGGAATCAAGGGTTTTCAGCCAGGGCACGATGCCATTTGACTCGCCGTTGGTACCGCGGATCAAAGAGCCTCGGCTGCGCACCCGTGACCAGGAGACGCCGATGCCGCCCGCGAATTTGGATAATTGGGCGATGTCCTGGTAGCGATCATAGATTGACTTCAAGTCATCTTCTGGTGAGTCGAGCAGGTAGCAAGAACTCAACTGAGTGTGGCGCGTTCCTGAGTTGAACAGGGTCGGAGACGAAGGCAGATACCTCAGAGAGGAGATCAGGGCATAGAAGTCTCGCGCATCGCCTGGGGTATCTGCCAGGCCGCAGGCTACTCGCATGAAGAAGTACTGGGGAGTCTCCAGTACCTTGCGTGTTTCAGGATGCTTGAGCAGGTAACGGTCGTACACGGTGCGCAGACCAAAGTAACCAAACAGCCGATCGCGCTCAGGTTGAACCGTGTCGTTTAGCTTGCGCGCGTTGGCCATTACGAATTCATAGGTCTGGTCCTGAATCAGACCGGCGTCATAGCCTAGTTGGATCGACTGGCTGAAAGAGAAGAGGTTCTGGTTCTGGACTTCTTTCTCGATATAGGTCCCCAGCAGACGCGCAGCCAATGGAAGATCTAGTCTGGCTTCAACAGGTACAGGCCCTGGAGCAACGCTGC
>JABABA010000025.1 GCA_014238415.1 Planctomycetota bacterium | reverse complement strand
GCAGGCCGGTCAACAGCACGCAACGACTGGGGGCGCAGACCGGGCTGCCCGAGTAGTGGTTGGTAAAGATCATGCCGTCCCGGGCCAGGGAGTCGATGTTGGGGGTTGGGATCAGTTTCTGTCCGAAGGCTCCCACTTCCCCATATCCCAGGTCATCGGCCATAAAAAAGACGATGTTGGGGGGGCGTTGGGGCGGCCTCTCCTGCCCATTCAACTGGGCCGTAATGCCCAAACCGGCAAAGCCCAGCCAGGCCAGGAGACGCAGCAACCCACGATCGGTTTTCATCATTCGCATTCCTCTTCGCTCCAGGGATCAAACCCAAGTTCCGTTTCGTTCCAATCGTACTGCACCTCGGGAGTGTCCACTGTCACTGCGAACAGACTCTTTCCCTTGCGTCTCTGTATCACTCGCCAGTCCTTGCCATCCAGGTACAGGGAGAGGTCTGCACCCTTGCGCCCCCGGATCTTGCAGCGCGAGAGTCCACCGATCCCGATTCCTGTGGCCTTGAGCACGGCCTCCTTGGCGCACCAAGCCCGGGTGAAGGCTAAGGCCTCACCGTTGCCTTCCAGTAGATCTCGTTCGGATCCATCCAGGATTCGCTCAATCATCTCCCGACGGCGAAGAGTTATTTGTTCTGTGTCGATGCCAACAGGTACCTGGGCCACAACCGCCGCGACAAAATGCGCGTCATGGGTCACGGACCAGTGCCAGCCGTCCTTGGGCAGAGGCCGCCCGCCTTCCTCTTCCTGTTCCCAGGGACCGTCCGGTGCGCCGGCTCGTGCGGCTGCCATGGCGAGGGCCTCACGGGAAGCGGCTCGTTGAATCAAAACTTTTTCGCGCCCCTTAAGGGGCGCGACTGGAGTTGCCAGCACACAAATGTTTGCCGCGGTTTGACTTCTTGAGGACATGGGTCTAGAGATTAGCGTACTTCTCGGTGCCGCAGGGCCTGGTTCCTGATGACCCTTCGAATCCTGATCGCGGACCTTGAGTAGGATCCCCATGCACATCGAAAATCTGATTGAAGAGGTCCTCAAGGGATACTGCCTGCGGCTGGAAGGTATCCACGGGATTCCCCATTGGCGGCGGGTGAGGGACAATGGTCTGTTCCTGGCCGAAAGAACTGGCGCCGATCCCCAGGTGGTCGAGTTGTTCTCGGTCTATCACGACTGCAGGCGCCTGAATGATGGACATGATCCAGGGCATGGCGCGCGCGGAGCTCAGTTGGCGGTAGAAATGCGTGGCACGTGGTTCGAGATCGAAGATGAGCCCTTCGAGCATCTTCTGATTGCATGCAGGGCCCATACCGCGGGTCTGACCGAGGCCCATCCCACGGTGCAGACCTGTTGGGACGCGGACCGTTTGGACCTTGGCCGGGTGGGGGTCATGCCCCGTGCCGAGCGGCTCTGCACTGAGGCGGCCAAGGATCCCGAGACCATAAAATGGGCTCTTGCCCGCAGTTGGAGCGGCTGGGATCAGGGCTAGAGGGGAGGTCACCAGGGCGCGAGAGCTGGTTCATTGGGTCGGGTTCGGCCTCCAGGGATCATTCTGACGTCTGCTTGAGAGGACCAGGGGATGGGGCGCGGCCATGAGCATCCCCAGCAGTTATTCTGCCTCGACCCATGCGCGTTCTTCACTTTTTGACCCAGCGGCCCGGGTGGACCGGAAGCGGGACCACTTTGCATGCCTTGGTGGGGTGGGGGCGGCAGCAAGGGCTTGAGCAACGCGTTCTGTGCCTCTTGCCTGTGGGGGAAGATGTGCCGAGCGTAGGAGGCCTTGACCCGGAGCACCTGCAGGTGATCCGCTGCGGCGAGGGGGGTGAATTGCCCTTTGCGATTCCAGGCATGAGCGATGTGATGCCCTATGCCAGCACGGTTTTTGGTGAGATGGATGCTGAGCAGTTGGGGGTCTATGGGCAGGTGCTGGGAACGCGTCTGGCTCGCAGCTTGAACGAGTTCCAGCCCGATGTGATTCATGCCCATCACGCTTGGATTGGAGCTGGGATCGCTTGCGAGTTGGCGGGTTCGGTTCCGGTGATTGTGCACGGGCACGGTACGGGGTTGCGCCAGATGGGGTTGCTGCCGCGCCTGGCAGAGGGCGTGCGCGCGGCTTTGTCGGGGATTGCCGCTGTGTGCGTGCTGCACGAGCAACACGCGGAGGACTATGCCCGTGTGCTTGCGCTTGATGAGGGGCAGGTGCACATAGTGGGTGCGGGTTTTGATCAGGAGATCTTTGTGCCTGGGTCTTCTCCGGCACCAAGGGGCAGGATGCTCTTTGCGGGCAAGTGGGCTGCTGCCAAGGGGCTGGGGCCTCTGCTTACGGCATTCAGTCAACTGAGGTCTGAGCGGCCAGAAATCGAGCTTGCCATTGCTGGAGCTGGCAGCGGCGAGGAGGGACGCCGGCTGGAACAGCGTATGGAAGACACTCTTGGGGTGTGTTTGCTTGGGCGCTTGCGCCCTCGGGACCTGGCCGAGGCAATGGTCCAGAGCCAGGTGCTGGTTCTGCCGAGCCTTTATGAAGGTTTGCCACTGGTGCTGGTGGAAGCTGCGGCCTCGGGCTGTCGTTTGGTGTGCACTGATCTGCCTGGAGTGCGTTCCGGGTTGGCCGAAGCCCTTGGGGATCGACTGCATCTGTGTCCCATGCCAGAACTTAGGGGACCCGATTCCCTGGCTCCGGGTGCCGAGGCGGGCTTCGTGCGGAACCTGGAAGCGACCTTGGCTGAGGCCTTGGACGCGGGTCCTGCGCCCCCCGTCACGCAGCAGACATGCGCTCCCTTTGCCTGGACAAGGGTGGCCGAACGGGTGCACCGTGTATGGCGAGGAGTCGTTCCGATCTAGTGCATGCCCAGGGGCGCAAAGGTGCGTGCGCCATCCTGGTCGATCCACAAGAGTGCGCGCTTGGGTTCCGTGCCCAAGGTGCTCGAACCCGCTGCCAAGACGCGCCCGGTGCCGTCGATCAGGAGCGAGGCAGAGGTCTCGAAGGCGTTGTCCTCCAGGGTGCCGTCCTCGATCATGAAACCTGTGCCGTTCCAGGAGTGATCCAAGCGTCCTTGGTTGTCTAACCGCCACCATGCGAGGTCTGTGTGTCCCTCGGCGTTCTGGCGTGTGCCAACTGCAAGGATTGAACCATCGTCTCGCAATGTGAACGCGGTCGCACCGGAGTCACGACCAAAAAGGACCGCTGGTTCGCCGGTGAACACCGGGCCCAGGGCAACCAATCCGGTGCCTGCATAGGGCCCAGAGCTGTTTCCGATCCAGGTCAGATCCGGTAGTCCGCTGGCATCGCTGCGCCAAAAAGCTGGTGAGGGGTGGGCGGCGCCGGGGGCGGCTGCCAAGAAGCCCACACACACGGCTCGGTCCTGGGCGTCGACCTGCAGGGCTTGAGGCGTGCCCACCACATCGTTTTGGAAGGTGCCGAAGTTGCGCACCACCCCTTGGATGCCAAAGTCCGTGTCCAGGCTGCCATCGGAATTCCATTGCACGAGCAGCATGTCCGTTGCGGCGGCCACCGGGTTGTGGGCAGTTGCTGCCACCAGGACGCGTCCGTCTGCGCGCACGGCCAGGGCCCGGGGAGTGATGTCAGCGGAGATGTTCCAGGAGGCAACTCCATCTGTGCCAAAGGATGTGTCCAGTCCGAACGGGGTCTCCAGGATTCGCCAAATCGCCAGGTCTCCGCTGTCACGGGAGGCCAGAAGTACGAGGCCACCGCCGGGATGGGAGGCCATGGCAACCACTTCTCGTGGGGCGTCCGCACCCGGAGCAGGAGTCCAGCTGTCACTTGTGCTGCCGTCTTGATCGAGGCGCAAGACCTGCACTGATGGGCTGGGATCCGCCGCTTCCGAGCGCAGGGTGAGGGCAAGCTGGCTGCGGCCGGTCAGGGGGTCAGAGAGCAGTTCGCCGCAGGAGATATGGTCGGCGGCTCCCAGGGCTGCGATTTCCAGGCGACCCGCCACGCCAAAGTCTGCATCCGGAGCGAGGTCCTGGTCACGCGCCTCCAGGAACAGAGTGCGCTGGCTTCCGTTGCCGCTGTCCTGCCAGCCCGCTGTCAGGCTGCCGTTGTTGGGCCAGTGGGCCAACTGGGTCAGGGCTGCGCCAGTTCCTGCGCTTGTCTGGGCCATTGAATCCAGAAAACCTGCGCCTCCGCAGAAGTAGTCCGCCAGAAAAGTCAATTCCAGGGAAGCGGAATCCCCATCACGACTGGCGGTGATGCGCAAGGTGTTGCTGCCCGAGCCGTGCTGCTTGGGAGATATGTAGCTCACCAGGTAGAAACTGTTGGCCAGGTCACGCACATCTTTGGCCACATCGGTGAAGCCAGGCGTCAGGTCTGGCAGATTGGCTGCTTGAACAAACCCATCTGGACCCAGCAGGGTCAGGCTCTGTGTGTCGATTTCGTCCCCCAGTCCGATGGTGTAGGCCGAGTAATCTCCTGCCTCAAGGGCCGCCACCGCAGCATCTCGAGTCACCAGGCCTGCCTGGTCAGTGCCGTCGGTGAAAGTGATCAGGTTGAGGGAGAAGAATTCAAGACCAATTGCATCTGCATTTGCAGCGGCTTCATCCAATACCGCCAGGCCATCGAGCACCGCGCCGAAGAGGTTGGTGGAGTTGCTGGTCACGGTCACGTCGTCCACATTGTCGATGGCCGCATGAAGCTGGGCTGCGTTGGCGCTGAAGCCCAGCGGGCCAGAAGATCCGGGCAGATAGCCGGGCACGCTGTCAGGGGCTCCAAAGAACCAGGAAATTGCTACCTCCACGGAGGGCTCGGCCAGTGCCTCGTCTACAAACGCATGGGCGGCGGCAAGTTCTGCCGCCAGGCCTTCGGGATTACCCGCCACGCTGCCAGAAAGGTCCAGCAACAGGTGGGTGTAGGCCCGGAAGATGCGGGGCTTGGGCAGTAATCGTTGTTGGCTCTCGCTGGTGCTGACCAGGGAGTCGTTTTCATGTAAGAGGAAGTCTGCTGCATCCAAGCCAGGTACCGGGCGGCCATCATCGGCGAGCACCTGCAAGAGCACCGACAGGCGTCCGGGCAGGTCGATGCGCGGGTGGGGACCGGGGCCGATTGTGACCAGGGAGCCTGGTGTCGGGTCACCGATGACTCCGGGCCCAGGGCCCGAGCCGCCTCCACCACAGGCCGCGAAGAGCAGCAGCAGTGCAGGAGAAAATTGGGTCAGCGCATTTTTTTTCGACAGGATCTTGTGCATGGATCTCGGCCGTCGCTCCTGCTGTTCTGCCCTGCAGAAGACCAAGCCCCCTCTGCAGCCAGACTAGGGAACTGCTGGGTGGCGATCTAGAATTGACCAATCAAAGGGGCCCTGGCCGGTTGCCCCTGAAATCGGATAGGAGGGCTCCTGGTGCCCTGGAAACAGGGTGATCACCGATGGAGTCCCCCTGGGAGGGGCTCCCGAGGGGCGAGCGGATTCCAGCGTAGATTTCTAGAAGGGCAAGCAGGCGGCCGTTGCTGCGGGTCAGAGACCCTCGAGACGAGTCGCGCGATCCAGGATCGTGGCGTCGAAGTAATTCAAGCCCATGCCCGCATCCACCACCACGCCCTGGCCAGCGATGCCTGATGAGCGCGGGGAAAGCAGGAACAGGGCGGCCTGGGCCACCTCTTCTGTGCTCAGTCCCTCATGCCGAAGGGTCGCTTGCTCCGCAAACAGCCACGCATCCGCATAGCCGGGAATGCCGGCGGAAGAGCGTGTTTTGAGCAGGCCTGCGCGCACAGCGTTGACCCGCACTTGTTTCGTCGCGAGGGACTTGGCCAGGAACGCCACGGCGGAATCAAGCGCCGCTTTCGCTGGAGCCATGTAGCCGTAGCTTTCCGCGGCCATGGTGGTAGTGGAGATCGAGATGGTGACCACCGATGATCCCTCTGCCATTTGCTCTTCCAATGCTTCGGCGAGGGCGATCAGGGAGAAACAGGATACGTCCACCGCTTCCAAGAAATGCTCTCGAGGTGTCTTGTGGAAGGCCTGGGCTCCGCCCTCATAGCGTGCGAAGGCGATCGAGTGCACCAGACCATGCAGGGGACCCAGGGGTTTGAGTTCTTCTGCCAGTGCGTTGATCTGGTTCTGCTCTCGCACATCGCAGCTGAAGACGGGGTCATCGCGGGTGATCTTGGTGACCTCCTCGCGGCGTTCCTCTGTGCGCACCATCCAGATCGGCAGGGCGCCTACCGCGCGCAGTTCCTGGCCGATAAAGGCCGCCACGCTGCGTCGGTTTGAGAGGCCCGTGACCAACACCCGCTTGCCTTTGAGTTGCAGCCAGTCGTCCATCAGGATTCGTCTCCATCTTCTTGCTTCACGGCCAGCATGAACTTGATGCGTGCCACCAACTCCGCTTGTACACGCACCTCTGCCTTGCACCAACGGGCGTTGGCCAGGGAGTCGGTGATCTTGACCTGGGTGGTCAGGGTTTCTTCGGGACGCACCATGCGCTTGAAGCGTGCGTTCTCGATGCGCACCAGCACGGGGGTGCCGGTGGGGGGATCGGCACTGTCCTGGTCCGCGCAATAGATGGCGATGGCCGCGCTCTGGAAACAGTGCTCACAGATGTAGACCCCGGGCAGAACCGGATTACCGGGGAAGTGGCCCTGAAAGATGTCCAGATCTGCGGCCACATCCCATTCGCAGGTTACACCGTCTGCCTGCAGTTCCAGTACACGACTGACCAGCAGAAAGGGATCTGCGTGGGGCAGGATCGTGGCGGGGTCGAGATTGAGGGCCTGATCAGATTCCACCTGCGACCTCCAGGGTGGTGCCGTTGATGTAGGCGGCGTCGGCGGAGGCCAGGAACATGAGGGCAGCCGCCACCTCTTCGGGCTTGCCGAAGCGTCTGGCAGGCACGGATTTCTTGTACTCCTTGATCAGTTCCGGTGGTAGATCATCCAGCAACTCCGTAGCTATGAACCCCGGACTGACGCAGTTGACCGTGATGCCACGGGAGGCCACTTCCTTGCACAGGCTACGGGTCAGGCCGATCTGCCCGGCCTTTGAGGCACCGTAGTTGGTTTGGCCCTGGAAGCCGATGCGACTGGTGGGGGAGGTCACGAAGAGGATGCGACCATAGCGCTGGGCCATCATGTTCTTGACCGCGCCACGGCTCATGAGGTACCCGCCGGTCAGATTGGTGTCGAGTACTGTCTGCCAGTCGGCCTTGTCCATCAGGGGCATCAGGGCATCCCGGCGGATGCCAGCATTGTTGATCAGCACAGAGATCGGTTGGTCGCCGATCTCATCCCAGAGAGCCTGCACCTCTGCCTCCTGACTCACATCGCAGCGAGTCAGGGTCAGGCGTTCGACGTTGTCTCCGGCCAGGGAGCGCAGTTCTTCGGCGGCTTCTTCATTGCCTCTGTAGGTCGCTTGCACCAGAGCGCCTTCCGAGAGGAAGGCCAGGCTGGCCGCTCGGCCAAGGCCACGGGTTCCGCCGCTGATGATGACGCGTTGATTGGAAAATCTCATGGGGGATGTGCCCTATGGCGCTTGTTTGAGCATGTGTTCTAGCACGGAGCAAAGGTGGGCGTCCACACGGTTGGCGGTAATGGCTCCGTAGTTGGCAGCGCCCAACCAGCCGCTCATGATGATGCCCACCGAGCCTGCGTGGTAAAGGCCTTCCACCTGTTCGGGAAGTTGCATGGAGTAGGGCAGGCCCTCGAACTTTGTGCCAAAGGAGGCCCCGCGCAGGTGTTGGGTGTAGAACTCAAAGGTCCGGGGCGTGGCAGTTTCGGTGTGTGTGATGTGTTGGGTCAGGCCCGGCATCCGTTGCTCCAGGTCGGCGAGGGTCTCCTGCTCCAGACGGGTCTTGGCTTCTGCGTAGGCGCTCTCGTCCAGTTCGTTCCAGTCGCTCCAGTTTGCGTTCATTGAGGCCACAACAGAGCTGCGCCCCGTGCCCGGACGCACTTTGGGGTAGTAGAAGCTGTAGGTGCGGCTCTCGCCAAACTGATCGCAGAGAGCCTGGCTGTCGAAGGTCTTGCGGGTGGATGTGAAAAAGAGGTCCGCGATCCAGGGCAATTCGTAGTTCTTGGCCAGGCCCATGAAGACCTGGGTCGAGGAGCAGTTGGGTCGCACTTGCATGGCGCCGGTGTAGAACTCTTCGCTCAGATGATCGGGGCCGATCAGGTTCTTGATGGTGGGGTGCAGGCCCGCATTGGAGATCACCACCTTGGCACCGATTTCCCGGTCTCCAGCCAGGACCCCTTGCACCCGGCCCTGATCGATCAGGATGCGTTCCACCTGCACACGGCTGAAGAGTTCCACTCCACTGGCTTTGAGAGATTCCTTGATGTCCCGGATCAAGAGGTCCGTGCCGCCGGTGAAGGTAAACACCCCCTTCGACATGAAATTCGAAAACACGATGCCAAAGGAGATCGCCGGGTCGTCCAAGTGTGCGCCGTTGGCGTAGGAGATCGGCTCCAAGAGCAAGCGGTGCACATCGTTGCGGCCGGGGAAGTACTGCTCGAACACATCGCCGGTGGTGCGTGTGTCTTCGTCGTAGTAGTTCATTTCGGCCAGGTCAGAATAGAACGCATCCACCGCTGCAGGGTCACAGCCCATGATCTGGACCAGCTTGTGGGTGAAGTCCTCTTTGGTGAAGGCCGTATCGAAGCTGAATTGGGGGTTGTCGAAGCGGATTCCGTCGAGTTGGACAATGCGCTTGGCCAGTTCCGGGCTCCAGTAACGCCGCACGGTTTTCTTCATGCCGAAGGGGAAACCGTGCAGGGAAATGTCGAACACATGACCTCCTCGGCGCTTGAACCAGGTGGCCATGCCACCCAGATTGTAGTGCTGCTCAAGCACGCAGACCTTGTGCCCCGCTCGGGCCAGGATGTTGGCGCTGGTCAGTCCGGCGAGGCCTGAGCCGATGACGATCACGTCGTAGTGGTCTTGGGCCTTGCCGAGGGGATCGATTCTTGGAGTGCGTTTGCCATCCCGGCTGCCCGCGTGGAAGTGAGTGTCGCGGCTCATGGGACTGCTCCCTGGCCTTGGGGTCGGGCACCTGCAGCGGCAAAAGCGGCCACGCCTGCCCCGCCCACCAAAGCCCCAACGATTCCGAGAAAGCCGTTGTCCGTACCGATGATGTGCAAGCCGGCGATTTTCGTCGCGTCGTGGGGCACCTTCGTGGAGACGCCATAGACCGCGCCACCCAGTTTTGAGGTGAAGTGCTTGATGGTGCGTGGGGTGAACACATCCCGGGCGACCACATGGGGGCTGGGATCCGGGGCAAACTGGGCAACCGCGGCCAGGGATGCCTGGTAGGCGGCCTCCTTTTGCCTTGCGTAGTGGCTTTCTTCAAGGCCATCCCATGCGGCTGCCTGGGAGAGTACGGTCATGCGCAGGATGCCCTCTGGTTCGGGATCCTGGCCTGCATAGTTCTCCGGGATGCAAAGCACGCCGCTGCGGGCGTCAAAAGGCTCGGGTGTGCTGGGGGCGTATATTCCCCTGGGGCTGTTGTTCCAAAAGGTGATCGTCTTGTCGAAGCCGAGAGACGGTGCGCTTTGTTTCAGATGAGTGCAGCTTTCCACAAAGGTCATGGAGCCAACCGGTGTTTCCCGTGCGCGTTGTTGCCCATCATCGCCGATCATGCCCAGGGTCTCCACGAGGCCTGCGCTTGACAGCACAAGGGGTGCGCGCACAACAGTGCCGTCGTCGAGCACCACTCCTTCGGTCTGTCCGTTCCCGTGCAGCACCTCTTGGACGCCGGATCTGAGGCGTAAGGTGCCGCCAGCGGCTTCCAGGCGCCTTGTGAGCAACTTGAGCAGAGGCCGTACTCCCCCTTTGGGTCTTGCAAAGCCCTCTTCATAGATGCTCTTCCAAAGCACGACAAACAAGGACCAGCTCATGTCGTTTGGCGTGGGGGAGCCATACCAAAGCAGGGGGTGCAGCAGCAGGTCCACCAGCAACTCATCTCCCAGGCGTCGAAGCAGTTCCTGTCGCGTGCTGACTGGTCCTCCTCGGACATCATGGGGGCTGGCGCAGAGTTCCCGCGCCAGTTCATCGAACGCTTCACAAGAGCTAGGAAACTTGACGCGCACTTCGTTGGCGAGTTGCTCGAACTCGTTGCTGAAGTTGAGGGAGACTTCCGGAAATACGGTGCTCGAACCGAGTTGATCTCCCAGTTCCAGAGCCTCCAGGGGGATCCTCAACTGGCGCATGACCCGTGGCAGAGGCAGTTTGCGCGCGCTTCTTGGTGCCGCGTTGGTCAGGGCGTGCAGGCCCACATCATAGGTGCGGCCTCCTAGTTTGTAGAACGAGTTCAAGCCGCCCCACAGCCAGTGCCTTTCGAGCACCACTGTAGAGAGGCCTGCTTGTGCCAATCTGATTCCAGCGGCGAGACCTGCAGGACCCGCACCGATCACGACGGCATCAGCGCGCTCGTCTGTGGGTTTCACCGTGAGGACCTGCGGCTTAGCTGGTGACCAGCTCTTTGCCCGCCAGGTGCGGTGCGAGGTAATCCACGCAACTATCCAGACTGGCCAGAGCCTTGTAGTCTTCCTCCGGCACATTCACGCCATAGCGCTTGCGCAGTTCCATCACGATGTCGAGGAAGTCCATGGAGTCCAGCTCAATTTGCTCCCTCAGAGAGACATCTGTCTTGAGATCCTCGACTTCTTCGTCGGGAGCAATGGTGCTGATGATGTCCTTGACGGCTTGGATGATGTCTTCGTTTGTCATGTCAGATTTGCCCGTTGGCTTGGGTGTCGTGGTGATCAGTCGATCAGTTCAGGAGGGAGGACGGCCAACTATGACCGCTGAGTTGATTCCGAGCATTCCGAAAGAGAGGTTCAGAATGGTCTCGACTTGTTCGTTCTTGTGGGGTTTTTCCAGCACCAGCCCGCGCATTGCACACTCGGGGTCCAGGTCCGGCACATTGATGGTCGGGTGCACCCAGCCGTCTTGAAAGGAGGGCAGATTGCCCGCCAACTCAAGGGCACCAGCGGCACCCATGGTGTGCCCGATGAAACTCTTGGTGTTGTTGATGCTGGTGTTGGCGCTGTCCCCGAAGACCTCGTTGATCGCCTGGCACTCCTGGACGTCGCCCAACGGTGTGCTCGTGGAGTGAGTGTTGACGATGTGAATATCCTCGGCTCGCAAACCCGCGCGTTGGATCGCTCCGCGCATGCATTGGTTTTGGCGCTCGGGATTCGGCAGAACGAAATCCGTGGCGTCGGAATTCACCTGCCAGCCAAGGACTTCGGCTATGATCGGCGCGTTCCGGCGTTGGGCGTCCTCCAAGCGTTCCATGGCGAACAAGCAGCCTCCCTCGCTGACCACTATGCCGTTACGGCCCTTGTCGAAGGGGCGTGAAACCTGAGTCGGGTCCTCGTGTTGGCCCAGGGCTCCTTCGGACTTGAAGGAGGCAAAGATGCCAAAGGTGTGGATGCTCTCGGAGACGCCGCCGGCGAGAGCCATGTCCACCTCGTTCAACTGCAGCATTTGGGCCCCCTGGATGAGACCCAGGTTGCCTCCAGCGCAGGCACCGCCCACGGTGTAGTGGGGGCCCGTTACGGGAAGGGAGAGGGTTACTTCCCCGGCCGGGTTGTTGGCCACCGTGCGCGGGTTGTGGTGGTGGGACCAAAATGAGAGATCGAAGTCGTATTGGCTGACTTCGTGGATCTGTTGCTCAGTTTCCACATTGCCGTGTTCTGTGGTGCCTACATAGACACCCACTCGATCCCGGCCCAATTTGTCCAGGTCCATTTGGGCGGCGGTGACGGCTTCGTGGGCGCAGAAAATTGCGATGGAGCCTGCTCGTGTTCCCCTGCGCAGGGCCTTGCGGGTTTGGTAGCGCGTGGCTTCAAAGTCGCACTGGCCAGCAACGGTCTTGCCAAAGTGTCTGATCTCCCAGGGACTGACGCCACTGACGCCCGAAAGCAGGTTGCTGCGGTACTTGGTAAGGGAATTACCGTTGGGAGACGTCAGCCCGACCCCCGTGATTACGATGCGTGCAAGGTCAGTCATTCCTGTTGTCCCCGCGAGATTGCTCGGGCTCGGCACCCTTCGGCTTCAAGATCGCCCCTTCAAGCGATTCTTCGTCGGCAAGGTCTTTTCCGCTGAGATGTTCGAATTCGCGCTGTTTGCGCGCACCGGGCAGGGCCACACCGCCCACCTTGAGGGCTGTGCCAATTGCCTTGGATAGCAGGCTTTGGGGGTCACCCAGGGCACCGTGCACGCTGCTGAAAACCAACTGCATGACCGCATCGGCGATATCGCAGGTGGAGAGCACAGAGCGCAGGGTCAGGACCCGCGGATCCTTGTTGCCGTGGCGTTTACGTATCACATCGAGGGCGCGATTTGCTCCCTCGCGGAAGTTCTGGAAGGCGACCTGTTCCCGGCGGCGCAAGACCGTCGCCACGATGGAGAGAGTGTTCTCCACCGCCGCGTGCAGGTTGCAACGTCGAGGGGGATCAAAGGTCGAATGAACCGCGCCCCAGTCGATCAACTCCTTGAGGGTTGTGCTGGTGGCGCCGGAACTGATCGCGAGTTCGGCCGCGATTTCTTTGCTCGACATGGGCTTGCCTGCGAGCACTAGCAGACCCCAGATGCGTCCGTGGATCTGCTTGAAGCCAAAGGCTTTGAAGAACGCTTCAAAGGCCGGCAGTTCTGCGGCCAGATCGGGGGCCAGGAAAGGGACCAGTTCGGTTTGGCTGGTCTCGGTGGGGGGCTTCACGGGGGTGCTCAATTGGGTCGTCACAGATTTCACGAATTCTTGATATCTGCGTAGGCAAGGGTTGTAAGACCTGGTGGGAGTGCCCCGCAAGCCTAGAAGGGGAATCTCCCCCTCACAATTAGGGATTTCTATGCCCAGGTCCCGGCGATTCCCTCAGGACCTCTCTAATTGGCTTCAGGTGCCAAGGCTTCACGCAGCCAGATTCCCAGGGCGGTGATCTCCTCTGCCACGACCTGATGCTCCATGGTGTACTCCTCCCATTGCACCCGATAACCCAAGTCCTCGAGGCGAGCCCTGGCCTTGAGCCCCATTCCGTGGGTCACCATGGGGTCCCGGGTACCGTGGGCTTGGAAGATCGGAAGGTCCTGGTTGATGGCTGTGCGCTCCTCTTCCAGGTCACAGTCCGCAGCGATGTAGGTCGAGAGCAGGATCAAACCCGCCAGGCGATCGGGGTGGCGCAGTGCCTGGTGCAGAGCGATAGCACCCCCCTGACTGAACCCCGCCAAGACAATCCGTTCGGCCTCGATGCCCCGCGACCGCTCGCGCTCTATCAAACACCCGAGGTGTTTCGCTGAGTTTCGCACCCCCAGCTCATCGACCTGGCGATCAAAGTCCATGGCCAGAATGTCGTACCAGGCGGGCATGACCATGCCTCCGTTGACGGTTACGGGAATCTGGGGCGCGTGAGGGAAGATGAAACGAATGCCGTGGTCGTCAGGCAGGCCGAGTTCTCCGACGATGGGCGGAAAATCAAAACCGCTGGCACCTAGACCATGCAGCCAGATCACCGCAGAATCGGCGGGGCGGCCAGGTTCCATCACGACGCATTCGAGCAGAGAGGAGGAAGTCATGTTCGGTTCTGGCCTTGGGTCTACCACTGCAGGGCCGTCATTCGGCATTGCAAGCCGCTGCCAATCCCCAGCAGAGCGATGCGCTCGCCCCGTTGAATAAAGCCCTTTTCCGCGGCCAGATGCAACGTGGCGGGCAAAGATGCAGAGCCCATGTTTCCCAGCGTCTGCACGCTGGGGAAGTCCTTGTTGGGATCGAGTTCAAGAGTCTCAAGCAGTAACTTGCGATGGGCGCTACCAACTTGGTGTGTGATGATGCGATCGATGCTGTCTCGGGTCCAGTCTTGCTGGAACAGAAATTCTTCGAACGTCCGTGCGGCCAAAGCATTGCCCGCCTGTAGGAGAGCTTCGGAGTCGGTGACCATTACCAGTCCGCCATCTGCTGCACGATCGCCCGCGCAGAGCCCCACCGACTTGGTGTCTGCCTGGGCCGTGGAATCGAGCCATACATGGGATGTGCTGGAGAGTTCCTCGGCCACCAGCAAGACCGCTGCCCCCCCCGAGCCGATTGTCAGAGAGGCGTAGGCCCTCTTGAGAGCCTTGCGCGCTTCTCGGTCGTCATCGATTGCCATCAAAGAGGCGATTGTGGTCTCGATCAATGGCCGCCCGTCTTCGCCGGTAGTGACCAGCGCCGCTTGGATCGAGCCGCCGCGGATCGCCTGAGCGGCAACAGCCATGCCGTCTGCCACACCAAGGCAGGCGTTGGACAGATCGAAGGCTGCGCAACTGGGTGGAAGGCCCAAGCCCGCATGCACTACTGATGAGGTGGCAGGTTCGAGGAAGTCCCTGCAGACCCCTGCATGAATCAAGAGTCCGATCCGGCTGGGATCCAGGGCCGTACGTCCCAAGGCATCCCTGGCGGCAGCGATGGAGAGGCTGCTGGGCAGCGTATCCGGGGGACAGAGTCGGCGCTCGACGATGCCGCTCATCAGTTCAAGGCGGCCTCGGGAGAGACCCAGCCGGGTCAGAAGGGGCTCGATTCTCTGCTCCAACTCGTCAGAAGTGACTCGTTCGGCGGGCAGCTCAAGTCCGAGTGCTTCGATACAGACCTTGCTCGGGGACATGGTGCCGGATCTTAGCTGGCAGACACCCCTTCCAGACGACCAGGGAGGTGCTTTTGATGGGTCCTCGCAGCGCCCGGGGTGGCCCCGGTTAGGATGCGGAGCCCCCATTCGAAGAGGCCCCCCCCCAACATTCGGGTTTCTCGCGGATCTCCTGCAACTGGTCATGCCCACCGAACCTGCTCCGTCCATCCTGCATGTGGACATGGACGCCTTCTATGTGTCCGTCGAAGTGCGGGACAATCCGTCCCTTGCTGGGCTGCCCGTGTGCGTGGGGGGGCCTGCCTCCGGGCGCGGGGTGATCTCAGCGGCGAGCTACGAGGCGCGCAAGTTTGGTGTGCACTCGGCCCTGCCCAGTGCCGAGGCGCGGAGGCGTTGTCCCGACCTGGTGCTCTTGCCCCCGGACTTCGACAAGTACACCACAGTCAGCCGCAAGGTGATGGACATTTTTCAGCGCTACACGCCGTTGGTGGAACCTCTCTCCCTGGATGAGGCCTTCCTCGATATCAGCGGCACTGAGCGTCTCTTTGGTGATGGAGAGCAAGTGGGACATATGATCCGTGCGGACATCCTGCGCGAAACCGGGTTGGTGGCATCCGTTGGAGTTGCGCCTACCAAGTTCCTGGCCAAGATTGCCAGCGATTTGGACAAGCCCGATGGCTTCTGTGTGATTCGGCCTGCGGAGATTCGGAAGGTTCTCGATCCCTTGCCCGTTTCCAAGATATTTGGGGTGGGGCCGCGCATGACCCAGAGACTGAATGGGTTGGGCGTGGAGACTGTGGGGGATCTGGCCAGGCTTGAGCGCGATGAAGTCAGCCGCCGCTTTGGGGCCACAGGCATTTGGATCCATGATCTGGCTCACGGCATAGACAACCGTCGAGTGAACCCCGTTCGTGAAGAGAAATCTCATGGTATGGAACGGACCTTTGCCGAGGACCTCGCCGATCGGGCCGAGTTGCGCCAGTTTCTGCTATCTTTCAGCGAAGAGGTAGCTTTCACCTTGAGAGACAAGGGTCTGCGTGGACGGACCGTGACTCTCAAGGCACGCTTCAGTGACTTTCGCACTGTCACCCGCTCCAAGACCCTGGATTATCCCACCAACCTCGGGCCGCGAATCTTCTCCATCGCCAAGGAACTGCTGGAACGCGTGGAATCCCTGCCTCTGCGGCTGCTGGGGGTTTCGGTCAGTCGTCTGGAAGATGTGCGTCGACCCCAACAGGAGTCCCTCTTCAATGGCCAGCTCTCCGGACGAGACCAGTGGATGGAGTCCAACTCGCGTCTGGCTCGTGCAACTGAAAGCCTGGACCGGCTGCGCAAGCGCCATGGTCGCGGGATCGTCATACCTGGCAGTCTGGTCGGTCGGGAGCAGCCTTCTCGAGGGTCGGGAAAGGCGCTGCAAACAGAGCGAGAGGATGCCGAGGGTCAGCAAGAGTGCGTTGGGGGTTCGGAGGAGAGTATTGAAAGGTCGCCCGGGGGATTGGATTTACCTCTCTCGGAAGGGAAATAGGGAGCCATACCTGCCGAAGAAGGATGAGTCCTTCCCCAGTCTTCCCTATGACTTCTCCTGTGCGCCTTAGGACCTCTGTCCTGGTTTTGGGCTTGGCTTTTGCCTTGGCTGCCCTGTCCGTCCATCTGCGCGGGGCATTGGTGAGCGGAGTCGGTTCCCTCAACGACGAGCCCGCGCATTACGCCACCTCCATGATGGCCCGGGACTATCTGCTGGGTGGTGACTGGCTTGCGCCCATGGACTACGCCCGTGATTGGTACTTGCACTATCCAAAGGTTGCCCTGGGTCAGTGGCCCCCCGTGCTCTATGCCTTGATCGGTGTTTGGATGGTGCTCTTCGGTGTCAGTGGTGCAGCAGCGGTATTGGGGATGGCGTTCTTGACCGCCTGTTGCGCGACCGTCCTCTTTCGTTGGATGGAGAAGCAGGTCGGCATGTGGGGAGCTGGTGTTGCGATGCTCGTGTTCTTGTGCTTGCCCTTGGTGCAAGAATTCAGCGGCGTGCTGATGACCGAGGTCCCTTTGGCGTTGTTCTGCACCCTGGCCGTACTTGCTTATGGGCGCTACTTGGATCGAGGTGGTAGGGGAGATGCCTTGGCATTTGGTCTGTTCGCCGTGGCTGGGATTCTGACCAAGGGCAATGCCCTGGCGCTGGGGCTGGTGCCGCCTTTGGCGCTGGTGTTTACCCGGCGCTTTGAGCTTCTACGGTCGAAGGCGTTTTGGTTGCCCGCGATACTGGTACTGGTAATTTGCGCGCCCTGGTACAGCGTGACCGCGGAAATTCAGGCCAGCAGCTGGTCCGGAGGAACGCGCCCGAACTTGGAGTATTCCCTACGCGCGTTGCCTTCCTATCTGGCCGCCAGCGTGCGCGTGGGGGGGTGGGGGCTGCTGCTGGCTGCGGCCTTTGGCTTGTTCAGGGGATGTCGTGGAGGCCAGGGCGAAAATGGGGCCTGGATTGCCAGCGCCGCCTTCTTTCTGAGTCTCTTGGTCCTGTTGGTGGTGCTGCCCAGCGATGTGGACGAGCGGCATCTGCTACTGGCTGCACCTCTCTTGGTGGGCTGCGCAGTGTATGGGGTTGTGCGGGCCAGCAAGGACATGGGCCTGGCCCCCATCTGGGGACTGGCTTTGCTGCTGGGGCTTTTTGGCTTGGAAGAACTGCGAGTCGTACAAAAGGATTTTGGTGGCTACAGGGAACCGATCATGGAATTGGTACAGGATCCCCTTTACGAGCAGGCTGTGATCATGGTGGCCGGGGACGCGATTGGCGAGGGCCTGGTGATCGTAGGTGGCGCTGCGGGCGACAGCCCCCGGCCCCGTCACCACATCCTGCGCGCAAGCAAGGTCCTGATTTCCGATGATTGGAACGGTCGCGATTATCAGTTGCACTTCCAGACTCTGGACGAGATACAGGCCCGACTGGAGGCCTTCCCGGTTGCGCTCTTGGTGCTTGACTCCAGCACCAACCCCGCACAGTGGTTTTCCCACCACACATTGCTCGATCAGCTTGTTCTGGAGCGCGTGGATGCATGGGAATTGCTCAGTTCTCACGATGTGCGCCGCAAGGGTGAGGTGTTTTCACAGGCATTGCGCATCTATCGCCTTACCAACTGGCAATCACTGCCCAAGGCCGAGGTCCGTCTGCGCACATCTGGAGGTGCTGGGCTCCTGCAGGACAAGGACGCGCGGGGGCCTTTGATCGCACCGGGCCAGCCGCGGATTGAGTAGAGCGCCAGTCGGAGCGGAATCAGTGATTCTGCGGCCGAATCCTGCGGGTTTTAGTGCTCGTCGGTCAGGTAGCTCATGAAGGACATGCCGATGTCCTCGAACTGGTGCGGACGTGGCACATCGATTGCGTCCTTGATGCAGACCTGTTCGCAGAGTTTGCAGGAGACGCAGTTCTTGTCGATCACAATGGCGATGCGTGAGGTCTGGGGCAGGCTGTAGTCGCCCGGGTCCACCAGGTCTTGCATTTCGAGCGCTTCGAAGGGGCAGACATCGACGCAAAACTCGCAGCCGGTGCAGAGGGCTTCATCTACCCGGGCCTTTGGCACTTGCTTGGGTTTGATCTTCTGCACGGTGACCTCGAGGCTGTCATCGATAGCGTCGAAAGGGCAGTAGACTCCGCAGACGCTGCAATTGATGCACAGCGCAGGATCGATGTAATAGCGCTCGCCGGCGGTGATCGCGTTGGTTGGGCATACGCGTTCGCAGATCGAACAGGCAGTGCATTGATCGGTGATGAAGTGGGCCTGCCACTGATGGGCCTCCATGGCTGCCCGATCGGTGAAGGCCAGGATGGTGATCTGACCGTGCGCGTCGTGACGTGAACGCATGCCGACGATTTCCGCCCCTTCCAAGTCCCACTCTGTGGTGAAGCGGCCGGGGAAGGAGTTGGAGGTGTGGGTCAAGGCCAGGATCTTGGTCTTGAGCATCTTGATGTCGGTCTTGTCGTCGGGAGAGACGTGCGGCACCCAGGCCGTGAGGGAGACCTTGTTGCCATCAGAGTAGATGTGGGTCTTGTACTCCGGCATGAGTTCCGGTGCCCCAAAGCGGAAGCGGTCGCGCACGGCGGGCACCCGAGTTGGCATTTGCAAGGTGATTTCGAACCCATGGGTGGTTTTCTCCACCACATAGTCCCGGCCATAACGGCGATCCCGTTCAACCCGATCTTCTGTCAGGTTCTTCCAGCGGGCAAATTCCGCTTGCCATCCAGGGACTTCTTCAAGTTCGACGGTCAGTATTGCGGGGGGCACCTCTCCGGAGAAGCCGATTGCGTCGGTCGGGCAGACATCCACCACCGTTCGGGCGTTGTACTTGTCGGCCTCTTGGTCATCCAGCACATGGGCCTTTTCGTCCCCGCCCATGTAGAAGATCTCGGGAAAGTCCTGGCAGCAGGCATCACAGGCGATGCAGAGGACCGGGTCCACATCGAACAGACCTGCCGCGGCTGTCTTTTCCAGTTCGGTTTCGGTCATGGTTGGACTGTCGTGGTTGGAAAGGGGTCTAGTTGCTGGGGGAGTCGAGGACTCACAGGGATATGTCGAGCGCCCCAATATACCCTGTCGGATTCCGGGGGCCAAGATCTTGTGTGCCATTATTGAGGGACTGATCTGACCCAGGTGCTGGAGCGGCTATTTCCTGGGTTGGCCGCAGATGCAGTCCCAGGTTGGGGAAGTTTCGTGGCTTGGTTATTCGAGCGGTCAGTATCCGTGCGCCCATCAGTAACGGGTGGGGCACCTGAGGCCTGCACAGCTCGTTGAAGGATGGTCACCAGGCGCAAGGTCCAGTTGGATATGGAGCCGGCCTTTGAGTTGTGTTCGGCCTTGTCCTCACACCAAAGGGAGAGAAACTGTTTTTGTGAGATACATGTATCTCTTGGGAAAAACCCTTGCCTGGCGTCAGGCCTTCAAAAGGACTTGCCTGGGTCGTCGACCAGGATTCTTCGAACTGCTAGGATGGTGCCTCCCTGCGCGGGGAGTTCTTGACCATGTTTATGATTCTCGTTCTGGCAGTCCCCTGCGGGGATGTTCCTGTTGATTTCAGCCGTGACATTCAGCCGATCTTGTCATCGCATTGCTTTGTCTGTCACGGGCCCGACGAGGGCACGCGCAAGAACGATCTGCGATTGGACTTGGGTCAGATTGTGGGGGCGGAACGCGGTGTTCTGGTGCCCGGGGATCCCGCCAGCAGCGAGTTGATCCAGCGCATCAGTCATGTGGATCCTCTCAAGCGCATGCCGCCGCCCGAGGAAGCGGATGATCTCACTTCTTCTGAGATCGAACTCCTCACCCGCTGGGTGAAGGAAGGGGCGGTGTATCAGCAGCATTGGGCTTTTCTGCCCTTGACCAGTCAGCCACCTGACGCTGCCGGCGATCAGGAGTGGGCACGCAATCCCATTGATGGTTTTGTCAACGAACAACTTCAGCGCCAGGGAGTCGAACAATCTCCCGAAGCAGACCGGGCCACTTTGATTCGGCGCCTCTCCTTCGATCTTTGCGGTGTGCCTCCGACACCGGAAGCAGTGGTGGCTTTTATGGAGGATGCCAGTCCGATGGCCTACGAGCGGCTGGTGGATCGCCTGCTCGCCAGCCCGGCCTTTGGGGAGCGCATGGCTCTGGCCTGGATGGATGCCGCCCGTTATGGCGACACCTCCGTCCATCATGCGGATGGTCCGCGGGATATGTGGCCTTGGCGGGATTGGGTCATCAAGGCTTACAACCAGAACATGCCCTTCGATCAGTTCACCATTGAACAGCTTGCAGGAGATCTATTGCCCGACCCGAGTCTCGAGCAGTTGGTGGCCTCGGGATTTCACCGAAACACGCCAACCTCAGACGAGGGGGGGGCTATCGACGAAGAGTTGCGGGTCAAGTACATGGTCGATCGGGTCAAGACCACGGGCAATGTGTGGCTTGGCCTGAGCGTCGAGTGTGCACAGTGCCACGATCACAAGTACGACCCCTTCACCATGAAGGATTACTATTCGTTCTACGCTTACTTCAACCAGAGCGTGGAGAAGGGTTTTCAGACGCGCAGCGGCAACGAGAGGCCGTTGGTCTCGATCCCAACAAGCGATCAAGCAGTGTTGTTGGATTCCCTGGCCGAGTCTCTGCGGTTGGCAGAATTGTTCTTGGCCGAAGCTCAACCCCCTGCTGAAGAACTCGACGCTTGGAGCAGGTCCGAGCGTGACGCGCTGCTGAAGAGCAAGCGTCCCAGGTTGGGGCCATGGTATTCACTGGGTCCTTTTGGTGGTAAGGGCAAGCCCTTTGCCTACAACACCGACCATGGGCCTGAGGCGATCCAGGTCGATGTGACTCAAGAGGTGGCCGGCCTCAGTTGGCAGTCCCGGGCTACTGACAAGGACGGTCAGGTCCACCCTCTGAACCTGCCAAACAATTCCGCACAGTACCTGTTTCGTTCAATTGAAAGCGAGTGCGCTCAATCCGTGAAGCTGTCCCTGGGAAGTGACGACAGCATCAAGGTCTTTCTCAATGGTGCGGCGGTCTTTGCCAATGACGTTGGCCGGGGCGCTGCCTTGAACCAGGATCAGGTCAGTCTGTCCCTGCCCGAAGGCAAGAGCCAGTTGCTGTTGAAGATCGTGAACGGCGGGGGAGCCAGCGGCTACGCGTTCGAGATGCTTGGCAGCGGCCTGCCCGAAGGGGTGGTGGAGGCCCTGGGGCTTGAAGTTGCTGCGCGCGATACCGTTGCCCAAGAGGCTCTCAAGAGCTACTTCATTCGAGCCATCTGGCCTCCAGGTAAGGAAAAGGTCGAGGCCCGTGAAGCGATCATGAGGGAACAGGGCAAAGTCAACGCCAGCGTGCCCACGGTGATGATCATGGACGACCTTCCCAAGGGCCGCCAGACCTATGTGTTGGCGCGTGGGCAGTATGATGGTCCGCGCATGGATCAGCCAGTGGAGCCACAGGTTCCCGAGCACATTTTCCCTGCGCGATCAGGACAGCCTGAGAACCGCTTGGGCCTGGCCCGTTGGTTGATGGATCCAGATCATCCCCTTACCGCACGGGTTACGGTCAACCGCTATTGGACCATGCTCTTTGGGCGCGGCCTTGTTTCCTCGGTGATGGATTTTGGGTCTCAAGGGACGCGCCCCAGCCACCCCGCGTTGCTTGACTGGCTGGCTTTGGATTTCATTCAAAGTGGCTGGAATGTGAAGCATTCTCTAAAGCAGATGGTCACGAGCGCTACCTATCGCCAATCTTCCAGGATCAAGCCGGAAGCTCTTGCGTGGGATCCCGACAATCAATTATTGGGCCGAGCAAGTCGTTTCAGATTGAACGCTGAGTTCATTCGGGACCAGGCTCTCAGCGTGAGTGGCCTGCTTGTGGATCAGGTGGGGGGGCCCGGCGTCAAACCCTACCAGCCCAAGGGTCTTTGGAACGAGGTGTCCTTGGACGGGGGACTGCGCTTTGTTCGCGACAGCGGCGAGAAGCTCTATCGCAAGTCCATGTACATTTATTGGAAGCGTTCCGCTCCCCATCCGGGCATGACAGCTTTTGACACACCTACTAGGGATGTCTGCGTGGTCCAACGCCAGCGCACCAATACTCCTTTGCAGGCGCTTGTGAGTTTGAACGATGTGCAATACGTGGAGGCAGCGCGTAATCTTGCTCAGCGGGTTATCTTGGCCGAGAATGACTTTGATTCCCGTCTGAACCTGGCCTTCATGCTCTGTACGGCGCACCCAGCCGACCAATTGAGGCGCGAGGTCATGCAGATGACCTATGCAGCTCAGCTCAAGGTCTTCGAAGCTGATCCCGAGTCGGCTCAAGCATTGCTCTCTCTGGGGGACAGCTCTCTGGATGAGACGCTCAACCCGGCCGAACACGCGGCCTGGACGGTGGTGGCATCAATGATTCAGAACTTGGATGAGACCCTGACCCGCGAGTGATAATGGACCCACTTTTCAATCACAGGCGATTGTGCACCCGTCGGAATCTGCTCGGGCGCAGCACCACGGGCCTCGGCGCTCTGGCGCTTTCGTCGCTTCTTGGTGAGAACGTGCTTGCGACTGCCACCGCCGGGGACCGTTTCAAGACCGTGCCCCATTACGCTCCGCGTGCCAAGCGGGTGATCTACTTGTTCATGAGCGGAGGGCCATCGCAAATCGACTTGTTTGATTACAAGCCCGCCATGCAGGAGTTCCACGGCCAGGAGTTGCCTGAGTCCATACGCCGGGGTCAGCGCTTGACCACCATGACCAGCGGCCAGAGCACATTCCCCTGCGTGGCTCCCATGTTCGAGTTCAAGCGTCATGGAAGACATCAGACCTGGGTCAGTGAACTCTTGCCTCACACGGCCAAAATCGTTGACGAGATCTGTCTGATCAAGTCCATGAATACCGAGGCCATCAACCACGATCCGGCGATCACCTACATCAACACGGGCAGCCAACAACCCGGCAAGGCCAGCATGGGTTCTTGGCTGAGTTACGGCCTGGGTAGCATGAACCGCAATCTGCCTGATTATGTGGTCATGATTTCTCGTGGGAAGGGCAATCTTCAAGCCCTTTACGCGCGTCTCTGGGGCTCGGGCTTCTTGCCGTCCCAGCATCAGGGCGTCAAGTTCCGCAGTGGCGCGGATCCTGTCTTGTACCTTGCCAACCCTGAGGGCATCGACCCCGCTACCCGCCGGCGCATGCTCGACGGAATCGAGCGCATCAACCGCGCCAAATTGGCGCAAACCAACGACCCGGAAATTGAAGCGCGCATCAGTCAGTACGAGATGGCTTACCGCATGCAAACTTCCGTACCAGACTTGATGGACCTTTCGGACGAGCCCGATTCTACCTTCGAGCTCTACGGTGAAGAGGCTCGAAAGCCCGGCACATACGCCGCCAACTGCGTGCTGGCCCGGCGCATGGCTGAGCGTGATGTGCGCTTCATTCAGTTGTTCCATCGCGGCTGGGATGGTCACAACAATCTGCCGCGAGAAATCCGAGGTCAGTGCAAGGATACGGATCAGGCCTCAGCGGCTCTGTTGGTGGACCTCAAGCGACGGGGCCTCTTGGATGACACGCTCTTGATCTGGGGGGGTGAATTTGGCCGCACTATCTACTCCCAGGGCAATCTGACCAAGACCAATCATGGCCGCGACCACCATGGGCGCTGCTTCAGCACATGGATCGCCGGTGCGGGCGTTCGCGCAGGTCATGAGCACGGTGAGACCGATGATTTCTCCTACAACATCACTCGCGATCCTGTGCACATCAACGACCTCAACGCTACCATCCTGCAACAGCTGGGCATCGACCATCAGCGTTTCACTTATCCCTACCAGGGGTTGGACCAGCGCCTGACGGGGGTTGAAGGGGCTCGGGTGGTCAACGGCATCCTGGCCTAGAGGGCTCTTCTGGTTCGCTCTGTGTGGAGAGCCATCGCATGCGTCGTGGGTAACAGTCCCCAACAGGGTGGCCCTCCAATGGCTTTCTGCAGTTTTTGTTGAGTTCCGGTAGCATGATCACGGGCTCCCCTCTCAAGCCAGAACCCTGAATTCAATTGGGTTCAAACCAAAGGACCTGATCATGTCTCGACAATTCCTGCTGAACGCCGCTGCTCATTTCATGGCTCCTGTCCTGCTGGTTGGTGCCCTGCTCTCGCCAGGATTTGCTCAAGGATCCCATCAGGCGATTTTCCTTGGGTCTTCCACTTCTGGCGGTGCGGATCCATGGTGGTTGATCGACCCTGCCACAGGAACGTTGATTGACTCGGGCGCAGACGTTGCCACCAACAACTGTTTTGGAGCCAGCTTTGCCCATGGCGGCCAGCAATTGCTGGCCTTGTCATCTCTAGATGACACTCTGTCCGTGGGGACGCCTCCTGGTCTGGGAATGGGGTTCACCCTTCTGACAAGCTTCATGGGGAGTCCCTATGGCCTGGTTGTTGACCCGTGGCATCAGAGATATCTTGCAATGGTCAACACGGGCTCCGGCTTTGATCTGCAGGTGGTAGATGGGAACCCCAGTAGCGGCACATACGGGCAAGTGGTCGCAAGCAGCGGGCCGTTGCTGGCCTTGGGTTTGATCGAGCGCTGGAACCTGTCTCCTCCTGGCCGAATCGCGGTGGCAGTCCCTGCTTTGTTCAATGGAACATTGGCGGTCTATGACACAGATCCCTCCAGCCCCGGGTACATGACCGCGATCAGTACCCCTTCCACCTCCGGGACGCCCGGTCTTGCGATCGGTACTTCGGTTGCAATCAACGCTGACGAGTCGATGGTTACGGTGGTTCTGGCCGCGAGCGTTGAGACCTTTCTTGTGCGTTACGATCTGCTGGCCGGGGCTTGGGTGGATGCGGATCCGGCCATGCCAGGGATGCAGCACATCAGCATTCCCCTGGGAATCGGGCACCGGATTCGACTTCTGCCCGGCTCCAATGAAGCGATCGTATGCGGCGCGGGTCACAGTTCCCAACATGGTTGGATCGGACGCTTGGATTTCGGGGTGACGCCTGATCAGTGGAGTTTCACGGAGTTTGGTGTTGGTTCAGGGCAGTTCTCGGACGCCAATGCTCTTTCCCTTTCCCCGGACAGTGCCTATTCGTTCATTGGTGTCAGCGGTCCTCCAAGGGGCCTGGTGATCGACAACCAGACAGGAAACGTGATTCACTCTGTTGCCCTGTCCAGTTCCGCAGGGGGTCTGGTGGCCTCTTCCTGGCGCGGTGTGCCTGGCAATGGCGACTTGTTCTGTGCACCCGCCGCTCCCAACAGCAGCGGGCAGTCCACCACCCTGGGGCAGTCGGACTTCTCAGGTCCGGGGTTGTTCCACCTGGAAGCCCGACAGGGTCCGCCTCTGCAATTTGGCTATTTCCTCATGTCTGCCGGCCTGGAGGAACCGGGTCTGGCCGTGAGTCAGGGGTTCCTTTGCCTGAAGGCGCCAATTGGGCGCTACAACAGTGTGGCGGGTCCTTCGCTCAACTCCCTGGGTCGTTTTGACGCGTCTGGCACTTTCCAGAATCTGTCTGGAACTTCCAGCGTGATCACCGGCTTTGACCTGCCCGCTGCGGCTCCCAGTCCTCCCGGGGGAGTCATCTTGCCGGGATCGACCTGGGCATTTCAGCTCTGGCACCGAGATCAAGGCAACGCTTCCAACTTCTCGGATGCGCTGGTCGTGCAGTTCTATTGACTGGAAAGTACCGCTGCCCGTTTACTTGTGTCCGGGTGGATGGAGAGGGGGGTTTTATTCCAAGGACCCTGCCTCGTGCCCCAGAGGTCGCACTTCTGTTGGTAGTTACGCCTCTGGCAGCGGACTGCGTTTGACAGGTGGTGACTACTCGTGGCCTGGGCCAGTGCCAGGCGGCGGCTAGTGCGCTTCGAGCCAGTTCTTGCCGTGACCGAACTCGACCACCAGCGGTACGCTGAGATCTGCTGCGCCCTCCATGGCTTGCTTGACCAAGGCCTTGGTGGCGGTGAGTTCCCTTTCCGGCAGTTCGAGTACCAGTTCATCGTGTACCTGCAGCAACACCTGGGATTGCAGGTCCGAGGCCGCCAAGGCCTCTTCCAGGTCGATCATGGCGCGCTTGATGATGTCCGCCGCCGAACCCTGTACGGGGGTGTTGACCGCTGCGTTTTCCGCGTTGACCTGGGCCATGCGGTTCTTGGACTGTAGGTCCGGAAGGGGGCGTTTACGGCCGGAAAGAGTGGTCACATAGCCGGCTTCTTGAGCATCCTCCAAGGTCTTGTCAAGCCAGTTGCGGACCAAGGGGAAGGCGGCGAAATAGCGTTCAATGAAGCCCTTGGCTTCGTTCAGGGTCAAACCGGTTTCTCGGGCCAGACGCTGGGGGCCCATTCCATAGAGCAGGCCGAAGTTGATTGCCTTGGCCTGGGAGCGCATGGCTCGATCCACCTCGCTGGCATCAACCCCAAAAATGTGACTGGCAGTGGCCGCGTGGATGTCGTCACCGCGCTCGAAGGCGGCGATCATTTCTGGATCCTGAGCCAGGTGGGCCATGATGCGGAGTTCCACTTGGGAATAGTCTGCGGCCAGAAGGATCCAGGGGCCGTGTTCGTCGGGCTCGCGAGGGATAAAACACTCGCGCAGCTTGCGGCCCCGTTCGGTGCGCACGGGGATGTTCTGCAGGTTGGGGTCGGAGGAAGCCAGGCGTCCCGTGGCTGCGGCGATCTGGCTGAAGGAGCAGTGGATGCGGCCGGTACTCGGGTTTACGCTGCGGGGCAAGGCGTCCACGTAGGTGTTCTTGAGCTTGGAGAGTTCGCGCCAACTGAGGAGTCTCTGGACGATTTCCACATCCCCGTAGGACTGGGTCAGGGTGTCGTGGTCGGTGGCGTATCCGGTCTTGGTCTTGCGCACCCGTTTGACCCCGGTGTTGTCTTGAATGCAGAGTTCCTCGAACATCACCCGGCCAAGGGCCTTGGTGCTGCCAGGATTCAGGTCGGGTGTCTGGGCCAGTTCTCGGATCTGGCCCAGGAGGATTTCGATTTCCCCTTCCAGTCCCCGGGACATGGCTTCGACTTTGGGCACATCGAGTCTGATGCCCCGTCGCTCCATTGCCACAAGTACACTTACAAGGGGCATCTCCAGGTCATAGAAAAGGGCGCGGTTGCCACTCTCCTCGATCTCCGCGGCCAACTCTGAATAAAGCCGGAAGGTCACATCCGCGTCTTCGCAGGCGTACTCCGCCACCTGCTCCACCATGACCTCGGCCATGGTGACCTGATTCTTGCCCTTGCCGATGATCGCGCTGGTTGGGATCTTCTGCAGGCCGAAGTAGGAAAGCGCCAGGCTGTCCAAGTTGTGCCGTCGGGTGGAGCCCGCCACGGTGAAGCTGGCCACCATGGTGTCGAAGTGGGGGGGCGCGAGATCGATTCCCTGGGCACCGAGGACCAGAGCGTCGTACTTCCAGTTCTGGGCTACGGGCTTCAGGTCGCGATCTTCCAGTAGGGGGCGCAGGGCATCAAGCAGGGCCCCTGGTCCAGCGGGAAGAACCTCGGGGCTTGCATTGAAGGGCACATAAAAGGCGCGCCCCGACTTGGCGCTGAAGGAAGCACCCACCAAGGAGACCTCAAGAGCTTTCAGGCCGGTGGTTTCGGTGTCGAAGGAAAAGGTCTCTGCTGCGCGCAGCTCATCGAGCATGGCCTTGAGGTCATCAGCATCACGCACGGTGATGTAGTCCAGATCAATGGCCTGCCGTTCTGAGTCTTCGCTCAGCTCTTGAGCCATGTTGCGGAAGTCCAGTGCCTGAAAGACGCCCAGCAGTTCTACCTTGTTGGGGGCGGGTGTCTGGATCGATTCAAAGCCCGGGTCCAGGGGGACTTCTGTATCGATGGTTACCAGCTCGTGTGAAAGCAGCAGCATGTCTTGCTGTTCTTCGATGCGCTCTTTGTTTTTGCCTTTGATCTGGTCAAGGTTCTCAAGCACACCGGCCACGGTCCCGAACTCTTGGATGAGTTTCTTGGCGCCCACCACTCCGATGCCTTTGACGCCGGGTATGTTGTCTGAGGAATCGCCCATGATCGCCAGCACATCGATCACATGATCGGGAGTTGTGCCGAATTTCTCATTGACCGCATCGATGTCTTCGATGACCAGGTCCACGCCCGGTTTGAAGATGTTGTAGAGCTGGACTCTGGGCCCCACCAACTGCATCAGATCCTTGTCCCCGGTGACAATCATGACTTCGTGCCCGGCCGCTTCCGCCTGGCGCGTCAGGGTTCCGATTACATCGTCCGCTTCAAATCCAGGCACCTCAAAGATCGGTACCCCGTGGGCGCGCACCACCTCGCGTATGTCGTCGAGTTGGTCGATCATCTCTTCGGGGGCCTTCTGGCGCGTGGCCTTGTAGTCGCTGAATTGCTTGTGGCGGAACGTGGGCCCCTTTGGGTCGAGAGCCACCGCCACCAGATCGGGTTTCTCTTCCCGCAGGATCCGGCGCAGACTTGCGGTGAAGCCATAGACCGCCCCCGTGGGGCGTCCATCGCTAGTGGTCAACCCGGAGCGGGCCATGGCGAAGTGGGCCCGGTAGGCCATCGCTGTACCGTCAAACAAAAACACTCTTCCCATGGGGAGGAGTGTACGGCTCCAGCGGGCCACTCGCCCCTGGCAACTGCTCTCGACGGTCTACTCGAAGGTCACCGCGATCGCGTGGGTGAAGTTCGAGGCGGGTACCGGGTTCAGGTCCCGGTACCAGGTCTGAAAGTTCCAGGTTTCCCCGGGCAGTACTGCCACGTTGGGATTGAGGGGCAGGGCATTGAGGTCTACGGAGATCTGAAAGGTGCCCAAGAGTCCGGAGTTCTGCACCTGGGTGTTGAAGCGGCCAAGAGAGCCTCCCAGGCAGAGCATACCCTGGGAACCTCCGGGTCCGGGAATCGCCGCTTGAGTGGCGCTGACCAGGAAGTAGCCGAACTGATTGCTGGGTAATTGGGCTGCAATCAAAGAAAAGTTCTGGTCCGCTACGGCGAAGCTGCCTGTTGGCAGAATGATGGCCGGCAGGCCTGTGGAGTTGGGTACTGCCGGGATGCAGTAGTCGCTGGAACCGCCACTGCCGCCGGCCCCACTGCAGTTGGAAGCGAAGAGGCAGTCGACCCATTCGGGGTGATCGACGAAGGGGTTGCGGTTGCCTTGTAACTGATGAACCACATTGTTGCGGTTCATTTCAAAAGTGTCCACTGGATCCGCCGCGTGCCATTGAAGCAGGACTGAGAGGAGCCCCATGTAGGCGACGTCCTCGTTGTTGCCAGTGTTTGATTGGCTGATCAGACTGGTGGAATTGGTCAGGATCAGATCGGGCTCGTCGATGCCAGTAAAGGTATGGCTGTCCCCGTTGTAGCGCACATCCGCATAGAGCAGGCCTCGGGCCACATCTCCTTGACGTCCAGACCAAACCTCCCAGGTGCCATTTGTGAAGGCACCGCTACCCCAGTTGGAGTTGCCCGGATAGGTTCCCGAGCCTCCGCCGGCGGTTGTGTATTCGGTGCATGTGGATGAACAGTGGCGGAAGGGCCGATTGCTGCGGGCCGAGTTGTAGCCTGTATCGGAAAGGCGCAGCAGGTGGCAGTCAGTGAAGGGATAGTTGTCCGGGCCATCGATGGGGTAGCCGTAGGACTTGGGCCAGCTGTGTTCGCGGTTGTAGTCCGAAGAGCCCTTCGCATAGGACTCGTTTCCATACACGTCGATGATGCGACTGGAATTGCTGGGATCTTCTTGTGCCAGATTCAGAATGTCCCAGGTATCGAGGGAACTTGATGTGTAGGGCCTGCGCGTGTGGTCGTCGATTACATTGTGCAGGGTGGCACGCAGGTTGTTCGCGTTGGAGTCATCCACCGTGGCGTAGTAGCCCGGAGGTGCCTGTGGAACCGCTGGGGAGGCACAACAGAGAAGTAGGAGGCTGGGGATGATCATTGGAGGGGGAGCGGGCAGGAGAGAGATTCTATCGTAGACACGAATTCAACCGGCGGGTCCTGCATTCTCGCTTCTGGACGATTGGGAGGCGGCTTTGGTTCCAAGCAGGGCTTCCAGGCCCGTGAGGCGGGGCACCCAGAGTATCGAAACGACAGCGGGCGGCAGGCCCTCGTCTGGGTACTGCCGCCCGCTGCATGAACCACTGACCCTTGTTCCTGGGTCAGAGGAGAAAATCACTGGAAGGTGATCGAGATACCGTCGGTGAAGTTCGACGTAGTGCCGGGGTTCAGGTCACGATACCAGGCCTGGAAGTTCCAGGTCTCTCCCGGCAGGATAGCCACGGGGCCAGTGCCGAGGGGAATCGCCATCACATCGACTGTCGCGCCAATCGAGCCCGCTGTGCCACTGTTGGCAATCTGGGCGTTGAAGCGAGCCATGTTGCCAAGAATACACAGGTTGCCTTGGGAGCCGCCTGGGTTGGGTACAAAGCCCTGGGTGGCACTTGCAATGAAGTAGCCGAATTGAGAGTTCGGCATGCCGCTGGCGGTGAGCTCTACGTGGTTAGCGGAGACCAGATCGGATCCGAAGGCGGACATGGCCGCTGCGGAGCCTGTGGAGTTGGCGTTGGCCGCGCAGTAGTTGGTTCCGATTGCGGTTCCACCGCCACCGGTGCAGGCACCTGAGGAACCTGGGGTTGTGGTGCATGAGGAGGCTCCGTTGGCCGCTCCAGGGGTGTTGATCACGCCCGGGGGATTGGAGAAGTCGAGCCAGGTGTCAGAGCACCAGTCGTTGGGGTAGTCGCCCGGACGGAAGACGCCTGCGGGGGTCCAGGGGCCACCAAGATCGGGGCCTACTGCGGCAGCACAATCTAGCGCCGTGTCGATATTACCCGTGTTGTAGTTGCCTTCCCAAATAGTCAGGCTCTCGTGGATCGTCATGCGCGGATCCGTGCCGATGGCGGTGTTGCCGTCGTAGTCCGCATCTGTGTTGGTGTTCCAGTAGCTGTTCAGATCCGAAACTGCGGCCGGGTCCGTGATGTTCAGCAGGTAGTAGGTGTTGGAGCCGTTCTCGATGTGGTTGGCATCGCCGAAGGGTGCGTGAGGACCCTGATCCAGGTCATAGTCCATGCCTGGTACGTTGATCGAGCTGAGCAGGAAGTAACCATCGCCGGGAACCGTGTGCCCGGCCAGGTCCCAAACGCGATCGACGGTGCCAGAGGCCAGGCCATCGGAGTCGAGAATGACAACGAACCAGTTGTCGAGGGAGGCGCCTGGGGTGCCGACCAGCTCAATGTACTCGTAGGTGTCGGTGCCCGACATTGAGAGGTAGATTTCGTTGAACTGCGGGCTCTGAGCAAGGGTGGGGGCAGTCAGAAGGAGACCAGTTACGCTGGCCTTGAATAGGATCCGTTGAATCATTGCTTTTGGGAGGGTCTGGGGAAGTGTTTGACTTGTATTCAGGCGGGCGTAAGCGGCCCCGCCGATCCCCCTCACGGGCCACATGGGGGGACTCGCGCAGCCTAGCCGAGAAGCTGGATCTTCGCTAGGTGTCAGGAGACCGAAAATGGCCCCAAATAGGCCACTTTGAGGGGATTGAGAAAGGCCCCTGGGGGGAGTGAACGCAGCTACCGGGTTTGGCATGCTGCTCCTATGCAACCGCCTGGTCTCCCCTCGATGGATCCCAAGGGCCCTCCTGCCCGTGATCTGCCCCTGCATACCCTGCTGGGGGGCTTCCTGATGGGTTTTGCCAACTTGGTGCCAGGTATCAGCGGGGGCACCATGATCCTGGCCATAGGGCTCTATGATCGTTTCGTGGGGGTCATTGCCAATCTGACCCGAATGCGGGTGGATCGGCGGGACCTGGGTTTTCTGCTGCTCTTTGGCGTGGGAGCTCTGCTGGCTGTGGCGAGTCTCTCGGGTCCCCTGGTGGGGTTGGTGTCCAGTCATCGTTGGTTGATGTACAGCCTCTTCGTGGGCATGACTCTGGGGGGCGTGCCACAGGTTCTGGAAGGTGTGCGGCCCCTGCGTGGGGCGGGCTTGGGCTTTCCTCTCTTGGGACTTGGGCTGATGGGCTGGGTGGTCTTTGGACTGACCGGGTATCAGGTGCCGGAGACCTTTCTGCCGCTTGTGCTGGTGGGGGCCATCGCTGCCTCAAGCATGATCCTACCGGGGATCAGTGGTTCCTATCTGTTGCTCGTGTTTGGGCTCTACGAGTCTGTGATCGGAAGTCTCTCTCGCCCGGAGTTGATGGACAACACCGCAGAAGCCCTGGGAATTCTGGCGCCAGTGGCCATTGGTGCGGCATTGGGAATTGCATTGTTGTCGAACGCTTTGAAGGCGCTGCTGGCTCGGGCACCGCGGCCCAGCCATGGTGTGCTATTGGGCTTGATGTTGGGGTCCGTCATGGGCCTCTATCCTTTTCAGCAACCCGTCAATCCTTGGTTGGCCCAAAAGCCGGTGCGCAAGGCCGTGGCAGAGAGACTGGCGGAGCCCGAATTGGAATTGGCCGTCGTGCGCGAGCACTGGGGACTGGGGGACGAGGTTCCCTTGGAGCGATTGTTGAGTGAGTGCCAGGGCCTTGATGGTGGTCAACTGAAGCACAAGGCCGAGATGCTTGAGCGATTTTCTCCGGGTCTCGGTCAGCTGCTGTTGGCGCTTCTGATTGGGGCCGCGGGCCTCGGCGTTACGCGCCTTGTGAGTCGCGCTCCCAAGCCATTGTCAGCAGGCTGATGCCAACTCCCAAGGCAATGACTGTGCCCGAGGCTGTCTGCAGGGTATGGGCCAAGTAGGCGCAGGACGCCCCGGCGCAGGCTGTGATCCAGGCCGGCGCGGGAGTCAGGCGCTGGACGCGCGCTGCAGCCACCAGGGCGGTCAGATTGGCCGCCAGAGCACCCAAGAGCAGGTTCTGGCCCAGAGCCGTTGCGTTGTCGCTGCTCAAGGCTGCCAGTGCCAGGAGTGATGTGGCACATAGTGCCTGGGCACCGGGTCTCGAATTGTCCTGCAGCCTCTGTGTGTTGCGCACCTCCTTCGGTATTTCTGTCGACTTCAAGAGAGCCTGCTCTTCGGGGCAGTCCAGTCGCGCGACTGCGTCCCCGGGTGTGACCCAGCGCAACCAGGGCTGCTGCTTGGCGACACCCAGCGTGTCGACCACAAAGGAAAAGTACCAGGTGGAGAGTTCATGCTGGTCGAGTTTAGATCGGGCCTGACCTGCAAAGCCCATGGGTGTTGCCGGGCGCCCTGTCCACTGGGTCGCCAGCCGGCCAGCGATAGTGGCACGATCCTCATCTTTGTGGACCGCTACGCGTGGCAGGGTCCAGCGTTTGTCCTGTTCAACGAGGGCGACCTGGGGTCCTTGAGTTCCTTGGCGCCAGATCAACGCTCCAGCCAATTTGTGCTGGCTTGTGCTGGTCTTCGGGTCCTGGGCTTGGCTGGCTTCAGTCATGTCTCTGGTCATTCGGCTTCCGTTATCAGAATCTTGGGCAAGCCCTGTTCTACGAGTTTCTTGCGCAGCCGTTGCCAGCGCTTGGTGACCGCTTCAGAATTTAGTCCCAGGCGTTCGGCCACTTCGGTGTGCAGCATGCCCTCCAGGCCGCAGTGGATGACCAGAGCGCGCTCTTCATCTTTGAGAGCTTCGATGGCTTTGTTGAAGGCAGCCATGTTTTCGTCCCGCGCGAGACGCACAGAGATCGCCGTGACTGAGTCAGGGACGCCTTTCAATTGCAGGAAGCGCGTATTGGATCCAGCTCCTGCAACCCAGTGCTTTTGGCCTGCCCGGCCTGCTTCCAGGAGTACGTTTTTTGCAATGCGGAAGAGCCAGGCGCGGATCGAGGGACCATCAGGATCAAAGTCAGGGAATCCTTTGAAGGCTCGTAGAAAAACCTCCTGGACCACATCACCCGGATCGACTTGTCCCCGCAGGCTGGGACGGATGCGCATGGATGCCCACGCAAAGATCGTTGGAGCCAGATGGGTGTAGAGGCTCTCAAAAGCTGCTTTGTCCCCCTCCTTGTACGCTCTTACCCAGAACTGCGTCGCCCCGGAATTGTCGGGGTGGGGGCCCTTGTGGTCAGGATTGTCCTGGGCGCTGGGGTGGGAAGCGGGGACCATGCTGTCCTAGTTTGTACCATGCCGAGCGATGGATGCCCACGCCAACGAGGGGGCTGCGGCCCTATTTGACTTCCTATGTCTCTGGGAAGAGGACCAGGAAGATGGCCGCGATCGCTCGTTGGCGGAATATCTGGCCCGGTTCCCACGCCAGCAGGCGGAGGTGGCGGACGAATACCTGCGCTTGACAAGGTCCGCAACTCCTGCCCAGGCGGAGGAGGACCAGGAAGGGGGCAGTATCC
This sequence comes from Planctomycetota bacterium, assembly GCA_014238415.1. Classification (GTDB taxonomy): domain Bacteria; phylum Planctomycetota; class UBA1135; order UBA1135. The sequence continues at coordinate 29,894 of JABABA010000025.1, read as the reverse complement.
CTCTGGCGGAGAAGGTCGGGGACGATCGCCGACAGGTGGGTCATTATCGGATCCTGGGTGAGTTGGGAGCGGGTGGCCAGGGCAGCGTTTTTCTGGCGGAGGACCAACGCATTCGTCGCACCGTGGCCCTCAAGTTGCTCAACGGTGTTTTCGTCAGTCTGGCCGGTCGCGCGCGCTTGCGGCGTGAGGCAGAGGCTCTTGGTGCCTTGGCCCATCCCGCGATCTGTCCGGTGCTGGAGGCTGAGATCGAGGGCGAGATTCCGTACCTGGCGATGCCGGTGCTCAAGGGGTGTGACCTGCGTCAGATTCTCGCATCGAAGGACCCTCTACCCCCCAACTGTCCACACTTCAAGCCCCGCACCCGGACGGAATTGCAGGGAGTGTTGCGTTTCTTTGAAACCGCGGCGCGCGCCATGCACGCGGCTCACGAAGCGGGTGTGGTGCACAGGGACATCAAACCGGGCAACATCTTTGTGCTCACCAACGGCCATCCGATGTTGCTCGACTTCGGACTGGCCCACGATGCTTCGGAAGAAGCCGAGACCCTGACCCAGGCTGGAGATGTGTTTGGTACGCCAGCCTACATGCCACCCGAGCAGGCTGATTCCAAGGCTGGTGATTCGGACGAGGCGCGCGGGGATCGTCGGGTCGATGTGTTTTCTCTGGGTGTCACCTTGCAGGAGTCCTTGACTGGCGAGCGGCCCTTTCAAGGAGCCAACTTCATCGCCCTGCAGATGGCGATCTTGAATCAGCCTCCTGCGGATCCGCGCCTGCTCAATCCGATTGTGGGAGAGGACCTGGTGGCGGTCCTGCAGGTGGCCTTGGACAAGAACCCCGCCCGCCGCTATCCCACCTGCCTGGCTCTGGCGGAAGATCTGCGACGCATCTGCGAGTTTGAACCGGTGCATGCTCGCCCGGCGGGTGTCTTCTTGCGTCTCGCCAGATGGGCCCGGCGTTCCCCGGGAATCGCGAGCGGCCTGATGGGGCTTTTCAGTGTCTTGGTCGTGGGATTGAGCATCTCCCTGGTGCTGTTGTCGAGAGTGCAGGCTGCCAATGACCTGCTCATTGGTCGGCAACTGCGGGAAGCATCGGTGGAAAAAGTTGCGGACAGTCCCACTGCAGCCTTGACCCTGGCCCTGGAGGCAAATCAGAAGGCTCCGGGAGAGAAGGCGCTTGGGGTGCTCTATGAACCTCTCCTGGGTTCACGCCTGGAGAGAGTCGTTTCCCTGAAAGGAGCCACCGCCGTCAGCGGCTGCATCGTTCTTCCTAGTCCATCCAACAAAATGGCGTTGTTGGGCCGAGACGGAAAGCTGGTAGTCCAATCCTACTTCGGAGAACAATCCCATTGGTCCACGATCCTGTTTGAAAAGAAGACGTCCTCGCAGTCAAGACCTCTTCTGCTGGCAGCTTCTGAAGACGGGCAGCTCATGGCGGCTTCTTCTGAAGAGGGGGAAATCGTTTTATTGGAGCATTCGGCAGCCCTTGGATGGTCGCAGCGTTGGCGTCTGGCGGGGAGCGGTGCGCCCTGCCGGGACATTCGGTTCGACAGGCAGGGAGGTAGGCTGGCCGTGTTGCCATCGGAGGGCCCTGGCTATGTGCTTGAGGTGCTCGAGGGCGAACACCTGTCGACGCTGGATCTGGCTTCGTCCGGGGCCCGCCGCCTCGATTGGTTGGCTTCTGATGGAACCCTGTGCCTCGCGACCATGCCCCGGCGAGGCAGTTTGGGCCCGGGGACTGGGCAGATCTGGTTGCTTGATGGAAACAGTGGTGCGTTGCAGCATTCCCTTGGGGGCGGGCCTGCCCCGCCCCTGGGGTTGCATGTGCAAGGCGATGCAATCGCACTGTTCACCGCAGACTCAGTGAAAGTGCTCGAACTCAAGTCAGGTGAATTGCATGTTGCGGAGCCGGAGCGTGCTCTGCCCCAAGGCTTTGCCCCTGCCTTTGTCGCCTTGGACGAATCGGGGAAGAACCTCGCTCTGGCAGGCAAGGGTGGAGTCCTGATCGGTAGCGGGGATAAGGCCTGGGTATCTCTGGGGGAGAAGTCTGCGCGCATGCTGGCCTGGTCCCCGGATGGATCCAGGCTGGTGGTTGATGACTCCGGGCAGACCTTGAGTCTGTTCAGCAGCCAGGGGGCGCTCCTGGCTGAGGACCGGGACTATCTGGTACCCCAGAATCTCTTCTGGTCCGATTCCGGCCAGCATTATCTGGCGGTCGGAAAGTCCGCCCATGTACACATCTTCTCCGCTCGGCGGCTGGGGGGATGTTTTGTCCTTGAGTCTTCCGGGCGGCCCGTTGATGAAGCGGCTTTTTCGGCTGATGGCAACAGGGCGGCTCTCGCAGATCGGGATGGAGAGGTCCGGATGTGCGCCAGTCCGCGCTCCGGAGCTGGAATTGATGGTCCGGAACCTGGAGTCCTGCTCTGGCGCTCTTCCGTGCATCAGGGTCCTGTGCGTCAGTTGGCTTTTGCGCGAGATGCGGGCAGCCTGCATTCCTTTGGCAGCGATGGGCGCGCCCTGTCCTTTGACGTCAACGGAGACCTGCTGGGCTCCGATGAGGCTCACGAACATCCCCTGGTAGCGGGGGCAGTGTCCGACGATGGTTCCACATGGGCGTCGCTCGACGAGCAGGGTGGTGTGCAGCTGTGGACCGGGGCTGGAAAGCAGGCCCTGCAATTGGGCTTCGTTGCTCAGAGCCTCTACTTTGACAGTTCTCGTGGGCGTGTGGTGATCGCAGGTCTGGGGTCCCATCGAAGAGCCTTTGATTACACAAGCGGTGAAACCGTCTGGTCGCGCCAGGGGGGAGAGAATGCCGTCTCGTTTGGCATCCGGGGCCTGGAAATGTGGCAGGAGGAGGTTCTGGCCTGGGGTAGCGACAACCATGTCTATTTTCTCGATCCCGAGACGGGCCAGACGACCCGCGCGAGCCAGCGGCTTGTGCCCTCAGACTGGTTGCATGCAACGCCTCACGGTTTCGTCATAGGTCGGAGCGTGACCGCGGGCTTTGCGCGCGTTCTGCCTTTTGGCAGGGCACCGACCGAGGCCTTCATCGTGCGGTTACCCTTGGACGGGCGCATGCTGGAGTTGGACGTGGCCCGCGGAGGCGACGTTGCTCTGGCCACTGGAGCCGATGGTGGCCTCGCGGTCTGGAGAGTCCCTGGAGGCGAGGTGACCTGCTTCATCCAGGGGCACGGAGAGAGTCCCCGGGCCATATTTGATCCATCCCAGGGGGCGGTGCGCTGGCTGACATTCGGTGAGGATGGCCGCGCCTGTATTCTTCCTCTCGACCCATTGGCCGTGGCCCGCACACGCTTTGCCCGACCCCTGACGGCTTCGGAGCGTGATCTGGAGTGACAGGCACTGGGTGCCTCCTGGGGGGCCTGGGGCCGGCCAGGGGCTTGTGGGCTGGTGCTTCGCAGCAGGGCATTTGGGAAAATAATCCAGATTTCTGTCCGCTGCTCGCAATCAGGGCCAGTTGAGGGTGATCCCGCGCGGACCGCCCTGCATTCAGCAGGCTCTGGACCTCGCGACAATCCCCAACCCCGGACCCCCTTGCGATGCTACTTACCCCTAGATTCCCCCTTCTCTTTACCCTGGGTACTTCCACCAGAAGTGCCCTTGCCAAGGGCCGATTCATGATCGTTTCGGTCCTTCTTTCCACCTCTGCGGCCTATTGTCAGAATTTCGGGCCCACAGATGTGATTACCACCAGCGCCGACGCTGCCCGTCAGGGGTGCGTCGCTGATCTGGATGATGACGGCGACCTGGATGTGTTGTCTGCTTCTCAATTTGACCACAAGATCGCCTGGAACGAAAACCTCGGTGCTGGGGTCTTTGGTCCTCAGCAAATCATCACAACCAACGCTCTTGGTGCAGTATTTGTCTTCGCTGCGGATCTGGACGGAGATCAGAAGATCGATGTCTTGTCGGTTTCCCATCTGGACAACAAGATTGCCTGGTACAGGAACCTGGGCGGCGGAAATTTTGGATCGCAGCAGGTGATCTTCATCAGCGCCGATGGCCCCAATTCTCTCTTTGCAATCGACCTGGATGGTGATGGAGATGCGGATGTGCTTTCAGCCTACCCGAACGCTGGAACAGTCGTCTGGTTTGAGAACCGCCTCAATCAATCACAGCAGGACTTTGGGCCCGAGCAGGTTGTCACAAACTCCGTCATGATTCCCTCGTGTGTCTTTGCGGCGGACATGGACAGGGATGGAGATGCGGACGTGCTCTCGAGTTCCCAGGGTGACGACATGGTTGCCTGGTACGAGAACCTGGGTGGTGGCTCATTTGGGCCCCAGCAGGTGATCACCACCAGCGCCGATGCAGCCATCGATGTGACCGTGGCTGATCTTGACGGAGACCAGTGGCTGGATGTGCTCTCGGCCTCGCGCAATGACGACAAGATCGCCTGGTATCCATATGTAGGCCCAGGGAACGGGGTCAATGGCGGATCCTATGGGGCTCAGCAGGTGATCACAGCAGTGACAGATGGTGCCTTCTCTGTCCATGCCGCGGACCTGGACAAGGACGGAGACAAGGATGTGCTCTCGGCATCAGCCATTGACCACACGATCGCCTGGTACGAGAATCAGGGTGGCGGGTCCTTCGGGGCCCAGCAGGTGATCGCCACGGATGCGATCCATGCTCAGGTGGTCTTTACAGGAGACATGGATGGCGATCAGGAAATCGATGTGCTTTCAGCTTCTTTCAGCGATGACAAGCTGGCCTGGTACAAGAACCTGACCATCTCTGATTGCAACAACAACCTGATTCCGGATGCCATCGAGATCGCTGGCAATCCGAGCCTGGATTGGAATGGAGACGGGGTTCTTGATGCCTGCTCCTCACCCAATTACTGCACATCGAATCCCAACTCCACTGGCCAGGCCGCAGTCATCTCGGTCTCTGGTACACCCGTGATCTCCAACTATCCCCTCTACAACCTCACCCTGACCGCATCTCAACTGCCCACGGGCCAGCCGGGTTACTTCCTGATGGCCAACAGCCGGGGATGGATCCCCAATGTGGCTGGCAGTGCCGGCAATCTCTGCCTGGGTTCTCCTCTCTACCGTTTCTCAGGTCCCTTTACGGGCCAGGTGCTCAACTCTGGTTCCTTGGGAGCATTCAGCTTCAGTCCTGATCCGGGCAACTTGCCCCAGGGCGCTCTCTGGCCGATTGGCTCGACTTGGAATTTTCAGGCCTGGTACCGGGACAGTTCTGCAAACAACACGAACTTCACCGATGCGATTGAAGTGATGTTCAGGTAGAGCCCGGGACTTCGGACTGCTCCCCCCCAAGAAAAAGGCCGTGCGCCGTGCGCTTGATTGCTGGCCGCTTGGTCCCCTTCCAGGGGGGCCAAGCGGCCAGCTGGCGGTGGTGCACGGCAACCCGTTAGGCTTGGGTTTGATCGTCCAGAGCCGTTTCTCCCGTGGTTCTGCCATTTTCTTGTCCGCTGGCGGGACTTCGGTTCAGGGAAGTGCTCCAGGGGCTTTCCTTCAAGGGCTGAAGCAGGAATTACATGCTTCGCTTATCCTGGTGTCCTGGGACTATGACCCCTCTTCAAATCATTATGTTTCAATCGATACGAATCCTTGCCTGTGGCCTGCTGCTCTGCTCAACGGCTGTTTCTCAGAACCCGGGCCTGCCATTTGAGCTCCTCTTCAGCGTGGACTACCACGGACCCCTGGTGGGAAGTCAGGCGGCTGGCGGAGTCCTGATCACCGAGGGTGACCTGATTGGTGGGGGCCTGCCCCAGCTCGGTGGTGCAGAACTCAGGATCCGGCGGAACGGAGGGCTGCTGGGGCTCAACCGCTACAACACCTGCCTTGGCCATCTAGGCGGTACGCCCTGCGGAATCGATCTGGATGCACTCTCCCTTGGGGAGGACTTGAGGCTGCTCGGTGGCGGGCAGGAATACTATGTCTACTTCAGTGTCGATGAGTATGCCGAGGGAAGCACAAGCTTGTTCGTTGCTCCTTCGGTGCTCACCGAGCATCCATTTGGAGAGTCGTCTGCAAGTGTGTTCTCAACCATCGAGCTGCCTGACTTGCCGGTATTTCCACAACCGGTCGGGCAATGGCCGGGTCAGCATGTGTTGGCTTTTGACGGAGATGGTCAAGTCCAGCCGACCGGTGCCGGTAGTCTGGCGCCTGGCCTGGGTCTGATCGAGCCAAATATCCCGGGGCAGGGCCTGCCCAACGCGGCACAGGACACCGGTTCGCATCTGGATGCGCTCAGCATCGCACCAGTGAGCAATCTGAATCAGAACTCGGTCTACTTCTCCTTGGACGGCGGATCGGTCGATCCGCTGCACGGCTATGTCAACTCAGGCAGCGCTGCTTTTCAGGGAACTGATCCGGGGGCTGTACTGGAGAGCTCGGGTGGGGTGATTACGGTCTATGCCACTCCGGGCCAGCTGGGTCTTGGAGCGGGCGACGACATCGACGCACTGGTTCTGTGGGAGAACGGAATCCCAGGGTTCCAGGTGGGCGATGGTCCCTATACCTGGCTGGATCCGAACAGCCCGACCGACATGTTGCTTTTCAGTTTGAGGCGTGGATCGCCCATCATCGGACAGATCGACTCGCTGATGCAATTGCCCATTGAGGAGGGTGATCTGCTCGGGCCTCCGGCCCCCGGTTCAAGCACTCCCATGATCTTGATCTCCGGGGAGTCCATGGGGCTCAAGACAAGTCGAGGAACTGGTGGCGGCGAAGGAGACGATCTGTCTGGGGCCACCATTCGCAAGACCGACGAGGACATCATCGATTGCAACGAGAACGGGATTCCCGATCATGTCGACATTGCCAAGGGAATCAGCGTTGACGACAACGACAACGGTATCCCTGATGAATGCGAGCCCGTGGATGAAGTGACTTGCTTCTGTTCGGTCGGATCCAGCCCGTGTTCCAATGATGATGCGGGCGCTGGCTGCAAGAACTCGACCGGTTCGGGCGGGCGCCTCCGGGGCCTTGGGAGCTCTAGCCTCTATCAGGACGATCTGGCTTTCAGTGTGGAGCAACTGCCCCCTCAGACCTTTGGAATCCTGTTCTATGGCCTGGACGAGGGGACCGCGCCGGTGGTCATGGGTGCGGGGCTGCGTTGTGCAAGCTCAGTCCTCCTGCGCATCGGCCCGCCTGTGCTGACTGACAGCCTGGGCCTCGCTATGGTTGGCCCAGGCCTCGGCGGCTATGTGGCCCAGAACATGCCCCAGGTGGGGCAGTTTGCCCGCGGGAAGACCCTGCACTTCCAGGTGTACTACCGCGATCTGCAGTTCACCTGCGGAAACGGGAGCAATGTGACCAACATGGTCTCGATCCGCTTCACCCAGTAAGAGGCAGATGCCCGCCGAAGCTTGGAGTAGTTGCCCAGCAGGGCGACTCCTCTGTGCTGCGATTGACTGGAACCCGGTTGTCTGGCCTGCGAGCCTTCAGGCAGTCAGATTCCTTGTGGTGCTGAACTCCAGACGCTGGGAACTGGCTGCTTCCCTATTTCATCGCATTCACACCCCCTTGGACCTCCAGTGGGGGCATCTTTCCAACGGCAAAGTCGAGCACGCGCAACTCCTGGTTGCGCTCGCCTCGGAATTCATTCCAGACGGGGGTGAAGGCGATGTGCAGGTCTTCGCCCATTTGCAACTCATCGATGCGGTCGCCCTGGAAGAAGCCCATGGCTCTCATGACCGTGCCCCCGTCGCGTAGCTTGAGGATCAGGTGCTTGCCATCGCGGCTGGCGCGGGCTGGTTCCGCCAGGCGGCAGTTGCAGGCCAGCAGCACAGGGCTGGGATTGCCTTCTCCGAAGGGCTCGAGGCGGTCGACCTGCTCTTGGACCTCACGCCCTACCTGGGAAAGGGGAATGACCGCATCGATTCCAAGGGGCGGAGCACCGAAGGAGTCCGGGGAAAGAGTCTCTCGAGCAGCATTGCAGAGGGCATCGCGGTAGGCCGCGACCTGTTCGGCTTTGATTTCGCAACCGGCTGCGGCAGCGTGCCCGCCATAGCGAAGCACATGATCCTTGCCGGCGTGCATCAGTTCCAGAATGCTGACCCCTTGCACTGTGCGTGCGCTTGCCCTGCCGGTTTCGCCGTCGAGGCCGATCACAATGGTCGGGCGCCCGTGCGTCTCCACCATGCGGCCTGCCACGATGCCCACCAGGCCCTGGTGCCAGCCCTGCCCCGCCAGCACCAGGATCGGCCAGCGCTTTGTGTCGGAGAATTCAGAAGCTGCTTCTTCAGCCAGGACCATCAGGTCGCTTGTCATGCTTTTCCGCTCTTGATTGAGGTCCTCCAGTTTTTTGGCCAGGGCCCGCGCTTGCACCGGATCTTCTTCCAGCAGGAGTCCTACGGCCAAAGCGGCGGTGTCCAGGCGCCCCGCTGCATTGATGCGCGGGCCAATGCCGAATCCGATGTCGTCCGCGGCGAGGGTCTTGTTTGTCAGGCCACAGACCTGCAAGAGAGCGTGCGTTCCCGGGTGCGGACTGGCCTGCAGGGCTTTGAGTCCAGCGCGGGCCAGCACCCGGTTCTCATCGAGCAGAGGCACCACATCGCCCACTGTGGCGATGGCCACCAATCCCATGGCATCGAGCAGGAACTCCTTCAGATCTGGCCTGACCTTGGGTCCTCCGCTGATCGCCTGGCAGAGCCCCCAGGCCAATTTGTAGGCCACCGCCCCGCCGCACAGTTCGCGAAAGGGGTAGCTGGAGTCTGGCATCTTCGGATTGACGATGGCCACTGCCTGGGGCAGGTCCCCCTGGGGTGGTTCGTGGTGATCGGTCACGATGGTGTCGATGCCCAGGCCCTTGAGTTCGTCGATGACCTCCACGGCGCTGGTGCCATTGTCCACGCTGACTATGAGGTTGGCCCCGACTTGCTGGGCTTTCTTGATCGAGTGTCGGCCGAAGGAGTACCCGTCCTTTTGGCGGTGGGGGATGTGCCACTCGACTCGAGCTTCCAGGAGCCGCAACAGTCGTACGAGGATAGTGGTGCCCGTTACCCCGTCCACGTCGTAGTCCCCGTGGATCAAGATCACCTCGTTCTTTTCGATCGCTGTTTGCAGCCGGTTCACCGCCTGCTGCATATCCGGCAGCCCGCCAGGGTCGTGCAGCAGCATGAGCGTTGGCTTGAGGTGTTGTGTGAGAGGCTCACCTGGCGTGTGGCCTCTGTTGGCCAGCAGTTGGGCCAAGAGGGGCTTGACCACCTGTTTCCGGCCGATGTCAGCGACGATTTCGGGATCTGGATCGCACAGGTTCCAGGGTCGAGCAGGGGCGTGATTCACCGGAGTAGGTTAGCCCTCCCAGGCTTTCATGGCAGGGTCTGATCGGGGCAAAAATCCCAAGTCTTGGGCAGATGCGCTCGGCTGCATGCTTGGCTACAGGCCTCTTTCACCCCACACTATGCACCATGGAGCCTAGTACAAGACCCGCAGGCGGCAATCCCTATCGCCTGCTACCCGCCGTGGACGAAGTCCTGCGTGATCCCGGCGTGGTGCCCCTGGTTGAGAATGTGGGCCGGGGCCTCCTGCGAACCCTTGCACAACGGCTGGTGGAGTGCTGGCGTGAGGAGATCAAGGAGGGCCTACTGGATGCGGCACAGCTTGAGCAGCGCCTTGTGGAGGGAGGCCTTGGGCGCGCCATGGAGGAGCTTCTGAATGAGGACCGCGCACGAGGTTTGTGCAGGGCGATCAATGTGAGTGGCGTGGTGCTCAACACCGGCCTCGGTCGCGCACCCGTGCATCCGGAAGTGGCGGCGCGCATGGAAGCCGCAGCCCGCTCGTTTTGTGTGCTTGAAGTGGATCGGGGCAGCGGGGAGCGCAACCGTCGGGACGAGCGCCTGAGTCAGTTGCTCGGTCGCCTTGTGGGCTCGGAAGAGGGCATTGCGGTCAACAACAACGCGGGGGCGGCGCTGCTCACCATGCACGCATTGGCCACGGGCAAGGAGGCTATCGTCAGTCGCGGAGAACTGGTGGAGATCGGTGGGTCCTTCCGCGTGCCCGAGGTGATGGCCGCTGCGGGCGTGCGCATGGTGGAAGTGGGTGCGACGAACCGTACGCGCATTGCTGACTACGAGGGCGGGATGACCGCCGAGACCGCACTCTTGATGAAGGTGCATCCTTCCAACTTTCGGGTGGTTGGTTTCACAAGTGAAGTCAAGCCTGAGGAACTCGCAGCCCTGGGCCGGCAGCACCGGGTGGCCAGTGCATGGGACCTGGGTTCCGGGCTGGTGGAAGCCAAGACCATGCAGCCGCTGGGGGCCAGGGTCGGTGGGGAAACCGAGGTGTCCGATGCCCTTGCAAGCGGGATTGACATTGTCTCTTTCAGCGGAGACAAGTTGCTGGGTGGTCCACAGGCGGGCTTGATCGTGGGCACGGCAGAGGCGGTGGCGCGCTTGCGACAAGATCCGCTCTATCGAGCTCTGCGATGCGACAAGGTGACTTTGGCGGGACTTGAAGCAACAATTGAGTTGATTCTGGCGGGGCGCGGGGATGAGTTGCCCGCTCGACTCATGTTGTTGGCCTCAGATGAGGACCTGTATCCGATTGCTGAACAACTGAAGGAGGCACTCGAGGAGTCGGGCTTCCAGGTAAAGATCGAAGAGGGCGAATCCCAGCCGGGCTCGGGCTCGGCTCCGGGCATTTTTCTCAAGGGGCCGGTGTTGCGGGTGACGGATCCCAAGCGGACACCAGCTGGGCTTGCGGCAGCTCTGCGGGCGTCGTCCCCCCCTGTCTTTGCACGGGTGCAGGGGGATGCCCTGCTGCTTGATCCGCGTACCCTGCTGCGGGCGGCGACATCCTCGGGGGCATCAGGAATGCCGGATGACCAAGAGGATCTGCTCAAGGTCTTTGCTTCCCTTGGCAGCAAGGCAGGGGCTTGAGCGTATAGTTCCCCCGGTCCGGCCCAGGAATCAACCAGGGCGGACCTCAACCGTAAACCATGACATCCAATCCCAAGCGACTGACCGACTACGCCGACTGCGCTGGCTGAGCCGCCAAATTGCCCATGGGGCAACTCGAGCAGGTTCTGCGCGAGGCCAATCCAGCTGTCGACGAACGCCTCTTGGTAGGTCCTCAATCCGTGGACGACGCGGGTGTGGTTCTGCTTGGAGAAAACGAGGGTGTGCCCACTGGTTCGCGGGTCGCTTTGGTCCAGACCGTGGATTACTTTCCGCCGGTGCTCGACGATCCCTTCTTCTATGGAGCCGTGGCTGCAGCGAACGCGCTCTCGGATGTGTACGCCATGGGAGCGCGCCCCCTCTCGGCCCTCAATCTTGCTGGCTTTCCCAAAGACTTCAAGCCCGAGTGGATTGCCGAGATTTTTCGTGGCGGGTTTGACAAATTGCGCGAAGCTTCAACGATCTTGGCTGGGGGCCATACGGTCCAAGGACCCGAGCCACTCTTTGGTTTTGCGGTTACTGGCGTGGTCGATCCCCAGCAGGTAATCACCAACTCAGGAGCTCAAGCCGGGGATCGGTTGTACTTGACGAAGCCTCTGGGGATGGGATCAGTGACCACCGGGGGCAAGCTTGGCAAGGCTTCTGGTGATTTGATGCGACGTGCGGCGGAGGTCATGGCAACACTCAATCTGGCCGCCGCAGAAGCCATGGCAGAGGTCGATGCTCGGGCCTGCACTGACATAACCGGCTTTGGTCTGTTGGGGCATGCGCGCAACATCGCCAAGGCCAGTGGTGTGACCTTGAGCTTTGACGCAGGCGCACTGCCCATTTTTGAAGGGGCCCTGGCCCTGGCCCGGGAAGGCGTTGTTTCCGGAGGATCTGCACGTAGCAAGGCGGCCATCGGTGATGATGTGGGGCTGGCAGAGGGCTTGGATGCTGACCTGGTGCGCATTGTTTTTGATGCGGAGACATCAGGAGGCCTTCTGATCTGCGTACCGGCCGAGGAGGCCCCCACCCTGGAGAAAGCACTTGCAGCCCACGATGTGCCCGTTCATGGGGTGGGCGAGGTGATCCCCGTTGGTGACCATTCCATTCTTCTGAACTAGATGTTGCTGAATTGATTTTTGTGTCACTTCTTCGTCGTTTTTCCAGCTGCAAGCACATGCGTCTATCTCCACTGTCTTTCGGGTTTCTATTGAGTATCTGCTTGGGCAGCGCATGCCTGGGTCCACCCGCTGCGCAGGATTTTTGGAAGGCACGCGTCGTCTGTGACCTGGGCATCAAGATGGGGGGCTGTGCCGTTGGAGACCTGCTGCCTGATCTGCCCGGGAATGAAATTGCTGTGACCACCGGAGACGGTCTTGTGGTGGTGGCTTGGGCGAGTGGTGACGGATTCGAACACGAAGTGGTCGCGGGTCTTACGGGTGAAGCGATTCAGTGCGCGATCGGCGAGCTCGATCCCACCAGTCCGGGGGCAGAACTGGTGACCGTAGGCAAGCACACAGGCGGCGAGGACGAGCCCGGTGAAGGAGTAGTCCTCTTGCACCGACGCCGGGAGGCAGGTTGGGAGAGCACCGAACTTCTGCGCACAAGTGCACTTGTGCATGCGGTGGCTATCGGCGATGCGGATTCATTGCACAGTGGCAACGAGCTGGTGGTTGGTGGTTTCACCAATCAGGCAATTGTGTTGCGGCACGTGGGCGATGGCCGGATTGAAGTGGAAGCGACCGTGGCCACAAGTGGCCCCATAAAGGGGGCTGCAGTGGGCCTGCGCGGTGCGGTCCTGGCCCAGGACGATGGGCGCCTTGTGGAAATTGTGAGGCACTCCGGTGGCTTCAAGCCGCGGCTGCTCTTTGAAGGCATCGAGGCTCTGGCTCGGGTCGCCGCAACCAAGGATGTGGTGCTCTTTGGGGGAAATGATGGCCGTTTGCGCGTTTGGCGAAAGGGTGCAGTGGAGACTTTGCTGACCAGCGCAGACCGCTTGCGCGGCGCCGTGCTGGCTGATCTGGACGTCACCCGTCCGGGGGTGGAGGGTGCCACCGCTGGCTACGACGGTCTTGTTCGAATGGTCTGTGGGCGCGATGGCACCTGGGTCTCTTCTGGAGGCGGTTCCGTTCTCAAGTCCGGCTTTCACTGCCCCACCATCGGCAGTGACGATGGACGCTTGCATCATTTGGCCGCCGGAGAAGTGGGGCAACTGGGCATGTGCCTTGTGGCCTGCGGCTACTCCGGTCGTTTGCTCCTCTTCAGTCGCTGACCGTTGAAGAGCTCCGAGTTCGCTTCCGATCCATTTTGGGATCACGACCAACTGTTTCCTGCAGGGCAGTTTGTGGGGCCGCCACCTCTGATCTTGGGACATCGGGGTTCCCCCCGTGAGGCTCCCGAAAATACTCTGGTCTCTCTACGGCGCGCGCTGGATGTGGGGCTCGATGGGATCGAGTACGACCTGCGCGCCTGTGCCGGAGGTGAGCTGGTGCTGTTGCACGACGCGACTTTGGAGCGCACCACCGACAGCCATGGCGAGCTTGGCAAGCGAAACCTTGCTTCCCTGATGGGAGTCGATGCTGGTGGCTGGCATTCCCGCAATCACCGCGGAGAACCCTTGCCGCTCCTGGACGAGGCTCTGGAGTTGGCTTTGCTTGATGGTCGACCTGCCATGCACATGATCGAGATCAAGGAGCGCGGGCTTCTGCAGACTCTGCTCGGGCGGCTGGAGGACATCGGTCCTCGGGTGGACTTGCGCATCGCGTCCTTCGATGGGGAGGAGTTGGCAAGATTGCCCGCCAACAGTCCAATGGGGATGCTGCTGGCGGATCAGGTTGATGATCGCGTGATCTCTCAATTGGCAGAACACCGTTTCGGTGCCCTGGGGGTAGGCCCTGGAGGCTGGAACCATGAGGCGTGGCAGCGGCTGCCCCGCGGCCTGGAGCGTTGGGCCTGGTCCATCGACAGCCCGGCGGACCTCCTCAGGGTTTGCGACGGAGAATTCACGGGTTTCAACACCAATGAACCCCATCGGGCTCTGGCGGCTCGTGCACTCAAGCGGTTGGTGCCGGACCTGAAAGAGTGGCCTCTGGAGGTGCCGCACCTGTTGGTGATACCCGAAGGCTTGAGTGCCGAGGATCGTGAGCGCGGGGAGTGGTTTGGTCGCTGGAACAGCAGCGTGAGCTTCAGCAATCCCCTGCCCGTTCCCATTGAAGTGCGGCTTGGGTTCTTCAGTCGTGGGGGAGCTTTCGATGTGGAAGGATTACCCCACGCGGCTACCGTTTCGGTGGGCGAGACGTTGCAGATTCCCTTTCGTCTGGACGGAGGCAGCCGCTCTCCGGGACCCGATCCATTGATTGGCGCGGCGATCAGTTGGCAGGGCAACCTCTGGCCGGGGCAGGGCAACCTCGCTGCCGGCGGACGCCTGCTATTGGACGCGCCTCTCGTGCGCGAGCGCAGGGTCTGGGCGGAACCACTGACTGCGAGATTGACTCTCTTGGCGGAGAGTGCGGGGGATCGTCCCGCCAGTGTGATCTTGCGGCGCACGGGCCAACGGCTTTCCCTGCGGATAGAACATACGGGAGGTCTTGAAGGTGCTGTGTTGGTGGGGCGGCTGGGGCAAAGCGTGCAGCGGGGTGCGCCGGGGGTGGAGTTGATTTTGCCGGGGGGCTTCGATGATTGCCCCGCTGGCTTGCCCTTCAGTGTGGGGATCGAAGGCCTGCAGGATGGGGTCTTGCGCCAGCGCCGATGGGCGGGTGGATTGCCGACTGGCTTGGGTCACGGATCTCCGGGACGCTTGTTGCCTCCTCGAGAGGCGTAGGTCCAAGTTCATGGGCGCAAGAGATCTGCTAGGGAGCCGATCGCATGGTGACCCAGGGCCCCATGTCAACGCTATGCTGCTCGCCCCAAGTGGGAGTGGATCGGAGCTGGTGTTCCGCCCGGCCTTCAAAGCCGGTTGGGTTGCGTGAACAGCGTGACCGGTGGGTTCGATTCCCATGCACTCCCGCCATCTTGTTCATGCTCGTGGGAACTGATGGGTCTGGTGTGCATATCCAGGGCGTGGATCCTCCAGGAGGTCCTTTCTTTCTCTTCTCCAAAAGCCGAGGATGAGCCCATGGGACCCTCCGTCGAGATCACTCCCGCTCTCAAGGCTGCATTTGAGGGGGCCTTCGCTGCACTGGATTCCGCACATCGGCCCCGCAGTGGGGAGGAGTGGAGTTGGCGCACTGAAGGGGTGCCGGGTGGAGCTCCTGCGGAGACCCTGCTGGATTCTGAAGGTTGCGTACAGGCCCACTACGCCTCCCTGGGGACTGCAGTTCTCTGGGAGGGCCAGCGGCTGCCCGTGGCCCAGGTGGTGGATACCTTCGCTGCTCAGGATTTGGGCCTGCTCGGCAGGGTGCGGGCTTTCACCCTGGCCTGCGAGGGCTTTGTGAAACGCACTTGTCTGCCTGAGCCTGATGGCTTTGTCCTTTGTTATGGCTTTCCCGTGCGTCCCGCCTGGCGCATTGGTCGGGCGTATATGGGGTACAGCGTGCTGCAGGAGTTTTGGCGGCTCGGGATTTCCGCTGAAGATGCTGCGCGGGCTGAGGTTGCGGGTGACCTTTGCCTTGAGCAGGACGCTGACTGGCCGGAGGATCTGGCACTCTTGTTTGCCGAACACGCGGGGAAACTGGGTGTACCGTTCTTGCGCGACGCAGAGTTCTTGCGTTGGCGTTTTGATGAAAGGCCGGATGTGAAGTACGCGAAGTGCTTGTTGCGGCGGGGAGAGGATCTTGTTGGTTGGGCCGTGCTGCGGGTAACGACCTGGTCCGGCGAACGCGTGGCCTTGGTCTGTGATCGTTTCTGTGTGCCAGGGGACGAAGCGGGGGAGTTTGCATTGGATCACTGGCTGGGAACCCGCGCTCTTGCGGGTGGCGTGACCCATCTGGTTGGTGCCAGCGGTGAGCACGGTCCGGAATTGGCTGACGCCCAGAAGCGGGGTTGGCGCGTGGGGCGTTCAGAGTACTGCATGGTGGGTCGTTCCTTTGACCCTGCACGACCCGTTCACGATTGGGCCCGTCGCTTGCGCTGGACTCTGGGGGATACGGATCTGGTTTGATGCAAGACTCCCCGAGCACCGCTTCGATCAGGGCCATAGAGGCCCGTGATGTGGCTTCGATCCTGGCCTGGGATTGCACGCCCCAGGGGCACCTGCTTGAGTGGTTGCTTTTGGATTCCGCCCGGTCCGTGCGTTCCTTGGTCGCCTGCGAGGGGGGGAGCCTTCTGGCGCTTTTGCCGGTGGTCGAGCTGGGGGATCCACTTCCTCATGAGCGGCCACCCATGTTTGAGTGGGGCCGTCCCCTGGTGGCTCCGGGTATCGATCGGGAACGGGCTGTGGAGTTGGTGCGCGGTCTGGAAGAGACCTTCTTGCGTGGGCAGGACAGTCCCGAGGGAGTGGTGGTCGCCTGGTTTGACACCCAGGACCCCGCGTCTGATTTCCCCTTGGGCTTCGAGCGATTGTGCTGCTGGTCCACGCTTGAGGGACTGCCTTTCGAGCAGTTGAGCGTTAGCGAGACTGATATTCAAACCGTGGATCTGGATGAAAACGCTGCTGAGTTCATGCGACACTGCGCCCCGGAGAGCGCCTGGGTTCCCCGGCGGAGTTCTGCTTGGCTGGATTGGCGCTACGGCCGTGCGCCGGGAGGCGGTCATGGCGCGCGGGGAGTTCTTGAGAGGGGAGAGTTGTCTGCCCTGGCGGTGGTGGGACCTGCGCAGTCCGCGTTGGGATCCGAGACTTCCAGTTCAACAGTGCCGGTATTGGAGTTCTGGGTTGCGCCGGATGGGGCGAGGGCCGGGGAGAGCCTGGTCCTTGGCCTGGCCCAAGAGGCCAAGGCACAGGGCTGCGAATTGTCCTTGGCCTTGCCTTCCTGGCAGCCGGCGTTTGATGTTTGGGTGGCAGCGGGGCTGCGCCTCATGCCAAGTACCCTGGATCTCTTGGTGAGGCCGGCGGCTCTGGCCCCCGAGGGGCGCGCATCGGAAGAGGCTTGGAGTCGTCGCGTTCTGGACCTGGAAGCTCTGCGCTGTGCTTGGCCATGGTCTATGGGGGACGCACATTTTTTGGGGCGCTCACCGAAGTCTGTTCACCCCCGGGTTTGAGCTACACATTGGCGAGCGCTGGCCCTAGGATCTTCACCCATGGCTTCCCCCCGCCGTTTTTGGTTGTTCAAGAGCGAACCCGGTGTGTTCTCCTTCGAGGACCTGCTCCGCGCCCGGGGCAAGCGCACGGGCTGGGATGGGGTGCGCAATTATCAGGCGCGAAACCTCATGCGCGACGACGTTGCGGTCGGAGACGGGGTGCTGTACTACCACTCAGGCGGAAAGGCACCATCGATTGTGGGACTGGCCAAGGTGACCCGCCCTGGGCATCCGGACCCTACGCAGTTTGAAGAGGGCAGCAAGGGCTACGACGCTGGCAGCGATCCCAAGGACCCGCGTTGGGTTCAGGTGACCATTCAGGGGGTGCAGGCCCTGCCCAAGCCCCTCTTCCTGGGGGACCTGAAGCAGGAAAGGAGCCTGGCCGGTATGGCCCTGGTGCAACGTGGTCAGCGCCTCTCGGTGCAGCCCGTGAGCGTCAAGGAATGGCGCCGGGTGCTCCAATTGGGTGGCGTGGCGGACGATCCCACGGGCCCCTAGGGGGGCGGGGGGCCTTCACGGTGGTCGCAATGGGCCTTTGAGGGCCTTTTAGAAGGGCATTTTTTCTGGATCTGCTTTCTGAGTCTAAGTGCTTGCCAGGTCATGGGTTAGGGTGGTCTCGGGTCCCGATTATTAGGATCTGACCCCCCCTCAGCCGCCCCCTGTCCCGTTTTCTGGCTTGATCCCGACCGCCCTCTAGGTGTCTCCTAGAGCAATCAAACCCTCCAGGGCGTCCCTGCCCTGGGATAACCCCCAGACCAGATCTCAACATGACTGCCAACTTTGACAAGCTCAGCTCCGTGATCGAGGAGACGCGTGCGGACATCCAAAAGGCTACTGAAGGCAACAAGGCCGCCTGCGCCCGCGTGCGCAAATCCATGATGGCGGTCAAGAACCTTGCAGGTGTGCTGCGCAAGGAAATGCTTGAACTGCGGGATTCCGGCGGCGGCGGAAACGCTGGCGCCTGACTTCTCGAACACTGAAGAGGGGCCCCAGGGGCCCGATTTGAGTGCATCGCGCGCGTTCCCCAGAACGGGGGGATGTGCGCGTTCCTTTTGGGGTTGGCTTTTAGGCGCCCTGCTTGGGCTGCCACACCTCGAGATTGCTGGCGGGGGGCATCAGCCCCGCTGCTTGCGCTCGTTCTCCCAGTATCCTCACAGCTCGCTGGCCTGCGGTCCCCAGGTCTCGGGTCCACTGGTTTACATAGAGGTCCACATGCTGCCAAAGCACCTGATCACTGAATTCCTGGGCGTACTGGCGCATGCTGCGAAGAGCTTCCTCCCGATGGGCCAGTCCATAATCCAAGCTGGCCAGCAGGGCCTGGGTCAGGGCCTGCAGCAGAGCCTCGTCCAGGTTGCGCCTGGCGAACAACCCTCCCAGGGGCAGGCGTTCTGAGGTTTCGGTTTCCCAGCGCTGTCCCAGGTCTTCCAAGCACACAAGTCCCTGCTCTCGGAAGGTGAAGCGTCCCTCGTGGATGCAAAGGCCCAGGTCGCAGTCCCCCGCCAAGAGGGCCGGGGCGACCGTGGAGAAGAGCACCTGCTCCACTCGCATGTGGGCTAGTTCCTGACCGTGAAACAAGCGCAACAGCAGGGTTGCAGTGGTGTGTTCCCCAGGTGCCAGGAGGTGCAGTCCTGGGCTCGGCAGCAAGCCCTCTTCCCTCGCCAAGAGGAGAGGACCATTGCCCGAACCAAGTGCAGATCCCACGGGCAGCACAGTCAACTGGTCCGCTTGGGAGAGGGCCAGTGCATAAGAGCCCTTGGCCACATCAAAGCTCCCGGCCAGCAGTCCTTGGTTGAGTTTCTCGATGTCGAGTAATTCGAACTGTAACTCCAATCCGGGTGTGGGCACTGCGCCCACAAGCAGGCCGTGGAAGAGGAAGGTGTCGTTGGGGCATGTGGAGAGCCCGATGTGCAAGGAGGTCACGAGGAAGTCTTATGGGGCAGGGAAGCCATCTCCGTCGGCTTCTTGCTCAAGAGTCACCAAAGCCAGTTTGCGGGCGGCGGTCAGAGCATCTTGCACGCGCCACCTGGTTGTGTCCCGCTCACCCGCGCGGTTGGAGATTCCGCGTACGATGGTCAGAGGAACACCGGCCAGGGAGCATGCCAAGGCGACACCAAACCCCTCCATGTCCTCCGCCTGGGCGGCGAATCGTTCCCGGCGTTCAAGAGCTTGAGTGGGGTTCGCGCTGGCCGCGCAGACCGTCAGAAGTCGACCTTCACCCCCCTCCAAGGAGAGTTCGTCATAGAGAGGCGGGGTGCCCTCTCCTGGGTCCCACTGGGGCAGGCCCATGGCTCTGGGACCCAGTCGCTCTGGGCCTTCTCCGGCGCCGATTCCGTCGAGCAGGACCTTGGCCGCCCGCTGTGCCGTGCCCACGGGTAGCGTGTCTGGGTCCAAGGTTCCGGCAATGCCCAGGAGGAGCACCCGGCGAGGGATGAGGCGCTCGATCAATCCCGCGCAGCGCGCGGCGGCGGTGAGTGGTCCGAAACCTGCACACTCCACCAGACCCTTGCCTGGGCCCAGGCCCCCTGCGTGCTCAAGGCCCTGTGCTTCCAATGGGGTGGGTATCAGGATCAGGGTAGGGGCACCGGGGCTTTTGGCCATGGGGGCAGCATAGGGGCCCGGCGCCCCTGATTCCGCTCTGCGTCCGGCTGGATTTCGTGGTCGGGAGGGATTCTCCCAGGGGGCTGGTTTTGAGGGGGGCAGAGTTGCTACAAACGATTCTGCCATGCTCTCCCGGCCCAAAGCTCCCTCTTCCTTTCCCTGGCTCAGCACCATGCTCGGCGTGGGGCTGGCCTTGGGGCTGCAGGCTGGTGGGACTCCTGAGGGGGTAATTGCTGCGGAACCGCAGACGGTGGGGTTGCCCGTGCCCTTGGAACTCTCGCCGATGGTGGAGGCTTCGCAGCACGCAGCCAATGGGCCCGGAGCAACGCCTGTGGAAACCGTTGCTGGCAGTGTCCCAGCCCCCCTGGCTCTCGACGCTCGGGGGCGCTGAGTCCTGTCCAGGTCGTGTCCGGGAGCGCTTCGCGGCGACTGGCAGGTTGAGAGAATGGAGACCCAGTAGAGCGGGAAAGCTAGGTGGAGGGCACACTATGCTGGTCCGGATGGGGCCCTTGGCCTCGGCGGCGAGTTCCGCGGGAACCGTTGACGCTCTTGTGTCGTCCCTGAATTCCGAACCTTCTCCCTTCGACTGACCCCCAGTTCCAATGAGCCTGACTCTGATTCCCCTACTTCTGCTTCCCACCTTGCAATCAGATTTTGATCTTGATGGCAATTTTCCCCAGCTGGAACCGGCTCTTGAAGTCTGGCGCACCAATCATGGGCAGCAGTGGCAGGTCCGTTGGGATCGTGGTACTGGTCAAGCTGAGATCCTTTTTGGTTTCAACGCTGCTGCGCCCTTTGAGCCCGCAGACGATAGCGATTGGTTCGGTCTGACCCGGGCCTGGACTTTCGAAGCCAGTCCTCTCCTGGGGATCCACCCGGGCGAGTTGGTCAATGGTGAGGTTAGTTTCTTGCCCCTGGGCATGGCCAACGGCACGGACAAGATGAGCGTTGAGTTGCATCAAGAAATTGGTGGCGTGCCGGTGGAGGGTGGTTTTGTCAATGCTCTCTTCAACATCGAGGGGTCTTTGCTCTCTCTTGCCAACACCACTCTGCCTGGCTTGACCGGATCTTCTTCCTCCCCGTCCATTGATGGGGCCGCGGCGGTTGCTCGGGCTCAGCGTTTCTTCCGGGCCGAGACCCGCTTGACACCCACTTCGGTTTCCGAGCCAGAGCTCTTGTTTGCGCGTCTTGAGGACCAGGGGCGCGCTTATGCTCGGCTCGCCTGGCGCGTGCAGGTGCTCGCCGAGAGATCCGGGTTTGAGCCCCAGGGTGCGATCTACATGATCTCGGCCGATGACGGCGCCTTCTTGCGCCGGGATGAGGCGATTCACAATCTCTTTGACGTGACCGGTCGCATCGACTGCCTGGCCACTGCTGGGATCGGGTCCAACGACACAGTCGCAAGTGAGACTCCTTTGCCGGTGCCATTCCTGCGCGTGGTCAGTAGCGCGGGCACTGTGGACACGGACGCGGACGGCAACTTCAATATCTCAGGGGTCAACTCAGCAGTCAACCTGACGGTTTCATTTCTGGGGGACTACAGCAATGTCAACAATGACCAAGGAACTGACTACTCGGTCACCTTCAACAATGTCCAGCCGAACCAGGCCAATGTCCTGGTGATGAACCCTAGCCCCACGGAATTCTTGACTGCCCAGGCAAACGCCTTCATCCACAATGGGGTTGTGCGCGATTTCATAGTCACCACCTCACCTGGTGACACACATGGAGATTTCACGGTAGTCTCCAACGTCAATCTGAATGACAACTGCAACGCATTCTATAATGGCAGCTCTACCAACTTCTTTACTTCTGGCGGGGGATGCTCTAACACCGCGTTTTCCAATGTGGTTGCCCACGAATTGGGCCACTGGTTGAACTCGCGTTACAACACGGGCAATGGTGGGGACGGCATGGGCGAGGGCAACTCGGATGTCTGGGCCATGTACATCTACGACTCGCCCATTGTGGGGCACGGCTTCTTTAACGGTACTGGACAGATTCGCAACGGCACCAACACCCGTCAGTATTGTGGTGATGGAAACGGTGGTTGCTATGGCCAGGTGCACGCGGACGGCGAGGTCTGGATGGGCGCCGCCTGGAAAGTTCGTGCGGCCCTGCAGAGCAACCTGGGCAATGTGCTCGGTGGGCAGACCGCGGATCAGTTGTTCATGGGTTGGATGAACGGCTACAACCAGACTCAGATCGACTCGATCATCGAGATCCAGTGGCTGACCCTGGATGATGACGACGGAGCCATTGGCAACGGCACACCCAACTACCAAGAGATCAACAGCGGCTTCCTGGCCCAGGGATTCCCGGGTTACGACCTGCCCTTCGTTGTGATCAGCGGAGTCACCCAGTTACCGGATGTACCGGACAACCAGGGACCCTACACGGTGCAGGCTACTGTTGTGGCGGGTATCAATCCGCCCCTGGCTGGGGCGATGCTGCATTACAGTTGGAGTGGCACCGGCTACTTTCAGGTCCCCATGACGCTCGTGGGCTCTGACCTCTATGAGGCTCAGATCCCTGACTTTCAGGGGGCGGCGATCGTCAGTTACTACATCTCGGGAACCGATTCGGGTGGACAATCAGGGTCCTTCCCGGACGGGGGTGGCGCTGATCCATTGACGTTCAATGTGGGCACCCGGGTGGTTGTGGCCGACCATGACTTCGAGTCAGGCGCCAGTGGCTGGAGCGTGGGCGCCCCCAACGATGCCACCACCGGCACATGGGAGGTTGGCAACCCCATTGGAACCGCCGCTCAGCCCGAGGACGATCACACGCCCGTGGGGGCCAATTGCTGGTTTACTGGCCAGGGCTCCATCGGTGGTTCCCTGGGCGAGAATGATGTGGACGGTGGCACCACTACTTTGATCAGTCCGGTCTTTGACCTGAGTGGGGGCACCGCTCAGCAGTTGACCTATTGGCGCTGGTATTCCAATCAGACCGGAGCCGCACCTCAGGCAGACACTCTGTTGATCGATCTGTCCTCCAACGGAGGTGCCACCTGGGTTGCCGCCGAAGTTGTGGGCCCCAGCGGGAACCAGACCACCGGAGGCTGGATCGAGCACTCGGTCAATGTTGCCAGTGTATTGACCCCCACCGCCAACATGCGCCTCAGGGTTCGGGCTTCGGACCTTGGGTCCGGTTCGGTGGTGGAAGCCGCCTTTGATGATTTCGAGGCGAGTTACCTGGTGGATCCTACCTCCTGTCCCGCACCCAGCACCTATTGCGTTGGCTCACCCAACTCCTTCGGAATGGGGGCGATCATGTCCCTAGGCGGGTCACAGAATGTGGACGACAACAACTTCAACTTGATGGTGTCTGGCGCAGTTCCAGGCCAGTTCGGACTGTTCTACTACGGGGACGCCGCTGCGTCTGTGCCCACGGGCGCTGGTGTGCGCTGTGTGGGTGGCTCCCTCTTCCGCCTGCCCGTGCTGGTGATTGATCCCTTGGGCGGTGCACAGGTTGGATTGGATTTCCCAAGCCTGCCCGTTGGTGGCGGCATCAGCAACGGCGAGACCTGGTACTTCTCCTTCTGGTTCAGGGACCCGGGCTTTGGGGGTTCGACCTTCAACTTTGCCAACGGGGCCGAGGTCCAGTTCTGCCCCTAGAGATAGTCCGAGTCAGTTATTCCTTACCCAGCATGCGCCTCAAGGTGTCTGCCAGGGTGAGGGGGTCAAATGGCTTGCGCAGAGTGTCGAAGCCGCTCTTTTCACGAAGGTTGTCGAGGTCTTCTGTGTCACCCTTGGCAGTCAGAAAGACAACGGGAATGTTGCGGGTGCTTCCCTCAGCTCGCAGGAGCGAGAGGCACTGAGGTCCGTCTAACACGGGCATCATCACATCGAGCACGATTGCATCAAAGTTGTCGGAGGCCACAGTTTCGACAATGGATTCTCCGCCAGAGCTGGTTACTACCGTCATGCCTCCGACATGCTCCAGAGCGAGACGCAGCAGTTGGCGCATATCCGGATCATCGTCCACCACTAGAACCTTCATCGCCTCAATTCTTACTCTGCTCTCAACGGGATTTCAATCACAAACGTGCTGCCCACCCCGTCGGGCCCCTGCTCGGCCCTGATGATGCCCTTGTGCTGGACCACAATCTGCTTGGAGATCGCCAGGCCCAGGCCCGCACCTCCTGGTGGTTGATTAGCACCGTGGTTCAGTTGGTAGAAACGATCAAAGATCCGCGAGCGAAGTTCGACTGAGATTCCGGGGCCTTCATCAGTCACAAGGAAGCGCGCCAGTTCCTCATCCTTCTCGAGGCACACATGGACAGTGCTCTGTTTTGGGGAGTGTTTGACCGCGTTGTTCACCAGGTTGATCAGTACTTGCAATATGCGTCCGGGATCCGCGCGCAATTCGAAGTCAGCGTCCTGGAAGGTCAGTTCAACTTCTGCCTCTGCGGCCAGAGCGGTGAGTCCTTCGTCTATCTTGATGACAAGTTCGCTGCTCTTGAACGTGGAGTACTGCATGTGCAAGGCACTCGACTCGAGGCGTTCAAGGTCGATCACATCATCGATCAGGTCGTGTAAGCGCTTGCCATTCCGGACAGCGATGTCCAGAACCTCTTGTGCCTCGGGTGCGATTTTTCCCAGGGATCCCACTGTTACCAGGGCCAGGGAGGCCTGGATGGCGGAGAGGGGCGTGCGCAGTTCGTGGCTGACCATGGACAGGAAGCTGCGTTGCATAAGAAGCAGGCGCTCTTCTTCGGTGACATCCCGGAAGAGAATCACCTCGCGCGGGCCATGGGAGGTTTGGATTCCATATTGCGAACCGTGGGCCTTGAATTGTGTCCCGTCCTCGCGCTTGACGATCCAATCGCTGACGTCGGAGATTTCTTCAGCCGCGGGCAAGGGGAGCAGGTAGTCACTGACTTGGCTGCCTTTGATACGCTTGGCGGTACTCCCCAACAAGAGACAGGAAGCTGGGTTGGCAGATCGGATCCGACCCGTTGGATCAATCAGCAGGAGCCCCTCTTCCATGTGCTCCACGATCGCCGCCAGACTTCCTTCCCTGGCCTGGGCTTTCTTCGCAAGGGTCTCCAGATCAGTGGCCTGCTGATGCGCCGCGATGAGCAGCATGAGATAGTCCCCTGAGGCATCCTGGGGTCCCAACTGGTTCAGTCTGATGCCTGTCTCGCGCATCTGCTTCTCATTGGTGAGCCAGGGAGAGCAGAGCAGTACCCGGCCCAGGTCCGGCAATTGCCGCCACTGGGCGCGCAGGTTCAGCTCGGTGTCCTTGATCCTGATCAGGATCAGTTGTCCTGCCAGTTGATCGAGACCGGATGCGTTGCTGACCTGGGGCCGCAGGACTTCCAGTAGATCGTCGAAGGCCTTCCCGGAGGGATCGCAGGGCAAGTGCTCAATGAGACTGGGGCCTGCGCCAAGTATCTTCCAGTTTTCATCGCAGCGCAGGTGGAAGGGGCTCGCAAAGTCGAGCACTACGGATCCAGTAGGGAGCATGGGAAGTCTGGAGCCCGGGGTTTACTTGAGATGTGAGCAGGAGAGCGCTTCCTGGCCTAGATGGAGGATACCTGGAGTCGCAGAACGTCTGCGGGATTGTCTTCGCTCTTGGCCTTTTCGTGAGTGATCGCGACTTGTACATTGAGCCGGCTCGCCACTCCTTCGATCAGTCCACAAACGAAGGGCACAAGAGCTGGTCGGAAGGACTCGTAATTCAGCAAGATTGTCTCGCCATCGTCACTCAGTACTCGGAAGCTAGGCGGACGCAACTCCGGGAAGGACAGGGCCAGCCGGGTATGCATATCGTCGAGGCCGCCGAGAACCTCTCCCACAGTCGTCCCCGCTTGGTCCAGCAGGATCGCGTAGGAAGACTTGCCGGCGAACTCGATCCAGTACTGTCCAAAAACTCGCAGCAAATCCTCGACCGGTGTCTCCAGCACTTCGCTGGCGGCACCCGCCAGGTCATAAGTGATTGCGTCATCGTAGGTTGACATGGAAGTGAACTCGTCCACCTCTACGCCGGCCTTGGTCCGGATCTCCTGCCAGGTCGCCTCGCCGAAGCGTTCAGAGATCAGGTCCTTGAGGGCCCGGTTTACCATTCCGTACATAGTTTGTTTGGGTCTGCTGGTTCTGAATTTGGATCGTTGAAGGGGGCAGAGTATCGAATGGGGTGCCCAAGTTCCTTGCCTGGTTTCTGGTTTCACTTCTGGCATGGGGTATTCCCCTAAAGATTTGTGGCGGGCACAGGAGCGAATGGCGCTGCTCTGCTAGTCTGGTCTCCTGTGCTGGAGAATCAAGATGATCGGGGGC
Organism: Planctomycetota bacterium; assembly: GCA_014238415.1. Taxonomy (GTDB): domain Bacteria; phylum Planctomycetota; class UBA1135; order UBA1135. The sequence continues at coordinate 3,966 of JABABA010000025.1, read as the reverse complement.
ATCTGGACGCCTGGGGAATCGGCCTGCTGTTGATGATTGCATGCCTCACTTCGGCTTGCATCACAGCTCCTGCTTCTGAATCGGGTCGCCCCTGGGAGGTGTTGTTTGATCCTGGTTCGACTGATCCTCTGGCTGGTTGGCAAGCCACCGCCTTTGGTGGGCAGGGAGAACTGGATCTGAGGGATGACACCCTGATCTTGAACACTGGCTATCCTCTGACCGGTATCACACGCACTGGTGCCCTGCTTCAGGTTCCCTTTGAACTTGAAGCAACTTGTCGCCGGCGGGTGGGCAATGACTTCTTCTGCGGTTTGACATTTCCCGTGCGTGAGGGGCACCTGACACTGATCCTCGGGGGATGGGGGGGCGCCACCTGCGGACTTTCCAGCTTGGATGGGGCTGACGCTTCTGAGAACGCGACTTGTTTTTATCTTTGGACACCGCCTGACCAGACGGTGGGGGTGCGGTTGGTCGTTGAGTCCGACCGTGTGCGGCTTTGGCTTGATGGAATCCTGCGCTTGACTCAGGATCTCAGGGGGGTGCGCTGCAATGTGCGTCCGGAGATGCTCCCATGCCTGCCCCTGGGCTTTGCCTGTTATTCCACCAGCGCTGAGTTGGATGGCTTGCGGGTGCGGCCGTTCAGAGGGTCCTAGAGAGGATGCACGGGCCCTTCACCCCGGGCCGCAGCTTGTAGTGTGCGCTTGACCAGAACCGGCACCATTTCCCTTCGGTACCAGGCAGAGCCGGGCACATTGTCCACGGGGCGCAGTTGCTTGTAGGCGAGTTGGGCGGCGCTCTCCAGGCCGGAGGTGAATTCATCACTTCCTGGTCTCGTGCCCGTCAAGGCTTCCGACACTCCACGTACCATAGAAGGCCTTGCCGCCAACGCCACTCCACAGAGTTCCGCGGAGCTGATCATGGCATCGTCTGAAAGAGTCAAGCGCGCGGCGATTCCCAGCAGGGGGAAGTCAATGGATTCACGGGTGCGGAGTTTGCCGTAGGCTCCCCTGTGACCCTCTTCCTGGGCAGGGATGCGAATGCTGGTCAAGAGCTCATCTTGGTCACAGCGCTTGTTCCAGATGCCGTCCGAGGACCACAGGTCCCTGATGGGCAGCTCGCGTTTCTCGTTCAGGCGTTCAAAACAAAGACTGGCCTGAAGCGTCATCAGGGGCGCAGCCGTGTCGTTGCTCGCCGCTGCCACGCACTTTTGACCTCCTTTGACAACGTGGCATTCAGTACCGTCCTTCTTGAGACAGTATCCGAGGGACTGGCGCCAGAAGTGGGTCTGGTTGTACCACTGGCAACGCGTGTCGAGCATCACATTGCCGCCTAGGGTCCCCTGTGTGCGGAGCTGTGGCCCGGCCACAAGCGATGCAGCCTGGGCCAGAGCAGGGGCTCGATCTTGCACCAACTCCGAAGCGGCCACCTGGGCCAGAGGCGTCATGGGGCCGATCAGCAGGGCGCCATCTTCTTGCAGTTCGATGCCAATGAAGCCTTCAATGCGGGCAAGAGAAACAAGCAGTTTCGGCTCGAAGAGGCGGTGCTTGAGGTTGGGCAGGAGGTCGGTGCCTCCGGCGATGACCATGGCCTGACCCTTGGCTTCTGCCAACAAGACCAGAGCTGCGTAGAGGCTCTTGGGCTCTTCCAGTTGAAAAGGAGGCAGGCGCAGCATCAGAGGTTGTCTCCTGGGCGGGCGGTTTGCTTTTCGGCCTCCCGTTTCTCTCGCAGTGCTCGCAGCACGACTTCCGGCGTGAACGGCAGATGCCGCAGGCGAATTCCCACGGCGTCGAAGATTGCATTGGAGAGGGCCGGGATCGCCGAGTGCAAGGGCCCCTCGCCTGCTTCTTTGGCTCCGTAGGGGCCTTCAGGATCCAGGCTCTCCACGATCAGTGCTTTGATCTCGGGCGTATCAAGGGTGGTGGCCATGGGGTAGTCCAACAAGCTTGGACCAGCGTGCAGGCCGAAGCGATTGGTCTGGTGGTTTTCATAGAGAGCTTCGGCGATGCCCATGTACACCGAACCCTCGATCTGGCCGGCTACCAGGGTTGGATTCAGGGCTTTGCCGCAGTCGTGCGCGCACCAGACCTCTTTGACATCAAGGTGACCGGTCTCTTCGTCTACCACTACTTCCACAACATGGGCGCTGAATGAGTAGGCCGGCGAGGCGCCGATGGACCCTCCGCGGTAGTCGCCCCCTAGCGTCGGCGTGTTGTAGGAGCCCGTGGCACCAAGTGTGTCGTGTTTGACTTCGGCGATTTGGAAGGCTTCAGCCATGGTCATGTGGCGCGTGGGGTCTTCCAGATCCAGGGCCTCACCGCCGACCAGGCGCACACGGCGCTCTTCGATTTCCCAGTGCTCCGAAAGGGAACTGACCACAAGCTTGCGCAGCTTGCGACTGGCGTCAATTGCTGCGTTGCCTACCATGAAGGTCACTCGCGAGGAGTAGGCTCCAAGGTCTACGGGGCAGAGGTCCGTATCCGCAGCCACCACGCGCAGCATGTCGAGGGTCAGGCCGAGTTCCTCTGCCACCACATAGGCCACCATCGAGTTCGATCCCTGACCGATGTCGTTGGCTCCCGAGAACACGGTCACTACCCCTGAGCGATCCACCTTCAGTTGAATCCCCGCCTGAGGCATGTCGTTGGGATAGACCGCATAGTTGGTGCCCGAGATGTACATGGAGCCGGCAACTCCGAGTCCTCGGCCCTGCTCGAGTTTTCCACGGCGGGGCTTCCAGTCGCTGGCGCGCTCGACCTTCTCGAGGCATTCATCAAAACCGCATGAGGTGATTCGTTGGCCGTTGACGGTCATGGTCTGTGGTCCGATGCTGTTCCGGCGGCGCAGCTCGATGGGGTCGATGCCCAGCTGTACAGCCAACTCATCCAACTGCACCTCAAAGGCGAAGCGCGGCTGCACGGAACCGTGACCGCGCTTCGGTCCACAAGGGGGCTTGTTGGTGAAGACCCGAGTAGAATCAAAGCGGTAGGTTGGAAAGTCATAGGGCCCGGTGAGCAATTGGCCCGAGTAGTAAGTGGTGACCAGACCAAAAGAGCTATAGGAGCCCCCATCGATCAGAATCTTCGCGTCTACGCTCTGGATTCTGCCCGATTCATCTGCGGCCGTGCGGTAGTGCATGTCCATGGGGTGGCGCCCCCTATGGGCGTAGAAGACCTCCTCCCGGTTCCACAGCATCTTGACCGGCCGGCCCGTGATCTGGGCCAGCTTGGCCACACAGAACTCCAAGCTGAAGGGGTCGCTCTTGCCACCAAAGGCTCCACCGATTGCTGGCTGAATCACCCGGATGCGGTGGGGCGCAAGGTCGAGCACTGATGCCAGGGCGCGGTGCACATAGTGTGTGATCTGGGTAGCGGACCAGAGGGTCAGGAGCCCGTCCGGGTCGACCTGGGCCAGGGCACAGTGGGGCTCGATCGCCGCGTGGGTGGAGCCATGGAAGGAATAATCTCCCTCGATCACCACGGGACTGGTTTCGAAGGCCTTGTCCACCTCTCCGAAGTCAAGTTGCACGCGCTTGGACACATTGTCGCCGCGCTTGTTCTCATGGATCGCGGGCTCATTGCGCTCAAGAGCGTCCTGAGGGCTCTGGTAGGAGTGCAGAAGTTCGTACTCAACATGAATCAGGTCCAGGGCGCAGAGGGCCGTGTCTTCGTCCACCGCAGCCACAGCGGCCACCTCGTCTCCGATGAAGCGCACCTTGTCGACCGCAAGGGCGGTCTCATCCGGGGTCCAGGGGATGACCCCATAGGGGGTGGGCATGTCCTGGCCTGTGATCACCCCGTGCACCCCGGGAAGTGCTTGTGCTGCACTGGTGTCGATGGAAAGAATGCGTGCGTGGGCATGAGGGCTGCGAAGCGTCTTTGCGTGCAGCATCCCAGGCAGGCAGAGGTCGTCAGTGTAGAGTGCGCTGCCTCTGGCTTTCGTGGCCCCATCGATCTTGCGTTGAGGCTT
>JABABA010000024.1:318-65258 GCA_014238415.1 Planctomycetota bacterium | reverse complement strand
TCTCCCTTGTCGCAACCTTGCTTTGAGCCCACCAGCCCCAAGCGATAGCGCAGAACCTCCAGCAGAGTCCAATGGACGGGAGCTGCTGTTTCCAGCGTATCGCCATTGACCTGTAATTGAAGAACCCGCATCCGAGCCTTGATTGTCCGGCTGCGGGGCTGGAGAGGCAAGCATGAGTTTGCCTCCTTGGCCAAAGTTCTGGGATCGTGTCTAGTGCCTGGGAGCTCGGTAGCGTCCGCCAGAGCGGAATGAGCGTGCGCACTCGTCGAGCACCCTTGGCCCGAAGTGCTTGGCCAGGAGTTCAGCTTGGATGATCTGGGTCAAATAGGTCCCTTCAAGTGGATTCACGCTGCCATCGGTATCCACCCCGCTGCAAACGATGTCCACCTTCATGGCCAGGTTCGCAGTGAAGGGTGCCAGTTCTTCGGTGTGATGCTCAGCCAGGAATGCGATCAGACCTGTGGCTTCTGAGAGGGTGGTTTCCTCCCAAGCCAGGCAACGGAAGCGCGCCAGAGCCACCATGCTCACGGACTGCTGCTTGTCCCTGTTGTAGCGGGCTTTCAGTTCCCGATCCCAACCGTCGGCGGTGGTGCGCTCGAGTTTTTTGGGCCGGTGGGGCAGGGCGCTCAGGCGTCCGGTGAGTTCCTTTTCCATGTGGCAGGCGAGTCCCTCGCAGAACCACTCGGGCAGGTGCCCAAAGCGCTCCGCAAGAAGGACCCGGGTCAAGTGGTGTGTCAGGGCGTTGCCGGAATTCCAGCGGGTCACGTCCTTGGGCTCTTCCACGAAGACGCTGACAAGGAGATCCAGGTCATCACTGCCATAGGGATCCAATCGCTCCGGCTGGGACTGCAGTTCAGCCAGAGCTTTCTGGACCAATTCAAAGTCCTCATCGTCGCAGGCGATGATGATCACGGGTTCGGGATTGCTGAAGACCAGGCGCTCAGCTTGCACCTGATGCTCTGCTTCCGTCGGTACGTGAGTTGGTGCAGTCCAGGGCAAGAGCTGATCAAAGGCAGCCACCGTGCGGCGAATCGCTGAGGCCCGTCGGCGTACCTTGGACTGGCGCTCTTGGGAGGTCAACAGCACCACGCGGCCTTCCTCCTGGATGTCGATGCGCGCACCCATAGCTTCGGCAACGGGCCAGATCCACTCCACCCGCCTGTGGACCCCGCTTGAAATCAGGGAGGGCCAATTGGCCAGGTCCAGTTTGCCATAGCGTGAACGGATAACTGGGGCCGGGACCGGGGCGGGTGCATCCCCATCATTGCTGGTCGCGGCCGTGGCAGGATCGCCTAGTGCATCGAGCAGGTGGCGGGCGGGGGTCCTGGAGACTGGCGCGTCAGAGCTGAGAGGCTTGGCTGTGGCCAAGGCGAGCAGCCCAGTGCCGGTCAGGAGAGAAGCGAGAAGGAGGCGCGGGAATCGGATATGCATCGTTTTGCAATCGGGGGTTGAGGGAGAACTTGATCGCCATTGCGTTCGATTGCCTTTCAGCTCTCTTTCGCATGGAGTGAACAGGTCTCCGTGAACCCCCTTGGTTCCTCTGGAGCACATTCCCCCCGGCGTGTCTGACTCTTTGATCGCACTCTCAAGGGGATGATCTGGTCACCAACGCCGAGTCAGCACAGGGGTGACCCAGGTCATGGCAAAAGTGTTTCGAAACAGAGCTTGCTGCTCTCCCCGAGCATGCTTGAGCTCTCGAAACGGGGCAGGGCCTGCGCCTCTAGGAGTGAGATTGGGTGCTCAACCAGTCCCGAATGATCTCCAGCCAGATCGGGCCCAGGTCCAGGGCCTTTTTCTCCCCAATCCCCGGAGTTGCCAGTAACTCCACCTCAGTCTTGGGATGGTGCGCCGCCAAGTGGGTCAGGGTGCGATCGTTGGCGATCAGATAGGGCGGGATCTCCCGTTCGGCGGCCAGCTTCCGGCGCTTCTTGCGCAGCAATTCGAACAGGTCCTGAGCAACGGGTGTGTCGTCCAGGGCGACTTGTAAGGCCTTGCGCTTGGATGATGGTGTCGGGCGCTTGGGCCTCAGCAAGGTGACCTCGTCCTCGGCTTTCATTACACGGGCGCCGCTCTGGGTCAGGAAGAGGGTGGGAAACTCGCCTGAAGCAACTCCCAAATGGCCCTGGGCAATCAACTGGTCGATCAGGCCGCGCAACTCCCGTGCGCTCAGGTCCTTCAAGAGCCCATAGGTCGAGAGCTTGTCGTGGCCCGTGTCCCGCATCCGCTGGGTCTTGGCTCCACGCAATACATCGGTCACATGGGCGGCTCCGTAGCGTTGGTCGCAGCGCACTACGCAGGAGAGGATCTTCTGGGCCACGACCCCGGCGTCGGACAGGGTCTCGAGTTCGCCGAGGCACACATCACAGGCGCCGCAGCCCGAGCTCTCATGGTTGTTGTAGGTGCCCCCAAAGTGTTCCACCAAGGTGCGGTGACGGCAGGTGGCAGAGGCCGCGAGGCCCCACATCTGGCCTAACCGTTTCAAGGATTCGATCAAATCCTCCTTGGCATTCTCTACACCGGCGGTTGCGGCCTCTTCCGCACTGCGCTCCATCAGTCGCTTCCAGGTGTGGTGATCCGAGCCCCCGTAGAACAAGACGCACTCCGCTGCCAGGCCATCTCGCCCCGCACGCCCGGTTTCCTGGGAATACTGCTCGATGCCCTTGGGCAGGCTGGCGTGGATCACGAAGCGCACATCCGAGCGATCGATGCCCATTCCAAAGGCCACGGTCGCCACTACCACATCGATACGCTCGGTCAAGAAGTCCTCTTGTACCTCCTTGCGCTTGGCCGCGTTGAGGCCTGCGTGATAGGCGCCAACGCGAATGCCCGCCTTGGCAAGGTCCCTGGCCAGGTCTTCGGTATCCGTGCGCCTGAGGGCATAGATGATGCCCGCTTCTTTTGAGTGGCGTTGGATTACGGCCAGTATTTGGGTCAACAGGCGCCCCCGGGGCTGCGCTCGGTAGGTCAGGTTCGGGCGGTCGAAGTTGCCTACCAACTGCACTGGGTTCTGCAGGTTGAGTTGCGCCGCAATGTCCACGCGCACCCGGGGAGGAGCTGTGGCCGTCACCGCCATTATGGGCACTCCGGGCGCGTGCTGGCGCAGATCTCCGAGCTCACGATAGTCCGGGCGGAAGTCGTGGCCCCAGTGACTGATGCAATGGGCTTCGTCCACCGCGATGGCCGTCATGCCTGCGCGCATCAGACGCGGGACGAAACCCGAGAGGGTCAGCCGTTCGGGGGAACAATAGAGCAGGTCCAACTCGCCTCTGTTCAGTTGGCTCTGGACCAGGGCTTGCTCCTCAGGGTCTTGGGTGGATGCAAACATCCCGGCTCGCACGCCGCTTTGCAGCAGGCCGTCCACCTGATCTTTCATCAAGCTGATCAATGGGCTGACCACCAGGGTCAATCCTGGCCTTACCAGGGCCGGGGCCTGATAGCAGAGGCTCTTGCCGCCGCCGGTGGGAAGTACGAGCAGGACATCCTGTCCTGATAGGAACGCGGCCATGGCGTCTTCTTGCTGGGGGCGCAGGGAGTCGTGGCCCCAGACCCTGCGGACCTTGTCGGTTGCGGCGACGAGCTGTTCTGTTGGGGTAAGGGTGGCAGGTTCGCCTGCAGGGGTGTTGCAGGCTTCGATCGCAATCGTTTCGAGGAATTCGCCTTGGTCCGTACCCGGCTCGAACTCCTCTCGGGCGGCCATGCGCTGCCACTCGTCGGCATCCTCCTTGTCGGATGCCGCGCTGGAACCTTCCGAGTCCGCTTCAGAATGGGCGGCCAGGTTTGGGAACAACTCGGACTCGTCGCTGGAGGCAGTCAATGGAAGAGGATGGAAGGGTGCGCGGTAAGTGGGCGCCGGGATGACGCTTGTGGTCGAGGGAGATTCTGGATTCGAGGGCCATCGGGATCCAGAAGATTCAGTCGGACTCGGGCTGCGAGGTCAGGGTCCTGATGCAGCAACCTGCTCTTGATTGCTCGTGCCCGGTGCCCCATGTGCCCCAGGATCACCAGACCCCGACTCAGCTCGTTCAAACACATCAACCCGTGCCCTGCTCCCGGAGCTATCCTTGGCGCGCCGGATTCCTGGTCAGACCACTGATACCGGCAACCCGTCATTTCCTTGTGCTAGATCTCTGACCATGAGTTCCGACCTTGACCGCCTGCGCATCGAGCGCGAACCCACTGTCCCTGGTCAGGCCGGCGGATCAGGGCGCTCCACAGGCCGTTGGCTTGTGCTTGGACTTGTGCTCTTGATGGTTTGGCTCGTTCGGCGCCCGCTCCTGAAACAACTGGACGCTTGGACCCTGCCGCGGGTTTCAATTGCTGTGGCCTACATTCCCGATCCCGCGGCCCAAGTTCAGGCTCGAGGGGTGGCTGGCAACGGCTATGTAGTGGCTCGAACTCGTGCGGCTCTGTCGGCGGAAGAGCCTGGGATGATTGTGGAAATGCTCGTGCAGGAGGGGTCTGAAGTGAAGCGAGGGGACCTGCTTGCCCGATTGGATGATCGTGAACGGGCAGCTCTCTTGCGCGGCGCCGAGGCAGCAGTGCATGAGGCTCAGGCCGGTGTGGATGAAGCCGAAGCCAGGGTGAAGAGTGCCGAGAGCATGATAGCTGCCGCTGAAGCAGACCTGGGCGCCAAGGCGGCAGGTGTTCAGGCTGCCCGGGCCCAGAGACTACTTGCGGCTCAGGACCTCAAGAGGGTGAAGGAACTGGAAGAGCAAGGGGCAGAGACCCGTGCCCGCTTGGACCAGGTCCAGGCCCAAGAGACTCGTGCCGTGGCGGATGAGGAAGCAGCCCTTGCCAGTCAGCGCAGCGCCGAGGTGGCTGTGCAAGCAGCCCAGGCCCAAGAAGAAATCGCCCTCGCTGTCTTGAAGCGAGCCCAGGCAACCGTGCCCGTGCGCGCCGCGGAGCGAGACCGTGCCCAGGCTTCCTTGGCCAAGCGGTTTGTGCTCGCGCCCTTCGATGGCTTAGTGGTGCTCAAGGACGCCGAAGTTGGAGAGGTCGTCAGCCCCAACTCTCTTGGCAGCTCTTCTCGTGGGGCAGTGGTCACCATGGTGGACTTTGATTCACTTGAAGTGCAGGTTGAGTTGTCGGAGACGAGGCTTTCGGCAGTTGAGGTCGGTGCTCCCGCGACTCTGTTGCTGGACGCATTTCCCGCTGAACCCCTGGCTGCCAGAGTGGACCGCATCTGGCCCACTGCCAATCGCCAGAAGGCTACAATCGAAGTGCGCCTTGAGATTCTTGATTCCGATTCACGCCTGCGTCCGGACATGGGCGTGCGGGTTGTCTTTGGTGCCTTGGCGGAGTCAGCTACCAATCCTGAGCCCGGGGTCTGGCTGCCAGCCGCAGTGCTGGTGCAGCGAGGGGCACAAGAAGGCGCTTTGTTCTTGGAACAAGGGCGTCTTGTGTTTCGTGGCTTGGAAGTAGAAGAGCGCAGGGGCAAGAACATTCGCGTGCGTACGGGGCTCAAAGTTGGTGAGCAGGCAGTTCTCAATCCCACTCCAGATCTCGCGGATGGGGATCGCGTGCTGGTCCAGTTGTAGGGGAAATGAAATGGAGGGTGGTGTTCTAGCGATTTGCCCATCCTCTTCCTTAGCATGGTGCGCCACCAATTGGCCCCTATAGGTGTTTGACCCCTTGAAGAGCACAGAATCATGAGTGACGGAATTCAATTGCAGGATGTGACCAAGACCTATCAGCGGGGCGGGGAAGAGTTGCGCGTGCTGGATCAACTGGATTTGAGTATGGAGGCTGGGCATTTCTATGCCCTGATGGGGCCTTCGGGATCGGGCAAGACCACCCTGTTGAATCTGGTGGGGGGCTTGGACCTGCCGGATTCGGGTTCCGTGCAGGTTGCAGGGCAGAATCTGGGAGGTCTGCGCGGGGCGGCCTTGTCTGCCTGGCGGGCGCGTTCGGTGGGCTTTGTGTTCCAGGGCTTCAACCTGATTCCGGTGCTGTCCGCCTTGGAGAATGTGGCCTTGCCCCTGGCTCTGACTCCCCTCAGCCGCAAAGAACAACAACAGCATGCCCTGGCGGCTTTGGAGTTGGTGGGTCTTGCTGATCGCGCGAAGCATCGCCCCGGTCAACTGTCAGGTGGTCAAGAACAAAGGGTGGCCATTGCTCGGGCCATCGTTACTGATCCCAAGGTCTTGCTCTGCGATGAGCCCACTGGAGACCTGGACCGTGAGTCTGCTGATCAGGTTCTGGGCCTGCTCCAGCGCCTGAACCGGGAAATGAACAAGACGTTGCTGATGGTGACCCACGATCCGTCGGCGGCGGCCAGGGCCCAGCGGATTGTGCACTTGGACAAAGGGCGTCTTGGAGGGGTCGAAGAGGTTCAGACCCAGGATCCCCCGGGAGCGCTTGCATGAGCTTGTTGCGCCTTGTTCCTCGCCAGCTTCTACGCCACCCCCTGCGCACACTGTTGACCATCGGCTCCCTGGCGGTGGCGATCTTCTTGTTGTGCATTTTGCGCTCCCTCGTCACTACTCTTGAAGCCACCGCGACCACCGCGCGCAATGATCGCTTGTGGGTTCAGTCAGCGGTCAGTCTGTTCGTGGGCATGCCTGCTTGGTATCCCGATCGCATCGCCCAGGTGGATGGCGTTCAGAATGTGGCCCGTTGGCAGTGGTTTGGGGGCTATTACCAAGACCCGTCGAATTTTTTCGCCCAGTTCGCAGTTGACCCTCAAGAGGTAGTGGAGATGTACCCTGAACTCGTGGTGGTTGAGGGCTCGGCTGAGGCCTTTGTGGCGGGCCGCAATTGCTGCATGGTGGGGCGTGGTATCGCCGATGATTTTGGTTGGAAGGTGGGGGATGTGGCACCCATTACCGGGGCCCTCTTTCCCCATCCCGATGGAGCCGACAAGGCGTGGGAATTCGAAGTGGCGGCGATCTATGAACCCGGCGCCCGCAACTTTGACGATCGCACTCTGTTCTTCCAATGGAAGCTCTTTGAGGAGACTTTGACCAAGCCCGACGAATCTCCGGGTGTGGGTGCCATCGTGGTGCGCGTCAAAGACGATGCGGACCCTTCAACGGTCATGGGGGCGGTGGATGACCTCTTCATGGACGGTCCCCAACGGGTACAGACCACCACCGAGAGCGAGTTCCAGGCCCAGTTCGTCTCCATGTTCGGCAACATCCCTTTCTTTGTCTCCGCCATCGGCGGGGGAGTTCTGGCCGCAGTGCTGCTGGCTTGTATCAACACCATGTTGATGGCGGCTCGCGAACAACGCAGGGAAGCGGGAGTGCTCAAGGCCCTGGGCTTCAGCGACACGAGAGTCGGCAGCGTGTTGCTCTTTCAGAGCATGTTCTTGACCCTTGTGGGGGGAGGGCTTGGGATGTTCCTGGCCAAGGCCATCGAGCCAGGAGTGCTCGGCGCGACGAGTGCCATCATGCCTGGCTTCATGATTGAGACCGAGACCTTTGGGTTGGGGCTCTTGATCACCGTTCTGGCAGGGCTTGTGGCGGGAATCCTTCCCGCCCTGGCCACGCGCAACTTGACTGTGATCGCAGCCTTGGGAGCGAGGGACTGATCATGGGTGGTATCGCTTTTTCCTATCACCTGCGCTCGTTGTTTGTGCGGCGTTCGGCGACTCTCTTGACTGTGCTGGGTATCGGCGCCACTGTGGCGGTGGTCGCTGGAGTGTTGGCCCTTCAGCAGGGGTTTGAACGCCTCTACACCGAGGCCGGGCGCGAAGATCTGGCGGTTTTCTTGCGCCCGGGAGCCACCGGGGAAGGGGACAGCGTCTTCAGTCGCGACCGGGGCCGCAGGCTGATCAACACCGTGCCGGAAATCGCCGTCGGTAGCGACGGACAACCCCAGGCCAGCATGGAACTCTATCTGGCCGTGCGACTGCGCCGGGTCTCGACCGGAGGGGAGACCAATGTGCCCATCCGCGGTGTGCAGCCTGGGACCTTCACCATTCGCGCGGGCGAGATTTCCCTGCTAGAAGGCCGGCAGTTCAATCCGGGCCAGGACGAGTTGATCGTGGGGCGGTCTCTGGTCGGACGCATCAGGGGCTGCGAGCTAGGAGGGACTCTTGTGCTCAACACTACGCCCTTTGTTGTGGTGGGTATTTTTGAATCCGAGGGCCCTTCCGGGTCGGAGATCTGGGGCGATCTGGATCGGATTCTTGAATGCCTTGAGCGTACGGGGCCAAGCCGCGTCCTGGCCCAACTCAAACCTGGCAGCGACCTCGCTGGTATTTCTGCCCGGCTCAAGAATGACAAGGTCGTCCCCGCTCAGGTGATGAGCGAAAAGGAAAGCCTCAGCAGTCAGACCGAGATGTTGAGCGCAACCCTGAGATTTCTGGGAGCATTCCTTGGAGTCATCATGGGCATCGCCGCTGTATTCACTGCCACAACAACCATGCTGGCTGCCCTGGCGGACCGCACCCACGAGATCGGTATCTTGCTGGCATCGGGGTTCAGGCCCGTGGGCGTTGCCCTGGGATTCCTGTTCGAGTCCTTGGTCCTGGGCCTCTTGGGAGGGCTCGCTGGCTGCCTCATGGTCTGGCCCATCAATGGCATCGAGACCGGTACCACCAACTTCCAGACCTTCACCGAGGTCGCCTTCGGTTTCCGGGTGACCCCCATGGTGCTGTTGGTTTCGATACTCTTTGCCCTGGTGCTGGGTCTTTTGGGTGGCGGCCTGCCCGCCTGGCGTGCGGCGCACCTGTCTCCGGTCAATGCTCTGGGGCGTCGCTAGGATCGTCCTTCTTATTCCAGGTGTCCGAGCAAGCCACGCAACCCTTCGAGGGCGTGGTCATGCAGGACTCGAGCGTCTGTGCCGTTCTGCCCCTGGGGCAGCACCCAGTCCGGGGTGTGGGGGTGTTGGCGCAGAATGAGCTGCAGGGAGGGCTTGAGTTGGCCGCTGGCGCGCAGGGAATAGGGCAGGGCCAGATCAAGAGAAGTCACATCTCCGATCACCAGATCCGGGTTCTCTTCCAGGAGCAGAGCTGCATAGCGCGGCCGGTCCACGAACACCTGCCGGCCTCCCAGGGAAAGAGAACTGGGCGCATCTCCCAGCACATACTTGCCCGCGCCACCACGCAGGCGCAAGTCCACGCCCGGACGCAGGCCGATGCTCTCAAAGAGCCTGGCCAGCTTGGATGTGTCGGAGTTCGAGACCACCACAAGATCGACATCGCGTTGGAGCAGTTGGTCCATTACTTCCTTCGCCTCTGGCACCAGGGCGTGGTTGCCACGAGCCAGATGCTCGCGGGTGGCGCTGCCGAAGATCTCGTTGGCGAGTTCGCTGACTGTGGTGTGTCCCAGGGAACCTGCTGCTTCGCGCCAGAGGGCGACGCTTTCCGAGGGCTCGCTCACTCGATCGAGCCAGGCGCCCACGGACGAGGTCTGTAGCAGCGGATCTTCATCAACGAAGGCGGTCACGCGCCCCTGGGGAGCCCAGCCGTTGTCCTGTGGCTGGGCCATGATCTCGCCCAAGAAGCTCTCGTATTCCCTTCGGGTCTGGTCCAGGTCCTGGCCCTGGGCTTTCGCAACCGCCGCGACAAATGCCTCGCGAACGACTCGCGCTTCTTCTCCCTGGTCGGTCCAGACTCCGTCAAAATCGCTCAACAATCGCATGCTTGAGCATGACTATGCCACAGGGACGGTCCCAGCAGGGCACATTGTCCGCTCGCCCTAGGAGTCCGAGGACGCGATCAGCTTCTTTGTCCAGGTGGTAAGGCTCCCGTGCAGGCGGCGGTCCTGCAGGAGTTTCTTGGTTTCGCAGCGCAACGGAGTCACGGTGATGTACTCATACCCGTCATTGGCTTCGTGGGCTTGAGTCGCCAAGGCCGTGCAGTTCTTGCTCCCCTCTCGTCCACAGACGATCAGGGTCGGCAGACCTTCCAAATCGCGCAGTTGTTTGGACAGGTTGAAGCCATAGGTCGGATCCTCCCCCTTGGGCGGGGAGATCAACACAACCCCTGCCAGATCGGGATCGTCGACCCCTTGGGCCAGAACCAGACCCGCAGCGGCTCCCTTGCCCGCGGCAATGATGCGTGAGTGGTGAACTTCCCGTCGACTTTTGAGGTAGGCGTTGGCTGCGTCCAGATCCCGCTTGGCCATGGCCCAGAGCACGTCGCGTTCCTTGGGGGTGGAGGTCTTCCAGTTGCAGAGTTCGGTTCTGCTGGATCCATGCCCGCGCAGGTCCAGGGTCAGGACCGCGAAGCCCCGTTTCTGCCAGGCGATGGCCATGTCCGTCACCTGACTTGCATCCTGCCCGGCGTCATGCACCAATAGTACGGCGGGGTTCTTCTGGCTGAGCTTCTTGGGAGCGTAGTAGGTCGCTCCGAGTTGAACCTTGTCCGCGGCCGTCAAGCGCACCGGCTGGGCCGTTGCGCTGGAAGCGGATACGTGGGTTGGCCGGTATTGGGGACCCCTGACCTCGGGAGCCATCAGCGTGGGCAGGGATGCACTCAGGCTGAGGACGAGGGCGGATAGCATGGGCTGGGGGAGGGTTCAGCCCTACGGGCGGGGCCAGGAGACTGTGTCAGAATACAGGTGGTGAATTCCACGATGAATACCACTGAGCCACTGAGAGTAACAAGATTCCCGGGCAAAATAAGCTCAAAACCTGTGTTTCAGAGCCCCGCAGGGGTATTCGGGTTCCAGCGGGTTGGGCCTGGCGGGCGGGTGCTGTCCGGGTTGGCTCCCATTTCAGGGCCGCCGGACGGTTGCTGGGTCTGCCGGCCCAGGGAGTTCAGGGGTCTGGCGTGATCGGCCAGTTGACCCGGGTCCAGTCGGCTCCAGACTCGCCGGCTCCAGGACCGGATGCTCTGGCCCCGGTTACCCCAGGCGCAACTGTCGCCGGGCATCGATTTCGTCCCGGTTGATCGCGAGGACCGCTTCGTCGAGCTTCTCTCCCAGGTCCCAGGAGACATCAATGGCTCGTTTCGTATTGCGCATCAATTGGATCGACATGCGTAGGACCCGGCAGAAGTCTCCGGGGGTGGCGTCCATCAGGTCTTCCAGTTCTTCCATTGGGGCCCCTTCGTACCACGCTGTTGCGGCTTCCGTCAGGCCCCAGTCGGGCTGTTTCATGGCTGGCTCGATGCCCAGCCGGTGTTCCTGGCGTCCGGCCTGGCCCAGAATCGCTGTCACCTCTCCCCGTAGGTCGCCAAACAGCTTGTTTGGAACAAAGCGCCGGAAGCGACCTCGCTCTTCGTGGATCAACCCCACGAAGATCACCATCAGACCCTGGGGCGGGATTTCCTCCAGGCAGCCGCTGAAGAGCAATTGGGTCACCTGGACCTCATGGCCCGAGAGCAGCCGTGCGATTTTGCCCCGCGGGCTGACCTCCTCTCCTTCCAGGTATCCAAGGGACTCCAGGAAGCGCAACCGGCTCTTGACCGCACGGCGTTGATCCTCACGCTGGTGAACGCGAGCTTTCTTGCTACCTCCACGAGCCTGGAATTGGGCGAAGGAGCAATCGAAGGCCTCTTGCAACCGATCCCGTCCGGCGGCCTCAACCAGATGCAGGATAGTGGAGTAGGACAGTAGGAAGCGACTGGTAACTGGCTCGGGTTTGCCAGCGAATAATCGCTCCAGAGGCGCCTCGACCAGATCGCGGTTGCCCAGCACGGAATAGACCCAGCCCTTGGGGTCGATGCCCTGGCGTCCGGCGCGCCCTGCCATCTGCAGGTAGTCTCGTGTGCGCAACCAATCGAAGCTGATCCCATCGAACTTGCGCAACTGGCTGAAGATCACTGAGCGCGCGGGCATGTTGATGCCCAATGCAAAAGTTTCGGTGGTGAAGAGCAGCTTGATCAGACCGGCGGTGAACATGCGTTCAACCAGTTCCTTGTGCACGGGCAACAGCCCCGCATGGTGATATGCGACCCCTCCCAGGGCCATTTGCATGATTTCTCCCCGCAGAAATTTCCGAGGCAGTTGGAAGATTGCGAGCAATTCATCCTGCAACTGGTGCATGCGCTCGACATCCTGCGAGTTGAGCAGCTCCCGGCGTTGGTTTTGGTGCGCCAATCGCTCCACATCCTTCCTGCTGAACGAAAACACCAGGGCGGGCAGGCGGTCCTGCTCCACCAGTTCATCGATCAGGCTTCTGGAGTCCGGCCGGTCCGGGGCCGGTCGCGGGCCACCGCGGCCCCGCCCTCCACCTCGTCTGCGTCGCCGTTCACCGCGGCGTTTGCTGCGTTCTGCGTCGAGGATTTCTTGCGCTTTCTTGCGGGCGATCTTCAGGCGGCCTGGATCAAAGGTGCCCGACGCTTCGGTGTGCATCCAATGGGAGAGGGGCACGGGTCGGCTTTCCTCATGGATCACCACGCTTTTCTGGGGGCGAACCTCTCCGATCCAGGCGCCCAATTCGGTCACGTTGGAGATCGTGGCCGAGAGGCAGATCAAGCGTATGTGGGGGGGCAGAAAAATCAGGCACTCCTCCCAGACCATGCCGCGCTCTCTGTCGTCCAAGAAGTGCACCTCGTCGAAGACCACATACTCGACCTGTTCCACCAGTTCCGGATTTTCGAAGATGGCGTTGCGCAGGATTTCGGTGGTCATCACCAGCACCTGGGCCTGGGCCGAAATCGTCACGTCCCCGGTCATGATGCCCACATGCACATCGGGGTCCTCCTTGAAGTCGCGGTACTTCTGGCTGGAGAGGGCTTTGATCGGGGCGGTGTAGATCACTCGGCGTCCGCGGTGAACAGCATCCAGAGCGGCGTACTCCGCCACCAGGGTCTTGCCCGCGCCGGTGGGAGCGGCCACCAACACATTCTGGCCCGCCCGTACTGCAGCGATGGCCTTGATCTGGAAGGGCTGCAGGGTGAACTTGCCCCATTGGATCACCCGGTTCTTTGCGTCAAAAACCTCTTCTTTGCGAGGGGCCGTTGGTTCTTGGCTGGGAGGGGTCCAAGTTGGGGCACCAGATTCCCCATCGCCATCTGTGGGTGGGGGCTTTTCCCCTGCCCTGGGGGGGGTACGGGGGGGCAGATCGTCTGGCATCACCCCGAAGGGGAGGGGCTCGTTGGGGTCAGGCATGGGCAGGTGGCCAGGCAAAGCCGTCAAGAAATGAAGGACTTCCTAGCCGACAATGGAGTCGTCTTGCTTGAGACGGCGGTCGCAAGTCGTTATCTAACTACTCTAGGAGCCGCGGAACAACCCTCTGCAGCAAGACCCGGCCAGCTCCACTCGAGCAGCAACACCCGCCCACACCAAGCAACACACACATGTCCATCGAATCCCGCAGCGTACAGCCCCTCACTCGCCAGGTCTCCCACCTCAAGGTTCTTTCGCGCCTGCTGGGCCACGAACTCAATGCTCAGTCAAGCAGCCGCAGTATCAGTCTCTCACGTGACGAGGTCCTAGAGATGCAGACGACATTGGACCTCTTCATCGAAGAAGCCATTCGTTGTCTGGGTGCTGGCTCAAGCGTGGAGTCGTTGCGCAGCACCGAGCCCACCCTGATGACGGCTCGTAACTGAGTTCAGCGGGGGCTGACACGCCCCGTCCCGCGGGATATTGCCAGCGTGCGCGGGCGCGGCCCTTGTTTCCATGATGGTGCGCCCGATCCACATGCCCGCTCGGGCTCGGCTTTCCCCTCGTCGTGGGGCGGTTCCCCTTTGGATTCCTGTGGCCCTGGTCATTCTGGCTGTGGGTATCGGCGTGGTCCTGTTGGAGCGCAGCGCCCTGGACCGGGGAGTGGCTCGGGTTGATCTGGCGCATTACCGTCTGCACCATGGTCAGGCCTGGTTCAGCCCGGACTGGCGGCAGGAACTCGAGGACTTGTTGCTGCGTCACCGGGCCCTTTTGGTTACGGACCACGAAGCGCGCGCGGCCCTTCGTGCGGACATCTTGGCCCTGCCCTTTGTAGCGCAGGTGGAGCCGGGTGAAGTTCTTTGGCCTGCAGGTCTGACCCTGCGCGTTCGCCTTGTGGAGCCGATTGCTTGCGTACGATTGGGTCAAGAGTATCTACCCATGGCTGCGGACGGGAGCCTGCTACCCGGCTGGAGCGATGCGCCCCATCAAAGGGGACCAGACTTCCTGCCCATGCTGCTGCCCACTCCTCTGGAGTGGGAACAGGAGGATCCCTTCATTGGGGAGCCAACCTACGACAGTCTGTTGCTCTCTGCCCTCTCCCTGGCGCGCTCCTTTCGGGAACATCTCAACGCCGATGAGCGCGCTCTCTTTGGACGCGTGGTTTTCGATGTAAGAAAGGAGCGTGCGCCGGACCAGCTGCCCGGGGGAGCGCTCCTTTATCTGGAGGGCAAGCGAGTGATTGTATACGGTGATTCCCCCCTGGAACGGGGGCCTGGTGAACTGCCCGACCGCATCAAATGGGATCACGCTGTGGAAGGGTTCCTGGACGCGGCCGAAGGCGCTGATTGGGAAGTCCTGGATGTGCGTTGGGATGTTGCCGAGAGGGATGGCAAGTGAACATTGGCCTGGGGCTTGGAGGGGCATCTTCGGCATGTTGCGCCTGATGCTCGGATTGTGCGCTACGGGCTTGTTGTTGGCGCTTCCCGGTCCTTTGGGGCATCTCCTGGGGGATGGGTCGCGCTTCTCGGGAGTGGCTTTGATCTGGCTTCTTCTGGCGGGTGTGCCCGGAGGCCGTCCGCAGTCCGTGGGGGTCGTTCTGGGTTGTGCCTTGCCCGGCCTGGCGGCGGCCATGCGTCTCGATCCGGGCAGGGGGTTTCAAACCCATGGATTGCACCTGTTTCTGGCCCTCCTGTTGATCGCCTTGCTTGCCGACGGAGCCCGGCGGGCGGCTGGTGAGAATGCCAGGAGTTCCGCCCAGGTCAATTCCTATGAACTCGCCTGGTGGGGCTGCTTGATATTGCCCGCGACACTGGCCGCCTGTTGGACCTGGGGCGGACTGCACAGCCGACCGGATTGGCTCCAGGCTTTGGTGCAATTGGGCCCCTTTGAAAACTACTTTCGCGCGACCCTGCCCCGCGGTCTGGGGGATGCACCCTGGCTGACTCTTGTGCCTTGGTTGTTGGTGCGCTTGCCCCAGAAGTCAAGTCCATGATGATCTTGCTGGGAATCCTCGTGGGCCTTGGGCTTGCTCCTCAAGACAATCGTCTGCAGCGGCTTGAGTTGCGGGTGCAGGGTCCGCTGAGCGAGGTGCGCCTTGATTGTGGTTCGGCGGGGGCAGCCCTCTGGCAGGGGGAGGTCCTGGCGGGTGAATCCCGGGTGTTGACCCTGCCAGTACCGGTTTCCAGTGCACGCGCAGGAGAGCTGACGATCGACGTGCGCGGTGGAGGATCAGCTGAGGTGGAAAGCTGGCTGGTGGAGAACGCTCCTCTGCCCGGGTTTCTTTATTCGCGAGCCTTGAGCGGTCCCCGTCCCCCTGTGCGGCGGCTGGGTTTGAGCGCCGCCTTGCTGCTGGTCCTGGCCGGTGTCGGGGGGTTGGGTCTTCGACGACGGCCGCGCTGGGCCCTGGTCTTTGGGAGTGCGGGAGCCTTGGCTCTGGTGCTCCTGCCGCGTACAGAACCTACAACCCCTGGAGCCCTCAGGATTTTTGAGGGCCAGCGTGAGGGCCAGACCATTCGCTGGCTGCGCACCGACGCGGGGATAGCGAGTTTGATCTTGCCCGAGGAGACCAGCCTGTTGCGGGTTCTGACTCCGGGCATGGTCCCGGGCCAGGGCAGTACACCCATCAATTTCATCGTCGATGACCGTGGCCCGGGGGGGGGAGGTGGTGTCCCCTTGATTCAGGTCAGCAGTCCAGCGGGAACCCGTTTGGCTGCGAGCTTTGAAAGCCGTCGATTGATTGGGATCCTGGAGCCGGACATGCTGAGCTTTGGCGCCTTGACCCGGGTCTGGAGCCGCGGGCTTTCGGCTGACGGCAATGATCTTTGGAACCACCACGGTCCCTGGGCCCTGGGAACTGTTCTACCAGACCCGCTGCCTGGTCCGGGCCCCCCGGGCTGGCTTTCTGCGGGTCTGCCCCAGGGGCGTGGCATTCTGCTGGCCCGGGTGGCTGGGACGGGGCCCGGTGGCGGCGATCCCAGTGCGGAATCGGTCTGGGTGCGGATGGTGGGATTCGGGGAATAGGGCCGCTGGCCCGTCCGGAGGCCCTTGGCTCGATGAATAATCGGCCTGAGACTTGATCAGGAGGGGGGGCATGCCTATCCTCTTGCGCCCACTTCCGGACGGCATGCTGGCCGGGCAGAGGGTTCTGCGTGTCTGGCTTCGGCCTAAATGTCTCGGCACGACTTCCTGCAATCAGCCCCATTGGCTCCCCTTATTCTGGCCCCATGAAGACCACCCACGTCTGCGCTTCCGATACCGAAGAACGCTGGCTTCTGTTTGATGCCTCCAAGCATGTGCTCGGCCGCATGGCGAGCACCATTGCCACGAGCTTGATTGGCAAGGACCGTCCCACCTGGACCCCTAGCCAGGGCGGCAACACCCATGTGATCGTGATCAACGCCGAGCAGCCCCAGCTGACCGGTGCCAAGAGGCAGAAAAAGGAATACGCGCACTACACAGGTTACCCCGGTGGTCGTCGCGTGCGTACGGTGGATGATCTGCTTGAGCGGCGGCCCACTGATGTGGTCACACTGGCTGTGCGCCGCATGCTGCCCAAGGGGCGTCTGGGACACAGTATCCTGTCCAACCTCAAGGTCTACACCGGCCCGGATCATCCACACGCGGCTCAAAAGCCGACCCTGGTCGAGTCTCTCTAGATCCGGCGCGTTCAACAAACCAACAACCAACTCCTTTTCTTCGATTCACTATGGCCGTCACCAATCCTTGGACCTGGGGCCTTGGCCGACGCAAGTCTGCCACCGCACGTGTGCGTCTCAAGCCTGGCGCGGGCGCTTTCATCATCAATGGCAAGCCCGTTGACGAGTACTTCAGCACCCACCAGACCCGCGGAGCAGCGGCTTCAGCCCTGAAGTGCACCGAGTCCGGCTCCCAGTACGACATCTTCTGCAATGTGAACGGTGGGGGTACCACCGGTCAGGCAGGAGCGGTCTCCCTGGGCTTGGCCCGGGCCCTGCTCAAGATCAATCCAGCCACCTTTGAGGCCCTGCGCGAGAATGGCCTCCTGACCCGGGACCAGCGCATGAAAGAGCGCAAGAAGTACGGTCGCCGTGGTGCGCGCCGGGGCTTCCAATTCTCCAAGCGATAGTTTGTTGCTGGATTGGTTCCAGGCCCCTGGGCTTGGACCTTCCCCTGGCCTGCCCAAGAACTTCTCTTCAAGAGTCCCCCGGTTCCTTCTCGGAACCGGGGGATTCATTTTGTTATTTGTGGGGTTCATGAGGAGGGGGCCACCTGCCCTTCCAGACCCCTCCCAGACCCTCACACCCCCAGACCCCAAGCCCCTCACACCAGAATGGCCGGTCACAGTCACAGCGCAAATATCAAGCACCGCAAGAACGCGGTGGATGCCAAACGAGCCAAGATCTTCAACAAGATCGCTCGAAACATTCTCTCGGCCGTTCGTCAAGCCGGTCCCGATCCTGAGACAAATCTCAAGCTCAAGTACGCCTTGGAGAAGGCTCGGGCGGCAAATATGCCGAAAGACAATGTGGAGCGCGTGATCAAGCGCGGCGCCGGGGACAAGGGCGGTGATGCCTTTGAGGAGCTTATCTACGAGGGCTACGCCCCTGGAGGAGTCGCCTTGCTTGTGTGCTGCCTGACTGACAATCGCAGCCGTACGGCACCTGACGTGAAATTCATTCTGGAGAAAAACGGCGGTAATCTGGGCGCCAGCGGGTCGGTCGCCTTCATGTTCGATTTCCAGTCGATCTTCATGGTGGATATGAGTCCCGAAGAGGGCGAAGCGGTGGACGAGGACAAGGTCATGGAAGTGGCTCTGGAGGCCGGCGCTGAAGATGTATCTGTGGAAGACGGGGTGGCCATGGTCCTGGCGCCGCCCCAGGACTTCCTGAGCGTCAAGGCTCCCCTTGAGGCGGGCGGTCTGATGCTGCTTTCAGCTGAGACCGGCTACATTCCTCAGAACACGGTGGAGATCACTTCAAAAGATGATGCCCGCAAGATCTTGAAACTGATCGATGCACTTGAGGACAATGACGATGTCCAGAGCGTTTATTCAAATCACGACATGCCCGGCGAGTGGCTCGAAGAGCTTTCAAGCTGACTTTGAACGGACAGCTTCCGGATCAGGACCAAAAGACAAAGCAACAACAACCAAGTTACAAGACAGGAGAGCAACGACTATGGGAGATGGACTTCGAACTCTACGGGTGGTGAGCACCGACGAATCACTGGGCTCCAATGCCAAAGCAGCTGTGGCTGCCTTGAGTGGTTGGGAAGTAGACGCGGTGTCCAGCGTGGGAGAATTGCTGCAAAGGCCCCCGGTTCCCGGAGATGTGATTCTGATGGATGCCTGGTTGCGCGGCGAGAACGTATACGAGGCCTGCAGGCGCATGGTGGGCAAGGTCCGCTGCCGTGTCTTTGTGGTGACTGAAGTGGCCAATGAGATGGCTGGCCCGATCGCCCGCTTTTCGGGCGCCACTGGCATCATTGAACGGCCGCTTACTCGCAGCGGGCTGGCTCAGGCCCTGGAGGGCTCCGCAGGCCCGCGCCCGGTTCTGCCCGAGGCGGAACGGGGTCCTCTGGATCCCAGCAAGAACGAACTTCCGGAGGCCCTCCTGGTGGACCTTCGCACGGGCGAACCAGATGCGAAGCTGGCCCGTGCGGTTTGCGACCCGGCTACGGGGCTCTTCAACTACGCCTTCCTGAACTACAAGCTGGACGAAGAATTCAAGCGCGCCGTGCGTTTCGCCCAGCCTCTTTCCTGCGTCATGCTGGGCTTCGAGGGGCAAGCGGACGACGTCACCCTGCGAGACCTGGCGGGTATCTTCCTGGCCGCATCCCGGGACACGGATGTGCTTGGACGATTTGATGAGAGCTCTTTCCTTTTCCTGCTGCCAAACACAGGACCAGATGGAGCGCGCATCATGGCCCAGCGCGTGCGCGAGCAGGCAGAGGCTCAGGGCTTGCTCGACCTGGTGGGGGATCCCATGAATCTTGCCGTAGGCATCAGCGCCTGCCCTCATCCCTCCGTCAAGCGTCGCGAGGATCTCTTCATGCATACCCGCGAGGCCTACTTCAGTGCTTCGTCATCGGGTGCAGGCATCGTGGTAGGCAGCTAGCCAAAGGAGACTCTTGAATAGGGCGCGCGCTTGGCTGGCCCGGCTTTGGGGAGGCTTGCCGTCCATTGACTCCGGTGGGCCGAAGCCCGCTCCAGCCAGTGCACGCTTGCGGGCGGAGCTTGCTCGGGAGCGAGTGAGAAGGGTATCGGGGGCAGAAGCTCCCGAGGTGCAAGGAGCGCTGCCGCAGGGGCAGTCTCTTGCACGCTTTCGCATGACCGTGGACGAAGGCGGGGACTGGCGCGTTCTGCTGGGGGGGTGCACGGGTCTCGGGCATGCCGGAGCAGACGGCGCCCAGGTTGGAATCCACGGGGACCTGGCTCCCCTGCATGGCGAATTGGCTGTGGCGGAGTCCTTTCATGGGGGCCAGGGTTGGCTGTTGCGCCTGATGCCGGGCCAGACCGCCCAGGCAGAGGGCCAGCCTGTGGATTCCACAGTCGCCCTGACCCATGGCCTCCAGTTATGCCTGGGGGAGTCCACTCACTTTGATGTCAGACGGAATGATCCGGCTTCCGCTTCTTTGCGCCTTGAACCCCAGGATCCCGCCGAGGTGGCGGGTGCCGGAGGTCTCTTGCTGTGGTACCCGGGTCCGGGGGGCATTGTGCGAATCGGTGGTGATGTGGATGCGCTGATTGGGATTTCAGGCACGGTTCATCCCGTACTTTGCGAGGGTCAGGAAGACTGTCTTCTGCTTGTTTGTGAGGGTGG
This sequence comes from Planctomycetota bacterium, assembly GCA_014238415.1. GTDB lineage: Bacteria > Planctomycetota > UBA1135 > UBA1135. The sequence goes on along the minus strand of JABABA010000024.1, from coordinate 45,457 downwards.
ATTCCTGCGCGCAGGCGATGATTCAAGGCAGCATGTGGTCAGACTGCCAATTGAAGAGCCAATTGAGGTTCTGGCCTGCACACGCCCAGGGGAAGCACCTGTGGCGATTTGCTTCTTGCCGTGGTAGGGCGGGCTCTATACTGATAGGACCCGCGCTCCCAAGGGCAAAGTGGGGTTGATCAACCATGGCTGATTGGGAAGAGTTCTACCTGCAACTGCGTAAGCCCGAATTCGTAGGGGGTTACGAAATCTTGCAGAGGCTGGGGGGTGGCGCCTTTGGTGAGGCCTACAAGGCGCGCAAGGTCTCCACCGGCAAGTCTCTGGCGATCAAGTTCCTGAAACTCGGAGACGGGGGCAAGGACGAGGCGGTGGCGCGCGAGTTGGAGCATGTGCGCCATTTGGCTGACATTGATCATCAGAACCTGGTCTCCATCGAGGACATCGGGGTGGTGCTGGATGTGCCCTACCTTGTAATGGGCTTTGGGGGCGAACGCACCCTGGCTCACGAACTGGCCGAGGGCGCCCTCGATCCGCGCGACGCCCTGACCATCTTTGTGCAGGTCTGTCGCGGGGTGTCCGCCCTGCACGAGCGACGTGTGGTGCACTTTGATCTCAAGCCGGGCAACATCTTCTTGCGCGGGGATATCGCCAAGGTCGGAGACTATGGCCTGGCAAAGCTTCTGGCCGATGGGCGCCAGACCTTGAGCATGGGCCGTGGCACCCCCCAATACATGGCTCCCGAAATCCTGCGTTCCAGGGCTGACCATCGGGCCGATGTTTACAGCCTGGGCGTGGTGCTCTATGAGTGCCTGATGGGTGAGTTGCCCTATGCCGGGGAGGGAGGTACAGGTCTGGTGGTGCGAACCAAGGACGATCCGCCGTCATTTTCTGAGGAGTATCCCGTGCCCCTGGCGGACTTGACCCGGGACTGCTTGCGCTTGGACCCGGCCGACCGGCCTCAATCCGTGCGGGAGATCTTGGATCGCCTGGGCCAGGGAGCCTCCCATGAGGATCAGATCGTGCTGGATGCCCTGGGCCTTGGAGAGTGGGCTGGCCGGGGAGGACATCTGGCACAGCGGGAATTGGCGGGTACGACCATGGCAGAAAGGGTAGCCGAGTTGCGTCGCAAGTTCTTGCATGACGCTCCTGGGTCAGGTCCCCCCACGTTGCGCAGGCGGCTTGCGCGCAAAGGGCTCCTGGGTGGAGTTGCTCTCTTAGTAGGCTTCACCTTGACCTTGGTGGCTTTGGCCTTGATGCAGTAGACGGTGCAAGGGGATCTATGAGCGACGAATTGGACATCGACCAGTTGCAAGCCCTTGACGACGGTCAGTGGGCCCGAGCGGAGGAACTCTATTCAGCTCGACTGATGGCCTATATCACTCGCCGCATTGGTGATCCCGACGTGCGCGAAGATGTTCTCCAGGAGACTTTTCTGGGTGCCGTGAGGGGCATCGGTCGTTTCGACCGGGCCTTCCAGTTCGAGCAGTACCTGTTTGGTATCTGCCGCAACCGCACGATTGATCAACTTCGTCGGGGCACGCGCGGCAAGGGTTTTGGTTACGGAGCAGACGAGGATGAGAGTGCCCTCTTTGACGCCTTGCCCTTGGTTCAGCCGAGCCCCAGCAGCCTTGTGCGCAGAGGTGATCTGGTTGACAGGGGCAATGCCCTGTTGGGGGAGATCCTGGCTGCCTGGGTGGCAGAGAATTGGGCTGCTCAGGCTTTCGATCGTTTATGCGTGATGGAAGCTCTGCTGCTGGCGGGAAGGCGCAACAAGGATCTGGTCGACGCTTTTGGCCTGCGCGATGAGGGCGTGGTGGCGGGGATCAAGTTCCGGGCCCTGAAGCGACTGGCCGTGCTGGCCAAGGAGCGCGAGGGGGGCGAGGACCTGACCGGAGCCCTGGCGGCTCTAGCGGCTGACGGTTCATCCGAGTTGAATATTGCCACCATCTGGCGAGCCGGAGGGGTTGCATGTCCAGCTCGTCATTGGCTCGCCCGTTGGCAGAACGGTGCCCTGGAAGGAGGAGCAGCGTTGTTCATCCAGACACATGTGCAGGATCATGCTTGTCCCGCCTGCGAGGCCGTCCTCGAGGATCTGGCTCAGGCTCCCAAGAACTTGCAGGGCCTCCTGGGCCGCCTGCGTGCGAGTCAGGCACAGGTGCTCCAATCCACTCGCATACACAGGGAGCAGGGCCTGGAGGAGCGGGGGCAGGATAAAGAGGGGTCATAAGAAGTCATTTCTCGGGGAACAGATGTCCTATTGGGGCGTCTCAATCGATGTTCCTCGGGCCCACGCGTTGCATTTCCTTTATTCTTGTGGGTCCCGGGGACGATTTAGACCCGGTCCCTATGAAACGTTTCCTCCCCCTCATGATCGCGGCCACCGTGCTTGGCCTGGTGTACTATCTGACCTCGGATCTGGGCGGCGGCGGCTCTGAATGGGAGGCCTTCGATGGCTCAGGGGACCAGGAGGGCCTTGTCAGTTCCAATGGAAACGGGGACCCCGCTATCCTCCAGGGAGGGTCTGGCAGTGGAAGTTCAAACTCTGCATCGGTGGCAGGGACGGGCAGCGGGAGCGGTGCTCGCATGGCCAGCGGAGTTCAACTGGGAGATGTCACAGCAGAGGGCGCGCTTGAGGTGTTCGTGCTGCATCCCCTTGGAGGCAATCCAATCAAGGGAGCCCAGGTGCGTCTGTTGGATCGGTCCACCCTGGCCCGTGGCGTCTGGGCCAAGGCGCAGATTTCCACCAGCGCCAAGCGCGATCTGATGGATGTCAGAGGGCAGGTCTTTCAGACCAGCGAACAGGGGAAGGCAGTTCTTCCATCGGTTCTCAACGGGGTGATTCATGCCTCCGGGGATGGCTACGAGGGATGGTTGGAGTGGGTCGGCCCGTTGGCTTCGCCGCACGAGATCTTGCTCAAGGCGGCCATCGACTTGCGCGTATTGGTGGTGGATTCCGAGGGTCAGCCCCTGCCGAACAGTCCGGTTGCACTCTGCATCAACGACCCCCTCAACCCACGGGCTTTGGATCAGACCTCGAGCATCAGCCCATCGGGGATGGCCAACTTCAGACGGGTGGGAGCCACCATTGGGGCACGCAATGACGAGACTGGGTTTGCTGTGCGTCTTGCCTTGCCTTTGGTGCCCACCGAATTGGTGCGTTTTGATCATAAGAACCTGCCCCGTGAGCCCCTGCGTCTGGTGATGCCCGCCGTGGGCCGCCTGTTGGTGCGGGTTCTGGATGGGGAGGGTGAGCAGGTGCCTCGTGCGGACATCAGCCTGGGGCACTTTACTCAAGATCAGAAGACTGGAGAAACGGTCTTCAAGGGCGAGGTATTTCGGCGTCGAGCCGCGGGCTTTGCGCGCTTTGAGAATGTTCCGGTGGGGGCCGAGGCGGTGATCAAGGTCAGCGGAGCGGGTGTCAAGCGTGATCTTCTGCAGTCAATCCCAAGTCCGCAGAGTGCGGGTGAGGACAAAGAGGTGACCCTCGTCTGGGACACCACCTGGCCCGTGATTCGCGCCCGTGCAGTGAGTGGATCAGGCCAACCCCTGGCGGATCGCACCGGGCGCGCGCACTTGAGGGAAGACGATGTGGCCCGTGGCGGTGCGCCGATCATCACGGACAGCGAGGGCTACTTCGATCTGCCCATCACCCGCGAGTGGACCCTCGGGACCCACCGGGAAGCGCACCTGGAACTTTTTGCCGATCAAGGCGTGCCTCCCAGTACCGCCCGTCTGGACCTGTCCTACGAACCCCGCGAAGGGGTGACCGAGTACGGCAACGTATCCTTCCTGGGTCTGCCAAAACTTGCCTCGGGTCTGGTGTTTGCTGAAGGCAAACCCGTAGCTGGTGTGCAGGTGCGCATCATGGAGAGGGTCGAGACCAAGGCTGGCAATGAGTGGGTTGCCCTTGGCAGCATGATGGCTACCTCCCGTCAGGATGGGACTTTCGAGATCTACGGTGAGCACGTTCCCTCTGGCCCGAATGTGGTCATGGCCCGCCGGCGGGGATACAAGCGCGCCTACAGTTCTGAGGTGCACCTGCCCACTGGAGGCCTGCGGTTGAGCCTGGTGATCGGGGAAGAGGAGCCGACTTCAATCGCTGGCAAGGGACGCGCGCGCAGGGGTCCCGATGGTCAAGGATCCCAGACTGGCACGAGCAGGCCAGCCACCAGACCTCCCGGGGGTTTTCCTGTTGGGAGTTCCTCTGGCGAAAAGGGCAGCGCGGGAAAGGGCGGCCAGTAGGCTCACGGTCAGCAGGGTTGGCATGGACTGGGTAGGGGCCCCAGGAATAGGTGCCCGACCGCAATCCAACACATGCCTCGTACATGCCTGGAGGGCTCACAGGCGCTAGTATGTTGGATCGGACACCGATTGAACTATGCAACAGACCCCTGATTCCCCTGCTCTCGGCCTGCTTTGGCTGCTTGCGCTTTGCCTTCCCAGTTCCGCTCTTGCCGCCATCCAAGACCCTGCTGCCCTGGAACGCGGCCTGGACTCTGTGAGCGTTGAGGGCCTTGAGGCTGACCTGAGTTTCATCGCCAGCGATGAGATGCGCGGCCGGGACACACCCTCCAATGAACAGCGGATTGCAGCGCGCTTTCTTCGGGATCGAGTGCAGCGCCTGGGTTTTGATTCCGGCGCGCGCTACGGGTTCATTTCTGAATATCACCTGAGCTTTCTGCAACTGGACAGTGATGCGAGTCACTTGACCGTTGGCGATACAAAATTGATTTTCGGGCGTCATTATGTGTTCTCGCGCATGAATGACATGGGGGACCTGGCGACCCAGGGAGACCTCCTGAGTATTGGCGAGGGGCGAGTGTCCGACCTGCGCAAGAACGCTCTCAAGGACAAGTGGGCTGTGTGCCAGTCCACGGGCAAGTCCATGCGCCGTTTGATCCGACAGGTGATCGATGCGGGAGCCATTGGGCTTCTGCTCCTGCCGCAGGATGGGGACGATGTACTGGCGCGCCACAAGAAGAGCGTGGACTCCATGAAGGCCGGTCGTTTGATGAAGTACCAGCCCGTAGAGTTTCCAACCCTGACCATGACAGCCAGCGGTGCCCGGGCGTTCCTGGCGGCTTGTGGTTTGGATGAGTTGCCTGATCTCGGCAAGAGTCTCCGGGCGGAGGCCAGCGAGGTGCGTCGGATCATCGATCCAAGGGGTCATCGGTACTTTGAGAATGTGATCGCTTTCTGGCCCGGCTCTGACCCGGAGCTGTCCAAGGAAGTGATCATCATCAGTGCTCACTACGATCATGTGGGCGTGCGAGGTGGAGAGGTCTACAATGGGGCCGACGACAACGGCTCCGGCACGGTCGGTGTCCTGGGTATCGCGGATGCTCTGGCCGCATATGGACCCATGAAGCGTTCTGTGGCCTTGATCTGGGTTTCAGGGGAAGAGAAAGGTCTTCTGGGCTCTCGCTGTTGGACCCAGAGGCCTTGGCTGCCTGTGGGCTGCCGTCCTATTGCCAATATCAACATGGATATGATCGGCCGCAATGCGCCGGACGAGATCCTGATCACGCCCACCAAAAACGGCTCCGTGTCCAAGCACTACAACGGGCTGGTGCGCTTGATCGAGTCCTTTGGCAAGCAGGAGGGTTTCCGACGCTTCAAGAGCGCCGATGACTACTGGCGCCGCAGCGACCACATGAATTTTGCGGATAACCTGGGCTTGCCAGTCACCTTCTTGTTTGCGGATGTGCACAAGGATTATCACAAGCACACGGACGAGGTACACCTGATCGACTTCGACAAGATGCGCAGAGTGGTACGCATGATCATGCGCGCACTCGATGCCATGCAAGCGTCCTCGCTTGAGATCTCAGCCAAGGCAGTCCCATCCCAGGAGGCTTTCGAAGCCCAAATGCGCCGGGGCATCGTTGCTGATGATCTGGAGCGCTGGCGTTTGATCGCAGACCATTATCAGCGCGCCTCGGGGAAGTACCCTCGCAACCTGACCGAGTTGATGCGTTCTGAAGTCTTGTTGGAGTCGGGTCTCGGTCGCCCCGGCTTGGAGCGTGACCCCTGGGGCAACATGTATGAACTCAAGAGCGGCGATGACGGCGTGCTGCTTACCTGTGAAGGTTCTGATGGTCGCAAGGGCGGTGAAGGCGAAGCTGCCGACACGGTGGTGCGCTAGGCCTGCGCCTTGCCCAGGGATTGTTCATTCATTTCCTGTGGCCAGATCGATGGCGTCAATGCGCCACTCGGTCTCCAGGCGAAACGATTCCACTTCCTGCCCGGGGGAGAGGGCTTCCACGGGGATCCAGGCGAAGAGCAGGCCCTGGTCGGGATCGTGGCGTACCTGGGTGGCGGCTTGGTCGAGGGGCTCGGAGACAACCCGGCTGCCTGCTGCGCGAACTTCCATATAGGCTTCGCGTAGCAGCTGAAAGCGTAGGGAGAATTCGATCCAGGGCCCGTCGAAGGTGGCCCAGACCGTGGCTCGGTTTGGGCCCGGTCCCTCTTCCAGGCGGGTCTTGGCCCGACTGAGGGCCCAGATCAGGTGAGGGCTTTCTGCGAGCAGGCTGTCCCGATACTCCCGGTAGCCCACCTGGCTGATCCCCATGCGGGATTTCCAGTCACTGCTGAAGCAGCGGTACTCGGCCACCAGAATCTCTCCTCGCATGGCTGTGCGGAAGGCTTCGATGGTCCCCAAGGGGCTGGAAAGGCCCTCATCCAAGGCATTCCAGACCTCTTGTGGTTCGGGTGGAGAAACTATGCAACCAATGCCGATGATAAGGGGTCCCAGTACTATCACTGCTGTCCCTGTCCTGCAGGGTCGGCGGCTCGTGGTTCGACTCATGTTCATTTCACCCTCCTTGGGGCCACAGCAGGGATTCAGACCAGGCCTGTCACCGATAGACCACCTCCTGGACCCGCTTTTCCACCTGCCTGCTCACAGGTTCCTCCCCCAAGCGTACTGCTCCCAGACCGCGAATCACACCATCCGACACCCCGGCATCCCTTCTCAGTTACCCTCTGAGGCTCTCTGCGGCCCCAAGGCCTCTGAAACGCACATTCAAACCTCTTGAACATCGAATTCATCATGGATCTTCGCCGCATCGCGCTGGCAGCCACTGCTCCGGCTCTGCTCTTCATCTTGCTTCCTGCTGCTGCCCAAGCAGCCCAGGACCGCACTCCCCCTAAGCCCCGTCAGGTCCCCCAGGCCAGGAGCAAGCCTGCAACCCCCAAGCCTGTCGTCAATGATCCTGAAGCCAGGAAGAGGGAGGCCAAGGCGAAGGTCAAGAAGCAGGCCGATGAAGGCTCTCCGAGCCAGCAGGGCAAGCCCAGCGCCAAGCCTCTTGATCCAAACGACAAGGACTACATCAAGCGCAAGGCCAAGTACGCCGCTGCTGGTCTGGGCGAAGATGGCTATCCCCTCAAGGGTGCCGCTGGCAAAGGCGCGAGCACCAAGGGCGCTCGCGGTGTTGTCCCTGAGGTCGCGGTGGACCCCAACGCCAAGCTGGAGATTGAATTCGGCACTGATCGCCATGATTTTGGTCGGGCTCAGCAAGGGGACATTCTGCTGCACACTTTTCAGATGGCCGCTGGGGGCAGTGCGCCTTTGATCATCGGCCAGGTTGCGCCCACTTGCGGTTGCACCTTGAGCGAGGTCCTGGTTGAGGGTCCTTCTGGAGATCTTGTGCCATATGTCTACGGTGATCCGATCGAGCCTGGAAGAAAGCTCGAGATCTCTGCGCGCATGAACACCGCCAACAAGAAGAACGCGACCCAGGTGCGGGTCAACGTGACCACTAATGACCCCGTGCGCGTCAGCTCGTTGACCTTGATGGCCAATGTGGAGCAGTTCATCCAAGCAACGCCCACAATCCTTCAGATGGGGGATATTCCCCAGGGATCCACGCGAACCCAGTTTGTTGACGTGCGCACAACTCGTGGGGCCAAGGTCTTCCTGACCCTTGACGAGCGTCCCGGCCTCGTTCGTCCTCCGGGTCTTGATGTGACCCTCTCTCCGGTAGCGCCGGATGAAGAAGGCCGTTCAGCGCACTGGAAGGTCGAGGTTAATGTGGGCGCCGATGCCGTAGAAGGCAATATCGGCTACCAGATCCGCCTGAGTACTGACTATGCCCGCCCGGATGCTACAGAGATCGAGAAGAAGAATGCGGCGCACAAGCACAACGAGGAGCATGGGGGCAAGGACGATGAAGGCAAGGTGCTTCCCACACACCAGGTCAGTTCAAAGTACCAGGTCAATGTGGCGGTCACCGGCCGCATCCTGGGGGCCATGACTTGCACGCCTCAGTTCCTGTCCATGGGTCTTGTGCGCCCCGGTCAGGTGGTGCCTCGAACCGTCAAGCTGATCAGCCACGACACGGACTTCAAGTTCGATCCGAAGACCATGACAATCGAGGTCAAGGGAGACGGTGGTACGCCCCTGCGCTGGGCCGAGCACTTCTCCAGTACCGTGCGTCCCGCCCAGGGTATCAACGGCGTGGACGTGGAGCTGCGCCTCGAGGGTCTGCCCGATGGCGCCGACGGTTCCTTCCGGGGGCTGCTGGTGATTCACACGGGCCACCCCACCAAGCAAACCATGGAAGTGCACTTCAGTGGAGTCTGCCGCGCGGGAGTCGTGCGCGGGGGTCGCTGAGTCTGAAGGGACTTTGTTTCACGGGCCTCCACGGCCCTCTGACCAGGGAATGCCCGGCCTGAGCAAAAGCTCGGGCCGGGCATTTTCTCTTGCTTGGGGTTGTCCTGTTGGGGGCTGGGGCTCCACGGGGTGATTTTCTCGGGAGGAAACCAGGACCTCCCCGGTTACTCTGCTCCCCGTGGGCCTTAGCTCACGTCCTTGATGAGAATGCACAGGCAAGATCACCCGTGGAGAGTCCGTGGCTGACCTCGGTCAAGCACTCGTGGATGGCGGTGTGCTGTCCGAGCAGGACTTGCGTAAGGCTCAGGCACACCAACGCGGTCGTGAATTGGGCATCGTGGAGGCGGTCTTGGAGCTCGACCTGGCACCCGCGGAGAAGGTCTATCGGGTTTCTGCGAAAAGCGCGGGAATGCCCTTCGTCGATCTCTCGCGCGGGCGCATATCCCCTGAGATCGTGGCTCTGGTGCCGGCTGAAATTGCCATCGATCAGGGGGTCATGCCCTTGATGGAGAAGGGAGGCAAGCTGGTGGTGGCTGTGGACGATCCTCTCAAGCGTATTCTTGCAGAGCAATTGGAGTTTCTTCTGGGTCGCGAAATTGCTTGCGCACTGGCAACCCCATCGGCTCTGGCCGAGGCCTTGACCAAGAACTATGGCGCTCCCGCCGATGAAGGCGCCGAGTTGGCAGTGGCCAGCGGCATGGGAGTGGGTGCCGAAGACGAGGGGAACGACGCGCCTATCGTGCGCCTGGTGACACGCACCTTCCAGGATGCATTGGCTGAGCGTGCCAGTGACATTCATGTTGAGCCGGGCCACGGCCGCCTGCGTGTGCGCTTTCGTGTTGATGGCATGCTGCGAGATGTGGCGGAACATCCCGGGCACCTTTCGGCGCCATTGCTGTCACGCCTCAAGATCATGGCGCGCATGGACATCGCCGAGAAGCGCAAGCCCCAGGATGGCCGTATCAGTCTCAAGCTCGGTGGACGGGATGTGGATGTGCGTGCCAGCGTGTTGCCTTCGAATCACGGGGAGACCATGGTCATGCGCTTGCTCGATCGCTCGGCCAACCTGATTCCCCTGTCGGACCTGGGTTTTGGAACCCAGCAGCTCAGCTGGTTCCGCAATACAATCGCTCGACCGAGTGGGATCGTGTTGGTCACAGGCCCTACGGGTTCGGGCAAGACCACGACCCTCTACGCTGCACTGGCAGAACTGAATCGCTCCGATGTGAAGATCATCACGGCCGAGGATCCCGTGGAATATCACCTGTCCGGGGTCAATCAGGTTCAGGTCGCCCCGCGTATCGGTTTGACCTTCTCGCGCATTCTGAGGGCAATGCTGCGTTGTGCTCCGAATGTGATTCTGGTGGGCGAGATACGTGACTTGGAGACCGCAGAGATTGCGATTCAGGCGTCCTTGACCGGGCACCTGGTGTTTTCAACCCTGCACACCAACGATGCTACCAGCGCCTTGACGCGTCTGGTGGATCTGGGGGTCAAGCCCTTCTTGGTCTCTGCCAGCGTCAATGCGGTGTTGGGTCAGCGACTCGTGCGACGACTCTGTACCCAATGTTCGGAGGAGTATGATCCCACCGACAGCGAGTGGCAGGTATTGGGGCTGGACAGTGCAGCCCACAAGGGGCGCAAGCTACGTAAGCCTCGGGGTTGCACCGCCTGCGAGGGCAACGGTTATCGCGGTCGCGTGGCTCTCTATGAAACCCTGACTTTGGAGAGCACCCTGCGGGACATGGTCTTCAGGGGGGAAAGTCTGGCCAGCATCGAGAACGCAGCGGTGGGGTCTGGAAGTTTGCAGAAGCTGGCGGTAGACGGGGCCCTGAAAGCCCTTGACGGAGTCACCAGCCTCTCAGAAGTTCTGCGTGTTTCCCGCGCTGCCCACGCGGCGGGCTTGGAGTCCATTTGATCATCACTCACACCAATTTGCCCAGCTAGACATGAAAGCCACCGACCTCATGACCCTCGCCATCGAGATGAACGCATCGGACCTGCACCTCAATCCGGGGCGGCCGCCTGTGGGCAGGGTAGATGGCAAGTTGATTCACTTGGAGGAAGGGGACTTGAGTGACGAAAATACCCTTGCTCTCTGCAAGGAGCTCTGTGATGAGCGTCACTGGGCGGAGCTGGAGGAGGTGGGCACCACGGATATCGGACTGGCGCACAGTTCAGGCAACCGCTTTCGGGTTAGCTGTATGCGTCAGCGCGGGCGCTACACTGCGATCCTGCGGCTGATCCCAAATGAGTTGCTGACATTTGATCAGATTGGCCTGCCAGAGACAGTGCAGGAACTCCTGCGGCGGCCTCGTGGCCTGGTTCTGGTTACAGGCCCGACTGGCTCCGGCAAGTCCACCACCTTGGCCACCATGATTGATTGGATCAACATCAACCTTGATCGGCACATTGTGACCATCGAGGATCCTATCGAGTTCTATCACAGTCACAAGCGCGGGCTCGTGACCCAGCGTGAGGTGGGCAGCGATGTGCCCGATTTTCCCGAAGCCATGCGCCGGGTGCTGCGTCAGGATCCGGATGTGATCCTGTTGGGGGAGATGCGCGATCTGGAGACTATCTCCTCGGCTATCACCGCTGCGGAAACGGGGCACCTGGTCTTTGGCACCCTGCACACAACGGGCAGTGCACGCACCGTCAACCGCATGATTGACGCTTTCCCCGCCAACCAGCAGGAGCAGATTCGTGCCCAGTTGTCCGTGTCTCTGGTAGCAGTAGTCAGTCAGGTGCTGATGCCTCACGCCAGTGGCAAGGGGCGCGTGGCGGGTTTTGAGGTGATGATCAACAATCCCGCGATTTCCAATCTGATTCGCAAGAACGAAACCAACAAGATCCAGAGCACCCTGCAGACCAGTCGGCGCATGGGCATGATGACCCTGGACGATCATCTGCTTGAGCTGGCCAAGTCGGGCAACATCACCCCGCGCACCGCCCTGGATTATGCTCAGAGTTCGAAAGAGCTGGAGGCGCGTCTGTGAGCCCAGGGGATGGCAATGGCCCTGCAACCGGGCGCCAGCTCTTGGGCCAGATTCTGAAGGCCCAGGGAGAGGTCAAGGAATCGGAGATTCAGCGCAGTCTGACCGAGCAGCGTCAGCAGGGTGGGTTGCTCGGGCAGATCCTGGTGGCAATGGGAGCTACTTCGGCCCCGGCGGTGACCCGTGCCCTGGCGCAACAGTCCGGCCTGCATAGTGTCGATCTGGCCAGCGTGGATCTTGATCAGGACGCATTGGCACTGGTTGACAAGAGCACTGCCCACACCTTTGGAGTGCTGCCGGTTGAACTGGATGGTGGCACCTTGGTGGTAGCTCTGGCGGATCCACAAAATCAGGCGGTGCTTGATGATCTGTCCTTTACGGTTGGTTCACCTGTGCGCGGGGTACTGGCGGATCCGGATAGCCTGAGGGCCAAGGTGCTTGAGTGCTACGGGGCGGAAGAGTCTCTCTCGGATGTGTTGGCCGCGGCCAAGGGAGTTGATGCTTCCGACCCCGAAGCGGCTGCCCAATCCAAGCCCGTGGTGCGTCTTCTGAACTCGATCCTGCACCGAGCAATCAAGGACCGCGCCAGTGATATTCATTTCGAGACCTTTGATGAGGCCTTTCGCATTCGCTACAGGGTGGACGGATCGCTCTACGAGGTTGAGAGTCCTCCTCGCCACCTGGCGGTCCCTTTGGTTTCGCGTATCAAGGTCATGGCGGACTTGGACATAACCGAGATCCGTCTGCCCCAGGACGGTCGCATCGAGCTGTCGATCGATGGTCGGCCCGTGGACCTGCGCGTGGCCACAATGCCAGGTCTGGCGGGGGAAGGGGCGGTGCTGCGAATCCTCGATCGCTCGGCTGTGAACTTGAACCTGGCCGCATTGGGTCTGCCTGAAGTAGATGAGGCTACCCTCAGGGCCTTGACCCGCTTGCCCCACGGAATCGTGTTGGTTACCGGGCCTACTGGCTCGGGCAAGACCACGACTCTCTACGGCATGCTCAGCGAAGCCAACGAGCCCGATGTGAAGATAATCACGGTTGAGGACCCGGTTGAGTACGACATCGAGGGAATCGTGCAGGTGCCCATTCACGATGATATCGGGGTGACCTATGCCTCGGTGTTACGCTCGATCCTGCGTCAGGATCCAGACAAGATTCTGGTGGGGGAGATTCGCGACCAGGAGACCGCCGCCATTGCTGTGGAAGCCAGCCTGACAGGCCATACGGTTTTTGCCACGGTGCATACCAATGACTCCACTTCTACCGTGGCCCGTCTCATGGATATGGGCATTGAACCTTTCCTCTTGACCGCGACTCTTGAGGCGGTGGCGGCCCAGCGGCTGTTGCGCACAGTCTGTGAGGCCTGTCAGGTGGAGATGGAGCCAGACGAGGAGGTCCTGCGTGAGCTGGGCCCTGATGCACGGCGCATTGAAGGCCGCAAGATCGTTCATGGTCGAGGTTGCGTTGCCTGCCATCACACGGGCTACAAGGGGCGCACAGGGATCTTCGAGATCCTGCTTCTTGATGACGAGTTGCGTAGTTTGATCCAGGAGGGGGCTTCTTCCGAGGCCCTGCGTCAGATGGCCATTGGCCGCGGGATGCGCACCCTGCGCGAGGCGGGTTTGGACATGGTGGCCGCCGGTCGGACTACCGTGGAAGAGGTCCTGCGCGAGACCCAGCTTTGAGTTCTGGGGCCCAGGCCATTTTCCTGGATCGCAGGGGCACTCCGCGTGACCTGGGTGGGGTCGGCGGGTACCCTCTGTTTCCTCAAGATGGCCAAGAAAATTCAACGTAGCATCCCGGCTGGTGGCCGGGCCAAGGGATCCGGTGGTGGTGGCGCTGCGGGAGCGGCCACTTCCAAGGGCCGGGGTGGACGCATCCGCGCTCAACTGGTGACTGACTTCACTGTTCAGTTGGCAACCCTGTCGGAAGCAGGTATTCCAGTGGTCAAGGCCTTGACGATTCTTGAGGGTCAGACCAAGCCGGGTCCTTTCAAGGCTCTGCTGGCCGAGATTACCGAGGATGTCTCAGGAGGCGCGCCCCTTTCCGAGGCCATGGCCAAACATCCGCGCTGCTTTGACGATTTGTTCTCGGCCATGGTGCGTGCCGGAGAATCGGCGGGCATTCTCGACCGCATCCTTGTGCGTCTGGCCGCCTTCCGCGAGAAAGCCGCCGAGATCCAGGGCAAGATCGTCAACGCGATGATCTATCCGGCCATTCTGACTTTTGTGGCCACGGGTGTGGTGGCGGCAGTGATCGTCTTCGTCATCCCGCGCTTCCAGGAGATCTTCGATTCCTTCGACGTCACTCTTCCGGATACAACTCAGGTGCTCTTGGATGTGAGCGAGATCGCCACCCAGCGCTGGTACCTGGTCTTCGGTATTCCCGTGGCCCTGGTGATCCTGCACATTTTCCTGATGGGGCGCAGCAATTCCTATCGCTTTCGCATCCATGGCATCTTGCTCAGATTGCCCATCTCCGGGGCGCTCATGCGACAGTCATTGATCGCCCGTTTTTCGCGTACCTTCGGCACCCTGGTGGAGGCTGGTGTACCTCACCTGGATGCCTTGGCTATTGTGCGTGATGCTACGTCGAACATGGTGCTGGCAGATGGTATCGAGGAGATTCGGCGAACCGTGCGCGAGGGAGAAGGAATCGCCCGCACAATGGGGGAGACCGGGTTGTTCGACGACATCGTGACCAACATGGTGGACGTGGGTGAGGAAACAGGCGAGCTCGATCGCATGCTCCTCAAGATTGCCGACGCCTATGAGCGCCAATTGGACCGGCGCATCGATGCGCTCTTCAAGTTCCTCGAGCCGGTTCTGTTGTTGGTGATGGCAGTGGTGGTTGGTTTCATTGTGGTAGCTCTGTTCATGCCCCTGCTCGAGATCATGAATTCGATCAACAGTTCTTCGTGAGCCCCCCAGTCAAAGGTCCAGGGACGCAGAAGCCACGCATCTCCCTCAGGGTGGCGCTGATCGGTTTGGTTGCCTTGACCAATTTGGCGGTCTTTGCGGCGGGTCTTCTGTGGACACGGAGCGCAGAGCGGGGGCTTGATGAGCAGCGGGGCCAAGCCCATGCAGAACTGCTGGGAACCCTGGTGGGCAGTCTGATCGATGCGCGTGGAAACCTGCGTTCAGCGGGGCTCCTGCGGTGGGAGCATTGGGACGAGTGGTTCCGGGATGTGCAGATCGCGCACTTTCCCGATCTGGCCCAGGTCCCGATGGTGTTGTCTACATCCCAGGCAAGTCGCCCTGCCCTGGGGTTGCAGATCAATCCCTTGGGGGCGGCAGGGAGGGACGGCGGCTTTGATGGGGCTGGGGTTCTGCTGGCCATGCGTCAGGCTGCGGAGACCCGGAAGCAGGTTGCGGTCTATGGGGGCGTTGCCATGCCTGTTGTCCTTCCCGACGGCAGCGCCTGGGGAGGTTGCTGGATGCAGACTCTGCCCTCTGACGCGGCCGGCGGATTCCAGCGTCAATTGCTGCCCTGGTTCATTGCCTCCACCCTGTTGCTGACTCTCTCAACCTTTGCTTTGATCCGTGGTCTTATCCTCAATCCTGTGCAGCGGCTGGCGACTGCTGCTCGGCGCATCGGGCGTGGAGAACTAGGGGCGCGGGTTGGGCAAGTCACCCGCAGGGATGAGATTGGCGAATTGATGCGTTCCTTTGACGCCATGGCCGATGATGTGCAGGGGTTCAGTGACCGCCTTGCGCGGGAGGTGGACGAGGCCACCCGGGCGGCGCGTGCTGCAGAGGCTGCGGCCATGACCCAACGCCGTCTGGCGGCCACGGGCGAACTCGCGGCGGGGGTGGCTCACGAGATCAACAACCCATTGAGCGGTCTGATGAATGCCGCCCAGGCCCTGGGTCGTGAGGATCTCTCCACGGACAAGCGAAAGGAGTACCTTGAGTTGGTTGGCTCGGGCTTGGAGCGCATCCGAGGAACTGTTGGACGATTGCTGCGCCTGGCCCCGCGGAATACGGACACCACTCTGGTGCAGCTGGAGGGACCATTGGGGGATGCTCTTGGACTGGTACGTCACCGGGCGGAGGATCTGGGCGTAGCGGTGCGTCTTTGCGTTCCTCCCCAGGCGGTCCAGGATGCACTCATGCCCGAAGCCTTGGCTCTGTTGGAATCCCTTCCGCCGATTCAGGGTCAGGCCAACGAGCTTGGCCAGGCCTTCTTGAACCTTCTGGTCAATGCCCTCGACGCCCTGGAGGAAGAGGGGCCTGGAGGTCTTGACTCCGGCAAGGGCCTGATTGAGGTCCACGTTATTAGGGGTGATGGTGACTTGCGCATCGCCGTTGTGGACAATGGTCCCGGCATCGACGAGGCACTGGTGGGCCGCATTGGGGACGCCTTCTTCACCACCAAGGACACCGGTAGGGGAACGGGCTTGGGTCTTGCTATGGTGCAGGGCATGGCCGCGGCGCACGGAGGCCGACTGGAGATTACCAGTGCCAGTGGAGAGGGCTTCAGCGCTACATTGGTGTTGCCCCTAGCGGGGCAAGGTGCATGACCTGATGAACACCGAGTGGCTTCCAATTCTGATCCCCCTGGGACTGCTCTGCTTGTCTGCGTTCTTCAGTGGCGCGGAAACTGCGTTTTTCAATCTGGAGCCCGGTCGGCTCCAGGAAGCGGGTGTGCGGGTCAAGCGCCTGCTTGATCGCCCCCGGGATCTGTTGGTCACGATTCTGCTGGGCAATCTGTTTGTCAATGTGCTCTTTTTTGCCCTCGTACCCCACTTGTTTGAAGCTGATCAGTTGCTGACTGGAGCTGGGGCCCTCTTGGCGATTCTGGTGCTCGGAGAGATCTTGCCCAAGACCCTGGCACTACGCAGCGGCCCAAGCGTTGCGCGTCTGGCGGCTCCTCCCCTGGGTCTGATGGTGTCCCTGCTGGCACCCATTGGCGGGGGGATCCATCGCTTGCTCGATGGTTTTCTGCGTGCCTTTGGCCAGGACGAAGCCGCTGAGCAACGCATCGACGTGCACCATTTGGATCAGGCCCTGCAACGATCGGCCAAAAAAGGACACATCGCACCCGGGGAAGCGGACCTGCTGGCGGAGATCGTTGAACTCGGGCACCTGCGTGTGCGCGAAATCATGACGCCTCGCGTGGATGCCTTGATGCTTGACCTGGAGGATACGGAGGCAGAGCGCTTGGCAGTTCTCATGGAGGCCGCAAGACTCTTGCAGTCCTGGTTGCCCGTGGTGCGTGGGGATGTGGACCAGGTGGTGGGGGTTGTGCGGGTACGTGAGCTCTTGGTGGATCCGTCTCGTAGCATCGAGTCCAGAGTCATGCCGATTTGCTTCGTGCCGGAGATGGCCGGAGTCTTGCCCATGTTGGCTACCATGCGCGAACGACGGGTGGCCCAGGCCATCGTGGTGGATGAGTGGGGTGGAACGGCTGGAGTGGTGACCCTGGAGCTGTTGTTTGAAGAGCTCTTTGGGGAGTTGCGCGTGGAAGGGGAAGAGGTGGAGCGTCCAGTGATTCCCATCGGGGAGGGTCGCTTCCGGGTGTCTGGGGACCTCTCCATTCGGGACTGGAATGATCTGCTCGGTGTCGAGGTCGTGCCCAATGCCTTTGAAACCGTGGGCGGACTGGTATTGGCTGCTTTGGATCGCCTGCCCAGGGTGGGCGATCGCGCAGAACTGGGGGGCGGTCTGGTGGGTGAAGTCAGCGAGGTGCGTCGACGCAGGGTTTGGACCGTGGACCTCTATCTGGCAGGAGTACCCAGGGCATGAGTGACCCCATCACACTTGCCGCCCTGCTCCTGTGCTTGTTGGGCAGTGCTCTCTACTCCGGTAGCGAGACTGCGCTCTATGGTCTTTCGCGGGTGCACTTGGAGTTGCAGGCGGACGGAGGCCGGCCCTTGGCGCGCATTCTGCATTGGCTGGTGCAATCGGACGGTCCCCTGTTGGTCACCATTCTGGTGGGCAACAATCTGATGCTGGAACTTGCGTCGGGTCTGACGGACAACCTAGTAGGCGGCGGTCAATCCAATCCTGCCGTGGGCGCTCTGATTGTCACCGCCGTGTTGGCTCCGACTGTGTTCTTGTTTGGCGAGGTCCTGCCCAAGGAACTCTTCCGTCGCAGACCCCACAGAATGCTGGGGGCAGCTACGCCCCTGCTGATCGTTTCTCGTATTGTCTTTTGGCCCGTGGAGCGGGTTCTGACCGGAGTCAGCTGGATCCTGGGCCGCATGTTCGGACTGGGCGCGGGACGGCCCGTGTTTCTGCGGGGACGCTCGGCGGTGGCGAGCTATCTGGAGGAGGGCGCCCGTCAGGGAACCCTGCCCCCACGGGCCGCGGATCTTGCGCGGAATGCCATGGGTCTGCGCTCTTCCCCTGTGGAGCGCTGTATGACTCCTTGGGCCCAGGTGGAGTGCCTGCAGGAGGGATCCAGTGAGTCCGAGCGCTTGGCCGTGCTGACCGATGCGGTGCACTCACGCCTGCCGGTGGTGGGGCAGGACGGGACTGTGCGCAGCTATGTGCACCTGCTTGAGGTGCTGGGTGCTGCCTCCAAGACCGATCTCATGGGACACCTCAGACCCCTGATGGCGTTGGAGCCCCAGACCCCTATTGCCTCGGCCCTTCTGAGCATGCGTGGAGGTGGCCGCCGCATGGCTTTGGTCGGCAGTCTGGACAAGCCCCTGGGCCTGGTGGCCCTGAAGGACCTGGTAGAGGAGATCACCGGGGATGTGGTCGGCCTCTAGGGTCCTGTTTGTCCCGCTGGGGATGTAGAGGCCGATGCTCAGAGGTTTCGGAGCGCATAAAGCGAAACAGGGCGGGTGTTTCAGGCTAGACTGGCAGCCCAATTCCGCGCGGCCTGGGCCCCGCAGTTCCTGATTCCATCCCAATGAGATCCCCCGATCCCACTTCCTTGGCTGCTTCCAAGCTGGCCGGCCCCGCCACCTCTGGGACTGTCGCCACGGCAGGCACGCTGGGACCGCGAGCAGTGGGCTGGTCTCTCCTGGGCCTCCTGGCCCTGGCAGTTGCAGGAGCTGGTCCGGCTCTGCAGGATGATCCGGAACCCGGCACGGAGACCCAGATCATCCCTAGTTTGAGTGCCGGCGTTACCGCCGACTCGAACGATCGCATGATTGCGGTCACGGGCATGGACATGACAGGCTCCAGCGTGCTGTATCTGGTGGACACGATCACCGGCCAGCTATGTGTCTATCAGGCCTCTGGTGGTTCCAAGTCAACCCGTGGTGTGCGCCTGGTCGGTGCACGCAATATCTCATTGGATTTGCGCCTTGACGGATTCAACGACAAGACCGAATCAGAAGGGAGGCCCATGCCTTTCAAAGCGCTCGAAAAAATGTTCAATGACGAGGGACTGTCAAATAAGGATTGACCTTCGTTTTCCCTAGAATTCCCATGCTGCGCCCTCTGGGCCTGCCGCTGACTCTTCCTAAACCCACCAACCCCTGCCTTCCGCAGGGAACAATTCAAGGAGCCCCCCCGTGTCTGACGAGTTCATCAGCTTTGACAAAGCCCTAGACGACTTGCGCCTCAAAGAGGAGGAACTCAAGCGTCTGGTATCTGAAGGCGAAATCCGCGCTTTCCGCAAGGGCGAAACCATGAAGTTGCGCCAGAGTGATGTGGATGCCCTGCGCCTTGAGCTCGGTGGCGAGGTGGTTGATCTGGGTGATGCCGGTGAGGAGCTGGTCTTTGAGGATGACGACCTTGGAGGCGATGAACTCGATGACGACAGCGGTATGGCCACCCAGGAGATCAGCAACATCGACACCCTGCTAGAGGACGAAATCGAAGATGTAGGCGAGATTGATCTGGACGACGAGCAAGAGATCGAAGACCTGCCGCCCGTCGCCGCCGTGGTAGAAGAAGAGGAGGAAGAGATGCACCCCGCCCTGTTGGGAGCATTGCTGGCTTCCGTTGGCCTGATGGTTCTCTTCGGTGCCGTGGCCATGTCCCTGGCTTCTGGATCGGTCTCGGGCACCGCCAAGGCGGTGGGCGGCTTGTTCGGCGTCGACTTCAACTAGGCCCTCCGCGGCGGTTGAGGGGCGGCGTGTAGGGCGACCCTGATGCCCATCATCCGTATGCCTGGCCAGGAATCCAGCGCCTCTGCATGCCTGCCCTAGCGGTTTTCACGAACTTCAACCGGGCTTGAGTACCTCGCCGGGCCCGTTTTGTCTGGGATCCTCCTGGGCCCCAGAGAATGCCGGGCTCGTACTGGGACTCGCCTGTTCGGATTCCTACACTCGCATGCGTGAGGCGGTCGGCACCATGGGCCGCGTTGCTCCCTTGTTCCTGGGTTGGAGTAGGGGGACGAACGAGGGGAGGACAGGGTTGGTGCCAGCCTGGCCTGCAAGGCGATTCTCAGTCGCCACAACGTAACAACAGGATTCGAAGCAAGATGACCGAGCACCGCACACCGCGCATGAGCCGCATTGCCCTTCTGGGGCTGGCCGCTCTCTTCTCACCACTACTGTCCTCCTGCGTCGTCAGTCAGGAGGATTACGACAAGGCGACCAGCCTGGCCGAGATGTACCAGGATCAGGTGCACAGTCTTGAGAATGAGAACCAACTGTTGACGGCAGAGAACCACCGACTGCTGAGCGAAGCCCAGGACGCCTATGTGCGCGGTCTTCAGGAAGCGGGCTTTGACACTGAAGCCCAGGCCCGCATCGATGAGCTTCAATTGCGCATCTCAGAATTGAACCGGCCCATGGGGGAAATCGAGACTTTCCGAGTGGAAGGGGGCTATGTGACCATGATCCGTGATGACCTGCTCTTCGCGTCTGGTTCAGCGGACTTGGGCCAGAAGGGGATAGAAGCTCTCAAGGGAGTGGCTGATGGGATCAAGGCCTCGCCCCACGGCCAGATCCTCGTTCGTGGGCACACGGACTCTGACCCGATCAAGAGGCCCGCAACCCTGAAGAAATTCCCCAAGGGCAACATACAGCTGTCCGCCGAGCGCGCAGTTGCGGTTGCAGTGCTGCTCTTCGAGCAGAAAGGGATCGCCTCCAAGGATGTAGTGGTCATGGGATTTGGTTCCCACAAGCCTCTGCGCCCCAATGACAGCGCCGAGAACAAGCGCCTCAATCGCCGCGTTGAGATTTTCGTTGCGGATGCTGGAGAGTGAGTCCTTCGTCACTAGCCTCTGATCAAGATGATCGGTTGTATGGGTGGTGACCGTGTGATGAATTCCCTGCGCGGGCGGAACTTGTTTTGCTGCCTGCTCGAGCGAAACACCCCGCTCCTGTCTTGCGAGACAGGGCCGGGGTTGTTGCTTGTGGTTGTGCTCTTTGCTGCTTGCTCTCCTGGCTCTGATGCTTCCAAGGGCGGCGATTCTCAAGAGCTCTTGAGTATCGAACGCCTGGCTTTCGTGCCCGCAGGAGCTCATTCCCTTCGTCAGGTGGGAATCGTGGCCCAGGGGGGCGATCCCGTTGGTGGCGGGGGTCTGCTGGTGGACCTGTTTGAGGTGACGCGGGGTCAGTGGATTGCAAGTGGCCAGCCGCTGCCCAGTCAGGCCTGGGGCGAATGGGGACCCGAGCAGGCGAACCTGCCCGCAGTGGGCATGAATCGTGCCGAGGCCTTGAGCTTCGCCCGTCTGGAGGAGATGCGCTTGCCCACGGTGGCTGAATGGCTTTGGTGTGCCAGCGGGTCCCGGGGCCAGCCGCATCCCTATGGCCCCCGGGGCATGGCCTCGGCGGCGAACACCTTGGAGGTGGGGCTTGGCCGTTCCGTAGCGGTGGGGACCTTCGCTTCTGGACGCACTCCCGGCTCCCGGCTCGCTGATCTGGAGGGCAATGTCTGGGAGTGGTGTCTGGATCAACCGCCCGAGGGGGTGACATTGAGCGGAGGCGGTGAGTCGGAACTTGGGTGTGCGGTTGGAGGGTCATTCTTGGAGACCGCCAGGGCTCTGCATGGAGAGGCGGGCATTTTGGCCCGCGGCCTCGACCCCCGGCATCGGGCCATCGATCTTGGCATGCGTCGAGTCTGCGCTGCGAGATCCTGGCTGCTGGCACACAAAGATGAGTTCTCCGATTCCAGGTATGAGGCCCGTGTGCGTGGAGTGGGGCGTCGCTGGGGGCGACCGGCCTTGGAGTTGCTCCGAGGCCTGGAGGTTGAAACCCAAGGGTCCAAGGGAATCCGCTGGTTGCGCGCCGGGGCCGAGCAGTGAGCGAGCGTCCCAGTCGCCCGCCCTGGAGCGAGTTCAAGAGCGCTCTTGATGCCGCCGGGTTTCGGCCCTCGCGACGGTTGGGGCAGAATTTCTTGTTGGATGAGAATGTGGCTCGCGCCATCGTTACCGATGCGGGGGTCGCTCCGGGAGATCAGGTCCTGGAGGTCGGTCCAGGACTTGGGTTTCTCTCGGTGCATCTGGCTCACGCCGGAGTCAAGCTCAATTGCATCGAGGTGGATTCCCGTTTGGCCTCCATCGCGGCAGAGTTCTTGCGCCCCTACCCTGATGCTCAGGTGATCCTGGGAGATGCTCTGGAGGGCAAGCACGCTCTGGGCCCGGAACTGTTGGCCCAGATTCCCGCTGAAGGGGACTGGCACCTTGTGGCGAATTTGCCCTATTCGATCTCCGGCCCCGTCTTGGCTCTGATCGCGAATCACCCAAACCCTCCCCGCAGTCTGAGTGTCCTGGTGCAGAACGAGGTTGCTGAGCGTCTGAGCGCCAGTGGGGGCAGCCCCCAGTTTGGCCCCCTCTCCGTGGCGGTGCAGTTGGCTTTTCAGATGCGCGCCGGGCGGAGAGTGTCTCCCGGGGCTTTCAGTCCAAGGCCCAAAGTGGAGAGCCGACTGGTGCATGGCGAATTGCGCAGCCCCCTCTTGCCCCAGCGGGCTCGGGTTGAGATTCGCGATCTGGCTGCGGGCCTGCTGCAGCGTCGACGCCAGGTCCTGCGCAGGGTCCTGGGGGATCATGTGGGCGATAGGGAGACAGCTTTCGCACATTTGAAACAGGCGGGTCTGGACCCGGGCTTGCGTGTGGGGGCGGTGACCTTGGAGGGCTGGGAGGCACTGGCACGGGAGCTGAACCCCGTCCTGGGGGCTCCAGAGCCGCCCTAGGTTATTTCCAACTGGTTTCTGCCGCTCCTCTTGGCCCGTTTCCCTGGACCTGAACGGATGCGAAGGGTCTTCTGGAACTTCCATGAATCTTGTTCCATTGGTTCCATACCCCCCGAGAATGGGCTAATCTTGCGTGAACTGGGAGCGTGTTTGCTGTCCCTCAAAAGCAAGGGTTGTCCACCCCCCTGGACTCCCTCAAAAAGCCGGAGCAAGCACATAAGGCCCTGTTCGCCACTCGAACTTTTCCTCCCAGTTGGGTTTCACTAAGGCGTAGCTGGCTCCAGACGCATTGGGCAGTCGGAGACACGCCAGGGACCACGACTTCATTCCTCAGGTCGTCACGCTTGTGCGTTGATTTCCCAGATCCAGCCTCAGCGCTTGATCCAAGGGTCATTGCGAGCACGTGTTGTGGCCTCAACGAAACAGAACGTCCCCAAATCATCACCTGGTGGTTACAGCCCAGGCTAATTCATTTGCCGATCCCTCCCGGCACCCAGCATGTCCCCCGATCCTGAATTCAAGCGCTCGCTAGAAGAGATCAAGGCCCGGCTTACGCCGGAAGCCATGATCCGCGAATGGGGCAAAGAGCCTGCGCAGAAGTCCAATCGCTTGTGGGCCACCTGCCCCCTGCATGAGGAGAGCACGCCCTCCTTTGCGATCGGACCAGATCCGGGACTCTGGTACTGCTTTGGCTCTTGCAGCAAGGGCGGAGATCTGTTTGATCTCATCTGCGCCCGCCTGGGAATCGGGTTCATGGAGGCGGTGGAGTTTGCTGCTCAGCGTACAGGCGTCGAATTGCCCAAGCGGAGGGGGCCGGAGAACAAGCACGAAGAACCTGGTCTGGCGCTCCTGGCTCGGGCGGAGGAGATCTACTCAAAGGCCCTCAGGGGTGCCAGCGGCCGTGCCGCACGGGAGTACCTCCAAAGTCGTGGCTACGAGGCCAGCACCATCGAGGCCTTTGGCATTGGCTACGCCCCTGCCAGCAACATGGCCGGCGGAAATCCGATCAGTGACCTGCTCGGGGGGCGAGGGAACGCAACCCTGGAGTTGGCTGAAGCCGTGGGACTTGTGCGCATCGGGGACCGCGATGGGAGGCCCTATGATTTCTTTCGCCATCGTCTGATGATTCCCATTCGGGACGAGCGCGGCCGAACGGTGGGATTCGGCGGTCGCATAATGCCCGGGGAGGAGGGGCCCAAGTATGTCAACACTCCCGAGACGCCCTGGTTCAAGAAAGGCCGGGTGATCTATGGTTTTGATCGAGCACTGGGCCATGCACAGCGAAGCAAGCAATTGATTCTGGTGGAGGGTTATACCGATGTGATGTCCTTGCATCAGGGTGGGTTCCTGCAGGCTGCAGCCGTGCTGGGCACGGCGACCACCGAGGCCCATGCGCGTCTGGTGCGGCGCTCGGGGGCCCAGCAGGTGCAACTCCTGTTCGATGGGGATGATGCAGGGCGCAAGGCTGCCCACAAGGCTCTCAAGGGGCTCTTGGGGTTGGACACGGAGATCTTTGTGGTGCCTCTGGACAACGGGAAAGATCCTGCGGACATTCTGGCCAATGAGGGCGTCTCGGGCATGAGTGCTCGTCTGGAGATGGGCCGTCCCTGGCTTGAGTTCATGATCGCTGGCTTGCAGCCCTTGTCGGGTTCCGAACGCGTACGCGGGATTGGGGAGATGTTCGAGATGGTGGCGGCCCTTTCGGGGGGCTTGCTGCAGGATGAGGCTCTCAAGGGGATTGCTGAGGGCCTCGACTATCCTCTCGAGGTGTTGCGCACGGAGTACCGTGAGCGCAAGGGCGCGGGGCCGAGGGTAAAAAGTGTTCCAGGCCAGATTTCTGGGGCCACCATGGTTCCAATGGCATCTTCTCCCAAGGGGGCAGGCAAGGTCGGTCTTGAGGATGCGCAAACTGTCAAGCAGCTTGAGAAGCGTAGTCGCCATGCTCTTGCGGCCCTTTTCAGCGTGGTGCTCAATGACCCGGGCCTGTTTCCACGGGTGCGTGCGGTCTTGGACCAAGAGTTGCCTCTGGAGGACCCTGGGCGCCCCCTTTTCGATGCCATGGCATCCCTCTGGGACTCTGATCAGGATCCCAGCCTTGATCTGGTCCTGAACGAACTAGGTGATCAGCCCATCAGGGCCAAGGTCGCGGGCTTGCAGGCGACCTTCGAGGGGGATGATGAGTTGACCGAGAGAACGGGCAGGATCCTCGATGATCTCAAGAAGTGCAGAAACGAACTGGAAATCTTGAAGGTCAACGGACGCATTCGCGAACAGGAAGAACTCTGCCACGATACCCAACCAGAGCCTGTGCGCCGTAAGGCTGAAGGGACTCTGGAAGCACTTTATCAAGACCTCATGGAACTGATCCGCTGCCGCAACGATGAAGATCCTGCACCTGCTTCAGCCCATTCCAACCTGGCCCAGTCCACTCAAGTCTAATCCCAACTCGGCACTCAGTTCCGAAATTCCTCCTCAGCAACAAGTACTAACTTTGACTCGATGCACGCATCTTTCCTCGGTGCACATCACCCCCAACAACCATGACTGACAAAACAGAAGACATCATCAAGCTCCTCGTCCATGAGGGCAAACGCAAGGGCTTTCTCACCTTTGCAGAGATGAACACCTTGCTTGAAGATCAATTCGTACCTCCGGACAAGATGGACCAGGTGTTCATCAGTCTGGAGGACGCAGGTATCGACGTCCTGGATGATGATCCAGATGAGGGTACGCCCACTGCCGCGGTTGCTAGCACGACCAGTACTCCAGTGGCTCACAAGCCCGCCACACCGACGACCCCGGCGGTGGTAGAGAAGATCGATGATCCAGTGCGCATGTACTTGACCCAGATGGGGGAGATCCCTCTTCTGACCCGCGAGCAGGAGATCTCTCTTGCCAAAGCCATCGAAGTGACTCGCAAGCGTTTCCGCAAGAAGTGCATGGGCTCGGGCGTGGCTATGAATGCCTCTTTGAGCACTCTGCATCAAGTGCAGCAGGGGGAGCTGGCTTTTGACCGCACCCTCAAAGTCAACCCCAACCCCAAGCCCGATGATGACCCAAAAATCGTCGAGACCCTGGGCAAGCCCTTCCTGGCCAAGAGACTGCCGGTCAATGTACGCACCATCGAGAACTTGATGGAGCGGCTGCGCGAGACCTATCACCCCTTGATCGGGGGCGACCTTTCGGGTGCCGAGCGTTCAGAGGTCATTACCAGGGTTCAGAACATTCGTCGAAAGCTGATTATTTTGATCGAGGAGTGTCACCTTCAAATCAAGAAAGTACGCCCCTACGAGCATCTGCTGGAAGATCACTGGCGCGACATGCGGGCGGTTGAGCGTAAGCTGGAGACCGCCCAGCGCAACCTCGATCAGGATGGTGGCCCCCAGCAATTGGAGGAACTACAGACTGAGATGGACCGGTTGGAGGAGATTGCCCTGGAGCCCATCGACCGTTTGCGCCGTCGGCTGGATCAGGTCACCCTGCATTACGAGGAATACGAGGAAGCCAAGCGCCTGCTCTCAAGCGGAAACCTGCGTCTGGTGGTTTCGATCGCCAAGAAATACCGCAATCGTGGTCTCTCGTTCCTCGACCTGATTCAGGAAGGCAACACGGGGCTGATGAAAGCGGTTGAGAAATACGAGTATCGTCGTGGTTACAAGTTTTCGACCTATGCCACCTGGTGGATCCGTCAGGCGATCACTCGCTCGATTGCTGATCAGGCCCGCACGATCCGCATTCCCGTGCACATGATCGAGACCATGAGCAAGTTGCGCAATGTGACCAAGCGACTGGTCCAGGAGAAGGGCCGCGCCCCATCCGTGGAAGAGGTCGCAGAGGCCACCGGCATTACGGTGGACGAGGCCAAGCGCGTGATGAAAATCAGCAAGCATCCCATCAGCCTTGACAGGCCGATTGGCGAGTCTGACGACAGCTACTTCGGTGACTTCATCGAGGATGAGACCGCCGAGAGTCCTCTGCAGTCGGCGGGTAGGGAAATGCTCAAGGAGCGCATTGATGATGTGCTGGGTACCCTCACTTTCCGCGAACGGGAGATTATCAAGCTGCGCTACGGCATTGGCGATGGCTATACCTACACCCTGGAGGAGGTGGGCCGCATCTTCCGTGTGACCCGTGAGCGGGTTCGCCAGATCGAGGCCAAGGCCGTGCGCAAGCTGCGCCACCCGGTGCGTGCCCGTCAGCTGGCGAGCTTCCTTGAAGGGGTTTCGGTGGATGAGGAAGAGGGAGATCCCAGGGACCTCTAGAGTCCAGATCGACCTTCTTCCTGAGAGCCCAAGGGATCTCAGGGACTTTGAGAACGGCGTGCGCCGGTTTCCGTTGTCTGGGGACCGGCGCGCTGCTGAGGGTCCCCTGGGGGCTGCGGATCTCCCATGCAGGACTCCAACCAAGGAGCGCGCTTGGGTTTGTCACGCAGGGATGCTCGGGAAACCCTGCAACCCATTGCGCCCAGAGGGGTCCGTCCATAGACTGCTTGGCCCAATTTCTCGGCCAAACTCAGCAGTATGAACCAGACGCTCCAGGCGCTTCTCTCTCTCCAAGACACCGACCGGCAGATCTACCGGTTGCGGGCTGAGTTGCAGCGTCTGCCCCAGGAACTCAAGGTTCGTCACAAGAAGCTCAGCGACATGGTGACCATGTCGAAGCAGTGCCGCGCCGAGGCGCAGCAACTGCGCTTGCAGGTCAAGGAAGTTGAGGAGTCCGTCACGGTTCTACGCATGCGCCAGCGCAAGCTGGAGAAAGAGTGCAATTCTGAGGGCGTCGATGCTGCCCTCCTGGCTTCCTACCAGCACGAAATTCGCACGGTCAAGGACACTATTTCCGAAGCAGAGGATGATGGCCTGAACATGCTGGCCCAGGCGGATGAGAAGCAGGGTCAAGCCGAACAACTGGAAACCACCGTTGTTTCAGAGCGCCCTGACTTTGATGCGCTCTCTGCTGCAGTCAAGACCGAACTGACCGAGGCTTCCACCAAGCTGGAGGCTCTCGATGCCCAGCGGACCAATCTACAGTCGGCTAGCATCCCCGAGGATCAGCTCAACCTGTACAAGGGTCTCCTGGAGCGCCGTGAGGGTGAAGCCCTGGCGGAACTGGCAGATCTGGTTTGCCAGGGCTGCTTCGTCTCGATCCCGCGCAACCTCTACGTTCGGTTGGCGCGTGGCGTGGACCTGGTGCAATGCCCGAGTTGCACGCGCATCTTGTACGTTCGTTGAGCCCAAAGGGCCAACACTCAATGCTTCTCAGAAGCTGTAGCGCCAGCCCAGGCCGTATGTGATGGTGTTGCCCAGTTGTACGCCGTCCACATCATCGTATAGGGGTACTCCGACCTCCGCCGCAAACCGGTTGCCGCTGGTGCCGACGAAGTTGAAACCACCAAAGAGTCGGAACAAAGTGCCTCCGGCGTTGTCTGGATCATGCAAGTTGGAAATCAGGGGATCGATTGTGCTCTCGCTGCCGCTGATGCCTCTGGAGTGATGACCTTCGAGGCGTAGGGAGATGCTCATGTCCCGGTTGATTCGATGTGCCGCCCAGGCGCCAAGCTCCAATTCATTGCCCTTGTTCCAGGATGTTCCGCCTTCCCGTAAACGGAGCATGTACTGGCCGCCATAGCCCCAGGACCAGTCCTCCGTCTGGCCCAACCAGTGCGCTCGGGGGATCAGACTCCAAGCGCCGCTGCCTGGCTGCAAGGAGTAGGGCAGGCGACCATCGCCGCCGCCAGGGTTGGTGCCGGTGGAATTGGTTGAACCTGTTGGCAGGCCCAGGCCCAGCCCATAGGAGTGGCTGTCCCCCTCCTGGAGTGCTGAGTTCCAGAGGGCTCCAATCTCCACGTCTCCCAAGCCATTTGTGCGCATGCGGGTCTTGCCCAAGGGACCGATCACATCAGCTCGGGCATCGCAGTAGGGCAGGGTCAGTTCTACGTCCATGCCTTCGTTGAGTTCAAAGTGGAAGGTGAAACGATGCTCTTCGAACCTCGCAGATGTGGCCGCGAAGGCGTAGCCCAGATCGGTGACCTCCCCGGTGGTGGCCTCCTTGTTGCCAATACGAGGGCCGCTCTCATTCGTACCTGCCCAGGTCCAGGCAATCGTCATTTTTCCGGCCGCTGCCATTGCGGCCCCCAGTACACCGATCGGAGGTTCTTCGTCGGGACGCATGAAGGCGCCGTCCTCCAGGGAGTCGAGCAGATTCTGGGGGCAGGCGCTTGCTGTGGCCATTGGGCCCAAGAGCAGGGCCAGGGTGAAAAAGGCAAGCTGAGTCTTGGTCTGGGGAAGGCGCATATTTATTGCAGCCGAATTCTTTCGGATGGGCGGCTCCCAGAATAAACAGATCCAAGGCGCAGAACTCAGGCCTTCGGAGGAAAGCGAGGGAGAGCTCGATTCGAGGTCTATCTCTGCTGGTCTGTAGCAGGCGCGATATCTAGGGAGGAGGCGCTCTGAGGTGTGAAGGGCCTGCTCCCCTCCCCAATATGGGCGCTGCCCTGGCGCGTTCCGCGTTTGCATAAAACTTCCGTCAAGCGCACACGAATCGCGGTCTTGTGTAACCCGAATTGCGGGGCGATCAGCTTCTCTTGCGGGGCCTCGCCGGTCACCCGGTGCACCACCTGATCGGGATGCAGGCGTTCGATGAAGTCCGCAGCCCAATCCAGATAGGTTTCAAGGTCCAGCACTTTGAGCCGTCCCGCATGCCAGTCATGGGCCATTTGGGTCTTCTTGAGCACCATCAGGTGGTGAACCTTGACCCCGGCGCAACCGGCTCTGGCTATGGCTCGGGCTGTGTCCCGGGCGCCCTGGCGTCCATCACCCGGTAGGCCCAGGATTGCATGGCTCACTGTAGAGAGGCCCGCCTGATGTGCGCGCTGCACAGCGTCGTCGAACTCTGCCAGGGTGTGCAGCCGGTTGATGTTGAGCAGTACCTCGTCATTGGCGCTTTCGAGGCCGAGTTCCAGCCAGACCGGAACCCTGTGGGAGAGATGCTCCAAGAGTCGCAGCGCCTCGTCTTGCAAGCAGTCCGGGCGAGTGGCCACCGATACGCAGCGCACCGCGTCTCCCAGATATGGTTCAACCGCCCCGAGCAACTCTTTGAGGCGCGCGCTATCTCCGTAGGTGTTGCTGTAGCTTTGCAGGTAGGCGATGGCTCCTACTGCCTGGTCACCTCTGCCCCGGCGTGCGATGCGTTTGAGCCCCACTTCCAGTTGCTCGGCAACCGCCTTGCCAGTACGCAAGGCGCCGGTGCCAGAGCCTTCCACATCACAATAGGTGCAGCCACCAAATCCTCGGGTCCCGTCCCTATTGGGGCAGGTGGATCCCGCGTCAAGGGCCACCCTATAGACGGGTTGGCCGAAGGTTTCTTTCAGCCAGGGGGCCAGGGAGCGGAAGCGCAGGTCGGGATTCATGGGCCTATCCTACGCTGGGGGGCAACGCTCCGGTCACCGGCGCGGTCCGGGGTGGTATAACCTTGCCATTCCCATGCAGGCAGCAGCAGAAACTCCCCCGAAGAGCACGGGCGAGGTCTTGATCGAGGCCCGTGGCCTCTGCAAGCACTTCGGTCCCGTGACAGCCGTGGACCAGGTCTCGTTCCAGGTGCGACGGGGAGAGTTGGTGGGCCTCCTGGGCCCCAACGGGGCGGGCAAGAGCACCATCATGCGTATGCTGACCGGCTATTTGAACCCCGATGGGGGTGAGGCGACGCTCGGGGGCCTTGCTGCAGGTGAGGTGGTGGCGCGCCGCATCCTGGGATACCTTCCAGAACACACGCCATTGCACAGGGAAATGCGTGTGGACCGTTTCTTGAGCCTGGTGTCCACATTGCGCGGACTTCGAGGAGCCTCGCGCAAGGATGCAATCGCCCGTGTCTTGGATTCTTGTGACCTGGGAGGCCATGAGGGCCGCCGCATCCACACCCTGTCCAAAGGGTATCGCCAACGGGTCGGCCTGGCCCAGGCCCTTGTCAGCGATCCGGATGTGCTGGTATTGGATGAACCCACCAGCGGGCTCGACCCCCGCGAGATCGTGCGCGTGCGCGATCTTGTGGCGCGCCTCGCAAGGGACAAGACGGTCTTGATTTCGACCCATGTGCTGCCTGAGGTGGAAGAGGTATGCCAGCGCGTCTTGATCGTCGCTGGGGGCCGGTTGGTAGCAGATGGGGATCCGGGGGCATTGGCCAGCGACGCGGGTAAGCGTTTGATTGTAGAGGTCAGCGGTATTGGAGATCCTGGGGCTCTCATGCAGACCCTGGGCGCATTGCCCGGGGTGGAAGAAATCAATAGCATCGATCCCCTGCGCGGAGGGGACCTGCGCATTGAGTTGAAGGCCGATGAGCCTCGCGAGGTTGTAGGGCCTCTACAAGCGGCCCTCGTTGGAACCATCCTCTTGGAACTGCGCCACGAGTTGCCCACCCTTGAGCAGGTCTTCATGGAACATACAGCCGGGGCGGCAGAGGTTCGTCCGTGAGGCAAGTGCTCGCCATTGCCGGACGTGAGTTGCGTGTGGCCTTTGAATCCCCCGTGGCCTACGCCACGATCCTGATCTTTGTCCTGGTCTCTGCGGGGCTGTTTTTCTTGGTGGGCATGCCAATCGGCGGTATGCCCCTGCCGTCCCTGTGGGAAGGGGGCGAGGCAAGCCTGGTGGTGCTCTTCGCCTGGATGCCCCTTTCCCAGGGGCTCTTGGTGCCGGCTCTGTGTATGGGATCCTGGACCGAGGAACGGCGCGCAGGCACTGAGGAGCTGTTCTTGACCTATCCCCTGCGCGCAAGCCAATTGGTGCTGGGCAAGTTCTTGGCCCACACTGGCATCGTCTGCATGCTGCTGATCTTGACCGTGCTGCCCATCGCCTGGACGGTGGAGAACCTCGGTGATCTGGACCGGGCAACGGTCCTGGTGGGGCTCATGGGAGCCATGCTCCTGGGCGCGGCGTATGTTTCTCTAGCGCTCCTGGTCAGTGCCTGCGCCACCGATCCCCTGGTGGCGTTCTTGCTCTCGACGCTGTTGTTGCTGGGCCTTTGGCTGGTGCGCATGGTGGTGGAGTTGTTTCCAGCAGACCTGGCAACGAGCATCGATGGTCTGACCCCCGCCGCTCACTTCATGGGCAGTGCTGTGCGAGGCGTGCTTGATGGTGGGGATCTGATCTATGGCCTGTCCCTGATCGGGGGAGCGCTGCTCTTGAACACCTGGGTGGTGCAGGGGAGGCGCGACCAATGAGCGTAGGCAACAAGCGCGGGCGGGCTGCCCTTTGGTTGAGCACCCTCCTGGTCTGCGGCATTTTTGTAGAGGTCAATCGCATCGCGGGTCACTTGAACCTGCCCCGGCGGGATCTTTCTGAGGACGGGTTGTTTCAGGTCAGTCATGCCACCCGTTCGGTATTGGGACGGTTGGAAGACACCCTGGCCGTGCATGCGTTCTTTACCAAGGAAATCGAGTCCGGCCGGGCAACGATAGAGCGCACCCAGATCGAGGGCCAGTTGGAGGAGTACCTGGCACTGGCCAAAGGCAAGATGTTGCTTGATGTGCGCGATCCTGCGGTCTCCAGTCAAGCGGCGTTGGACGCCAGGACCCACGGTTTGCAAGCGCGTCCCGTGCACGCGGCCCATGGTACTGGGGTTTCGCGGCAGATGGTCTATCGCAGTTTGCTTCTGCGTTATCGCGGACGCACGGAGCGCGTTGAGTGGGCCGATCCGTGGTCTTTGGAAGTGGAGTTTGTAGCTGCCGTGGCCCGCATGTTGCGCGACCACCGACCGCGCATCGCCTGGGTGGGGGAGACCTTCGACACCGATCCCAAGGCAAGTTGGCAGTTGGGCTCATTCCATGGCTTACGGCAGGCCCTTTCCCGTCGCTTTGATTTGGTGGAGGTGTCAACCGCAATTCTGGAAGCGGGTGTGCCGATTCCCGATGACTGCGACTTGGTTGTGCTCATGCGGCCTCTGGAACTTCATCCTCGAGCGGTGTTTGAATTGGAGCAGTCCCTGCAGCGGGGCAAGCCTTTGCTTGCGTTCTTGGATCAGGTCACTATGCACACCCATCACCAAGGCCTGCGCGCACTGCACGCCATGCGTGGTGATGAGGCCCCCAGGACTGGGCTGGAAGCTCTCTTGCGCTCCTGGGGCAGCGAATTGGCGGGCGGCCATGTGTGGGATGCGGGTTCGCCTGGGGAGCGCAAGGTTCTGGTCTCCGAGCTTGACGCTGATGGTCAGCCCACTGGTGGTGGACGGCTGGAACCCCTACGCACCCCCGGTCTGTTGAAGACCACAGTCGAGGGCATGGACGGCACTTTTCCTCCCACCAGTGGCCTTGATGGAATCACGTTTGCCTGGCCCCAGCCATTTGGCGCCCTGAATCATGTTGAAGGGATCGTGGGACGGGATGTGATCCTCTCTTCGGGGGACTCCTGGGTGGTGCCTTTTGTGAAAGCCATGGTTTCCGATGCTTCGATCATTGCAGCCCACACCGCTAGCCTGCGGGGGGATCCGAAGGGCGCTTTGGTGGTGGGTCGGGTACTCACCGGACGCCTGCCTTCGCCCTTTGTGCGTGGTGCTCCGGCGCCTTTGGACTTACTTGAGGAACAACCGACTGAACAAGAAACTACCGACGAGGTGGTGCTGGATCGCGGCGCGATGGTGCGTGTTGCGTTGTTGGGGGATGCGGATTTTGTGCGCGACCCGGATCCCTTTGGCCTCTCCCCAAGCTTGGAGCCGCGCGGTTTGCTGTTGGTGGAGAATTTTTTGGACTGGATGCTGGCGGAGGACGATCTGATCGCCCTGCGGTCCCGATTGCCCCGCTCAAGACCCCTGCGCGATCTGTTGCAAGAGGAACTGGATCGCGAAGGGCTGCTGAGCGCAGGGCTCTATGACACGGTGGAAGAACTGTCCCAGCGTGCGCGGCAGAAGGCTGCTGCAGAGAGCCGCGCAACAAGCGCTCGTTGGCGTTTGATGGTCTTGCCTCTGGGACTTGGACTGACCTTGTTGTTGTTGCTTGGTTGGGTCTGGAACCGTCGGGAGCGTAGTTTCTGATGGGAGCTGTACGTCGGAACATTTTGTTGGCAGTAGTTCTGGGAGTTCTCGTCCTGTTGGATCTGGGCACTGCCCCGGACATCCGACCACCGCGGGATGTGGGACCTCTGTTGACCCAACTCGATGTTCAACGGGCTGCACGGATCGAGCTTCGAGGCCCCAACGGAGCGTCCCTGGTGCTGGAACGCATGGACGAGAGCTGGCGTCTACCTGGTTCTCTGGGCTATCCCGCCCGGCCAGAGTTGGTACGTGGTCTGCTGGCCAGTCTGGCGTCCCTTTCGACCTTGGATCTGGTCAGTTCTGACGCGACCCGACACCGGGAATACGGAGTGGATGCGGGGACGCACCTGCGTATCCTTGACGGGGAAGGCGCCGTGATGGGCGAGTTGCTTCAGGGAGGCTTGGCTCCCGATGGGCAGGCGACATACGGGCGACTCCTGTCCGAGGACAAGACTTACCGCTTACCCGGTCTCGAACCTTTGCATTTGGAGCAGGCCTACTACCTGGACGCGCGGCTGGTTTCTTTTGAACCTGCGCTGGTTACTGCGGTTCGCTTGCAGACTTCGAATGGCAGCGTTCGTTTGCTGCGTGACACGGCGCGGGTCAAGGTCTGGCGTAGAGAGGATAACGGCCAACCTGTGGCTGGGGCCATAGTAGAGAAGCTCTTGACCACCCTCAGGGCTACCTTCTTGCAAGTTGTGCTTGCCAAGGGTGCTGATGAACAGCTTTCAGGTGTCCACATCGAACTCGAATTTGCCGGAGGCAGGACGATTGGCCTGACTCTGGGAGAAGCCAACTCTGTTGGTTTGGTCCCTGCCAGGACAAGCGACTCGAGCTTTACTGTGGGACTCAGTGAATCCAGTGCCAGGGCCTTGCAGGCCGCGGCCGCCGGGTTCTAGACCAGCATGTTCTGAACCACCAGAGCCTAGTCTGGTGTAGTGGATCCGAGGGTGATCAGGTCATACTCGGCGCTGAAGTCCCGACCCTGGCAATGAACAGTATCCATTACTGCCGCGCGGGCCGCTTCGGTTTCCAGGCGGCGCACCGCGAGCATGAAGAAGGGCACTTCTTGGCCGCAGCCAAAGGGGTCGTTGTGGTAGACCCGGTAGCGATAGCAGTGCCGCTCGTCGCTGGTGGGATCTTGGGGTATCTGGTCGAGTAGTCCCGCATCAACCAGGTCCATCAGGAAGCCCTGCTTTGTGCTGCTGCTCCAGCCATCCTCTGCTGCGCCACTTTCGTGCGAAGGCCAGAATCCGGTCAGTGCATGGTGCGTGCGAATCGCATCGAGCAAGATGCCGTGATCACGCACTCTGGTGGCATCACGATCCTCCACCGAGCGCAGGCGTCCGTCCTTTGTTGCAACTCCAGCCAGGGCCAAGACCGAAAGGGTGATGACCAGCCAGTCGAGCAGGGAGAATCCGGATCGTGACTCAGGCATGAGAGGTTGAAATCGACCCACCCCAGGGGCGATCTGTAGGCCATCGCCCGAATTGGCCGGCTCGTGCTGCCCAAGGCGTTTTCTTGGCTACCAGGGCTGGCCCCGGGCCAGGAAATGGCCTTCCTAGGCCCCGGGAGGGGACTTGTCCCTGCTAGGTCGCGGATTTCGGCCGGAAGAGCATCAGGGACAGATCATCTGGTTTTCCGCTGTCGTCGGTGGCCAGCATGCTGGCCCGGGTCCTCTCTCCCAGGCTCGCGCAGATCTCTCCAGGAGTTCCCCGACTGGTGAGTCGCACAATTTCGTCGGTGGTCAGGTTGTCGGTCAATCCGTCCGAGGCCAACAGCAGGGTGTCCTGCACAGCCAGGGGCACTGCTGGTCCCACGTCGATCTGCAAGCCTGGGTGGCCGATGGCAGACAGGAGCACATGTCGGTCTGGGTGGGAGAGAAGTTCTGACTCTTCGATCAAACCGGCGCGCAGGGCGTATGCCGTTGGGGAATGATCGAGGGTCTGGTGCTTGATCAACCCTCGCCCGCCCAGCAACAGGGCCATGGAGTCTCCGGTGTGGAAGGAGCGCAGGCCCTCTTGATCGATGGTAGCAACCACCAGTGTGGTGCCCGCACCGGAACCCAGATCCTGGACCTTGGTCTGGGCCAGCTCAAATCCATCCATCACTCCTACGCGTAGACCCCGCTCGTCCTCCAGGGAGAGGATCACCTGCTCTTCGATTGACTCCAGTGCCAGGCGCGAGGCGATCTGTCCGTGGCGGTGTCCACCCATGCCATCGGCTACTGCCAGTAGCAGTCCATCTGGTCCCAGGTCCAAACACAGACAGGAGTCCTGGTTCGGCTCTCGCAGGGGGTGGCATTGGCAGAGCAATTGCACTTCGCCCCAGGCGCACTCGAATTGCAGAGGGGTCGACAGGTTGGCTTCGAAGAGCCTTTCTCCAACAGTTGTCACAGACGCCTCCGGGTTGCGATTGCGTCCGGAGCGGCTCGTTTGAAGGCGCGCAGCATGGCTCCTGCATCTCTGTATCGTTTCTCTTCTTCCACCCTTGTTGCCTTGCGCGCGATTTCGACCATGGCTTCGCTCCAGTTGCGCTGGACCTTTTCATAGCTCGGATGGGGCCAATGGAAAGGCCATTCCGGTTGTGTTCCTCCGAGCAGGCGCCAGAGCACGACTCCCGCGGAAAAGACATCCGAGCGCAGGGACGGTCGCCCCAGGGCCTGTTCGGGAGCCATGTATCCAAGCGTGCCAGAGCCCGAGGCGTCGATCGTCCGCAGGGCCAGACGAGCCAGCCCGAAGTCAGCCAGGCGAACTTTCTGATCTGGAAAGAGCAAGATGTTCTCGGGCTTCACATCACAGTGCACAACCTTGCGCTTGTGGGCATATGCCAGTGCCTCAAGCAACTCGCCTGTGATTTCCAGCACCTTGCTGCGTGCCATGCGGCGGGTCATGCGGTCGCCCAGAGTTTCCTGAGCAAGAGAACTGACCACAACGAAGGTGCCGTCCACTTGTCCAGCGGTCTTGATCCCCAAAATTCCCGGGTGGTCGAGTCCTGCCACCATGCGCACCTCTTTCTTGAAGGCTGCCATGTTCTCTTTGTCAGTCAGGTGCCGGTGCGGGATCTTGAGTGCCACATTGATGCCCTCTACCGTGTCGTGGGCCTGGTAGACCTCCGCGAAACCACCCACTGCCAGACATTTTTCAATGCGGTACTGGCCCAGGCGTTGGCGGCGGCGGAATCGGCGTCTCATGGCGGGCGCTATTGTGCCTGCCGGAGGGCCATCCGTCAGGTCCTAAGAAGCCGGGCAAGAGGTTTTTTGGAGGTGCGTTCCGCGCAGCCAATAGAGCAGGGGCAGTGCCGCGAAAGCATCCTGGATCTGGCCCGCATCGAGCAGGGCTTCCACTTCTTCCCGGCTGAAAAGGGCGACGGTGATCTGCTCCGCCGAGTCGGGGGTGGGCTTGGCGATCTGCTTGCAGCCGGTGGCCACGAAGGCACTGGCATGGTGTGCGCTTATGCCGTTTGTGGGATAGAAGCCGGGCAGGGGCAGGAGTTGGTCGGGGGCATAGCCGGTTTCCTCGAGGAGTTCCCTTTTGGCCGCGGCGTCCTCTTTCTCGTCCGGCTCCAAGCGCCCCGCAGGTAGTTCCCAATGGGTTTTTCCATGGGGATAGCGGTACTGGCCGATCAGGAGCACTCTTCCATCGGGCAGCACCGGTACAACGGTCACCGCCGGACCGATTTCCAGCACATGGTACTCCTGCAATTTTCCCGATGGCAGAGTGACCATATCCCGCCGAAGGCCGCACCAGGGGGAATCGTAAATGCGTTCGCTGGAGTGCTGCGTGAAGGGCGGAAAGGGAGTTGGGTTCTTAGGGGGATTGGTCATGCTTGCATGGCTCCCTCGTAGACGCGTCTGTAGGCCGCGAGCATGGTCTGGCTGCTGTAGGTTGCTTGGACGCGTTCTCTGCCTTGAGTACCTCGATCGGCGGGGTCAGCAAGGACTCGCTGCAGGGCGCTGGTGAATTGGGCTTCCAGGTCAGAGGCATTGGGCTCGATCAACGCTCCCTGCCCGGATTCCCCCAGGGTGGCCTTGATGTCTCCCACGTCCGTGCAGACGGTGGGCAGGCCCGAGCCCATCGCTTCCAGCAGGGAGATTGGTTGTTGTTCCGAAGCGGATGTCAGGGCGAAGACATCCATCGCGGCGTAGTACTTCGGCAGGTCGTCTCGAAAGCCGAGCAGGTGGACCTTTCCACCGGGGCAGGGGTGACTGGCGGCCAGGGATTCGAGGGCTGGGCGCTCGGGTCCGTCTCCGATGAGAATCAAGTGTGTTGCGCGCCCATTTGGGTCCGGAGGCAGATTTGCGCAGGAGCGGATCAGGCGGTCGAGGCGTTTGACTTGCCGATAGCCTGCCACGCTGCCCACTACCCGGGCGTTGGTGGGGATGCCGAGTTCTCGCCGCAGCCCGTCGCGAATGGTTTTGTCCTGGGGGCAATAGCGCTGCGTATCCACTCCGTTGGGGATCAGCGAAAGGCGCTGGCTGGGCACACTCCAGGACTGACGGGCCAGTTGCTCCAAGTGTGCGGAGGGCACAATCAGGTGCTGCACACGGGGCAGGGCAAGCCGCCGCAGAAATCTACGGCGTGGAATCTCTCCTTGCGCTTCGTCCAGGTTGAAGCCGTCCTCGTGGTGAACATGCCGGGGGAAGCGCTTGAGGCGGGCGGCCAGGACTGCATCAAAAGCACCCCAGTTGTAGGTCAAGAGCAGGTCGGGGTTTTCTCTCTTCAGGGCCTTCCAGGTCCACCGAATCACGCTTGTTGTTTGTTTGGTTCCAGGGCCAGGCAGGGTGCGGGTCCTGATCCCAGGGTCCAGGCGTTCAGCCGCGTCCAGGCAATCGTCCATGGCTACGATGGTGTGCCGGTACTCAGGCCCAAGACCCTGGATCAACTCCACCGCGCGCAGCTCCGGTCCAGCCGGGGCAAAGGTGCTGAAAATGTGCAGGGCGTGGGGCACGGGGGCTCTCAAGAATTCGCCGCAGAGGTCTTGGGCTTTGAAGCTGCCTCGCGCTCGCGCGCCTGGGTTGCCTTTCCGTTGGCCTCTGGAGCTAACCGCTCATCCTTCCCGGGGGCATAGATCCAAAGGGCCTGCTCCACAAAGTCCTGTCTGTCTTCCATGGGCGTCCAGCCCAACACATCCCGGGACAGATTGCAGGTGTAGGGCCGGGCCAGACTGCGGGAGAGCAGGTCGTGCCAGGAGGGGAACGGTGCATCCTTGCGGCGGCCAGCTTTCTTCACCAGCCACTTGCCGATTTCCATGGCCTGACTGATTGCAAAGCGCCGGGGGTGGAAGTGCAGGTCTCTGCCCGTGGCATGGGACAGCTCGGCCACTGCTTCTGCGGCAGAGAGGGGTATGTTGGCTACCAGGTTGAGGGCTCTTCCGTCGAGTTCGGGCCCTTCGTGAATCGTCATGCGTGCGAGGGCCTCGCCCACATCCTCCACATGTACGAAGGGAAGCGGATCCTGCCCCAGGCCCCAACCGACGCAATGGTTGTCTCGTACCCAAAGTCCCAGACCTGGGTGCTGCATGGGGGTGCCCGGTCCCATGACAACACCGGGTCGGGCGATCAGGAACTCGCAGTCAGCGCTGGCAAAGTCCTGGGTCAGGGCATGCTCGGTGTAGGCCTTGCCCCTTGAGTAGATCTCGCGCTCGTCAATACGTGCATCCGTGGGTTCATCGTCGGTGATGAGTCCCAAGCCAGGTCGGTTGCAGAGTGACGCCACGGAAGAGCAATAGGTGAAACGCTTGACTCCGTTTTCCCGGGCGATGCGCGCTACATTTCGTGCGCCCTCGATCATGTTGGCCTGGATGGCTTCCCAACTGTCACCGCCTCCAGTGGCCAGATGCAGTACTGAATGGGCACCGGCGAAGGCTTGACCCAAAGCGTTCTCATCGAACATGCCCGCGCGCACCAACCGCAGGCGGCCGTCCTGGGCGGGTTCGGTCAGTTCGCTGGGTAGGGAGTGCAGGCGCCGAACCACTGCGGTGACAGGTGTGTTGCGTTCGAGCAGTCGTCGGACCACCCGGCGTCCAATGAATCCCGAGGCTCCCGTGATCACCACTTCACCAGTGCGTGCCGGTCCAGGCTCGGGGAAGGGTTCTTGGGCCGCTGGCGCGCTCGGCAGATCGCCCGCGCTGCCATCGCACCAGGCGGTGACCTGTACGATTGCTTCTGCGTTCGAGGGATAGGCGGGTCCACCCCGCAAAGACGCGTGGAAGGCCTGAATCGAGTCGCGCATGGACAAGAAGAAAGAGTCTTGTCGGGGTCCCAGTTTGAGGGTGAAGAGCGACCAGTTCCAAAAGCCCCGGCGCGCATCGCGCCTGAGATCTTTGCCCCGGCGGTTTCCGGCCAGAAACGAGTCCCAAGCTTCGAGTGACTGGGTCTTGCGCTCACCGCTGACCAGATTGCGGTGCAGGTCTGCTTCAATGAATCCATCAGTGCCCAGAACTTCCAGGCTCCAGCGGGCTGCCGGAGCACCGAAGTAGAAGTCCAGGCTGGCAGTTCCGCGTTCTGCCTTGACCGCCAGGCTGAAGCGTTCATGGAATTGTTGGCCGGGCAGCAGCTCGCGGCTGGACAGGATGTTGGTCTCGATGGACTTTGGCGCCCCCAACAGGTGCTGTACCTGACTGATGGGGTGCACTCCCTGTTCGAAGATGATGTTGCGCTCGGCTCGGAACATCCAGTGGCTGTACTGCTCTGCGTCCAACTGTGCGATGGGCATGGCCAGTTGCGTACGCACATGCAGCAGGCGTCCAATTTCTCCCGCTTGGACTCTCTGCACCAAACGACGGAAGGCCGGGTGAAACACATTATTGTGGTTGACCGCCAGGGTCAAGCGCTTGGCCTGAGCCTGGGCACAGAGGTCCTTGGCCTCGTCTTCAGACAGGGCCAGGGGTTTTTCGCAAAAGACATGCAGCCCAGCATCCAGAGCTTTCTTGATCAGAGGCGCGTGCAGGTCGGGAGGCGTACAGATGTGAACTACCCGCGCTCCCAGAGCAGGCAATTCCGCCAGATCGCCTACGCATTCGGGCACAGAATGGTCCGCCGCCATGGCCCGGGCTCGTTCCAGGTCCGGATCGCAGATCGCCACTACGCGGACATCGGGATCCTCGCGCAGGGCGGTCAGATGAAAGTCGGCGATGTAGCCTGCGCCCACAAGGGCAACGGGGGTGGGTTCCATGGGAGGTGGGGCGGGCAGCAGCAGGAGTGGCTCTGGCCGCAGGTTGGTCCCTTAGTTATCGGCTTCCGAGAGGGCCGGGGCAACACCCGTTCCGTGTCTCGCATTGAAACAACATGCCAAGGACTTGGTCCACGATCCCCCAATGGGGTCCGGGAGGCCCTGGCTCTGGGAGGATCTCCGAGCGGGGACGTTCGAGAGAGTGTCTCCAACCAGACCAGGAGCGTGGGCCCGCGGTCTGCAGGCCGTCGTTTCCCCCGTTTCTTTGGTTGCGCCTTGTGTTCGCGTTCTCGCTCCCGTCGGAGCAAGTCTGACCGGGTTCACCGGTCATGCCCGAACCGCCCCGGGGAGTCAGGATTTCTGTCATTGGCGCTGGTCTTCAGTGGGCTTGCGGAGCGGAAGCAGGCTTGTGCCTTGGAAAGGGGGCGCTGCTTCGGTTAGACTGCTCTATGCCCGAAATCCCCCTGGCCCTGACTTTTGACGACGTCCTCCTGGCGCCCATGCACTCGGATGTGCTGCCCAGCCAGGTCAGCCTCGTCACGCGCTTTAGCCGCCGTGTTCAGGTGAACATTCCGTTGAGCTCTTCGGCCATGGACACAGTGACCGAATGGCGTCTGGCGGTGGCTCTTGCCCGCGAGGGTGGCATTGGCATCGTTCATCGCAATCTCAGCGTCGAAGAACAGGTGGTCCAGGTGGATAAAGTCAAACGATCCGCCAATGGAGTGATTGAGGATCCGGTGACCTTGGCCCCCAGTGCAAGTCTGGGCCAGGCGCGGGAAATCATGAGCACAATGAGCATCTCCGGTCTGCCCATCGTTGAGGGGGAAACCGTGGTGGGCATTTTGACTCGTCGAGACACTTCCTTTGGAGAGCCCGACGAGAAGCCCGTGGCTGAGGTGATGACCACGGAGAATTTGATTGCCGCCCCTCCGGGCACCAGCCTCTCGCAGGCGGCAACCTTGCTTAACGAGCATCGGGTGGAAAAACTGATCATCTGGGATGATGCCCATCGTCTGCGCGGT
Source organism: Planctomycetota bacterium (assembly GCA_014238415.1). Taxonomy (GTDB): domain Bacteria; phylum Planctomycetota; class UBA1135; order UBA1135. The sequence goes on along the minus strand of JABABA010000024.1, from coordinate 3,595 downwards.
CTGATAACCCGCAAGGACATCGACATGCTTGAGGCATTCCCGAACTCCGCTTTCGATTCGCGCGGGCGACTGGCTGTGGGCGCCGCCATCGGAGTGCACGACTACGAGCGAGCCACTGCTCTGGCACAGGCTGGGGTGGATGTGCTGGTTGTGGACACCGCCCACGGACACACTACCAATGTGACCGAGACCGTGAGCAAGCTCAAGGAGACCTTGCCGGAGGTGGACATCGTGGCTGGTAACGTGGCCACCGGCGAAGCCGCCCTGGCTTTGGTCGAGGCGGGTGCAGACGGGGTCAAGGTGGGCATCGGACCTGGTTCGATTTGTACCACCCGAGTGGTTGCGGGCATTGGAGTGCCCCAGCTGAGTGCCGTGATGGAGGTGGCTGACGCTCTTGCTGGCAGCGGCATCCCAGTGATCGCCGATGGTGGCGTCCGCTATTCGGGGGATGCGGTCAAGGCTCTCGCGGCAGGTGCGTCCTGCGTGATGTTGGGCAGTCTCTTCGCCGGACTTGAAGAGTCCCCTGGTGAGACCTTTGTCTACCAGGGTCGCTCCTTCAAGAGTGTGCGTGGTATGGGCTCCTTGGGAGCCATGACCGAGGGCTCGAAAGAACGCTACCGCCAGGCACATGTGACCGATGCCAAGAAACTCGTGGCAGAGGGCATCGAAGGCATGGTGCCTTACAAGGGGCAGCTTTCCTCCTATGTCTATCAGCTGTGTGGCGGAGTGCGAGCCGGTCTGGGGTACTGCGGTGCGGGGAGTATCAGTGAATTACCCGAGCGTGCTCGCTTTGTGCGTATCACCGCTGCTGGAGTTCGGGAGAGCCATCCCCATGACGTGCAGATCACCAAGGAATCCAGCAACTACCACCACGAATGAGCGACATCCTGCGCGGTCTTCTTATCGTTGACCTTGGTACCCAGTACGCCCAGCTGATCGCCCGACGAGTGCGTGAGGCTGGTGCCTGGTGTGAAATCCACCCTCCCCGCACGGCTCTCTCCGCCGCCAAGAGGATGGATCTGGCGGGGATCATTCTTTCCGGTGGCCCTGCATCGGTCTACGCGGAAGATGCGCCGGATGTTCCTCCTGAGTTGCTCGAGATGAATGTCCCTGTGCTGGGTATCTGCTATGGACTTCAGTGGATGTGCCAGACCCTTGGGGGAGATGTCGAGGGCTCGGGTCAGCGCGAGTTCGGTCACACGCGGATCGAGGTCGACCAGAGAACGGGGTTGTTCAGCGGCTTCGACGCGCCCACAGTGGTCTGGATGAGTCACGGGGACAAAGTCGTCCGTCTGCCTGCCGGCTTCGCGGCCTACGCCCACTCGGACACCTGCCCCTACGCCGCTGTCGGGGATCCTGCTCGAAGATTCTATGGAGTGCAGTTTCACCCTGAAGTCTCACATAGCGTGCGAGGCCAGGAGGTTTTGAGCAACTTTGTGCTCGATGTGTGTGAACTGCCTGGGGACTGGAACGCGGGTTCAATCGTCGAGCGCGAAATCGAGGCGGTTCGGAACCTGGTGGGCGAGCAGGGAGAGGTCGTCCTGGGTCTGTCCGGTGGCGTTGATTCCGCCGTGGCGGCCCTGATCGTGCACAAGGCCATTGGCGAGCGCCTGCATTGCATTTTTGTGGACAACGGACTCCTGCGGAAGGGCGAATGCGAGGTGGTTCAAGAGGCATTTGCCGAACACCTGGGCATGGACCTTTGCACCGTGGACGCCAGAGATCGCTTTCTCTCCAAGCTCGGCGGAGTCAGCGATCCCGAGCGCAAGCGGAAAATCATCGGCCATGAGTTCATTGAGGTCTTTCGTGAGGAGGCAAAACGATTCTCCCATGCCAACTTCCTGGGCCAGGGCACCCTCTATCCCGATGTGATCGAGTCTGTCGCTGTGCACGGTGGCAATACTGCCAAGATCAAGTCGCATCACAATGTGGGCGGCCTTCCGGATGACCTGGACATGGAGTTGGTTGAGCCCCTGCGGGAATTGTTCAAAGACGAAGTGCGCCGGGTAGGAGCCCACATGGGTCTCGACGAGCGCATTCTCATGCGGCAGCCGTTCCCCGGCCCCGGCCTCGCCGTGCGCATCCTGGGCGACATCACCGAAGAGCGCTGCGCCATCCTGCGCGAAGCGGATGCCATCGTGCGGTTCGAAGTGGAGAAGGCTGGCTGCCACAAGGAACTCTGGCAGTACTTCGCCGTGCTGCTGCCCACCAAGTCGGTCGGTGTCATGGGCGACGCCCGCACCTATGAAGACGCCTGCGCGATCCGCGCCGTATCAAGCCAGGACGGCATGACCGCCGACTGGTGCTACCTGCCCCACGATGTGCTGCGCACCATCTCCAGTCGCATCATCAACGAAGTGCGCGGCATCAACCGGGTGGTGCTGGACATCTCCAGCAAGCCACCGGCGACGATTGAGTGGGAGTGAGGGGCGTGGGGGGGCAGCAAGCTAGCCCCCGAGCAGTTCTCGTGCCCGCAGGGCAACCCAGCCCGTGCCGGTTTCCTGCAGGGCCTTGAGGCCTGCGGGGCTGCCTTCGGCTTGTTCGAGCAGGGCTCTTTCCAGGGCGAGCCAGTCGGGGTCTTCGGCATCAATAGCATCGATGGCATTGAGGGTTGCGTGAGCGGCGGTCAGATCTCCTGCGATGCGCTGCGCCCGCATGAGCAGGATCCAGTCGCTCATGTCCCGTTGACCGGGCTCGGGCAGCAGATGCAGCAGAGCGGCAGGATCTCCCTCATAGGCTCGTTGGAAGCGGTCGAGAAGTCCCTCAAGGCGATCGATTTCGGTGTCGAGGCCCAATTCATGATTCTTGGTGAGGGGCTGCACATCGAAGCTGGCTCGCACCTCGTGGATCCACGAACGCACCCTGTCAAAAACCTCTGGTTGCACAGCAAAGGTTCGTGAAAGAGAGACCGAGTAGCTCAAGTCGTGGTAGGTGACATAGCGCATGTCCAAGAGCTCGGCAGAAAAACACGCCCATTGATCGCGCATGGTCTTCCAGACCAGATCAAAGTCGTGCGTCGCGGTCCCCGATTGGATGGCCAGCCGCCGCACCAGGACCGCGGGCCCCGAAGAGGTGCCGATCTGGCTATCGATGCGGGGCAGGATTTCTGCCACCAGGGCCTGCACTTCCCCATGGCGGCCCAGGCTCAGGAGGGCGCTGCCAAGGCCGATGGAGATGCGCAGGGTCAAGGCGTTGTGTCCACCCCAGAGGGCCTTGAGGCCATCCAGCCCGGTTCTGTACTCAATCACCGCCTGTTCGACATTTCCCCGGTGCAGTT
>JABABA010000024.1:0-308 GCA_014238415.1 Planctomycetota bacterium | reverse complement strand
CAGGCACAGGCGCAGGGTGATCGGGTGTGATTCACCCAGCTCTCGCCTGGCTCGGAGATTGGCCTCAAAGAAACTGGCGTAGGATTTCTCGTGCTGGCCCGCGAGGTACTGGCGGAAGCCAAGGACTGCCAGGGCATCAATGGTCCAAAGATGGTCGTCCCCGAGCTTGGCCTCGAACAATGCAACCGAGTCCTCGGTGAATGCCAGATATTGTTCCACATCGCCGATCCATTCATCGTCTGCGCGGGCCAGCATGAAGCGATCCCGGCGCTCGTCGACAGTGTCCTCGTCAGGGTTCTCGGGCAGGC
>JABABA010000023.1 GCA_014238415.1 Planctomycetota bacterium | reverse complement strand
AAGAATGCACTGTCGGTTCCACCATTGAAGGTAGCTCCGTTGTCGCTCGTAAAAATCACCAAAGTGTTCTTGCGCAGACCAAGCTCATCCACCTTGGCGAGCAGCTGTCCAAGGCCCGCGTCCATGCGCGTGACCATTGCCGCGTACGCAGCACGAGGGGCCTGATGAGGCAGGTAGCCCTTGTTGCCAAGATAGGGCTCATCATCCCAACCCTTGTCCAAGTACTCCTCAAGCGAATCCTGAGGCACCTGCAGGGCCGCGTGAGGAACCGGAGTTGGAAAGTACAAGAGGAACGGATCCCGTCTGTGCTTGTCCAGAAATTCCAGAGCTTCTGCCAGCATCACATCCGCGGCGTAGTCCTCTCCTGAAAACTCAGCCCAGGGACTGCCCTCTGTAGGCACTTCTTTCCAACGCTTGGATGGAGTGAAGCCGGGGTTGTTCAAGACCAGGGGAATGCCGTCCTTCCAAAGAGCAGGGGGATAGTGATCATGCGCCTTCTTCTGACACATGAAACCGACGAAGCGATCGAAACCCTGGGCCAACGGCCGGCCCTCATCCCCGGGAGCCCCCACACCCCATTTGCCAAAGGCTCCGGTAGCGTAGCCCGCAGACTGCAGGACTCGCCCAACAGTCACAGTCCCGTGGCGCAAAGGCTCCTGACCCTCCCCCAGCACATGCATGCGACTGGACCAGGAAGAGTTCTGCCGAATCTGCGCGTGCCCCGTGTGCAAACCTGTCAAGAGCACACAGCGCGAAGGCGCACATACCGTATGGCCGGAATAGGCCTGGGAAAACTGCATGCCCTCAACAGCAAGGCGGTCAATGTTCGGAGTGCGGATCCTGGTCTGACCCTGATAGCCCACCTCGCCCCAACCCAGGTCATCCGCCATGAACAGAATGATGTTGGGCCGTTCTGTCGCTGGACGGGGAGATTTCTGTTGACCCCAACTTGGACCAGTGAGCAAGGCCATGGCCAATATCACGCGCAAATGAGAGCTGGTCATGGAATCATCCTACCCGGGAATGGGAATCGCCCCGCCTGCGAGGGACACCGATTTCTTTGATTGCATCTCTGCGCCCTGACGGCAGGATAGGGCCATGCACCTGCTGCCCCTTCTACTGTGCGCCACCCTTCAAGGGAACACCGAATCCAAACCCCCCAACATCCTGCTGCTGCTCGCCGACGACCAGCGACCCGACTCGGTCAGCGCCTGGGGCAATGACTTCATTGCCACACCCAACATCGATTCTCTCGCAGAGGCGGGACTCTCCCTGCGAAACGCCCACTGCATGGGCTCGCCCCACGGGGCAGTTTGTCAACCGAGCCGCGCCATGCTGCACACGGGCCGTGCCTACCACAATCTCAACATAGGTAACCTTGAGGGACGCAAGTTGCTGGGCGAGATCTTGGGTGCAGCAGGTTTCACCACATTTGGAACAGGCAAATGGCACAACTCGAAGCAGGCGTTCAAGCGCTCGTTTCAAAAAGGAAAGGCGATCTTCTTCGGCGGCATGTGCGACCACAATGAGGTCAGCTTGATCGATCTCGCCGATGACAAATACAGCAACAAGCGCACGGGGATCGGACACTCCAGCGACCTCTTCGCCAACGCAGCGGTCGATTTCTTGAAGAGCACAGACGGATCCCAGCCCTTCTTCTGTTCGGTGGCTTTCACCGCGCCGCACGATCCACGCACACCCCCTGATTCGTACTCGCAACACTACTACGAGAACCGTCCACCCCTGCCCGCGAATTTCCTTCCTCAGCACCCCTTCGATTGCGGCTGGATGCAAGTACGGGACGAGAACCTCGCTGGCTGGCCTCGCACCAAAGATGTGGTCAGCGACCAACTCTGCGAATACTACGGCCTGATTACCCACATGGACGCGGCCATTGGGCGCATCCTGAGCACGCTGGAGGAGACTGGTCAAGGCGAGAACACGCTGGTGATCTTCGCAGCAGATCATGGCCTCGCCATGGGCAGCCACGGCTTACTGGGCAAGCAGAGTCTCTACCAGCACTCCATGGGATTGCCCCTGATCCTACGCGGGCCGAATGTACCTGCGAACCAATCCAGCAATGCACTTGTCTATCTGCTCGATGTATTTCCCACCATCTTGGAAGCGGCTTATCTGCCCCTGGCTGACGACCTCCAGGCCCACAGTCTGTGGCCCCTGGTCGATGGCAGCCAGAAGAGCCTGCGCGAGACTCTGTTCACGTCTCTCGGCCGGCACCAACGGGCCATCCGGGACGATCGCTGGAAACTGATCCGCTACCCCGAAATCGACCACCTCCAATTGTTCGACTTACAAGCGGATCCCGGCGAACGAGAGAACCTGGCCACTCGACCCGAACATGCGGGCACCATTTCGCGCCTGCGCAGAGCCCTCGGCCAATGGCAGGAACATGTGGGCGATGATGCCCCCTGGACCGCGAAAAAGGTCCGCGACAAGGCGATCGACCTCACCGGAGCCAGCCGCAAGCCTGACCGCTGGCAACCAGAGTGGGTACGAAAGAAATACTTCGGGGATTAGCCCCCGAATCTATTGCCAGAGCAGCAGTCCGATGAAGCGGTCATCGAAACCGTTGGTGCCATTGGGCGATGAAACAAGACCCAAGATTCGCGGACTCTCGGAGAGCTGGCCACGCCAACGTCCAACGCCCGGAAGGTCGATTTCGACAGCCGCCTCGGGATCCATGGTCCAGGTCCCGTTGAACTCCTGGGCAATCATTTGACCGTCCACAACCTGCTGTTGCTTCCATTGAACAACGCCGCCAGATTCAAAGCTCACGCTGAAACGGCCAGCAGCAGGCAAAGTTCCACCTTCGACTTTGATATCACTGAAATAGGTGCCGTGCAAGGTCTGCCCTGTCAGGGTACTGGGGCTCGCAGTCCAAGGAATGCCCAAGGTCATCCCGATTCCATGGGCAAATTCTGTGTGGTCGCTTGGGCTCGACAGGGTGAATCGTCCGTCCGAAATCACGGACCCGTGGTGCTGCTGATTCCAGTCCAGGAGATTGAAGTCCATTTCTCCACCGGTAGTCACCACATTGAAAGGCGCTCCCTGAGGCATGGACAATGGATCCGAATCGGTCACGATCTGGTGCTGCCCAGGATCAAATACCCGCAGCCAACGCAATTCATTGACAAGCACCAACCCATCAAATCCAATCCAACCCCCAGAACCAGAAAAGCGCCCGAAGGCGTCATGCCAGACCAGATCCCCATCCAAGGGGTCTACCTCAAGCAATTCCAGGCGCGCTCCATAGTGCAAGAATCGCGTGGGCTGCTGAAAGGGATCTGCCGGCGAGGACTGGGGCCACTGATTGCCGAAGAGAGTGAATGAAACGCCTTCGTTTTCAAAACTCGTCATGGCCAGGGTTTCGTCCCAGCCCCCAAGGTGGCCGACCAGAATACCCTTCAGGCCCTCCATGGTCATCCAGACCCGGCCGTCCTTGCGCGTACCCCAAAGGCCGCGAAGACTGTTGAAATCCTGAGCCGAATCATCGGCAGTCATCACATCCAAAGAGTGTTGAAATCCATCGGAAGCACTCCAGGAACCGTTCTCATCGAAGGTCAGAATACCCTGAAGGGTGGTCAATGATGGCAAGGGTGTGTTGTTGTCCACGCGCAAACAGGACACCTGGAAGCGCTGATTTGTCAATGGCCGAACGTCCGGAGATCCGTCATCACAAACCACGCGGATATCAGGAGTATCTACCACTACAGATCCATCTTCGCAGCGCACGATTTCGGTTGTGCGAATCAAGACGCGGATGCGAGTTTCTCTTCCCTTGGGTGGTTTTATCGAATCGGGAAGCAGCTTGGGATCAAGAGCCGAGCCATCCCCATTGATACTTCCACCATGCTCCAAAGTTGCAAAGTGCAGCACCCAGATTCCGTCTTCATCGGGATCATGGACAGGGTCTCCGGTCAAATCAATCCCATGGTAGATCGTCTGCCCCGAACCGCAGGGATCGGTGGCTTGGATCATGATCTCGGTCTCAAGCGCAACACGCACATGGTGCCATTCAGCAATCGGCGCAGTCTGAGAGGCAAGATCCAGGGGAATCTGATTGCCCAGATCCACAGAGGCGCCCGTGGGGTCAAAAAATATCGGTAGCCATTCATCTCCATCACTCGATGTGGAGAGTTCGATCACGCGGGCATCAAAGTCGGTAGGCGTCACGCCTTGCACGGGCATGGCCAGGAACAGGAGGGATAGAAACATCTGTGGGCGTTGCTAAGAGTGTGATAGGCGAGAATCAGTAAGCCTGAAGGGTTACCGTGACGGTACCGGGCCCAAGGTTGATCGGGTCACCACCGGAAGAGCCATCGTTAGGTCCTTGCACACAAGCAACGACCGAAATCGCGCCCAGCACACAGGTCAGAATTACGAAGCGGACAATGAGAGGGGTCTTGGCAGAATTCGACATTGGGAAGATTTGGGGTCACTGGGTTCTCCTGGTCGATCATCGACCTGACGAGACCAAAGTCTTGAAGTGAGACCATCGAAAGCGTCCCAAAGACCTCTGAGGCCGCTTTTGGGACTCTGAGGGCATGCTCTGGACTGCGCCATGGATAAGGTCCCGGGAGCCCGCTCCAGGAGCCCCAGGGGGCCGTCTCCTGACCCAGGGCCCTTAGGCGATGGGCATCCTCTACCTGCCTCAGTTGACTGCCCTGGTGCTGGGACCGGCTCTGCTGAACGCCTCAAGCAAGCCCATGGTGACAAGCTCCGTGACCCTGGCCTTTGGCGTGATACAAGTCATGCGCCGGAGCGGCAAGGCCGCAAGGATCGGGGGAACCCGATTCACATTCCTCAGCGCGCTCAACGCTCTGGCAATCAGCCACATGCTGCGGGCCTAGGTCCGTACCAGAAGACCGATCATGCGGTCTTCTGAGCCTTGCACACCGTCTTCGCTCGAAGTGATCGAGAGAGTGTTACGGCCAGGATCCACCTGGCCTTCAAAGGACCTTCCATCGACCAGCGTGATCACTACCCGACCTTCGCCCCAGACCACATAGGTCCCCGCGGTGTTCACGCGGCTGAAGCCATCAAGACCAGTGGAGCTCTGAATCCAAAGACATGAGGTTGACGTTACAAAGTGCAATTCAACTCTACCCGAGACAATATCAAGCTGATAATCAGCAACACTGTCCTCCACAAAGGCGCCCTTGTAAGAACGACTCTGTACAGATGAGTTGTTCATGCCAGCGCCAATGCGCATGGTAATCGCAAGGCCCTGACGACTGGCGGGCAAGTCGCGGCGATCCAAGATCCCTACATCCGAGTCCGAGGTGATCCAGCCATCGTAGTAGGACGACAGATCGAGCATTGTCAGGTTCAGATTTGAAGTCCCCGGAGGCACCGAATAGGCCACACCCTGACCAAGGGGCAGCCAATCGATATCGATCATCGGAGCAGAAGCGGTACCACCAATCCAATCCTCCACACGCATACGATTGCGCTGTGCAGTGAAGTCAAAGTGGGCAAGGCCCAAGTCCCCTGTAAAGCGCCCAAACAGACGCCATGTGCTCAAGTCAGCTCTGAAGGGGTCAGACTCGGTCTGATGGATATCAAAGTCGTGGACAATGACCCGCTGGGGAGAGGTGAAGGGATGCTGATTGCTCGCTACGCCCTTGCGCAGCCCCCACATCAAGAAGGCCTGGTCGCCACCGCCGGTACTCGCGACCGAGAACACCCCGCCGCCGGTACGCACCCAACCGGTCATGGACTCAGGCACGCCAGAGCGTGTCATCCAAAGCCCACCGTCTGACATGGAGGACCACCAGCCGGACCAGGGTTGAGCGCCGAACTCGTTCTGGGCGCTTGCCAGGTCGAGGTTTCGCCACTGAATCAAATCCGAGGTCCAGTGTCCGTCGCCATGCAAGACAGCCTCGCCCTTGAAGGTAGAAACCATCGGGCCTCCAACAGCATGCTGCAACTGCATGCCTGTGATCTGATAGGTGGAGCCACTGATCTGATTGGCTGAACCGTCTTCCAGGAGGGACAGCTGCACCCGGGGCGGATCCATCACCATCTGCCCCTGTTCACAACGCACATTGCCCGTGACACCCAAGATCATGCGCAGAGGGGCGACCTTGTCCTCTTCCACGGGAATCGGAACATCGAGCATCAATGGATGGGTCAAGGTCCCACTAGCCTCGTTCGTTCCCCCGTAGGCTGGGGTGGAAAAATAGATGTCCCAACGGCCATCGCCATCCGGATCGATCACCTCGTCACCGGTCCAATCCACCAGGTCAATGATTGTTCCGCCACCGCAGGGGTCGACAGTCTCAATCTGCATGATGGCGCTAAGCACCACATGCACAGAAGGATAGGTGCCCACAGGAACTTCGCCCTGCCCAAGCTCTTGCACACCTTCCCCAACCACGTCCACCAAGTGGCCGCCGGGGGGCGAGAAGGCCTCAAGCCACACCAGACCGTCCTCGGACACTTCAACCGTATGCACACGCACCAGGAAATCCGTGGGCGTGGTCTGGGCTGAGAGGCCACTCATCAAGAGCGCCAGTGGCGCAAGCCGCTGCAGGAAACCCATCAGGCGTCCCCCGAAATGCTGAAGGAAATACCTCCGCCAGGAGGACTTTGGTCGCCGCCGTCAGAGTCGCCACCTCCTCCAAAATCATCTTTCTGCTCAACGCAGGCCAAAGGAAGGATAGCCAATGCAATCGCGCCCAGGATGAGAAGGACGGCGGCTCGCATGATGGGTCGGGGGGTGTCAGGCATGATCGGACTCCGGAAGAGAACAGTTGTGCTCTGCCTGAATCGACCCGGTGTCCGTCCCGACTTGAGACCTTTCCGCCCCAGGAACCCCCTCTAGGAGCCCCTCAATGGGAATCTGGCGCCGAAATATTCACCTGGTGCTCGCCCGTGGCAATCAGCCGCTCCTCCAATCCGGGCCCAAAGGCGGCCACGGGGGTCAAGACCCCTCCCCGACCCGGGCCAGAGTCCTCCAACAGCATCAGCACCGCCTGCAGCAGACAACGCACGGTGACAGCGTTGCTCGCGTCCCCCTTGGCATCGAGTTCCAACCGAAGATGCTGACCACCGGTTGTCACGGCCTCAAAGGTGGCACGGGTGCGACCCCCAATAATCTTCTCATTGCTGGGTCCGTTGCCTGGCGTGGGGGTGATCACACGCACGAGAGCGCGACCGGGTCCGGTCAGAATCAAGGCTCCAAAGACGCCCAACATCCCGGTGGCCAGGCTGGTCACAAGCCAACCACCCCCCAAGTCCTGTCCTTCTCGCTGAAGCAGACAATATGGATCCAGGCCCTGCAGGGCCCGAGTACGCCGGACCACGCGCACATCCACCGGTCCCATGACAAACGGCACCAGCCAATGCCCCGACGTCTGATCGCGCCAGGGTCTGACAGAATCGCGCAGACGGACCTTCTGGTCCCCATCAAGCGCCTCGTCAGGAGTCAGAATTCCAGGCTCCCTCATCACACGCCAATCCCCGGATGCGCCAATCGCCCGTGCCGAAGCCATGGTACCCCCATTCAGACCACCCCGCAGGCGCCATCTGACCTCCACTCTGGCCAGGTCCTCACCCCAGCGCTGATGAGCCTCGCGGGTCAAGCGATCCAGCGCTGTGTCGCTTGGTATGGAATCAAAACCACAAAAAGGCACAATGCGGGTGCCTCGCCGCACGGCCTCCTCATGATGCCGGTCGATCAGCCGTCGCACCCAAGCGGTTTCCCCGGTCAGATCACACCAGTGGGTCCCGTTAGTTGCACAAGCTTGGACCAGCTTGTCTGAATACAGGGCAAAGGGCCCAGCTGTGCTGGCGATAACCCGTGCTTCCCGGGCAAGGAAGTCGAGAGCAGATTCGTCCTGGGCCTCCGCCACATGCCCGTCCACGCCCAACTCACTGGCCAGAGCCGCCACCCGTACCCCATCACGCCCCGCAATGGCCCAGGAATAGGGAAGGGCGAGGTCTTTCAAGGCCAGAGCCAACTGCCGACCTGTGAAGCCGGTAGCTCCGTACACTATAAGGTCATACTTGCGTCCCACTTCCCCAGGATGACTGACAAAGACCTCTTCGGCAAGCGCGTTGGGAGCGGTATCATGAATCTGATCCCTCTCTCCCCGATCCCCCCCATGAAAAACAACCTCATTGGACTCTCAGAGCAGGGCCAGAGCGTCTGGTTCGACTTCATTTGCAGCACCCTGATTGAATCCGGCGATCTGGCTCGCCTGATCAAGGAGGATGGCGTGAATGGCGTCACCTCCAACCCCTCAATCTTCGAAGCCGCCATCGCCAAGAGCGATGACTACGACGAAGCCCTGGCTGATCTCGATGTGGAAAACCTCTGCGCTGAGGAAATCTACGAGACCCTGGCCATCGGAGACATCCAAGCCGCCTGCGATGTCTTGAACGAGGTCTACATCAAGACAAACGGTAGCGATGGTTTCGTCAGCTTGGAAGTTTCGCCCCTGCTTGCGAACGACACCGATGGAACCTTGAAGGCCGCGCGGCGATTGCATCGTCTCGTGAGTCGCCCCAACCTGATGATCAAGGTACCCGCAACAGAGAGTGGCCTGCCTGCAATCCAGACCCTGATCAGCGAGGGCATTCACGTGAATGTGACCCTTCTCTTTTCCCTTGCCATGTACGAGCAGGTAGCAGAAGCCTACATCGCGGGTCTGGAGCAACGCGTGGCAAATGGAGAAAGTCCTGACTCAGTACGGAGCGTTGCGAGTTTCTTCATCAGCCGCATCGATGGAAAAGTTGACACAATACTGCGCGATCGCCTGGAGAAGAGCAACGGGCCCGCGGACCGCGCCCTGTTGCAGGGACTGATAGGCAAGACAGCTATCGCCAACGCCAAGGTAACCTACGCACGCTCCAAGAAGCTCTTTGCAGGCGAGCGCTGGAATGCACTGGTTGCCCAAGGCGCCGAAGAACAGCGCCTCCTGTGGGCTTCAACATCCACAAAGGATCCCGCCTTCTGCGATGTGCTCTATGTGGAGGAGCTAATCGGCATGAACACGGTCAACACAATCCCCGCCGCGACCTTGGCCGCATTCCGAGACCACGGACGCCCGCGCCCGTCCCTGGAAGAAGACCTGGACGGCGCACGCACTGTGCTCGCAACGTTACCGGGCGTAGGCGTAAACCTCGACATCATCACAGCAGACCTTCTGGCTGGCGGCGTGCAATCGTTCATCGATGCCTACGAACGCCTGATCTCCGCAGTTGAACAGCGTCGAATGGACAAGATCAACGCTTAGCCCCCGGCCAAGCATCATCAGCTGGAGCTACTCCGGAATCCTTGGCTCCCAATACATCCGCAATGCGTCCAGGATCGCGATCTTGGACAGCCTTGGCGCCCAACTCTCCACCACTCGAAGATGCCTGGGATGCACCAAGTATTGGTCGTAGGCTGCTATGTCACGAAATCCCACAACCAGCAGCACATGAAAATCCTGCACGTTGGTCGGACGTTTGAACTGTTCGCCGCGCACACCCGCGTAGAGGATCACGACACCTGGCAAGGACGATAACTCCCGCTCCAAGCTCTCCACAAGGTATCCAGCGCTCCCAACATGATCTTCAGCGAGAGTGAAGGCCACTGTGTGCAGCATCATTGGATGCGTTTCTCGCTTGGCGGGCGGTTGAAGACAAGAACTGATCAAGAGAGCTACAACTATCAGCAGAATTCTCATTCGTTCATCTCCTCCAATTTGACGCAACGACCTTCTGAGGCTGAACAGTACGACGCCGATACGACACGTGTAACCTCGAGCCCAAGATCACCAGTAGAACACGCATCACGGCCTTCGCGCACTGCAGCCACAAAATCCGCGCACATGGCGATGTGTCCACTTGAATAATCTTCTTGAGGAAGATAACTGTTCCAACCCGCGTGGGAACCGGCTTTCTCCATCACATAGCTGTCACCAAAGCTGCTGGCCTCGCTGCCAAAGCCCCTGAGCGCATCGTGGGGCGACAGGTTGCACTCCAAGTGTCCATTGCCTGTCAGAACCACCAACCGACTCTGCATGCCACCCACCATAGTGTCTGCCCCGAGGGCCAATCCGCGGGAGCCGTCGCTGAAGGCGATCGAAACGCTGGCCCAGGTTTCCACATCTACCCAGCCCTGAGCAACGGAGCTAGGTCCATTCAACAGGGCGGTGGGATTGGCTGTGTCCGCCGTGACTGAAACCGCGCGGATGGGCTCGCCGCTGCGAGCCAGCCCCTCCAGTTCTTTGAGATGAACCATTGCCCCGATGGGATGAGCGGCGAGGCGCACGAGCGAGCCGCCGCCGGTGTACCTCCAAAGCTTGGAATAGGGCGAGTGCGACCCGTTATGGCACTCCCAACCGCGCATGTCGAGAATCGGACTCTCGTGCGTCTTGAGCAACTCGGCTGTACGCCGAACCGAAGGGGCGTAAACCCAATTTTCACCATAAAGCAAGGGCACTCCTGCTGCACGACAGGCCCGTACCATGGCGCCAGCATCCCCCACTGCGACCTTGGCCATGTGACGCGGATCCACTGCTGACACTTCTGCGTCCTCAAAAGGCACATCCAGGTCCTGACCCACATAAGCAGTCAATGGCTTGGTGCAAGCCACAGCAATTCCAGCACTTGCTGCGGCCTCTGCAAAAGAACGATGCAGATGATTCGGCACGCAAAGATCCACCAGGTCGATGTCATCGCGCCCTATCAAGGCCTCGAATGACTCAGACACATGCTCAACCCCGTGTTCCGCAGCGAAACTCTCGGCGTTTCCAAGTTCCCGTGAGGCTACCGCTGCCAACACTGCGCCGCCACCGGGTAGCTGGGCATAACAGCGGGCCCTGATACGGGCCAAGAAACCGGTCCCGACGAGACCAACTCGACAGCTAGGGGATTGACTCATGATTGCGTCGGTTTGCGCCCAGCAAAGGCGCTGCGGGCAGTGGAAAGGGTCTCCAGATTGCCAATGTCATAGTACGGACCTGGGACACGGGAGGCGAAGAGGTTCTTTCTGGAGGCCAACCAAACCAAGAACCAGCCAGGCGCGTCCATTTCCGGGCTATGAGCGCGAAAAGCAGCGAGATCCTCACCCAGGCTCGCAGGAAACACATACAGACAAAGAGCGGAGAAGGGACTCTTCGGGTCCTCTGGCTTCTCTCTGCAACTAATGACCCGATCGCCTTCGTCCAAGCAGATCTCGCTGTATCGACCAGGAGGAACTGGCCCCTCAATCGTGCGCACAAACAACAACGGTCCAGCATCAGGATCGAAGCGCGCCAAGTGAGGGCCAAGGTCGAAATCAACTAGATTGTCCCCACCAACTACCATGACCGATTCTTCACTTGAACCCATGAACTCTACTGCCAGGGCCATGTCCCCCACGGCACCCAAGCGCGTCTCATTGGACTCCGTACCGTCGTCAAGCACCTCGATAGGAACTGGAGTGACGGTATTGGAGGCCCACTCACGAAAGCTCTCAGCGAATCGACTATTGGTCACAACCACTAGCCGCGAAGGATCGACCGACTGCAGCACACGGTCCAAGATCCAGGAAATGACGGGCCGTCCACCTACTTCCAAGAGCGGCTTGGCCTGATTCAGGGTCAGGGGATGAAGGCGGGTAGCAAAACCCGCGGCAAGAAATATGACGCGCAGGGGAAGATCCTCTCAACAGAGATCCTAGCGTGCCATGGCGGGGGCCACCCGGGGACGAATGTTGCACCAACCAAAAGCCTCGTAGGCCTCTTCGAGCCGAGCCAAATGGAGCTCATCATTGGCCAACACCACGACAGCACCACCGGAGCCACAGAATTTCGCGGCTGCGCCCTCCCTGCGAGCGAGTTCTACGGGCGCGGCGGCAGCTGACCCGAGATCAAAAAGCTCTCGCCGATGATCAAAGTTTCGATTCATCAACTGCCCCAGCAAGGCCTCATCGCCCTGCTCCAGGGCACGGCGCCCCTCAAGCGCGAGATCAGCTATAGCGCTCATTCCTGCCCGCGTTGATTCGTCTCCTGCCTGCCAGCGGTCAAAGACAATCTGATGTGCAGTTCCGCTGTTCTCCCCAGCACTTGGGTCCCAAGCCACCAGGAGGCGAGGCAAGAGGCTCACGTCAAGCTGCTCATAGTTGACTGCGGCCCGAGGATCTCGGAAATGCATGTGCAACAGCCCCCCGTAGACCTGAAGCACCCGGTCCTGGGGTCCGGCCAGCAGATTCAACTCCTCGGTCTCGACCGCTAAGGCCTCCTCAGCCAGATCAAAGGGGTCCTGCTCCCTTCCGATGAACTCATCCATCACGCGCAAGGCAGCCACCACTATTGCACTAGATCCGGACAGGCCCACCTGCAGAGGAATTGTAGTTTCAGCAGCCAGGACAAAATTCGGGGCGGGAACTCCGGGTGGCAAGCGCCTCTGTGTGCGCCGCCAGGCCGCGTCCAACAACTTTGCTGCGGACCCAACGCAAGTCACACCACCATCATCAGTTTCCCTCAGCTTGACCGTGGCACGAAAATCCGCCAGGGCAAAACCTATCACTTGACCTCCGTAAAGGTCACTGGGATTGCCCAGCAATCCAACCCGTGCGGGCACAGACTGTTGCATGGAGCGCGGTAAACCCATGACTCCCAGAGTACTGTCCCCTCAAGCCCAACGCATCATCGAACTGGAGCCACGCAAGCCTTCCCCTTCTATCTTGGCGCTGACCCGCAAACCGTAAGCGTAGGACCCAGAAGTGTGCACTTCAAAAATCCCCGAGAAGGTCTGCACACCCTCATGATTTTCGCTTGTGGGCTCCAGCTCCACATGCGAGGCCCCTGCGAGATCCGATGCACGAGTAGTATGTCCAACAATCAGTTCAGCGGTGAGATCCTCTGGTACGAGCTCCGCCATCTGCACGTCCATTTCCACGCGCACGCGATCACCACCCGTAAGATCACTCAAATCGCCCACCCGAGCCGCAACGATCCGTACTTCTGGGAACCCCCGTCGCAAACGACGCAGTCGAGCAGCACGGGAGCGAGCAACCTGGAAGCCACCCATTTCCATGCGGGTGTGTTCCGCAGCCAGAGGCACATAGGCACGCTCGGCGTACTCTTCCACCATGCGGTCAGTGCTGAAGACAGCAGGTAGAGTCGCTAAGGCGTGGGTCACGCGCTCCATCCAGCGCCGCGGAAGTCCATCCGGTTCGCGATCGAAGAATAGCGGTACCACTTCGGTTTCCAGAAGATGCAGCAAGGACTGATTATCCAACTGATCCTGACGTGGCTGGTCGTCATAAACTCGCTTTTCGGCACCAATTGCCCAGCCGTTGCGACCATCGCAACCTTCAATCCACCAGCCATCCAAGATCGAAAGGTTCAGGCCACCGTTGGCAGCGACCTTCATGCCGGAGGTCCCGCTGGCTTCAAGAGGCCGGGTGGGGTTGTTGAGCCAGACATCAACTCCCTGATTCAATAGACGGGCCGAAGACAAGTCGTAGTCTTCCAGGAAGAAGATCTTGCCCAGGAACGGAGGTCTACGGGTGAGCTCGAAGACCCGCTGTAGGATCTCCTGACCCGCTCGGTCCCTAGGGTGCGCCTTACCCGCGAAGACAAAGTGCACCGGACGATCTGCATCATTCACGAGGCGCGCAAGTCGTTCCTCATCCTGAAAGAGCAACATCGCGCGCTTGTAGGGAGCAAAGCGTCGAGCAAACCCAATAACCAGGGCATCCTCACGAATGCCCGCCATGGCCCGGGAAGCAATGCGCGGATCGTCCGTGCGCTGCACATAGCTGTCGTCCACGCTTTGGCGAACCATGGCCAACATGTCCCGGCGGGCCAGGCAGCGCTCTTCCCAAAGGGCATGGGGATCAACGCTCTCAGCCGCCGCAAAGTGCTCCGGTCTGGCAGAACCATTACTGGCACCCAACAGGCGTGCAATTCCTGGCCTGGTCCAAGTAGGTGTGTGAATACCGTTTGTCACGCTGGTCACTGGCACTTCGGAGACCAGCAAACCACCCCAATATTCCTTCAACAGATCGCGACTGACCTCTCCATGTTTCTTGGCCACGCCATTTACAAAGCCACTGGTGGACAAACACAAGTAACTCATATTGAAGCAGCCGTGGCCATGGGCATCAGAACCCAGGGACATTAGCTTTTCCCAAGGCAGGCCAATCCAGTTGGCAGAATCCGCGAAGTACCGGCGCATCAGATCCTCGCCAAATACATCGTGCCCTGCAGGAACGGGAGTGTGCGTTGTAAACACAGAGGAGGCTCGCACAACCTCAAGAGCCTCACCGAAAGTCAATCCCTCGGTGCGCACCAGACCCGATATACGTTCCAAGGTAGCGAAGCCCGCGTGTCCTTCGTTCAGATGCACCACAGCCGGGTCGATTCCCGCCGCTCGCAGCAACCTGATTCCACCACGGCCAAGAACGATCTCCTGGCGCAATCGATCCTCGTGATCTCCGGCGTACAAGCGGCGGGTTAGGCGCCGATCGGAAGGATCATTCTCTTCATGATCGGCGTCCAATAGCAGCAAACGCACACGGCCGACAGCAATCTCGAATGCCCGCAGCGACACGCGGCCATCAGGCATCATCACATGAATTTCCACGAGCGATCCATCCTCATTGCGCAGAGGTTCAATCGGCAAGTCTGCGGGATCCAGATCAACCTCGTGAGCCAGCTGCTCACCCGAGGCTGTCAGAGCCTGGCGCACATAGCCCCCACGATAGAACAAGCCCACAGCAACCAACGGAATATTCACATCACTGGCAGCCTTGAGGTGATCCCCTGCAAGCACACCTAATCCACCGGAATAGATCGGAACGCTCGCGTGCAGACCGTACTCAAAGCAAAAATAGGCAACAGGGTGCTCGCTGGTGATCACTGTCTCACCCATGTGCTGGAGTTCGCGACTGGGCTCCGCCAAATAGGCATCCAGTTGAGCTTCAACCCGGTCCAACCGTTCCCGATAGGCAACATCCTCAACCTTGGCCAGGGCATCCTGCGCATAGAGTCGACGCAACAACGCCACCGGGTTGTGTCCGGTTGCCTTCCACAATTGGGGTGCCAGATCAGCAAACAAGGACTCAGCTTCGGGGTGCCAGGTCCACCAGAGGTTGCGTGCAATACGCTCAAGTGGGCGTAACGCCTCGGGCAGCCGGGCGCTAACCTCGAACCCCATCAATCGTGGAGCCAAGGAAGTCTCGACATGGGTAGGTGCAATCGGCAGAGGATTGCGCGTGGCGCTGGTCAAGCCGCGAGAAGCTCCCATTTCAAGAGCGCGGTCGAATGCCTCGATATAAGGTTCAATCAGAGACTCCCAAGAGACCTGGCGCGAGGTCTTCAGACAAGCTTCGTGAGTCGCAGGAGGAGGGCCGTCAATTGCATCTTCAAGCAAGCTTGCAAGGTCCAGCGCTACTTCGGCATTGTCCTTACCGGCGCGCTCAAGCAAGAGCACCCCATCACTCGCACCCAAGTCACGCTCCTTGGCCCAAGCGCCGAAGCCCGCGCAGTCGGTGGTTATGGTCGGTACGCCCAGAGCAATCGACTCCGGCGGCGTATAGCCCCAAGGCTCATAGAAGCTGGCAAAGCAGGACAAATCGCAAGCGGCAAGAGCCGCCTCGTATTCCATATTGAAGGGCTCAGCACTGGGCAAGTAGACGGGCACATGCACAACCTTGATGCGCGAGCCCGGGAGATTATTCAAGCTGCGCTCAGAGCAACGCTGACGAATCGGATCCCCCTCGGGATCAAACAACTCATGGGTCAAGCGCCCTATGGGGCCCTCAATCGGTTCTTCGCCCGCAAGGCGTGCACGCAGGGTACGGCGCAGGCCAGCAGTACCTGCAGGGACCAGCGCCAGCAATACAAGGTTACGGCCCTGCTTGCCCTCCATCAGGGCCAGAGCATCGAGCAACACATCGATGCCCTTGTTGTGGAATTCATAGCGCCCTGAAGTGCATATCACGGCGGCATCCCCCACCGGCTCGCCAGTCATCGCCTCTATCACGCTTTCCAGGCGCCCGCGAGCCTCGGCGGGGCCCGGGCGTGAGGCCAATTCCTGAATCCACTCCAGGTCCAGGCCGTTTGGCAAGAGAGGGTCCGGTCTCCGGGCATGCAACAACTCGGCTTCTGCAGCAGTAATACCGCTGACGGTTGTGAACACATCCGCTTCCCGAGCGCACGTACCCTCAATGGAATGCTTGGCCGCTACATCAATCTCTGCGGCCATCTGCGCAGGGGTACGCCCACCTAGAGCCTCGATCGGGGGTTTGCCTGTAGCAGACAACGCGCGGCCTAACATGGTCGCGTGGGTTGTGAAGATCGTGCCTACTTGGGGCAGACTCAGACGCAGCTGTAGAAGTCCACTTCCAGTCATCCACTCATGAAACTGGGCCACTGCACCCTGACCCTTGGGCTCAGTGTACATCCGATACCACTCTTCAATCACGATGGCCGAAGCATGGCCAAAGATCACAGGCTCCACATAGTCCCACTCACCAAGAAGTGAATCGACCTTGTGGCGTTCCCAAAGACCCGACAGAATTGCGTCCTTCTTCTCAAAGAGGCCGCTAAAACCCACCAGGATCACTCGCGGATTGCCCAGCACTGCCCAGCGACCCACGCGTACAGTCACACCGCGCTGACGGCAAGCCTGCTTGAGCTCATCAAAACCTGACTCGTCCTCAAAGGGCGGCGAATTGGTGCCGTCCTGCATCAACAAGGGACCAAGGGCCACGTAGTCGTCGCCGAAACGATCAACTAGGGTCCGCGCCTTGCTAGAGACAACAGTATGAATGCCGCCAACCTTGTTGGCGACTTCCCAGGAAACCTCGAAGAGAGTATGACTCATGAAATGCTATTGAGGAGAGGTCAAGCCAGCCGGAGCACCAATGGTCTGCCGGAAGTCACCCAACACGTTCATCAAGGTGATGTAGGCGTCGTAGGGAGAAGAATATGGACTGAAGTACTTGTGGACATCCCCATCGGAGAAGAACTTGACGCACATATAGTAGAAGTGGTCTGAAGTGGTCAGTTTCCGCCAGGTTTCAAGGATTGCCGGGTCCCCGGTGGCTCTCACCAGAGGAGCGAGTTCATAAAGGGCTTCATGGGCTGCCCGCTGCATGGGGTTTCCGAGCCAGGCTGTGAGATCCCGTTCCGCATCGGCCCAGGAGACTGGCAGCGCCGCATCAAGGCGAGCGATCGGGTCCACATTCGCGGCAATTTCCGAGGGCAGAGCGAAGCTCAGGTGTTCCTCTTCCAGAATAGTGCCGGGCAGATGGCGCATGAACTCAAAGATGCCTGTGTCTTCCCACTGGTGCTCTCCAAAAGTTTCGAAGTCCATGAATAGCCCTACTACCTCATCGCTCTCGGGCAAATCGCTGACCCACCGGGCAAACTTACTGGCGTCCAGCGGCCACTCTTCCCACTTGCGATTGGAAAAACGGAAAGCAATATCGTCCGAAAACTTGTAGGAGCGCAACAGAGCCAGAATCGATTCCGTACCTTCTGGTCGATAGAGATGATGAGGACTGCGCCAACCAATCAGGTGATCGGCACCCTCGGCCATGATCGCATTGAAGCCGCACTCCTCAGCCATGCGCGCGATGTGGTTGGAATACACAAGCTCGGTGTTACGGAAAGTAGTGGGCGTGCGCCCGGTGAGAGCCTTTATGCGTGCCTTGTGAGAGCGAACCTGATCGCGAAACTCCTTCTCGTCCACCAAAGAGGACAGGCTGTGATGAGTCGTCTCACAGAGGAACTCCACGCAATCGGTATCCGCCAGACGCCGGAAAGTGTCAATCACATCGGGCGCCCAATGGGCCAATTGATCGAGAGCTGTACCTGATACCGAGAAGCTGCAACGGAAGCGGCCCTCATAACGATGGACGAGTTCCTCCAGCAACAGTGTCATGGGACGATAGCACTTGTCCGCCACGCGTCTGATGATGCGCTCATTCTCCAAGTCGTCAAAATAGTCATGCCGACGGCCCACATCAAAGAAGCTGTACTGTCGCAGCCGATAGGGCTGGTGGATCTGGAAATAGAAGGTGACCGCAGTCATGCAACCAGCTCCTCGTAGTAAGTACGCAGCAAACCACCACGCACTTCCCAGCGCATGCGCCCCACTTCATCACGACCTTGATCGATCAACTGTTCTCGTAAGGGAGCATAGCTGATCACCGCCAGCATCTTGTTAGCCAACTCATCTACATCCCAATAGTCGACCTTGAGAGCATTGGCAACGATTTCCGAGACACCGCTCTGCTTGGAGACGATTACAGGCACGTCCAAAGCCATGGCCTCAAGCGGTGTGATGCCAAAAGGTTCACTTACACTGGGCATCACATAGAGATCCGCCATGGAATACATGCGCTCGACATCCTTGCCCCGAAGGAAGCCCGTGAAGAACATGTTGCGTGCCAACCCAAGCCGCGCAGACCGCATCATCATGGGCGGCAACATGTCGCCGCTCCCCGAGAGCACAAAGTTCACGTCAGGTCGCTTCTTGACCACTTTGGCGGCGGCCTGCAGGAAATAGTCCGGTCCCTTTTGCATGGTCACGCGACCGAGGTACAAGACAACCGGGCCTTTCACGGTGCGGGTTGTGTGCCACTGATCGCGCTGTTCTTTTTGGGTCACTGCATTGTGGAGGACTCGAATCTTGTCAGGATCAGCCCCGTGTCGGTAGCGCACGGTACGACCCGTGAAGTGGGATACGCAAACGATGCGATCCGCCAAATGAATACCCATGCGCTCAAGAGCAAACACTCGTGGATCAGGATTCTCACCACTGCGATCAAACTCCGTGGCGTGAACATGTATCAGAAGAGGCACACCTAAAGCCCGCGCGGCAGCGACTCCGGCGGGATAGGTCATCCAGTCATGGGCGTGCACCAGGTCAACCTTCTCACGCAAAGCAATTTCCGCCACAACCTGAGCATAGCGCGCGACCTCACCAAAGAGATCCGATCCATAACCTCCAGTAAACCGGGCTTCTGCGGGATTGTTCTCACCGCGCAGAAAACGCTCCTTGGCAGTCTTAGCTGCATTCAGTGCGAGGGCTTCCCAGGCTGCTGGATCGGTAATGGCTGCACCATAGTGGCTCTCCGTTCGTCCTGCGTTGAGTTCTGCATTGAGGTGATGCCCAAGGAACTGAGTCCCATCCCTGACAACTCTCCTGCCATCACCATCAAGGCCCTGCACAAAATCAGAGTAGGAGCCGGCATCCTGATAGGGACGCAGTGGGCTTTCCACCAAGACCGTTCGCACATTTGGTGAAGACTCCACCGAAGCCTCATCGGCAGGCCACGGACCACTCTCAAACTTTTGGGAGCTTGTGGACGTGTCCAAGGGCGCAGAGCCAACTCCCGCCAGAACCGGTGCCGGACCTGAGGCTTGAGATGCAGCGCCCTGTCCAGAAATCTTGTTCAAATGGACGCCATCACCACCGATCACTCGCGCGCGGCCCGCCCGCTCGTCCCCATGGGCACGAGGCACCACAAAAACGACTTCCACACCAGCGTGATCGAGACCCTCAACCAAGCCCTGACAAGCTGTGCCCAGACCGCCCGAAATGTGCGGCGGCAGCTCCCAACCGAGCATCAGAACTCGCATGCACCATGCTCCTTCAACAAGACAAGAGAGCGCAGCACTTCCGCCACGCTCCAGGCCTGGGCCGGGCAGCCCGAGGGACGATGGGGCGGATCCCCATCAAAGACCTCAGCAATCGACCCCAAGCCATATTCACTCAGGTGTGACTCAAGTTCTCCCAAGATCTCGACCAGGGAACGTATATGCACCGAGTTCATCGGCAGCACTCGCAGACTGGCTTCGGTGAACATGCCCAACAGCCAGGGCCAGACGGTCCCCTGGTGATAAGCCAAATCACGGGATCTGGCGTCTCCTTGATAACGACCGATGTAGCGCTCATCCCGCGGGTCAAGCGTCCGCAGACCCTTCGGTGTCAACAGAACACGCTGCACCGCCGCCACAACATCAGTGCGCTTGCCCATGGAAAGGGGTGACAAATCCATAGCCGCTGCCACGATCTGGTTGGGCCGCAGAGTCGAGTCAGAATATTTTCCATCCCAGACATCAGCCAGATAGCCCTCCTTGGGCAACCAGAAACGCTGCAGGAACGCTTCAGAAGTCTTGTCAGCCTGACGCCGCCAGCTACGGGCTTCTGATTGCATCGCGGTGCCTTCGTGCAATTCTTCCAGAGTGCCAAGCAGCGCATACCAGAGAGCGTTGAGTTCTACTGGCGCGCCCGCCCGTGGAGTCACGGGCTCGCCGCCGTACTGGGCATCCATCCAAGTAGCGTTGAGCCCTTCCGATCCGGCGAACAGAAGTCCCTCGGAATCGATTCGTAGGCCCAAGTCAGTGCCCTCAAGGTAGGCCTCGGCAATAGAAACCAGAGCCGGCTGCAACTCCGTCCGGATGAAATGGGTGTCGCCTCCCGCTTTGATATACAGGCGAGCAGCACGGCTGAACCAAAGGGCCGCATCTGCCGAGCCATAGTGACTGCTGGCCACATCGGCTCCATAGATATTGGGTAAGAGCCCTCCCCGCAAGAACGGCAGAGCACCGGCCAAGATCGCCTTGCACCCGTCCAGATCTCCCCTTGACAGGGTCAAGCCCGGTAGAGCGATAAATGTGTCCCTACCCCACTCCTCGAACCAAGGAAAACCCGCCAGGATACCCGGACGACCAGCACTGTCCTTGTAGATGAACTTTTCGCCGGCTTCCTCAAGCAGGCCCAGAAAGCTACTGGTTCGAACGGTCCGTCGCCGCGAGACTTCATGCTCGAAAAGCTGAGCCGGATCCTCAATCGGCAGATCTAGGGAAGCCGCAAGGGTCACGCTCATGCCAGGCTCAAGGGACAGATCGAAGCGCCCGGGTGCAAATTGGTCTTCATGACCGTCGTAGCCCCGGGCAATGTCACTGGCGTACTCGACCTGACGATACCAAAGGGGGTCTGCAGCATAGGCCGGATTGTCCAGAGACCAAACCAGATGAGTGGTGGGAAGCCCCCCATAAGCTTGATAGTCAATGCCTGATCCCGTGCGCTGCGCACGTGTGTCGAGGTCGACATTTTCGTGCTGGAGCTCGTCCAAACCGCGTACCGCAAACAACGGTCGTACCCTCAAGTTGATGCCTGTTCTCTCCCCGCTCAGAGTCCAACGAACCAGCACAGCCTTGTGCCCTCGGGGAACAAGAATCTCTCGCCGCACGGTTGCCAGGCCGACCTGATAGGTCCAACAGGGATGGGGGTCGAGCTCAAAAGACTCGATCGCGGTCCAGCCTTCGGGGTGGTAGGTCCCAGGATAGCGACAGCTGGAAATCGGGAATGCGCGACCCTCAACAATCAGCTCTTCCTCCAACCGCGCGAGAAACATGTGACGCTTGCCCCCGCCGGGCAGGTAACCGGTAAGTAACCCGTGGTAGCGGCGGGTTGGACAGAGGTGAACCGTGGACGAAGCAAAGCCTCCGAGACCATCAACTTCGATCCACTCCCGGTGCAGGGCGCGCTCAATGCGTAGACAGGCTTCCCGATCAAGATGAATCGTGGAAGGCAGATCAACCATGGATCCTTGGGCGTTTTGCATCGAATGCCTGACCCGGTAGTGATTACCGGGTTAGGGGACTGTAGGGGGGGCTGTGCTGTGGCCTCGGTGGGGCTCCACCGAGTCCGTTGAGATGGGCATCGCCAGGGCAGTTACCTGCCATAAATCTCACTCGGCAGGAGATGTCCCCGGGTGAAGGCCCTAGGATCACTATTCCCATTAGAGGAAACAACCATGGCCCGAGTCACAATCAATGGATTTGGTCGTATGGGGCGTCTTGCCCTACGCGCCCTGGCACTGAAAAATACTCTCAGGGTGGTTGCCATCAACGAGCCCAAAGGCAGCACCCAAACCCTGGCCCTCCTGACCACCCAGGATTCCCAGCAGGGGACATGGAAAGTGACCTGCACGGCTGAAGCGGACAACCTGCTGCTGCAAGGAAATCCTATTCGTCGCTACAGAGAAACCGAGCCCGCATGCATCCCGTGGAGCGAAACCAATTGCGACATCGTATTGGAGTGCAGCGGCAGGTTTCGTACACCCGAGTTGCTGAAGCCCCATCTGGATCAGGGTGCTCGCAGGGTGGTGGTCTCAGCCCCCGTACCGGGGGTCCCCGAAATTGTCATGGGTGTCAATCACACACATGCCGACCTCGCCTCTGCTCCTATCTCCAGCGCCGCCTCCTGCACCACCAATGCTCTCGCTCCCATCGTCTCCACGCTACATGCGAGCCTGGGGATAGTTCACGGAGCGGTGACCACGCTCCACGCCCCCACAAATACCCAATCTGTACATGATCGCCCCCTCGAGGATCCCCGACGAGCCCGCTCCGCACTAGTCAACCTGATCCCCACCAGCACCAATTCCGCCCAGGCGGTAACCCGGGTGCTGCCGGAACTGAAGGGCAAGCTCGACTCCATCGCCGTGCGTGTACCAGTAATGAACGCCTCCTTGGTGGACGCGGTCTTCGAAGTCGAGCGCAAAACAAGCATCGAAGAGGTCAACAGCATCTTGCTGGAAGCAGCGGAATCAGGGCCCCTGCAAGGCATCCTTGGCTATGAGGAGCGCCCCCTTGTTTCCTGCGACTATGCCGGAGATCCCCGCTCTTCAATCGTCGACGCCCTGTCCACCCGCGTGACAGACGGAAACCTCGTCAAGGTCCTGGCCTTCTACGACAATGAATGGGGCTACGCCAATCGTATGGTCGAGCTTGTAGAAAGAGTGGCTGACCTGATGAGAAGCAGCTGAGCATGAACGAGCCCTCTCGCAACCTACGTGACTACCTGATTGTCACGGCGGCCTATTGGGCTTTCACCTTGAGCGACAGCGCACTGCGCATGATCATCCTGCTGGAATTGCACAGCCGCGGGATGTCACCACTTGAACTCGCCACCCTGTTCTTGTTCTACGAAGCTGCAGGAGTAGTTACCAACCTGGGAGGCGGCTGGATTGGAGCGCGTTTTGGCCTGCGCACGACCCTGCTGACTGGACTGGGGCTTCAGGCTCTGGTTCTGGGAATCTTGACCGGCCCTGGCGCGTGGCTTCGAGTCTCCAGCCTGATCACAGCCCAAGCCGCCAGCGGCGTCGCAAAAGACCTGACCAAGATGAGCGCCAAGAGCTATGTGCGTATGGTGGTGCCATCAGAGGAAGCGGGAAAATTGATGCGTTGGGTCGCGATCTTGACTGGCTCCAAGAACACCCTCAAGGGTGTGGGGTTCTTCTTGGGGGCAGTTCTGCTGTCTTACCTGGACTATCAATGGGCCTGCGGAATCCTCCTGATCGGCGTCTTGACCGCCTTGGTTGCAACCGCCCTGAGCCTGCCGGCCGCCCAGAACCATTCCAGCTCGAAGGTTCAAGTCAAGCACCTGATTTCCAGTGACCCACGAATAAACTGGCTGAGCGCTGCCCGAGTCTTTCTATTCGGTTCGCGAGATGCATGGTTCGTGGTAGCCCTACCTGTCTATCTGGCCGCAATTCACCACTGGAGCCACATCGCCATCGGCACCTTCTTGGCACTGTGGGTAATCGGATACGGTCTGGCCCAGATCAGCGCACCTAATTGGGTGGGCGGTGCATCCAAGGGCAACACCCGCCCTCCCGGTCCGAACCGGTTGGGGATCTGGACCGGGATCCTGACCCTGCCAATGATCGCCCTCTGCAGTGCCCTCTACTTGGGTGCGCCACCCGAACCGATTCTGGTGATCGCCCTCGCAATCTATGGAGTCATTTTTGCCAGCGCCAGCACGATCCACTCCTATCTGATCGTGCAGTACGCAAGACAGGACGAGGTTTCATTGCGGGTTGGGTTCTACTATGCCGCCAATGCCTTGGGCCGACTGATGGGCACACTGCTGTCGGGTTGGGTATATCAATCCGCGGGACTTGGTATCAGCGGCTTGCTAGCCTGTCTGTTGACCTCGACCCTGTTGGTGATTCTGGCAACCCTGGCCACTACCGCTCTCAGGCGCGTGGACGCTGCAAGATGAAGAGAACCCTGGCCTTTTGCGCTGCGATCGATGGCTTCAATAGCCGAGTGGCCCGATCTGCAGCCTGGTTGACTGTACTGATGGTCTTGATCGCTTCGGGAAATGCGATCGCACGCTATACGGGCAAAGCCACGGGCACAAGCCTCTCTTCAAACGCCTGGCTTGAAGCCCAGTGGTATCTGTTCAGTTTGGTTTTCCTGCTAGGTGCACCTCATGCCCTTCGCCGAGGCGGTCATGTACGCGTGGATGTACTACTCGAGCGATGCAGTGAACGCACTCGACTATGGATCGACCTGATTGGTGGATTGGTGTTGCTGATCCCTTTCTGCCTGTTCGCACTGGTTACCTCGTATGAGTTCGTGGCGGACAGCGTGCGCACCCTGGAGGTTTCCCCAGACCCGGGCGGCTTGTCCCGCTGGCCTTTGAAGTTGATTGTTCCCCTCGCCTTTGCCCTCTTGCTGTTGCAAGCGGTCTCCGAGGTCCTACGCCGCGTAGCTGCCCTTCGCGAGACACCGGGAGCGCTGCCCGTAACCAAAGAGGATGCCGCCGATGCTTGAGTGGTTGTGGCTGGCGCTCTTTGTGGTGACCTTCGTCCTGATATTTCTAGGTTACCCCGTGGCCTTCTCTCTCGGAGGGGCTGCAGTGCTATTTGGGGGCTTGGGTATTCACTGCGGCTTCTTCGCGCCAGCCTACTTGGAACTGTTCCCAGAGCGCGTGTTCGGGGTCATGTCGAACCAGGTTCTACTTGCAGTGCCCTTCTTCATATTCATGGGGACCTTGTTGCAACGGAGCGGATTGGCTGAGGATCTACTGCAAACCATGGCTCAACTGTTTGGGCACAGGCCCGGTGGCCTGGCGCTGTCGGTGGTCCTGGTGGGGTCTCTACTGGCAGCGGCAACGGGAATAGTCGGCGCTTCGGTAGTTTCCATGGGGTTGATCTCTCTGCCGCTCATGCTGCGCTGCGGTTACGCGCCGACCCTGGCTACGGGGACAATCTGCGCTTCGGGGACCCTGGGCCAGATCATTCCACCGTCAATCGTGTTGGTTGTTCTGGCGGACCAGATGGGCGAGAGCGTGGGCGATCTCTTTCGCGGAGCACTGCTGCCAGGCTTACTGCTCGCAAGCCTGCTGGCAATCACTGTCATGCTCATCGCTCACTTCAAGCCGGAAAGCGCACCTCCGATAACCAGGGAAGCCAGTTCCGCAAGCCGTAGCCATCTATTCAGACAAACCCTGCAAGTGATGATCCCGCCCCTGCTGCTGATACTGATCGTCTTGGGCTCGATCTTTGTTGGAATCGCCACACCTACCGAAGCGGGAGCTCTCGGTGCCGTGGGGGCGTTTGTGTTAGCTGGCCTGCGCGGCCGCATGTCACGAACCGCGATGCGTAACACAGCAGAAGAGACTCTGCGCCTCTCCACCATGGTGATGTTCCTTTTGATCGGCTCAACGGCGTTCACGCTGGTCTTCCGTGGACTAGGAGGAGATCGGGAAATCGAGCAGGTCTTGACCAACCTGCCCGGGGGACTGTTGGGGCTCTTGATTGCTGCAAACGTGGCGGTGTTCTTGCTGGGTTTCTTCATCGATTTCTTCGAGATCGCCTTCATCGTGCTACCGCTGTTTGTGCCCGCAGCCCGCTCCCTCGGCCTGGAAGGACCAGAAATGGTCTGGTTCGGAGTCATGCTGGCCATGAACCTTCAGACCTCATTCCTGACACCACCTTTTGGATTTTCCCTGTTCTATTTGCGGGGAGTAACTCCAAAGTCAATTCCCACCGGTCAAATCTACCGCGGCGTCTTGCCCTTTATTGGGGTGCAACTATTGACTCTTGGGCTGGTTATTGCGTTTCCAGAACTCGTTACCTCGCTCATTGACTAGACCGATGAATATCCCCTCATTGTTTGCACTTTCTCTCTCCTTCATTCCATTGGACGATCCAAAACCGGTCGTCACAGCCCCCTCCCCCGAACTACACGAGAACTTCAACCTGACGGGATTCTACGCCAAGTGGGTGGACGCCTACGGCTTGCCAGTCGTAGCCAGCGCGCGGGTTCACGACGAGGCCCTGTTGGAAGCCCGCTGGTTGATGACCAAGATGATCGGCCACAGGCCCGAAATATTTCAGGCCATGGCCGAGCAAAAGGTGCGCTTCACTGTCATGGCCCATGACGAATGGACAACCGATGTACCCGAGCACTCGACCCTCTACCCCCCACGTTATTGGGATCGACGCGCTCGCGGTCTTGGCGCAACACCCCATCGCCCTAGCGTCAGCTGCGGCGAAGAGAACTTGCTCGCCTTCCCCGGCGACCCCTACTCCACAGAGAACATCCTGATCCACGAGTTTGCCCACGCAATTCATCAGATGGGCCTCAATCGCGTAGATCCCTCTTTCGATGAGCGCTTGAGAAAGAGCTACGAAGAGGCCCTTCAGAATGGTCGCTGGAAGAACACCTACGCCGCCACCAACCGCTTTGAGTATTGGGCTGAAGGTGTGCAGAGTTTCTTTCACACCAACCGCTCCAACGACAATCAGCACGGGCCGGTGGACACGCCTACTGAACTCGCTGAACATGATCCGCCCCTGTTCTCCCTGTGTGTTGAGGTCTTTGGCCCTGATCCCTGGCGCTTTGAAGAGCCAAGCAAGGCCCGACCCCATCTCAAACACTGGTCCCCTGCCAACGCACCCACCTTTGCATGGCCAACGGCCATCACCAAAGCCTATCAGGCCCATGAGCAGGAGGTGCGCAAATTCAAAAAGGCCGACGATGAAGATTCTCTGACCTTTGATCGTCGAGCCGCCGCTGGAGGATCACTCGAAGCTTTCATTCGCATGGGTCTTCGCTATCGCAACGGACGCGGAGTTGAACTCAACGACACCACGGCTGTGCATTGGTTCCAGCGCGCTGCGGACAAGAATTACACCCCCGCTCAAGATCACCTTGGATGGATGCTGACCAAAGGCCTTGGCTGTAAACAGGACCACGCCGCCGCCGCCCGCCTCTTTCGGCAAGCAGCAGACCAGCGCTTCCACCAAGCACGCTACAACCTCGGACAGCTCCTCCGTGATGGACACGGGTTCCCCGCCCCCGACCCGATCCAAGCCGCCATGTGGTTCGAACTCGCCGCAAATACAGGACACGATGGCGCGGAAAGCGCACTCACCGAACTGCGCGAAAACATGACCGATGACCAAATCGCCCGTGCCTCGCGTCTTTGCCGGGCTTGGCGCTGAATGCGAAGGGGGCCGCTAGTCCATGATCGAGTCGCCAGAGCCAAACTTGGTGATCAACGTGCCAGCGACGCTCCTGGAGCCCGCCCTCGGTTTTGTGTGACCTTATTTTGAAGAACAACTACATTGGTCTGTCCTTCCAATGATGACGCCCCCCATAACAGTCACCCTTCTTCAAGGTACGCTACTCTCACTTCTGCTGAACCCTTGCCTGGTTGCCATGCCCGTACCCCCAGGCGGCGGCGAGGAAGATGTGCTGGTGGTGGTCGACCCCGTGCAACACGATGCTCTGACCGCGGCCAACCACTATCGCCAGGCACGGGACATACCCATGGGGCACTTCTTGATGCAGACGCCGGTGTCCACAACCTATGGCACCACAGCCGAAGTGCAGATAGCTGCCTTCCTGGGCGAATTGCTGCAGCGTAAGATCGATCAACAGATCGATTTCGTTGTACTGGCCCCGGGGTCGGTTTACCGCATTTCGGCGGTGGGCCTTATCAATGACTCCTGCGCCACGGTCAATAACTTCTCAATTGCCGCTCCCTACATTCTGGCCAGAGATCGCGAACGCATCCTGTTGGGCAACCTGCCTTTTTCCCGCAGCAACGGTTATGCGCGACCCAACTGGACCGCACCTGGCTTTGATTCGGTGACTTCCTGGTTTGGAGGTCAAAGCTCAGGGAACCAGAACGCGCGCAGATATTTCATCGCGGGGCTCTTGGGATACACCGGGACCAATGGCAACGACCTCGCAGAAGTGCTTGACATGATCTACCGCAGTTCCGGATCAGATAGCACTCATCCCCCAGGCACGGTCTTCTACATGGAGACCACTGATACCGCACGCAGTAGCCCGCGTGACGGCTTCTACCCTACAGCAGTCACACGCATGACCAGCGCTGGCGGTCAAGCCCAACACCTGCAAGCTGTCCTGCCTCTGGGAAATTTCGATTGCATGGGGGTCATGACTGGGATCGCTAGTGCGGATATTGGGGGCGGCGGCTTCAGCATGCTGCCCGGTTCTTTTGGGGATCACCTGACCAGCTTTGCGGGACACTTTGACACCTCCTCACAAAGCAAGATGAGCCTTTGGATCTCTGCCGGCGCCAGCGGGACTGCTGGCACAGTTGAAGAACCCTGCAACTACCCGGGCAAATTCCCCCACGCGCGCATCCATGTGGTTTACCGCAAAGGACTGACCCTTGGGGAAAGCTGGTTCCGCAGCGTGGCTTATGAGCCGTTCCAAAATCTGTTCCTGGGTGATCCCTTGACCCGCGCCTATGAAGAAACCCCCGGCGTGGATGTGCCAGGATTTGTTCCCGGCTTGGTCAGCGGCACCCTGAGCCTTACCCCAACAGCAGTTTCATTTGATCCCACTGACGGTATTGCAGTCTTGGAGCTGCACGTCGATGGTGTCATTGTGGATTCGGGCCCCGCAGGTACGACCTTCCAACTGGACACCACTCAATTGTCCGAGGGCTGGCATGAATTGCGAATAGTTGCCGAAACCAATCACAACCAACGTGCCCGAGGACGCTGGAAGAGCGAAATCATGGTGGACAATTCGCCTGATGGCATGTTGACCCTGGTCCCGAATCCAGCAGGCAACCTGGACACCCTGTTTGAGGTGCAGTGGGGGGCCTGGAGTTCCAGTGTGCCTGACCGCGTTGTACTGCGACACCTTGGGCGCGTTGTCGCCGCAGATCCTGCCGGCACCGGATCGCTCAAGGTTCACGGCCACATGCTGGGGGCAGGTCCAGCGCAAGTGCAGGTTGAGCTCCACTTTCCAAATGGGGTTGTCCTCCGCGACACTCCGGTGGTGCTCCAGATCGCAGACCAAAGCTCCGGTTCCGGACAGGCTGCCCCTACCGCTGTTTCCTATTCACGCACGATTACCTCCAATGCAGCGTTCCTGCTGGAACTACCAGGAGACATGGATCAAGACCCCAGCAACGCCACCTGGGAATTGCTGACCGAGCCGACCCAGGCCACGCGCCTCTCAAACACTCCCACCGCATGGCAGGTCTTTCAACCGAATCCGACTGCCAGCGGCAGTGATAGCCTCTCCTTCCAAGTGACCAACTCGAATGGAACTTCGAATGTGGCCACAATCGAGTTGCTCTACGACTTCCCGGTCAGTTGTGTAACTGAGGTCTACTGCATTGGCGCCCCCAACTCCACCGGAGTCGGAGCCAGCATCGGCCACACTGGATCGATCAGCCTGGCCACCAACAATCTGGTGCTAGAGGTCCAGGACGCGCCAACAAACCAGTTCGCCCTCTTCTTCCAGGGACAGGGCCGCGCACAGACTGCCCTGGGGCACGGCTGGCTGTGCATGGCCGGCAGTTTTGCCCGCTACGGAGTAATCCAAACAGACACTACTGGATCCGCATCCCATGCCCTCGACCTGACTCAGCCGCCTCTACCCGGCGTACAGATCCAACCGGGCTCTACCTGGGGCTTCCAACTTTGGTACCGGGACCCCGCCATGGGGCCGCCGGGGTCGAACCTGTCGGACGCCCTTGAGATCACGTTTTGCCCCTGACAGCGGCACGCCGAAGCAACAGTCTCAAAAATATGAAATAGTTGTCCGCTACGGGCGCTTCCTCGCAGTTGATCCTGCCCGGAACCTCTCCAGTGCGTTGACACTGAGTGCCTCACTCACCGCCCCTCCGGCGGGGGAGCTTGCCCGGGATGCTCCCTGCCCAGCCGCGCTCTCTTGCGGCTGGGCATTTTTTTGCACACCCAGAACGGAAAAGTCCAAGAAACGGTCCCGCCTTTCCGTATCGCAAGTAGGAGCGAAGGTCATCAGCACCTGACATGACTCGTCTGCTGGCCTTCAGGAGGCCCCCCTCGGACTCAATGGTTCTCCCGTTCGGTCTCACATTGAGTCCCGCTGATACCAATGCCCGAGGCCCCATAGGCCACCAAAAAACCGCCTGAAGAGTACCACCTCAACACACCGTTCCGTTTACCACCCCCTCCAACCGATGCAAGCCACGATTCACTACTCCCTGTGGAATTCACTCAGATCCGTGCTCCTCGCCTGCATCACCTTTTCCCTCGTAGGCGCTCTTCAAGCACAGTCGTTGATCCCGGATGATGGGCGCGGCTCTGGCTACTCGTTCGTCACCAAGGACAATCTCTGTGGCTTGAAGGAAGCCCGCCAGCTCTCAAGTCCCGCACAGGTCAACTACGATTCGCTGCTAGAATCCACACCGGAAGTACGCAAGATGCGTGCTAGAAGGATCGCCCCATCCAGCGCCCAGGGCACTCGCCTCTTGGCCGCTGCGCGCAGCCGGATCCTGAAGGCCTGCAAGCGTGAATTGTCTGACAAAGGGCACTGTTCAATCTGGAAGAAAATCTCGCGGCGTGATGGAGCCAGCATCAACGATGTGACCAGTTCCATACGCAAGCGGATTGCCCAGAACACGTCTCACTAGAGGCCTGCCATTGACTCCATATAGGCTCGCTCAGCCTTGCCAAACCATTGGAATGCCCCGCGGCGAAACTCCTCCCAATGCTTGAGAATACTTGCGCTGCGCTGATCCGCAGCCGCCTGATCGGCGAGTAGCTGCTGACTGGCTTCTCGGGCCACCTCGATCAGGTCCTCAGGGAAACGTGTAAGTTGCACGCCCTTGGCCACCAAACGCTTGAGCGCAGGAGGGTTCTTGGCATCGTAACGGGCCTGCATGGTTTGGGACGCCTTCCTTGATGCTGCTTCAAAGATCGCCTGGTAACTGCTGGGAAGGCGCGACCAGGCATCCTGATTGACCAAGAAAGAAAGGGACGGCCCCGGCTCCCACCAACCGGGATAGTGGTAGATCTTGGCGACCGAATAGAATCCCAGCATCTCGTCATCGTACGGCCCCACCCAATCGGTTGCGTCAATCACTCCCCGCTCAAGAGCAGGGTAGATATCGCCTCCGGCTATGTTTTGCACATTGACACCAAGCGAATCCATCACGCGCCCGCCCAGGCCCGGGATACGCATCTTGAGGCCCTTCAGGTCCGCAGCAGAACGCATGGGCTCCCGAAACCAGCCCCCCATCTGAGCGCCGGTGTTGCCGCAGGGAAAGCTGATCACGCTGAAGTCTGCGTAGACCTCACGCACCAACTCCAAGCCACCTGCCTCCTGGAGCCAGGCAGTTTGCTGACGGCTGCTTAGACCAAAGGGCATGCACGTGTCGAACGCCAGGGCGGGATCCTTGCCGATGTAGTAATAACCAGCGGTGTGACCGACTTCGCAAGAACCCTTTTGCGCAGCGTCAAGGACCTGCAGGCCTGGCACCAACTCCCCCGCCTGATACACCTCGATGGTGAAGTTCCCATCGGTCATGAGTTCAACAGTCTCCGCCAGCACGGTTGCCGAACCAAAGATCGTATCCAGGCTCTTGGGAAAGGAACTGGCTAGACGCCAACGTACGCGCTGGCTCGTATGAACCGCCGGGCCCACCAGGCCTCCGCAGGGCTCGCAGGAACTGATAGCACCCACGGCACCACCAGCCAGTCCGGCCTTGAGAAGGCCCCGTCGGGAAGAATTCTTTGTTGGCATGGAGTCATCCTACCCTCGAGAGTCCGCACAACCCCATTCCCAACAGACAAGCCAAAAAGCGGCTCCCTGGAGGCTGTCAGGCCGATTTTTTGGGTGTACTCAAGGGTTTCTGACCCTTCAGACGAAAAAGAGGGGTGCTCTTCGGAGCCCCTTACCATGCAACAGCGAAACCCTAGACCTCGCTTCACCTTCCTCGGCCTGATCCTCCTCCTGGCTGGGGTCACCTCACTATCGGTAGTGGGCGTGCCCTGGTGGTTTGGACGGGCCGAGGTGACTCTCGAAGCCGCGGCCGAGTTATTGGCTGCAGACCTTCAGGATGTCCAGAATCGAGCCGCACTGCGAAGCGAACGATTGGAGGTTCGTTTCGACATAAGTGGCGCAGGCTACGATGCGGTGACCGCAACTGGAAACCCCCTGCTGTCTCCAGTTGGCGCCGGAGCATTCAAACGGCGCTACGGTGACAATGCCGTTTTTCGTGGAGTTCAAGTACGCCGCACCAGCTTTCAAGGTCAGAACGTGGTGGCCTTCGGACGCATGGGCGAGTGCCTCTGGCACGGTCAAATCGAACTAGCCTTCAAAGATCAGATACGCGTCATCTCGATAGCCGATGGATCAGGCACGATCCTGATATCGAATCCCAACTAGTGAAGTCAGGAGGGCTGACCGTCACTTTGGATTCAATCTCTTGGATCCTGAATAGGACCTCAGCGACGGGCAGACTCCTCAAGAGCCCAGACCTTGGCCTGTGTCGCCCGCTGGTCCTGGCCTGAGGGTGAGGGCACCAAGTCCCCTGATTGGCGACACCTGCACCTCAATAAAAAGAAGGAGCCGCCCCCGGGCAGGGGGGCGGCTCCAGTGTTCGCTCCGGGGGGCGGGATCCCGTTGGAGCGGGGTGGGAAGACTTGCATCCTCCCGAGTGGCCTCCGACTATAGGGCAGGGGGCGTCGGCGGCCGTCGCCCGCGGTGAAGGGGCGCCGGAACCAGGAGTGGTTCCAGTACGAACCGAGGTCCGATGGGCTAGAGCCTATGCGAGATTCGGGAGCCTGTAAACCCCCCCAGTGGTCAAATCACCCAATAGGCCCCTGAGCCGCAAAAATCAGCCCTTCCAGGCCTCAATGCCCCCATCCACACAGAAGACCCTAGTGAATTGATGGCCAATGAAGTAACTCGCAACATCCAGGGAGCGGCCCCCATCGATGCAGAGAAAGACCAGTTTGCTGTCCTTGGGGAGGCCCATGTACTTGCCCGAATCGGAATAATCAAGGATCTCGGCCTCGGGGATCTGGTCCTCACCGCGCTCATCGGGGGAACGCACATCGACAAGAGTGAACTCCTCTCCCGCCTCTAGCCAGGAGCGTACCTCTGCAGGAGATACCTGAATCGTGCCGTCCAGTTCCTGAGCCGTTACGATCGTCTTGATGATGTCGTTGATGTCCAGAATATTATGATCCTTGGCAACCTGGGCCAGGGTATCTGTGGGCTGAAAAGCGCAGGCACTGCACCCCCCCATGTGATAGCGCTGAAAAAGGGCTCGTTGGGCAGCAGGAGCTACCGCGAGGATCTCCTCCATAGTCATTTCAGGGTGGATCTGCAAGTCAGTCATGGGATCAGAGGGGTAGGGCACAGGCTTTATTCTAACCCAGAGAGCCGGGGGCAGGGCCAGGACCCCCATCCCAGCCTACTACCCTCTTGACGCTGGTTCTCCCATACGCCAGCCAGCAACCCAGATTCCATGTCCAAGTCACCAATCACACCCCGCGCCGAAGACTACGCCCAGTGGTTCCAGGATGTCATCGCCCATGCCCAGTTGGCAGAAGTTGCTGGCGTCGTCAAAGGCTGCATGGTCATCAGGCCCCACGGCTATGCGATTTGGGAGGCGGTACAGCAGGACCTCGACCGACGCTTCAAGGCCACCGGGCACAAAAACGCATGCTTCCCTCTTCTGATTCCAATGAGCTTCATAAAAAAGGAAGCGGAACATGTGGAAGGCTTCGCCCCAGAACTCGCAGTTGTAACCCACGCAGGTGGCAAGGACCTCGAAGAGCCCTATGTAATCCGCCCCACTTCGGAGACAATCATTGGGCACTTCTTCAGTCGTTGGATCGACTCTCATCGGGATCTGCCCCTGCTGATCAATCAATGGGCCAATGTCATGCGTTGGGAATTGCGCACGCGCCTCTTCCTGCGCACGAGCGAGTTCCTATGGCAAGAAGGCCACACCGCGCACTCAACCCATGAGGAAGCCACAGATGAGGTAGAGCGCATGCTGCGGGTCTACCGCGACCACATGTGGGAGGTCCTGGCGGTGCCAGTAATCTGCGGAGTCAAGAGCGCCCACGAGCGCTTTGCTGGAGCACTGGAAACCCAAACTGTGGAAGGCATGATGCAAGACGGCAGAGCTCTGCAGTGCGGTACGAGTCACGACCTGGGTCAGAACTTCGGCAAAGCCTTTGATGTGATGTTCCAGAACGAAGAGGGCGAACGTGAGTACGTCTGGCAGACTTCCTGGGGTGTCTCCACGCGCTTGATCGGAGCCCTGATCATGACGCATTCCGATGACGAGGGACTCGTATTGCCCCCACGAGTCGCCCCCATCCATGTGGTTGTTGTACCGATCTTTCGGAAAACAGAAGAGCGAGACGAAGTCTTTGCTGCCGCCGACAAGATCGCCGAGGGTCTGCGCGACGACGGCCTGATCGTGGAAGTGGACAAACGCGAGGGCATGAAACCCGGTGCAAAGTACTTCGATTGGGAGCGAAAAGGCGTCCCTATGAGACTGGAGCTGGGACCTCGCGACCTTGAGCAGAAAGCCGTGATGTGCAAGATGCGTATCGCAGAATTGGACGAGCGAGGTCGGGGAAAGAAGGAGATCCTCTCATGGGAGTCCCTTGGGGTGGAAGTAGGCAAGCGCCTCGACGCCTTCCAGGAATTCCTGCTTGAACGGGCTCTTTCATTCCGTAAGGCCAACGAGGTAGAAGTCGATACCTGGGAGGAGTTTGAAGCCGTATTCGCCAACGGTCAGTCCAAGTTTGTCTGGGCCCACTGGGATGGCACCACAGAAACAGAGCTGGCCATCAAAGATGCGACCAAAGCAACCGTGCGGTGCATTCCACTTGAGGATGAAGGCTACGATGCTTCTGAGGGCAAGTGCGTCAAGACCGGCAAACCCAGCACCCAGCGAGTGCTGTTTGCCAAGAACTACTAGGTGCACGAAACCTGCGATACTCTGGCAGAGAAGAGCTGCCAACACCAAACCCCTGCTCTTGCCTTGAGCCGGGTACCATCTTGGTCATGAGGGTTGAGGTTGCAGTCTTGGGCGTAGGCGGTGTGGGTGCGTTCACTCTACGTGCCCTGGCGCGGCGCGGAGTCAAGCCCCTTGGCATAGAACAATTTGTACCTGGACACGACCTGGGCTCCAGTCACGGAGGAACACGGGTCTATCGCCACGCCTATTTTGAACACCCTGACTATGTGCCCATGCTGCTGCATTCATCAGCAGCGTTCGGAGAGCTGCAAGAGACTCAAGACCGCCCTCTGATTGTGCGCTGCGGAACCCTCTTGCTAGGGCACAAGGATTCCAAAGTCTTGACAGGGGCACGCCAAGCCGCAGAAGAGCACAACCTCGTAGTACGTGACTTGAATGCGGGAGAGTTACGTGCCCGCTACCCTCAATTCGATTTGCCAACGGACTTCATTGGCCTACTGGAACCAGGTGGTGGATTTGTCAGGCCAGAAGCCGCAATCGATGCCGCTGTAAAGGACGCCTGCAAGCACGGTGCCCTCCTGCACACACGAACTTCCGTACAGAACATCCAAGAAGATGACCAGGGCGTTCATCTGATAACCGACAGAGGGGAAATCTACTGCAAGCGGTTGATCGTCTGCGCCGGGGCTTGGAGCCAGAAGCTATTGCCGCAAATCTCAACCAAATTGCAAGTCACCCGCCAGCTCCAAGCCTGGTTCACAACTCCAGACCCGACACCGATTCAACCCGAACAAATGCCCACCTGGTTTCTCGCACGCGACAGCGAGCCAGCCCTTTTTGGTATCCCCGCCGATCCGCTGATCCCAGGGACTCCTACCGCAAAGATCGCACTCCATGGCCGAACCGAAAAGGCCGATCCGGACAACTTGACTCGCACCGTTTCCCCAGATGAGCGCAAGCAATTTCAAGAATTGGCCAAGCGTTGGCTGCCGCGTCTCGCAGCAACGGTAACAGAAGCCAAAGTCTGCATGTACACCATGACCCCAGATGAGAACTTTCTCGTAGACCGAGCACCAGGAATGGAACGCACCTGGTTCGCCGCTGGACTCTCCGGTCACGGATTCAAACTGACCCCCGCACTCGGTCAGGTTCTCTCTGATCTGGCGCTGGACGGAAAGTCGGATCTGGCGGCTGAATTCTTGAGGCTGCGCGAAATGTAGAGTACAGAACTCAGCGGCTCGTCAGACCACGACCCAAGCTTATCCACACACGGCGCGGAGTGCTCTGATTACCCCCTTGGTCTGTGGCCACATACCAAAGCTGCACAGCCTGGGGAAGAATCGTGGCAAAGGGAGTAGTCACAGGTGGCAATGAGTAGGTAATCACCCCGCTGACAAGGTCAACCTGTGCACTACCGTGACTCGGCGCACTGACAATTTGCACAGCACCGGGGCCAAACCGGAAGGGTCCTTCAAGGTCATTCGCCAAGACATCGATTTCTGCGCTGCTGGCTCCAGGCGCAAGCTCTAGCCGATCATCCATGGCAACTGGTGCTGCACCCGAGAGTTCAACCGGCAGACGAATCCTGGGATCAATGGTCAAGTGACTGAAATTGCTGGGACCATCGAAGACCAGACGTGACAAGCGATCTTGACGAATGCGACCTGCGCTAAGTCCGTCCAGCGTGACTTCAATCACGCCTGGGCTTGCCAGGGAAAGGACCACGTCCTGGTTGGCATGTTCCTGAGTGCAGATAAGGGAGTAGTCTGGCGCATCCTGACCCGACTCATCAGCAGCGAAGCGGCCAGAAGAGGCCTCCCAAGGACCGGAAGCCAGGTGGCCGCCTGTGGTATGGGCATTGGTCAAACTGATGAAGCGTGCTATCACATTCCCATCCACATGCATCTGTTGAATGCCCAGGACGGCTTGTGGAGCCAGAAAGCTGGCATCCAAGTTCATGTTGGCCAGGGTGATGTCGCGGGCTTCAAAAGCATTGATCAGCACGGCCGAAGAAGGAACACCCAGGACCTCGAGGCCCCACTCTGCCTTGCTCCAAGCGCCTCCAAGCACATTGACAAGCGCCACCGAACCGGTGGGGACATTGATCGACATTCGAAGAGTGCCCTGCAGGTCGGATTGTCCAACGCTGAAGACATTTCGTACTGGGTCATTGCCGGTAAGGTGCAGCACGCCATAGAGCAAATCCGCGTCTCCGTTTGGAGGCAGAAAGGCGAGACTGCCAGATTGCGCTTTCAACATGGTACGAATGTGCTCAAAGTCCAGTAGGTCGGCCTTACGAGGGGGCTTCGAAGAATTGCGGAACATGACGCTCCCTGCAACACTCAGACTCCATTCTGCCGTGGCGTTGCCGTTGCTCACGACACCAGAGGAACAAAGCAAGTGCCCGCCACTAACCAACACATTATCTCTGGCCTGCAATGATGAGTCGAGAGCCAGACCAAACTGTGAAAGATCTACCAACTTGTTGCCAGCAAGGCGGCCCTGCACCGAACTTGAAACCATACGAACGCCTGTCAAGCCAAACAGGTCGAAGTCGGATGCGGCACCTAAGGGACCAGACGATCCGCCACCCTGCGCAAACAGCGGTGAGCCAACAAAGAGCGCGGCAAAGGCCAGACACTGAAGATAGAACGTCTTGCGAATCATGGTTGAAAAGACCTAGTCAGGCCTGATCGCGAATGGGAAGCGCCCCACAAAGAGACATGGCGAGTGCCTCATTCTGGGAGTCCCCCATCGTCACTTGAAACCCTCTCGATGTCAATTGCGATTTCGTAGAACTTGCCAAGGAACCGCTCTCAGAGCCCTAAATAGGCACTTTTTTCAATAATATCCCCAATGCATAACCTCCTCCGTCAGCCCAACAAGGTGAACATCACGTTTTTGACAGCTC
Source organism: Planctomycetota bacterium (assembly GCA_014238415.1). Lineage (GTDB taxonomy): Bacteria > Planctomycetota > UBA1135 > UBA1135. The sequence continues at coordinate 31,725 of JABABA010000023.1, read as the reverse complement.
AAACTCGGTCTCGAATCGGGACCCATGCAGGCTCCCAGCGGGTAGCGTAAACCAGACTCCATCTCCCGTTTAGAGGAACTCAACTGCCCCTTACGAAGCCATGGAGGCTATTTGCAATTGTTGCTCTCCTCCAAGACCGAACAAGCTACGTCGTCATCCAATCCAGGCCCTGATGCAAGCAGAGCCGCCGACCAGCCAAGGATTTCTCAGCTGAGCCGGCGGCTCTTCTTCGTGTTCCCAGACAAAGCCAGGCGCTTCAATCAAGGGATCCAGCAAGTGCCCTTTGCAGGCAAGCAGTCCTTATGGGGGTCAAAGACCATCACATGGCGGTCTGCGGACATGCGCAGGCGCTTGGTGTCTCCCGCCTTCACCAGGTAGGTATTGTAGATCCAGGGGAAAAAAGACTGAACTTCAAGCACCACGTCTCCGGGTCCATTGTTGGTGAACTCCAAGACGCCAGCGTGGATTGACTTGCCTACGTAGCCATTGCCACCGTCGGGACAGCGCCACTTGACAAGCACGGCGGGTTGGCTGCTGATGCCTGAAGAACCATCAGTCTGGGTAGGCTCAGCATTCGCCTCTGGATGCAGGACGATCGAGCCCAGAGCCATGATTACGGCACAAAGCAGGGGAAGTTTCTTGATAGCTAACATGTCAATACCTCTTGGTTGGTTTCCTCAGAACCCGAGCACATCTCTCGGTTATGAGAAGAAGCGTGGCGCTGCTTCCAGATGTGACAAGAACCCGAGAATTCCCCTATTCCACCCCTCAAACCCCATTCTGGGCCTCTGGAGGGGCCCGGGACCCGAGCAGGCCAGCCTCAGAATGCGAGGCCTTCAGGAGGTCCGGATGGGCAAGGCCCTAGAACCTATAGGCCGCATCCACTGGCCTATTTGGCCTCTTGAGATGGAGAGGTCGACGCAACCCGCCACTGGCAGGGTTCGCTCTCTTCAGCCACCGCTCAAAGACCAGGCGGCTCCGAGCTGTATCCACAAATATATCGCCGTAATTGTCATCTGGCTGAGCTGCCTCCACTCGGACCTTCTGGTGCCAACAATGCATACCGCTGGTGGGATCGGGCTGCACAGGGAAGGTCATGTTCTGATTCACGCCAACCTCCTTCCAATGGACCTGAGCCATGTCGGGGTCCCTTCCTTCAAAGGGTGCCGGCAATTCTGCCTGACGGAAGAGGAAGCTTGAACCGTCCCTCTCGATGTTGACTCTCGCCGACGACATGATCTGCCCTCCCACTTGACGGTGCAGACGCCAACGGCCCACATGATGGGAACAGGCTACGACTCCTGGGTGAATGCCTTCGGTAATCCAGACCCGCGCCACAAAGTATCCGATTTCGGTGTTGATCCGCGCAAGACCACCTTGCTCAAGACCTAATTCCATTCCATCACTGGGATGCACCCAAAGGGGATTGGTGTGACTGATTTCCTGCAACCACTTGGCGTTGGCTGAGCGCGTGTGGATCAAGGTCGGTAGGCGAAACGTAGGCAACAGGGCACGCTCGCCCGCAGCCAGGTCAAGGCCACCGTGATGGACCTGCGAGCGGATGTAGCCAGGGGTAGCTTGATCTGCGGGCCCCCACTCATCCATGAAATCAACAAAGAACTCAAGCAGACCGGAGGGCGTGTCAAAGCCCCTGACCTTGCGCCCATCCTTCAACTCCAGTTTGTCGCCAGGGTCGTCATAACGGCGTTGCCCCCCGTAGGGAAGAGAGAATGCACCCTTGCGGCGCATGTACTCAAGGGGTTTGAGGTCTTCCTTGGCGGCCGCTTCAGGCAGGCCGGGGACCGAGTGATCAAACACATCGCTCCAGTACTCGTCCATGGTCACGGGCTGACCCGGATGCTCCTGGGACTCATACCACTTGCGGATTCCCATGCTGCCATCAGGATCAATCTTCCAGGTCAGAGCAACCCAGAACTCAGCCTCCTCCCAGACCTGGCCCGGATTGGTACCAAGGGTCGTGGCGCTGGTCTTGCCCTGCAGACGCGCATATTCACGGCCAACGGGTTGGCGAAAACCGATCCAGGCCCCCGCGTGGGTCTCTTGACTCATCAAGTCGTGTCGCTCCGGCCCCAAACCCATGGGCAAAACCCAGTCTGCCCATTGTGCAGTCTCGTTCCAGGTTGGAGTCAAGGCCACATGGCAGCCAATGCGTCCCTCTTCCTCGAACATCTCAATCCAAGAACAACCATCCGGGTTGGTCCAGACTGGGTTGTAGACCCGTGTGAAATAGACATCGAGCTTTGAGTCTTGATGACGCAAGAGGTGCGGCAACAGGAAGCTCATCTCGTAATGCGCCAAGGGATATTCCTTGGGGAAGAGCACCTCGCTCCAGCGCTGATGCTTAGGAGGGTTCTTGGAAGGCATAGGGTGTGCCTTGTCCCAAGAGTTGGGATTCAAACCGCCAGGCGTTCCAACTGAGCCGGTCAGGGCGTGAAGCAGGAGCAGTGCACGTGCGGTCTGCCAACCACCCTCGTTGCCCGCTGCAGTGTTGCGCCAAAGATGGCTGGTGAACTGTGTCCCCGCTGCAATTATCTGATCCGTGAGATAACTGACCGTGTCCACATCAACCCTGCACTCCTCGGCAACGAACTCCGGAGTGTAGCAGTCGTAGTCTTCGGCCATTTTTTCCAAGAAACGATCCAGAGTCCCTGCCCCACCAGGGTCGCTCGCATCAAGCCAGGCCTTCCAATTGAGCCAACTTTCAACAAACGACTTGTTGACCGCATTCCTGCGCAGTAACTCGCGCGCAACCCCAAGTAGCATGGCAGCTTCGGTTCCCGGCCAAGGGGATATCCAACGATCTGCATGGGTAGTGGTATTGGACAGGCGCGTATCCACCACTGCGATCTTGGCGCCTTCTTCCTTGGCAGAAATTATTCGCTGGGCGTGAGGATTGAAGTAGTGGCCGGTCTCCAAGTGCGCCGAAAGCAACAGAACGAATTTGGCGTTTGCATAATCTGGCGAGGGCCGGTCCGCGCCAAACCAAAGAGTGAACCCCAATCGCGCTGACGCGCTGCAAACATTGGTATGACTGTTGTGTCCATCAATGCCCCAGGCAGCGAGCATGCGCAGCACGAAGTGATCTTCACCTGGGCGCCCCACGTGATACATGATCTCCTCATGGCGATCCTCTCGCAGCGCTTTCCCAATGCGCCCGCCAATATCAACCAGCGCCTCTTCCCAGGTAGCCTCTTCAAACTGGCCCGAACCCCGCGGCCCCACGCGCTTGAGAGGCGTGGTGATGCGCTCCTCATCCTGCACCTGATTGATGGTGGCGGGCCCTTTGGCGCAGGTGCGGCCACGCGAACCAGGATGGACCGGATTGCCCTCGAACTTCTTGATTTGCCCATCGCTCTTGTCCACAAACGCCAGAAGGCCACATGCGGATTCGCAGTTGAAGCAAATGGTGGGGACGCAGGCGAAGTGTGTTTCCTTGCGCTCAGGCCAGGCCTTGGGATCAAGTTCGACCCAGTCGTGCCAGTGCTCTGGAGGCGGCCCAATGGCCAGTTCCCATGGGGACTTGCGTTGGTAGGGGCCGGATTGAGATGCGGTGTCGGTCATGATGTAGGGGCTAGGAAATCGGCAGAACCTGACCGGCGCGCACCAGTAGATCCTCTTCGGTCCAAAGGCCAACCAGAGCGAGCACGCCAGCGGGGACAGTCAGCCCTCCGGAGAGCAGCGCCATGGGCAACAATATGCCAGCGACAACACCAACCCCCCAGTGACTGACCTTGTACGGGCCGTGGGTAATCAGGTGTGAAGTTCTGCGGTACTCAGACTCGCGATTCTTCGGAGCCAGCTTGCCCTCGAACAGAGTCATCAGCAGATGCAGGGCAAGAGTAACGCCCAATGCAAGGCGCATGAATTCACTGGACGCGCTATCGAGGGCAAGACCCAGTGAATCCGCCAACAACAAACAACTCGAGCCCGCAACTCCCGCTTGCAGGATCAGGTGAGCCCACATTCCTCGGCGCATCCAAAGCACCCGCCCTTTCGCCTGGGCAAATAGAAAACCCGTGTACCCTGCGGTAGCGGCGCCAAGCGCGACCAACACCACGGTAATGGCCATGGTTGGCACGCGACCAAGCTCCAAGCCATACAGTCCCAACACAAGTGCAAGAACCAAGAGTCCCCCAAAAGCTCCAATTATGTAACTGCCTCGCACCAACCACGACTTCCAATTGGGACGCAGCAAGATGTAGAGAAACCTCTCTGGGCGCTTGAGGTCAAGCACCAATAGAAGACCGGTCAGAGCCAGGAAGATCAAGGAAATGAGCAGTGCGCCGAGAGCGGACGCTCCAAATTCCAGGGTTCCTGTACTGGGGTCAGCACTACTCCAGGCGGCCAGCAAGGCCATGGGAAATGCGCCCGCCGCGATCGACTTGGTCCACAGATAGCCTGTGATCTTCCAACCCCAGAGCATCTTGCGCGGCACATCGTAAACCGTACGCGCGCTGGACTCTTCGCGAGCCTTGGTTTCTGCAGCACGGAAGGACTCCGCATCGGCTCTCTCACCACTAAGGTCCTCAGACCAGATCGATCCGTGGGATTGATTGGTCAAGCCAGGGTCGATTCCCGCCGCAGAGACATCTGCATAGAACACATTGGGAACGGTCCCCGCTTCGGGCTTCCGAACCTCCAACTGACGCTCCTGCTTGATACGCGACACCACGCTATCCGGATCATCGAAGTCCCCGGGAATGATCGCTTCCGTTGGACATACAACCGCACAGGCAGGAGCCAGACCGACCTCCGTGCGATGAGCACAGAAATGACACTTCTCCGCCAACCCCGAAGATGGATTGATATAAAGCGCATCGTAGGGGCAGGCGTGCATACACGACTTGCAGCCAATGCAGTTGTTTGGGTCGACCTCTATGACCCCATTGGCACTCTTGCCAAGTGCAGAAGTAGGGCAAATGTCCACGCAAGGGGGTTTTTCGCACTGATTACAACGCAGAACCGAAAAACCCCGGCGAACCGAAGGGAACTCGCCCTGTTCAGTGTACTTGACCCAGGTACGAAAACTCCCGAGAGGCACATCGTTCTCGGATTTGCAAGCAACAGTGCAGGCGTGACAGCCAATGCAGCGCGAGTGGTCGATGACAAATCCTAATTGCACACAGATATCCCTCTTCTTGGGCGGTGATTGTAGTGGCTCGAGTCCCGAGGCGTGATCACAATCAAGGAGACTCTTGGGAACTCTCAGAGCTTCACTCCAATCGCTTCCGCCGAGTCCGTTGGGCAGAACAGAATCCCAACCCCACAGTCGCTCTCTAAGCCCGTATAGGGACTTCCCCCCGCACTCAACAGGGCGCGTCCTGACCCCGCCCAAAGAGCAGGTATAATCCGCCACCCTCCCCAGATCCCTCCCCATGACTCATCTAGCCCTAATGCTGGCCCTCGCGGCCCACCAGGATCCAGGCATCCGGCCACCCGAGTTGCCGACGCCACCGATCATCGAAGATATCTCTCGCATGGATCCCGAGGTAGTCGCCACCATCGACCGCGCCCTGCAGGATGTGATCAAAGCCAACTTGGAGCACCCAGAGGAAAGCCCTGTTGATCGTACGGCGCGGGGCCAGGCCTGGTCGCAGATGGGCCTGGCGTATGAAGCCAACACCATTTGGTCGCTGGCCCTGCCCTGCTACAAACAGGCCATCGAATTGCTGCCCCAGAAACCCGAATGGATCTACCGCCTCGGCGTCTGCCAGCATGCAGCGGGCGACCTGCTCAAGGCACTGGAATCATTCCGCGCCGTGGCTCCCAGATTGATGAATACAGCGGTAGTACAAGCCAGGCTCGGCGAAACCGCCTTGATCATGGGCGAGACCAAAGAGGCGGAAAGTGCATGGCGCCAGGCAATTGCCTCAGAAGCAAAACTCGGAGGAGACATCCGCTTCCCTGAGAACCGCGTGGGTCTGGCACAGGTAATGATCGAAAAAGAATCCTGGGAAGAGGCTGCAGCCTTGCTACGTGAGGCTCTGACCATCAACCCGGCCTACACCCACGCCCACTACCTTCTTGGTCTGGTGCTCGCCGAACTAGGAGATGAGGAGGGTTCGTCGTTCGAACTCAAGCGGGGACTCAATGCCTTCCCGGTCTTTCCTCCGGATCCCCACCGGCCCCTGCTAGCAAAGTGGACAGCTGGTTTTGGCAAACGCATGGGCAGCATCGAGAACATGCTTGCTAGCGGTGATACAAACGGTGCCTTGGCAGCTCTAACAGTCATTCGCGCCGAGCACGAGCCAAGCATGCAGGTTCTAAACATGATGTCCCGTGCCCATCAACAGTTGGGAGACCATGAACAAGCGCTCAAGCTGCTGGAAGAGAGCGCCTTGATTGATCCTAAGGCCTATACCACCCAAACAGACATGGCAGTCGTGCTGCTCAACATGTCTTCCAACCCAGCCAACGCCGCCCGCCGAATGGAACTCATAGCCCGCGCTCGGACCACTGCGGACAAAGCCATCCAACTGGCTCCTCATATTGGACGCACCTGGTACTACCGAGGACTGGTTGAACAGGTAGGCATCGATCCAAATGACCCCGAGGCTGCCAAACAGAGCGGGCAGATTGCCTTGGCCAACATGCAACGAGCGCACATGCTAGGCTGCACCGAGCCTCAGCTGTTCGAGTTGCTCGCGCAGATCTACGCAAACCAGGGTAAACATCGCGAAATGGAGAAGTTCGCCCTGGCTCATACCGCCCACTCTCCAGAAAACCCCATGGCCTGGGTATTCTTGGCACGAGCTCGCTACACGATGAGCAACTGGGACGGAGCCCGACAAGCCGCAAAGCACGCGTCGGCCGTGTCCGGTAATGCCCCAAATGTTGTCGCCTTCCAAGAACAACTCGAAGCCGCCCTCAAGCAGGCGGGACACTAGATACGTGCAGCTCTCAATCATACTTTTGACATCCATAGTCGCCGTACAAGATCAGGCGCCCGCCCCTTGGTTCACGGAAATCGGTGAGGCGGCCGGGTTCTCATTTTCGCATGTTAGCGGTGCTCGCGGCGAGTACTGGTTCCCGGAGATCATGGGCGGAGGAGTTGGGCTCTTGGACTACGATGGGGACGGCCTTCTGGACATTTATTGTGTTCAATCCGGCTATCTACCAAATGCCGAAGGCGATCAGCCGGACAGCCCTCCAAATCAACTCTTCCGCAATCTAGGCATTGACCAGGAAACCGGTCTGCCACACTTTGAAGATGTAACCGAACTGGTCGGTGTGGGCGACACCAAGTACGGCATGGGCATTGCCTGCGGTGACTATGATCGGGACGGAGACATGGACCTGTTTGTGACCAACGTAGGCGTGAATGTCCTCTACCGCAACGAAGGCCCCGACAAACAAGGAATCGTACGCTTCAAGGACATAACCAAGACCTCAGGCACGGAAGATGTGCGTTGGGCAACCAGCGCGGCTTTCCTGGATGCTGACGGCGACCGGGATCTTGACCTGTTTGTGGTCAACAACCTGCTCTGGCACGCTTCCACTGAAACCGCCTGCTTCAACTATTTCTCCGAGCGGGACTACTGCAGCCCGAACAACTACAACGCCGCCAGCCCGGATGCCCTGTTCATCATGGGGCGCACACGCTTTCAAGACAGGACAGCGACCTCCGGTTTGGACGCTGCATTTGGCAACGGCCTTGGAGTTGCGCCAGCGGACTACAATCAGGATGGAAAAGTTGACGTCTATGTGGCCAACGATGCCACACCAAACAACCTCTGGCACAACAAGGGGAGAGGCAAGTACATCGACAAGGGACTCTTGCTGGGATGCGCGGTCAATGGAAACGGAACACCTGAAGCTGGCATGGGCGTACAGTGGGTGGATGTAGACCAGGACGGGGATTTGGACCTGTTCATGACGCACCTTCGCCGGGAAACCAACACCTTCTATATGAACCGCCGAGGACGCTTCACTGACAAGACCAACGCCACGGGAATGAACGCCGCCAGTTTGAAATACACTGGTTTCGGCATGGGCTTCCATGACTACGATCTGGACGGACAACTCGACCTCTATGTGGTCAACGGCGCTGTCCAAGCCTGGCGTCAAGAGGAAGTCTTCGCTGAGGATCCCTACGCGGAACCCAATCACCTCTTCCGCGGCATGGGCAGCACCCGCTTCGAGGCTATCGCCAATGGCGGTGAAGCCGAACACACAGCGGGTACCAGTCGCGGCGCTGCATTTGGAGACATCGACAATGACGGGGACGTAGATGTGGTCTATGTGGATCGAGATGGCAGAGCCAAACTGCTCCTGAACAACGCAACGGGACATTGGATTGGGTTTCGCATGCTGGACAAACGCGGAGACGAAGTCCCAGGCGCGATGGTTGGGGTCACGCATGGGGGCAAGACCACCTGGCGTCTCGCGGACCCGGCCTATAGCTATCTAGCCAGCAATGACCCGCGAGCCCACTTCGGACTTGGATCCTCAGATGAGATTGAAGGCATCAGCGTTCGCTGGCCTTCCAGCGAGATCGAAGAATTTGCTCCCCTGACAAGCGGCGCCTACCACGTACTGCGCGAAGGGCGTGGACTTGACCACAAGTAAGATCGATGCGGCCTGTGGCCCCTAGACCAATCCATGGGTGACTCCTCAAACACCTCGATGAAGAGGCAGCTAGGCCTAGGCAGCGTCTACGCCATTGCTACCGGTGCGACGCTGAGTGCTGGCCTTTTCCTCCTCCCTGGTCTCGCAGCTCAACAGGCGGGGCCAGCGGTGGTGCTCTGCTACCTGCTAGCAGCGGTACCCCTCATTCCGGCCATGCTGTGCATCGTCGAGTTATCCACAGCCATGCCGCGGGCTGGTGGGTCTTATTACTTCCTGGAACGTAGCCTCGGTCCCCTGCTGGGGACTATTGGTGGCTTCGGCACGTGGCTGGCCATCGCTCTGAAGAGCAGCTTTGCGCTAGTTGGTCTGGCCGCAACAGTAGCCCTGTTGTTTGAACCCAGGCCATGGCTGCTCAAGTCCTTGGCAGTGGGTTTTGCAGTGATCTTCGCAGCCTTGAACGCAATGGGAGCCCATCACTCTGGCAAACTGCAGAAGATCCTGGTGGTCTGGCTTCTGACCATTCTGGTGATATTCTTGGTTGTTGGCTTTCCCGAGGTGCAAGTCGAGCACTTCAATGGGTTCTTTGATGCGGGGCACGAGTCCATCCTTGCCACAGCAGGTTTGGTCTACATCAGTTATGTGGGGGTCACCAATGTGGCCAGCGTCTCGGAGGAAGTATCCAATCCAGAGCGAAATCTGCCCCGGGGCATATTCCTCTCACTGTTCACCGCCTTGTTGATCTATGTCCTAGCCACAACGGTCATGGTCGGTGTCCTTCCAGCCGCACAACTGGCTGGCAACATGACTCCCATGTCAAGCGCTGCCGAAGTTGTCGGAGGTCGCACAGGCATGATTGTGATCTCGGTGGGCGCGGTCCTGGCATTCTTCTCTGTAGCTAACGCTGGAATCATGGCTGCCTCACGCTACCCACTCGCCATGGGCCGTGATGATCTCTTGCCTTCGGCCCTCTCACGCCTCGACAAGAATGGCACGCCCCTGGTTGCGATCCTGACAACAGTCACTTTGATCATTGCAGTGATTCTGTTCTTTGACCCAATCAAGATCGCCAAACTCGCCAGCGCCTTCCAGTTGATGATGTTCGCCCTGCTATGTTTCGCAGTTATCATCATGCGAGAGAGTGGCCTTGCCAGCTACGATCCTGGCTACCGCACGCCCCTCTATCCATGGATTCCAATCTTCGGAATGCTCTCGCCCTTCTTCCTGATTTTCCAGATGGGCTGGTTGCCCACAGCTTTCAGTCTCGGCTTGATTGCCGCAGGTATCGGCTGGTTCCGATTCTACGGCGCAAGTCGCGTAGAGCGCACAGGTGCGATCTACCACGTGTTTGAACGCCTCGGCCGTTCTCGACACGAAGCCCTGGACAAGGAACTGCGGACAATTCTAAAAGAGAAGGGCTTACGCGACGAAGACCCATTTGAAGAAGTGGTCTTGGGAGCTCATGTAATCGAAGTCGACACTGTTCCGGATTTCGATCAGTTGATTGCGCAGGTAGCGCAGGATCTGGCCATTCAAACCGGTAGCCCTAAACAGTACTTCGAAGAAGGCTTCCGCAAGGGAACCAAGATGGGCGCAACACCCGTAGCAAAAGGTATTGCGCTGCCCCACATGTACATGCCGGACCTGGACCGGCCTCTGCTTGTGCTTGTGCGGTCTATCAAGGACTTTCAGATTCTTGCTGGAGATGTCTTTGGCAAGACCCAGCTCACGGACGCGGTCCACGCAGCCTTCTTCCTGGTCAGCGCGAAAGGCGACCCCAGCCTCCACCTGCGCATGTTGGCGCAGCTTGCGAATCGCATCGATCGGGAAGATTTCGACTCTGCCTGGCGCTCCGCTCCCAATGAAATGGCCCTACGCGAAGTCTTCCTGCGCGACGACCGTTACTTGTCATTGCGACTGGTAGCCAAGACAGAAACTGCTGACTGGATAGATCGCCAATTGTTTGAGTTGGGGTTGCCGGATGGCTGTCTTGTAGCCGCCATTCGCCGCCGCAGTTCGACTATGATCCCCAGGGGGGCAACGCGCCTTGAAGAAGGGGATCGACTGTTGCTCTTCGGAGAACCCAAGGCTCTGACATCGATCCGTGTACAACTGGGATTGAGTAGCAAGACCGCCCTGAAGTGACACGATGAGCAAGCCCGAAGAATTCGCAGCAGCCCTGGATGCAGCCGAGCAATCGATCGACTGGAAGAATCTGGAAAGCGTCTATTGCTCAGACGATGGTGCTGGTTTCTTCTCGGAAGAAGCCATTGATGCAGCACGTACTGCTGGACTGCTGTTTGCCAGCGACCTGGGAGAAAACCTCACTCACAGAGGCCGCAGCCTGTATGTGGGCGCCGGGGTGGCTGAACTCGCACCGCTGGTGTTCGAAGCCACAATGCTGCACCGAAGGGTGACCGTCCACGGTCTTCCTGGATTCGAACTCGAACAACTCAAGAGGGCCATGCAAGCGGTGTCAGAAGTAGCGCAGGTAGACACCATTAGAGTCACCTCTACCCCAATTCGCCCTGCTGAAACCGGCGAGGTTGACCACTTGTGGTTTGTATCGGTCTTGACGGACCCCGAGGCCTTCCCAGCTCTCCACAACAGGCTCTATGACCGCCAGGGTGGCCCATTGCAGGTGGCAGGCGGACATCCCAAGGCGGAGCGGGCCCGAGCCGAAACCCTCGTACGTCTGGCCCTCGGAAGCCTGACCCCAAAGGCGATCCTGACGACTTCAGACGAAGAATTGCCAATCTTCGAAGCCATTGGGGCCGACATGGGCCTACGAATAGTCAGCCCTGTCGTATCCCGTTTGACCGGAATTGTAGGGGATCCAGTACGACACCATCGAGTGATCAACGACCGAACACGGACGTAGCAAGCTACGTGGACACAATAACGCATCGAACGTGACAGCCACTCCAGCACAAATCGGGAACTTGGAATCCGGCGATCCACAGCTCTTTGTGAACCGGGACCTATCGGTCCTGGAATTCAATCGAAGAGTCTTGGCTCAAGCCCTCGACCCTAATGTGCCCCTGCTGGAGCGACTTCGTTTCCTGACAATCTCCTCCACCAACCTTGACGAGTTTTTTGAGGTCCGCGCAGCCTCTCACCGAGAAGCAGCCATCCACGGAGCATCGCAGTTGACTCTTGATGGTCGTACGCCGGCAGAAACGCTGGCTGCTATCGCAGGTGTGGCAGAAGTCCTGGTCCATGACCAGTACCAAGCCCTCAACAAGGTAATCCTGCCAGCCCTAGCAGAAGAAGGGATACACCTGGTACGGCGATCCCAATGGAATCCAAGCCAACAGGAATGGATTCTCGACCATTTCCGCAACCAGGTCTTACCTGTCTTGACCCCCATGGGTCTGGATCCAGCTCACCCATTCCCACGTATTCTCAACAAGTCTCTCAATTTTGTTGTGATCGTTGAGGGAGAAGATGCATTCGGCCGCGACGCAGGCATCGCAATCGTTCAAGTTCCTCGGGCACTGCCTAGAGTTCTGCGCATCCCTGGTGGTGAGTCTGGTACGGGAATGCACCTGACCATGCTTTCCTCGGTAATCCACGCCCATGTAGGAGAACTGTTCCCGGGCATGAATGTCAGGGGTTGCCACCAGTTCAGGGTGACGCGAAATGGGGACCTGTGGGTCGACGAAGAAGAAGTAGAGAATCTCCTACAAGCCCTACGCGGTGAACTGCCCGAACGACAGTTCGCCGACGCCGTGCGTCTGGAACTCGCCACCGACTGCCCCGATGAACTCGCTCAGTTTCTATTGCAAAGATTCGACCTGACCGAAGCTGAACTCTATCGAGTGGACGGTCCTGTCAATCTGCACCGTTTGAGCGCCCTGTTGAACATGGTTGATCGGCCAGATCTCAAGTATCCACCGTTCATGCCACACATTCCCAAGGGGGTCGGCCCTGAGGACTGTATTTTCGCCACCTTGCGCGCGGGGGATATTCTGCTGCATCATCCCTACGAATCCTTCGGTCCAGTAGTGGAGTTTCTTCGCAAAGCCTCCGAAGATCCCAATGTTCTCGCGATCAAACAAACCCTTTATCGCACCGGCGCGGACTCCCCCATTGTCGCCGCCCTGATGACGGCAGCACGCGAGGGCAAGCAGGTTACCGCTGTGATTGAATTGCGGGCACGCTTTGATGAGGCGCGGAATATTGGCCTCGCAACTCAGCTGCAAGAAGTCGGCGCCAACGTGGTCTACGGAATTGTGGGTTACAAGACCCACGCCAAAATGCTGATGGTCGTGAGGCGAGAAAAGGGCGAGCTACGGCGCTACTGCCACTTGGGAACAGGTAATTATCATGTGGGAACAGCGCGGGCCTATACAGACATCAGCTATCTCACCTCACGGCCTGAACTTGGCGAAGACGTGCACCGGGTATTTCTTGAACTGACCGGTTTGGGCGAAGAGCAGACTCTCAGCCGCATCCTCCAAAGCCCCTTCACTTTGCAGCAGTCCCTGCTGGACCACATCCAAAGAGAGGCGGAAGCTGCCCAGGCCGGACAGCCAGCGCGAGTCGTCGCCAAGATGAATGCGCTGACCGAATCCAAAGTAATCCAAGCCCTCTATCACGCCTCTCAAATGGGTGTTCAGATTGACTTGATCATACGGGGGGCCTGTTGTCTACGTCCCGGGGTTCGAGGACTCTCCGAAAACATCCGTGTTCGCTCGATCCTCGGTCGCTTCTTGGAGCACAGTCGGCTGTATTGGTTTTGCGCAGGTGGAAAAAATGTGCTGCTTGCCTCAAGTGCTGACTGGATGAGCCGCAACCTGAAACGCAGAGTAGAGACCTGTTTCCCCATTGAAGACGAGCAATTGCGAGACCGTCTTGTTCAGGAAGATCTCTTCAACTACTTGGGCGAAGATGTACAAGCTTGGACAATGCAGCCTGACGGCACGTATGTTCGCAATGGCCAAGACCTAGATTCGCCGCTATCCCACCCTCAGGATCGTCTACTCGACACTATCTGCCGATCACTCCACCGTAAGGAGGAACCCGGCCTCCCTGGCAAGATCTGATTCCAGTTCCAGATCAACGTGGGTCAACGGATGCTCTTCAAGCCACCCTTCAGTAAATTTCAACTGCAAGTGGTCGATGTTCTCACCAAGATTCACTCCTGGACGTTCGATATCTCCAGTTCCCCGGCCACGATGCAACGCAACGCCGATGCGTAACAAGAACGCAAGGCGTTTCAAGATCAACTGCCAGGGTTCAGACTCGCGCTCCATATGGCTCATACGAAAGCGCTTGCGATGCAAGTGCACGAGAGTCGCGACCCGGCGCTGATCCTCGCGAGAAAACCCGGTCAAGTCGGCATTCTCGACGAGATAGGCCCCGTGGTGATGATATCCCGAATATGAAACCGAAAGTCCAACCGCATGCAACCAAGCAGCCCAAGAGAGCAAATCCCGATGCTCATCAGTGAAACTCCATGCTCCCTGCAGGGCCTCAAACAATTCTGTTGCCATGGACCTGACTCGCGAGGCCTGAGTCTCATCTATCCCAAGTCGCATTCCAAAAGCAGTTACAGAACCGGAGCGCACATCCGCATGATGCAAACGTCCTAGGAGATCATGTAATAGCCCCTCACGCAGGGCTCCGGGCGAAGGATGGAGTTCCTCCAAATCAAGGCCATCAAAAAGCCCCTGCACAATTGCAATCCCGCCGGGCAGGACCAGCTTGCGGTCTTCCTTCAGGCCCGACAGGTCCAGTTCCTCAACGGTTCTCTGTCTTAAGACCTCATTCACCAGGGACTCCAGCCCGTCTGCTGTGATACTGCCATCACCCCAGTCGTTCTGAGCAAGAATCTGCGCAGTAGCGTGTACAGTGCCCGAAGATCCAACGGCTTGATCCCAGCCACGGTTGCGCAGGGCGGCTGCAATGGGTTCCAGTTGACGACGTGCTTCAGTAGTCGCTTTTTGGAAGGCTTTCTTAGTAATCCTCCCGTAGGGAAAATACTCCTGCGAAAAAGTCACGCAACCCATTTTCAGGCTCTCTTCAACCTGCGACTCGAAGTCAACCCCTATGATGCACTCGGTGCTTGCGCCGCCGATATCGATTACCAACCTGCGTAGCCCATCACCAGCAAGGCTGTGGGCGACCCCTAGGTAGATCAGCCTGGCTTCTTCGCGGCCACCTAGAATCTCGATGCGATGCCCCAAGGCCTCCTCGGCACGTCCATGAAAGTCATAAGAGTCGTGCGCTGCCCTAAACGTTGCCGTGCCTACGGCCCGCACCCGGGTGGCCGGAATTCCGGCAATACGCTGCCCAAAACGGCCAAGACAGGCAAGGGCCCGCTGTTTGACCTCCTCTTCGATGCCGCCATCAGGGCGCAGGCCCTCAGCCAGACCCACGCGATCCCGCAGCCGGTCAATCAGGACCGGATGCCCTTCGCTCTCACGAGCCACCACCATATGAAAGCTATTGGAACCCAGGTCAACCGCAGCAAGAGTGCTTGAACTCGAAAGACCGTCTGCCATTGCTCAATTCACTCGCCGGTCAGGTCTGACAACTGGGCGATGCGTTCATCGACCGCGCCGCCATCAAGGGCTTGAGCCGCAAGATCAACGCCTTCAGCCAAGGTCATGGATATGCCAACGGTTTTCAAAATCACGCCAGCACCCATCAAGCAGGCATCACGTGCAGAGTTGTTATCCCCCTTCAGCACCCCCTTGATAACCTTTTGCGCATCCAACACCAGGTTTGGATTGTCACAAGCACCCTGTTCATCTTCGGGTGGCCCATACATTGGCAACTCTGATTCGGAGTCATGCTCCAATCCAAAATCTCTGGGATCCACCGTCATTGGAACTAGATGGTCCTGAGCCAAGGCAATACCTCGGGTCCGACGCGAGACCCATGGGACGACCCCACCGTCAACACCTTGCAAAGCCGCACCACGAGGATGGCCCAAGGCCTGGATAACCTCGGCAGCAGTGCCAAGCACAGGTCCGTGCATGGCACCCAAGACGACAGCAGCATGGGCGGGCGAAAGAAGCTTCTCCAAGGTCGAAAGAGGCGTGCGCAAGACAACTTCCTTGCGTGCACGACGTGTATGCAAGAGCCCCGGCAACATACCCGTTGCAGACAGCGCGGCAAAACGACCCTTGGCGATCCATGATTCTGCTTCCATTGGGTCCCAGGTCATTTGCAAGCCTAGACCCTGCACTACATTTGATGCGGTCAACCCGCGCAGGGGCGGGACGCTCTGGTCACTGATCAATAGAACGCGCGCTCCTGCAGACGCTGCAATCAGACCGCAAAGGGCGTCCAGAGGTGGGTGCAGCATCTGTCCATCATGGGGTGGACAGATACAAACAAGCCCCTCCATGTCACGACATGGAATATTGGCCATTCCTCGGGCCGCCAAAGCGAAGCCTGTGAGCTCCTCTACAGTCACGCCCTTCCAACGCAAGGCAATCAAGAATGCCCCCATTGTGATTTCACTTTCACCTCCAGAGAGGATCGAGGTCATGGCCCGGAAAGCCTCATCCTGGGTCAGATGTCGAGAAACCTTAGGCTCTTCACCAAGCACGCGTAAGAGATGGCGCAGGGGCATGCTTTGGAGTGTAGCGACCCGCTCGGCTGGATACCTCAGGGGCCACTGGGATGCTCGTCGAAATAAGGCATAGGCACCCCCCTGACCATGACTCAATCGTCGCCGGAGCCCTCTTGAGGCGGATCCTCTGGGGCTGGGAGCGGGTCTCCCCCATCGTCAGCGGGAGGCGGTTCCTCTGCGGGCGGCTCTTCGGAATCCTCCACCGGAGGATCAATTTCCTCCTCTGGCGTCTCAATGATCTCCTCATCGCGTTCACCGGGCACAACTGGCTCTTCGGGTGCCACCTCTTCAGCTGGCCGTGGGCGAATGTGGGCCAGATAGAGTTCGGCCTCCTTGTCATAGACCATGCGGCCTGCTATCACCGACCACTGAACAAAGGTCTTGTAGTGCAAGAGATCGCCGTCAGTAATAATCAGATCCGCGTCTTTGCCTACTTCAATAGTGCCCAGACGATGCTCAAGGCCCAATAGCCGGGCGGGAACCTGAGTCATGGAAGCGATTGCCACGTCCTCGGGCAGACCGCCACGCACTGCAAAAGCAGCTTCCACAGGCATGTGCATGATATCCCGACCCACGATACCGCCCATACTGATACCAGCGGAAGCGGGGACAACCGCGACCTGCACGCCATGGCTATGAAGGATCGCTGCGTTTTCAATTGAGGCGCCCCCGGGCCGCACCAAGTTCTCACTCTTGTTCCGGCGCTCTCGTGCATTGACGATCGCGGTTGCGCCCGCGCGCCCGAGTTCCGCCGCCACGATCCAACCCTCGCGACAGCCCTGGATCACGGGCCGGAATTCATAGCGCTGGGCAAGTTGAGCGATAGCCACGAGGTCCTGCTGACTGTCTGCTCGAAAGACCGCACGCGCAGTACCCTGCAAGATCTTGAGGGCGTTGCTGTCCACGCCACTTTTCTTGGGTTCTTTGAGATCCTTGTTAGACTTGACCGCAATTTCCCAAACACGCAACTCGCGGAGATAAGCCTCAGCCCCGTCAAACTTCGCGCGTAAAGACTTACGGCCTCCGGGATTCGAAAGGGAGTAGCTCATGGTGGCAAAGCGCTGCTTGCCTACAATAACCCCATCGATACGCCCGCGATTCAGCCGCCCCACCTCATCGCCCTGCACAGCAACGGTGATTCCGCTAGCCACCGCCAGCAGCATGTTGTCGGAAAATGGATCGACCGAGTACTCAAGAGACCCACTGCCGCCGAAGAGGCCTCGGGAACTCAAGGCTATCAGACCCGGATAGACCGAATAGCCCTTGATGTTGAGGACTTCCGCTTCTTCAGGCACAACGATGTCATAACCGACTGCCTCAATCTTCTCGTTATGACAGAGGATTCCAGCCCCCCGTAAAAAGGCGCCTGTCCCTGTGTAAACATCTCCACCCTCAAGGTAGACCCAGGTCTCTTTCTCCTCTTCGGATTCCTCCTCCTTGTCGTCATCGTCCAGGACCACAGCGGCCATGGTCTGAACAGGGAACGAGAACAGGAACAAGGACCAAAGGGCTCCGAGGCCCAGGAATTGCTTTTGTAACTTCAGCATCACAGTTCATCCTCGCCGTAGGCGATTCTGCCTCGGGCCATGACAGCCACAACCTTGGTGTTCGCTTCGAAGGGGTCGCCAGAGAGCACGATAAGATTGGCTTCTTTTCCAGCTTCCAGGCTGCCCACTTGATCGGCCACGCCGAGCAGGTCCGCCGGCTCAAGGGTCATAGCCCTGAGGGCTACGTCACGATCCAGGCCAGCGCCAACCATCACTCCAACATCTCGGAACCAATCACCCATTGCTGATTCAGTTCGAGGAACCAACACCAACTTTGCGCCGGCCCGTTGTAATTCTGCTGGCAGGTTGCGTTGTCGAAGGGTAGCCCGTTGCAAAGTGATCATGGGCTCCACAATGATGCGGGCTCCAGACTCAGCAATCTTGTCCTTGACGTGATAAATATCGCATTCACTGGAAAGGGGCAGGCGCAGGTCCCAATCCACCTCCTCTTCGCCCAAGGCATCTAAGAAGTGCAGGTAGTCAGCGGACTTGTTGATCGACGCCAAAAGGCTGATCTTGTTGGCGCGTAGATCCAAGAAAGCCTGGCCCTTTGCGCTAGGAGGCAGGGGCTTGTATTCGCCGAGCTCGGCTAGCTTTTCCTTCTTCTTGTCCTTGTCCTTTTCCTTTTCGGCCTTTTCCTTGTCCTTGTCGTACTTTTCACGGTTCTTGGCCTCTTTTTCCAACCACTTGTCCGCTTCCTTGAAACCGTCGCGCAAGTAACGCTTGCCGGTGGAGGTGTTGCCCACTATCGCCTTGAGGTAGGCGGTTTCACGCATGACCATTTCCGACATCAATTCCGAGGTCGAGCCGCCCGGCGAGGTACAAACCACAGTGGCCTGACCAGGAATCCCGCGCCCAGCCGGATAGAGGCCCGCAGTAGTGACCCCAAAGCGCACCATGCCCGAGACGCTGGACCGCCTGTTGAGACTCAGTTCGTCCACAGCTTTCATGTTGGGACGCAAATCGCTGTAACCCGAGGCTCTCATGCCATAGCGCGTGTAGCAGTTCACCAGACCAGGTACGACCCATTGATCTTCATCCAATTCAAGCACGGGAATACCGCGTTCAATAGGCAGGTCCTCGCCAACGATGATGATCTTGCCGTCTTCTAACAGCAGGACGGCATGTTCAAGTGTCTCGCCGGAACCTGTCATCAGGTGCCTGGCGCGTATCGCCAGCAAGTCTCCCGGGTGCGCCGCCATACTTGGAGCAGCGGCCATCAGCAGCATCGTGAGCATCATAAGTCTTCCTACCCACTCGCAATACGAGCGGGTTCGGGGGGTCAAAGAAAAAGTCAATGAGAGCATTACCAACGTCTCCGGTTGGTGTGAGTGTCGTAAACACGGCGGCCTTTTTGATAGACGGCCTCAACGCTGGTGCGTGGGTCCACCGGGTCACCTGTGATGATCAAGAAGTCTGCGTCAAGGCCCTTGACGAGACTGCCGATCTTGTTCTCCAAGCCACTGGTCACAGCTGGAATGCATGTCAATCCACGGATGCCATCCGCATGAGAATCATCCATGCCATACCGCACTCCCATGGCAGCTTGCAGAGAGAGTTCCTCCGCGGGCACCACCGGCGCATCCGTATTGAACCCGATGCGCTCGTGCCCGAGCTTCTGAAAGCCCCAAGCGCTACCGTGAACCTGGCCTTCCGTGTCATAGGTGGGGGGCCGAGGCCACATGACCTGGCGGGGGCCCAGAATGGCTGCGACCCCTTCCTCTATGGCCAGTGGCGTGGTCAGATAGCTATCAAATGAGCCATGGTCGATATAGGTGGCAAAACCGAACTCCCTCGCCAACATGACGATGGTGGTCAATACCAGGCGGTAGTACTGGGTATGGGTTGAGATCTGTGTCTTGCGCGTTGCCAGATCCCGAAATACATCCAATCGGATATCACGCTGGGGCTCGACGCCGCCATCACGCTCATATACCTGCCATTTGGCGGCATAGGCCTTGCCGCGCAGGAGATCCTGGCGCAAGTTCCAGGCCATCATGATACGACCCATTCCGTAGCCCCAGCGTTTCGGGTTGTCTCCTTGGGCGATCTTGAGAGAACCAGGACTGCGAATTTCCATTTCCTCGTACTTCTCCGCGCCAACGTTCAGAAGCACGCCCTGGCCTCCCATATTGGAACCGGAACCAGGAATGAAAAGCACAGTGGAAACACCTCCCGCCAGAGCCAACTTGAGACGTGGATTGCCAGGAATCACCGCCGGCGTAATCCGCAATCCAGGGTTGGTCTGGTAGACCGTATCGTTCAAGCCGAAAGTGCCAGCAATATGGGAGTGCAGGTCTATGAACCCAGGACAAACCCAATTGCTGCCCGCGTCCATGATCTCATAGCCGTTTGGTGCCACCATTTCGGCTTGCGAGCCCACAGCTTCAATGCATCCATCACGAACCAGGATCATTGCGTTGTTGATCACCTGAGCACCCTCAAGGGGCACTACCAGGGCCTTGTGAGTCAGAATTGCAAGGCCCGCGCCACCCGGTTCTCCGGCAGGCGTCTGTGCACGTGCCGACAGCCCCATGCCCAAGAGAGCAAGAGTCAGCAGTCGAAGGTGCAGGGAACAGGACATGGAAGATCAGTTCGTATTACCAGCGGCGCTTTTGGTTCACGGCGTCGTAGACCACCTGGCCCTGCTGCAAGACAAGCTCAACTGAGTGACGTGGGTCAGTAATGTCACCGGTGGTGATCAAGATATCGGCAAATTTACCGACCTCGAGGCTGCCAACCTGATCTCCAATACCGCCCGCCATGGCAGGGACAATGGTCAGGCCACGCAGGGTGCCCATTTGGGATTCATCAAAGCCATAACGCACGGCCATGGAGGCTTGAAGCTGCAACTCTTCCTGGGGAATCACGGGGGAATCAGTATTGAAACCGATCCGCGTGAATCCGCTCTCCTGATAGCCCGCGGCAACGCCTTGGAGGCGCTCAGGATTGGAGCCGCCAAACCTCCGGAAGCTGGCGCTCGGTACGTCGATGTTACGTGGGCCGAGGCACGCAAAAATACCCCGCTTCTCCGCTTCTTCAGCCACTCGGTAGGAATCAAACGTGCCGTGGTCGATAAAGAACGGCAGTCCCAGCTCATCGTGCACCAGGGTGATGGTCATCAGCACAACCTGATAGATCTGGGTGTGGGTCGATATGTGAATGTCGCGCTTGCGCAGGTTGCGAAAGACCTCCCATTGGGGATCTTTGCGCGGCATGACCCCGCCGTCGCGTTCGTAGGCCTCCCACTCCTGGGCATAGGCCACACCCTTCTTGAAGGTCAGACGAGTGTTCCAGTTCATGAATGTTCGACCCGGCCTGATCAACCAACGCTCCGGATTGCCTGCCTGAGCCAGCTTGAGCGAGCCCGGGTTCTTGATGATGGCTGCCTCGTAGGTGGCAAAACCGGTCCGCAGCAACACGCCCTGACCGCCAACATTGGTTCCCGACCCAGGGATATAGAGCACCGTAGTCACACCGCCACCAAGCGCCTTGTCCAACTGAGAGTTGCCTGCAAACACGTCTGCCGAGGCCCTAATGCCAGGATTGGCAAGATAGACCATGTCGTTCAGACCAAATCGTCCGGCGATATGACAGTGCATCTCCACCAAACCGGGAGTGATCCACTGATCGCCCACATCCAACAGGGCGTAGCCCGGAGGAGGTAGCAATTCGCCGCGATTGCCCACCGCCTCAATCTTCCCGTCGCGAATCATGATCACGCCGTTGTTGATCACATCGCGGCCCTGCCATTCGCAAAGCACAATCTTCTTGGAAAAAATCGCGAGCCCTTTTCCCCCGACGGCGCCAGGATCCAATTCTCCTTCACTGGCAATACGGAAGTTCGCTCCTTTTTGGCTATCGCCTTGCTCAGCCCCCATATCGCCGGCGAAGGCTGGGGCAATCAAGATCGAAATGCCCAGCGCGATCAAAGTATATTTTGTTTTCTTCATGTTCCTAGCGCCCTAACGGGACACCTCCTTGCCATAGACCCAAACCTTTAAGACTTGACTGGACGGATGCAGAGGTGGCCCATCAAAAAGGACGAGATCCGCGTCGCGGCCCGCTTTCAACAACCCAACCCTATGAGAAACTCCCAACATCTCGGCCGGGTACCCGGTCAGGCACCGCACGGCTGCTGTGGGAGAGAGCCCTCTCCCCACCTCAAGTGAAACGTCGTTCAATAAGTCTGCCGCTTCAGCTTCAGCACGCGTACGCATCATGAAAGGAATGCCTGAGGGCGGCGGCGTACTTGAAATCCTTCCTAGCAGTACGCCAGAGATCAGCCTGGCGTGGCTGGAACTCGGACGGGCACTTCCAGCCAGCACCGGACGGATGCCATACTGCTTGAACACCGAGAGACATTCGTTGAGTTGCTCAGAATTATTGATGCTGACCAGCACCGCGCCCCTACCTAGCATGGCCTGACGGATAGGCTCCAATCCTGGGTTGATGCCTGGCGACTTGGGAGTGCCCTTGGGAGGTTTTGCCTCGGCCACCTTGCGGCGCTCGGGCATTGAAGCCATTGGATAGTCGGTACCAGTACGGGGCCAGGTCACATCCTGGGCCTCAGCTTCACCGATTGTGTACTTCCCTTCAAAGCGCGGTTGGTCCACATCGTTTTCTTCGAACTCCTGGGTCAAGCTCAGGCTGATCGAATCGGGCCCGGACTGGCCGTTCAGACTGACCTCATGCTCATCTCTTGTACCGCTGACGATGATTAGATCGGAAACGCCATCCAGGCGCAGGTAACCCTCGAGTTCCCCTTCCTTTTCGATCAAGCGCAGACGCGTGTTACCGGACTCCCAGGTCCCAGTGCAGCCGATTGCATCGGGCTTCTTCTTGGGTTTCTTCTTCTTCTTGTCGTCGTCTTCGTCCTCTTCAGCACCATCGTCTTCGTCTTCGTCCTCGTCATCATCTCCATCATCAGCTTCAGGCGCTGGAGGGGTCCATGCGGCCAACTTGGCCTCATACTCCTCCCACTTCTTCTTGTAGGTCTCAGCCTTACCAAGAATATCGCGAACAGCCGCTCCAGCCATAGACGGTATCGAATGGTCCCAAACCAGCCACATGCCCGCAGGGTTGCTCAAGATCATTGAACTGGGAACGGTACCAACCGGCTTGTAGGTCATGAATGTCGATCCATGAGATGCACTCTTTGGAGCCATGTTTACCGTGGTAACACCAGAGGCCGCGACATCGCGATCCTCATTGCTGCCAGGTTCAACTATTCGTGAAAGGTCAAAGCTCGCATTGAAGCTCTTACCCGAACCCTCCAAGCCCAAATGACCCCAAGCATCGATTGCACCGGGCATAGCTGCCACACCGCGCACAACCTTCGCGGCCCGGGGCCGAGCCACATGACGCCCCACTTCAACTATACGGCCCGATTGCATCAACACTTCACCTGGACTTAGCACAGTGCCATCACCTAGATGCAATTCATCCACTGCAATCACAGTGGCAGAGAAGCTCGAGCTCTCCCATGCAAGCTCTCCATCAACCCATGTAGCCAGTACACGGGTTTCATGATTCAAGGGAGTTCCATTGAGAATCACGAAGTCCGCATCCTTGCCAACGGCCAGGCTGCCAACTCGATCTTCTACGCCGAGGATCTCAGCGGCGTTCAACGTGATCGCCCGCAGAGCATTCTCAGGAGACATGCCGCCGCGCCGTGCTAGGTTTGCACGCATCAGCAGCTCTCGGATGGATATGCCTCGGGGAGTCGCAACGGCCACGCGCACACCGGCTTCCGCCAGTTGCGAAGCAGAGAGCAAGTCTTTAGCCAGCGCCTTACCCGCACTGCTCTGAGGAGAAGAGCTGATCGTAAAGAACGAGCCGCCCGAGAAGACGAACGAGGGGGCGCTTGAAGACTGTCCCTGCCCCGGTTTGAAAATTACCGAGACCCCTGCAGCGGACAACTCATCCGCTAGACCTGCGAACCCTGCGCTGCCCTCAAGCACCAAGGACTGCTGAACTCCCCCAAAGAAGTCCAACAGGGCAACGGTCTGTCGCGGATCGTCAACTGCCATTCGCCAACGCAGGCCATCGGAGATCGCCTGGGCCAGGGCTGGCCCCGCAGCGGCGCCCCACTCGCTGGCCTGAGCCTGGTTTCCCTGTGCAAAGTCAAACAACTCCTGCAGACCGACAATCGCGCCCATGGTGGAGTGCGGCAGTTGAGGCTGAGCAACGCCCAGGCCTACATCGACCGTGGCGGGCAATGGCGGCTCCCAATAGGCAGTCGTGTTACGCGCGCTATTTGAGATGCTGCCCTGAATCGAAGCAGCCTTTAGCAGCAGGTAGTCCTCGGGACTGTCTCCCTTTACCTTCACGACGGCCCCTTGACCCGCAATCAAGCGATCGACACCGGGGTTCAGATAACAGGTGGTTACACCGCCCGAAAGAGCAGTTGTGTAGCGCGAGTAAGGGTCAAAGTTGTCAATAGCCCGCAGCATTGGAGCAGCGCTGCGATCAGCAGATCCTCCAGCCCCGTAGGGGCTATCGGCGGCAACAAACCCCGGAACGATGGTCGCGTCAGGACCATAGTCCACCTCCCGAACACCAAGCGGTGTCTCAAGGTCAGGCCCGATTGCAACGATTTTGCCGTCTTCTACCAGGATAGCGGAGTCGTGCAGCACCTTGTCGTCTTGCACAAGGTGAATGGTTCCAGCTCGCAGAACCACAGCATCGCCGCCCGGAGCAGCCAAGAGCAAGAGTGTGAAGATATTCAGCATGGTGATATTTCTCGGGAGGTCACTTGTCGCCGTCTTCGCGTTCCTCTTCGTGAACATCCTCCACTACGGGTTCGTCCGCAGCGGTGCCTTCCGGTTCCACGCCATCCATCAAGTGCTGAAGCCGGCTGTCGGTTGCGCGATCGTAGACCATCTTGCCCTCAATGAAGACATAGCGCACCTGGCTCTGCAGGCTGAGGGGGTCTCCGCTAAACAAGACCAAGTTGCCATGTTTGCCTTTCTCTATGGTCCCCACGTCATTCTCGAGGCCGATCACCTTGGCCGGACCAGAAGTGATCGCCGCCAGCGCGGTTTCGCGATCGACTCCCAAGGCCACGCAACGAGCGGCTTGAAACCAAAGGGGTTGAGTGGTGCTGTTGAGCGATGCCAGAGCAAGAGGAATCTCCTTCTCGGTAAAGTGCTCAGGCAACAAGGTCACCGTATCCTCATCAGCAAAAGGCGCTCGCTCGGTGTGCTCAAGAGTTGAAGGCAGAATAACCCCACGCACACCAGCCGCTTTGATCTGATCAGACACCTTCCAGCAAGTGGGTCCGATCAACAGCACAGTCTGGCTGAGGAACCCGTTCTCCCTAGCAATCTCGAGGCCGTGCAAGACATCCATAGGTGTACTGCAGACCAGATAGACCGAGATCCGGCCCTCGACGATATCCAGGAGAGGCAACAGCTTTGAGTCAATCGAGGCGCGCGGCACAGCCTCAAGGCCCTCCACAACCCAACCGTTCCCAGTCATGGCGCGGCCCTTTCCCTCTTCGGCTTCAAAGTCTCGCCCTTGAGCGAGGGCCTCACGCCGTGCGAGATCTTTACCCGCCTTAGAATCTTGGACCATGTCCTCCAGCGTGCGACGCAACCCTGCAAATGCTTCTCGCAGGATCATCAGCTGAACGGCCCGAGACTTGCCCCGTTTAGGAGTGATGGCAATCTTGATACCAGACTGAGGACGGACCATCATGGCAGCCACGGTCATGCCGTTGGGCTTGACGACCATGCCACGCCCAGCTATGACCGTCGAATTGCCCTGTTGTATGTTCAAAGTGGTGATGCCCGCCCGAAGCACCTCTTCAAAGAAGAAGTTCACCGGGTCGACAGAGTCCACCACGTCTAGGAAAGGCGCGACATCGATGGTCTCGTTTGTGCGGTCCATTCCACCTGAAGTACAGGCCTCGACCTGACCAGGGAAAGCCACCAGGTCCGGGGCCTCAAAGACCTCAGCATCCCATGGAATCTGGACATCTGCGGCCTCGCCAACTGTCGTAATGCGGCCGTCTTCGATCAGGACTATGCCGTTCTCGATCGGATCACCCGCCATGGTGATGATCTTGCCGACCTTTATCGCATAGCTATCCCCGCCAAAGGCGATGGCGGTGAGCGCAAGGGCTGTGGCGAGACGTGTGAGGGATGAAATCTTCATTTGTACAGAGGGGGGTGTGTGCTAAGTGCGTGAGTTTATTGAGGAGGGATCAGCGCGGGGCCAAGACGACCTCGCCGGAAGCCACCACGCCAACGATGTTGCTGGTAGCAGAGAAAGGAGCTCCATTCCAGAGCACAAGATCGGCGTCCATTCCTGGCTTGACAGATCCAACTCGCTCTTCAACGCCGAGCAAGTTGGCGGGATTTGTGGTGACGCAGGCGAGAGCCTCGTCAAAGGTCAGTCCACCGCGCATGGCATAACCCGCCTGAGTGGAGAGTCTTCCATTCAATCCGGTCTCCCCATGTGCTGAGAGTGCAACCAGTACTCCCAAATCAATCAATTTGCGTCCCGTGTCCCAGGGCATGAATGCCTGCTCTCCAAGACGCCCGGTGGCAGGAAACGGAGGAAGCACCACCGGTGTTCCCGTGCGAACCAGGAAAGCAGGCTCCTTCCAGGCTTCGGCGCCTGCGTCAATTACAAGGTCCAAATCACCATAGCCCTCGGCCTGCATCTCCTCGTCCAAGTAGATTGCCGTGCGGATGTCAGCAGTGGTCCAGGCTTGAATGAAGATGCGTACATCGCCCGCGAGACAAGCTCGCAAAACATCAGCGCCTTCGAAGGCCATTTCGGGATAGCGCTCAACCTGGGCGGCATCAAAGAAAGCCTTGCGCCACTCCCACTCCACTCCCATGCGAGTGGTTGGTCTTCGCGCGAAATAGTCCCGGGGACGGCCAAAGGCAGGTGAGTTGCCTTGGCTGGGCAAGTCGCCTATCGCGCCGCGCAGAATCGGGGTGCCGCTGACCACGCGAGAATCCACCCGCTTGGCCCCACTGGTTTTGACCACGACAGTGAAGCCTCCTATCACATTGTAGTCCGGGGGAGCAATCAAGACAGTTGTCACACCGCTCCGCGCAAGCCTGTCCCAGGCGGGGCTGAATAGGTCCAGGGCATCGGTAACTGACAGATTGACAATAACCTCCTGCGACTGTTCCACAGCGCCGTTGGAGGGAATGGTGCGGGCGCTCGCATCCACCATGCCGGCCATAACCGAATGCACGCTAATTGCACCAAGAGGAGCGCTACGCCCAGGCATGACCGCAGCAATCTTGCCATCGCTGATTTGAATCAAAGCATTGCGCACAAGCTCGCCGGGTGCAAGGTGCAAGTATTCTGCGTGTACCACGAGATCCTTGCCCCTTGAGACATCCACCGTGGTCGGCGAAAGGGCCAGGAGCAGAGATGAAATCAGAAAAACAGGAGTAATCATTGGTCGTCGTCTCCGTGAACTTGCTTGCCTTCAATCCAAACGCGCTCCACCCGACTGGCCAGGTCTAGAGGATCCCCAGACCAAAGCACCAGATCCGCATCATTGCCCACAGCCAGAGAACCCACTGGAGCATTGGCGATTTCGCCGGCTCCCGAGGTCAATGCTTTCCAGGCTGCGTCACGGTCAAGCCCCGCTTGAATACAACGCACTGCGGAGAGCCGTAAGGCATGGGGTGAACGCTTGGCTGCCCCAAGCGAAAATGACAATGGAATCTTCTTCTTGCCCAAAGCTGCCGCCGAAGCAGCCACACGGGGATCCGCTGCAGCAGCGATAGGAGGCAAAATCACCCCCAATCCGGCAGCGTGGATTTCGTCAGCCAGATCACCAGCCCGCGAAACTCCCGAGAGAGCACCCTTCAGGCCATGGCGCCGGGCAAAAGCGACGGCCCGGAGAGCCTCGGAACGGGTCTCCGCTATAAGCAAGACCCCGAGACCCTGACTAACCAACGCGAACCCGCCCACGGGAGCCGCCATCCTCTCTTCCAATATGGAGATTGCGCCCGGATAACTTGCCGGGGCAACACCCCGCTTGAATGCGGCGCTGGAAAAACACACATGCAAATGTGCCCGACGTTGAACCACTGCGCCCGCAGGCTTGATCACCGCCGTACGTCCGCCCACCAACGCGCCAGGTTTGGGAGTCAAGAGCACCGCAGTTACGCCGGCTTCAAGAAAAGCCTGCCACTCCTTGGCCGTCTTGTCATAACCAAACACCAGATCAGCGCCATCCATGACTTGCCGCGTGCTGTCGAGTTCCTCGCCCTTCAGACCTGTCTGATCGCCCATGGCAACCAACCCAGCAGACAGATGGCCCTCCAACTCAATCAGGTGTCCGTCGTCGGGCAGCTCAAGGCCCTCGCCAATAGCTGCGACCTTGCCATCGCGGATCAGGATGCGTCCGTCTTCAATGGGCCCCTCAGGTCCATGAACAACATCCGCCTGAAGTACAAGCGAGCCGCTATCAACAGAAGCGGCACACAACACCCCTAGGATTGGAGCTACAAGAATGTTCATCACTGTCCACCTTCCGCGTCAAAAGCAACCTTGCCCCCAGCAATTACTTGCCGGATGCTGGTATTCGAAGAAAGCGGGTCGCCGTCCAATAGCAAGAGATCTGCTCGGTAACCCGCCCGTACCTTGCCCAGAGAACTGCCCATGTCCAAAGCCCGGGCAGCTTCGGTAGTCAGGGCCGCTAGGGCCTTTTCCGGTTCCAGTCCGTGTCCAACCGCAAGTGCCGCCAAGAGCGGCAGGTCACGGGTCCCTGCCGTTCCACCACTGCCAAGCAAGACACGCACATCCTTCTCGGCGAGCGCTCCCGCCAGAGAAAGATCATGTCCCCTCATGCTTGCCGACCTGCCAGCCCCCAGGGGCGCAGGCCAGACAATTACCGGGATCGAGCGCCTGGTGAGAGTCTTCGCCAATGGGAGCACCTCGGTACCGCCTGCTATCACCAAGCGCAGGCGATCGAAGTCTTTGGTGCCGTCCAAGAGAGCGCGCAGTTCAAGGTAACGGTGAGCTTCTACCACCAAAGGAAGAGTGCCCCCCGCGACCCTGGCCCAGACCTGCTTCTCGCCATCGTAACGCGGCTTGCGAGGTTGACGGTCTTCCTTATGGCGCTTCTCCTTGAACTCCTTGCCGTCTTCCTCGGCTTCCTTGATCTCCTTATCCCGAGCCTTCTTGGCCTTCTTGAAGTCCTTCTCAAGCTTGGCCTCGGCCTTGATGATCTCGGCGCGCCACTTCTCAAGTTCATGGACATACTCCACCTGTTCCAAGTGGTAGTCCTCACCCGCCTTGATGTACTTGATCAAACGCTCTACATGCCCAATGCGATCAAACGCATCGCCGGAGTTTCCAACCGTGGCACCGATAAATGCATCCTTCAGGAGGACGTCGATCCCGCCATCTGACCTGCCAAGGGTATGTACGAATGCCCCCAACCCCTTGACCGATGCCTTGCCGCCCAGCGCAACCCCAACCCCGGTGATGCCAGATTTCAGGGCAGCCTCCAAATGGACCTCATTCCCATATGGGTTCAACCCATCTATAGCCCTTGTTAGAATGTTGGTATCTGCCCGCGAAGCAGAATCCGAGTCCAAGCCAAGGGTCGACCACGGGTCAATGAAGCCGGCGCAGACCACCTTGCTCTCGAAGACCTTTGCTCCCTCCGGGGCCTCCAAGTCCTTCCCTACGGCAAGCACCTTTCCCCCCTGAACCAAGACCTGAGTATCGCTGACTTCCTTGCCCGGCCTGATGATCACGCGCTCGGCCTTGATCAAGATAGCCGGACCCGCCGGCGAAGCCTCTTGGTCCTGCGCACCCAAGGTTGGAACCAAAGCAACCAACGCTAGTGCAAGCAGCGCTGTAAAAGTCCCTTGCTGAATGGGTTGAGTATCAGTGTCCATTTGTGTTCTGGGGCCGTCTGATCCACCCCGATGCGATAAGCGGAGAACACACTTGCGCCCCACCCCACGCGGGGCATTGGAAGCCGGGCACTAACCCGGAGGCCCCATTCCACGGACCTGGAGCCCCAGAGAAAAGGACGCAGTTCGTAAACTACTGCGGACCTCGCCCTTACATTTAGATTACAAACACCCGGCAGCCACGCAAATGCGCCCAAGGCCCCCCCAGGTGCCTCGGAATGGCCCATCCTGACCAAGAAGCCCTCGAATCTCGTTCGCTCAGACACCCCCCTTGGCTCTCTGCGCTGGAATGCAGTCCTCCGACCCTCGTACATCGCCGCTCCTGCTTCAACGTTCCTGGTGGGAGGAACGCCTGCAAAAACTCCCTCAGAAACCTGAAGCACCTCTGGTCACGCCAAGGCCTGACCTATCCACTCCCGAACGCACCGTCGTCGAGTTCCACATGCGAGCCCACGACGGTGCTCGACTTTGGGGCCTTCATGGTCGCCCAATTGCACCCAAGGGCCCTGTAGCAACCCAGATCCGCAGTTGCGGAGCAGCGGACCTGCCAGAAATCGACACATCGGTCCTTGAGCATGGAGAAGCCGAGTTCATCATGCAGGAGCCCGCTGGTCGACGATTGTCCGACCGGGTACTCGATGTGATCAACCTCTATCAAGTAGCCAAGTCCACGCCAGGACTTGATGGTGCCAACATTTCTCTGGTCCAGGGACCAGCCAAACAACTGCCCGATGAGTTCGTCATCGTTCGTCAGCTCTCGAATTGGGATATGTGCTAGCAGCCTGCTGAACAGCCTCCCCCATCAATCACGGAAAGCAGGGGTACTTTCCGTGATGAATGAGAGAATCTAGTGCACGCTCAAGCCATCAACATCCTCGGAAGCATCAATCCCGACTAGACCCAGCCGCAGTTCAACCGTCAGGGTACCGGAGGTTGAAGCGCCAAAAGACCCACTGAAGCGCACAAGATCTTCATCAGATCCAGATACTGAGCCACTGGTAAAGTTACCCACAGTGGAGAACCAAAGGTCTCCGGCCTCATCAAAGCTCACTGCACTCAAGTCCTCACCGCCGCTGTTGCTGAGTGACATGTCAGATCCATCGAAATGCATGGACCAAGAACCGCTGGTGTCGGTACCAAGAGTGGTCGGAATGAATAGCAAGACATCCTCATCCCGCACGGTCCCGATGCCCACTTGAGTTGAACCACGGAAGGAGAGTGCCAGGCTGCCATCGGCAAACTCGTGCACCCCATCAATATCCTCGCGAGATCTGTCAAGGTCCACATCTGAACCATCAAACAAGAAGCTGAATGAGCCAGCCGTGGTTGACCCGGTCGAGGTAGGCGTGAACACCACCAGGTCCTTGTCAGTTATCGAGGGTCCATTGGGGCCACCTGTCAAACCGGGCACGGAATTGACCGAGGCCTGGAATGACATGATGATCTCTCCATTATCCCGCACATGGAACGCATCGATGTCAGTAGAACCAATGCCAACTTGAGAGCCATCAAAGTAGAGGGCCCATGTATCCGTGGACGGATCATAGGTGACCACATCTTCATCCCGAACCGTGCCAACACCTGGAACGGAAGTATTCGACAAGAATGATATGTAGTGCAACGGACCACCACCGGGGGGATCGGTAACCGTGATGTAATCCACCTCGGTGGCGGTGTCGGCACCGCCTGGTCCAGTCACAGTCAGGCTCACGGTGTAGGTTCCGGCACTGGTATAAGTGTGGCTCGGGTTCTGCAAAGTCGAGTTCCCCCCGTCACCAAAGTCCCAGGCCCAGTTCGTCACTACGCCAGTCGAAGCATCGCTGAAAGCAACCACCAAGGGCGAAGCACCACTGGTTGGAGTGCCGCTGAATCCAGCCACGGGAGCGGGCTCGGTCACATCAATGTAGTTCGTACGCGTCAGGGTGTCCGAACCACCGGGCCCGGTCACCGTCAAACTGACCGAATAGGTGCCAGCGACCGAGTACACATGACTCGGGTTCTGGAGCGTCGAGGTAGCGCCATCACCAAAGGTCCAGGCATAACTCGAAACCGCGCCGGTCGAGCTGTCAGAGAACGCCACAGTGAGCGGCGAAGTGCC
>JABABA010000022.1 GCA_014238415.1 Planctomycetota bacterium | reverse complement strand
CCGGCTCTCTTTGAACATTGATGGCGCCCTAAGGAGCCACCCATTCTGCAGCTGCATCTACGGCCGACTCCAATGCTTGAGCCATAGCCAAAGCAGTGGCCGCAATCATAGGACTGGTAATTGCGACGGTCTTTGTGATGGTCTTGGACCGGATCAGACGGAACTGGGAAGAAAGCTCAAGGTGCAGGACCACGCGTGCTACAGGGGCATTGCGGCGGTCTTCTTCCAATGAAACCAATTCGCATGTAAGAACCAGATCGTCTCCGAGAAAATCAGAAACCAGACCACGCTCTTCAAACAAGGCCCGGCGCAGACCCCGCTCCAAGACACGCACGGGAGCCTCAACCCAATGGGTGTCTTCGTGCACAGTGAACTCCACGTCCGAGATGCGACGCACCAACCGATCAGACAAGTGCCTGGCGGCCTCCACCGACTCCAAGTGTACGCTGACTGTGCCTGGTCTTGCGCTTACGCTCTGAACCACACGGGTACGATCCAAACTGAACCAATGGACCGCTGGCGCAGGCGGAGGAACCAGATCACTCACACAGCCAACCAACAGGAAACCCAAGATCACAGAACTTCGCATCAGTTATCACTCCCTTCAAATGGGTTGGTTTGGGTCCGGCCGCGAACAAGAGCAGCGGGATCATGTTCAAGTTGCCGCAACAAGCTGGTCCAAGCAGCGAGAGAATGCTGCAGGCCACGCAGAGCGACTCGAGTATCTCCAAGCAGAACGCGTGCTTCTGGGCCCAGACCATCAAGGCCATCTGCTACTTTCGTCAGGGCGGCCACCAGTCGAGGCAGATCGGCATCCGCCAGGGCAATCCTGGCAGACTCCGCCAGTTGATCAACCGAAACCATAGCGCCGCCAATCGCGCCCTCTCCCCGTTGGGCCTCATTGGCAGCGGCCTCAATCGCCTCAGCAGTGCGGCTCAAATCAGCCAGGGTTTCACTGAACCCACGTTGCGCTGCGCCCAGATCCAACTCCTCAGCCTCGATGCGCCAAGCATTCAAGAGCCCTCGTGCATCAGCGACAGCTTGAGGCAGATGCATCTCGTCCAGGTTCGTTTCGATATTGATCAAGAGGCTCTCGAGACGCTCCATCACTATTGGAATCGAACTGGCGAGAGCCACGACACTCTGCTCCAGACCTCGAAGTGTCGAAGGGCGTGCGGGCAAGTGATTGGCAGGCAGATCGAACAGCAACACCGGATCCAATCCATCGGAGGGGTCCACCGAATCCACCTCAAGATACCGCACCCCTGTGATGCCGGTCACCGCGAGTTGCACGCGCAGGTCATCGGGCAGCATCTGGAAAAGATCTGCGTCGGTAGCAAAATCTGTCAAGCCAATCCCCTTAAGCACATCCAAATAGATCTGTGAAGTAACTTTGACTACACGACGGTCTGGAGCAAATGCGATGTCGGTCACCTTGCCGATCGCCACACCCCGCATCTTGAGGGAAGCCCCCGTGTCCAACCCCTGCACCGACTCGTCGAAGAACGAAATCACCTCTACCGAAGGCCGGATCAAGCGCCTCGCACCAAGGTAGAATGCAGCCCCCACCAAGAGGATCATACCTGCCAGGACAAAGAGGCCCAGCTTCCAGGATTCGTGACGTTTCATGTCTTGGCTTTCATTTCACGCCGAAAAAAGGCGTTTACAGCGGGATGGGTTGGGTCACCCCGCAGTTCCCCGGGGAGTCCATCTGCAATCAGAGTGCCTGCCTCAGCATCCAACATCAAGCAACGAGCATTGAGATGTAGGATGCTATCCAATTCGTGGGTTACCAGCACAATCGTGGTGCCCAGGCCTTCACGCAGGGAGATGATCAACTCATCGAGACCGGCGGAGGTGCTGGGATCCAAGCCCGCAGAGGGCTCGTCCAGGAACAGGAGCGGAGGATCAAGGGCCATGGCTCTTGCTATAGCGGCCCGCTTGTTCATGCCCCCAGAGATTTCGGCCGGAGACAGGCCACCCTGCCCATCGAGCCCCACCAAGGCCAATTTGGCCCGAGCAATCTCTGAAATCGTATCCTTATCCAGGTCAGTCCATGCCTCCAGGGGCAGACTCACGTTTTGTTCAAGAGTCATGGAGCTGAAGAGCGCACCCATCTGGAACATGACACCGAACGGAGGCTGCCCCACATCTTCAGCGGGGTTGTTCGATCCAGCCACCCGCATTGATCCCGAAATCACGGGGAGCAGGCCCACCAATGTGCGCAGCAAAGTGGTCTTGCCGCAACCCGAACCCCCAAGAATCGCTACCAGCTCGCCCTGGGGAATCTCAAAAGTCAAATTGCTCTGCACCGCGTGACCGTCATAGCCGATCGCAAGTTCGTTTACTTCAATCATGATCAAATGCCCCACATGTTGAAGAGGATCGCGAAGAGGGCATCGGCCACGATCAATGCAAACAGAGTGGTCACAACAGCTGCAGTGGTGGACCGCCCCACTCCCTCTGCCCCTCCCCGGGTGGCCAGCCCTCGCTGAGAAGCAATCAAGGCCACGATGATGCCAAAGACCAGGCTCTTTCCGATGCCGGTGAACACATCGGCGAAGCCCAGCGCTTCTTCAAGAGAGTTGATAAAAGCGCTGAAAGGAATCCCCAACAGGCCGTCAGCGATCAACATGCCACCAAAGATTCCAGCCAGCGTGCTCATGATGCTCAAAAGTGGCGCCACAAAGGTAACTGCAATCATTCGCGGCAAGACCAGAAACCGCACGGGGTCCAGGCCCATCACTCGCAGAGCATCCACCTCTTCGCCAACCTTCATTGTGCCCAACTCTGCACTGATAGCCGCACCTGATCGACCAGCCAACACAATCGCCATCATCAAAGGTCCGAGTTCCCGCGTCAGCGAAAGCCCCACCAAATCCGCCACGAACACGTCCGCGCCGAACTTCCGCAATTGCACCGCCGCTTGAAAAGCCGTGATCAAACCCATCAGGAAACCAATCAGAGCATTGATCGGCAGTCCATCACTTCCGTGCCGCGCAAGGAGGCTGGTTACATCCTGCCAACGAACGGTGCTCGGCCGACGAATCGCCTGAACTGTAGACCGCCCTAGTTCTCCCAAGAATGCAAGCATCCCCATGCTGCGCTCGCGATACTTATTGGCAGCCTCTCCCAGCCAGGGAATCAGATCCATGGGAGGTTTGGCCTGACCTTCCGGCTCCGCCGCACGTTCCAGATACAGGTCCAACACCGAAGAGACTCCATCGGGCACATTCAAGACCCGCACCGCGCCTGTCTTGACCCTTGGCGCTACCACCGCCGCCGCACCGCCAACAAACCCTCCCACTCCTGCGAGGTCCAATTCCACGGCCCCATGCGCAGAAGCTTCGTCCAACCGCTCCCGCAATTCCGACAGGGATTCGAGCCCTACGGAACCCCCGAGAACCAGACGCCTCGCGGTTCCGGGCGCTCCTTCCACGGTCTTGATTTCCATTAGGGGTAGCGGCACGAGTCGCAGAGTGGCAGATTGGCAGGCCCGGTTCAATCTGCAGCGTCATGAATCAAGTCCCGAAGGAACTCATGGAGGGCCTACCCTCCCCGGCTCTGGTCATCTTGATGAAGCATGTGCGCAGTAATATCGCGCGGATAATTGAACTCTGCGGCGCTGCCGATTGTTGGCGACCCCATGTGAAAACCACAAAGATCTCTGAGGTCTGGGAGTTGTTGTTGGATGCGGGAATTCGGCGGTTCAAGTGTGCCACGCCGCGGGAGTTGGAGCACCTGGGACGACTGGTGCGAGAGCGGGAGATCAGCGGGGTCAGCATATTGGTGGCCTTTCCCCATGTGGGGCCGACGCTTGAATTACTCGATAGAGTTGCTGGTTCCTTTCGGGAACTGCGAGTGGGAATGCTGGTGGAGGATCCTGAAGGTGCAGCGACCTTGCCAGAGACACTTGAGCCTTGGATCGACTTGAATCCAGGCATGGATCGCACTGGGATTCCGTTGGATGACCGAGAGCGAATTCTGGCTACTGCGCAGGCAGCGGGAAGGCGGCTAGTGGGTATCTCGGTCTATGACGGACACCTGCACATGGCCGATCAGGAACAGCGCCGATCTGCGGTGCACGACTGCTATCAACGCACGGTGAATCTGTTGGAAGAACTTCGCGAACTGGCACCCAATATGAACGAAGTGGTCAGCGCGGGAACTCCGGCCTTTCAAGCCGCCTTGAGTTTTGAGGGGTTCAGGAAGGAAGGCCTGCTCCACACGGTCTCCCCGGGCACGGTGGTATTTCACGACCTTCGTTCGAAGGAGGAAAACCCAAGCCTGGAGTTGTTGCCCGCAGCCCTGGTCCTGACCCGCGTAATCAGCCACCCGCGAGAAAAGCACTTCACTTGCGACGCTGGCTCCAAGGCTCTGGCCGCAGAAGCCGGAGATCCCTGCGCAACGGTCCAGGGGCAACCTCAATTTCAGGCCATGAGCCCCAGCGAAGAGCACCTCCCCTTTGTGGTTCACGAAGGCGCGACGCCCGAACGAGGTCAAGCTCTGCTGCTCGTACCACGCCATGTATGCCCCACGGTCAACCTGCACGAAGAAGCGGTCTTGGTGGAGGCCGATGGGAGCATGCGAACGGTTCCAGTTGCAGCCCGGGCACATGCGCCCTGGAGCTAGCCTTCCACGCTAATCCTCAGTCTCCAGCCCGCGCACCAGCAGGGATTCGATGTCGATGTTCTCGGGACTGTTGACCTGGGCCAGGCGCAACTCCTGCAGGACAGCGGCAACGGGACCCAGTTCCTGGTCTTGCGATTCCGGCGGAAGACCATCCACAGCCTCCACCACATCAAGCAAGTACACAGCAGCAGGATCCCGGGCAAGCACCAAAGCCCCTCCGTTGTCCTGACCGTCCTCCACCACGCTCAGAATTCCCGCGCTCTCAAGTCCAGAAGTCACCTCATTCACCAGACGCTCGGGCATCTTGATCTGTTCCGCGATAAGGCCTGGAGCAAGGGGTGCATCCCCACCACGAAAAGCACCTGCCACTTGCAAGACCACCTTGAGAGCCACAATTCGCCGGGCTGCGGGTCCCAAAGCAAGAGCCTTGAAGCTGCGCCGAAACACCGGTTCCGTCGCATGGGCAGATGCAAGTTCCGCACCTATCAACAGAATGGTCCAGGACACAAACAACCAGACCAGGAACACGGGCAAAGCCGCAAAAGTAGAATAGACCGCGTTGTAACGAGCGACTCCCACTTGAAACGCCACGTGGGCGAGTTGGGCCAGGTGCCAGAGACCGCCGGCCAGTAAGCCACCAAGCAATGCGGACGAAGAACGAACCTTGACGTTCGGAGTGAATCGATAGATGAAGGTGAAACCGATCACTGTGGCAGCTATGGCCACGAACTTGGGCCAGAGTTCGCTCAGGCCCTCGGGCAGATAATCTGCATGCAATGCCGTGGTCACTGTGGTGGCCGCCATCAACAACACCGGAACCACCACCACCAAGGAAAGATAGTCCGCAAACTTGCGCGCAAGAGTGCGCGAACGTCGCACACCCCAGATATCGTTCAATGTGTGCTCCACCGCGCTCAGAAGTTTGACGCCAGTCCACAGCAGCAC
Organism: Planctomycetota bacterium; assembly: GCA_014238415.1. Classification (GTDB taxonomy): domain Bacteria; phylum Planctomycetota; class UBA1135; order UBA1135. The sequence goes on along the minus strand of JABABA010000022.1, from coordinate 64,304 downwards.
CAATAGGCCAATCGCTCCCAAACTTCCAAAATCCGTACGCTCCACGAAGTGAAAGATCTTGTCAATGGCCGAACGCAGATCGGATGCTGCTCCATCGACACCATTGGCGCCAAAGGTTCGATCCAAAAATGGATTCACGACCTCAGCGCGCAGGCGTTCATAGGCTCCGAGCCCTTTGGCCACGGAAAATGCCATAGCCAGCAGCGGCACGATCGACAGCACTGTCACATAGGTCAGGCCCGAGGCATGAGTCGAACAACGGTGATCGCGAAAACCCCGCATGGCGAGGTACCCGATGCGGGCCACTCGATACGCCGTGCGACGCAGAAACGAGAAACCGTCCAGGTCCGCATCCCACACGCGCTCCACCAAAAATGCCTCCACACGCTGACGCAAGCGCCCAATGACTCCCCTTCGTTGCTTTGGTCGCCCGCCCATGGAGCGCATCCTACGACAGGCCACCCTAGGCGCGGGTCGGAACACCATGCAAGCCACCCAGGGGCATCTGGAGGCCCCGCATCCGACTGCCATGCTATAGCATGTGGCCATGACCTGTCCCCAGGCCAACCCCCTCTGGGCCCTTGCGCTTCTGATCCCTCAAGCAGCAGCCCAAGAAAGCCCCGACTTCCGCGAGCAGATTCAGCCAATTCTGAGCAAGCACTGCTTCACCTGCCACGGGCCAGATCAAGCAACACGCAAGGCGGGTCTACGATTGGACACCGAGGAGGGTGCCCTGGCGGCCTTGAAGGAGGGAGGACACGCGCTGGTCCCTGGCAACCTCGAAGACAGTCAGCTCTGGCAGCGAATCAGTTCCAGTGATCCGGATGTGCGCATGCCTCCGGCGGATAGCAAGCAACAACTCTCCAGTGAAGAGATCGATCTGCTGCGCACATGGATCACCGACGGTGCGAATTGGCAAGATCACTGGGCCTGGGTCGCGCCGCTCAAGGCCGACCTGCCAGAGGTGCAGAACACAAACTGGCCGCGCAATCCTATCGACCACTTCATTCTGGCCAGGCTCGAACAAGAGGGCCTTGCCCCAGCTAAGGAAGCTGATCGCGCAGCGCTTCTGCGCCGCCTGTCTTTGGACCTGACTGGCATGCCTCCCAGCCTTGAAGAACTTCAGAACTTCTTGGTAGACGAGGACCCTGGAGCCTACGAACGGGTTGTCGATCGCCTCTTGTCTTCGTCCCGTTACGGAGAGCACCTGGCGCGCACCTGGCTCGACGCCGCACGCTATGGGGACACCCACGGCCTGCACCTGGATAATCTGCGCAGTATGTGGCCCTGGCGCGATTGGGTAATTGGTGCCTACAACGAAAACATGTCCTTTGATCAGTTCGCCACCGAGCAGCTGGCAGGAGACCTCTTACCCGAGGCAACCCAAGCACAAAAGGTCGCATCGGGATTCAACCGCTGCAACCCAACCAGCGCCGAAGGAGGCATGATCGCCAAGGAATACCTCTCAATCTATGCCAAGGACCGCACGGATACCACGGCGGTGGTCATGTTGGGGGTATCCATGGGCTGCGCTCAGTGCCATGACCACAAGTACGATCCCTTCTCGATGAAGGACTACTACTCCATGCTGGGGTTCTTCAACTCCATCTCGGATACAGCTAGTGACCAGAATATTCCCAACCCCGCGCCGTTTATTCGAGTAGGAAATGAGGAACAGACCAAAGAGCTGGCTCGGCTCGAAGACTTGGCAAGCATCCTAGGAGAACAACTCGATGCCCCCATGCCCGCGACCGATGCCCATCAAGCCAAGTGGGAACAGGAATGGAATGATGAGCTGGCAGATCGCTGGTTGATCTTGAACCCCACTGTCGCCAGCGCACAGAACGGCGCGGTACTACAGATCGAAGACGATCAAGCAATTCTCGCAAGCGGACCGAACCCCGCAACGGATGTCTACCTTGTAGAAAGCACTTGTCGAGAAGATCAGATCACTGGACTACGGCTCGAAGCCCTGACCCATGAGACTCAAGTGGGTGATCTGCCCGGTCGCGCGACGAACGGAAACTATGTCCTCACGGACTTGAGTTTGGAGATCGCCGCATATGGCGTCAATGACCCCGACTGGCAAGCCGTGGAACTCACCAACCCCAGCGCTCAATTCTCACAGGTCAACTACCCCATTGCGCATGTCCTCGACGCTGACCCCAAGACAGGCTGGGCTAGCCTGGGTCGAACAGGACCTCGCGATGCGAGCTTCAACGCCAAGCAACCATTTGGCTTCGAAGGAGGGACACGGCTGCGAGTTCGGCTGGCTTTTGAGTCCCAGTTTCCCCAGCATGCCATAGGACATTTTCGTCTGGCGATTTCAGAAGACCCCGACCTTCTGGCCCCTATGAGCGGCCCCTGGTTCGTGAGTTCGCGCCAGACACTCTCCACCGCCATCACAGCACCAGACGCACCCCATCCCTTCTCAAAGGAATTGGATCTCGCTGCCCTCGATGAGGAAGGCAAACCAATCTGGACTGAGAGTCCTGAACTCCTGGACGGTAAGCCCCACGGCCTGCCCTCGGGATTGGGCTCGTTCTATCTGGCCCGCACTCTGTCTCTGCCCAGTACCCGCAGCCTGCGTTTCGGTTTGGGTAGCGATGACGGCGTGCGAGTCTTCCTGGACAACACAAGAGTCTTTGCCAGGCATGTGATGCGCGGGCACGCTGTCGACCAGGACTTCTTGGAGTTGGAAGTCGAGGCTGGCGAACACCAATTGCTCCTGGAGATCAACAACCATGGAGGAGCATCAGGCTTCGCCTGGCGCCTGGCGGAGCAGTCCCCGTCAGAACTTACCCCTGCCACGGCCTTGACCCTGGCTTCCCCCGCATCGGAACGGAGGCCTGAAGAACAGGCCGAGTTGCGCGAATTGTTTCGCCGTAAGCACGCCCCCGAATGGATCGCCCTCAGGGACAAACGGGACGCCGCCCGCGCCGATGGAGAGAAACTGCGTACAACCCTGCCCACCTCCATGGTCAGCGTAGAGCTTGCCAAGGCACGCCCGGCCCGCATCCTCATGCGCGGCGCATATGATCGGCCGGGAGACACTGTTCAACCGAACACGCCGACCTCCTTGCCGCCACTACCAACGGGCGCGCCCCAGAACCGCCTGGGTCTGGCCCAGTGGCTTGTAGCTGACAACAATCCACTGGCTGCTCGGGTCGTGGTCAACCGCCACTGGCAGAGAATCTTTGGAATCGGCATCGTCAAGACTTCTGAGGACTTTGGCACCCAGGGAGAGCGGCCTGTTCACCCAGAATTGCTCGACTGGCTAGCAGTTGAATTACGCGAGCACGACTGGAACCTGCAACACTTGCAGCGCCTGATCGTAACCTCAGCAACCTACCGCCAATCCTCCAAGTCCGGACGAGAGAAACTGGCTCAAGACCCGAACAACCGGCTGATCTCCCGCGGAGCGCGCTTCCGCCTGGACGGAGAGATTTTGCGAGATCAAGCCCTGATGGTCAGCGGCCTCTTGGTGGAAGAAATCGGCGGACCACCGGTCAAACCCTACCAGCCGAAGGGACTTTGGAAAGCCGTCGGCTACAGCGGTAGCAATACGGTGAACTTCACCCAGGACAAGGGCGAGGCCAACTATCGCCGCAGCCTGTACACCTTCTGGAAGCGCACATCGGCCCCGCCCAATTTGACGATTTTCGACGCGCCCAGTCGCGAGTCCACCTGCGTCCGACGAGAGCGAACCAACACGCCAATGCAGGCACTAGCCCTGCTCAACGACCCCCAGTACGTGGAGTTCTCACGAGAATTCGCCAACCGAATCATTGCCCAGGGAGGCGATGATGATCTGGCGAAGCTGGACTTCGCCTTCAAGAGCCTGACCTCCCGTCTACCCAATCAATCAGAAAGCACCTTGCTACTGCAGTTGCTCGATGAGGCGAGGGAACATTTCCTTGCCGACACCGACGGCGCAGCCGCCCTGCTGGCTGTGGGCGCGACACCCATGATCAACCCAGACCATGCCCCCGAAATCGCAGCCTGGGCGGTTCTTGCCAGTACCCTCTTCAGCCTGGACGAAGTCATCACACGCGGCTAGACCCCATGCAGCCCCACGATCCAAAGCCCATTCGACAACTGCGCCAGGACCTGACACGGCGCTTGTTCTTGCGCTCCACCAGCGCCGGTCTTGGAACCGCTGCCCTGACATCAGTTCTTGGCTCCAATGCCAAGGCCGCAGACGGACTGCGCACGACCCACCATACTCCCCGGGCACGCTCGATCATCTATCTGTTCATGTCAGGTGCGCCCAGCCAGTTCGAGACATTTGACTGGAAGCCCAAACTGCGCGAGATGTATGACCAGGACCTGCCCGAATCGGTGATAAAAGGTCAACGTTTCACCACCATGACCTCAGGTCAGACGCGCTTCCCCATCGCTCCTTCGGTCTACGACTTCAAACGCTGCGGAGAGAACGGCACAGAGATCAGCAACCTCTTGCCCTATCACCAGAAAATGGCGGACGACATAGCGGTAATCCGCTCCATGCACACGGACGCGATCAATCATGATCCGGCCATCACCTTCTTGCAGACCGGCTCGGAACAACCTGGCCGCCCGTCGCTGGGTTCATGGCTCTCCTACGGACTTGGATCCCCGAATCGGGACCTGCCAGGGTTTGTGGTCATGACTCCGCGCTGGTCAGGGCGCGCTGAGGCTCAGGCCCTCTACAACCGTCTTTGGAGTTCGGGCTTTATGCCTTCGGAGCACTCAGGCATCGCCCTGCGCAGCGCCGGAGACCCCGTGCTCTATCTCTCGAATCCACCGGGAGTCGACGGCCAGCTGCGACGTTCTATGCTCGATTCCCTGGCGGAACTGAATCAAGCGACCCACGACCGTCATGGAGATCCGGAAATCCTTTCACGCATCGAGCAATACGAGATGGCCTTCCGAATGCAGACTTCCGTACCTGATCTGGTTGACCTGAAGAAAGAATCCCGAGCGGTACTCGACATGTACGGCCCGGATGTAGAAGACCCCGGAACCTACGCCCACTCCTGCATCATGGCCCGCCGATTGGTGGAGCGGGGCGTACCCTGCATACAGATCTTCATTCGCGGCTGGGATCAGCACGGCAATCTGACCGGTGACCTGCCCAATGCCTGCAGGGACATTGATCAGCCAAGTCACGGATTGATCCAGGACCTCAAACAGCGTGGGTTGCTGGACCAGACCCTGGTAGTCTGGGGCGGTGAATTTGGACGCACAACCTACTGCCAGGGCCCTCTCAGCAAGACCAACTATGGTCGGGACCATCACCCACGCTGTTTCTCGATCTGGATGGCCGGCGGCGGAATACAAGGAGGCATCACCCACGGGGAGACCGACGATTTCTCCTACAACATCAACAAGGATGGAGTAAGCGTGCACGATCTGAACGCTACCATCCTGCACCAATTGGGCTTCGACCATGAGCGCCTGACTCTCAGCTTTCAGGGCCGCGATTTCCGCTTAACAGATGTACACGGTCGAGTGGTCGACCAAGTCCTCGCCTGAATGCAATGCTGGTAACAATCCTCACCATTCTCCTGCTACATGGGCCCGGCCGAAACGAGCTGGCCTGGGAGTTCAATGCTGAGTCGCTAAACCAGAACACGTTTACCCCGAGCTTAGGCGCGATCTCCCTCAAAGCCGGCGGAACACTGGAGTTCCTGGCCGGGGGCAAGGGGCTTCTTCGAAATGGCAAGCAACCCGCCCTCACGCAACTAATCAATACACCCAATGACACCTTTCCCAAGCGAAAGGTCTCCCTTGAAGCCTGGGTCGTGGTGGACAGACCCCAGGCATGGGGTGGGATAGTTGGTGCATTTGAAGACAACGGCGACTTCGAACGGGGCTGGTTGCTGGGAATCCACAACAAGCGCTTCTGTTTTGCGATTGCCACCGAAGAGCAGGGCCGACTGGAGTACCTGACCGCTCCCCAGCCTTTGCGTAAAGGAGAGTGGGCTCACGTCGTAGGCACCTATGACGGAAAGACAAGCCGCCTCTATGTCAACGGAGAAGAGGCGGCCTTCAGCGATGCTCCCGGCGGCGATGTGATCTACGCACCTGATCACATCCTGACGGTGGGCGCCTACAAGGATACGAACGAAGACCATCCCCTGACCGGCACCCTGCTGCGCGCAAGGATGCACGACAATCAGGTCAAGCCTGGGGAGATCAAGCGTCGCTACAACAAGGAGAGCCGCGAGTTGCCAGCGCTGCCAGCTCCAGCTCTGCGGGGAATCCCCTCCCGCTGGCCCACGGACTACCAGAGCAGGATAAACGCCGCCATCGACCGAGGTGTCACGCGCCTGATGGAAGAACAGGCCCGAGACGGTTCCTGGGGCCAGCACCATCCAAAGTACCGCGCGGGCATGACGACCTTGGCGGTCTATGCGCTCCTGAAGAGCGGGATCTCGGTAACCCACCCCTCGGTGCAGGCAGCCCTGCGCTTCATCTACCGAGAAGAACCACATCACACCTATACAGCAGGCGTGGCCATGATGCTCCTGCGCCATCTGATCGAGCATGGGGATCCAGACAACAAACCCATCTACATGGAACGGGCGGAACGCATCATCGACCGGATTCTGGAGTGGGAGCGGAGGGACCCTGACACCGGTTGGGGCTACCCGGAGGGCAACAATGACCTCTCCTGCACCCAGTACGCAGCCCTGGCTCTTTGGTGTGCACATGAGTTGGAGATCAAGACACCCCGCAATGTGCACATCCGCATGGTCAATGCTCTTCACAATCACTACGGAGGCCTCGAGGGCGAATTTCCCGCCGCACCCGGAAGCAGACTCAAGCCGCACCTCACAAGGGGTTACCGCTATCGTGGAGACCGCAATGACTCACGCTCCATGAGCACCGCCGCCATCACGGTTTGTCGTGTAGCGGAAATCTGCGCAGGCAAGCACCTTGGTTCGACGACACGCAAGTTTGCCCAACAGCAACTCACCCAGGCGATCAACTGGCTTGACCACAACTGGTCGATGACCTCGGACCCCAACGGGCACGACTTCTATTACTACCTCTACGGAGTCGAACGCGCGGCAGGACTGCCTGGCATGGAGGATTCCATTCGCCCCGACTGGTACTTTGAGGGAGCAGAATTCCTCCTAGGCAAACAGACTGACAGCGGGGGCTGGCACAGCCAGTCAAACACGGCATTTGCGCTGCTGTTCCTGGTCAAAGCCACAGCGGCCATGACTGGCAAGAAGGCTACGGTCCTGGGACACACCGCGGGAAAAACCACTGGACCCCTTCACTATAGAGTGCATGGAAACATGGAGTTGACACTCTTCATGACTGGAATCGATCAAGGCGTGCTTGCCAGCTATGCCGCACAACCCGCTCCCAAGACTGGACTGCGCGTTGTGAAGGTCGAGTACCTGATCAACGGCAAGCCCCGCGCGCAAGTCAATGCGGATCCCCTCAAGCCCTGGGACCATCAACGCTTCCCAAGCAAAATTCGCTTCAAGCATCCACAAACGGTGCAGATCGAAGTGCTGGCCACGGTTGTGGCCCTTGATGAGTACCCCGACAACTACAACAAGACGACCAAGTTGCGCTCGCAACCAATGAGCTACAAGATCGAGCGCAACCAAGAGGAACTGCTACGGGATGCAAAGCCCTACTTGGGTAAGAACATCCTTCGCCATCAGCCCACCACACTGCACGCATCCAGCGAAGCCCAAGGGCGCGGCATAGGCTTCCTGCTGGACAACATCCACGCCACACATTGGAAACCTAGCCCCAATGACGCCCACCCCTGGGTACGTATCGATCTGCAAAAACCAACTCGCTGCACAAACCTGGTTCTTAGCCAGGCAGTTGCTTCACGCTCCCAGATCAACAACTGGAACCCGATCAAGGACATCAAGGTAACAATCAACGGCCGCTACGAAGTTCTGGCCACCTTGCACTCGGACGCAATTATCCCCACGCGCCTGGAGCTGAATGTCAAGAAACCGATCCAGTCACTCACGGTTCAGATTCTCTCCCGTTGGAATGGCCAGTCTGGCAATGTAGGTTGGGCGGAAATCGCTCTTGAACACTAAGACCTGTGGCGGCCGCTTCAAAAGAAAGAGCCCACGCCCCATGGGATAAATGGGCGCGGGCTCACAAGAAAAGACAGGTAATCTAGAAGAGCGTCAAGTGCACAATGGGCGTACGGGCTACGCCGTTCTGGGCGCCGGTGTCCCTCACACGAAACTGCAACCAAAGCTCCAAGCCAATCAGGCCCGAGTCATCAGGCATGCTTCGGTGCCAGGTTGTGTAACCCTGACCAGGCCCCGACCCATTCAAGGTCATTGCGGAGCCAACCACGCTGAAACCTGGAATTGGTGCGCTGGGGGGATTGTGCGATACGGTGACCACCGCCTTGGCTCCGCCCAGTCCATCATAGAGACCCAGCTTCCAATCGAAGTTGCCCACATGGGGAGGACTAAGAGCGACAACCTGCGGGACAAAGCCACCAGTGCCTGCCCGCGCGCCTTGCTGGATGATCTCAATCGGCTCCGGAGTGCGTTCGCTGGAGAGGCTGGGCCGGTCAAAGGGAGGCAATTCAGCTGCAACCCTTGGATCGGTAAGACCATTGACCATGAAATCCGTCAGAGCAGGACGCACCTGCGGCGGGACATTGAGGTTGTTCAGAATCGGGTCCTTGTTGTCACCGAAGGGCCCCCCATCCGCGTCATACAAAGCCAAGAGGGCATTCAGGTTTGTTGTGTTTGGGGAACCGTTGTGAAAGAGAGCTCCGCCCCGCAAGCCAATGTTGCGCAGACTTGGCGTCTTGAAGCGCCCACGATCTGCAAAGTTCCCGGTAATTGCCTGTCGGCCTGAATCCTCAGCGATCGGGCGCAACCCAAGGTTGTGGTACTGATTGTCTGCAAAAAGGTTGCCTCCATGACATGCGTTGCAGCGTGAACCTTGGCTCGTGAAAGCGCCCAAGCCCGCCTGTTGCCCCTGGGTCAAAGCGCCCTGATTTCCAGCGGTAAAAGCATCCCACGGAGTCTGGTTGGGAACCAACGTCCGCTGGTATGAGGCCAGTGCAAACCCAATTCGCACCGGTGTGATCTCATCTGTTCCAAATGCCGCCTGAAACAAATCTGGATAGGTTGCCCCACCAGCCAGTGCAGCATTGAGGTCACCAGGGAGGTTGAAAGCGACTGCAAGTGGCTCGACCTGCTCCAACTTGGAGGTTACATCGCCCCAGGTACGGCCTTCAGAAGCCATCTCTGCACTAGACATAATCGGACCCAGGGACTGACTCTCAAGTGAACCTCCAAAGGGAATCACTACGTTGCCCGTAAGAGGGTCCAGAAACTGCGAAGTGGCACGACCATCCCAGAAGTTATCGACAAAATATGCCCCCATCAGATTGCTCGGTGTAGAGCGGCCAGTCACCTGCACGTCATGCCCAAAGACAGGATCGGGAACATAACTGCCATTCGAATCAGTGCGAGCCACGCCTAGTGACCCAAGCACGTCATCAGGAGTGCCCAGGATTCCGTCAGCTCCAGGGTTGCGCATATCACCCTGATTGCGCGGGTCCCCACCACCGGCAGCGGGTTGATGACAGGTACCGCACGCAACGGTGCTGTCAGAGCTCAACTGCTCATCCCAAAACAGCGCCTTGCCCAGGATTACCTTGGCGGGAGATAGCTGATTTTGAGGCGGCACAGGTGGCGGCCCCAGGGGTGGAGGTGGGCCTTGAGCCCACACGCTTGCAGTCAAGACTGCCAGGCACCCAAGGGAGGGAAACGAGGAACCCCAGAACGGTCTATTTGTCAGCAGTTTCGTCATCTGTGGTCGACAAAGATTAGTTGGATCAAGTCCTGGGAGGGTCCCAGGGCGTCGATGGATAGCAGGAGGATGTTGCGCCCTTCCAAAGGTAGCACCCTCAGGGCATGAGGACGGTTCAGATGTCCTCTGGGTTCCCAGCCCGGGACAGCCACAAGAGTCTGAAACCCATTTCAAGCGAAGTGGTTTCGCGCCATCCAATAATAGCCACAAGGATTGCAGAGCATCCTGGTCAGAGCCGAAAGACGCACCAAAAGGAACGGGGAACAGGGTCTGCCCAGAGAAAACCAACATACTGGACAAGTGTCGGACATCCTTGCTCATCAAAGCACTCTGTGCGCCGACTGAGGACCCACAATACATCTGCCTCTAATCGGAGATGACCAGGCTGGCGGGAAGTAGATCTGAGCACTACTGTTCTGAGCACCACTGTGGATAACCAGTTGACATCCCTGTATTTGGAGATTTCTTGTAACCTTGTGGCCTCTTGATCGTTCTTGTCATTGCACGCACGAGGCCATAGCCTCTGCGGGGAAACCCCATGCTCTCCGTCCACCCTACCAGATCCAGGTTCTCCAGTCCGCGCACCGCCGCGGCTGCCTTGGCGCAGCACAATGCCCAGCGCAGCGCCTCGTTCCTGCTGCTGCTCAATGGTGAGGACCGCTTGGACTGGATCGAAGGGCATCTGGTACCGATTGCCCTGATTCCGCTAGTACGTTCCGTCCTCAAACGCCGCTACCTGCTGTACGAGATGGCGGACCTGGTCAGCGTGTTGCCCCAGCATATAAGCGAGGCCTTTGCCCCTATCGAGGCTGGCCCGGACCCTGACGCCTGTACCAGGAAAGCTCTCAAGCGTGCGATCAATTGTGCCATCAAGGATCTCAGTGAGCGCGATCAGAATGCCTTGCTGCTAAGCAAGCCACCCCTGATTACTCCCCGTGTGCTGGCCGTGATGCAAGATCTCAAACTCGACGAACGCGCCGCGCTTGCCTTCTGCGCCCAGCACAACGCATCAGCCCTGCCCTACCGCAAGGCCTACATGACGCGCATCAACAGGTGGCAACCTCCCTTCGGATAGGGACTCAAGAAAGGCGATCGCCCTCCGCTCTCAATCCTGCCAGGCCTTCGTCACGACTCCATCAACCAGAGTCACATAGGTTCTGTGCTCAACGGTGGTCTTGGTGCTCGATGAGATCAACAAGAAGACTCCACCCCTGCTCTTGGTGGCCATCGAGTAGTCCCAACGCCAGATCAGGGAACCGTCTGCACGCTCGAGCCGTAGGGTTGGCTCTCCCAGAATCTCCAAGACAAATGCTTCGGTCTCGCCAGGTCCGACAAGAGCCAACGTCTCGGCAGTGACTCGGGATCCCGTGTAGGAAATGTCACTGTTCCCGGAAACAAGGCATGCGGGCAGGAAGAGCAGAGCGGAAAGTGCCAGGGCGGTGGCCAATCGAGGCCTGACGAGAAAGGGGTTGGTTTGGGTGGAACTCATGGTATTGGTCATTGCTGGTACAGAACAGAAACTCGGCCCCCTCGCTGAACAGGTACGTTCAGGAGAGCACCTACGACACAGGGGCTCGGTTCTTTGGGCCTACTTCAACAAATTACCAGCCCCTCCGCGCCTTTCGCTCCCGCGCACAAGTCACTGGCATAAGTAAAGCGCCCCGGCGGTGAAACCGGGGCGCTGAAAACAAGTTCTCCTTCGAGGCGAATCAGAAATCAACCGAGATCGCGTCCGAGAAGTTGGACGCACCCCCCAGGTCCCTGTACCACAACTGGAAGTCCCAGGTGGACCCGGGCAGAATGGTACCGCCCGGAGGTGCGGGCAAGGTCGCAGGCACATCAAAGCCAGCCCCGGTACTTGAAGTCCCTACCAGGTTCTGCATGACCCCATTTGCGTCAAAGCGTCCCAAGGAGTTGAGCCCGGAACCGGCGGTCGAGGTATACCGACCAAAGGGAGGAGAAAGGCAGAGCATGCCCTGACTCACGGAAATCCCGGGTTCAGCACCGGTCGCCGCCACCAGGAAATAGCCAAACTGATCAATGGGTCCCTGGGTCGCATCCAGGTGGAAGACCCCGGGGCCGCTCATACTGGAAGTCCCAAGCGTTGCTGACAGACCCGACGAATTCGGGTTCGCTGGGCTGCAGTACAGGTTCGGACCAACCGCACCGGTTCCGCTCAAAGTCAGGTCGTAACTTGAACAACCAGAAGCAACGTTATCCGGCCAGATGGAGATTCGCAGGAGACAGGTCATCCCAGAACCGGTGGCATTCGTCCAAGTCAGGATCTCGTTATCGGCACAGGTCCAGGCAGAGGCCAGTTCGCCCGAATTGATCGGATCAATGGTCGGATCATCATTACAACTGCCGGCAGAGGCATCATAAAGAAACATGTCGATATCCTCTCCAGTACAGTTGTTCGACGTGGTGTGCATCAAGTCAGCAACAAAAACAGCCCCATCAGGGATGGTGACTCGGAACATGTCCAAGTCAGTATGCGCGAAGAGGGCCAGACCCAGATAGGTACCATCGCCTATGTCCGCGGCGGTTGCGCAGGTGTCGTTGTCCTCAAAAGCATCATCCTGCAGATTGAAGCATGGATCCGGACCGATCACGATCGTCATGTTGTACTGACCACAAGCGAAACCATTGCCGGGATCCTCGTAGACCTCGAAGACCACGGTTTCCACGCCGCTGCTCAAGTTGATGTACTCAGGATCGGGGCCTTCCACATCTGCCAACAGCGTGCCGGAAGAATCATAGATCCGAAAATCGATGTCGCCCATGCTCGAAGCAAGCGTCGTAATCATGTCAACGCGCTCGCCCGATTGCAGGGTGAAGCTGTAGAAGTCCGGGTCCCCGGAAGTGGTCAGGAGGTTTGTCCAGGTTCCGGGAGCAAGGGGCAGGGCCGTGGCAAATGTATCGTTGTCCTCGAGACCATCATCGGTCAAGGTGTCGCAGGGATCCAAGAGAATCTCAAAGGCGCCAAACCCAGCGGTGAAGGGCTGGCGCGCGCCGAGGCGCAGCAGATACTGCTGCCCAGCAACCGCGCTCCAGGTCACCCTGGCCCCGGAAATACCGCTGACTTCACAAGATTCCTCTGCACAGTCCAACTGCACAAAGCTGGAGCAGCTGAGGCCGTCATAGATCACAATCTTCGTATCAAAGGTCGCCCCTGCTCCAGTGAGGTTGTTACTGCAAGAAGACATGATGTACAGGCCAGTGGTGGTAGCAGTCCAGGCATACCACATGTCCTTGCGAACAGGTGAACCGAAGCAATCTGCAGGGCCGTCGATGGTGTAGCCCGTGTTGTCAAAAGAGTAGAGGCCAACGCCTGTGATGGATGTTGCAGAGGCGCAGTCATCCGCGCCGTTCTGGGCGCTAGCGAAGGAAACAAGGAGAAGGGCCGCTGACAGCCCGATGCCAGGTACTTTTAGCATGAGAACAAGAGGGGTAAAAAGAAGTCAGAGAGAAGGCTCGACCCTGAAGGGTCCAGTTCGATCGAGTGTAGCCCATCAGAGAAGATCAAGGGTTGAAACCGCTCTCAGGCCTATCTTAGGGCACCTGTACCCGACCGGCAGTTCGCTGGGGCCCATGCCCACTCACACCCAGGCCCATACGAAACCGGTGGTCCGGGGCGCCTCGCGCCTCGGACCACCGGTCTGTCTGACTCCGTATGCAACACCCGAAGATGCCGCCTCTGGCTCAGCCAAGCTCCTTGCACTTGCCGAGCAGATCGCCCGGGTTGCGCTCGCCACCGACGCCAGCGGACTCGGCCCACTTGACCGTACCATCCTTGCCGATCAGCACCGTGGCGCGATCGGTGATGCCCATATCATCGAGCATCAAGCCATAGGAACTCGCCACTGCGCCTTTGGGATTGAAGTCCGCCAAAAGGGGATAGGTGATGCCGTCAAACGACCCAGCCCATGCCTTGTGACAATACTTGCTGTCAACGCTGATACCCAAGACCTGGGTATCACAGGCCTCGAATTGCTCCTTGAGCGCTTCGAGTCCCGGGATTTCAATGCTTCATGTAGGGGTGAAATCCAATGGATAAAACACAAGCAGAACATTCTTGGAACCATTGAAGCTCGAGAGCTTCACCGTGGTGTCCAGATGGCTGTCCAGCTCGAAATCGGGGGCCTGGGCTCCTGTATCGATCATGACTCTTGGGGGGGTGAAGGTTGTTGGGTTGGGTGCCGTCCCTCGTGGGACGGTCGCATAGTCTAGGACAAGAGGGTGGCATGAATAGACCCTGCCCCTGGATTTCTCTCACGGACGCGTAAGGCCCCCTCCCCGCCCTTGTGGTCAATACTGGAAATCGCCTTCTTGCACAGTGCTCCATGCCACTCCGCAACCGGAACGGCAGGGGGCGAGTGAACCCCTGGGATGTTTCCAATAAGCTGAGGGTCCGTGATCCACGCCCGATCCAGTCCCCTGACCCAGCCCCTGACCCTTGGTCGCTTTGCCCCACTGACAGCGATGTTCATGCTGCCTGTCGGGGAGATCACCCTTGTCGCCTCCTACACCCGCGGCGAACCACTCCGCCTGTGCGTTGCCTCTGACGAGAAGTCCCTGTTCGTTGCCGAGGGTGCGCAGTTGGTGGAACTCGCCCTCAAGCCGGACGCCTCCCTCGTGGAACGCCGCAGCTGTCGGCTGGACGCCAGCCCTCTTGACCTTGAGTGGACTGATAATTGCATCTGGATGGCTGGAGGCACCGGGGGCCTTTGGCGCATCCCCTCTGGGGCAGCTCAACTGCTGCCCGAGCCGATAGCCGTGGTTACGGGTCAACTGTGCGTGGGAGTCGCCAGTCATGGACCGCTCTTGGTGGCGGCTTTTGCCTGCCAGGACGCAAGCACAATTCGAAGCTACCGTGCGGACACGGGCAAGGAACTCGCCTCACTGGAACTCAAGGGGGTGCGCACGGAGGGCATCGACTTGCACCAAGGGCAAGTGATGCTCGCCCTCGGGACCCACGGTGCTCGTAGCTTGGACATCAGCCCTGATGGTCAATTCAGCCTCCATGTGAATTCGCAGGCTCTGAGCCTGGATCCGAAGAATGCCCTAGCCCATGTGGCCTCGGTAGCGCTCACCTCCGACCTCGCCTGCGCCGCCACAGGCTCCTGGCAGGCGGCGGGCGCCGCCGTCTTTCCCCGCAAGAATGCTCAGGCCCTCGCCACCATGGGCGTTCACCACGGCGTCGCCGTTGATGCCCGAGGAGATCGCTGGGTCATGGCGACCATGCGGGCCCCGGCCTGGGTCCTGGATTGGGCACCCTTCGGTCAATTGGGTTGCATGGGCGTGGATCTCACCCCAGGAGGCGGCGCAGACCAGAAGTTCATCCAGGGTGCTGCGGGAAAGCGCCCCGATCGGCTGGTCCTGGGAGAACTGGGGTCAGAAGAGCCCATCGCCAGCGCCATCCTGCAACCCACAGGCTGGCGCGACCTGGTCCTTGGTCGTCAAAAGATCTACACCCTGCGTCTTCTGCACGGCCTTGAGATCTGGCAGACAAGCGACGACAAGATCAAGCGCATCGCCCAGCGCAAACCCCGAGGTGCCTTTGCCACCGATGCGCTGATAAGCCCCATCGATCCAAGCGTGATCTTCAGCGGGCGAGATGCGGGAGCGGTTCTACCCACGGGACCTCTGCATCTTGCCGGCAAGGAACTGAAACCCGTCGCCGATTCCTGGGATTGCCCGCCCCTGGGCATTTGCATGGGCACGCCATTTTTTGACGACCAGGGCACACCTTGGCTCCTCGCGGGACAGGGGTTTCAGCCGCGCCTCATGCGTCTGGACTTCGAGCAGGGAGCCAGCTGCCTTCCTTGGTGGAATTTGCAGTTGCCACCATCAGGCCAGGGCAACGGACACACCTACTTCCACAGCACACCCATTGGCGAACGCATAGCGTTGTTACGCGCCGGAACCGACCAGGGCCTGCTCTGGTTCGACCCCGCCGCGCTCACGCAAGCCGCCCGGAGCGCCGAGCCCAGGAGTACCCTCAAAGTCGCGCCCAGCGCTACGAACAGAACACATCTTGAGGGAAGCGCCGAACTTCCGGTCAGCTTGCGAGGTGCGGAGCTGAAGCGGGCAGACGCTCTCCCCCTATTCGTTATCGCGGCTGGAGCCGCCAGCAACAATCTGGAATCCCCCCCCCGCGCTCAGTTTGTGGTGGTGGATCCAGGCTGCGAACCGCCCCGGGTGCTTGCCCGCCAACTCCTGGGAGATCAAGCGGGCCTGGCCTTCGCCATCGACACGGCGCTTATCGGGGACCTGCCCCTGGCCCTGATCGGCGACCTCAACGGCCGCGTCACGGCCCTCGACCTGAGCAATCCCTTGAAACCAAAAGACATAGCCCACTGGACCGCTCCCCCAAACGACTGGGATGGCACCCACCACTCGATCATCGATCTCGCTGTCCTGCGTCAGGACGAAAGTGGTGTCGACCTGGTAGCCGCCGCCGGGCGTATGGGGATGGTCTGGCTGCGCTTTGATCGCACAGGGAGCACCCTGCAACTGGTCCAGACCCTCGACACCCCCGGCTGGGCCACGGGCGTCTTCGTGGACCGCGAAGGCTGCCTGGAGAACCAGCGGCGGGTCCTGCTCAGCGACCAGCGCTGCGGGCTACGGGTCCTGAGACTGGAACTTTGAGCGGCCTCAGGACCGGTCCACCAGCGCCCCCTCCGGATCAGCCCAGCATCCGTCGCCGCACTTCGTCCAGGTGCGCGGGCCCAGTGTGGCAGCAGCCACCCACGAGAGTCGCGCCGGCTGCGACCCAGACCTCGACCCGATCCGCATAGGCCACTGGATCGAGCGGCACAGAGTCGAATCCTTCGGGATCAAGAGGATCAAAGTCGCCGGGCATGGCATCGGCCGCGTTGGCATACCCTCCCACCGGCCGATCGGTCAACTGGGTCAGACGCGGGATAGCATCGCTGATGAGATTCGCAGCGCAGCAGTTCACCAGATACGCATGCACGGGAAGATGGGCCACAAGGGCAAAGGCCTCTTCCAAGGCCTCGCCGCTTGGAAGGATCCCGGCTCGGTTACCTTGCAGGGTCCAACTGAGCCAGACCTCGCGGCCGGTCTCCAGGGCCACCTCGGCCGTCACCAGCGCCTCGCGGCCCAAGGACATGGTCTCGCACAAGATCAAGTCCACACGAGGAGCGATGAGTTGAGCGAGTTGCGTGCATTCGGCCCTCAGGCGTCGTTCCTCGGGCACCAGATCTGCCCGATAGCTCGTGTCCAGAGGCGGCAAGGAGGCAGCGATGCGCACCTCCTGGCCTGACTCTTCCCGAGCACGCTCCGCCAGGTCGAGCGCCAGCAGGGTCAATTCCTCCACTCGCTGACGCATGCCTTCGCGCTCAAGCAGGGTCGGTGTCACAGCGTAGTTGCAGGCGGTGATCACCTCGGCCCCCGCCTCGATGAACGCGCGGTGCACGGCGACCACTTCATCGGGCACTTCCACCAGGGCCTGCGCAGACCAGATCGAAGTGCGATGGCAGGGAATCTCCACGCCCCGCTCACGCAGTTCAGTGCCAGTGCCTCCGTCCAGAAGGATCAGATCATGAGGTTCCATGGAAGCCTGAGGGTACCCCAGGATATGCATGCCCAGCAGACCGCAGCGGTCCCCGCGGAGGGCGCGAGATGAGTTGTCCACACCGCACCAAGGCCCCCGGAGCCAACATGATGGTCCTCAGCACCCTCAATAAGTGCGATACCTGGGGATTCAGGGGGAGTGAGCTTCGTGCCCCAGAAAACCTGTGTCTTACATAAGCCACTTGCCAACAAGGGGTTACGGCACCCAGATGCGCACTCAAAGGCCACGGCAGCAGGAGGACACCCATATCGGACAGCATCAGGCTTAGATTCAGGGTGTGCCCTGCGGGGCGCTTGTGAGATGACCTTCTCCCTCTTGACCCGATCCCAGATACACACCGCCGGCCTCGGCCACGGTGCGTCCCTGCTATTGAGCCGGACAATGGCCACCTCAATGCTCATCTGCAGCGCCCAAGCCACCTTCCAGGAAACTGGATCAGGATTGGCCGGCGACCAGCAAGCGCAAGTCTCCGCTCGAGCTCACTTACCCATGCCGACAGACCCCGGCAGGACGGACCTCCATGAACCTAGGAATCAGATGAAGCATCCAGATCCGGGAGTTGCTCGACTTGTCGAGCGGTTTCCAAACTCGCGATTTGTGCTCAATACGCTGCCAACGCTGCCTGACATTCAAAACGCAGGCCCGGCAACTATTGTGAAGTTACTCACCGAGGGTGAGGAGTGGCATGAGGCCGTAGGCCATCATTGTCGCGACCTCGCCCTGCTGCTCAACCACCACGAGGTGGCGGATGAGGGGGCGATTGCACTGGCGTTGGGCATGGCAGAACTTGAGGAGGCCAAGAGCCTGCTTGAGTGGAGCCGGGCCCATCTCACCTGTGCAACCAGCCTGATCATCTGGCGTGACGAGGAACGCTTGGGACAAGGGAGCAATATCATTGTCCACGACAAACAGCACTTGCGCATGACAGCTGTCCTAGGTGTTCCAACGGCCTCCGGCCCCGATCTCTGCTGCGCCTTCAACGGTCTGCCAATGCCCCTCAGACAGCCCCTCTACCGGGTTGCCTTCGACGGACAGTCGGTGACCGAGTTGGCTGAGGAATCCGGTTGGGATCCAGCTCACATCCGCTCTGCGATCAGCACCGCGCTGCGCAGCCTCCAAAAACAGTGCCTGGTGCACGAGGAGGTGGCATCATGAATGTGCAACCGAAATGGACGAAAGATCCGGAACTGAAGGACCTGGTTGAAGGAATCTCAGGAGGAGGAACGACCATGTTCACCCAGGACATTGCCGATGGCGAGAGCTGGGTTTCCTCGGACGATGGATTGAAAGCGTCGACCGATACGGAGATGGAGCAGCGTGTGCTGCAGCATCAGAACGATGACCTTGCTCAGGTGATTCGACAGTTTGTGGGATATGCCCTGCTTGAGCGCGAGCCCCAAAACCGCATCGTAGATCGCGGACAAGATGACCCGCGCAATGCGCCTAAGTGGCAACGTTTGTACCCGGTCGTCCAAGCAATCGTTGATACTTACTCCTCGAACGGAGCTGGCGAAACGAATGGCTTGATCTCTGCATTGGACCTCTCGCGTCGCCTTGCGCCCGGCGCAAGGGTGGAAAATCTCTTGGCAGCCATCTACTGCAATACGGACCGTCCCAAACAGGCAATAGTGCATGCGAAGAACGCTATCGAAGCAAGTACATCGCCGGACTTCACAGCCACCGGCTGGACTTGGTTGGCCGTTGCTCAGCGCATGGCCAAGATAGAATGTCCGGTCACTTCAGCACGGAAAGCTGCAGCCCTATCACCTGAGTTCTTGTTCCCATGGACTGAGCTCCTTCGCGCAGGCTGCTATGCAGAAGATCTCGAAGCGGTCAAGGATGCGGTGGCGGCCATGCGCAACCACCCGCAACTGTGCTCAAGAGAGGCGTTCGACAAGCCTGGCACCTCGCCGGACCTAAGCTACCTACCGGCTGACATTCTGGAGGCCATCCCTGAGGGCCTGCATCGATTTGTCGAGCCCGAAGGCAACGAAGGAGGTGAGGCATGAGTTTCTCCAAACTGATTCCCCTTCTCTGTGCTCTTCTGCTCTTGGCGTTTCTCATTGGACCTCCCGCATCTGCGGGACACGGGGGACCCATCACGCCCGCCAGCCCTCCTGGAGGGACTGCCATCGGGGTCCTTGTCCCCAATGCTAGCCCTCCGCCCCCAGGCGGAGCCCCACCCACCACAGACAACGGTGGAACGAGGACCCGCACCAAGCGGAGCATTCGATCCCGATCCGTCAGGACAACCCCACCCCCCCCGGGAGGTTGATCCGAACTGATCAATAAGTATCGAAACCTATTCCCGCCAGGCCTCAAGAGCCTGGCGGGTCGCTAATGAGAAAAGATGCCACTGCCCTCCTAGCCCTCGCGCTGATCTTGGTTGGTAGCGTTTGGCTTTGGAACTGGTCAACGGACTGGGCCCCCGTTGATCAGGGGGGCTCGCGAACGACTCCGGTGACTCCAAAGCACAGGGGCACAGAACAGACAAGCTCAACGAAGCCCCAAGGCAAGGGGAACAGCACCCAGGAACCAACAACCAATGCCCCGCGCACCGGTCTTGAGTCTGCCCCCATCGCTCCGGGCCAACTCACACTCATGGCCCTCTGGGCATGCGCGGTGCCCCAACCCCACGCCACTTGCCTTGGCACTGCCTGGGAGCAGGTCGAAAGCCAACAAGGGGCACCCCTGCAAGTCCTCACGGAACGCCCCACCCAAGCCCCGGGCCTCGCCTGCCAGACCATCAGGGGTCCCTTCCTGGTCCCAATCACCCCCGGCCTTGCCGCAACGCCCCAGTCCCTCGCACCGGGAAGCACGAGCTTGGTCCCCGAGCCGCACGCAGCCGATCCACTGCGTGTGAAAATCATCCCCGTCAAGGGCACAGCACTCGCAGCTTGCGACCTGGAAATGCGCTGCTTGAGCGACACCGACCAAGCTGACCAACGGGTTGGTTTTGTTCTGCGCCGCACCGTCAGCGCCGATCAGCCTCTTGAGTTACCGGCCTTCCAAGGTCTCGCCCAGATCATCGCCCGTTCGGGGGACTTGGCTGGCAGTTGGGCCGGGTCGGTGCGCCTGAGCCACAACAAGGAAATAGAAATCCGTCTCGGGGCCTCTTTTCAGCTCGCCGGTTACATCAATCAAGTTCCGCAAGAGGAGGACCTGTCAAGCTATCGGGTCAGTGTGCGCCCCAAGGGCTCCCTTCCGAACGCAGCCATCGCCGAGTGCCATGTGGACAAGAACGGCTTTTGGGACCTGAAGGGAATCCACGCTGCCGCGGGAGCCGAGTTATTGGTGGCAGTCAGCGGCGGGATCATGCTGCCCCAAACGAAACAGATCATGGCGCCCCCCGGGGGCACATTGATGACAGTCAACTTCAATTGGAAAGCTGGCCTGCCCGGGAGCGTGATTGTGACAGACACGCAAGGCTCGCTCTTGGGCGGAGTAGAAGTGCAGGGCTTTTGGTACGACAACGAAGAAACTGCCTACACCATGGTCAGCGCTCGTACCAACTCCCAGGGCCTCGCAAAGTTCGCTGCTTTGGCAGTTGGCGAGATTTCCTTTGCCCTGCGCGAACCGGGCTGGTCCGGCACCCAGTACGACTACATCCATCCCAAGCAGAACCGCGAACCCTATGTGCTGAAGGTCTCTCCTTCGACGATTCTGCAAGGAACAGTTCGCCGCAAAGGCCTACCAGTCCCCAATTTTCAACTGGCCTTCAATGACGAGCGAGGGCATGTAGCCTGGAAGTGGTTTCGGGACCGCGCAGACGGGAGCTATCTCATCAACGATGCACCCTCAGGCCCAGTGAGCGTAATTGTCTACTCGCTTGATTGGGAAGAGACTGGAAACACCCACGACCTGAATATTCCTCCTGGGACGACCAAGACCTTGGACCTGGAACTGGAATCCAACACCCTGGCCCGGGGTCAAGTGGTCAGCGCCAGCACGGGCCAGCCCATCGAAGGTGCCTGGCTGACCAGCAAGGAACCTCTGGGCACGACCCTGATCGATGTGGAGCGCGAGTACACCATCAGTGATGCGGAGGGACGGTTTGAGGGACTGGCCCTCGCGCCCTCTTCGTCCTGGATTTATGTGGCGGCTCACGGTTACCAACCAACGACCTTGGCCGCTGGAGGCAACAATCTCGATCCCGATCTGGGCAAAATCGTGCTCAACGCGGCGGGGACCTTGACCCTGCGATTGGAACCACCTCCGGGGAACGAGATCTGGACTCTGATGGAAAGGGGTCGACCCCAATTCAGCCCCGCCGGAGTGTTGGTCTTGCAGGAACGTGGCGCCGGATCTCAACGCTTGACCTTTGAACCACCCTGGGGGGCTTTTGTCGAATTCTATGTCACCCCCAGGGGCTCGCCACCCTGGGAAGTGGTGCTGCAAAGGCCCGTAGGACGCAAGATCATCTTTGCTGTAGAGGCTGAGGACGGGAGACCCTATGTACCCGGCAGTGTACAAGGCCTGAGGTTGAGTTGGTCGGATACCGCTGGCGAAGCAGCAACTCTTCTGACCACCTACCTCAACCAAGAAACAGGGGAAGCAACCATTGAAGGAATCCCTCAGACCTGGATCTCGGTGGCGGTGATCTTGAACTCCAAGGACGCCTGCCATCTAGAACTGGACGCCAGAGCAGTTGGAGATCTGCGCCTCAAGGTCAGGCTCAAACCGGACTCCGGTCATGTGCGCTTCATCGACAGCAACTCACGTCCCATGTCCAACCTCGCCGCCTACTTCCAGATGACCCCCGGCGTACGCGCTCGTTTCGAGGCCACCAGCCGCAATGGCATTGTCAACCTGGCGGGAGCCAGCGGTAAGGTGCGTTACCTGCTCAGCGGAAAAACCCAAGAAACTGTTTTCACCGGCACCATCCAGGTCGCCAAAGAAAACACCGAAACCCTGACTGAGACAATCGATTCCAGCCACAACATGGGCGTACACTTCACGGAACGAGGGAAGCCCGCCAGCTATCTGACCGCCATGATCACCCCTGTGGGCTGGGCAGGTTCCTACCAGGTCAAGATCACCAGCGATCACGGTGGCAACACCCCCGCTCACGCTTGTTCCCCAGGAGAATACAGAGTCACCCCGATCGACGGCGCCTACTGGCATGAACCCTTGACATTCCATTCCTCTGCTTCAGGGCCAGCAGTCCTCGAAGTGCGTCGGGTAGGAGATCTTGGAGTCCACGCTCTGTTCGGCGAAGATCCGCTGGTCGGCATTACCATCAGCTTGCACAACCAAGAACGCGATACAGACGTGAGCACCTGGGTCACCGCCGGCCGTGTAAACCCCTTCGCGGTTACCGATCAAGATGGACGCACAATGATCCGCGGCATCCCCAGCGGACTCTACACGGTCCAGGCCCAGCTCCCGAGCGGCCTTGCCAGTGTGCAAGTCCAAGTAATCGGCGCAAGCGAAACCTGGGTCACTCTGGGGAGCCAATAACCGTCTGCCGGGCACCGCAAGTGGAACCGCCCAAGGACTCTGAACTGCACTGCCTCCATCCACAAGAACGGGCGTAGAATCAGAGCATGGCCTTCCCAGAAATACGCGCATATCGTCTCCTCACGAAACGCCTTGAGCTGATTTGTTACCGACCTGAACATGCAGAAGAACTACAGACGCTTGCAGCAGCCAACAAGGCGCATCTTTCGCGATTCCTCACTTGGGGATTGGACGAGCCACAGACACTCGATCAGAAACTGGAGTGGATTCGTCAGCAGCGCATCAAATTTGATCGCGGAGAAGACTTTGCCTATCGAGTCCAGAACCGCACAGACTCGCGGATGATCGGAGGAGCTGGATTACGACCCAAGGAGTCCAATCGACAAATGGAGATCGGCTACTGGGTAGCAGAGAGTGAATGCGGCCGCGGAATAGCAACTGAACTCACGGCTGCGCTCACTCGGTTCTCTCTGGAAACACAGCAAGCTTCCCGTATCCTGATCCATTGCCAGGTTGAGAACGAAGCCTCCAATAGAATTCCGGAAAAGCTCGGATTCTGCAAGGAGGGAATCGCCCGCAGAATCAGAAGCTGGCCAGGTGAAGAGAATCGAGACCTGGTTGTCTGGACACTCCTACCTGAGGAATTAACGGGAAGCCCCTCGTCCGCCGGCATCTACGAAGCTTTTGATGAACTCGGACAACCGCTCAACAAGGACACGGCAACAAGACCCGGAGTGCTCTGAACCCCTTAGTTCAATTGCCACGAAAGACGGTCCTCACTCCATAGCTCTGCGCTTCGTGCAGAGATCCAGCGCTTCTTACGCAGCAACGCATGCAGCAACGGATACTGATCCTGATTCAGAGTAACCGTACGCTGCTCGAACATCCCGTTTCCACATTCCGCCCAACGCACCGAACTGGTGGGGCCGACAAAAGGGCCTCAGCCAAACCCTGATCTGGCACGAAGCACCGACTGGTACATTCCGCTTTGAAAGCAGGCCTCCGATAAGCGTGCCTTCTCAATGACAAAGGCATGCTCTACTTCTCTCTTGACGACCTCCAGGGTCGCCAGGTCTAGCGAGAGGAGTTGGCGCTCAAAGTCTGATTGATCATCTCCAGCCTCAACGGGCAAAGGCCCCAAGAATGGCGTCTGATTTAGGTCACGAAGGTGGGCCGCCAGCCAAGCGCTTTCAGATGACATGGCAGGAAGATCAGCCAACATCCGCCGCACCTGTGGGTCAATGTTGAACAACGTCAGATCTTGCTCCTTGTGGGCATTCCCAAACTGCAAGAGCCTCCGCAAACGAACTTGGTTGACTACAAGGTAAGAAGGGGAACAGGCTCCATACCAGACCATGTACTGCTCCTCAGTCGCATCGGCGTCCAGCAAGGGGTTCACCGGCAGGGGCAAATCAATCAGGAGCAGAACCGGGTTCGGAAGTTCTTTCGGCGAGAGCAGGGTCTCCAGAGGAGCAACTACTGGGTCCAGAGGCGAAAGCCTAGGCTGCTGGACACTGTTCCGAACGACCTCTATGGGCTGCAATCCGACAAGGAGCTGTCCTTGGCCAGCGGTCTCTTGGCCAACATTCATTGTTGGACTCCCCATTGCCGAGACGGCCTTCGTTGCCGGAAGCAAGCTCAGCACGCCATACGCCATGGGACAAAGGGCCAGGAGCAAGGTCGGGTTGAGCATTCTCATAAGTGAATCTGAACAGGCGCCAGTATGGGTATTCGGTCTTGATTGTCTGGAGTCAAACCAGCCCAGAACACACCTCTACGGACCAATCGGGAAGACGTGAGAAGAAAGGGGAAAGCTTTCCCCACAACAGAGCCGAGAGCTGGCCAATGGTCAATCAGCCGCCCCCAAGGACGCCAACCAGGCCTGACCGAAACGCTCGACAATATCCCCCGCAGGCAGAATCTCCTGCACTCCAGCAACGCTCTTGCCTGCCTGGTAAGAATCTCGATAGGTCAGGCCTTGAATGCTTGAGCGCTTCAGCTGCCGCAGAGATCGCAGGGTGTAATAGGTCCTTACCCAGTGCTTGGTCTTTCGTCCTCGCAACAGCCAACGGGCGATAGGACCGGCCCGATAGCCCACCTTGTCCAGGGCCGGGTTGCGCAGAATCGAGACATCGACACCTGAAAGCTTGTCGGTCAGGACCACATCCTCCTCGCCTGCAGCAACAATCGCTTCACGGTAGGACTCATGCACGGCACATTCTGGCGTGGCGATGAAACGCGTGCCCAGCTGACACCCGTCAAAGCCCATTCCAAGGGCCTGCACAAACCCCACCTCGTCGCCGATTCCGCCAGCACAGATCACTGGCTTGTTCAATGGACCAATATCCGCCAGCACAGCTACAGGATCCAGCTTGCCTGCGTGTCCGCCAGCCCGATTATTGACAGCGATGAACCCGTCAACTCCGGCCTCAAGCGCTTTCTCCGCCCAACGACGCTCGGTCACATCGTGGTAGACCTTTCCCCCGGCTGAATGCACCAGATCGCAAACCCACTCAGGATTGCCAAGAGCTGTGATGAAGAAACGTACATCCCGGTCCAATGCTTCAGTGACCCAAGAGCGCATGCGCTTCTCATAGGCCTTGACGCTCTTCTCAACGATCGCATTGAAGCCTACGGGTTTGTCGGTCAACTCGCGCACCCGATCGAGCCCAGCACTGAACGAGCCGTTATGCACATAGGCAAAAGACAGGGGCTGAATGACCCCCAGGGCTCCAGCATGGCTGACCGCAGCCACCAGTTCTGGGTTCGAACATGGGTACATTGCGCCACAGATCAGGGGATAGCGTACCCCCGCATCCCGCGTCAACGCCGTTGAAGGCTCACTCATGCTTGGACCTCAGGCTTCGGTCCCAACTGCCAAAGGATGCGTCCCACGGCGACTCGGTCCCCTGCGGCATCAAAAATTTCGGCCTCTACTGTGTGCTGCATGTCGCTATTGATCAACCCGGGAGCACGAGCTGTGCTTCGTGCGGTCAACATGCCACGAGCCTTCTTTTCGTATTCCATTTCAATATGTGTCACGATCCCCCTGGCAGTAGGCGGCAATCCCGACAGCATCGCGAGACCACTGGCAAGCTCCGCCAAATTGATCAAGGCTATCGCGTGAATAGAGTTCAGGTGATTGTGCACCCGACGCCGATCTGGCAGCACGAGTTCGCAGGTTCCCGGTGCAAGCTGCGTGACCCTTGCGCCAATCGAACCGGAATAGGGCACACCCCAACCCAGCATCATGGAAAACAGCCGACGCCCCAACGCTGACCCCCCCAGACGACTCCAAACGGCCATGACTCGAGTCGGGTCCATGGGTTCAGCCTAACGAACAACGTCAGGGGACGCTACTCAGCAAATGAACCCACGAAGGGATAGCGACAGAACTCTCCGCTCATCGCTTTGACCAGTCCATAGATCGGCAGACCGAAAGCGAGAAGAGCCAAGATGATGCCACAGCCGATAGCGACTGGGATCAGGACGATAGTGAAGGAACTGATGACCAGCAGCAGCCCCATGATAAAAACAAAGACGTTGAGGGCCAGCGCCTGTTTTGCGGCACGCTTTGCCTGAGAACCATCATCTGCAGCAATCATCATCAGGATCGGCGCCAGCACACCTCCGAAAGGAACCACATAACCGCCCAGACCAGAGATATGGGCCAGGGCTACGGTGCCACGATCTAATGCGTCGATTCTCTCCATGGTCATTCTACTGGCTGGTTTCTTGTATCTGGGGTTCTGGAATATTCGCAGGTGCGCTGAACATACACGCTTGAGCCTTATTGGGAAAGCCAACCTTTCACTTGCAGCCTCATCGTGATTTGTCCGGGCGCAATAATGGTTCCAGCGCTGCTCCGAGAACCTCCGCCTGATGAGCGAAGCCCAGATCAGAGGGGTGAGAGCCGTCCACGGTATCCCCATTGACCAAGAGTGTCGCGCCCTCCACCAAGGTCAAGCCCTCGACACCCTGCCCGCGCAAACGCTTCAGCCCCTCGCGCAAGGCCTTGCGACTCGCTTCATGATGCCGCCGACGTTCGGAACGCAAAAAGGCATTGCCGAAGGTTCGATCTTCCACCAACACAATCGGTGTCAAGGGGCGCGCTTTGCGCAGTTGATGCACGAGGGCCTCAAGCCGCTCAGTGACCATTTTCCCGTTCATGTTGGGCAGACAGTCAACCACAAAGACCGCTGGATCGAGTTCGCACAAGAACTGGCCCACACTGGTTTCCATGCGTCCATTCCCTGACAGCCCCAAGTTGATTACCGGACGATCAAAGCGACGCCCAAGCAGAGCGGTGTGACAAGCGCCTGGTCGCGAGGCGCAGGCTCCATGTGTGATCGAAGTCCCGTAAAAGAGAATGGGCTTGCGCTGACCTTCGGGCCTATCGGGTCCAGGTGCCAATTTGAGGCCACTCGGAACACCAATTTCACAATGACTGACCCCGTTGTACAGGGGCAGATACAACATGTACTCGCGCAAACCGGGGTCAATACCCGAGATCAAGATCACTTCCATCTCCTGCTTGTCCGGACGCGGACAAGCCAGCCAAAGCCAATCGCCCTTACTGTCACGCACAAACAGATCGACTCCACTGACTCCAGTGGCAGGCATATGAGGCATGGCAAGTTCCGAAGAGCGCAACCCCCAACGGCAATGGATCTCTGTGGCATCAGTTGTAAAGCGAGCACAGATGCCTGCCGAATCCTGGGACAGTTCCCAGACCACTCCGCGCACAACACCCTTGGCCCTGGCGGGTAGACGATCAAAGGGTGACTCCACATCACTCCATCCCTGGCCCTCCACCGTCAGATCATGCAGAGCAACCCATTGAATGCCATCGTCATCGTCTTGGGAAGACAGCGGAGACGCGACCATGAGCAGCCACAAGAGGTGCAGCAGAAGTTGGTGGTTCATGGGCCCAGGATGCCTTGTTGTGGAACCCGGGGTGGAACTATTCTTCCTGCGCCATTCTCCATGTCAGGGATTCGCCTAGCGGGGACCCCGGAAGAACCGCCCACGGCCCTTCAATAAAAGCCAGCCGTTACTGCTGGGCGCCCGCTTGGATCCAGTCGAAGACCAGGGCCAAGTCGCCTGAATAGGAAGCACCGAACGGCATCGATTGTCCACAGGTTTGAGTACCTGCTAGCTTCTGATACAGCAAGCTGTTCGTCGCATCTCCCGCGATCACACGGGTGTTGCCACTTCCGCAGTTGGCAGCTGCACCAACCAGATTGGCGTAGGCGACGGCTTCGGTTGACATGTCTAGGTCTCCAAACCCACCGACTCCGTGACAATCAACGCAAGACAAACCAACTGCAGGGTCCACCACTGTGAAATCCGCCCACACCGAACCAAAGGTCGGGGGAGCCGCAGTCACCTCAATAACCATCAGATCGGCAGCCGAGCCAGCGGAGCCGGTTGTCACCAACTCGACAAGATAAGTACCCGCCGCAGCAAAGATATGGCTTGGATTACTTGCAGCACTTGTCCCACTGTCGCCAAAGTCCCAGGCAAACGAACTAGCCCCAACGGCCGCATTGGTGAACTGCACCGAAAGTGGCGCTACTCCACTACTCACATCTGCAGAGAAGTCGGCGGTGATGCCAACATCACGGAAACCGATCGCGATCGCATCTGTGAAGTTGGAAACCTGACTTGGATTCAGGTCCCGGTACCAGGCCTGAAAGTGCCAGGTCTCACCACCGGCAATCGCAGCCACGGGATTGACCGGAAGGGCAAGCGTGTCAACAGTGGCCGAAATCGTACCCATGCCGCCGCTGTTCATGACCTGGCCATTGAAACGGCCCAAGCCGCCTCCTATGCAGATGGTCCCCTGAGAGCCTCCGGGGTTGGGCACAAGCCCTGTTGATGGCCCTACGAGGAAGAACCCAAACTGATTGCCAGGCAGGCCATTCGCGACCAGAGTCAGGACGTTACCGCCCACGATGTCACTTCCGACAGCAGAAATCACCGCTGGACTTCCCGTGGAATTCGCTGCTGCTGGGCAATAGTACTTCTCACCAATGCTTTGAGCAGATGCGGCAGCTGTAAGAAATGAAATCAGAAGAGTGCTCTGGAGAATGCGCATGAAGCTGTGTGGGATGAAGTGAGTCCTTAGTGTCTGACTTGTTGGCAGTCTTGCCTAGCCCCCAAAATGCCACACACCCATTTAGGGAGCCAGCCAGTCGAGGAAGGCTCAAATTGGGGCCCAGCAGGAGGCAGAAAATACCGCAGCCCCAGCCGATGGAGACAGCTGAGACTGCGGAGGGTCTGAAATAAGAAGGGTCTAGAAGTTGACCTCCAGGCCGTTCGAGAAGTTCGAGTTGGTTCCATCGCGGTACCAGAGTTGGAACATCCAGGTGGAGCCTCCAACAATGGTCCCTCCGGGGGGACTCGGCAGGGCCGCCGGCACATCATAGCCAGTACCCACGGAGGAGGTTCCTACCAGGTTCACCAAGACGCCGCCGCCCTGGAACTGGCCAATCGAGTTTCTCACCCCACCGGCAACCGAGTTGTAGCGACCAATGGGAGAACTCAGACACAACAGGCCATCACTCACAGGGACACCCGCATGAGCACCAGCAGAAACGAGGAAGAAACCGAACTGGCCCAAGGGGCCGCCATTGGCCTCCATGTGCAAGCCGGAAACGCCAAGGGTGCCGGTCAATGCGACCGGGCCGCCAGTGGAGTTCACGTTACCCGGATCACAGAACGCCGTGACGGGACCGCCGCCCACGCCAATACCAGCGACAACCAGGTCATAGGGACCTTCATCTGTGGAACTGTTGGGCCAGACATGAACCCGCAAAATGCAATCCACATCTGCGCCAGTCGTGTTGGTCCATGTCAGGATCTCATCATCACTACCGGAGAACCCACAGGCCAGGGTCACACCGCAGCCAGAGGTTTGATCATCAGTGCAGTTGACAGCCTCATAGAGCATGGCATCGATGTCCACGACCGCGACCGAGTAAAGGATTGAACCGTCCCATGTTGCACCATCAGCAACAGTGAAACTGAAGTAGTCCGGCTCGGTCTTGCACACCTCCAGAGAATAACTGCCGTTATCCAAACTCGCGGCCGAAGCGCAAGCATGGTTAGGAGCAAAAGCATCAGCGAGGCAACCGCCACCACCGCCGCCACCAATTCCGGTAACGGTCAAGTCGTAAGCGTTTTCGTCCCCAGCGGAACTCGGCCAAACATGAACACGCATGATGCAGTCCACATCGGCTCCAGTTGTATTGGTCCAGGAGATCGTCTCGTTGTCGGACCCTGTGAAGCCACAGGCGAGAGTGCCTCCACAACCCGATGACTGGTCGTCATTGCAGCCAACAGCATCCCAAAGCATGACATCAAGGTCGGCAGTTGCCGTAAGGAAGATCGCCGAGGCGTCAAATGTCGCGCCATCAGCCACAGTGAAGCTGAAGTAATCCGGCTCAGTCTTGCAGACTGAAAGAGCATAGGTCCCGTCCACCAACGCAGCAGCAGCGCCGCAGGAGAAGTTCGGACTGAAAGCATCTGCGGTACAACCGCCGCCGCCGCCGCCACCACCGATTCCGGTGACAGTCAAGTCATAAGGAGCGGCATCACCAGTGCTGCTGGGCCATACATGCACGCGCATCAAGCAATTCACATCAGCGCCGGTGGTGTTCGTCCAAGAAATGACCTCGTCATTGGATCCTGTGAAGCCGCAGGCCAGAGTAAGGGCACAGCCAGAGGTCTGGTCATCGCTGCAATTGACTGCGTCATACAACATCACATCGATGTCAGCATTGGTCACAAGGTGCAACGCCGAGGCGGAGAAAGTTGCGCCATCAGCCACGGTGAAGCTGAAGAAGTCCGGCTCCGTCTTGCAGACATCCAGGCTGTAGGAGCCGTCTACTAGGGCAGCAGCCGTTCCACAAGAATGGTTGGGGCTGAATGCATCGGCCGTGCAGCCACCGCCACCCCCGCCACCACAGTTGGTGGCGCAAATTCCTTGAGGGTTGGCGATTGCACTCTGCAGGTCGGCACGAGTCACTTGCGTGCCCCAGTTGTTGCCACCACCCGCGCCGCAGCCACCATGGGTATGGATGCCGATGGCGTTGCCGGTTTGCTCGTGAATCACAGGGGAACCAGAGTTCCCGCCAGTTGTATCCGTCACATAGCCTAGCTGAGTACCAGAGTTGTCGACGAAGGGACCCACGTGGGTCTGCTGAGTCTGGTTGGCACTACCGGAATCGGTTCCATAACCGGTGATGCGAATCGTCTGACCAGCGGTGCCGGGAATCGATCCCAGGGTGTAGCCAGGACCTTGAGCTGCAGAAGCCTGCAAGCCGGTGCTCGGGTTGTCGAAGCACCCGAACACGGCCCAGTCGTTACCCACGCCCAGACCGCCATTTGACTGCACGGAAGCGGGGTCAACTGGATACTGGTCGCTTGCAGGAGGGTTGACCAGGGAGCCGCCAGCGGTAGAGGGGGGCACATTGAATTGAGCGACGCCGAGGGCGCCGTCGCAATGACCAGCGGTCATGAAACAGCCCGCACAATCGTCAAACAGCCAGCCGGTGCATCCAACGGGCAGAATTCGCGCAGAACGAGGATCCGAAGAAGCGACCCGGTCGTCCGTGGGGCCGCAGATGGACATGTCCGGCTGGGGCAGACCCGCGTCCACCTCAGACAAGACAATTCGAGCACGCTCGGCCCACGCTTCGGAAAAGATATCGACCTGCAGCTTGTCACCATTCAGATAGCAGGAAGTGTTCTGCCACTGGGCCATGTTCTGGCCCGTCAGGATCTGGACGTCGCCGTCGGCCCAGCTGGTGATCCGCAGCTCAGTGCCACGGGGCAGATCAGCCTTTGAAAAATAGAGTCGGAGCCAATCCGCACCAGGAACATCGACTGTGAAGGAATCAATCACATCAGCTCGCAGGCCCGTGTTCTGGACATATCCCGTGTCATGGGGATAGGGCATATCGATATGGTTGGTGGGTGCATTCTGGGCACTCGCGCTTGCCACAAGGGCCAGCGATAGTGCCATGCGCAAAGTAATACGGCTAAAATCTTGCATGGGAGAAAGGAACGAAGGGAAGGTGGGAAAGGGTGCCCATTCCTGACAAGGCAGGGCTCACCACAGGACGCACAGCACACGTGCGCGGGTTCCATACAAGGTACACGAAGCACCAAATTCTTGCCTCCTGATCCCGGCGCCACTCGACCATCAGACCTCACCTACCTTGAAAATGACCTGGAGGAGCCGTGGATTGGAACCAGCGCTCTCAATCTGGTGCACTCAAGAGACCCCTAGAACCGGAAATAAACGAAATCCAGAGGCTCATTGACCCGCAAAAACGCCACGGCGACCAAGCCGCCAAGAACAAGGGTCGCACGGGATAGCGCATTCAGCCGGACCCAGGCCCGATCCAGGTCAATGACCGAGCCCGCCGCATGAGCCAGCCACAGCCCCATCAGCCCTGGCAGGGTCCAGACCAGCAGTTGCAGGGTCTTAGCTGAGGGAGGCCTCAGGTCAGCGATCTGAGCCAGGAATGCCATGGCCTCAGTCAGGCTTCCAGCGAACAGCCCCAGCACCAGGAACGACCAGAGGATTCCGGTCAATAGGCAGCCCGCCACGGCGCGTACTCGGGACCGCCTACGAAAGCGTCGACCCAACTCACCGCGCTCGCGGCGCTTGTGCAAAGCCCGCAGCCGCAAGCTGCCGTCGATCGAGATCATGATGCCCCAGGCAACACACCACACAACATAGTTCCACTTGGCTCCGTGCCAGACACCGAAGACGGTCAGAATCACAATGTTCGCCTTCCACAGAGCCACATGTCCGGTAGCACCGCCACGGGTCAGAGGCCAATGCACATAATCACGAATCCAAGACACAAGGGACATGTGCCAGCGGCGGGTGAACTCTCCAATCCCCGTCGCAGTGAAAGGCCGATTGAAGTTCAAGACCAGTGTCACTCCGAAAATACGAGCCGTTCCCCGGGCCATATCGGTATAAGCACTGAAGTCCAGATACAGATACACCGCCAAACCAACAGCAGTCATCACCAGGTAGAGACTGTCCTGGGCCGCAGGGTCTCGAAATGACTGCATCAACGGCCCGCGCATGTGATCTGCAATCACAAGCTTCTTGAGTAGACCCCATAGACACAACCGCCCACCAGCAGAAGCATTCTCCTTGGTCAATCCACTCAAACCCTGCAGTTGAGGAATCAGGTGATTGGCCCGCTCAATCGGGCCAGCAATCAGTTGGGGAAAAAACGAAACATACAGGGCGTAGTCGATGAAGTTCCGACATGGGGCAATACGCTTGCGAAACACATCGATCGAATAGCCTAGGGTCTGAAAAGTGTAGAAGGAGATCCCCAGGGGCAGAATGATCGACTCAATTCCTGTGACCTCCCCTACTGGCGCAAACCCAAGCCAACCCGCCAGGGTGGTGAACACAACACGATACTTGAAAGCCGCCAACAACCCCAGATTCCCAAAGATCGAACCCATCAAGAGCAACTTGCGTCGACCCTGATCTCTGACGCGCCCCATACCAATCGCGAGGGAATAGTCCAGCACCGTGGAAATCGCCAACAGCAGGCCATGCTCCGCATTACGCTGCAAATAGAAGACATAGCTCGCCAGAAGCAAGAAACCTGCCCGACCGCGCGCAGGCACAAACAGATACAGCGCGAGGCAAGCCCCCAGGAAGATCCAGTATTCGAGATCAGCGAACAACATCTGAATCGGGGACCACGGTGGCGGAGATCCGCAAGTTTAGCAGTCCCTTCTCCAGAATTTCTTCAAGTACGACTGAGGCCAACAAAGCATGCCCACGGGCAGGCATGTGATAGCGATCATCGATCCGATGCAGAACGCGGTCACCAACCAATTCCATCATGCTCAGTTGATTGGTTTCCCAGTACCTCATCACCAGGCCGGAAGAGACTCCAGATTCGACGAGGGTCTGCACAATTCCGTCATAGACTTCGACGAAATCCTGGAAGGCATCAAGAGAAAGTATGTCCTTGGTGGCAGGCGAGGTGCCCAGTTCAAGGCCCATCCTGGGACTGCCAGGATTCAAGATGCAATGTAGGTGCGGCAATGGAACCAGGGCCAAATGTCCGCCCATCGACCTCATGTCAGCCTCCATTTCAGCCAGACGCAAGCACATGGTATCGAACAGGTCTCCATTCTCGGCTGCAAACGGGGTACGCGACATCATGTGACGGCGATCGTTGACAGCCTGCTCCTCGGGTGTTCGAGGAGGAGCGATGCCAGGACGCCTGATCCCGGGGATTCGCTTGCAGCAAAAGTCGTAGATGGCCGAGTGGCGCACAATCCGTCGCAACCAGCCGCTTTCTTCGCGCATCTGGGGGGGACGCATGGTGTTGTCCGCCAGTGCCACCAGGCACAAATCGGGCTGCCACGGACGGACGCGGTGCTGATAGACCTGCGCCATTTGGTCGAAGGCATGGCCTGCAACGGCAAAATTCATCACCAGCACTTCGCGCACGGGCGTGGATCCGGCAAGGGCCTCCTGCAGGGAATTTTCAAGCACTTCCGTCCAACGCTCTTCCTCAAGAACTCCCCCTGCATATGACACCGATGCACCGACTACAGCAATGCGAATCTTGTCTTCTGATTGATCTCCCGGCTCACCCCATTCTTCATCGCGGAACCCTGCGCTATTTATTTTCACGGGCACGCCAAGCCTACTGAACCCCTCTTGATTGGGCTCGACCATCCAGCCCACATCTGGGTCGACCCGCACAGTAATCACCTGTCCATAGCCAGCCCGATCAAGACTCCATTCAGTCAGCACCATGCCGACCAACAGAATCAAGACCAGGATCCGGAGTCGAGAGTGAGTGAACATCAATGGGTGGAAAAATGATACCGGGCAGAGTTCAGCCCTTGGGTAGGGCAGAGCCTATCGAGTAGAGGAACAACGGGCTCTCCAGTACCCTTGACCTACTCTCAACATAGTACCTTGCAATCCCATGCAAAGTACTTTTCTCCCCCGATCCCTGGCACTCAGGATGTGCCTTCTTTCTCTTTGTTCTCTTGGCTCCTGCGCGCTGAAACCCTACAGCGAGTACGCATTGTTCAATGGACAGAACCTCGACGGCTGGCACACGGATGTGCCTGCGGCTGACGACAATCCAGACACTGCTCCCTCATTTGGCGTCCAAGACGGTGTTCTGATGAGCTACGGATCACCCAACGGACACCTGATCACCAACGAGGTCTTCAAGGAATACACCCTAGAGGTGGAATATCGCTGGACCGAGAAACCCGGCAACTGCGGAGTACTTGTGCATGCCTCGACCCCGCGCCGTCTGTATGGCATGTTCCCCGCCTCAATCGAAGTGCAGATGCATGACGGCAACGCCGGGGACTTCTGGTGCATCGGTGAAGACATTTGGGTAGACAACATGGTTGAGCGCCGGGGCAAGGCAGGCAACTGGGGAGTCGACGAGGGCAAGGCTCGGCGCATTCGTAATCTGACTGATGACTCTGAAAATGCACCCGGTGAATGGAATCACATGAGAATCGAATGCAGAGGCAACCGGATTGATGTGTGGGTCAATGGTGACCTGGTCAACCAAGGCTACGCCTGCACCGTCAGCGAAGGACAAATTGCCCTGCAGGCGGAAGGAGCACCATGCGCTTTCCGCAGGTTGCACCTCACTCGGTATTGTGACTGACGGCCTTCGGCTCGGCTGCCTTCCTCTGGGGGGTCGCGTTCCAAATCCGAAGGGAGAGCAACATGCCAATGATTGCCACCGGCAAGATCACAAAGAGCCAGATCCGCCAGTTCTCGGCCTGGGTCTGGGCTTCTCCTGTGGGCAGCACATAACCCAAGATGATCGACTGGGCACCAAATCCAAGGTAGACCATGCCGTCAATAATGCCCACCGCAAGTCCTGCGTTACGCCGGCCTCCAAAATCCATGCTGGCGGTGCCTGACAGCATGCCGTGCACGCCGATTACGCTCAGTATGGCAAAGAGCAATATGAAGCCCGCCATGGGGCTGGCGATCACAGCAGCGGCTGCGGCAATCGACAAGCTGGCGAGACCATAGAGGATGAATGCCACAGGGCCACGCCGGGACTGAAACACTCGATCTGAAACGGTACCAGCAAAAACCCCGCCCAGTATGCCCGCCACGCACAAGAAGGCGCCCCAATGACCAGTAAGCATGTCCTGACCGGTTTCATTGGCAAAGACGTAGCCCCACTTCATGATGCCTCCACGCACAAAGCCGCTGCAGGTCTCGATCAGGATGATGATCATGATGGCGCGGTTGGCCAGCATGCGCCGGGCAATAGCCAGGGGGCTCAAGACCTCACCCTCGCTGGTCACATTCCCGTCTCCTGGGTCGAAGTTCTTGTGCCCCACATCTCCAGGCCGATCAAAAACAAGGCGGTTGTCCAAGACCGCAAACACCAGAAGGATTCCCGCCGGAACAAAGAAAGCCCACTCCGGCCCCATGTTCTGAGCAATCGGCGTACCCCAGTCGTAAGCAAAATACAGACCCAGCGAAATCAAGATTCCGAAGATCCCACCAAAGACACCGCGCTCTTTGACATGAAACCAATTGGCGTTGACCTTCACAATCGAGACTGCGCCAAAACTCTGGAAGTACATGTTGAGAGAATAGAGCGCGCCCAAGACGGCAACGCGATTGCCTTCGTATCCCGAAGAAATAACGAGACCCATGAGCAGGTTTGACACCGCCGATCCAACGGCAGCCACCATGATCGTGCGTCGCCCCCCGTAACGGTCGGTCAAGGGGCCGTTGATCAGAAAGGATATGGCATAAGTGGTGGTTCCAAAGACCGTGATCGTCGCCAGCTCAGCCTTGGTCATCAGAGCAATCCCGGTCTCGGGATCGAGCACAACCTTGGCCACATTGATGTTGTAACGCCCCATGTAGAGGAACGCATAGGTCAGCCCGAGGGGCAACCAGTTCCACACCCGCCTGCGAATGAACTCTGCCGAGTGTCCGAGTTCGACCTTCGGTAGACGCCGCAGAACAACCGTAATGGCAACAAGAACAGCGAGAATGGGCAGGAAGTCCTGCAGCCACTGAGGAAGAAAATCGATGGGCATAGAAAGTAGGGGGCCGGGGCGTGGAGATTCTCAGGGCCAGTGGGTGCCGAGAGCAAGCGCCTATTCTCCCTCTACAGGTAGAGCAGACCATGAAATGCTGCCCACGAGTGGCGAGACGCCGTTAGGCTTGAATCCCAAATGAGGCCACTGACTAAGATCCCAGCAGCATTCACGCTAGCCTCCTGTGATATCTCGCTGACGTCGGTTCTCTACCCAGCCACCCTCGGCAGCCACTCCGAGGTGAGCGTGCTGCTGCTAACCACCTCATTGGGGTACCTGCTGCTCCTGTGCCTCGGCGAAATAGCGGTCAACCTGCTAACACAGGCCAAATGGCTGGGAATAGCGTCTCGACGAGCGTCCTTCTGCGTTGCTTTCGGCCTCTGTCTGAGCATTGGAATGCTCCTGCTTAACGACGTCCGTGGCCGGGACATGACTATCAGCTTGATCTTGCCCGGAATCATCGCCGCAGCTGTACTCGCAGGGTGCACTGCAGAGTGGCTGCGAACAAGAACCAAACCAGGCTCAGGCAGTAGGCGTGACACCATCCTATTGAGCGTGTTTGCATTGATTGTGACGGCCTCGCTCTTCGAGCGCGAAGCCGAGAATCAGAGTGTGCGGCCCAATGTGATCTTGATCTCCCTGGACACTCTGCGTGCTGACCATCTGGGGACTTATGGATACCAACGCGACACATCACCGAACATCGATGCTCTTGCTAACGAAGGGCTCTTGTTTGAACGGGCCTATGCACCTTCACACTGGACCCTGCCTTCCCATGCATCCATGTTGACCGGACTTGATCCTGTCACCCTTGGCGTTTTGGATTCAAACGACTACCTCGCCGGCCCATACAAGACTTTGGCCGAACACTTGAAAGGACAAGGCTATCAGACCTGTGCTCAAGTGGGTGCGTCGCCTTGGAGCTATATTGGCAGCCGCCGTGGCTTCGAACAGGGCTTTGATCAATACCTGCATGTGCCCTATCCCCAAGGACATTTCCAGTCAATCCTGACCCGGGGCCTCAATCGCGCATGGTGGAAGTATGTTGCCCACAACAACGGAGCAGCCACGTCCCAGATAGACACCGCACTACGCTGGATACGACGAAGCAAGGACGCTCCTTTCTTCCTGTTCCTGCACCTCTTTGACATCCACTCAGACTCACACGATTTGCCCTACGAAGCCCCCGGGCACTTCCAGGAGCAGTTTCTGCCCAATGGTCTGGAAGGATTCACGGGCCTCGACAGTAAAGGCGTAGGCGGATCTGAAAGACTCAAGGCCCACGTCCGAGGAGAGCGCGACTTCAGCGAGATCGAAGGGCAGCTTGAGACGATCATTGCACTCTATGACGGAGGGATCGCTTACACGGATCATGAAGTCGGACGCTTTCTCAAAGGGCTTGAGACCCTGGGCCTGGACGACAACACAATAATTGTGATCACATCGGACCATGGTGAGTCCTTCTTTGAGCACGGGGCCCCTCTTCACGGCGATTTGCGGGAGCCCAACCTGCATGTGCCCTTGATAATTCGAGCTCCAGGACTGATGCCCGCACGTATCAGAGATCTCGTCCAAGTACAAGATGTGACCCCTAGTTTGCTGGAACTAGTTGGCGGCCATGAGTCCGAGCATACTTTTCCAGCTCTGAAACTGAAGCAGGACCCTGACTACGTTTCCGATCCCGCGTTCTCTTCATCCAAGAGTCAACTCTCACTGACCGGGAAGAATCTAAAATTGATTCAAGCCTGGAATCCCGAAACAGCAGCCTTGGATGAAGACCAGGTTGATTTCTTTTACCGCAAAATTGACCGGGCCGAACAAGTACCGCTGACTGCGACTGGTAATGACGAACAGACAGCGTTCATGCAGACCCTTTCGGTACTCCTCTCACGGAAGTTGGTGCTTAGGAACGCCATCTGCCCAGATAGCGATCGAGCAAGGGTCACCCTGACCGAGGATGAACTCGAAAGCTTGCGAGCGATTGGGTATGGAGACTAACCGCTTGAATCAACCTGCTGACCACACCCTGCGACCAATGCTGGCAACCCTGCTCCCCCTCATCCTCTCCACATCGGCAAGTTGCTCTCCACCCATCGTCCAAGAAGAGGTGGCACTGAGACTTGATCGGGTTTTTCCTCAGCTGAGTTTTCGGCGCCCGGTGTTCTTGGCGGGCGCGAGCGACGGAACCGACCGCATCTTTGTGGTGGAACAAGAGGGTCGTATCCATGTTTTCTCAAACGAGGAGGACCCTTCCTCGACCACTGTCTTCTTGGACATCTCGGATGAGGTAAGCCGAAAGGGCAATGAAGAGGGCCTGATCGGTCTCGCCTTCCATCCGGAATACGCCGAAAACGGGTCCTTTTTTGTGCACTACTCCTCATCGGTCAAGGATGAGGTTGGGATCGTAGCCCGCTATCAGGTATCCCAAGAAGATCCAGACAGGGCAAACCGCGACTCCCGCGAGGTGATCCTCGAGCAACCTCAGCCCTGGCGCAACCACAACGGCGGCATGCTGGCTTTCGGCCCTGATGGATACCTGTACCTGAGTTTTGGAGACGGGGGGAGCGCCAATGACCCTAGAGGCAACGGGCAGGATCTAAGCACCTGGCTGGGGTCGATCCTGCGCATCGATGTTGACAACAGGGATCCAGACCGGGCCTACGGCATTCCTCCAGACAACCCATTCGTCAACACTGCGGGAGCAGCACCCGAGATCTGGGCGATCGGCCTGCGTAATGTCTGGCGATTTGCTTTCGATCGAGCCAACGGTGATCTTTGGGCAGGGGATGTAGGCCAGAACGAATGGGAAGAAATCGACATCATCAAACGAGGTGGCAATTATGGCTGGAAACGGTTTGAGGGCCATGAACCCTTCAGCAAGAGGACATCCCTGGTGCATGGAGAACACGCCGAGCCCGTTGCAGTCTACCGGCGCAAGGATGGGATTTCTGTAACAGGCGGTTATGTCTATCGCGGATCCCGATTTCCAAGCCTGGTAGGAACCTATGTCTATGGGGACTATGTAACCGGGAACATCTGGCGCATTCGCCAGAATGCTGATGGCGCATTCATCAATCAACTCGCTGCGCGCAGTGGGCTCTCCCTGGCATCCTTTGGCGAAGACGATGCAGGTGAAATGTTTGTGACCTCCTTCGATGGCTTCATCTACCGAGTTGTGCCCAGTAACGACCCGGCAGATGCCGTACTCCAGTGGCCTCGCAAGCTGTCGGAAACGGGCTATTACCTCAAAAGTAAAGACCACTTACCCAGCGAGTCGGTGATTCCGTACCAAGTGCGCGCGCCCTTCTGGTCCGATGGAGCGGACAAGTTGCGCTACATGCACCTGCCCCAGGGGAGCCAGATGGAATGGACTGACGAAGGGGTCTGGGGCTTCCCAGTAGGCGCAGCCCTGATCAAGACATTCGAAATCGAAGGGCTCATGCGCAAGCGCACCTTGGAAACGCGCGTCATCAAGCGCACAGAGACCGGTTGGCAGGCAGCGGCCTATGTCTGGAAGGGAAAGGATGCGATACTCGCACCTCAGGGAAGAACCGTTAGCTGGCTGACCAAGGGAGGCAAACATAGTTGGGCTGTACCTTCCGCTTCTGCCTGTGCTGCGTGCCATGTGGACGCTGCTGGCTTTGCTTTGGGCCTTACAACCCAACAGCTGCAGGGAGTAATCGGTCCCGATGGCCATGACCAGGTGGACGATTGGATATCCAAAGGCCTGCTCAAGGCACCCGACGATTTCAAGACCGCCGTGCAGATAAGACTCGTGGATCCACACAACGCTGCTGCATCGCTCTCCGACCGTGCGCGCAGTTGGCTCGATGTGAACTGCGCCATGTGCCACCAACCGAATGGTCCTGGCAACGCCTCGATTGACCTGCGCCTGAGTACTCCCCTTGCCAAGATGCAGATTCTGAACATGCCTCCAGCCCAGGGCGACCTGGACATCTCCGGAGCGCAAATCGTCAAGCCTGGGTCGCCTGATCAATCGATCCTGCTCTCCCGAATATCGGTACTCGACGCAACACGCATGCCCAACGTAAGCAGCCATGTTGTGGACGAACGAGGCGTGGACCTGATCTCTGCCTGGATCAAAAGCCTCAAAGAGGATTAGCGAACGCGGAAGGTCCAGACAAAGCCCTGACGCACGCCGCCCGGTCCTTCCACATCAATGCGCCAGCGCCAGCGCTCGCCAGAGCTGACGCCCGGCATGATCAGAGAGGGTGTTGAAGCACTGCCAATTGCCGTAAGTGGAAATTCCGTACCAGCAAAAAAGTGATACTGCAACGCGCCAGGTACAGAGCTGGCAGTGAGCCGCACAGGTCCTGGCCTAACCCGGCCCAAATGCAGGGGCTTGGGGTCACTAGGAGGGTCAAGTAGACCGGTTGTGGCAGTATCGAAGCTCCACAAGACGCCCTCCTCCAACCTGGGTCCCATCAGACTGTCAATACGCCAGAAGAAGCGCTGCCCACGAGGCAGGGAGGCATTCGCAAAAGAAGCAAGCTCCCCGGGCAGATTGTCGGCAATAAGCGCCAACTGTTCGGGACTCTTGCCCAACCACAAACGCTGGCTGGAAGCATATTCACTTGGTGTCCAGCGCAGAACAATGTCTTCATCATCAATGCGAGCCAGATCTGATGGCCTGGGCCCCAAGGCACAGCCGGGGTACAGATGCCCTTGGGCATGCGTTGAAAAATGCCAGCGAACTCCCGGCGTCATCCCGTGGGCATTGTACGCGTCCACTCGCCATTGCCATTGGGTATCAGGAGCCATCGGGCCCAGATGCCAGACATCACTATGAGGCGCAAGGATAGACTGCAACTCGAAGGGCTCGCCCTCACGTGACAACCAAAGACGTTGAATGACCGCTGAGCTGGAAGGCACCCAACGCAGGATTGCAGGGCCGGATGAAAGTTGTCCATTGTCGACGGGAAACGGCTGGGTGGTTGATGCAGGGGCAGCCTGTGCTGTTTCCGAACCCGTACCCAGATATGGCGGCGCCAACCCTGTCGCCTGCTCCCACAATTCATGACGTTGATGCAGGTCCAGGACAATAGACGACATCCCCGAATTCCCTACCAAATCAACTAGC
Organism: Planctomycetota bacterium; assembly: GCA_014238415.1. Classification (GTDB taxonomy): domain Bacteria; phylum Planctomycetota; class UBA1135; order UBA1135. Next base: position 22,215 of record JABABA010000022.1, on the reverse strand, counting down.
TCAAAAGGATCGCTCGCCAAATCAATCAGATCCTCGTTATTGGCTACTGAATCAATAGTCAGCTTGTAGTCTTCAGTGACCACGACCTGCATAGGGGCATGAAGGGAATTCCCGAAATCCACGATGAGTTCCTCGCGCCAGGCAGGTGCTGGGCCTCCTTGATCAGCGAGGGGGATGAGACTAGAACCCGAACGCTCAAGCCGCCACTCGTCCGGGGCTGGAACACCAGTCACATCCAGCAATGTGGGAACCAGATCCAGATGAGAGACCAGTTCATCTGAAATCAGACCCACTCCCCCATCGCGCGGCAGGCGCATGATCATGGGGATACGCAGCAAAGCCTCCTGCCCCCCACCGCCCTTGGTCCAGGAAGCAAACTCCGAGGCATAGTCCCCGTGATCTGCGGTGAATATTACGAGCGTATTATGCGCCAGACCATTGTCTTCAAGTGCATCAAGTACGCTCCCGATGGACGCATCGATTTGGGAGATCAGGCCATAGTAATATGACAACACCTCGCGTTGCTCCAAATCTGTCATGCCGCTGAATTGCTGCTGAAAATCCTGCATGCGCGGACTGTGGCCGACCGTGGAGTAATTCGACGGCAGATCGAGCACACTGAATGGGTGGTGGAGGTGAGCATAATCATCTCCTGTCGCAGGTGCGGAAGGCAGCAGCGGGGTGTGTGGGCCAAAGAGGGAATGCACCAGGAAGAACGGTTCGTGGTCTACAGCCCGTTGCTCCAAGAACTCAAGGCTCCTGGCCACCCAAAACCCAACAGGATGATGCTCATCTGGATTAGTTGTGTAGCCGGTGTAAGCAAGCCTATTCGGCAGATTGGGCATGGCCCAATAGTGGCCGGGAGCATACCAGTGAGGAATCCCGGCGAAGGCCATGCTAAAGTGATAGTCAAGCAGGTCCGTGACTTCGTCAAACCCGTGATCGAAGCCAAAACCATCCGGCTGCTGGAGCCAAGGGTAGTGATGCTTGCCGACGATCGCGGTTCGATAACCCGCATCGCGAAACACTTGAGCAATCGTCTCCTGCCAAGGTGGATCCCAGATGTCGTTCCATTGAACGCCATGCTCGCGTGATTCCTTGCCAGTCATGATTGTCCAACGCGCAGGTTTGCACTGTGGGCACTCCACATAAGCACGAGTGAACGCGGTTCCTTGAGCAGCTAGCTCATCGAGACGCGGGGTTAGGGGTTGGGTCAAGCCACCGAACCCCCCCGCGTCGTAGCCTATGCAACGAGCGTTCCACTGATCAGCAATGATCAGAAGGACATTAGGTGGTCCCCCGTCAACGGGGCTCGGCAAGCCCATGGGAGGTGTCTGCGACAAAGCGAGGGGGCTCGACAAGAAGAGAACGGTCAAGCAACAACTCCGGCCGAAAACAGACATGAGCTGAGTCTATTACAAATTTTCTATCTTGGGGGACCCGTTCATTCAGGTGTGGACCTGCCGGAGAAACCACTGGAATCAAGGATTTGCCCTTCAGATGATCGACAACGAACCATCTAGGGTGTTCCAACGGACAGGCGAACTACGGTCTCGATCTCAAACCGAGAATGGCGTCAGCTTCCGATGGCTCGCTTCAGGGCAGCACGGCCTCCGACTACCGGTATGCTCAGGACCGTCGCTCCTAAGTCCACCGACAGTTCGGTACCAGCATCAGGCCAAAGGGTGAACTCTCGATCGCTTGAAAAGATCATCAGCCCCAGTTGCTGCCCCGCGGGGATGATCTGATCATCCGGCTGCAGGGTAAACGAGAGATCAACAAACTCCCCCGGGATCAAGGGCTCGCTCTCTCGTAGCGAAGTATGGTTCTGCGGATCGGCCCAGCCCCGGGTAATAAGGTTGGAATTGATCTTACCCTTCTTGGTCCAGGGCAAGGAGACCAACCACACCGATAGATTCGCCGCCGGTCGACTAGAAGCCAGGCGAATGGTCAGCTTGCTGTATCCGGACAAGTGCAGCTCATTCTTAAGTTCGGGTGTTGCAAAGAGCAAGCGATGTGACGAAGCCTCTGCTGCAGCAAGGTCGCCTCCCTTGAAAGCTACATCGTCAGTCAAGACCTGCACGCCACGACCCCGTTTGGGCCCCAATAGTCCCACCGCCGTTCCATCCCCCAATGGAAACAAATCGACAGCCTTGGCATCCGGATGGGGGTACTCCGCATATGCGGTAGGATTACTCCTCTTGTCACCTTCGCGAACGACCCAACTATGCGCGTCCTTCTCCACACCATTCTTGATCCCGCATACGTAACGTGTGAACCAGCGGTTCATCTGATCTGCCGGCGGCGAACCACCGTGCCCGCCCTGATGAAAGTAGGTCTGACAAGGTGTGCCCTTTTCCTTGAGTAGTTGATAAATGCGCACACTGTGGTCGGGCATCACATTCCAATCATTGAAACCATGGGCGATTAGCACCGCCGCGCTCAAGTCCTTCAATTGATTGGAGTAGTCGCGACCTTCCCAGAAGTCATTCAGATCCCCGGTTCGACGATCCGCATTCGCTACCAAGATGTTGTCGCGCACATTGCAATCACACCACTCGCGGCCTTCAGGGTAGCCCGAGTTGATGAAGTCATAGAGCACATCAATATCTTCACCCATGTATCCACCGGGATGGCGGACCAGGCCGTGAGAACGGTAATAGTGGTAGTAGGAGGTGTTCGGGGCGACCGGAATGATTGCCTTGAGCCCCTCAACACCCGTGGTGGCGGCGGCAAGCGGCAGAGTTCCGTTGTAAGAGGTGCCGGTCATGCCCACGTTGCCCGTGCACCAATCCGCCACGACTTCCTCATCTCCGTCCACGCTTGTGTAGCCCACTGCTCTACCGTTGAGCCAGTCGATTACCGCCTTTGGCGCCAACGCCTCGTTGGCGCCACCCACTGTGGGGCAGCCCTGGGAGAGACCTGTGCCCGGGGAAGCTGAGTGCACCACCGCAAAACCGCGCGGCACCCAGGTGCGAGTCAAGGAACGCGACATGACTGGTCGCTGGCTGCGATGACGGATCGCCGGAGGATGCTCGTGGGCCGGGGGCTCTTCTCCCAGCTCGTGCTTGGGATCCCAGAAGTACTGCTTGCCGTTTGAGCCCACGCCGCTGAAATAGGGGCTGGTCTCATAGATCACATGGACCTTGAGGCCTTCAGTCTTGGTTTGCAACGGTCGCGTCACATCCACATGCATCCGATCGGGTTTGCCATTTCCATCGCTGTCAAAACCTGCCTCTACCCAGAGGTCGTGCTTGATCCAATCATCGGACTTCTCGAACCCCGCCACCTTTTGGGCCATGCCGTCCTTGAAGACCTGAACCGTCTCGGATTGGGCGAACGCGCTGCCGCAAAGAGCAACGGGAAATAGGATGCAGATGGAACACAGCTGAGGCTTTTGCATGCCTCGGATTCTAACCCAAGCAGCGCTTCAGAATCTCTGCGTCAGCTTCCAATGACTCGGGACCCAAGGGGCCGAAGGAGAAGCGCATCATGGACCCAAGAGGGCCATCTCCCCCGCGACGCGCCATGTCACATAGTGGACCCGGCAGAATACCCGCCCCATGCCTGAAGAGACGCTCATTGAAAGCCTCTGCAGTCAGACCATTGGGCAGGGCGCACCAGTGATAGAACCCTCCACTGCCGGAATACAGCTCTATGCCCAAATCGGCTAGCACCGCTCCGTAACGCTTTCTTTGACTTGTGTAAAACTCACCCACTGCCCTTCTCGCATGAGCGACACGCTTGGGCTCCAACAAGCCGGTCACATATAGCTGTGAGGCGCGCGACACGCCTCCCATGCCAAAGGAAGAATAGTTCCGAAAGATTCTTATGTGATCGCGCGCAGCAATCACCCAACCAACTCGCATACCAGGCACCTGCAAACCCTTGGTTGCAGCACCAACGATGAACAAGTTGGTTTCGTCGATGTTGTCAACATATTTGATCGCGCTCTCTGGCTCGGTCTCAGTGAAGAACTCATACGCCTCATCAATCAATGCGCCGCGGGAACGATCACCGTAATACTCAACCAAGGTACGCAAGTCTTCACCATTCACCGCAACCCCGGTAGGGTTGCAAGGGTTGCTCTTGAGCAAAAAGGTGGAGTCCCCCGTGGGATGCTCGTCGAGGCTTGGACGAAAACGGTTCGCGCGATTGCTGGGAATCAATTCATGCGGACGCTGCAACAAACTCAAGAGATCCCAATAGGGAGTGTACTCGGTCTCTTCTACGGAGACGATTCTCTCAGCATCCAAGAACGAGAGAATTGCAAAGAGCGCCGGCCTACCACCCGCAAATACCGCCACGTTGTCAGGCACAAGTTGCGACCCGTAGTAATTGTTGTAGTACTCCGCAATAGCTCGCCGCAACTCGGGCTGGCCATCAGCTTTGGGATACATCAGATCTGTCGCGGTCAATTCGATCGTAGCCGGCAACTCCGGACCGCCTGGCACAGGATCGGTGAGGGGAAAGCCCTGGGCCCACGGGTGGGTGTCTTGGTCTCCCATGTAACGACCGGTGACCTCGTTGAAACGAAACAGAGTCTCGTAGATCCCCATCGGGGGGAAGGAACTTAGGATCATTGCAATATACGTGGGCTGGAAACTTGCACGCAGGGTAGCGACTGGGAACGGGAGCGAAGCGTCCGGACTTACCAAGAGTGGAGATAATCAACAAGACTGACAACCCCTTGAAATCAGCTGGGGGCCCCTGGGGAATGCTGATAGACAGGCCCGTGGCTCCCCGCTCTTGAGAAGAAGTTGCTGCCAATATCCCAACAGAAAGGCCCTGAATAGTGGTTGGCAACATTGGTGGTGGCAATAATCTGCCCTTTGCCCCATCCTGCAAAGTCCTGTCCCAACACTTCGTCCCTGCAGCCCTCAGGCCGACCGGCACTCTAATCATGAGCACCTTTCTAACTTTCAAGAACCCGTTCAAGGGCGCCGCTTCCGTGATCGGATTCGCCCTCGGCTTGGCTGGCTCAGCCTTCGGTCTGGCCCAGACCCCCGGCGGAGGCAGCGGCTTCCAGGACAGTGCAAACCGAGGCCTGGTCCCCTTTGTCATTGAAACCAGCACCGGAGTCTTCGACCTCTGGACTGTCACCAATCCCGGAGGTACGCCCACGCTCGAACTGTCGGACTTCTCCTTTCAAGAGCTCCATCTGAACGGCTATGCGCGCAAGGATCGATTGCGCATCAATATGCCACGCACGATTGAAATCGAAGATGACACCAATGCAGCGTTTCTCCCAGAACACATCCTGCTACCCTACGAAGGTGCCCTCTACCACATCATCAGAAATGGGAATTCGGAAATCCTGTTGCTACAACCGGGCAAGTCCCCGCGCATCCTGATCTCACTGCCGACCCAAGGTGGATTCGGATCCCTGAAAACTTCGGCCAGCGTATCGATCCATGGCACATACATGTTGGTAGCCACCACAGATAACGCGGGTGGTGACGCTTATGTACTCGACATTTGCGGGAGCCAGGATCCGATTCTGATGACCGAATCAGAGCCTCCCCTGGATATTGGCACAAGTTCCTTACGCATATCCGATTCAGGAGCATGGTTCCAAGAGGAGGACACCCTGTACCTGGCCAGCAGTCCTCTCTGGCAAGCAACACCCGTCCACCTCGGCCTGCTCCCAAACGAAGAACTGCTCAATGAATCAGTCCTGTCCACCAAGGGTGATCATCTTGTCGTTCTGGCAGAGGGCTCTAACGGGTTGTCACGCATCCTCTTGACCTCCGTCGACGGCAGCACCCAAGTCGTGACGCCGACTCCCGGTGACTACTACCCGCCAGACCTCGATGAACCCCTTGGGCCAAGCCTGGCAGTTGATCCGGAAGGGAAGCTGGTGGCTTACTGTCAGGGCGGCGCTACTGAGGAAGTCTATCTGCAGCCAATCGGTGGCCAAGCCATCCATCTCTCCTCCCTCCCCCACTTCGAGGACTCACTCGACAACCTGGGAGTACTGGGTTTCGGCACTGGCGGCCTGCTGGAGCGACCAGGCATCGACAACATCGGTGTGCTCTCGTTCATCGGTGGCAGCAACATGATCAGCGGCCTTACCGGCGACGAACTGATGGGCGCAGCGGACATGTACAGTGCACAACTCGACGCGGATGGCACCCTGCTGGTGACCAACATCACTCGCACGAGCGGTCAGTTGACGCCACCATTCAACCCGCCCGGCAGCTTGGTGGTGGCAGAGGCCACCCTGGACCCTCTCGGCCAACGCATGCTGCTTGTAGGCGAGACCCCTGACGATGACCACGACCTGGCGATCTTCTTCCTGGACGGTGGAGTTTCGGGCCCCGAGCCCAATTTGCAGATCCTGCTCTCGGATCTGAAAGAAGAGCCCAGGTTCTACCCGGCGACCTCACGTCTTGTAATCGTAGTGCCACCTGATAATGACAACGGGGTTTCGACTCCTAGCGCCCTGCACCTCCTGGAACCAAAGTCCCCCGGGCTGCAAGTATTCACCGAGCTTGCGAGCTTCGCCAATGGAGAGGACATCTCGCGAGTGCATGTGAACAAACGCTACGGTGGCTTTGTCAGCACCAATTCCCTGGGGATTGAGCGCTTGCATGGGATTTCAATACGCAATCGCACGGCCACACCTTTGACCCCCGGAAACTGGACGGTCCATTTCGCGGCCACCCTTCGGGTGGTCCACAACAGAATCTTCTGCGGCATCGGATCCGCTGGTCTGCCATTCGAGTTCATGTCCATTGGGCCCGCCGGAACGAGCCGCGCCCTGAGCTTGCCCACCGGTTTAGGTTTTCCACTGCCGCACTAGCGGTGCGGAAGCGGCAAGAATTGCCGCCGAGAAAGCCCTGCTTGTGAGAGGAGTCCATTCAACCTCCCCGCGGAGCACCCACTGTGACACCGCTCATTTGAACCCCACCCGTTGGGCCAAAGCGAATCATTTGACTGCGCCAGTTGTTCCGTCACAAACAGCCTTCAAGCCAGAAGAGTATGATCAACGGGCCTGATCTCCTTTTCACCCTGAGTCCTTACCTTGAAGAATCCCCTCCTGCGACTGGCAATCTGCGCTGTCTACCTGGCTCCTGCGGGCAATGCTCTCGTGACCCCTGCAAGCTCATTTCCCCAAGGTGGCCCTATAGTCGGTTCCCTCGACAACATCGACACCTCTGGTTCACCCGACGGCATAGTCACTCTGCCAGCTTCGGTGCATCCAACGATCACCAATGTTTTCGCACGGTACACCAAGATCCTGGCGGACAACGGCAACCCGGTTCACTTTCTGATTCACCAGAATGTACCCAACGCCAAGGTGACCCACGCCCGACGCATCCTTGAGCAACATATGGCCGATGTGCCGGGGACCGTATTTGGCTCGGACAAGCAAGCACTGCGAGACTCCATGGGAAATCTGCGCGCGACCATGGTGCTCTTCCCCACGCCCGGTTCCTTCGGTGGCTCTCAAGTCAATCAATTCATGAACAACTATGAAGCACCCATCCAAGATCTGTTTGGCGAGGAGATAATTCTGCCTGGCAGCAGCGAATATGTGGGGCCGAATCCCCGGCGCGACGCTTCCTATGAAGAACTTGTCCACCTGATGCACGGCTATGGCCTGATCCCCACCATGCCTGCCCTACAGAGCTTGATCGTGGCCGCCAGCAATCATGCTGTAAGCAGCGGCTTCTACAACCCGCCCCCGGGTCTGCCCCCTGCAGACATCCCCTTCGAATATCTCGCCTTCACCATGGAAACGTGGTACGGCATGTGGCAACACGAACCCAACAACGGAGAGTACATTTTCTCATCGCGCATTGAAATGGAATCGGGTGACCCGAACATCGTTGCGATCCTCGAAGGGTTCTTTCCGCCTTATCACAGCCACCGAGCAGAAGTCGTGGCAAGTTTCAGCGGCACATTCCACGCTCGCGTCGCAAGCAACCTCGAATATTCCTTCAAATCACGCTATTTGAATCATGTGGAACTACTGGGCACGGCCAACACAGCCTTGCGGGGCAACCAAGAAGATGGAAGGCTGCTTGGGAACGCTGGCAACAACCGCATGCAGGGCGCGGGAGGTCAGGACCATCTCGACGGACAGGCCGGCTTTGACACGGGCGACTACATCGGCCCGATTGCGGATTACAATGTGTACCTGATGGACGGCAGCCTGACAGTGGAAGACACCCAGGCCAATCGTGACGGGCTCGATCGACTGATCAATTTCGAGCAGCTACAGTTCATCGATGGCGCGGTGCAGATCGATACCTTTGTCGATGCTGCCAACCACTACTGCACCTCGACGCCCAACTCCACAGGTGACACGGCCATGATCAATGTGATTGGCAGCCCGCTAGTAGGTCATCAGGACCTGGCCCTGGTCGCAAGCAATTTGCCCTCGGGCCAATTCGGCTACTTCCTCTGTTCCCAAACCCCCGGACTGATCATCGGGCCTGGAGGCTCGCACGGAAACCTGTGCTTGAGTGGAGTAATTGGTCGCTTTGTGACCCAGGTCCAGGTCAGCGACAGCGATGGAGTCATGGGCATCGATGTAGACATGAGTGCCCTACCTGATCCGGCGCAGACTGTGATTCTGCCTGGAGAGACCTGGCACTTTGCCTGCTGGTTCCGTGACCTGGATCCGGGTCCCACATCGAACTTCACCGGCGGCGTGTCCGTGCTGTTTCAATAGGATCTTGAGAAGCTCGGCCCGTATTGCGTGTCTTCGCCGAATGAGTCGAGAGCCATATGCCTCTGGTGACACTCTGCGGGAATCGATGTTTCTGCTGAGCACCTACGCGCCCGTCTGATCGTCCCGCTTAGGCTTCTCCTCGGACTGCTCTTGCGAGTCATCCTCAAGCCCCAACTCCTTGCGAATCGCATCTTCGAGTTCGTCAGGATCAAAGCCTCGTGGACCTCGATCCCCAACCCAGGCAAGCTTTCCATTCTTGCCCACCAAGTAGAGCCTATCCGGATAAGCAGCATAGGCCTGTGAAGTGGTGTTCTTCATGTTGTCGAGCAACATGCTAAGGGGACTCATATCCAGCGCACCCTGACAAGTGGTTGCCACTTCCCGGCGCTCCTCACTGGTGATTGGGTCCTGCACCACAGGGTCGCCCCGGCGAGTGCCGCCGGGCATGGGTGAATCAATAGCGTGAGCTTCGGCGATATAGACCATCAAGAACTCAATATCCTTCCCGTACTTTGAATGCAGACGCTTGAGCCGATCGACCGACCGGCGAAAGGGGGGTCATGTATAGCTGCCAAAAATCAAGGCAACGGGGCGCTTGTTCTTGAATGACGACAGCTTGATGGTCTTGGGCTTAGCTGCCTTGGCCTTCGTCTTCTTGCCCTCCTTGGGCTCCTTGGGTTTTGCCTCGGGCTCCTTATCCTTTCCGTTCCCATGTGACTTGGGAGTCGGCGGAGGCAGAACCTCCAGATCAAAGTCCGGTGCGACCTTGCCTACCTTGGGGGGCGTACCACGCCCAAGTCCGCCCCGACCATCACGACGACCGCCAAAAGAGCCGCGGCCACCCCTTCGACCCCGACCTCGTTCATTGGACCGCCCCATGACCTCATCCCGCAACAGGATCCCATCTCCATTCTTGTCGAGCCGGTTCCAACGCTCGTCCCCACGAGAGTACTCCTTGCGAGTGATCTTGCCGTCGCCGTTGGCATCATGCTCTTGTGTCAGAAGTTCCCAAGCATCCACAGGCTGTTTCGGGGCAGGAGCGGGTTCAGGATTTTGAGTACAACACAATAAGAGGACGGCACTGATCATCATGTTTGCAGCATGACCGAGTGAGCAAAGGGGCGCAAGTGGCCAATACGGCCCACCAATCACCAGACAAGGCTCGGACTCAACCTGGGCCTAACTCGAGGCCGGAGTGAAGGCAGAATAGAATGGTCAATGAGACGTGAGAATCGCGGCTGGGGATACCCTCAGGGACGCTCCAGGTGCAGCACGTGTTGGATCGATCGCCCGTGGCCTACCCCTGTGCCTATCCTGGTGCCCATGGCAACCAAGACCTCCACCATCAAGCAGTACCTCGCTAACCTCTCCCCTGATCGGCGCGAGGCCATTCAGGCCTTGCGCGAAGTCATCAACAAGAGCATTGACAAGAAGTTTGAAGAGGGCATGCAGTACGGCATGCCCAGCTGGTACCTGCCCCATTCAATTTACCCTGCGGGCTACCACTGCAAGCCCAGCGAACCCCTGCCCTTCGCTGGAATTGCCTCCCAGAAGAACCACATCGGCCTCTATCTGTTCTGTGTATACACCGACGAAGCAGAGTCAAAGCGCTTTCAAGAAGAGTGGCTTGCAACGGGCAAGAAGCTCGACATGGGCAAGTCCTGTGTGCGCGTCAAGAAACTCGAAGACATACCGCTACCTGTCATCGGCCGCGTCTTCAAACGCATGACCGCGAAGAAGTTTGTCACCGCCTACGAAGGGTCTCTGGCCGCCTATGCCACAAGCAAGGCGAACAAGAAAAAGAGCAGCAAGAAGGCCGCCAAGAGAAAGACGACCAGCAAGAAGGCAAGAGGGTAGAAGCCTGCCTGTACTGAAGAGCTTCGCGCTGGGCCCCAAGGATGTATTCTGATTGACGCACAAAAAAATCTCCTTTTTGGGGGCCTTTCAGGCCTCGCAGATACCGCTAAAACCAGAGGAGCAGTCCACACACCCCTAACAGAAGATGGGCTCAGCACATGACTCGCAACATTTCGCCGCCAACGCCCCCATTCCCTCCTCCGAGCGGGAAGATCCTCCTCGCGCTGCTCGCAATCGGAGCTCTCGCCGGACTCCTGCGCTTCCCGGGTCTTGACTACCAGCTGCCTCTGACCATCGAACCCGACGCACACATCGTGGTCCAGGTTCAGACCATCGAAACGGGGATTCCGCTTGCCAGTGAAAACGATGACTGGGCCAAGTACCCCCTTGTCACCGCGTATCTCGCGGCACTCACCGCAAACCCCGCCCCACTGCCTCCGAAGAACGCCACCCTCGACGTGCACCTGAAAGCAGCTGCTGCCCCCGTCCTGCGCGTGCGCAAGACAGTGGCCTGGCTCTCCTTGTTGGTGGTTCCAGCCGGCTGGCTGCTGGCACGCAGGTTCATGAGCGACCGCTGGGCTCTCCTCGCGGCCCTGCTGGCAGGCACAAGCCTGCTGGCGATCCACTTCGGCACTCAAGCCAGACCCCATGGGGCAGCTGCTGCCTGGCCAGGCCTGACGGTGGTCGCCTGCATGCAACTCGCTCGCTCCGCCACCATCAGGAACTACCTGCTGGTCACCCTGATGGGCGGACTGGCCATTGGCTCCCTGCAAAGCGGAGTTGGCCTAGGCTTTCCCGTACTCTTAGCGCACGTCTTGAAGAATCGCGGGTGGCGCAGACACCTACGCTTGTTGATCCCCCTAGCGGGCCTGATCTTGGCCTTCGCGCTCTTCTACCCATTCCTCTTCGATGGTGTAACCCTCACAAAAACCGAAGACACTTTGGAATTGGGTGGACACAAGATGTACCTCAACCAATTCAAAGGTGGAGGTATTCCAATAATTCTACGGACCTTGATCGGCTGGGAACCGGCCTTGACCGTTGGGGTGCTACTGGCCCTGCTGGTCACCCTGCGAAATCGCATGAGTCAGGGTCTGGCAGCAGGAACACGCATCGAACGCCGGATCACCTTGGCCTACGTGCTGCCCTATTTGCTGGTCATCGCGCTCAATCCAAGGACCGGCGAGCGCTTCATGCTGCCCCTGATCCCGTTCCTGGCCGCTTGGACGGCTTGGGGGCTCTCCCGCCTGCACACCCAGGGAGCGCGACGTCTGGCCCTCACGCTTGCCGCCCTGCTCGCCTTGTTTCCCACCCTGGTCGGAATCAAACTCTGCGCCCTACGCCAACGTCCGTCGACTCTTGACCATGCGGCACAGTGGCTGGCCAAACATGTTACGGACAAGGATGATCCAATCTTTGTCTTGCGCCCAAATGTGCTGCCACTCTTCAAGACTGATGAATCCACCGCAGCCGACGAAGCAGACCATCCACTGGCCCATCGTCGGCAACTCAACTGGTCTTCCTACCAACGGAATCAACTTCAAGGCCGTGCACAGGAGCAAGCCTGGAACCTACGATTCAGTCCCATGAAAAAAGAACGCCTGAAGACAATGAGGAATGATCCGGCCCGATACTTGAAGGATCTCACTAGTAGCCGGCTCTTCATCCTTGAGGTATATGAAGACCACCGCGTGCTACATGCACTCAACAACCTGACCGAAGCAATCCGCTCCCTCTACCCCAAGCTGACAGAGTTCAAACCCGGACCGCCCAAGGAGGTTCCCCTGGCCTACCAGGACCTGACCCGGCCAGTTCCGCCAGCATTTGCCCTGCGCGTCTTGCGTGCAGAGCAATTTGGCCCCCCTCTGGAGATCTACACTTTGAATGCCAGGCGGCAATAGGCTACTTTTTTCGCCCATGATACGCACGCTGCTCATAACCACTTGTTTGCTTACAGCGTGCTCCCACCCAAGTCGGGAAGCGGGTCAATTCAATCTGTTGATCATCACAATCGACACCTTGCGCGCCGACCAGCTCGGCACGTATGGAGCCGAGCGAGAAACTCCGGGAATAGACGCCTTGGCCAAACAGGGCGCAGTGTTCGAGCAGGCTTGGAGCGCAAGCTCCTGGACCCTGCCGAGCTTGGCAACCCTGATGACCGGCCGCCATGCGCGCTCTCATGGCGCGGTCGATGATCGCAGAGGTGTCGGCAAGGAAATTCCCACGCTCGCACAAACCATAAGTGTACGGGGATACTCAACACACGGCATCGGGTCTCACATCTTCCTTGGTAAACGATTCGGCCTCCAAAATGGCTTCGAAGAATACGACGATGAACTGGTCAAACACTACAACCAGCGTCGCGAGTCTCACGCTCAAGTCAGCTCCGAACGGCTGAGCGACAAAGCCATCACCTGGATCGATCAACGCCAACAGAATCAACCCTGGTTCTTATGGGTGCATTACTTTGACCCCCATCATGTCTACCAGCCTCACGAGGGGCTCACCCGAGGAGAAGGGCCACGTGAGCTCTATGCCGGCGAAGTCGCGTTCACCGACATGCACATCGAACGCCTCTTGCAGCATCTTGGAACCGTCGGAGTAGAAGAAAACACGCTAGTACTGCTTGTTGCTGACCATGGAGAAGAGTTTCAGGAGCATGGAGGGTCGATGCACCGGCGCACCTTGTACGAAGAGGTACTGCGCGTTCCCTTGATCATTCGCATGCCCGGTCTGGCACACACGCGAGTGACCCAGCCCGTATCCATGGTAGATCTGGCTCCCACCGTCTATGAGCTGCTGAACATTGCCCCTCCCAAAGGACTGCAAGGTCGCAGCCTGGTAGAAGCCCTGCGGGGAAAGAGCATGGCCGAAGCGACCCAGATCGCCGAACTGGAAGGTCCCAAACCAATAGATGCGGTGCGCCACGGGCCTTGGAAACTGATCATCGACCCGATCGATTTCTCTCACGAACTCTTCAATCTTGAGGAGGATCCGGCCGAGCAAAACGATCTGGCTGCGGCCAACCCAAAGCGCTGCGCAGCCCTGTTGAAGGCCCTTCAGAGCAAGCTCAAACAGGCAGAAGCCGGGGAGGGCACTCAGGTGGAGTTGAGTGATACTGACCGGGCAAGCCTTGAGGCCCTTGGCTACGGCGGCCAATAGCTGCAGACCCGCGCCTAGCGCTCCCCAGACAGGGACAACGGAATCAGGAATCACTTCCCCTCGCTCTGGTTTTGTCCCCCCCAGAAGCTATCGTGGGCACATGTCCATCCCGTTCTATCAAGTCCTCCATGTAAGCGCGGTCATCCTCCTGACCGCCATCACCTTTCAATCTTGCGCCGACCCCAATGAGGGCAAGAAATCCCAGCGCATGATATTGGGCGGCATCGCCAGCCTGGTCGCATTGGTGGCGGGATTTGGTCTGCTCTCCAAGCTGGAGCTGGGATTTCCAACCTGGATGATCATCAAACTATTTTGCTGGTTGGGTATTGCTGCGCTCTCGGGAGCCGCCTATCGCGCTCCGGACAAAGCTAGCAAGTTTGGTTTGCTCACCGCCGCACTGGCCGTGATCGCGGTGTACTGCGTGTACGGCTTGCGCTAGTAAGGCAGGCGGCAATCAAGCCGCAAGAAGATCGTTTGAGCATCTGAGTGCGGGTGTGTTCGTACTCAAGTGAGCAAGCCATTGCTGTTGGAAGAGATCCTGCACAGGTTTCCTCATCCGACACAGCAGCATCTGCGAATCCAGTCTCCACATGTACAGCAGCCGTCAGGCTGGCACGAGTCGGGGAGAAGATCTGAATCCACCCTCAGCGAACTCAGATGGAGTAGGATCAGCAGCATGATTGCTATCCGTCATCAGAGCCTCTTCGCCATTCTTGCGATTCTCATGGGAGGGCCGGCCAAGGCCCAAGCAACACCTCAACTCGCCCTGCAACCGAACGCTCGGGTTGTACTCATGGGTGGCGGACTCGGATCGCGGATGCAGCACTACGGCCACTTCGAAGCCGGACTGCACGTGCGCTATCCCGCACATCAGCTGGTCGTGCGCAACATGTGCGACGAAGGCAACACGCCTGGCTTCCGACCCCATTCAGGACGATCGCACCAGTTGGGTTTCCCAGGGGCCAAAGCCTTCCACGGCCCCTACTCAGACAACAACACCGCCAACGGGGTTGGACACTTTTGGACCGAAGAAGAATGGCTGGAACATCTCAAGCCTGATGTACTGGTCTGCTTCTTCGGGTTCACAGAGTCCTTTGAGGGGCTGGAGGGGCTAGCCAACTTCAGCGCCGAACTCGACGCATTCCTGAAACACACCAAGGCTCAAGCCTATGGCACCGAGACGCCTCCCCAACTGGCACTCGTCTCCCCCACGGCCTTCGAGGATCGATCCGGCTCCATGGGAGTTCCCGATGGCAAGCGCGAGAACGCCAACCTGGCGGCCTATACCTCCGTGATGGAGTCGATAGCGACGCAGAATGATGTTCTCTTCGTCAACTGCTTCAACGCCTCGCTCAAATGGTACGAAAAATCTCGACGTCCATTGACCAGTGATGGCGCGCTTCTGAATGAAGCAGGCTACTCCGAGCTGGCAGAACACTTGCTCAACAATCTGTTCAGCGCGCCACTTGAAGTAGCCATGCTGGCTGACAGCAACACCGAACTAATCCACGCCGCCGTCTTGGAAAAGAACTGGTTTTGGACCAACGACTTCAAGATGCCCAACGGAGTGCATGTGTTTGGTCGCCGCTACGATCCATTTGGTCCTGCAAATTATCCCTTCGAGATCGCGAAGATACGCGAGATGACGGTCATCCGCGATGAGGCTATCTGGGCCGCTACAAAAGGAAAGACCATAGACCTGGAAGCTCGTGACGCAAATACCTCCAAGTTGCCACCAGTCAAGACCAACTACAAGCCCAGCAACAAGAACGGTGAACTGAAGTTTCTTACGGGCAAAGAGGCCTTGGATTCAATTCAGGTACCCGAGGGCTTCCTGATTGAACAATGGGCCACGGAAGTCGAATTCCCCGACCTGGCCAACCCTGTGCAGATGTCTTTCGACAACAAGGGTCGCCTGTGGGTTGCCACCATGCCCAGCTACCCGCACTACCTGCCAGGAGATCCGCGTCCCGATGACAAGCTGCTGATCCTGGAGGACACCGATGGAAACGGCAAGGCGGACAAACAGACCATATGGGCCGATGGCCTGCACCTACCCATGGGCTTTGAATTTGCCCCAGAGGGCGTCTACCTCTCACAGGGCATCAACCTGATCCTGCTTACAGATACGGACGGCGACGACAAGGCCGACCGACGCGAAGTCATCTTCAGCGGCTTCGACGATCATGACACCCACCACGCCATCGGCGCCTACTGCGCCGACCCCTCTGGCGCGATCATGATGTGCGAGGGCACTTTTCTGCGCTCCAATGTGGAGACCCCCTACGGAACCGTGCGCGGTACCAACGGCGGCTTCTTCCGATTCTCACCTCAGCGCCGCCATCTGGAACGCCACGCACAGCTTCCGATCCCGAACCCTTGGGGGATTGCCTTCGATGAATGGGGACAGCACTTCTTCTTGCACACCTCTGGTACCACCACGGAATGGATGCTGCCTGGCTCGATCAAGCCCCGCTACGGAGTGTCCACCCCCGGCAGCAAAGACCTGATCGAACCCGCCCACAGGGTACGGCCCACATCGGGCATAGAGTTCCTCAGCAGTCGTCACTTCCCCGATGAAATGCAAGGGGACATGATGCTGAACAACACCATCGGTTTCCTCGGCACAAAACAACACCGCATGAGCGAAAGCGGAACCGGCTATGAAACCCATTGGCGCCACGACCTGACAAAGTCCAGCGACGGGAACTATCGTCCAGTGGACATCGAAGTTGCCCCCGACGGTTCCCTGTATCTGGTGGATTGGCACAACCCATTGATCGGGCACATGCAGCACAACATTCGTGATCCCCACCGCGACCACGACCATGGCCGAATCTATCACATCACCTATCCCAGTCGGCCTTTAGTTGAACCGGCCGAGATAGCAGGCGCGCCTGTCGAGACCTTGCTCGAAAACTTGAAGCTGCCCGAGTACCGCTCAAGGTATCGCTCACGGCGTGAGTTGCGTGGGCGCGACGCGAATCAGGTTCTGAATGCTCTAGCCCAATGGACCACTGGGTTGGACTCAACGAACCCAAGGTACGAGCACCACCTGCTTGAAGCTCTATGGGTCAGTTGGGGCCTCGATCAGGTGGATGACGCTTTGCTGCGTCGCCTTCTTAGAGCGGATGACCACCGTGCCCGCGCGGCCGCCGTACGCGTCTTGCGTTACAACGCCCACCGGATTCCGGATCAAGCCAAGCTCCTTCAAGCCGCTGCTGGTGATTCCCATGGACGAGTCCAACTGGAAGCAATTGCCGCCGGATCCTGGTTGGATCGTGACGCTGGACTCAAGGTACTTGCGGCCGCTGATGCGGTCCATCAAACCGATACCACCGAGGCAAAGGCCACCTATGTGACCATCGAAAACGCAGGCCGGACAATCCGCTGCAGCCACCCCGCCTTGGCCGCAGGCCAGATCAGCTCCTTGCGCATGACCCTCCCGGGGGACAACCGGGTAATCAATCTCGCCGAGATGGAGATCACCTCTGGAGGCAAGAACATAACCGCTGACGCAATTCTGTCCCAGTCCACTGAATACAACGGGGGTCAGTACCCCATCGCCAATCTTGTGGACGGTGATCACTCCAACTTCAGTCACACTGCCTTCCAAGCCAATCCTTGGATAGAGGTGAGCTTCAATCCTCCCGTAGCTATCGATTCGCTCACCATCTGGAACCGTCCCGGTTTCGAGGACCGTTTCAATAAAGCCCGGCTTGAGTTCTTCGATGGCGAGAGCGCCTTGGCCACACTGGAAGTGAAACTCGAAGGGGGAATGGGAATCCTTGCTGATTCTTGGCTCAAGAAGCCCTATCAAACTGCAAGGGCTCACCTGCTTGGACAGACAATCGTGGAGAAAGTTATCATCGAGATTCCAAGCCACCTGGCGGAATCCTCCCATGAGAGTTATCTGAAGGGTGCCGAGATCTACGCACGCGATGGACACTGTTCAACCTGCCATCAAAGCGATGGCATGGGTCTGCAAGCTGGCGGCTTCCCACCATTGGCCAAGTCCCCTTGGGTCACTGAAGACAGCGACCGCCTGATCATGTTGACTCTCAATGGGCTCTTAGGGCCCATGGAGGTACTCGGCAAGTCCTACCCCGGCCTAGTGCCTATGACACCATTTGAAGCCCTGCTCGATGATCAGGAACTCGCCGACGTACTGACCTATGTCCGCAACTCCTTCGGTAATCAAGCGGACCCAATTGGGCCTGGGAAAATCCGCGAGGTGCGCGTGGCGACTCAGGGCAAGGAGGGCTTTTACACGCCAGAAGAACTCGAAGGGGGCGCCGCCATCGTCACACGGCCCTTTGTTCAGTTCTGGGAACTCGCCGATTTCCAATCCGACCTGCAAGAACCCTTACGAGGCCGCCACTTCGCCAGTGGCCAGGCCATGTTTGAAGCGGCTTCCTGCTCTGCCTGCCACAACATGGAAGGCCGCGGCGGCAATGTGGGGGCGGACTTGTCTCAGGCGGGCAAGAACTATCCGGGCGCTGAACTACTACGCCATATTCTTGAGCCTGCAATCACGGTCAAGCCCGAACACCGGATCTTTGGTATCGAGCTCGATGATGGCAGCCAATACTTTGGCCAGGTCGTCAAGGACGATGGGGAGAGCGTCACAATCACCGAGTCCCTTCAGGAGCCCGATGTGACCGTCACCCTCTACAGGGACGAAATTGACAGAATGGTGCCCCTGAAGACCTCCCCCATGCCCACGGGCCTACTGGTCACCCTCAGCCACGATGAGGTTCTGAACCTGCTGGCCTACATCGCGGCCAATGGGGACAAGAATGACGCCGCCTTCAAGTAGGCCAGGCCTGCGCCCCGCCTAGGTCAACACGCCAGCCCGTTGCATGGCCCGTGAATAGAGAACCAGGCCCAGGCTGATGATGAAGATCACGACGGTGAAGATCAGGCCTTCATTTCCCATCACTTCGGCACCATCCGAGAATCCAAAGAGGTAGGTGTTGGAGCCAACCATGCAGCCCAAGGAAATGGCATAGATATTCGTGGCCAGCGCCTTTCGCATCAAGAGCAGCACGGATGCCAAGACACCTCCAAATACGGCCGCAGCCCAAATGACAACCAACCACCTAGGGAAGCCATAGAAGTACTCAAGCTGCTCGGGCGTGAAGTTCCCCATGTACTCCGCATTCTTAGTTTGAGTCATCACAAAGTCGAGGACACCCATACCATCGAATAGCAGGGCGAAGATTCCAACTGCCCAAAGATGTTTGGGTGTAGAAGTGGCGGGATTGGTCATGGATGTGCCTGGGTTGAACGGTTGATCCTACTGACCAGGAGTTCCCTGTTGGCAGCACGTCTCGTGCTCTGGACCTGCCGCCATTCCAGACCCTCCTTTCCCGGAGCAAAGCCCACGAATCTGATTTCAGGCTTCGTTCTGAACCTCCCCAAGGGGCGCCTCCGTGCTACCCTCCCGCCACCAATGCGCCCGTAGCTCAGCTGGATAGAGCACGGCATTCCTAATGCCGGGGTCACAGGTTCAAATCCTGTCGGGCGTGCCACTTGGTTGACCTTCCAAGTGCGCACCTTCGACGTCCCACCGGAACTCGAAGCGGTCTTCGAGGAAGACCATCAGCTCGCCGAACTCTATTTGAAAATGTCTCCATCGCTGCGCCGGCTGAGAAGGCGCGTGAAGGCATTCGAAACAAGCTCTATCCGAACCAGTAGGTTACGCCGGACACCGGAATCAGAGCCCTAGAACCAGGCTCGCCCTACGACCGCAGGATCTTCTCCATCTTCTTCCCCCTGGCCAGCTCGTCGACGAGCTTGTCCAGGTACCGGACCTTTTGAGTCAGAGGGTTCTCGATCTCCTCGACACGGTAGCCGCAAATCACTCCCTTGATGCTGGAGGCATGGGGACTCAGCTCTGCGGCGTCGAAAAAGGCCTCGAAGGTCGACTTCTTCATGATGTGCTTCTTGATCTGCGCCTTGGTGAACCCAGTCAACCACGCAATGACCTCCTGCAGCTCCTGTTCACTTCGCCCCTTCTTGACGACCTTGTCCACGTAGTGCGGATAGACGGATGCGAAGATCATCTTCGCTATTCGTTCGTCCTGTTTGGTTTGGGAGTTCATCTCGGTCAGGTCGCCGTCCTTCGTGGTGTGCGCCTGTCCCAAAGTGTACCGAGCGGCGGCCGTCGCGCCCACGTCCGGCCACCGATCCCTTCCGATAGCCTTCCGCGTGTGGCGTCGGGGGGCCAACCCAGCCAACGACTTGTCACGCCAGCGCCTTCAAGGGTCTCGCGATGCTCATCCACCTTGGTTTAGCCTTGGCGGACAACCACCCGAGGTGGCAAGTCACTCTACAAGTTCCCCGGAGCCGGTCACCGAAAGAAGATCAACTGATGCGGCCCCACTTCCTTGCCGCTCGCATCGGTAAGGACGCAGTTCACCGTGGCCGGTTGATCCACCTGCCAGGCCCCCTGGACCCCATTCAGCGTGATCTCCCTCTGAGCCTCTGCGGGCTGACTATCCCAGGTGATGTAGGTCCACCCCCCTGAGTTGATCCCGAGTGTGACACTGGTGGGTTGAACGCCTCTCGGACAAATCACGCGCACGGACCAAGGGTTCGGCGTTCTTGTGTCTCCAAAGTACCCATCCATGAAGCGCACACGCCAACTTCCGTTTTGGCCCCAGCCGCTGCCGTGGGTGCGTCGCCAGTTTTGACGGGTGAGCACCACTCGCTCAGCACCCTGCCCCCCCATGCGAATGGGTGGCGGCCCATTGGGCGGCCAGGGAGGAGTCCAACTCTCCCCATAAGGATCGGGAGTGCTCACATCCTTGAACCAGGCCGAATAGATCTCTGTGAGGCTTGCAACCTGATCTGGAAACTCCGCGCTCACATCCCTGAGTTCAAAGCGATCCCGCGAGAGATCAAACAGTTCTGGCTTCCAGGGAGCCGCCTCCTCGCGCACATCGGCACGTGGGTGGTTGACCAGTTTCCATTTCCCATGGCGCACAAATGTGTTCTGCCCATGGATTGGCCCATTGCCCCTGTTCCATTGAACCACCAAGGGATCACGCGGCACCTGTGATTCCTCCCCCTGCAAGACAGGCAAGAGAGAACGCCCGTCAAGTTCCAATCCATCAGGTACGCTGACCCCACAAGCTTCCAGGATTGTTGGAAAGAGATCGAGGTGCGCGCCAAAGTCACTACTCCGCGGTCCAGCTGCCAACTTGCCCGGCCAACGCACAAACAACGGGCTGCGCACACCGCCTTCATACACATTGCCCTTGGAGCCCCGTAGGCCCCCCACAAACCGGCGTCCCTGGGGACCATTGTCGCAAAGGAAGATCAGCAGGGTCTCGCGCTCCAAGTCGCGCTCTTCCAGGAATGAGAGCAGGCGACCCATGTTCTGATCGATGTTCTCAATCATCGCATACAAGCGCGCGAGTTTGTCCGGATCCATCTTTCCTGGCGCCCGGCCCTCGCCCCCAGCAAATGCCTCGCCCGAAAGATCCTTCTGCTTGTATTTTTGATAGAGCCCTTCAGGCACATCATGCAGAGGAGTGTGTGGCGCATTGGGGGCGATGTAACAAAAGAACCGCTCTCCCGCTGCATCCTGCGTGTCCATCCAATCAAACGCCTGCTCGAAATAGATGTCGGTGCAGTATCCATCAAAGGCACGCTCAATTCCCTGATCCATCAACACCGGATCGGTGTACTTGCCCCTTGCTCCGAGAGGGTCTGACGGCTGGCCGATCCCGCCGCCGCGATGCACCAAGGAGCGCTCAAATCCCTGATCCAAGGGGCGCATGGGCGCGCAATCTCCCAAGTGCCACTTGCCAAAGACCCCGGTGTGCCAGCCCGCGTCGCGCAGCACCTCGGCGACTGTGACCTCCTCTGGCTCCAACATGGCCCGCCCCACATAGGTGTCAAAAGCTCGCGTCCGTTGAGGATGTCGCCCAGTCATCAAGGCCGCGCGCGTGGGAGTGCAAACCGGATGCACGTAGAACTCAGCCAATTGCGCGCTCTGCTGCATGAGCCGATCCAAATGTGGCGTCTCCAGCACCGGGTTGCCGTGGGCTGATAGATCTCCCCAGCCCTGGTCATCAGTCATGACCAAGATCACGTTGGGAGCCCGACCCGCCACCTGCGGCGCCTCCTCTGCTGGCGCGCCACAAGCTGCAAGGATCAACACCAACCAACACCAATGCATGTTCCTTTCAGCTGAGTTCATCATCCTAGTCTAGCCCTCTTTCAAGGGCTCCAGGTCAAGCGCTCACTTCCACGCCGTCGCTTGATCTGATGCTCCACTTCCTGGGCCTCCGAACGATCCAAGAATGGTCCATGGGACTTCGCAAGAGTCCAAGGCCTTCCCCGGGTAGTACGCCGTGCCCCACCGGCCAGTTCACCGTTGTGCTGCTCAAGCCGGCGCTCCAAGTCCACGGTCACGCCCACATAGGTCTCTCCTGTTCGCTCGGAGACCAGCACATAGGCCCACCACTCTTGCCATTTGTCTGTCACGGGGCCGAGTATAC
>JABABA010000021.1 GCA_014238415.1 Planctomycetota bacterium | reverse complement strand
CGGCGGCTGGGACGGAAAGCGCGGCGGTAAGCGCGGCGATTCCGGCGGCGGCGGCGGCGATAGCGGCGGCGATTCTTGGGGCGACAATTGGTGATCCCCAGGGGAGAGTGCTAGAACCACCTTCCCCACCACCCCAGCGAAGCAGCCAATACGTGCTGTGAGCGTTGATTGAATACGCGGAGGCGCGGTTCCAATTGGAACCGCGCCTCTTCCTATTGAGGCCTGACCTCAAGGGGCATCTGAGAGCATCTTGATCTCAATGCGACGAAACTCAAGAGGGTGGGACTCTGACTGTAAAGAGAGGGTTCCCTCTGTGAGCAACAAGTCATCCTCCTTGATCAGGAGCTGAGCTTCAGAGTCCCTGGGATCCAGTTGTGGTGCGGTGTATTCCATCACCAAGTCGTCTCCCAGGAAGTGCCGGATGACCTCGCCCCCGCGCACCTCTACTGTCACCCAAACCCAATCATCCCCGTGACAGGTCTCAGATGTGGAGTCGATGCAGTGGCGCTTCTGGAGACTCTCTCCCATGACCACGTTTGTGCCCGGGGTGCAGAGATTGGCATTGGTACGATTGTTCGTTCCATCGCCCCCCAGCAGTTGCATCTCGATCGAGACCGGGAACTCTTGATCGATGGCCATGGTCTTCGGATCTTGCCCATGCAGCATCAGACCGCTGTTGCGCCAGGCCCAGCCAGCGCCACCCTCCATCTGCTCGCCAAAGAAACGGTACTCCACACGCAGCAAGTAGCTCGATAGAGGCACGTCATAGAACAAGTGCCCATAGCGGGCAGCAAACTTGCCGGCGTAGTTCTCGTAGCCAATCCTGATCGATCCGTTTTCCACACGGAAGGTCTGATAAGGATCCTCACCAAGAGCGTGCCCGCGGATCTTTGGCGTCCAACCCTCAAGCGTCTTGCCGTCAAAAAGAGTGACCCAGTCATCAGTGACCAAAGAAGCAGCATTGTCATCGCGGGGCACGACCGTCTCGGGAGTAACGGGCTGTTCTTGTGTGCCGGTCTGGCAACTCACAATCACGAGACAAAAAATCAGATAATCCAGGTGTCGGAACATGTGTGCAGCTTAGCGAGTATCTGGGGAGCTTCGGGGCAAGTCGGCTGGTTCAATACGCTGGACCACGATTTTCCTGTAGCCACCAGCTTCATAGAGACACAACACCGCCCCATCCTCGCAAACGAGCAGGCAGGAGTAAGCCGAGGGTCCCGGATCCAGGAGGGCCGACCAGGGCCACGTTGCACCATCATCAAAGGAAGCGCGCAGGGTCATGCGCTCGCGACCCTTGCTTGACGCAGGATTGGAGAAGAGCAGAATACCGGCCTGGTTCGGTGCCGCCCAGGCTAGTCGACGGATGCTTGCCTGACAGGTCGGTTCGACCAGAGTTGGGGCAAAGCGCTGATCACGAAAGGTGATGCCTCCATCGTTACTCGTAGCCTGTTGACGAGCACGCGCCGCAGGCGAGTAATTGCGCATGTTCAAGAGCAAGCGCCCGTCTTCCAACTCAGCCACTTCGCACTCGTTGACCTGGTCCGAAGGTGTGCGCCCTCCGAGTTGCCAATGCTGGCCCCCATCATCGCTCCAAATCACATGAGAAAAGTATCTCTTGGTCTCGGCCTCGATGTGATCGCAGGGAATGATCAAGCGACCCTTGTGAGCACCACGCTGGAGTTGAATTCCCGCCCCGGGGCCTGTGGCATACCATGTCCAATTGGCGCGCTTGGTGGAATCAGTGATCTCGCGAGGGGTAGACCAACTGACGCCATGATCGGTGCTTCTCAGCAGCCAGACCGTACGCGTGCCCAACGAAGTACCAGCGATGATCTGTGACTCGTGATCGCTTCCCAGGTTGTGGGTGCTTAGCAGAGAAATGTTCCCGGTACGCTGATCCACAACCACGCAGGGATTGCCGCAGGTGTTCCCGCCATCGTCCCAAATCACCGTTTCCGGGCCAAAGGTGCGGCCCCCATCCCGAGAGCGCTTCATCACGAGATCGATATCGCCACTATCCCCACGAGCACCCCGCCGCGCTTCGCAAAAGGCCAGCACATCGCCAGTCTTTGTCCGAGCCAGAGCGGGAATACGGTAGGTGTGTGTGGATGCCTCGCCGGAGGCCCAAACGGTGCGACCTGTGCCAATGGTAGCGGGTTGCTCCTTGCTGGGTTCCTGGAGATGCGCCGTAGGAGCAAGAGAGAACAACACCAGGAGAGCTTGGATCATGATCATGAGAACAGGGTAAGAGCTTTGACCCTGAATTGGATGCGGTACTTTTTGTTGTCAAGAGCGACGAAGAGTAGCTGACAGCGTATGGTTGACCCCATGAAGCTGATCTACTTCTGGTCGCTGGCGCTGATCGGATGCTTGTCGATTGCGTCAGGCCAACAAACGGAAGTTCCCACCCTGAGCTTCGAGAAGCTCAAGAGTGGAGAGTTCTCTCGCCGCAGCACTCGCCTTGGTTCTCTGCAGGTGGTGACAGGTCGGGCAGAAATCGACGATGCCCATGGCTCCCAGGGCAGCAAGTGCCTGCATCTCTTTGGTGGCAAGGAGACCACCGTGACCATGCGCGTAAGTACGGGAGACTTGCACGAGGTACGTTTCCAAGCTGAGCGCTGGACCGCCCGGGAGCCATTTGTGTTCTTGGTGGAAGCGCAAGTCAACGGGAAGTGGCGCACAATTGAAGACGCTAGTACCAAGGTCAAGGTGGGCGGCTTCAAGACGCTCGTGAGAGCGCCTGTTCCTGAAGGTATGCGGCTCTTGCGTTTGCGCTGTTCCTCCCCTGAGAACACGGGGATCCTGATCGATCAGCTGCAACTGATACCCAACACCCCAATGAAATGCAGCAGCTTGATCGCCTCCCAGCCGGTGCTGCCCTGTTTGGTCGGCAATCGTGTGAACCCCATCCTGCGAGTGGACCTGGAATGGACGGGAGTCATTGAGCCCCTTGAGGTGCGCTCGATCACCATCGACCTGGAGGGGACCTCAGACCTGAATGGCTTCGACACGGTCAGCCTCATGCGCGGACCGAAAATCCTGGAGTGGCGGGATCCAGAGAATGCCCTGGGAGCGATGTTTGGCGCGGCCCAGAAAGTTCGCCCAGGCAAGATCACGTTTACTGGGAAATGGACCATCGGTGAAGGGCACGACCATGTCTGGGTCAGTGTGCTTCCCAAGGCCAACGCAGACATCGATGGGTTCATTGACGCGGGCCTTCTGTCTATCCAATTGGAGGATGGCCGCACCATCACCCCCAGCATTACCCACCCGGAAGGGATTCAACGCATGGGAATAGCCCTACGCAAGCAGGACTCTGACGGAGTTCCCGTGTACCGCATCCCCGGGCTCGTAACAAGCAATTCAGGAACTCTGCTGAGCGTCTATGACCTGCGGCGCCAGGGCTGGCGCGATCTTCCAGGCAACATCGATGTGGGCCTCTCGCGCAGCACGGATGGTGGCCGCACCTGGGAGGCGATGCGCACCATCATGGACATGGGGCAGGACAAAAAATTTGCTTACGACGGGGTCGGAGATCCTGCGATCCTGGTGGATAGAACCACCGGAACGATCTGGGTCGCAGCAACTTGGCACCACGGGAACCTTGGTTGGAATGGCTCTGGCCCCGGGTTTGATCCTCACGAAACAGGACAATTGCTGCTCGTCCGCAGCGATGACGATGGAGTGACTTGGTCCGCCCCCATCAACATCACCAGGCAAGTCAAGCAACCCGAGTGGTGTTTCCTACTGCAGGGCCCTGGGCGAGGGATCACCATGGAAGATGGAACTCTTGTATTCCCCGCCCAGTACCAGTTGGGCCTACAGGGCAAGCGCGAGCCACGCTCAACAATTCTGTTTTCCAAAGACAACGGCACAAGCTGGCACCTGGGTACAGAAGCAAAGTCCAACACGACCGAGGCGGCAGTGGTGGAACTCAAAGCTGGGACACTCATGCTCAGCATGCGCGACAATCGTGGCCGCAAGCCCCCCGGCAAACGGGCCGTTGCCACCAGCAAGGATCTAGGAAGGAGCTGGAACGCGCACAAGACTTCGGGCGAAGCCCTCGATGATCCAGTTTGCATGGCCAGCCTGATTCATGTGGGACGAGACCTGACAGGAAAAGCAGACGGCCAGTTGCTCTTTTCCAATCCCGCTGTGGACCGAGCCCCGCGCAGGCATATGACTATCAATCATTCCAAAGACTATGGAGTCACATGGAATACCAAAGGAGCCTTGCTCCTCGACGAAGGGGCATCCGCTGGATACTCCTGTCTGACAATGATCAACGAGCGTACCGTGGGGATTGTCTATGAGTCCAGCCGCGCCCACTTAGCTTTCCAACGCATTCCCCTAGAGGCAATCATCTGGCCGACGAAGACGAACTCGCGGAGATAGAAGCTCTCCCGTCCACCGATGAAAGTGGATGGGGAGCAGAGTCAGAGAATCGCAGGGTCTTTGGTAACGAAACTACCCGAGCTTCACCTCTCGTAGGCGCCCAAGTCCACAATCGGTCCAACACCGATGCCGGTATCCTTGACCATCCAATCATCCTGCAGGCGACGGAAGCCGTCGGCATCAAATGGCAGGAACTCAAAGCGAAAGCCGTCTCCATCGAGATCAGTCAAGTCAGCTTCCAAGAGAGTGTTCGAGCCGGCATCTATGCACGGCGAGTGCTCCCGCAGGTGAAAATCCCCTGCCCTGGCATTCACGAAGAGAGGGTCCTTGCTGATGTTCGATCCCGCTGCCCAACCGGCATCATCGATGTTTGACCAACGCATCTGATGACGACCGCCAAGTGCGGGGCCTTGGGGCCCGAGATTGCCCCAGATGATGCTATTCGTGATCCAGCTAGAGGCGGGAATGTGGGTTCCCGTGCGAGCGAAGATCCCCCCCCCACGCTCGAAGGCCAGGTTCTGGGCAATAGTGCAGTGAGCAAAGGACGCCCTTCCAGCTCCATTGAACTGGCTGCCCTGCAAGAAAGCTCCCCCACCAACGCGTGCCCGATTATGGGCAATAACCGTATTCACGAAACTCACGGGTGGCTCCAAGCCTTGGATGAATTGTTCAATCGAATGCGCATAGATTGCGCCCCCACGGTCCGCAGAATTGCCCGAAAATCGAGTGTTCGCCACCTGGCAGCGAGACGCTTGGATGCTCAAGGCACCACCGCGCCCGGCGGTAGCGTTATCGATCAAGTTGCAGGACTTGATGCGCACCATGGCGCCGGTCACAAAAATCGCTCCGCTCAGGAGACCGAAATTGCGCTTGAAAGTGCAATTCTGGATGCGCAAGAACCCCGTCGAAACACGCAGGCCTGCACCCCTCGCATGGCCCCTCTGATTGGCGTAGCCGTCTTGAATGACAAAGCCATCCAGCACAGAGGCTGCCTGAGAACCGAGCGGTACGCCCTCAGAGAGCACCACATGATAAGCGTTGTCCTCGCTGACTCCTGGAATCCCCAGATCACCACTCAGGACTGTGGGAACAAACTGAGTCCCCCGCTGAATCGTCTCGGTTTCGCTGCCGTCGAAACCGCCGCGCAGGGCAACACCCGGCGGCAGATAGAACGCGGCACTGCGGCTGTCCTGGGGATCCTGCCGCAGAGTAGGAAGATACTGACCTCGAAGCACCCAAACCTCGTCCCCAGGCAATGCCTGCCGAAGGGCTTGGTCCAAGGAACTGATTGCGGTAGCCCACGCCATTCCATCGCCTCCCGAAACCCGGCGCTGATCCACATGCCAGCGCACGCCGACTTGCGCAACAGCTGGAATTGCGAAGCTCATGGAAGCAAGCCAGAGCAGAACGATCTGCTGGCAAATGGGAAACCTGAACACGTGTGACATGGGAATGATTTGATTTGACTGATAGGAATCGGGGCAGATGCCCTGATCGGGCACCCTGTCCCTCATTGCTCACCCATTCACTCGGGAAAAAGAACAGGTCTGTAATCAAGCCGTCCCGAACAAGGCGAGGCCTCACAGGTCCAGACTGCTGCTGCTTTAACACCAAGTTTCCAGTGAACCGCCATGAGGGACAGCTTCTAGATTGAAGTGTCGGCGAGGAACATCAGCATCAAGAGCTAACAGTGGCAGCGATCCCCTTCTTGGGAATGCCAGGGTTGCGAGTCGCTAACCTCTGTTTGTGGCTGATGCAGTCTTCTCGAGGGAGAGCGTGATTCGGGCTCCAACCAGAACGGAAATAATCAGGTTTGCTGGCTGCAATTGTGAGCAGGCAGGCAGCAAGGAGGCCAGCAGGGTCCCAAGCCAGCAAGAATGAGCCCGACCAGAGCGCTGATTAGGCGCGTCCAGGCAGACCAGAGGTGAACCAAGCCCGCGCGAGCGCTACCCTCGACTGCCCCCATGATCCACGATCTCAGCAAAGCCAAAGACCTGCCGACAGATTCCCACATCTGCATCGTGGGCAGCGGGCCAGCAGGAGCGATCCTGGCCAAGGAATTGCTGAGCACAGGCCTGCGGGTGGTGGTACTGGAGAGCGGTCTCGACAAGATCACCTCGCGTGGGGACGCCCTGCGCGCGACAGAGTCGAAGGGCCTGTGGATCAAGCCCTGGTCACGGGAACGGGTCCTGGGGGGAGCCTCCACCACGTGGGCGGGCCTCTCCAGCCCCCTGGATGATGCTGACCTCGCCCCACGAGCCCACCTGGGCGGTGTGGCCTGGCCGATTCCCGCAGCTGAGTTGTCCGAATTGTGGGAACAGGCGGCCAGGCGTCATCGCTTCCCAGGAGAGTCGGACTTTGGTCCGCAGGGCTTTGCCCGACTACGAAACAAGGGCGATCTGCAGCCTATCTGGCAGGAGCTCGAAGAAAAGGTCTTCCTGGCAGCAGCAGAACCACAGAACTTCGGCAGTGAGTGCAGGGGAGTTTGGGAATCGAAGAGCACAGACCTGTTGCTGGACGCGACTGTAACCCAACTGCATTTTGATGAGAACGTCGGCCGAGTCAGTCACCTGAGCGTCGTGGACCGCATGGGCCAGGGGCACACCATTCGAGCGCAGGTGTTTGTCCTGGCCTGCGGCGGAATCGAAAACGCACGACTGCTGCTGGCTTCTCCGGGGCCAGACGGAGTGTCTCTAGGCAACGGCCATGACCAAGTTGGACGCTGCTTCATGAACCACCCCAAGAGCTACGCGGGGAAAATTCGCTTCTTCGACCCGGTGCGCTCGGCTCCCTACTTCTTCGGCTGTATTGACGGCGGCTTCGCAGGCTACGCCGGACTGCGCCTGCCCACCGAGCGACAGACTGAAGAAGGGTTGATGAACAGCTATGTACGACTTGAACCCCTATTTCCCTGGACTGACAACCCGGGCATCGAAGCCCTCGTGACCTTGGTCAAGCAGGCAAGCGGGCTCATGCGCCTCTTTCGTAGAAGTCGCAGGGACGAACTGGTGGAATTGCGGGACTACTCGGAGACCGGCGACGACTCCGAGACCCAAAACGCCCGACGAGGGTTTGGGGGATGGCTGACATTGGGCTTCACCGTGCTGATCCACATGCCAGGGGTTCTGCACTATCTGGCCTATCGACTGACCCGCCGAACGGCACCAATTCAAGGGGCCCGCATTCGAGCCTTCATGGAAATGGAGCCCAGGGCCGAAAACCGTGTCACTCTGAGCGACAAACTCGACCCCAATGGACAACGCCTGCCACTGGTTGCACATGACGTGAGTCCTCTCGACCGCAAGTCGATCCTGGAGGTCTACGGGGCACTGGATCGAGAAATCAAGAGGCTTGAGCTGGGCACATTGGAAGGCGCCTTGAGCGACGAAGACCCCTGGCCGATCAACCAGGACGCTTCGCACCACATGGGAACCACCCGTATGGGACGTGAGCCCGCCGACAGTGTCACGGATCCGAATCTCCTGGTCCGTGGCAGCGGAAATGTGTACGCGGCCGGGGCGTCGGTCTTCCCAACCTCCGGTTGCGCCAACCCGACCTATACAATCGCCGCCTTGTCGATCCGTTTGGCGCGCCACCTTGAGCAAGTAGTCGTCACTGACGAAGAGAACAAGGCATGACGTTGGAACTGATCATCATCGGACTGGGCAAGCGGGTGACCGAATGCGCTCTGCCGGCCATTGCTGCAGCAGGCAAGGAAGCTCAGGTGCGAGCGGTCTTTGCACGCAGCGCGCGCACTGAGACAGTAGGCGGCGAGTCAATCGATGTGCGGGCACTCGATTCGCTTGCCTCAGAGGATCTCAGTGGTAACCCCACGGTCTATCTGTGTGTGCCCAAGACTGCCATTCCGCATGCGCTGCAGCATCTTTCCAGGCTCAATCCTGAAGCAGCTAATCTGTTGATCGATACCCCAGTGATGCGCTTGCGTGACTTCCGACACGCTGACTTGCTCAAACACTGGCACAAGGTAAGCGTGGCAGAGGACTGCGCGCGCATGCCCTGGATTGAACTGCTGCTTGCCGGCGAGGAGGGCCCCATGGGAAAACTCAAAGAATTTGTCTTTGAACACTCCGCCTATGCATACCACGGTGTTGCAACAGGGCGTGCTCTAGCCCGGGCCAGCGAGGTGGTTGATGCACGGCAAAGAAAGTCCAACTCAGGTCGTGTACGCTGCTTGAATTTCATGAACGGGTTCGAATGCGAGATCGTCGAACCACGGGATTATTCCAGCGGGCGGATTCTCGCCCGATATGAAAAGGGTCTGGTCACTGACCGCCTGAGTTCTGGGGAAGATGCACAGGAAATAGACATCGATCTGGATGAAGACGGACAGATCAGGGCTTTGAGCTTAGGGGAGATCCATGTGACCCTGGATGAAGCCGAGAGCCGCCTGACCGCTGGCGATCCTGCAGGCACAACCCTTATTGCGCGCCAGGCAGCCATGAAGAGAGTCGGGTTCTTGCGCCTGCTTCGCGAGTTGGCCCGAGGGAAAGCGGGTTATGCCCTGGATGACGGGCTGGAGGACATGGTGGTGGACCACTTGCTGGAGCGCCTGGGCCGTTATAGAGCCTCACACTTCACCAGCCCCCGCCACAAGCCTGCCCGAATGATCTACAAGCTCGCGTCACGTCTTGCGAGGAGCTGAAACGCCCTGTTGGCATTGGCCCCAGCCATGGTGTCCACTGGGGTCATGCTGATTGGAATTCTGCTTGGCTTGTTGACCTTCTTCCCATCGTCTCACGCGGACTCGGCTCTTACCAGGCCTGGACCAGGAGACTTGGTTCCTCGCATTTGGATCGCCGGAGAAGCACCCAGATTGATCGTAGTTCTCGTGGTCGGCAACGACTCGAAGGAGGCCAGTCAATTGGAAGCCACTGCGCGTTTGGGATTGAAGGCCTACCCGGGCAGCACCCTGGAGATTCACACCACAGAAGGTGGAAGCCTCCGAATCAACGAACTCACCCAGCAGAAGGGCGGCGTGCGCGGCCCCCTGCGTGCCTTTCCCGGAATCAACTGCCCAGACCTGGTGCCTTGCAAGGTCACGGAAGAAGAACATGGGCCCTTTGCCGAGTCTTTTACCCAGCACATCGATGTCTTCGGGATCGGGGTCTTTGGAACCAAGACCGTGCCCAAGGACAAATTGGTCCACGCAGCGGCGATCCTGGCTCAGTGGCTCGATGACGACGGAGATGGCCTTCCCGACGCGCCCGAAGTAGTACACGCTCTTGCTGTGCGTCGAGCCTTCATGGGGATGACGCGCACGGAACGTGAGCGTGACCGCCGCAATCCCTTTGAGGCGGCGCATCGCGCGGGCTTCCATCTGGGCCAAGACCTCTACGCCAGCGAGACCAACCCCAAGGGCGAATTTGATGCGGCTCTCGAGGAGTGCCTGCACCTGGTCCAGATGGGCTGGGCATTCGCCTGGCCAGAGACTTATGGCCCCTGGAAGGGGACCCGTCTAAGCGAGTGTCTTGACCGGGCAAGAGGAGGGTTCTTCACAGAGATCCCCGACGAGGTCCCCGAAGGAGCCTGGTATCACTACGACGACGAGACCTGCGAATATGACTGCATGGCAGTGGAGTACTGCTACTTTGCCCTGACCACCCTGCTTGGCGGTCAACTCGGACGGACCGAAGAAATCAGCAACGAATGGGAATGCACCACTCCTGAGGAGGTCCGCCTGCGCGACCCTTGGATCGTCAAGCTGCTGACTTCCCAGGAACGACGCTTACCGCGGGTCCTCCCCGATGGTCAATACCTGCCCGCCCTGGCCTTGGGGGCGGAACAATAACCAATGGCATTGGCAGGATCATCACCATCACCATGTTCCAGCCCTTCCTGATCCAAATGGCCTCAGGATTGGTTTTCCTCATGATCGGGTATCGCCGGGTTCAGGACTGATCGCACGCTCCTAGTGGTTAGAATTGATGGGACCATGCGCCTCTGCCCTCTTCTGCTGATTGCTGCCTGCCTCGCCCTCTGGGCCTGTTCGGAAGAAAACGAAAAGAGTGTGCCCGAAGCTGTTGGCCTACCCGCAGAACAGAGTGCGGTCTATGTAGGAAGGGCACGTTGCGCGACCTGTCACACCGAGGAAGCCGCCGCCTACGCAAATTCACATCACGACCTGGCCCTGCAGAGCGTAATTCCGGACACGGTTCTAGGCGCCTTTGATGGTTCAACTCTGGAACACGACGGAGTGACTTGGACCTTCCGCCGGGAAGGAGATGATTTTCTGGTTGAGACCAACGAGAGCGGCTCCACTATTGGCCATCGAGTCGCCAAGGTCTTTGGCGTTGCGCCCCTGCAACAGTATCTGGTGGAGTTTCCAGGGGGACGCATGCAAACCCTTCCCACCGCCTGGGACTCGCGACCAGCAGAGGAGGGAGGCCAACGCTGGTACCATATCTACCCCGGCGAACACATTCCGATAGGTGATGAACTCCATTGGCAGGGCATCAACCAGACCTGGAATTCCATGTGCGCCGAGTGTCACTCCACAGACCTGGTGCGTGGTTGGAATACAGAAGACAGGGCATTTCACACGACATGGAAGGAAGAAGATGTCTCCTGCGAGGCCTGCCACGGTCCCGGCAGCCTTCACGTGGAGTGGGCAGAGACTGGGAGCATTGAAAATGCTCCTCCCGGTCTCTTCCTGGTTGCGGGCCTCGGTGACAAGGACGATGGGAAATGGGTCACCCAGGCGGAAACCGGCTTGCCCGTACGCATCCCAGCCCGTAGCACGAACACCGAACTAGATACCTGCGCCAAATGCCACAGCCGCAGACGAGCCATGACAGACGGACATGCTCCTGGAGCGCCATTTCTCGACGGCTACGAGCCAAGTCTGCTATTGGCCGGCCTCTATCACAATGACGGCCAGATTCTCGATGAAGTCTATGTGTGGGGATCATTTGTTCAAAGTCGCATGCATGCGGCCGGAGTCTCCTGCCGCGACTGCCACGATCCCCACTCGAATCAGTTGAAAGCTCAGGGCAACGCTCTTTGCACCCAGTGCCACGACAGTGGCACCTTTGACCAGGAAACTCACTACCACCACACGCCGGGAACACCAGGCGCTTCCTGCGTAGACTGCCACATGGCCTCCCGCGACTACATGGTGATAGACAGCCGAAGAGATCACTCCTTTCGTGTGCCGAGACCCGACCTCGCTAGTGTCTTCGAAGCACCTGATGCTTGCAGCACGTGCCACGCAGAAGGCAGCAGCTGGGCTGCAAATCAGATCGCTGAGTGGGCTGGAGAAAAGACACTTCCCCCCCACCCCGGTGAGATCCTGGCCCGTGTGCGCGCTGGTGAGGTGGAAGCTCTTGAAGAGCTCATGGGCTTGATTCAAAACAAAGACGCAAGCAACATCATGCGCGCGACCGCGGTCTTTGAACTGGGGCTACGTCTGGAACCACCCCACATGGGTACCCTGATCGAGGCGGCCCATGACTCATCTGCCCTAGTGCGTGCCGCCGCCGCTCGAGCAACCGAGTCCGTGCCGGCCGAGTCCCGCGCGCCCTTGATCGGGCACCTACTGAACGATGATGTGCGCGCGGTGCGGGTTTCCGCCGGACGCTCCCTGGCTGCTGCACCCTTGACCAGCTTGGACCCCAGCTTGCATACAGCCCTCGGGCGCGCTGCTCAGGAGGCCAGGAACGCGGAACTGGCCAACGGAGAACGCCCAGAATCCTGGCTGAACCTCGGGGTACTTGAGGCAGACCTGGGACACTTCGAACAAGCCGAACAGGCCACCCGCCAGGCCTGGACGATGGATCCAGACCTGGTCGCTGCAGGAGTCAATCTGGCCGACATCCTGCGCATGCAAGCGCGCGAAAAAGAGTCCCGCGAGGTTCTGATCAAGGCCCTCGAACGGCACCCCAACAATCCAAGCCTGCACCACGCCCTGGGCCTGGCTTGGGTGCGTGCTGACAATCCTGAGCACGCGGTAAAACATCTTGGCAAAGCAGCGGCCTGGGACCCCTCGGACCCCCGACTGGCCCTGGTGCACGGACTCTGCCTGAGTCAGCTCGAACGACACGAGGAAGCAAGCTTCGCGCTCGAGAACGCCCTGCAGATGGCTCCAACCAATGGAGACCTGCGCTTGGCTTTGATCGACTCCCTGCGTGCTCAAGAGAAATGGGATGAGGCCTTGGCCCATGGACAGGAACTCCTCCGCCAGCGTCCGAAAGACGGAAGAGTAGTGCAGTTACTTCGTGAGCTCCAGCTGAGCTCTGGCCGCTAGAACAAAAAACAGCCCCGCCTCTGGCGGCTTCGAACGGCTTTTCCTTCACGAACTCGATGCAAGGGCCGCTATGCACCTTGCGGTCCGACTGAGAGTTTCTTACATGTAAGGGTGTGCTGGCGGTTGCCGTGTCGGCAGCATGTTCAAGACGAGAGCCTTATGGAAGCCCACATCAGTATCTTGAATGACCAGACCCTGGTCCTGAACAAGTCCTGGTCAGCCATCGCCACTACCTCCGTGCGCGAGGCGTTGGGAATGATTTTCACTGGCTCGGCTCGCGCTGTAGAGCCAGAGACCTACCAGATGCACGCCTTTGAGTCCTGGTCGAATCTGGCGGTGGAACCCAATGAGCCATGCGTGCGAACGGTGACCCTCAAGGTCCGTGTGCCCGAGATCATTGTGCTGACCCACTTCAATGGCATGCCGCGCCCCAAGGCGACATTCTCCCGCCGAAACCTCTTTCGAAGGGACCAGAACCGGTGCCAGTACTGCGGAAAACGCCCGGGCACCAGTGAACTCACCATCGACCACCTGCTACCTCGCTCTCGGGGAGGTCGCTCCTCTTGGACCAACTGCGTACTGGCCTGCGTACCCTGCAATCGGCGCAAAGCCAACAAACTGCCCCAAGAAGCTCACATGGATCTGCTGCGCCAGGCGGTTGAACCGACCTGGACGCCGGTAATGGAAGTCCCCCTGGGAAGGATGCGCCAAACCTGGCGGCACTTCATCTCGGATCGCTATTGGAATGCTGAACTAGAGCCCTAGCGGCAAGGAGATCATTCCAGCCCCCGGGCCTGCTCGTTACCCTATCACCCACGATGGGCCCTCCTCAGATCCAACACCAGTTCAACCTCATCCTAGGTGTAATCGCCGCAGTCATGGTGGGCTGGGTATTCCATGTGGGCGCAGGCATCATCCAGCCTCTGGTGATCGCGCTGCTGCTGGCCAGCATGCTGCAACCCGTGGTGTCATGGATGTCGCGACGGCACATTCCACCGCCGGTAACTGTGTTGATGATCATTTCTGGCCTGTTCTTCATCCTCTTGCAGTTGGGACTGCTATTCCAGAGCAACGTACGTGAGTTTCTGGGCGAAGCGGCCGCCAAAGCTCCAATAGAGCGCCCGGCAACGGCAATTCAAACGCAAATAATCGAGTCGGTTCCCCAGAAGAAACCCACTGCCGAGGAGCTAGGGGCCAAGGACCAGGAGAACGAGGATGAGCAAGGAGTAGACGACACTCAAGACGAAGGTGTTGTGCACGACATCTTGCAACGGCAACGAGAAGCCATGTCCGAGTCCGGCGGTTGGGCAGGTATCAAGATTGGCATCCGCACTCGAATCGAAGCTGCAGAGCAGCTGCCGGACGAGATGCGCAGTTACGCCCTCAAGGTCTGGGATGACTTTGATCCCAATGCTCTTGTGGAAAATGTCGCCGTCTCGGGGTATGGCTTTGTCAAAAGCCTGGTCCTGGTGCTGATCTACATGGTCTTCATCTTCGCCGAGGCCGCCATCTTCCGACGCAAGATCCTGCACATCGCCAAGGACCGCCGAGGAGATGCCGAAGAGATCCTCGACCGCATCGGACGCGGCATCCAGCGCTACCTAGGGGTCAAGACCGTGGTCAGTTTCCTGACCGGATCCCTGTGCTATGTTGTGCTGGTCAGCCTGGATATCCCCTATGCCCTATTGTTCGGGATCATCACCTTTGCCCTGAACTACATTCCAACCTTTGGCAGCATCGC
Source organism: Planctomycetota bacterium (assembly GCA_014238415.1). GTDB lineage: Bacteria > Planctomycetota > UBA1135 > UBA1135. Next base: position 56,807 of record JABABA010000021.1, on the reverse strand, counting down.
CGCCGGAATCCTGCCCTTCATCACCGCCCTGGCGGTAGAAGAATCGGTAATCAAGGCCGCAGTGGTAGTAGTCACCTATCTTTCGGTGAACCTGACCCTGGGCTCCTTCATCGAACCACGCATCCTGGGCCGTGAATTGAACCTCTCACCACTAGTGGTGGTGATCTCGGTTGTGGTTTGGGCGGGTCTCTGGGGGGTCGTGGGAGGATTCCTTGCGGTACCCCTGACTGCGGCGATGCAAATCATCCTTGCCTCCAACGACACCACACTGCCAATCGCGGTCATGCTGGGTTCAGGGCCAGGTCGTCGCAAGCGCGAAAAACCTGAAACGGCCCCCGCGCCCTAGTCAGGGAATTCGCCCAAGTCGACGAAACGCTGTAGAGCAGTCACCAAACTCGGATCTGCTGCGTTCATCGTGGCTGGCCCACGCTTCATTGCGAGCAGCTGGTCCATGCATTCGTCAAAGCTCGCCAGGTCATCACAAACCACAATGCCGGGGCGTCCGCGCAGGGCGTTGGCGGTGGCGACCTGGTGGTCGCTGCGGACTTCCATCAATTCTTCAAGCCGAGGGACTATGAGGATTGGTATGCCACTCCTGCGTGCAGTGAGGATCGAGCCAATGCCTGCATGAGCAACCATATGGGCGCAGCGAGCGAGTACCTCGGCGTAACGATCCGGCGACATGTAGGGCTCGCAGTGCATGTGCTGGGGCTGATAGTCACCCTCCGCCGACTGCACAATGACCTCCTGACCTGGATGATCAGCAGCCCATCGATCCATGGCCCTCACCAGTCGGTCGAAAGGCAGCTGAGTGCCGACTGTGACGAAAATCACAGCACACCTCCGGCGCAGTGGATTTCATCTTCAACCGCCAACGCAGGCCATTGTGTGAGGAAGAGATCGCAGTGAGGTTGCGCCAACCTTCCGGCAAGCGAGATGACCTCAACGTTGGCCACACTGTCAAGCCAAACCGTGCGCGCTCCAAAGAAGCGCCCAATTCGGACTGCAAGAAAACCAGGGGCAGCCCCAGTGCTGACGATGACACTGGGACGCAACCGCCAGATCAACCAGAGCAGCTTCCAGGCACAGAGCATTGTCTGGATACGACTCCAGCGACTTGCTTCCGGGATCTGGTACAGCGTCGCTCCGGCCGCCCCTTCGATGTCCTCCTCGCCGGTGCTGACCAGGATCAGGTCATGTTCAGCAAAAGCCGGTAACACGAGCTTGAGTTGCACGAGATGCCCCCCTGCGGAACTGACACACATGACACGCAGGCGGTGGTTCTTCATGGGGTGAGTCATGCGCAGGGGTCTGGCGGGGGCACTGCTTGATGAACGCGAAGGTTGAGTGGACCGGACTCCATTTCCGGGGCCGCTTCCCAGCATAGCACGCTTGGATCGTAATCCACGCCTCGCCTCAGGCCCTGCTGGGGCCTTCTGAATTGCGCGCCGGAACCAACAGGGAAACGCCCACCAGGATCAGGACATTTGCCACCAACCCAAGCAGACCCCCATGAACAGGCAGCACGGGGAAGCGCGAGAACCAGATCGTGACCACAGATCCCACAACCAGGCCCCAGAGAGCCCCACGGCCAGTGGCCCGCGACCAGAACAGAGCCCCCAGAACCGGCGGTGCCAGTTGCCCCACCGGCCCATAGGCGTAGCTCAGGAGGCCCACGATGTCCACGGGGAACACCGCCGCCACCAGATAGGAAACCAGCAAGAGGGGCAAGAGCACAAGGCGCACCCAGTGCCGTTCCGCCTGGGGAGATAGGGGTCGATCAAGGCCCACGATCCACCCATCGCGCACCACAATCGAAGCCGCGCTGTGCAAGATCGCATCGCCACTGGACATGGAAGCGGCCAGAGCGCCTGCACAAAACAGTCCCACCACCAAAGCGGGCAAGTCCATGTGCAACAGGAGGTGGGGCAGAATCTGATCCGCCTGATCCGGAGGCGGATCAAATCCAACCCCTGCAAACCCGATGAACAGAATCGGAAGCAGGAAAAACAGAAATGTCGGATAAAGCACCACCGTGCGCCGTAGAACTCGTTCGGACCTGGCTACAAAGGCCTTTTGGAACAAATGGGGCCAGAACGAAAACCCAACGGCCATCACAAAGACACTGCTGGCGTAGGAGGACCAGCTCCAATCGCCTCCATCAGCGGTGCGCCCCGGCAGGGTCAAAAACCCTGGGTCACTCTCGGCGATCTTGGCGAACATGGGTCCCACGCCACCGTGCAAGGCATAGGGCAGGTACAAACCAAGAGTCCAGGCCAGAACCATCATGAACAAACCTTGCAAGGTGTTGGTCCAACCAACACCCATCACGCCGCTGCGCCAGACATAGATCAAAACCACCCCATAGACCAAAGCCGCTCCCCACTGCATGGAGATCGCGCCACGAGTCAGCACTTCAAGCACATGGCCGGAGCCCCGCATCTGCAGTGCAAGGTAGGGAATAAAAGCAAGCAAGCTGACCATAGCCATGACAACCGCCAGAGGTCGACTATCGAGGCGCGCGGCCACGAGCTCCGCCTGTGTGACGAAACCGTGCTGACGCCCAAGGCGTGAAGCAGCAGGGCCAATGAAGTAGAAGGGAATGAACCCAAGCACTCCGAAAGCCAGGATGTGAAAAGCCGCAGCGCCCCGCGACCAGGCCCACCCGGGAGCTCCCAAGAAAGCAAAGGCGCTGAAAATTGTCGCGCCGGTGACGAAGTACATCAGCACTCCACCCATGGCCCGATCCCCGGCCACAAAACCTGTGGCTGAATCGGAGACTCCCTTGCCCGCACGAATTCCAACGAAGAGAGAAAGCGCCAGGTAAACCCCAACCACAGCGATGATCTGCTGGTCAGCGCTCATCAGGCGTCCTCTTGTGCGTGACTCTTGGCTAGGGCACGGTCATAGACCAACAGGACCACAAAGGTGGCGGCTGCCCAGCAGCAGATCGCAAAAAGGCCTCGGGGCAGGCCCAGGATCAAGGGCTGGGGCTGGGCAAAGCACACCGAAAGGGGCCAGGTCAAACTCAACAGGGCAACCAGGATGAAGAGGAATAGGGCCAGGTGGGCTCGACGGGGGGTCATCGGCCCAAGTGTACCTGCCACCGGGTATTGGCCCCTTTGGGTGTTGGGGATCCCGTCAGGAGCACAGGAGAACCCAGGACTCCTTTCCCGGGGCGCTCAAACCCCGAGTTTCACCCTCGATAGGGTCGCGAGCCTATTTGCACCACCCGAGAGGCCAGAACCCGAAAAATCACTCCAGAGTGGCGCCCAGGACGTCCGATCAAGGTATCCTGATGTAACGATGCGACTTGAGGAAACGACCCGCACCCTGCGCGCCCTGGGAGACGAGACCCGCTTGCGCATGCTGGCCCTGCTTGAGCGGGAGGAACTCTCCGTGTCCGAACTCCAGGAGGCCCTCAACATGGGGCAGAGCCGCATCTCCACCCAACTGACCCAGTTGCGCGAAGCGGGCCTGGTCCAGGATCGACGCTCCGGTCGGCGCAACTTCTACCAGTTGACCACTGGCCGCCCGGTGGATTTCCTGGACAGCGTGCTCGACCCCCACCGGAAGTCCGAAGAATTCCAGAGGGACCAGGAAGGTCTGAAAGCCGTTCTTGCGCGACGTCGCGAGGACTCGCGCTCCTATTTTGATCGAGTCGCGGCAGCTTTTGGCGAGCAAGTCCTGCCAGGAAGAACATGGGAAGGCCTCAGTCGCGCGATCCTGCGCCTCGCCCCCCGAGGCAACTATGCGGACTTGGGAATCGGAGACGGTCTCTTGACCCTCATGCTGGCCCAGGTGGCGGATCAGGTCACAGCTGTGGACCTTTCCAAGGAGATGCTCAATCAACTCGAACTACGAGCGGGCAAGCGCGATCTGAACAACATCAATTATGTGGAAGGGGACATCGAAGACTTGCCCCTACCAGCCGCTCAGTTCGATGTGGTTGTTCTCTCCCAGGCTCTGCACCACGCCCAGCAGCCACGCCAGGCCTTGGCAGAGGCTCGCCGCATTATCAAGCCTGGCGGGCGCCTGCTGGTGATCGAACTTCTGGCGCACAACGAATCCTGGGTCAAGGAACAGTTGCAGCACATCCACCAGGGCTTCACCGAAAACGAACTGACGGGATTGATCCAAGCAGCGGGTTTCGAGAACCTGCTACTGGAACGCGCCGCCCGTGATCCACAGCCTCCCCACTTCATGACTCTGGTGGCCTCTGCCCAAGCACCGGCCTGACATCCCATGATCAACCCCCAAGCCAGTCAAGCGGATCAGATTCGTGCCAGCCTGAACAGGACCCTGGAGCAAAGGGTGATGGTCATGGATGGCGCCATGGGCACCATGATCCAGGCCTACTCTCTGACAGAGGCAGACTTTCGCGGAGATCGTTTTGGCAACTTGACGGCAAACCTGAAGGGCAACAACGAACTGCTCAATGTGACGCGTGCCGATGTGATCCAAGAGATCCACGAGCGATTCCTTGCAGCGGGTGCCGAGATCGTAGGCACCAACACTTTTGGCGCCACCAGCGTGGCCCAGAGCGACTATGGCACCGAGAACCTGGTACGCGAGTTGAACACTGCCGGGGCCCAAGCTGCCCGAGCCGCAGTGGACATCTGGAACGCGAAGACTCCCGACAGGCAGCGCTATGTGGCGGGCGCGGTGGGCCCCACCAGCAAGACCTTGTCCCTCTCGGAGAAGGTCAATGACCCGTCCTTCCGGTCGATCACCTTCGAAATTCTCAAGGGTGCCTACCGGGAGCAACTCGAGGGCCTGCTTGAAGGTGGCTCTGATCTGTTCCTGATAGAAACGGTCTTTGACTCGCTCAACGCCAAGGCCGCTCTGGTGGCTAGCGAAGAGTTGTTCAGTGACCTGGGCTACCGTGTCCCGGTCATGCTCTCGGTGGCCATCACTGATGCCTCCGGACGAACCCTGTCGGGCCAAACCGTGGAATCTTTCTGGCACTCACTCAAGCACGTGAAGCCCTTCTCAATCGGGGTCAATTGTTCCCTGGGCGCAAAGGACATGCGGCCCTATGTGCAAGAGCTGGCCAACATCGCTCCCACCTGGGTCACTAGCTATCCCAACGCCGGCCTGCCCAACGCCTTTGGAGAATACGACGAGAAACCAGACGACACCGGGCGGTTGGTGAGCGAGTTCGCAACCAGCGGCATCGTCAACCTGGTTGGCGGCTGCTGCGGCACGACACCAGACCACATCGCTGCAATTGCCAAGGGAGTGCAGGGAGTCGAGCCACGACCGAGGCCTACGACACAACGGGACTCTGCAAAAACCGTGTTCACCGGCCTCGAAGCCCTACACCTGACCCCAGAGAGCAACTTCACCATAATTGGTGAGCGCACCAACGTGATGGGCTCCGCTCGCTTCCGACGCTTGATCACTGAAGAAAACTTTGAGACTGCCCTTGAGGTGGCCTTGGATCAGGTCCGAGGGGGCGCGAACGTACTGGATGTGAACATGGACGAGGGCCTCTTGGACTCTGAAGCCTGCATGCGCACCTTCCTGAATCTAATCGCCACCGAGCCTGAAATTGCACGCATCCCGATCATGGTAGACAGTTCCAAGTGGACTGTTCTGTCGGCGGGGCTCGAATGCCTGCAGGGCAAGGGAATCGTCAACTCGATCTCCCTCAAAGAAGGGGAGGCCGATTTCCTCAGCAAGGCGCGTGTTATCCAGCGTTTTGGAGCAGGCGTTGTGGTCATGGCTTTCGACGAAGAAGGTCAAGCGGACACGGCCAAACGCAAGATCGAGATCTGTCAGCGGGCCTATGCTCTGCTCACCGAAGAAGCTGACTTTCCTGCAGAGGACATCATCTTCGACCCCAATGTACTGGCCATCGCCACGGGCATCGAAGAACACGACCGCTACGCTCTTCACTTCATCGAAGCCACAACCGAGATCAAACGCACCTGCCCCGGCGTCCGCATTTCGGGCGGTGTCTCCAACCTCTCCTTCTCCTTTCGCGGCAACAATGTTGTGCGCGAAGCGATTCACTCGGCTTTCCTCTACCACGCGATTCGTGCTGGCATGGACATGGGCATCGTCAACGCGGGCCAATTAGCGGTCTACGAGGACATTCCCAAGGACCTCTTGGAACATGTGGAAGACATCATTTTCGCAAGACGCCCCGACGCCACTGAGCGCATGGTTGAGTTCGCTGATACCGTGCGTGGTAGTGGCAAGAAGCGAGAAGTGGATACCGCCTGGCGCGAAGCCAGCGTGGAAAAACGACTGGAATATGCTCTTATCCACGGGGTTGTGGACCACATCGAGGCGGACACAGAAGAGGCGCGCCTCAATTACGACCGCCCTCTGGAGGTAATCGAAGGACCCCTGATGTCGGCCATGGGTATCGTGGGCGATCTGTTTGGCGAGGGCAAGATGTTCCTGCCCCAGGTGGTCAAGAGCGCCCGCGCCATGAAGAAGGCGGTTGCCTGGCTTGAACCATTCATGGAGGATGAAAAAGGCAGCGCCAGCAGTCGCGGCAAGATCGTGATGGCCACGGTCAAGGGCGATGTGCACGACATCGGCAAGAATATCGTAGGGGTGGTTCTGGGATGCAACAACTACGAGGTGATCGACCTCGGCGTGATGGTGCCCGCCGAAAAGATCCTGCGCACCGCAGTCGAGCAGGGTGCCGACATGATCGGGCTTTCAGGCCTGATCACCCCTTCACTTGATGAAATGGTGCATGTGGCCAAGGAGATGGAACGCGAGGGCTTTGAGATCCCTCTCTTGATTGGCGGCGCTACAACCAGCACTCAGCACACAGCGGTCAAGGTCGCTCCGTGCTTCTCCCCGCCAGTAGTACACGTACATGACGCCTCGCGGGCAGTTGGCGTCGTCAGCGACCTGCTGGACAAGGACAGAGGGGTCGCACTCGCTCAAGAAAACCGGGCCTCCCAGGAGAAACTTCGCCGCAGTTTCGAGAGCCGCCAGAAGAAACCCCTGCACAGCCTCGCGGCGGCGCGAACAAGGCGCACCGTGATTGACTGGCAGGCCTCAGATCTGGTTCACCCCGAGTTCACGGGGCGACGTATCGTGCAGGGCATCGAACTAGAAGAGCTTGCGCAGACCATCGATTGGACGTTCTTCTTCAGCGCATGGGAGCTAAAGGGCAAGTTCCCCAACATCCTTGACGACCCCAAGCAAGGAGCGGCCGCCAGGGAACTCTATGCCAACGGGCAAGAGATGCTGCAGCACATCATCAGGGGGAAACTGCTTGAACCCCGCGGAGTCTATGGCTTCTGGCCTGCCTGTAGCGAGGGTGATGATATCGTGCTCTTCAATGACGACCAGCTGGCCCAAGCAATCGCACGCTTCCCCATGCTGCGCCAGCAGACCATGCACCCTGACGATCGCCCGAACCGCTGCCTGGCGGACTTCGTAGCTCCCCGTGATGCGGGACGGGTCGACCATGTGGGAGCTTTCGCGGTCTCCTGCGGCCACGGAGTAGCAGAACTGGTCGCCAAGTACGAAGCCGAACACGACGACTACTCCGCAATCCTCTGCAAGGCCCTCGCTGACCGACTGGTGGAGTCTTTTGCCGAACGCTTGCACCAGACCGCCCGCGCAGTTCTAGGTCATCAGGATGCAAGCGACATCACCAACGAAGATCTGATCCATGAGAACTACCGCGGCATCCGTCCCGCCTTCGGCTACCCCGCCTGTCCGGATCACCTGCCCAAGACCACGCTCTTCGAATTGCTCGATGCCCCATCGATTGGCATCTCCCTCACAGAGAGCCTGGCGATGGCCCCGGCCGCTTCAGTGAGCGGGATCTACCTGCCCCATCCAGAGGCCCGCTACTTCGGCATTGGCCGGATCACCCTGGAGCAGGTGGAGGATTACGCTGTTCGTATGGAACGGCCGACTGCGGAAATCGAACGCTGGCTCTCGCCCTCTCTGGCCTACGAACCAGATTCAAAATAATCCTCAAACCTGCGCAGATCCTCCGTATCCCATTGGGTAACGAAATTCTTCACCCCAGACCTGCTCTTCTGTACACGATTTGGCCGATTGGACCGTTACGATCCACTGGGATTCAATTCAGCGGCATCCCCTACCATGCGAGATCCCCAACTCCCTTCCCTGCTCGCTGCCACGGCACTATTGCTGCTCGGCTGCAGCGGCTCTGAAGACCCGACCACGGCTGGGCAGGCCCCTGAAGCGCAAGCGGAGCAGGACTTCACGCCCATCGCAGCGCCCTCAAACCCAATGACCGATCTGGAGTTGGTGGAAGACCGCACGGAAGAGGTCGCTGACCGCTTGCTCTCATTCTCGGCAGCACTGGTCAAGCAGGACTTTGAAACCGCAAAAGCTTGGTTCGCCGACGACTTCCAGGGAATGGGGTTCGCAGGCCTTTTGGTCTCCAGTGAAACAATACAACTACAGGGCGTTGTCTCCCGGGATTTCGATGTAAGTCGAGCGCCGATCGTCGACAAGGCCGGCTTGATCGCATCCTGGGAAGAGACTTTTGGGAAGTGGGGAGAGGTGAGCAGCGTCATCTGGAAGGTCAAGGGCGCGGAGTTCCAACAGGGCGGTCGCCCCGCGGGACGCATCAGACTCTACTTGCACGCGACAGGGATCCTTCCGGACGGCACCATGCAGTCATTTGCCGCCTGGGGGTGGGCAAGGGTCAAGCGCGTGGGTGATTGGGTCATCGACCGACTTGAGTTCACCTCCTACAATTTCAAGACTCTCTCACAAGCTCCCTATGTAGAAGTCACCAACGCCGCTGGTGTGGGTCACACTTTTGCCCGCTTCGGGTCTGACCAGAACCGCTCATTCCACTTCAATGGCGCTGCTGCCGGAGACGTGGATGGCGACGGGGATTGGGACCTGTTCGTACCAAGTGACGAGCGTAATTTCCTTTATATCGCCCAGCCCGACGGGACCTACACAGAAGAAGCTGTAGAGCGCGCCGTGGATCAACCGGACGATGGCACCGGCGCGGTGTTTCTGGACTTTGACAACGACGGCGACCAGGATCTGTTCGTAGCCCAGGTGGGCTGGGAGATCAAAGACGATCGAGGCGGGCATCACTGCGCCCTCTTTACCAATGATGGCGCGGGCAAGTTCACCAACGCCTCGGAACTGGCAGGCCTCGAAAGTCCATTTGTAGCCTACTCTCCCACGGTCTTCGACTTTGATGGCGACGGGTGGCTGGACATTTTCCTTTCCTGCTACGGAATGGTCGAACGCGAGCACAACAACTCCTGGTTCCAAGCCACCAACGGATATCCCAACGCTCTGCTCCGCAACCTTGGCGACGGAAAGGGCTTCGAGGATGTAGCCACCAAACTCGGCATGGCCGGTAGCAGGTGGTCCTACGCCTCTGCGGCGGCGGATATCGATCTCGACGGCGATCCGGACCTGTATGTTGCCAACGATTACGGAGACAACGAGTTCTGGATCAACGCTGGAGATGGTACTTTCGAACAGCAGTCTGATGCCCGCGGGGTAACCGACCGTGGCAACGGTATGGGGGTGTCCTTCGGCGATCTGAACCAGGACGGTAGACTCGACCTCTATGTCTCGAACATGTCCTCTACTGCAGGGAACCGCATTTTGGACCGCCTCGAAGACTCCATCGACCAGGAGACTTATCTGGTTCTGCGTAAGCTGGCCGCAGGCAACTCCATCTTCTTCCAGGAAGAAGACGGCAACCTGAAGCGCCTCCCCAAGAATGCCGGCGGTATAGGAGCTTCCTGGGCATGGTCCGCCAACCTGGCCGACTTGAACCTAGACGGTCGCCTCGACATCTTCTGCACCAACGGATTTGTGACCGGCAACCTCGCGTTCGACACATGAAGCACCTACTGGCGCCACGTGGTGGCGTCGACTGTATGTGACACCCCGAGCGAAGGTGAATTCAAACTGCAATCTGTCGGCAACGAGGGATTCCTGGACCGGCACAACAGTCAGATTTTTGCAGAAGGGCGCAGCTTCAGCGGCAATGAGCGCGACAAGCTGTTTCTCAACCGGGGAGATGGCACCTTCGCCGACATCTCGGACCTGTCCGGTTGCGACTCTCCCGGCGATGGGCGCGGCGTGATTTGCGCCGACCTGGACGATGACGGAGACCTGGACCTCTTCGTGCACGAGATCCAGCGCGAACGGCACCACCTGTACCGCAACAATCTGGGCGGTAAATTCATCAAGGTGCGCCTCGCCGCAACCAGCGGACAGCATGAAGCAATCGGTGCCACGGTCATCGTCCATGGACCCGAAGGCCCGGTGGCTCAACCACTGACCCGGGGCGCGGGGTTCGTTTCCTGTCAGGCTCCTGAGTTGGTCTTTGGTCTGGGCACGGCAGATTCGGGCACCATCGAAGTCATCTGGCCCGGCGGCGCGAAGGAGAACTTCGGCACAATTCAAGCAGACTCACGGGTGCTGCTCACCGAAGGCAGCGGCCAGGCCACGAACTTCGCTGCCAGGCCCCGTCCCCTTCCCGATCCCCTGCCCAAGGGCTTGCTCCTGCGCATAGGCGACACCTTGCCTGCCCTTGGGATGGTCGATGCCCAGGGCGAACTCGCGATTCTGGATCCGATTGCCCTCGCAGACGGAGGTGAGCTCTGGATCAACATGTGGGGCAAGAGTTGCGTGCCCTGCATCAAGGAAATGCCCCTGTTGTCAGAGCACGACAAGTCAGCGGACCTTCGGGTTGTGCTGCTCTGCACGGACCCACCCCAGCACCGCTCACAAGCAGCCCCTATCGCCGCCAAACGAGCAACTGGATTGGCGGATTTCTACTTAGGTGCCGAACCGCGCGATGTGGCGGCACCCCCAGAAAACTACATCGACTTGTTGCGCCTGCCGATCCCCACAACCCTACGGATCTCTGCAGAGGGCAAGTTACTCGGGGTGATACGCGGCACAGTGCCGCCCCGTTGAGAAGTTGCGCCCAGAATCCTGCCTACCATGCTCCAGCGTAGGCCACGCTGAAACCGGGAGCATCACGCAGCGCAAGGGCATGGAAACGACTCGAAATCTGCCGCATGTGCAAGGCGTCATGAGCGGCCAAGGAAGCCAACAGGTCACCTGCAGAAATCGGTCCTAGCTTGGGGTGCTCAATCGTAGCTTTCCAATCAGGACGCTTGAGACTGCGCAACCAAGCAACCGTGCGCCGACGCTCAAGGCAGAAGCGTTCCAAGCTGCGACTGAAGTCCAGTTCGTTGTAGCCTCGGGATTCAATCCATCCCAAGGGATCAACCGGAGCCAATTCGCCCTGACTTCCACCAAGCACAAACTCCAAGCGTCCCCGAAAATCCTCGCGCTCTTCATCCACCAGGTGACAGACAATCTCGAGCATGCTCCATCCACCGTCCGGCGGACGCCAACGGGCATCCTGCGGGTCTAGCTCCTCGAGGAGTTGGCGCAGGCAGGGCGCAAAAACGCCAAGGCGCCCGATGAGTAGGTCGGGGTTCATTGCTGGGCACCATGATGCCCGAGAGGGGGGGATCTTGCCGAGGAAAGTTATCAGTGCTCAGAAGTCCAGCCACTGGCACGATGCCGTAAGCATGCTGTTCGTGGGCAGCAATGGCCCTCACCGGGCTCAGGAGGCCCCCGAACTCTCTTGATGCGCAAAAGCCCCTCTGCCAGCCTCTCAAAAAAAATGCAACACCCCATGGCCCTGAGCCTTGGTGGCTGCATTCCCATGGAATCATCAGGCAGACTCAGCCCCCTCCATCTGTACCCAGGAGCCAGTCATCCACGCACATGCCAATGCCCGAAGCCGGGCCGGCTTCCTGATCTTGCGATGATTCCGTTGTGGATGACCACACTGACAGAGCCTATCTTTGACCCGGAGGTAGTTCCCCCTGTCCACGATCACCCGTATTGCCCTGATTCTCATCCTCGCTGCCCTTACCAGCATCGCCGGTTGGTGGACCCTGTTCTTGCGCGGTGAAATCAAAGGCACCGAGATCAAATTGGCTCAACGAAACGAGCGAATCGCCTCTCTTGAGCAGGATCTCCAGGCCCATGCCCTCCAGATCAGCGCCCTGACCACTGAACTGGCCAGGAGCGAACAACTCCGCAGGCAGTCAGAAGCTGCCCGACTCTTGCTCAAGGTCAACCACCGTGCGGCCCTGATGGAAGTCTTGGAGCAGGGACCCGACCCCACCGATCCCGAGCAGATTCTGACCCGAGTCCGCTTCGTGGAACTGGACGCAGCCGGCAAGCCCGCCGGTACTCCCCAAGAAATCACAGTCCAAGGCACTCGCGTCTATTTGGAATCTTTGGTGATCAAATTCGACGACACTTTTGTGGAAGGAGGCGATGCCCTGCGCGGCACGAGCGTCTGTCTATTCAAGAAGATGTTCGGCGAAAACACCCCCGCCAAATCGGGCACTGCCATCGATGCGGTAGGCCAGCGGCCTCACCCCTATGCTCAAGGGGACATGATCGATCCTTGGTTCGATGAACTATGGAGAAACTTCTGGAACTATGCCAACGATCCAGATGCCGCAGCCGAGAAAGGCGTACGCGCCATGCATGGAGAGGCCCCGTGGATCGAGGCCCGGCCCGGGGGACGCTATCGTGTGGACCTGCGCGCATCGGGCGGATTGACGATTACTGCCGAATAGGACCCACCTGAAAAGGCAACGCTTTACTTCTCCGGCACACGCACCCACCACGCACGTTCACTCTCCAACAAACCGTCTAGGTCCTTGATCACCAGAGGCCTACGCTCTCCCCGCGGCTGGGTGCTGTCCTTGACGCGACAGATCACCCGGTAGCGGCCCGGATCCAACTTGGAGAGCTTCAGCTTCAAGGTACTGGAGCCCGTGCGGGCGCTGCGATGGGCGATCCAGGGCTTGGTCTTCATCAAGGGCAGCCTGCCTGGTTTGCGGGTTCTTCCCGCATGCTTTCGGTTGTATCGGCGAGCGCTCGCCCGATCGGGATTGGGAACGCCCAGAGGAGTATTGCCCTCGGGCAGCACATACCAGTTCACATCCAAGCGATGAGTCGTGGGACGCAAGGGTTGCACCATGAACTCCAGGCCATCTTTGGTCAGGAGCAACTCCTCACTGGACTGGCGCGACAGGGCAGGGGGACTGCTGGCGTCGATAGGATCCAGGACCGAGTACATACGCAGGATCAACGCCTCAGTGCAAACCGGACAAAAGAATTCGCCGGACTGCATCACGCAACCGCCGGAAGTGGGCTTCCAAGCTCCACGCACCTGACCCGAAGCACCCTCATACATCCCAACGCCACGAACCTTGGCCTCGATGAAGTGCGCCCAAGGAGCTTTCTTGGGATCCCCGTCGTTGGTCACATTCTTCCCCCGCCGGGGAGCTCCGCGCTTATGCGTCTCAGTGGCATACTCGTCACTGAGACCGCCAAACGAGTGACCGAACTCGTGCACTGCAGTCTTGATACTCTTGCCGCCAATGGTCGCGATTCCACCACCTCCTGTGCCCAGGATTCCATTGCGCACAAAGACGATAGCCTGGCCATCATGCTCCGGAAGCTCGCGCAACACATCCCAAGCGGCCTTGGTGTCGATGCCCACATGACCAGCATTGGTACTCAGAGTGCGGCCGTTGAGGGCGGTGTCATAGTCACGGCCAAAACCATCCACTCCGTTGTCAGCGCTAACCAGGTCCGTGCGCAAGAAATTGAAATAGGTGCTGTACGCTCCAAGCAGACGATTGCGGGCGAAGAACCCCGGCACGTCTTCAGCGAGTTTGACGAAGCCTTTCATCTCGCCTACCTGATACCCCTCGCCCATGAGCACCACATCAATGCGGTTGGCCGGGTCGCCGTTGTACAGAACCCAGTCCCAACCCAAGAAAGCGCTGGGCTGGCTGCGCTTTGCGGCGATACGACCGGCGGCGGTGTCCGGATGGGCCCGGGCGAGGCGAGTGTAGGCGACTTGCGCCGCCTTGAATTGCAACTTGCGTGCCTTGCCCTGAGCCTTGGCCAAGGCCTCGTCGGGAGTGTCCGCCCCGGCGAGAATCAAGGCCACGAAAATCAAGATCGTATGCATCAATCGAAGCAGATGGCAGTTGGGTCAGCGCCCGAGAGAGTGTAGGCCAGGAGGTCAAGAACTTCGTCCATGGTCAGCACATTCAGCAAGCCCGCTGGCATGCGAGACAGGGGATGGGGTCGCTGCAATTCGATCTCTTCAGGGTCGATCTCATGGAGCACTTCGTCAGGGGGCTGTGTTCGCAGAAGTATCCCCTCCGCCGAACGCCCCTCCAGCCGACCAACCAACAGGATCCCATCCCGGGTAAGGACCTCGTAATCCTGGTACTGATCTGAAATCTCCTTGGATGGGTCGAGAATCGAATCCAACAGGTCTCCCCGAGTGAAGCGACTCGCCACGCCGGTCAGGTCGTGTCCCGTGGAGCCACCCTCGCCAGCTATGCGGTGACACTCCATGCAGCGCGCCTTGTTGAAAGCCGCGCGGCCCTTTTCAAAATTGCGGCCGGACAAGACCTCAGACAGATGAGGACGCAATTCCTCGTCCAGCCAGGCGTTGACAAAGTTGGCCTCAATGACGACCGACTTCGGTTCGGGTTCCAGTTTCAGAACTGCCGCCAGGGACTGGCGTTCAGCGTCACTGAGTCGTCCCGCTGCCTCACTGCGCAGATTGCGCACATACTTCTCGAGGCTATGGCCACCGGGCAATTCCAGCCCTTGGGTGCCCATCCATGTAAACCAAGAGCGGCGACGCTCAATTGTCCAACCCTGCTTGGCATCAAGCAGCACAAAGGCATAGAACAGCGCTTCATCTCCGCTAGTTGCCCCGAGCAGATTCTTGAGCGCAAGGGGCACCGCCCTTGGCTCACCAAGAGCGACCAGGAGACGCAGACGATCTCGGTCAAGGTCACCGCCTCCAGCACCCCAACGCACGCCCAACCGCTTGCGCCAGGCCCGCTTGTGCTCTTCAGCAGGAAGACCCCAACGAATGCAAAGCAACTGCAAAGCTCGCAGGTGCGCACCCTCTTCCATTTTCGTTGCCAAGGCTGACTCCCAAGTGCGCGCAAGGGAGGCCAGACTCGTTGCCTTCCATTGATCTCCTGCGCTCCGGGCGAGCCCGATCACGCTTCCTGCAACCACAAGCGGAGCAGAATGCGTGAGGCCCCCTTGGGCCCAGGCCTCCACCGGCGTTTGCTCCAAGGCGACACGCGCCGCGTGGCGCACAAACCGGTCCCTTGATCCGAGAGCATTGATCAACTGCTGGCTGTCCACCGCTTGCCCTGCGCCATGGTGCTCCTCCAGACTCGCGCGCAAGATCACCTCAGGCGTGGGATCAGACGCAACGGGCCGCGGCCCCGCAGCCTGGCTACTGGTCACCCGATACAGGCCACTAAGACTACGGCGACCGCCGGTGGTGATGTACAGCGCCCCGTCTTCAGCAACGACCATGTCAGTCACCGGGAAAGGACGCCCTCGGGCGAAGACTTTCGAGGTGCCAGAGAAACTCGCCCCATCCGGCTGCATGAACACCGCGTAGATCGTCCCGTAGGCCCAGTCCCCCACCAAGAACGCGTTGCGCCAAGGCCCCGGGAAAAGGGCGTTGGTCAGGAAGGTCACCCCAGTCGGCGAACCAATGCCCATGTCCAAGGTCCCGGGCAGGGAGTCCTCGTAGTGCGCCGCCCACTTGCCGCTACCGTTGCGCCAGCCGTACTCAGCCCCGGAAACCAGGTGCAAGATGCGCGTCGGCCGATACCAGGGCAGGCCAACATCCCACTCCATGTCCGAGTCAAAGGTGAACAGGTCCCCGGATGGTGAGAAGGCCAGGTCATAAGCGTTGCGCATACCGATAGCAAAAAGGTCGAACTCCGTGCCTTCGGGGTCCGTGCGCACGACCCAGCCCCCCGGAGCCAACTTGTTGCGGGCGTGACCATTTGCATCCGGCAAACGAGTGAGGAGTTGATCCTCCGCCCAAACCGGTGCCGGGTGAACTCGGCCCGCGGGAGTCGGAACCGCCACATGGTTGCCTCCAACGATCCAAAGTGACTCCCCGTCCGGTCCCAGCACGATTCCATGTGGTCCGTGCTCGCCCCCCGATCCGAATCCACTCAACTTGCGAACATGATCCAGTTCCCCATCCGCATTGGTGTCACTGACCACATAGAGTCCCGTCTTCCCCAGGCCAACCACCACATATAGCTTGCCAAATGCCCAGCAGAGTCCCTGGGCCTGACCCAGATCCACTGGAACGCGCTTGATGATGGGCTCCTCTTGCGAACCCACCGGCTGCGGCTTTACCTGCCAGAGGGCCCCATACTGGTCACTCGTGTAGAGCATCCCCATCCCATCGGAGCAAATGCTGACCCAGGACCCTTGGGTCTCTGGATCAACCACATGCAAGAGCTCAATCTTGAATCCCTCTGGAACCCAGACACCTTCTGCCGAGAGAGTGCGGTCCAGGGTTCCATCACCCGCCACAGATGGAGTGCCCCAAGGCTTGCTGCCCCATGGGCCGAAAGCCACAGGATCGGACCACAATTGATCGTCAAAGTCCGTCTCCTTCCAAGCAACATTCCCGCCGAGATAGCGCGCGGTGTCCAAGGCACGCCAGCTGGAGTCTGTCCCCAGAACCTCGGTCCTGCCCTCTCCCAGATCCATGGTCAAGCGCAGAAAAACTCCCGCAGGACCACCCTGGTTCTGAGCCCGCACGGCAAGCAAGTGCTCACCAGGAGTCAATTCAACAGAACGCTCGAAGGGTTTCGTCCAATCAAGCACATTGGCCAGCAGTTCTCCATCCAGGAAAATGTTGGCCCGGTTGTCTGCGGTCCCAAAGAGGAGGGCAGATTGAATCGACTCGGGCACAGTGAAGCGCTTCCGCAACCAAACCTGATTGTACTTCTCTGGGTCCCGCGGCCCCCAGATCCAAAGGGCCTCATGACTTGGTTGATCTTGGGTCGCAACAGACCCAGAGTCGGACCCTTGGGAAAGCCCACTCTGGGCCGACCCCGCAGCCACAAGAACAGAGGTCAGCAGGATTCCAGTCACTAGAGCAAGGAGTTGGTTTCGCATCGGTACTTCACAGGATAGGGTGCCAGCATCCAGCCCGACAGCGCCTATTCCCAGCAAGCATGCGTATACACCTGCCAAGCACAATCATTGCCCTGCTCGCCAGTGCTTGCAGCGCGATTTCGCCCCATCCTGGAGATCTGGCCATCAACGGTGGCCCTTCGGTCTTTCCCAACATCGGTGTCACTCTGGGAGGGTCTCAGGTCATGTCGCGCACTGCTGACCGGATCTACACTGTCGATCTACAAGGACACTATCAGCCCTGGGATGATGAACTGCTGGCCGATGACGGAAACCCCGCGGCGGGAAGCGTTTCCCAGATCGAACTAGGAGCCAGCCGACGCTGGAGCGTGGACGAACACCGAGAGTGGAGTCTCGCAACCGGCCTGACCTGGTTCCGAGCAGGCGAATTCCCCAACATCGTGCAGGATCAGGGAGACTATTTTGGCATCTACGGCAGTTGGGGATTGATGACCATCATCAGCGAGCGCATGAGCATCGGCCCCACCATCGGACTGATCATCGCAGGGCGTGAAACCACCGGGCTGGATGACTTGCACTTCATCCCACGCATCACCTACACCCTGCGCTGGTCGCTCTAGGGTCCCGTCAAGAGATCCGGCTGGCTTCGACAGTCATAGAGTCCAATGATCGCGCGACACCACCCGAGACCTTGGGCACAGCTGGCTTTGCGGGAGTCATGACCACAACAGGTCCCGGGCCCCAGCCTCGTAGGCGCAACATCCAGAGGGGAGTGCGACAGAGGATCGAGAAGTCCTGAAGAAAAGTCAACCGGCTCAAGTACTGCAAGTCAGCATCCAACTTGTGCCCGTAGGCTTCGACGTCGCTACCCACATACCCCTGACCTAATTGTGCCAGGCCAGAGATGCCCGGCTTGACCCACAGGCGCGCATCAAAGCCCGGGACCGACCTTTGAGCCCACCAATGCACCTCAACCATCTCAGGGCGCGGACCAATGTAGGCCATGTCTCCCCGCAGAATGTTCCAGAATTGGGGCAGTTCATCCAAGTGGCTGCGCCGGAGGATCTTGCCCAAGCGGGTCACCCGGTCCTGCTCTTGACCTTCCCGCCAGGAGTCAAAGTGTCCCTCCGTAGACGCATGCATGGTGCGGAACTTCCAGATCGTGAAGGGCCTGCCGCCCCGCCCCATGCGCTGCTGGGCAAAGAAGACCTTTTTGTGATCGCGGAAATCAATGGCCACGGCAATGGCCACGGCGCAGCCAACCACAAGCATGGGCAGGATCAATATCAAGGTGAGCAGAGCGCCCAAAAAAGGTCGCCCAACAGCATAGTAGAAGCTCCCCAGACGCGGAGGTCGGGGTGAAGAAAGGGAACCGGGCCGGCCCTTGAAGGGCTGCTGAGCCCGACGGCTGGCAGGTCCCACAGATCTGGTCACAGAGTTGCGGGAAAGAGCACGCTTGCGAGCGGCGTGAAGAATGCGATTGGTCACGGGTTTGAGGGTGAAAGAAACCTGAGTCATGGAGAGCTAATGGACAGCACCACTCGGCGATAGGTTCTGAATTTAGGTTACGAGGCTGAAGGCGAGCACCACATACAGGAGAGTACTCACACGCCAGATCCAAGACAACTCCGAGCATTGTGGACGCGAAAAGGCAGATTTCTCACCCAAAGGAAGTTGGATTCCCAGCTTCGGGAAGTTTTTGATTGCACCTCGCGATCGAGTATCTTCGGATACACATTGATGAAGGCCGTGATCCCGGTCCTCCTGCCAGTCGATCAAGATCCCCCTTCTATACTGGGTTCAACCTTGGAATCATCAACAGCACGCTCAATCATGCAAAGTCGTAAAATGGCACGAACCGGTCCGAGCTGGGGGATGCTTGCCGTCCTGGTCCTATTCTCCTGCAGCGCGCCCGATCTGCCCCACTCCACCGGAACCACGCAAAGCGCCAGTCACAACGCGGACTGGTCTATTTTTACGCTTGGTCCCAACGACCGAGTGCACCTGGTGGTCATGGGCCATCCTGAAATGAGCGGTCCGCCGGAGGGATTGCGCATCTCTCCGGATGGGACCCTCGGTGTACCCCTGGCCGGTGCCGTGCCCATCCAGGGGATGATGCCCAAAGACGCCGCTTTGGCCATCAAGGCTGCCCTGGCCAAGTCCCTGCGTAATCCTGATGTGACCCTGGCGGTGATCGAGTACGAATCGCGCCAGTACTTCCTATTGGGCGCAATCGATGACCCCGGGCCCAAGACATTCAACCGGCCCACGACCGCCCTCGAAGCAGCAAGTCAGGGAGGCAAGGTGCTAACAGGAGCGCGACGCACGCAGAGTGTGATCATCCGCCGCCACAGTCAAGAGGACATTGAGGTGATTCCTTTCAACATGGATACGCCCGGCTACAACGGATACGTGCAGATCAGACCTGGAGACATGATCTTCATCCCGCGCTCGGGCGCCGATCGATTCCGGGAAGAGGCCACCCCCTACTTGCAGGGCATCGGCTTGACCCTGGCCCAGATCGCCTCCTTGGCATTGGCCTACGATCGACTCTACAACGACGATTGAGCGACTACTGCTGTGCGTACCCGCCGGACTTCTGGCAAGGCACGCGCATCCACTCATCGAGTTCCGGGGCGTAGGCGCTCAAGTCACCTCCGTAGACGCAGGCAGTATCGATACCCAAAGCAACAAGCTGGCCTTCAAACATGCGGCGGCGTGGGATCTTCGAGGGAGTGTGGCCAAAAACCACCAGGTTGGGGCCGTTGTAGACCTCATACCACCAGGGGCGACCGCGGCCCTCCAAGCGGCGCATGGAGTACAGTTCCTTGGGTGAGGAGTCGAGCGGATGGACGCCCGGCGTCAAGCCTGCATGAACCATGCACCAAGAACGACCGTCGGGAGTAGACGCGGCTCCCGGGAGTAATTCCTGGGATAGAAAGTAGCCGTCATGTTCTTGCAGGTAGCAGAGGACCTCTGCGCACTGCTCAGATTCCACCATCAAGACACGCCGGCCATCTCCTGCCAGGTCCTCTGGCTGCAACAGGCCAAATTCCTGACGCAACCCGGGGCGATCAGACCCGTCAGATCTGGCAGGGGCCAGATCAAAACGCTCCAGCACCCGTGCCTCATGGTTCCCCAGGATGAAGCGCGCATTGCTCGCACGCAGGACGCTGATCACGCCCATGGGGTCGGGCCCCCGGTGGAAGAGGTCGCCCACGGACAACAGTTGGTCATCAGGGCCTAGATCCAACTGCTGCACCAGTTGGTCCAACTCAACAGCACAGCCGTGAATGTCACCTACGATCCAATGGGTCATGGATTCACCTCACAACCGGTCCATCGCTGGAGGCCTCCCTGTAGGGCAAAGTGCCAGGAGGCAAGTCCAATCGCTCCGATATCCTGCGCAAATGATGATCTACACCGATCTCTGCACCAGGAACAAACCCAGGAACTGTAATCACCTGGGCTAGGACACCTCCCGTGGCCCGATGCACGGTGCCCCTCGGGATGTGAATCAGGTCGCCCACCCTTGGAATTGTGGGGCGCAGCAGGTCATCAACGGCAGTCACCTCTTCAGCGCAAATCGCCGCCGCCGGACCGGTCCAGATCTTGGCGTCGGGCTCCACACCTTGGACAAGATAGAACTCATCAAAGCCATTCTGGAAATCGTGATAGTGGCTGAGAGAATCCCACATGCGGACCCGATGACAATTGAGGGCCTGCAGCACATGGGGGCCGTTGGCCTTATCCCATGTCAACAAGATGCGTCGATAGGCGCTCTCCTCTTCAGCACAACCTCCCGGTTGATCCGTGAAAGCAGGGTCCTGATCGGGGCGCAAGAAGCCCGGCAAGTGACTCGCATCCGTACCCAGAGGCAGGCTCACGCAAAAACCGGACAGGCCATTGGCATTCAACTCTGCACCTGGAGGCAAGACCAACACATCACCCCGGGCAATGGCCTGCGTCTCGCCAAGCAGAATCCCCTCTCCCTCTCCATCCTGGACAAAGGCAATGCCGGTTGAATCGGGGGCTGTGAGACTGTCCTGCCACCAGGCGAGACCATATCCGGGCGCGCTGGATTGCAGGGCTAGAGCGATGGGCGCAAGGCCCGCCGCCCCATCAGAAGATCGGGCACACTGAATCACAGGGCAAAAGGATACCCTGCAAAGATGCTTTTCCACCTTTTCGTCAGTGCCTTCCTGCCGTGCGTGCAGTTCACGCCCCAAGAAGGCATCTCACCGGGACCTCCCCTGAGTCAGGTCCAGGTGCTGCGGGAAAAGGACCTGCTGCATGTGACCCTGGGAGACGAGCCCTTCACCAGCCTGAACCTGTCGGGGCGTATCCCGTTCCTGTATCCCGTGATCGGTCCAGGTGGCGTGCCCCTGACTCGCGGCTATCCCATGGAGCCGAGACCGCAGGAGAGCCGCGATCATCCCCACCACCAGTCCATGTGGGTTTCACACGGCCGAGTCAACGAAATCGATTTCTGGCACGACCCAAAAGCCAAGATCCGTCTGGCGGGGAAGATTCGCATTGAGGGCGGGGAGGTCGCCAAGAGCATCCACCTGCCCTTGGATTGGATCGCGCCTGACGGCTCGCGGGTGATGCATGAGACGCGCGTCTTGTCTTTTGGAGGACACGCCCGCGACCGCTGGATCGATGTGGCCTGCACCTGGACCGCAGGCGAACACGAAGTGGTTCTGGGGGACACCAAAGAAGGCACTTTTGCCCTGCGCCTGACACCAGAGCTGCGTGTGGAGGGCAAACACTCCAACGGCAGCCTGGTCAACTCCGAAGGAGCAAAGAACAAGGACGCCTGGGGCAAACGCGCCCGCTGGATTTCAAGTTCCGGGATCGTGAATGGGGAAGCCTACACCGTGACCCTGTTCGATCACCCATCCAACCTGCGCGCTCCCACTCATTGGCACGCGCGCACCTATGGACTGATCGCCGCCAACCCATTCGGGCTGCATCACTTTGAAAGAGCCAAGCAGAACGCGGGGAATCTGATCATTCCCCCTGGGACCTCGGTCAAGTTCCAGCACCGGGTTCTCTTGAGCCGAGGCATGCGCAACAAGGAAACCCTGGAGCGTCACGAGCCGGGTCCGAGGCCAGCCATTGAGAAACCCAAGAGCGATCGCTAGTTCCATGATGCCCTCGTTCTGCCTGCGCGGCTTCTTGGTGGGAAGTCTACTGGCCAACCTGATCGGCTGCTCGGACCCCATGCCAAGCATGGTCATCCGCACCCAGGCCCTCGATCTGGTCAGCTGCCCGGGTTGGGACTCCAAAACCGCCCAACCAGAGCTGCTGACTCCGAGCCTGCACCAGGGATCCGACAGCGCGGACAAGCTGGCCCTCTGCACTGAACTCGGCACAAGCCAAGAGCTGACACTCCCCAACGATGCCCCCAGCGGATTTCTCTCGGGCGCGGCGGGAGTGCATTTCCTCACGAGCCGCAAACTAAGCAAACTCGGAGCTGCACCCCTGACTATCGAATTCAGCGCCCTGATCGACGACACGCTGTGTTTCAAACAGCTCATCAATCTGCATCCCCGGAGTCCAGCCGAGGTCCACGACACAGAAATCCCGATCAATCAGTGGCACCGAATCCCAACCAGCAAGTTCGCCATTGGCCCTGGACAGACCCTGAATCTGAGCACGCGCCTGATTGGTGAGCTTCCAGCAGGAATCACAACCAGCGATGTGCGCGTTGGTTGGGGCGAGCTCGCAATCCAGAGCGAGGCCAGTCGCCCGCGTACTCTTGCCAGCCCGGAGCGTCCAAACCTGATCCTGATCGTGATGGACACCCAGCGCGCGGACCGCATGACGCCCTATGGGTATGAACGACCCACAACGCCCCAGGCGGAACAACTGGCAGCTCGAGGCCTCGTATTTGAAGAAGCATGGTCCACATCATCATGGACCTGGCCCGCTGCCACTTCTCTTTTGACCGGTCTCGATCCCAGCGCCCACGGAGTGCTGGGCAAGCGCACGGGCTTTGTACCCCACCAGGTAGAGACCTTGCCCGAAGTCCTCCAGCAGGCAGGCTTCACGACCGCCGGTTTTTCGGGCAACCCACTGATCACCCAGGACCACAACTTTCACCAAGGATTCGAGCACTTCTGGGCTGCGGATTCTTCAGTCAAAGGCGATCAGGTGGTTCCGGATGCTCTCATGTGGTTGAACCAGAATCGCGAGTTTCGATTTTTCTTGTACCTCCATCTACAAGATCCTCATCTGCCTCACAAGACACGCGCCGAAGACATGCTGGCCTTCACGGGCGAAGCCAAGCCAAAGTACCCGCCCATGAGCATGCAGGATAGAGCCTTCGCAATTCAGTTCCGCGCAGAGGAGGGTACGGCAGGCCTGCCCGACGCCAACAAGCTCGTTCCAGCAGAAATGCAGGCCTGGTTTTCTGACGCCTATGATGCCTGCGTGCATACAGGGGACCACTGGCTCGGGGTTCTTCTCAACCAACTCAGCACCTGGGACCTGGACCAGAACACGGTCATACTGTTCACCGCGGATCATGGTGAAGAATTGCTTGAGCACCACAACCTCGCCCATGGCCATGAGCTATGGCCGGAACTCATGCACGTGCCTCTGATCATCGTCGGTCCCGGCGTTCCCGTGGGGCGTGTCTCAACGCCCTTGAGCACACGACTGGTGGCCAGCACCCTCGCCACCCTGGGTACGGCTGAGCCTCTTGGCTTGGAAGGAGATCCTCTGCTGATAAGACCCGATGAGATCCCCGCTGAGCCTGTGTTCTTTCAAACCCAGAACGGCTACTGGAAGGGCCAACGGGACGTGCCGCTCTATGGGGTGCGACAGGGATCGTGGGTCTTGCACTGGTCGCCTGAGGGTCGGCCCTGGAACAGGCGTGAAGAGGTCGAGGGAGGCGAATTCCGGCTGTTTGATCTGAGTCAGGATCCCAGTGCCCTGATCAATCTTGCAGACCAGGAACCCGAGCGTGTAGGCGAGTTGCTCGAAATCCTACAAGCCCATATCGCCGCTTCTGCAGCCAGGGCACCTCTCACGCAATCCAGGGCAGGGCAGGCCACTCAGGCCCTCTTGGACGCCATTGGCTACGGTCAGGGCGGTGGTCGCTAGAAGGCGCCCCGCAGAGCCTCAAGCCAGCCGTACCCGAAGCGCTCATCCGGCTCCAGGTAGTGACCCTCGCTCCATTCATTCAGGGAAGCAATCATCAGGAGGCCATCCTCGCCCCCGTTCGCCTCCACAAAACTGATTCCCCGCCGAACAGCTTGATGGAACAACTCCGGGTGCTCGCCGGTGACCACAGGGGACCATGGATACTTGTCCGGCCGCTCATGACCGAAGTCCGCTGCCCGAGCTGAGGCATCCCAACCTGTGGCAATGCTGGGCGCATATGGCAGGTCCGCCATTTTGGCAATCGCTGCCCATTGACTCGCACGTCTCGTCGCGCATTCCCAATAATCCTGCTGCTGAGGACCCTTCCACTCAGGCAGGTGCACATAGTGGGTGACCCCATCAAAACCAAGCTGCCGCACATCCCCTGCGATTTCTGGGGCGGGATCGATCGCAACCAGATGAAGGTCCGGCAGACCCTGGTCATTGAGCCACAAGCGCGCCGACTCAATCGCACGACGCGTTCCCTCCCAGCCCAGTTCGCGCACAAAGTGGGTCGAGTCATAGATTGACAGGTAGCAGCGGCCTTGCACTCGCAGGTAGTTGGGCCGGGTGAAGTGCTCTTGAGCAAGATGTTCAACCAAGGCCAAGAAGTCTTCCTCATCTGTGCTCACCAGACGAGAACCCACGATCACTGGCAGGTCCCTCCGCTTGACCGGCAAGACATGTCGCGGTAGACGGTTGGCCCACATCAAGCAGTAGTCCATGGCACTGCCTTCGGCCGAACCCAGAATTCCCTGGTTCAGGGCCTGCTCAAAGACGCGCTTGCCACGACACCAGAAAAATCCAGCCACAATCCCGTCAATGCCATGGTTGCGGGCCAGGCCAAGGCGCTGACCCATAGCAACGGGATCACGATCATCGTATTCCCCGAGCAGAGGCACCTTTGGCTGGGCATGGCCCTGAAAACGCGGCTGACAGGAACGTACCAGTTTCCACTCGGTCCAGTCTGGACCGTGGACCAGCTCACGCTCGGCAATCGGATGCCAGCCCGTGAAGACATATGCCAGGGTTCGCAAGATCCGCGCGCCTCAGAGTTCTTCAAGGCTCATGTTTGCAAACCGACCAGAGTCATCGAAGGAGCCCACGCCAACCCGGCCTCCACCCAAGACCACCTGATCGGTGCTGAGAACCACGATTCCATCCGCATGAACCACCACATGGCTCCCTCGGCGTTCGATGACCAGATGAACCCAAGTGTCATCGGGCCAGGCAAGGCCCTCCTCAAAGACTGGCGCAAGGGAACGACGGGCGGCATGGTCTACCAAAAACAGATTGTGCGATCGCTCATCTGGCACCGGTGCCAGATGCAAGTAATGGAAACGCGCTGGACCCGTCCATGCAAAGAACACGCAGAGGTCACGGTGGCCGTAACTACGGCCGGTGGAGAGGGCATCGAACTCCAAGCGAAAGTCCCTTGCGACCGGCTCTCTCAACAGTGCCATGCGTCGCGGAGAACGATGAGGAGGCTGATAGGGCTGAGCAGGAGCATCCGCGCTCAGCTCAAGCCAATAAGTAAGGCGTTCTGGTGTGTTACCACTTGCCTGCTGTAGTGTCCAAGCCCCTTCCTCACTGAATTCAAAGTGCGACAGATCCTGTTCAAGACCGCCATCGCCAGATGCATCGATAACTTGCCTTCCACTCCCGGCACATCCCACCAGCAAGGCGAGAGACAAGCACGCAACATTGCTCCTAGACATCCCCGGGCACCTCAAAGCCCGGGACATAACTACCTCGGGACAAATCGCGGGCTTCATCATCATCGATGTATGCCTCGCTGGAAGGATCAAGGTTCAGCGTCCGCCCCAGAGTCGCCGGGTGCGCCGCGGGATCGACTTCATTGGCATCGAGATGCGCACAAAAGCGATCAAAGGCACTGCTTCCCAGGCCATGTCCTGCAATCGCCGCGCGGATTTCATCCCGGCCTGCTGTAACACCCAACCTGTGAGAGTCGAGGCCCATGTGGCACAGAGCGCTGGAAAAATGGCCCTCTTCGATGCCTCCGTTGAGTTTGCCCGGATCACCCGCACGCACGGCATCAATGAAGTTGCCAAAGTGATTGCTCGCGCCGCTCCATTTCTGGACCAAGTTGCCTTCTTTGTCATACGCGCGAGAAGAAGAGTAGTTCGGAATGTGGAGATAACCCCCTTCAGCGTGAATCGTGGCACCGATTGAAGAGCCCATGCGACGATCCATGGATCCGCCCCAGTTCTTTGAACGCGCAGCCTTGTCCTTCGGTAATCCTCGAACTTCAAAGATCAATGGCGCGGCCTCATAATCAAGACAGATGAACTGGGTGTTGGGACTGTCCCCGTCATCGTCATAACCAAAGCGCCCGCCAACAGAAAATACCCTGGGTGCAAGACCGCTCTCGCCCAAGCCCCAACGGCAATGATCCATCTGGTGGATGCCCTGATTGCCCAGATCCCCGTTGCCAGTGGCCATCTGCCAGTGCCAGTCATAATGCAGTTGTCTGCGCGTCAAAGGTGAGACACCGCGGGGACCACAGTAGAGGTCCCAGTGAACGGTAGCGGGAACGACTTGGGGACCATCGACTTTGCCAATGGACTTGCGTGGCTTGAAGCAAGTGCCCCATGCGTGGGTGATTGCACCCAGGTTGCCCGCCTGGATCCACGCGACTCCGTCAGCTATACCCTTCGAGGACCGGGACTGGGTGCCCGCCTGAACAATGCGCCCGTACTTGTGCGCTGCGCGCACAGCCTGGCGACCTTCCCAGATGTTGTGGGAGATCGGCTTCTCCACATACACATGCTTGCCCGCCTGACAAGCCCAGATAGTATGCAGCGCATGCAGATGATTGGGAGTCGCCAGTGAAATCGCGTCAATGCTGTCGTCTTCCAGCAGCTTGCGCAGATCGGTGTAGCCCTTGGCAGGACGGCCCTTTTCGGCAGCCTCACGCAGGCGCGTGTTGAGGACGGATTCATCAACATCACAGAGGGCAACCACTTTTACACCGGGAAGTCCCGAGAAGCCACCAATGTGCGCGTTGCCACGACTTCGGATGCCTACACATGCCACACGGATTTCGTCCGAAGGGCGCTGGGAACGAAATGAGGGCAAGCTGATTGCAGCAGCACCGGCTGCGGCCAGACGGCCAAGATCACGACGGCCAAGGGAGTTGGAAGAAGACATGCTTTCACTGGGCACGGATTAGGGCGGGTGCGGACGGGCTCAAGGAAAAACCGGGTGCCACGCCGCTCGTACTCCCAGTCTATCAGCGACCCAAGCCATGGCGAGGGTGCTTCAGACCCACCATGCGAATCGGGCGACGATCATCGCTCAAGGGGATCCGGAAGCACTCGGAAAGAGCGCCTTTGAACCGTGTCTCCGTGAGTCAGCACAGCGCTGTAGTCGCCCACCGCCAGACCTGATCCCCTACGCGAACGAACGCCCATCCAGTGAATCCGGTGCAAACCTCTTGTATTGGGCACTGTCAAGCGGGCTATGCGCTTGCCCTTGGAATCCTGGATTTCCAGTTTCGCCGCACCTTCCTCCATATCAGCAAGCAGATGCACCTGCAAGATCGCGCCACGCTCGGGGTTCTTGCCATACCAGGCAGAGTGTCCGCTGGTCTTGGCAAGCGAACGACGCTGCCAGCGCACCACATCCTTCGGCGCGAAGAGGTGTACAGGGGCGGCGGCGATTTCGGAATTCCAATCCCCCAGGGCTGCAATATCCAAGGCCCAAAAGCCTCGCCCATGGGTAGCGAGCACCAATTCGCGTGACTGCGCTTGTACGGCGAGATCATGAACAGCGATGGTGGGCAGATCATCCCCAAGGACAGCCCAAGAGGCACCCCCATCGAGGCTCGCCAGAACTCCGAGTTCTGTACCCACATAGAGGGTCTCGCCCCGGATGGGATCCTCGCGCAACACATTGATCGGAGCCTGGGGCAGACCTTCGTCCAAACTCTTCCAGGTCTGGCCCAGATCCTCGCTGCGCCAAACCAGGGGCCTCAAGTCATCCTCGCGATAACCACTGGCTGTCACATAGGCGCGCTCTTTGTCGTGTTCGCTGAGCACCACCCGGGTAATCCACCAACCTTGGGGCAAACCAGACAAGCGACCGGTCAAGTTCGTCCAGCTGTGGCCTCCATCCTGGGTCAACTGCACCAGCCCGTCATCGGTACCTACCATCAGGAGGTCCGGACTGAACGGACTCTCGGCTATGGTAGTGATCGTACAGTGAGGCACATTGCCTTCGATTTTCATCGGATCCCGACTGGTCAGGTCATCGGTGATCAGAGACCAGTGATCTCCGCGATCCAGGGAGCGGAACAAACGATTGCCTCCAAACCACAAGATCTGCGGATTGTGTTGCGAGAGCAAAATGGGCGAATTCCAATTGAAGCGGTACTTCTCACCATCGGGGGCCTTGGGCTTGATGCCCTTGCTCTTCCAAGCACCCCGGTCCCGACGATAGATCCAACCAAACTGGGACTCCCCGTAGACGATGTCCGGGTTGCCCGCTTCAATCTGAGCGTAGAAACCGTCACCACCACCCACGGACGACCACTCCTCTGATCCTATACCCCTGGGATCCCTTGATATAGAAGGACCTCCCCAGGTGCCATTGTCCTGGGTGCCTCCATAGACCCGATAGGGCTGTTGATCATCCAAGCCCAGTGCATAGAACTGGGCCAAGGGAAGGTTGTCGAAGTGATACCAGGTCTCGCCGCGATCATGGGAGAGATGCAAACCCCCATCGTTCCCGAGCCACAGTCGACGCGAGTCATGGGGATCGACCTCAAGAGCATGATGATCCACATGCACGCCGCTAGCCCGATTGCGCTTCCAACTGTGACCCCCGTCCTCGCTCCAATAAAGCGGCACCCCCGCAAGATAGAGGCGCGTTTGGTCATGGGGATCAACCCGAATCTGCCCGTAGTAGTAGGCCGGGTTGCCCCCCACGGGTTCGCTCGAACGCTTGGTCCAGGTTTCCCCATGGTCTTCGGAACAGTAGACGCCACCGCCCACGTCACGCATCATCGGTTCGGCATCGATGGTCTTGTCAAGACCGCGGCGGGTCACGACCAGGGTGATCTCCTCGTCCTTGCGCCGCAAGACCAGATCCACTTCTTCGTCAGGTTCAAGAACAGACAGCCCCACCGCCCAGGACCAACGATTATCGAGAGCATTACCACCCAGACTCAGTAATTCGTCCATGGCCTTCAAACCCAATTCTGCCGCACCCCCGTCTTTCGGGGCACGGACCACTCTCAACGTACCCTTGGCAAAGCGCGTTTCAAGAGAGACCGTTGGGTCATTCTTCGGAGCAACCTCGATCTTGTTCTGATTGCTGACGGTTGCAAAAATCAATCCGTCTTGGTCACCAAAAGCCGCCAGGCCAATACGCCCGATGTCTCCCTCAGGCAAACCACCAGTCAAGCGCTTCCAGGTCAAGCCCCCATCGCTGGACTTGTGAATGCCAGAACCAGAACCATTGCCGTCAAAGTTCCAGGGTCGGCGCAAGCGCTCATAGGAGGCAGCATAGATCACGTTCGCGTCAAAAGGATCAATAACCACATCCACTACGCCAACGGTGGAGCCCGTATCCAGCACGCGAGACCAGGTCGCGCCTCCATCGCGCGTCTTGTACAAACCACGCTCTTCGTTGGCCCCATATAGCCGACCGAGGGCCGCCACATAGACCACTCCGGACTGGTTTGGGTGAATCACAATGCGACCAATGTGCTGGCTGTGCTCAAGGCCCATGTGCTGCCAACTCTTGCCCCCATCGGTTGTCTTGTAAATGCCGTCGCCCCAGTAGGAGCTGCGTTGATTGTTGGCCTCACCGGTGCCGACCCAAATCACGTCTTCATCATGGGCATCCCAAGCGATGTCGCCAATAGAGATGGTGCCCTCGTTCTCAAAGATGCATTCCCATGTGGTGCCTGAATTGCGCGTACGCCAGAGACCACCGGAGGCTGAGGCGATCAAAAGGTGCGAAGAGTCCTCGGGGTGCAGAGCGATGTCCACAATTCGCCCACCAAAGGTCGAAGGACCCAACTCGCGCCATGCAAGCGACGACGACGAAACCCAATCGGAATCGTTGCCCTGGGGGGCAGCTTCAGCACTCGGCGTCTGGGGACGGCCGATGGCACTGATCAATAGCAGGGGGGCTAGAACCGGGATCATGGGACTGCCTATGCATCGGCTGAAAGGGAGTTGTTCGGCAAGGGCAAGGCCATAATAGGGCCTTTGGCCAAATCCAACTTGGATCAAAAGCCCAGTCTTGCGGGAATCCAACACAGAGCGAGTTCGAGCTACTCGGACCCCCCAGCCCTGCATTTCGGGCAGACAAGACCCTATCCGTGACCCTCTGAGGCACCCACTCGCTACCCTCGGACGCTCATGAATGGCCCCGACCGAACTTCCTACTGGCGTGCCAGTCTGCGCCTGATCTTATCTGTGCTCTGCATTTGGTTCCTGGTTTCCTTCGGGGCCGGGATCTGGGGCCGCGAGTTCCTCGACCAGTGGCACCTCCCTGGCACCGGCTTTCCCCTGGGATTCTGGTTCGCGCAACAGGGGTCGATCTTGGTCTTTGTGTGCTTGATCGCCTTCTATGTGCGAGCGGCGGGACGGCTGGACAAGCGTTTCGGTGTGGAAGAAAAGCCCGCTGACCCGGGTGCTAAGCAGGATGGCAAGGCATGAGCACCCAAGCCTGGACCTTCACGATTGTCGGCCTGACATTCGCCCTCTATGTGGCCATCGCTATCCGTTCCCGCGCTAGATCAACGGGCGAATTCTATGTGGCGGGCAAGGGCGTACCGCCCCTGGCCAACGGCATGGCAACGGCAGCGGATTGGATGAGCGCGGCCTCGTTCCTCGGCATGGCCGGACTGATCAGTTTCTTGGGATACGACGGCTCGGTGTACCTGATGGGCTGGACCGGGGGTTATGTGTTGCTGGCGGTTCTGTTGGCACCCTATCTACGCAAGTTCGGCAAGTTCACCGTACCGGACTTTATCGGGGACCGTTACGAGTCAAAGGTTGCCCGACGTGTCGCAGTTTTCTGCGCTATCTTCGTCTGCTTCACCTATGTGGCCGGTCAAATGCGCGGAGTGGGAGTGGTCTTCAGCCGCTTCCTCGAAGTCAGCGTAGAAAAAGGCGTGCTGATTGGAATGGCCATCGTATTCATCTACGCGGTGCTTGGGGGCATGAAAGGCATCACTTGGACGCAGGTAGCCCAGTACTGCATCCTGATCTTCGCCTTCTTGGTGCCTGCGATTTTCATCTCGATTCAACTGACCGGCAATCCGATTCCGCAGGTCGGGTTTGGCAGTCGACTCGACGGAGAAGTGGGCCGGGAAATTGCCAGCGGTGCGCCCTGGCTGCTGGAGACTCTCAACCAGTTGCACGACGAACTGGGCTTCAAACCCTACACGGACGGCTCCAAGAGCTTGATCGATGTGTTTTGCATCACCCTCGCGCTGATGGTTGGCACTGCAGGCCTGCCCCATGTGATCGTGCGCTTCTACACGGTGCCGCGGGTCAAAGACGCACGCACAAGTGCATTTTGGGCCCTGTTCTTCATCGCGATTCTCTACACAGCCGCCCCAGCGGTGGCGGCCTTTGCCCGGGCCAATCTTATCCACACGGTGGACGGAGCACGCTATGCGCCCGCCACGATTGTCAGTGATCAGGACAAGTCCTTGCCCGATTGGTTTCGCGCATGGGAAGAGACTGGCCTGATCGCCTGGATCGACAAGAACAAAGACGGCAGGGTTCGCTATCGCGCAGGAGCGGCCTTTGGTGATTTCGAAGGCAGCAACAAGCCAGCCTTCAGCGACAAGCGCGGAGCGAACGGCGAGCGCATGGTCTCTAATCCACCCAGCGACGGCCCGAACGAGTTGTATGTGGACCGGGACATCATGGTGCTGGCCAATCCTGAGATCGCCGGCCTGCCCGCCTGGGTCATCGGGTTGGTTGCCGCGGGCGCACTTGCGGCCGCCTTGTCCACCGCCGCTGGCCTCTTGCTGGTGGTCTCAACAGCTATCAGCCACGACTTGCTCAAGCGTGGCGCCATGCCCAACATCAGCGAACGGGGCGAATTGATGGCCGCGCGTATCGCGGCGGCAGTAGCGGTGGTGATCGCAGGTATCATGGGTATCTACCCTCCTGGATTTGTGGCTCAAGTGGTCGCCTTTGCGTTTGGATTGGCAGCCAGTTCGTTCTTCCCGGCCATCGTGATGGGCATCTTCTCAAAGCGCATGAACCAACTCGGTGCGGTCTCTGGCATGGTGGCGGGCATAGCCTTCACCACCAGCTACATTATCTGGTTCAAATTCATCGACACGGCTCCGGACGCGCCAAGCCGCTGGTGGTTTGGCATCTCGCCTGAAGGCATCGGATCTGTGGGCATGCTGGTCAACTTTGCTGTGGCTCTGGGCCTGCGACGCTTTGGTGCCCCCCCGAGTGCTGCCACCCAAGAATTGGTGGAACACATCCGCGTGCCGGAAGGCTAGACGGGTCAGACTCGCGAATCCGAGAGGCTCGGGGTGCCGCTGTGGGGCACCTGGGCCCCGTTTCACAGGTCAAGTCCCAGGATCTGATCCTGACTCGCCTGCTCGCAAATTCCTGCGCCCTCAGGCGGGGGGACTTGCCTGGAAAGCGAAGCGCCCTTGAACGGACGCGGCACTCCTTCTTGAGCCCTGCCCTTGATTAGGTTCGGGTTTTGAATGAGGCTCCAGCCATCCTTGACCCACAGTGCGCCAACGCCCACCATGCGGTCCCAT
Organism: Planctomycetota bacterium; assembly: GCA_014238415.1. GTDB lineage: Bacteria > Planctomycetota > UBA1135 > UBA1135. The sequence goes on along the minus strand of JABABA010000021.1, from coordinate 23,875 downwards.
GAGCGCGGCCAAATGGAATAGGAAGATTCACCGCTTGGGTGCCGTGATTGCAGCTCTTCCATTGCTGGTGATCCTGACCTCTGGCGTGATCCTGCAACTGAAGGGAGAGGTGGATTGGATTCAACCCCCCACCCTGAAGGGAACCAGCGGCGAGTTGTCACTGCCATGGGAGCGAGTGTTGGAGATCGCACAGGGGGTGCCTGAAGCAGAGGTCTCTTCCTGGTCGGACATCGAGCGCCTCGATGTACGCCCCACCAATGGCATGCTCAAGGTGCGCTGCAAGAATCGCTGGGAGATCCAGCTCGATTCAGCCTCTGGCAGAATCCTTTCCAGCACTCTGCGACGCTCCGATTGGATTGAATCAATTCACGACGGCTCCTGGTTCCATGACTCCTTCAAATTGTGGGTCTTTCTGCCCGCAGGCCTGATTCTCGGCTGCTTGTGGGCTACGGGAGTCTACCTCTGGCTACTGCCACATCTCTTCCGACGCCGCCGCAAGATCAACGCATGAAACGCATCTGTGTCTATTGTGGTTCGAGCCCGGGGGCACGGCCAATCTACTTGGAAACCGCTCAGTCGGTTGGTCAAACCATCGCCGAAGCAGGTCTTGGAGTGGTCTATGGGGGCGCAAGAGTAGGCTGCATGGGAGCCTTGGCAGACGCTGCGCTGACGGCCGGAGGTGAGGTGATCGGAGTGATTCCCCACGGCCTGATCGAACTGGAAGTCGCGCACGCCGGCCTGACCCAGCTCGAAGCGGTAGACAGCCTGCACGAACGCAAGGCGCGCTTTGAGAAACTGTCAGACGCCTTTGTGGTCTTGCCCGGGGGCCACGGCAGTCATGACGAACTGTTCGAGGCCCTGACCTGGCTTCAGCTGGCCATACACCACAAGCCGATCTGCCTATTGAACCTTGAGGGCTATTTCGACCTGCTGCTAACGCACTTGGACCACTGCGTAGCAGAGGGCTTCATCAAACCGGTGCACCGTTCGACTCTCTTGGTGGCAAAGACCCCAGCTGAGCTGATCCCAACCCTGACAGCCTTCACGCCCCCCGAACGCCCCGACTGGCGCAACGGACCCAGACCCTAGGGTCCCGGACAACAATAGATCTCTTGGATCAGCAAGAAAGCGGCAGGGCAGCACACGGGCTGGGCGAACCGACACCCGATCAGGATTCAACCGAGTCCTTGCGCAGTCGCCAACCGACCTGGCGCAGGACCTGCTTGGCCACCTGATCGGATGAGTACCCATCGGGCAAGCGCACGAAGAGCAGTTCCCGTTCAGTGCAAACCTCCTTCAGTGCACTATAGGCATCCGGTTCAAGGCGCACGCCGAGCAAAATCAATTCAGCATCAAGGCCACTGACCATCGTACGGATCGCATCAGCGTCGCTCAGGTCTTTGACAGGCACTTGGATCAGCGCCTTCGGGCATAAGAACTTCTCAAGGGCATCAAAGTCGACTTCTTCGCCCTCCTGATACACACCAGCCACAGAAACGTCGGCCAGAAGATCTCGGGATTCCGCCTGCATGTCACGCTCAGGGAGTGCAGGAGAATCTGGAACGCCCGACTTGACTGCTTTAGGGGCTTGGCCTTCCAAGAATGGATTCAGGATGGCTAGCAGTTCCTTGTCATCCGCATGATTGCCCGCAAGTTCTTGGGCCAACTCCACAAGGGTTCGATCACGCGTTGCGAATCCGAGACTGGACCACTGTTCCAGAGCCGAAGTGATGGACTCCCGATCCGCGTCAAGCAGCCCTCCATCCTGGGAACGGGAGGTGTGATAGCGCAGCTTGTTCAATAGAGTGCCGCGCTCCTTACGGGCCGTGATTCTCTTGCTGAATTCCTCGCTGCCCTCATTGATACGCTTGAGGAGGTCCTTGGCCTTGGTCGGGTCGGCCGGATTATCCAGGCGCATATGTCGATCCACATAGACCCTGTGGCGTGTGGTCTGGTCCTTGAGCCAGGCGAACAAATCGCGCTGATCCGAATCCCCGCGCAGGCCCAGATTGCGCACGGCGACCAAAACCCCGGACTGCGCCTCGGCCATCAGATAGAGCAGGTCAGAGGCGGGAGCCAAACCTGCCGATTGAATCTCGAGCTCATGGGCAAGCTCCGCCACGCGTGCCAGCGCATCATAGGCATCCGCTGCGATGCCCACTGGCCCATCAGCGGGCAAGGGCATAGGACCATCCAACATCCAGGGATAACATTCGGGAAGTGAGCCCAGTGCCGTGCGCAATCTCTCCTCGGTGGCCTTCAGCTCCGCGCTCTCGCCGCCAGAGGAGCGCCGCTCCAGTGCAAAACGCAGAGCATCCCCTTTCCACTGGGCACGACGCTGGACCATTTCCAGATCCGCCACGGGTTCGGAGGGAATCGAGTGATCGAGGGTAGTCACCCGCCGTCCATCGGCGGCATGCACGACCTTCTCACGCAGAAGGCCCGGGGAAGAATCGAGTTGATGCCCCAACCAAGTATGCAACGAGCGCAAGGCTTCTCGTACCTCGGGGCGGCCTTGAGAGGCCTCCACTAACGCTCCCAGAAGAGTCTTTGCGGACGATTGAATTGATTGGGGGCGGGAATCCACGGGAATAATTGATCGAGGGGGGACCTACGGTTGACCCCTCAGACCGACTGAGTGTAAGGCAAAGCCGAGAGAATGGAAACGCTGACCAGACCCTCGGCCCTAACGCCTTTTGACCGGCGAAGCCCCGACCCCCGGCCCAAGCAAAACCGCATTCCCAAGAATCTTACCGGTTTGTGCCCAGGAACCTCTGAACACAGGGGAAGTTGCAAAGAGGATCACCTGTCCGGAACCGTGGGATTCTTGAGTGACCCAAGCACTGTCCGCAATTCTGGCTCGAGCCTCGGGCCAAAGGAGGCCCCCCAGTCGAAGCTCGCTGGAAGTCGCAAATCGGACAGGCACGCGACCTGCATCCATCAGCACGCTGGAGCCTTCAAAGAAGAGTGCAAGTTCCGCTGGACAACCCACAGTCAACCAATGATGGGCATCGATCTCGCCCTTGAGGACCGCTCCCTGGGGCATGAAGCGCCTCTGCCAGGCATCTTGGCGAGAGGAATCTGAATCGACTGACTCAGAGGAGCCCTCGGGAACTGAATCCTCCATTTCCTTGGATGCCGAGTCCTCCGGCCCCCCCCAAAGAGCATCTGCATCGAGTTTCACTTCCCTCGCAGCCCGCGCCCGGCGTGTCGCCAAGGCGTAGCGGTCCAATTCCTCAAGCACATCCCGACGGCGCCGGGCGCTGACCATGGGTTCCTTCTGGGTCACCACCGCCGAAGAAGCGCTGCCGACGGCAATCAGGGTGCCTCCTCCACGCACCCAGGCTTCAATCGAATTGCCAGCTCGAGCGAACCAAGAATTAGCATTCCCCGGAGGCAGGATCAGGACCTGGTACTCACGCAAGTCTGTTCTGCCAAGAGAAGCGGAGTCGATCAGTGTCACGCTCGCTCCCAGTACCTCATCCAGGTACTGCCAGATGTGCCCCAGTCCACTGGTCTGTACACCTTCGCCAGCGACCAGCGCCACCTTGGGGGCATGCAGCAGTGTGAAGTGCTGACCACCCAGATCCGGGTGATCCAGATCCGGCGAGCGACCGCTGCTCAAGGGCAAAGGCCGCGCGCCAGACTGTCCGGCGGCAAGGGCGACACGCTGGCCCAGGTCTGACTGGTTTTCGTGACGACGAATCAAGAAGGACCCACGCGGAAAGACCCGAGAGGTCCCTGCCGAGCGTCCAACGAACTCCTCATCACTCAGATGAACTTGAATCCCGGCCTCGAACGCGCGAGCCAGGAATGCAAGAGCGCGGGGATCGTCGGCCGAAAGCGCATAGGCGTAGGCGCCCCCCGTAAAGGCTGATACGGGCGAGACCTTTCCCCCTCCTTCCAGGGGATCCCCAAGGGTCAGACCCTCGGGCGTTCCCCACCAACAGTTGACGCCCATCTGACGGCCCAGGTCCCAGGCGGTGACGTCGTACAAACGGCTACCATCCCCCCGCTCCAATCGCTCGCGCTCATCCAACAGAGTCTTGGAATCGATACGGGGATCGAACTCCAAATAGGCTCGCACCAAGGAACCACGGGGTTGCGTCACAGGCACAAGCAGGGTTCCTGGGGGGAATGTACGGGCAGGCAAGGCTGCGCCCAGATGAGAAGTAACCTCTTGGGCCTCGAATTCTTCGGCAGCAGCGAACACCTCCACTCCCTGATCAATCAACACCCGAGTGAGATTGCCGGAGGGATCATGGTAGAAGAACGCACGCTCTGATCCGGACCTCGAACCATCCACATGGCTGCGATGAAAGGCATGGTAGTCATCCAGGACAGCTGCACGATTCTGCGCCAGAGTCTCCAGGTTGGACCAACTCGCTATCGCCTGGCCATGCACAGCCTCCCGATAGGGAACGATCTCACCAGATTCCCGGAGCAGGGGCTGACCTGAGTTGCGGCCCTGTTCATAGAGCATGCCAATCGCGCCCCCCAGGCTGCCCCAGGCATCGGAATACCCGGGATACCAGGCATCCGCCCACTCACGGGTGTAGTAACCCCAGCCCATCGCGTCGAAGGCCTCACCATGGGCATCCGCAAACACCCCCTGCCAATGCAAGAGACGTGAAGGCAGAGCCGGATGACGAGGTGCAGCTTGGGGATACATCAGGAAAGTGTCCAGCCCACTCATCTCATGCGCATCCACGAACAACTGGGGCCGCAAAGCCAGATTCACGCGCCAGCGCCCCCGGGTCTCCGGACAAACCCCAGCCATCCAGTCGCGATTCATGTCAAACAGATAGTGATTGCCACGTCCAAAAGGCCAACGCCCGCGCTGCATGGCCTGAGAGTCCAGATTCACCCGCCGCCCCGCAGCCTGCTGCACCAAGGAGGCAATGCGCGCCCGCCCATCGGGATTCATGCATGGATCGAGCACCACCACCACACTATCCAGCAAGGCCAAGGTGCCCTCGCCTTGTCCCGCAACCAATCGATGAGCCACTGCCAAAGCGGCGTCACTCCCGCTGGTCTCATCCCCATGAATCGAATATCCCATCCAAGCGATTGCTGGTGTGCGCTCGATCAGATCCTGGGCCTGCTCCTCGCTCAGTCCACGCGGGTCACTCAACAAGTCAATACTGCTGCGGATCGTTTCGAGACGCGCGTGGTTCGCTGGGGAAGTAATCACGGCATAGATCAAACGCCGACCTTCGTGGGTCTTACCGTAGTCATGCAAGGTCATGCGATCCGAGAGGCTGGCCCACATGCTGAAGGCGGACAGAATCTCCCTGGGGCGTGCGATGCGCGAGCCAACCGGTTGACCGAGCACCTCCGAGCCGTCGGGAATCGCCGGATCAACGATCGCGCCCTCGAAGAAGGCGGCATCATGCTCATGGCCCTCCTTGTCCCCGAGTTGAATCGGCTCAAAATTCTCCGGCGTCACCGGGTGATCCTGAACTGGTGCGGCGATCAGAGGAAATGTAGCGAAAGAAAGGCTGGCTAGGATGAACAGACGCATAGTGTGAGCAGTCTAGCGCCCGTCTTGGGCCTGATGGCCTGCACGGATCCCCAGCAAGAGGGACCTCGACCCATTACTGGAAGGTAATCGTCACCGCGTCACTGCCGTTGTAGCCCGGCGGCCCGGCCGCAGGATCCCGATACCACAATTGAAAGTGCAGCGTGGAGCCGGCAAGAATCTCGGTCGCAGCTGGCGCCATGGAAAAATCCACTGTGTAGAGGCCTGTCCCTACGCTGTTGGCAAAGGTCGGGGGCAAGAGCCGTTTCAGGCTACCCCCAACACAACGGATGCCGTGACCGAAGATCGAGTTTGCAGTCGCAGGCCCAAAGAAGAACAACCCCGGTTGTGAGGCAGGCATGCCAGTGGCAGCAAAGATCAAGTCGCCGTTCGCAACCTGGGGACTGCCCAGGGCAAGTATGCGAGCCGCATCCCCCGTGCTGTTGGACAGGGGAATGCAATAACGCGTGCCGAAGGGTTCGGGTTGATTGGCTTGAGCAAGTGCCTCCACCTCGTGGGTCCCAAGCACTCGGCGGTAGATGCGCAGCTCATCAAAAACACAAGGGGCATCCGAAGAATAGGTCAAGGTTCCATCTTGCCCAAGGGCCGTGGCGAGCCCTGCGTCCAGATCGCCCTGACCCAGAATCGGAATCCCGCCGAGACATTCACCGTCCGCGTAGAACAAAGCCAGCCCGTCACGGTCATGGGTTACTGCCACATGGTGCCAGGCCCCGTCCCCAATGTAAGCCACCAGGTCGAAGTCCAAACGACTGGCCGCCGCACCCCGCAGGTTCCACTGCCAATGGCCTCCATCATAATCCCCAGCAATCAACCAGCCCACATTCCCACCGCTGTTCCAATTCTTATTGGCCAGGAAGGAAGGATCGCTGGGCCAACCATTGGTGCGCACCCACAAGGATACGCTGAAGTCTGTTTGCGCACCGAAGTCCAAGTCTGCGGGGCTGCCCAAAGAAACAAAATCTCCGTTGCCGTCCAAGTCCAGACCGAGGCCAACCCGTCCCAGGGTGTAGAAGGGATTGCCCACAAGAGTGCCGCCATTGCCATGACCAGACTCATCGATTGCGTCACCTTGCAAATTGAGGTGCACAACCAGGCCATCCAGCATCTCGCCCGTGGTATTGAAACTCCAAACAGGCCCCTGATGAGTTGTCAGAGGAGTGACCGTATCCACGCGCCAGTAGTAGGTGGTGTATTGATCCAGTTGACCAGGATCGATGGTCGTGGCGCTTGTACTGCCCAACAAGTCCCCTGCGCTCAGAAGAGGGTTTTCAGCGAGGAATACGTCGTAGGACACGGCATTCATGGCCTCAACCCAATTGAGTAGCCCAGTATGACTGCAGTGTTCTTCTTCCGGCAAAGGATGAGGCCTGCTAGCGGTTTGCTGGGGAACCACAAATGGAATCGCATCTGCCAGATTCCAGCTGGGATCAAATGGTACGCCCAAGTGATCCAATGCTGTACGCGCGGCCGCTGTATGGCCTGGGCCCGGGGTATAGACGCCTGGAATAGCTGCACCTCCCTGAACGATCATCCAGATGCGCCGCTCATGGGGACTGTGTCCCCCATGGCTGCTGTGCAGGCCCCCATGGTCGGTGGTCACGATGATCTGCCAGTCTTCGTTGGCATAGTTGGGCCTGGCCTGCAGTGCAGCAAGAACAGCACCGATGTGTGCGTCGGTATCTTCGATTGCGCTGATGTAAGCAGAGTTTTGCGGGCTGAAGCCAGAACCATGACCCGCGTGATCCACATCGTCAAAGTGCACAAAAAGTGCATGGGGATCCTCGTTCTGCAAGTGAGTGACTGCGGCGTTGCGTACAGCCTGGCCAGAACCCGCAGTGTTGATCAAGAAGTCCGCAAGGCCCGGATAGGGTGCCAATAGGGAGTCATTGATCGGATGCCACTGCACTATGGACGACAGAACCGCAGCAGGAAAGGTATTACGCACACGGGCGAAGAAGTGGGGATAGGCGCTGAAATTGCCGCTGGAAAATCCACCGTTGGACGCCACGCCATGCCGATCCACCCACACGCCGGTCAGAATGCTCGACCACCCTGGACCACTGGAGGTAGCCTGCCGAGTCGGATCAGCGGGCATGATGCCGCCACCGGCAACGGCATCCCAGGTCACCGCTCCCTGAGACGCAAGCCCGTCCAAAGCAGGAGTGAAAGCGGCCCGCACAGCATCGGAACGGACGCCATCGATACCGATCATCAAGACATGCTTGGGGCCGGGGTCCTGGGAAAACACGGGCAGCGCAGAAGCACCGAGGGCCAAGGCCAGGGAGGAGAGAGTAATCACTGTAATTCGATCCTACCACGGCCGAAGAATTTCAGTTGCCCGATCGCCCATGTCGCACCATCGGAGCCATGACCCAGCCCCTCACCCCGCTATGATCCCCTCCGCCTGCTCACTATGAATCACCGCATCAAACGATACGAGACCTGCGACTCCACCAACGAGCGCGCACTCTGTGCCCTTGACAAGGGCACCGGACAACATGGGGATGTGCTGATCGCCAAGGAGCAAAGCCAGGGTCGCGGGCGCCAGGGCAGCGTCTGGTGGAGCGCGCCGGCGGGTGGACTCTACCTCTCCATGATCTGGCGTCCGAAGCAAGCGATCAATGCGGTCTGCCTGACGCTTGCAGGAGGGCTTGCGGCGTTGGACTGCGCGCAATTGTCAGGTCTCGATAGATGCCTGCTCAAATGGCCCAATGACCTGATGGTGGGTGACAGGAAACTTGCCGGGGTTCTGGTGGAAACACGCGGACTTGAACCCTCCCGACCGGGATATGTAATCGGCATCGGCTTGAATGTCGAACAGGAGAGCTTCCCCGCAGATCTACAGCAAGAGCGCGAAGTCACGAGTCTGGCACAAGAGGGAATCGACTCCTGCCTGGCCCAGGCGGAAGAGCACTTGATCAAGGCGCTGGACCAACGGCTGGAACAGGCAGCAAGGACTCCATCAAGTCTTGGAGAGGACTTCCTCACCGCCAGCCAATTGGCCGGAGCGATGGTCGAAGTACACTCTGGCAAGCAGGTGCACCGGGGCCGGTTGCTGAAGCTTGAATTTGAGTTCGATCTTGACCCAGAGCCAGCCCTGTGCCTTGAAACGGCGCCGGGAGTCGTGACCCGTCTCGTGGCGGCCCACATCAGTGCTCTGCACTCGCAGTGAATCTCCTCAAAAGCAGCAATCGATGCTGCTGAGAGGCGTCTTGCGGATATGATCTTGCGCTCGGAATCAACCCCGAACCCACATATGACACGCCACGACGGACGCGAACAATCGGCACTGCGCGATTTACACTTCGAACGCCACTTCACCGAACACGCCCAGGGGTCGGTACTTGCCTGTTTCGGACGCACCCGGGTGCTGTGCACGGCCACGATCACGGACACCGTGCCGCACTTCATGCGAGGCAAGGGGCAAGGGTGGTTGACCGCTGAATACGCCATGCTGCCCTCATCCACGGAGGGGCGCAAGACCCGTGACCGTGCTGGAAAGGTGGACGGTCGTTCCGTTGAGATTCAGCGCCTGATCGGTCGCTCCCTGCGCGCGGTGATTGATCTCAAACGCATGCCTGAAAAGACCATCTGGGTCGACTGCGATGTGCTGCAAGCCGATGGAGGCACCCGCACAACCGCCATCAGCGGCGCCTGGATCGCCCTGCACGATGCCTTTTCATGGATGAAGGACAAGCGGCAGCTCGGCGACTGGCCATTGATGGACCAACTGGGCGCGGTCAGCGTTGGTGTTGTGGCAGGTGAACCCGTCTGCGATCTGGACTATGTGGAGGACAGTCAAGCGGACACGGACATGAACCTGGTCATGACCGGCAACGGCGCCTACATCGAAGTGCAGGGTTCTGCCGAGGGAGCACCCTTCAACCGCAGTCAGCTCGATGACATGTTGAGCATGGGCGAGGAGGGCATTCGCCAGATTTTCGAGGCCCAGAAAGCTGCGTTGGAAGGAGCCTAGCAGTGGAGCTCCTCCTCGCCACGGGTAATACCCACAAGGCACAGGAACTGCGGGACATGTTGTCTGAACTTCCCGTGACCGTGCTTACGCCAGATGAAGTTGGTGGACTACCCGAGGTGATCGAGGACGGCACAACCTTTGGAGAAAACGCGGTCAAGAAAGCGCGCAGCGCTGCCCTCCATACAGGCCACTGGTCTTTGGCCGACGACTCAGGTCTCTGCGTGGATGCGCTCGGTGGTGCGCCAGGCATCCACAGTGCCCGCTATGGCGGAATCCATGGAGACGACCAGGGCAACAACCACAAACTCTTGAGAGAACTGGCACAAGTACCCGAGGACAAGCGCACTGCGGCCTTCGTCTGCGCCCTTGCCCTGGCGCGCCCGAATGGCGAGATCGAGACTGTGCTTGAGGGCCGCACGGAAGGCCGCATCCTGAATCAACCGGAAGGACAGGGAGGTTTCGGCTACGACCCTTTGTTTCAATTCATTGAACCCAACCTGGCGCAGACCAATCGCTGCTTCGCCAGCTTGACCTCGCCGGAGAAATCCGCTGTCAGCCATCGAGGCCGCGCCCTGCGTGCCCTCGGGCACGAGCTTTTTGCGATCTTGGAGCGGTCACGATGAACACCAAGCAAATCCGCAACTTTGCCATCGTGGCCCACATCGATCACGGTAAGTCCACCCTTGCGGATCGCATGTTGGAGCTGAGCGGTGCGGTCAAGAAGCGCGACATGAAGGACCAGCTACTCGATGACATGGATCTCGAGCGCGAGCGCGGCATCACCATCAAGGCTCACGCGGTAACAATCCCCCACAAGAAGGACGGAGTCGACTTCTTCCTCAACATGATCGACACACCGGGACATGTGGACTTCAACTACGAAGTAGAGAAGTCAATGCAGGCCTGCGAAGGGGCGATCCTGTTGGTGGATGCCTCCCAAGGGGTGGAAGCCCAGACAGTAGCCAACGCCTATCTGGCCATCGAAGCGGATCTGGATGTGATCCCGGTCCTCAACAAGACCGACCTGGCCCACGCCCGCCCCGATGAAGTGGCAGAAGAGATCGAGAACTCTCTCGGCATTGATGCCACAGACGCACTGCGAGTTTCCGCCAAGAGCGGCGAGGGAGTGACCGAAGTTCTCGACTCGATCATCGACCGCATTCCACCGCCCACGGGGGATTCGAACGCCCCCCTCCAGGCCCTGATCTTTGACGCGGTATACAATGAGTACCGCGGCGTTATCGTCTACCTGCGCGTGATGGAAGGCACCATCAATCGCAGAGACAAGGCCCTCATGATGGGCTCTGGAAAGGTCTACGAAGCGGTGGAGATCGGCACTTTCAGGCCAAAGATGACCCCCTGCGAAGCTCTTGGCCCTGGCGAGGTCGGCTACTTCATTTCCAACATCAAGACCCTGGGCGACCTGCGCATCGGCGACACCCTGACCCTGCAAGGCAAGCCCGCACAGGAAATGCTGCCGGGCTATGCAGAGCCCAAGCACATGGTCTTTGCGGATTTCTACCCCACCAATCCAGGCGAGTTCGAAGAGATGCGTGAGGCCCTGGAGACCCTGCTCCTATCTGACAGCTCGTTCTCCTACGAGCCAGTCACGTCGGACGCCCTGGGATTTGGCTTCCGCTGTGGATTCCTCGGCTTGCTTCACATGGAGATCATCCAGGAGCGCCTCGAGCGCGAGCACGACCTGGACATGATCCAGACCGCGCCATCGGTTACCTACAAGATCAAACGCAAGAACGGTGAGGAGGAGTGGATCTTGTCTCCCGGCGCACTGCCCGATCCTGATCAATACGAAGAAGTACTTGAGCCCATCGTGCGCGTCTCCATGCTCATCCCTTCGGAATATGTAGGCGTGATGATGACAATCGCCACAGAACATCGAGGTGTCTATGTGCGCCAGGACTACTTGTCCACCACGCGCGTCCAGCTGGTCTTCGACATCCCCCTTGCCGAGATCATGTACGACTTCTACGACAAACTGAAGTCCGCCACCCGTGGCTATGGAACCCTGAACTATGACCTCCAGGGGTATTACCCGGACGATCTGGTCAAACTACTGATCCTGGTCAACGCCAAAGAAGTGGACGCGCTCTCCTCTATCGTGCACAAGAGTCGCGCGGACATGCGTGGCCGCGCAGTAATCAAGAAACTGCGCAAGGAAATCCCCCGCCACCTGTTTGAGGTGCGCCTGCAAGCCGCCGTGGGCTCACGAATCCTGGCGCGCGAGTCAATTGCACCCCTGCGCAAAGACGTAACCGCCAAGTGCTACGGAGGCGATATCTCGCGCAAGCGCAAACTACTCGAAAAGCAAAAAGCCGGTAAGCGCAAGATGCGCCAAGTCGGTAATGTGGACATCCCACAGAAAGCGTTCCTGAGCGTACTTGGCAGCGACGACAAGTAACCTCTACTCCTTCACGACTCCAAGATATCCTGAAATCCACCGTGGCCAAGGACAAGAAGAAAGGCAGCGGCCGACCCTGGCGTGAGAACATCGAGGCCATTGCGGTTTCGGTAATCGTGATCGTGCTCTTCAAGTACTTCGTACTGGAGGCCTACAAGATTCCCACCGGCTCAATGCAACCGACCCTGATGGGATGGGACGATGGAAAAGGCGGCGGAGTCTTTGACCGGGTAGTGGTGGACAAACTCAGCTATCGATTCCGGGATCCAAAACGGTGGGAAATCGCCGTCTTCCGCTACCCCCTCGACTCAGCCAAGAACTTTATCAAGAGGCTGGTAGGAATGCCCGGCGAACACCTCAAGATTGAGAATGGCGACCTCTGGACACGACAATCTGAAACCGAGGCCTGGGTCATATTGCGGCGGCCGCCGCGCCTGCAGGATGTGCACTTCAAGTCCCTAGAGACTCAAGGCGCGTGGAAACAGCAGGGCACATGGATCGAAGGGAATGACGGCTTGATTGCGGAAAGCTCAGGCAGCGCCCGCTTTCCCCGGACGCGCTCAGCGGTGATGGACAACTACACCGACGGTTATCAAGGCGACTTGGTCAATGCGGTCAAACCCAAACCCGGGGGCTCAGGCCGCAATAAAGTAGGTGACCTTCGAATTGAAACCAACATGAGCGCAAGTTCCGAATGCACCCAAGTGCGGCTGGAGTTGCAAGATGGCCCCTACACCTATGCACTGGAAATCCCCGGCCCTGCTGCCGAAGAGGGAGCATCAGCGCAAGTGCAGGTTTCAGATGCCAAGGGTCAATGGGGCCAGGACAGATTGGCCCTCGATGGGCCTCTCAGCTTGGACGGAAACGAATTGAGAATCCAATTTCAAAACCTCGATGACCTGGTCGAGATTCGCCTTGATGGCGAGTTGCTCTTCAGCCTCGAAGGGCCCCCTGTGGCTCGGCACCAAATGTCGCGCAGCGGCGTCCAGTTGATTGTCAAGGACGGTGGGGCCCGGTTTGACGATCTCACAATATCCCGCGACATCTACTACACCGATGACCAGAAGGTCACCTCCTGGAAGATCCCCGACGACTGCTATGTTGCTCTCGGGGACAACACCCAGGACTCATCCGATGGTAGGGACTGGACTCTGCTTGGCTACAAACTTGAAGGCGGCCGCGAGGTATGGGGCAACCAGCGCTCCCGCGAAAATCCCCGCTTCGCGCCCGGCGAGGTTGGTGGTTCCAAAGTGTTTTTCCGAGACCATCTTGGCGAGCAACATGTGTTCATGCAGGACAGCGCGTTGCCGCTGCCGCCCAAGTCCATGAGTTTCGTGCCCCGGGATCTGGTCCGTGGACGCGCAATCGCGGTTGTCTGGCCAGCCTGGTCCTCCTCCTATGGACTTTCACGATTCCAGTGGTGCCGCTGAGCGCGAGCTCTTGGAAGAAGCCTTCCGCGCCACGCGCTACGAGGCTTTCGGCTTGGGATGTGAGCTCATCCTGAGAGTTGATCAACCGCACCCAGAACTGGATGCCCTCTTGCTCAACACATCTCGGACCAACTGGGCCTTCTTGACCGCCTGGAATCCCCGCTCGATACCCACCGAAGCTCAAGAGAATTTCAGAGCAAACCAAAAACTCGAAAACCAACTGGGTGAATTGCGTGATGAGGAGGACCGTCCTCTACTGGTACTGCCAGGTCGCGGAGTTGGCCCCGATCCGAATTGGCCACCTGAAGAGAGCTTCCTCGTACTGGGCATCTCAAACGCGCAGGCTGCTACCTTATGCGAACAGTTCAACCAGTGGGCTCGACTCGCGGGGACGCGGGGAGCTTCGGCAAGTCTTGTGTGGACCCTACCGCCTGACCAGCAACCTCACTGATGCAGAGAAAGGAAGGGATCTCATCAACAGGCAAGGGCTTTGACATGAGGTAACCCTGGATCTCATCAACGCCAAGAACACGCAGGAACTCAAGCTGACGCTCGTTCTCGACACCTTCAGCCACGATAGACAAGCCCAGGCTCTGACCCAACACCACGATCGAAGTAACAATAGCCGCATCGCCCGGATCAGACGCCAGATCATCCACAAAGCACTTATCGATCTTCAAGGTGTCCACCGGAAAACGCCGCAAGTACGAAAGGGACGAATAGCCGGTTCCAAAGTCATCGATGGAGAGCTGAACACCTAGGGCCTTGAGCCGTTCCAGATTCCGGATTACCCCGTCGGGATCTTCCAACATCAAACTCTCAGTGATCTCCAACTCAAGCCGTGAGGCGGAAATCCCAGATGACTGCAGTGCTTCCTGAACCACCTCCAAAGGACCCTCTCCGGTGAACTGGACAGGGGACAGGTTGACTGCGATCTGAACAGGCGGCAGCCCCACTGAATCCCAGGCCGCCACTTGGGCGCAAGCCTCGCGAAGGACCCAAGCACCAATGTCGATGATCATGCCGGTCTCTTCTGCCATGGAGATGAACTCACTCGGAGGAAGCAAGCCACGAGTCGGGTGCTCCCAACGCACCAGCGCCTCGAAGCCGCACACTTGACGGGTTTCCGCGTCGCAGCGAGGCTGGTAGTGCAAACAAAGTTCTCCACGATCCCATGCTCCCTGAAGCTCCATGGCCAGGGCTGCTCCGGCAGGGCGCTGACCGTCGCCGGGGTGCCCACCGCGCATGAAGAAACGAGCAAGTGGTCCATGCACGGGCAAAGGCAACATGGCGTGAAGACCGGCAGCCGCAATCTTCTCGGGACAACATTTGCCATCGAGATCCAGCAGAGCGACAAACCTGCCGCGAGGCGCCGTGCTTTCCAACTCTACCCCCAACTTGCGGAGATCCCCCTGCAAGAACTCGACTCCGAGAAAAATGCAAGTATCCAGCAGATCCCCTTCACGAGCCAAACTGTGTACATCCACGCATAGCCTCAAGCCGGGCAAGGCCTGCTGCAGTGCGAGAATCTCGCCTGGGTCGGTGGAAATAAGGATAGGTGTATTCATGCCTGACTCGTAGGTTCGGGGAAGGCCCCGATGATTGACATTACCCCCGTTATCGGCAGGTGGATTGAAAGGACATAAGCGCGGCGGCATGTGGACTGGAGGCAATATCCATCTACTGGAGGATGGTCCCGTTCTTGGGAATCCCGTGGCGCCCGAGTGTGGCGTAGAGAGGCTGGGAAGGACCCTGAGCCTTGCCAAGAGGCTGAACGGCGTCTCCCCCGCTGACGTAGTCAGATTCTCATTTCTGGACGAAGTGGCCAGATACCCGGGACAAAACGCTCGCGGAAGCCTCAGCCCTGAGCCACAAGCCTACGCAACACATAGCACAGGATCCCGCCGTGGCGATAGTACTCTGCTTCGGCTGGGGTGTCGATGCGCACACGTGCATTGAACACGGTATCAGCACCGTCGCCGTTCGTGACACTTACCTGCACGGTTCCGCCCATGGGACCATCGCCCGCATAGAGTGCTTCCAAGCCCCTGATCGCAAAGGTCTCGTCACCATTCAGTCCCAATGAACCCGCGCTCTCCCCGGGCAGGAACTGCAATGGAAGGACACCCATGCCCACAAGGTTCGAACGATGGATACGCTCGTAACTCTCCACGATGCAGGCCTTGACGCCCAAGAGTGAAGGCCCCTTGCCCGCCCAGTCGCGACTGGAACCAGTGCCGTACTCTTTGCCCGCCATAACGATAGAAGGCACACCTGCCTGCACATATTTCATGGCCGCATCAAAGATCGACATGACCTCGCCCGAGTCATGGTGAAGAGTCACACCCCCTTCAATACCAGGTGTCAATAGGTTCTTGATACGTACATTCGCAAAAGTACCACGCATCATGACCTCGTGATTTCCACGGCGCGACCCATAGGAGTTGAAGTCGGCCTTGGCCACGCCATGCTCCTGAAGGTACAAGCCAGCGGGAGAGTCCGCTGCAATCGAACCCGCCGGAGAAATGTGATCGGTGGTGATCGAATCTCCAAAGAGTCCCAATACCCTGGCTCCTTCAATGTCCAGCACACCCTCCGGCTCGTGCCCCATGCCCTCGAAGTACGGGGGATGCTTTATGTAGGTCGAATTTTCGTCCCACTCAAAGGTGTCACCGCTACCCCCCTCGATCTTTTGCCAGGCAGCCGACCCTTTCAAGACCTCACTATAGGTTGAGGAGAACTGCTCGCGAGTGATACAGCGAGTAACGGTTTCAGCTACTTCGTCAGCACTCGGCCAGATATCTGCCAACATGACCGGAGTACCGTCTGCTCCATGGCCCAGAGGCTCGGTGGTCAAGTCCACAGTGGTGTTCCCCGCAAGGGCATAAGCCACCACCAGAGGCGGGGAAGCCAAATAGTTCGACCGCACTCGCGCGTGGACGCGGCCTTCAAAGTTGCGATTGCCCGAGAGCACACTTGAGACCACGAGTTCCCCGTCAAGGATCCCCTTTTCGATCTCAGGCTTCAAGGGACCTGAGTTTCCGATGCAAGTGGTGCAACCGTAGCCCACAAGGTGGAAGCCCAGGGCTTCAAGTTCCGAAGTCAAGCCGGCGGTGTCCAGATAGTCGGTGACCACCTTGGAGCCTGGAGCCAAACTGGTCTTGACCCAGGGCTTCGACACCAGGCCCAGGGCATGGGCCTTCTTGGCAAGCAAGCCAGCCGCCACCATTACGGATGGGTTGGAAGTGTTGGTACACGAGGTTATCGCCGCGATAACCACACTGCCGTGAGTCAGCGAAAAGGAATCCTCGCCACAAGTCACATCAATACTGCGGTCCTCGTTTTTGCTGCCCACAGCGGTCAGAATCTCACCCCGGGCAGCAACAAAAGCGCTCGGCATGTCCTGCAAGCGCACACGATCTTGGGGGCGCTTGGGCCCAGCCAGACTGGGTTCGACTGTCCCCATGTCCAGTTCCAGCAAAGCTGAATACTCGGGCTCTGGAGCGTTCACGTCGCACCAGAGGCTCTGCTCCTTGGAATAGGCTTCTACCAAAGCGACCGACTCTTCGCTGCGACCCGACAGACGCAGGTAATCAAGGGTTCTTTCGTCCACCGGGAAGAAGCCACAGGTCGCGCCATATTCCGGCGCCATGTTGGCCAAAGTCGCCCGATCAGCAAGAGGCAAACTTGTCATACCCGGGCCAATGAACTCAACAAACTTACCCACCACTCCATGAGCGCGCAGGATCTCCACCACGGTCAACACAAGATCTGTGGCGGTTGTGCCCTTGGGCAACTCTCCTGTCAAACGCATACCCACGACCTGGGGAATCAACATGGACACGGGCTGTCCGAGCATGGCCGCCTCCGCCTCAATACCACCCACGCCCCAGCCCAGGACTCCCAGACCGTTGATCATGGTCGTGTGGCTATCGGTGCCGACCAATGTGTCGGGGTAGGCCCAGCCCTCCTGGCTCATCACCGTGTGCGCCAGATACTCCAGGTTGACCTGGTGCACGATCCCGGTTTCTGGTGGGACCACGCGGAAGTTCTCAAATGCACCTTGGCCCCACTTCAAGAACGCATAGCGCTCGTGATTGCGCTCGAATTCAAGGCGACCATTTTCCTCCAATGCCTCAGGGCTGGCGTAGTGATCCACCTGCACCGAGTGATCAATCACCATTTCAGCCGGCTGCAGAGGATTGATCTTGGTGGGATCGCCTCCCAGAGCCACCATTGCGGTGCGCATGGCCGCCAGATCCACAACCGCAGGAACCCCGGTAAAGTCCTGCATCAAGACGCGCGCAGGCCGAAAGGCAATCTCACGCCTGGGCTCTTCCTTGGGGTCCCAATTGGCTAGAGCCTCGATATCTGCCACCGTGACGCTCTCGCCATCTTCGTGACGCAGCAGATTTTCCAACAGCACGCGCAAAGAATAGGGCAGGCGTGTGAGGTCGTGCCCCGCAGCGGAAAGCGCGGAAAGGCGCGCGATCCGAAAGCTCTGGTCTTCAACCTTGAGAATGCCGTGGGCCTTGAAGGAATCGGTCATGAATACGGAGAAGGGTCGGTCTGGGACGGGATTGGGACAAAGAGAATAACCGCTTCAGGACCCATGGCGAAGACCAGAGCACGGGTTCTATGGCATCGGTGCGAGTTCCGGAGCTCAACACCAATCGGAGCCACCTCCCCCCAGAATCACCCTCTTGCCCTGCACTTGCTGGAGTGAGTGCGATGCCGCCAGCCACGGGCCCCTCAGCGATCGAGCCCGAACACGTCCTATCTTTACCTTCCAAGGCAACAACGCTGCTGCACATGGGGCCCGAAGCCACTGGCAGCCCCCACCAACACCACCGAATCAGGACAGGCCACACAGGTCACGGCCTGATAGATCGGATCGGCGGCGAGATCGAGTACACAACGCTCCAACCAGATCGCCCCGGCCCCGGACATGCAGCCCGCGCGACCTCTCACCAGACAATCCCGTAGGCTCGCGCGAGATGTGGCTGAACGACCCTGAACCGTAGGCCGCGCCCCCGCATCCAAAACGCAGCGGTCAAAGTGTGCCTCGCCCCCTTCATCCAAGTAGATATTGCCACCCAAGAAGGCCGAGTTACGCGCCTCCAAGACGCTCCCTTGAGCCAGCCAGATCAACTGAGCATTGCTGCTGGAATCCAGATTCCCGATGCGGCAACGATCCAGCACCAAGGACGCCCTTTGAGCCTGCACCGCCCGCTGGATTCCACTCAGGGTCACATCCCGGGCGAGCAACTCCGTCTCCGTGATCCATAGGGCACTGGTGCGATTCCCCTCAATAGTCAGATTCTCGAGAACCACATCCCGACTGTTTTCCAAGCGTAGGGTCCCCACCAGCACCGTGCCCTCCTCACCTTTGAGGCGCATACCGCTTACTCCCAGCCGCTGAGAACTGAGAGCCTCGGACAAGACATGCCGCCCCGTGGGAATCAAAATGTCCACATAGACTCCCTCTTCTCGTGAGAGCTCCAGCAGAATTTCACGCAGAGCTCCTTCATCATCTGCTGGAACCACGATCTGTTCACGCGCTCCATCGGGCAAGGGCCAGGAGTCAAGTTGCAAGGAGGCCAGCTCACGCTGCGAGCGCAGCAAGTGTCCTTCACCATCCAACAAGGCGTCGATGAGGTCCAACAATGCCCGGGCTGGAAGGCCGCTGGCCTCTGACTCCGCATTCAGAGCCGGGCGAACGCGGTCCAACATGCGCAAGGCAATTTCCGCGGACTCCAAAGTGCGCGCTCCGGGTGGATTCTCAGCCGCCTCCAAGAAATAGGCCACCGCAAGCAAGGCCATTGCCCGATCTCGCTGGCTGGCATCCACCGTCCCACGAATCAGTGCCGCCAATTCCTCGGGCGCTCCAGACCGAAGCTCTTGGACCCAATCCCGACTCTCGCGCAAGGGTCGCCGGTCTGGTGGCAGCAACACGAGCATATCGCCCGGCTGATCCAGGACCTGCGGAGGCTCAGGGTCTTCCAGCACCAGATCAATCAATGCCGTCACGGCCGGGTCGGGTTCAGCATGAGCAGCAAGTCGTAGCCAATCGGATGCGCTCGGTCGCCCCGCCAGATCAAGCACCGCCAGGGCTCGGAACAACGCTTCGCTGGCATCAAGCCCCTGGGGCACATCCCCCTCCAACCCTTCTTCTCGAGCCATGGCCAAAAGCACGAGGCGCTGACCACCAGGGCCGAAGCTTCCAGAAAGCAACAGGTCACGCACAGAAGAACGGGTCTCCGTTCCACTGGTAGAATCGGTCAAAGCGGCCTCCAAAGCCGGTAAAGCGTCCGGGCCGAGGGCCAGCAACAAAGCCCGAGCCTGCAAGCGCCGTCCATAGGCCTCTTCCCGTAAAGCCAAGACTCCGCGCACAGCAAGGTCCTTGAGGGTTGCGACATCATCACGATCTACAAGCAACACATTGAAGGGCTCAGATGCTGGAGAATGGGACCCGCCTTCGTATTCCTGTCGCACCCTGAACAGCACTATAGGCAAGTCATCCACGCTCACTTTCCGGTCCAACCCAATGCTGCGCTCCCCGACAGTCCCCACGGCCAGGCGCACCCATTCACCTTCTTCGTCAACCTCCTCCAGCACCAAGCGCACTCTGCCCGGGTCTGGCGCGGCCCTGGTCAATGGGTCAAAGGAGACTTCAACCCTCCCCTGCGCAAATACTGCTTTTGGCTTTCCCGGTGCACTAGGAAACAAACCGCTGCCGCACAAATCCAATTGACGCCAATGGAGCAATCCTCCATCTCTTGCTATCTCGGAACGAATTCGTACAGGAACCCCTTCCGGAGTTATCAAGCACAGGGTAGCGCCCGCGGGTAGAACATGCTGGCGCATTGGCTGCTCCTCATCCCGCTGCCAGGGAATCGAAGGTCGCCAAGAACGATGGTCGCTGGGTGTTGCCCCAGATCGCTTGATTGAACTCTTGGCGGCAGGACCAGCTCGCATGCCGTCGGCTAACGCAAAGATGAGGTTCTGACCTTGATTCTGGGTCACCTCAAGGTGATAGATCGCGCCGTCGATTTCACCGGTCAATAGATTCCAGCGTGCGCCTTTGGGCAGGATTGCGGGTAGATCTTCCGAAAGTGTCTGGTGCACAACGCGTCTACGCGCTCCGAGACCCGATCCACCGAGAGCAGTCACGCGATACTCCATTACCTCAGAGCCCAGCACGGGACCCGACCAGCTACCGCCTTCGACTTCGCCCAAGTTGGCGAAAGTCTGATCAGGCCCGGCTGCCCTGCCCTCAATGCGGTAGCGCCTGCCTTCAGTCGAGTCCCAGATCAGCTGACACTCGGACTGATCAACCCGTGCTTCCAACCAGCGAGGCTCCCGAATCAGTTCAGTCGCCCCCTTGGGTGCATGAACCACCTCCAAAGACACGCCGGCTGGCCAAGACCCCAGCACTCGCAAGTAGCCCCAGGAATCATCCTCAAGCACAAAGAGATACTCTGCCCCCACTCCGGCCACGGTCTTGGACCGAAGCTCAGCAGGCTCGCGCTGGATCAACCTGAGGGGCTGACCAGCATCGGCACCACCCAAGGGCACCAATTCCGGAGAAGCCGAGAGCGCCCCATCACTCAATACCAAACGCCCCGCACTAAGTTCACCGGCGAGAATCTCCCCCGTGCGCAGGTCCAAAGAACTACCTTCCTCCAGCCAATAATCCTTCCCCGGCTCCTGGAAGCATTCAGGAGTATTCAGGGGTACGGCTGCCAAACCGGCCCAAAGGTAGAGCGCACCAAGAAACATGTCCCCCCAGGATAGAGCCTGCCCGATCCCGGGTCTGCCCTTATCCGGAAGAGCAGCCCTCCATCCTGCCCCAGGGGCCCAAGCGCTGATTCCACCTCGCAACAGTTGGCCTTTTCTTGGACCCCACTCTATGATCCCCCTCACAATTCAGGGGAAGTAGCTCAGTCGGTAGAGCGTCGCGTTCGCAACGCGGAAGTCGAGGGTTCAAGTCCCTTCTTCTCCACCACCTCTTGTTCGCTGCTATCTATCGGTTGCGGCGCGCTTCGCAGCCAAGACTCAGTGTCACGCGCGGGATCCTCGCTCCCTCACCGCAGCCGTTTCTTGCGCTTCTTCGGCAAGAGACCGGCGCTCTCTTCTTCCAGGAACTTGAGCACCACATCGATGATACCATCCCCAAAACGGCTCAGCTGCCAGTCCTGAATGCCCTCGATGGCTCTTAGAGATTCAAGGCTCTCGGGCCGCTCCTGTGCCAAATGCCCCAGGAGGTGACGGTTGAGTACGTAGGCACTTTCGATTCCAAGAGAATCCGCAGCCTTCTTGCGCCAGCGCTTGAGGCGCTCGTGGAGTTCCTGGGTCGCCTCGTCCAGATCCAAGGCCCCAGCCTTGCGTGGGGCCCGAGGCAAACGCTCGATGGGGTCAGCCGCAAGTCCACGAACCACAGCGTCCAGCACCTCGTCGCCCATGCGGGTCGCCATGCGGGGGGTGAATCCTTTGATGGCTGTCAATGCGCGATAGTCATCAGGCCTGCGACGAGCCACATCCAACAAAGCCTGATTGCTGATCACTCGGAAAGTAGGTTTGTCACTCTTCTGGGCCAGATTATCTCGTAAGACGAAGAGCTCCCTGAATACCGCCCGCTGAACAGGGTTCAAGTCGCGGGCACCTTTGACGCGCACAAAGTCATCAGGCCGTACTTCAGTCGGCACCGAGCGCAGTTGCTCCAGCCGCCGGCACTCGCTTTCGACAATCATCAAACGATCACGCTCCACGCACTCGGCATATAGCATCTCATAGAGATCTGGCAGATAGTGTGTGTCCAAGCGCGCATAGTCGATCTGCTTCTCACTCAAAGGCCTCTTCGACCAGTCCGAACGCTGCATGGACTTGTCCAGCTGCACATCGAAACGGGCAGAGAGCACATTGGCCAGACCTGGATTTGCCGAACCCAGGACCGCTGCCGCCACGCGAGTGTCGAACAGACCCGCCAACCGAAACTCGTGTAATCCCCCAAGCAACAGAATGTCGAATTCCGCGTCGTGCAGCACCTTGACCCGCTCGGGATCCGCCAACATCTCCCCCAAGGGACTCAAGTCCAGATCCGCCAGGGGGTCCACCAGCCAGTCCCTCCGACTCGCGGTGATCTGCACCAGGCACAGCTTCTGATGGTAACTGAAGAAGGCGTCAGCTTCGGTGTCCACCGCGATCACGCGCTCGCCCTTGAGCGCGATCAGCAACTCGTCCAAGCCTGCCCGATCGCTGACGACTGTGGGCGGCGGAAGGGCGCTTGACATGAAGGCTGGACTGGCTGGAGAGTACGGAGGACCGACCAGGAAGGAACCGAAGCCTCCCGGGATCTGGGAGGCTTCGGAAGGCGGGGTTGGCGAGGGCGACGGGACTTGAACCCGCAACCTCCGGCGTGACAGGCCGGCACTCTAACCAATTGAGCTACGCCCCCGCAGAAGGGGCGGAAGTGTAGTTGGCTGAAGGCCGCCTGTCCAGCCATCCCGCTGTCAGATCTGCTCCAAAAGTAGGCTGAAGGGGCGCAAGAGGCTACCCTGGGCCCGTGGTTTCGGATCCCATCCTACGCGCCCTCAATCGGCACCCCCTCGACGCACGGGCCACGATCACCCTGATAGTCCTGGGGGGCACCCTGTCCCTGATGGCCTTTCAGGGAGCCGATCTTGAGGTCCTGCTACTTGATGAGCGTGCCTGGAAGCAACGCCCCTGGACCGTGCTGACCAGCGTCCTGTTCCATGGGAATGCCATGCACCTGGGCTTCAACCTGCTGGTCCTGTGGCAGCTGGGGCGAGTTGTGGAGGCCATATGGGGCACTTGGCGAACGGTCCTGTTCCTGCTGTTCCTGGCGGCGGGCTCCAACAGCGCCCAGTGGGCCCTGAGTGGCCCTTCCGTGGGTCTCTCAGGCGTGGTCTATGGCCTCTTCGGCCTGCTCTGGGCGGCCAGCCGCTGGCACCCTGACAAGCTTGGCCTCCTGAATCCCTCGGTGACCCGCATGCTGGTGGGTTGGTTCTTTCTCTGCATCGTGCTGACCGAAACCGGCACCCTCCGAGTTGCCAATGTGGCCCACGGGAGCGGTGCACTCTTGGGTGCGGCGCTGGGCTGGAGCCTCTCGGGGCCACGGGATCGGCGCGGCTGGCGCTGGTTGTTGTTCCCAGGCATGACTCTGCTTTTCGTCCTGGCAGGTCAATTTGGAAGACCCTACCTCAACTTCACGGAAAGCCGAGCGCGAGAGATCTTCGCCATTGGGTACAACCAGGAAATCGCGGGTCAGAACCAGGCGGCTCTTGAATCGTTCATCGAAGCCATCCAGATTCTCCCGGACTTCGAAGAGGCTTGGTGGAACCGGGGAGTCTGCCTGCAAAAGCTCGGACGAAGTGAGGAAGCAGAAGAGTGTTGCCAGCGATCACGAGAATTGGGACACAAGGCTGAAGGGGAGTGACTGACTGCGCACAACCCGAGCTCAGTCTTTCGACACCTCGGCATCCTTG
>JABABA010000020.1 GCA_014238415.1 Planctomycetota bacterium | reverse complement strand
CTTGCAGCGCGAGAGTCCACCGATCCCGATTCCTGTGGCCTTGAGCACGGCCTCCCTCTCCCGAAGACTGCAAGCCAGCGGCTACGCCACAGGCGGTGTGGGCAAATGGGGCCTGGGTGGACCGGGCACCACGGGTGCACCCGAGAAACAAGGCTTCGATCACTTTTGCGGCTACCTCTGTCAACGAATCGCCCACAACCATTACCCCACGCACCTCTGGCGCGACGGAGAACGAATGGACTTGCCGGGCAACAAGTGGTTCGACGCACACCACAAACTCAAGGACCCCCTGGACACGGAAGCCGAGTATTGGGAGCGCTACAACGGAGCGGTCTATGCCCACGAGGTAATGCTTGAAGACGCGGTCTCCTTCGTGCGCGATCACCGGGACGAGCCCTTCTTCTTGTACTACGCCTCCCCCATTCCCCACGCTGCCCTGCAAGCACCCCCGCAGGATCTGGATGCGTTTCCAAGGGAATGGGACGAGAAGCCGTACCTGGGGCAAAAGGGTTATCTGCCCCATCCCCGTCCCCGCGCCGCCTACGCCGCCATGGTGGCGCACCTGGATCGCGAGGTGGGCCGAGTGCTGGCGACCCTTGACGAACTCGACCTGCGAGACAACACCATCGTGGTTTTCACGAGCGACAACGGCCCGACCTTCAACGGAGGCACGGACTCAACCTTCTTCAAGAGTGCCGCGGGAATGCGTGGCTTGAAGTGTTCGGTCTATGAAGGAGGTCTGAAGGTCCCGACCCTGGTGCGTTGGCCCGGCCACATCGAAGCTGGACGCAGTTCGGACCTCATCAGCTCATTCCAGGATTGGATGCCGACTCTTCTTGAGGTGGCTGGAACAGAGTGCCCACAAGGACTGGACGGGATCTCTTTGGTGCCAACCCTGAAGGGCAAGGGCAATCAAGCCGAGCACAAAGCACTCTACTTCGAATATGCCGGCCAACAGGCCCTGCGAGCGGGCCGCTGGAAGGCCGTCCGCAGAAAACTGCGCAAGGGAAACCTGGAAACTGAACTCTATGACCTGGAAGCGGACCCCGCAGAAGCCAAGAATCTGGCCCGATCCAGGCCCGAAGTCCTGGCTCGCATGGTGGCCCTGCTCGAGTCCTCACGAACTCCATCGAAGCAATTCCCCTTGCCGGGGATAGACAAGCCGGTGGACAACAAGAAGTAGCCGCCGGTCTACCCTGCGCTCCCGAACGAGACTTCAACAACCTGGCCAACGATCAGGGGAGCACCCGGGAAGAGATTGAATGAACGCAGGTGGGCAACCAACCCGGCCCGCGCTGCCCATGTGTCCTGGATCCCATTCAGAAGGACCCTTTGCCCCCAGGCCCCGCGTTGACCTTGGGCACGGGTTTGCCGTGAGCGCGCCGCTCGCTGCCCTTGGTCTTGGTCAGGTTGTCCCCCAGGCGTGTGCGCAGGTCGTCCGCATGAGCAAGCATGCGGGCCAGGACGTCGGGGTTCTGATCCGCAACATCGGTCCTCTCTCCGGGATCCGCAACCAGGTCATAAAGCGCGAGCGAGGTGGAAAGACCGTAGTTGTACTTGCTCGGGATTCCACCGCGACCACCTGGGCGTCCCTCCAAGGAACGATAGCCGTGGGGCAGGTGCAGCTTCCAACGCCCACTGATGACCGCTTCCAGATCATTGTTGCGGTACCAGAGTCCATAGAACTCCTGCGGCGAACCCGCGCCCGGCTTCGCCTGGAATAGTTCCCAAGCGCTGCGCCCATCGATCGGCAGCTCGGGCAACTCGGCACCCACAACCTCAGCCAAAGTGGGCAGCACATCGATGGTCATCAATGGCTCGTCCACCACCTGCCCCGCTGGAATACGCCCGGGGAAGCGAACAATCGCGGGCACTCGCACGCCCCCCTCAAAAGTAGTGCCCTTGCCCTCGCGTAATCCGCCGGTGGTCCCCGCGTGGTCCCCGTAGCTGAGCCAGGGCCCATTGTCGGAAGTCACCAAGACCAGAGTGTCTTGCGCCACCCCCGTACGATCCAGTGCGCCCAGGACCTGACCTACGCTCCAATCCAATTCGCGCACGATGTCCGCATAGGGAATCGGACCGCGGCCGGCGAATGGCAAGGAGGCATACAATGGCACATGAGGCATGGGATGGGCCAGATAGAGGAAGAAAGGCTCCTTCGCCGCCGCCTTGCGATTGATGAACTTCACCGCGCGCAGGGTCAAGGCGCGGGTCAAAGTTGTCTGGTCCGGATCCAAATCAACGATCTCTTCGCCGCGAAAAAGCGGCAAAGGCGCCCAGGCGTCAGGCGACTCCGGATGAAATCGCCACATGTCATTGGAATAGGGCAGGCCAAAGTACTCATCGAAGCCGTGCCGCATGGGCAGATAGGGTGGCAGATGTCCCAAGTGCCACTTACCAAAGAGAGCCGTTGCGTAACCCTTCTCTTGCAGCATCTCACCAATGGTGGTCTCCTCAGGAGCCAAACCCCAGCGGACACTCGGCCCGAGGGCTCCCGAAAACGAGAGGCGATTGGCATAGCAACCGGTCAAGAGCGACGCACGCGAAGCGGAGCAAACAGGTTGACTCACATAGAAGCGCGTAAACCGCACGCCCTCCTCTGCCAGCCCATCCATATGCGGCGTCTGCCAGAGGCTCTGCCCCTGACAGGAGAGATCCCCCCACCCCATATCGTCCATGAAGACGATCACGATGTTGGGCTCAGCAGAGTCGCTCAAGGGCACAGCCAAGAGCAGATCACAGTGAGCCACCAAACAACCAAGCAACAACCCCTGCCGCAGCATGTTCATCCCATGCGCAAGGCCCCAGGCCATCACGGCTTGGGAATCCCCTTGAAGGTCGCTTCGAAGATCTTGCGGTCTTCCTCGCCCGCAATAGCCGCGCCCAACTCTGCTGCCTTGGCGTAGATCTTGGAAAACCGCTCCATTTCCCCCGCCGCGTAGTGTGCATGGGCATGAATCGCCTCGATGAAAGCAGCCTCCCAATCAGGCACGTCTTCGCTTGCCAGCTTTTCCCGGCACTCATGTGCCGCCGCCATGGCCAGATCCCCATGACCCAAGAACGCACTCACATGTGCTACCAGCATCTGCGCCCGGGCCACATTAGTCTCCGTACCCACCTTGGCCCAATGAAAGGCCGAGGCATGCGCCGCGGACAACATCTCTGCATCCTCGGACGAGGTGCGTTCACTCTTTTCACTCAGAGCCCAAGCCAGATTGTTGCACTCGATTGCATGCCACTTGTGGGATGTCTGCTGCTGGTCTTCGTTCATGATGGCCGCTGAGGATACAGAACCCGCCACGGCACATGCTTCAGCGCTGCATCTTTGCCAGGGCCGCCAGCACCCCAAGAGGATGCCCGCCTCCCTTGAGCCGAGGCGCCTGAGCCCCTCGGCGTTGCAGTTCGGAGGCCAGAAGCTGAGCAAGACGCCGGGTTTCTTCGGGACGCTCAGTAGCCAGATCCTTCGCCTCGCCAGGGTCGGCTGACACATCGTAGAGTTCAATGCGCCCATCCCCCTGAAAGAAGAGCAGCTTGAGATCCCCCCGGCGTAGCGCGCTATAGGGCTGAATTCCGGGGCCATTGACTCCCCAAAAATGCGGCATGTGCCAAAGCAAGGGGTGCTCGCGGCGCAAGTCCTCTCCGCGCAGGAGAGCGGCGAGGTCTACCCCATCCCGACCCTCATCCTTCGGCAATGAAACGCCCGCCGCTTCCAACAAGGTGGGATAGAGATCATGACTGATCACGGGCTCGTCACTCACAGTCCCCTGCTGCACCACGCCGGGCCAACGGACAATCCAAGGCACACGCACACCACCCTCGTAGGCCGAACCCTTGCCCGATCGCAATGGCGCATTGTGAATGTGCCGCTCCCCACCGCGACCGTGGGCCGATAGCCCTCCGTTGTCCGAGGTGTACACGAACAAGGTGTCCTTCAACATGCCCTCGTCCTGAAGAGTCGCCAGCAACGCCCCAAGCGCATGATCCACAGTCTCAACCATGGTGGCGTAGGCCGCTTCGGTGGGATCCAGGTTCGGGTAATGCTGCAAGTACTTCTTGTTCGCCATGATCGGCGCATGCACCGCATAGGGTGCAAAAGAGAGAAACAAGCGCTTATTGTTCCGAGCAGCTTCCCGCACGGCGCGGCAGGTCTCCATAGCAATCGCTTCGGTCAAGTACACATCATGGTGGTGATAGGCACTTAGTCCGGGCACATCCCAAACGCTCTTGCCCGGTTTGCCCCGGCGACCATTGGACCGAAAGCCATGCAGGCCGTAGTAGGAACCGGGGCCGCCGGGAGCATGACCCGCGATATTCACATCAAAGCCCAGGTTCAGCGGATCCTCGCCGGAGGAACCAATCGCTCCCAGATGAGCCTTGCCCGCGTGAATCGTGCGGAACCCGGCGTCAGAAAAAATCCGCGCCAGGGTCGCATCCTCCTGGCTCAAACCGTTCAAGTCCCAAGCCGGTGCGATCAGGCTTGAGCCATCGCTGCGCTTCCACGGCCGGGTCTGATCCCGATCCGCGTAAAGGGTCCAGTAGGTGATATGGGTGCGCGCGGGAGAACGCCCGGAGTGAATCGAGGTGCGCGTGGGAGTGCATACCGGAGCCGAGGCATAGCCATGGCGCAAGACCAGACCCTCCCGCGCCAACCGTTCCGCATGGGGCGTCCTGTAGCGCTTGTTGAAAGGCGTGGTCTCGGTGTGATGGGGCACCGAAATGTCCTGCCAGCCCAGATCATCAACCAGGAAGAGCACCACATGGCGGGCCCGGGAAGTCTCGTCGGACTGGGCGAACGGCGACGCAATCAACAGAAGCGCCAGCAATGGCAGATGGAGAAACCGATGCATGGCCCCACCCTACGGGGAGAAGTCCGCCACTGCAGCAGCCAGACCAGCCAGACGGGCGAGTTTCTCCCAACGCGCACGGTCCCTCCCCGTTATCCTGCCTCGCGAGATCTTCCCATGCCCATCGAGACCATCGGAAAACCCGGCAGCCTTGTGCGGCGCCTGCGCCCAAGCACCCTTGAAGAGGACGCCCTCTTGGTGGCACAGGAGCTCAGCGCGCCGATCACAGACCTCTGGCCCTACAGTCCGCGCTTCTTCGAGATCGAAAACGCTCTCTTGCACTTTGTGGACGAGGGCCCTCGGGATGCCCCGGTGCTGCTCTGCGTCCACGGCAACCCCACCTGGTCATTCATGTGGCGCAAGATGATCGAACAATTCTCGGGCTCGTTCCGAGTCATCGCCCTCGATCACATGGGCATGGGCCTGTCCGAGCGCCCCCATGATTGGAACCAGAACCTGACCAGTCATCGCACGGCGCTGGAGATGCTGATCAATCACCTCGACCTCAAGCACATCACCCTTTGCGTCCACGATTGGGGCGGAGCAATTGGTCTCGGTGCCGCTGCCAACTGCCCTGAGCGCATCGAACGGCTGGTGGTCACCAACACCTGCGTCTGGTCCGAGGCAAAGCTCCCGGCGGTTCTGGGCCTGGCTCATCTGCCGGGCATCGGGCCGTTCTTGACCGGGTCCCTGGGCCTCATGACACGCGGCCTCGCATCCCTCTGCACCACCAATGGCCTGTCCCAAGAAGTCGAGGCAGGTTTCCTGGCACCTTATCTGAGTGGAGAAAGAAGGCGCGGTATCGCGGCTTTTGTACGGGACATCCCTCGCAGTCCAAACGACAAAAGCTACGAAGCCCTTGCTGCCGTGGACGCAGGACTGGCTCTGCTGCGGGACAAACCCACTCAAATTCTATGGGGCATGCAGGATTGGGTCTTCACTCCGGAAATACTGCGCGGTTTCCGGGAGCGCCTGCCCCGGGCGCAGGTCACGATCCTGCAAGACGCGGGTCACCTGCCTCTTGAGGATGCGCCGGAAGAATGTCTTCAGGCTGTGCAGGATTTCTTGAGCAGCACCTGAGGGCTGCCCACCATGACCGCCGCCAATCAGACTGCCAAGCCCCCCGGTCTTGAGACCGAGCACAACATCGCAGCGCTCTTCTTGGCACAAACCCGCGCCAATCCCAACGGTGAAGCAATCGTGGAACGCAAGGATGCGAAGCGGCGTTCCCTGAGCTTCGGCGAGTTGGAAGAGCGCACCGCCCGCCTTGCTTCGGGCCTCGCCCGCCAAGGCCTGAAGGCGGGAGAACGCGTAGCCCTGTTCGTGCCTCCTGGAATTGAATTCGTCGCCATCACCTGGGCTCTGCTTCGCATGGGAGCCATCCCTGTATTGGCAGATCCGGGCATGGGTCGGACGCGCTTGCTGGCGGCGCTTGAACGCACGGCTCCAACGGCGATGATCGGTGCAGGGCGAGCCCTCCTGGCCCGCCGGCTGTTTCCGCGCTCGTTCCGCTCCGTCCGCCAAGTGTTTGGTGTGGGACACATGCTGCCCGGTCTGGGACGCTCCATGGCCATGGTTGAGAACTCGGGCCAGGGTCAACATTCTCTTCAGCCGGTACTGGCGGACGACACCGCTGCGATCCTGTTCACCTCCGGCTCCACCGGTCCCCCCAAGGGCGTGCCCATCAGCCACAGTCAATTGGCCGCAGAGGTGCGCGGTCTGCGGGCGACTCTTGGGTTCGAGCCAGGGGAACGGGATCTGTGCGGGCTGCCTGCCTTTGCGCTCTTTGACTGCGCTCTCGGCATCACCTCGGTCTTTCCCAGGGTGGATCCCGCCCGCCCGGACAATGCAGATCCAGTTGCTCTGCTGAGGGTCATGGTCGAGGAGCGCACAAGCACTGGGTTCTTGTCCCCTGCCCTTTGGCGCATTCTGGTTGCCCACTGCATTGCGAATAACAAGGCTCTGCCCCATCTTCTTCGAGCAGTGTCCGCGGGCGCTCCCCTGGACATTGATGTGGTCCGTCAGCTGCGCTCCCTTCTGCCGGAAGAGGGCGAGATATTCACGCCCTACGGCGCCACCGAAGCCTTGCCGGTAACGGTGATTTCCGGGACCGAATTGGTGGACCTCACAGAAAGGATCAAAGCTGGAGAAGGCACGCCCGTGGGGCGCGCGGCGCCAGAGGTGGAAATCCGCATCTTGGATCCGGCGGCCACCGACCTGACTCTGATGGATCCCGCCCACTGCCTGCCTCATGGGGCTGTGGGTGAAATCCTGGTGCGCGGCCCTGTGGTCACCCAAAGTTATGATGCGGCCCCAAAGGACCAGGCCGCAGCCAAACTCGCCGATCCGGATGGTAAAGCGCACTGGCATCGCATGGGAGACATGGGCTGCTTCGATGCGCAAGGAATCCTGTGGTTCTTGGGACGCAAGAGCCATTGCCTGTTGACCTCTCGGGGATTGCGCCCGCCCGTGGGCGTGGAGAACGTGTTCCTGGGCCATGAGGGTGTTGCCCGCTGCGCCCTGGTGGGCCGAGGCGCGGAGGGAGCCGAGCAGGCAGTGCTGATTGTTGAGCCCAAGCCCGGCCAGGCCCCCACCAAACCGGGCGCCCGGGAGGCCTTCGTGGCTGAGCTCAGGGCCAGAGCCCAGACTTCCTCCGTGAGCGAGGACGTCGAGCAGTTCCTGTTCCACCCGTCTCTGCCCGTGGATCCCCGGCACAACTCAAAAATCCATCGCGGCGAATTGAAGTCCTGGGCGGCAAGCCAGACTCCCCTGGAGGCACGCCCATGAAAGCGCTGGTCACCGGCGGAATGGGGTTCCTGGGCCACGGAATCTGTCAACGCCTGGTGGCCCAGGGCGATCAGGTGCTCTCGGTCAGCCGCGGTCATTATCCCGAACTCGCGGCCCAGGGCATCGAACACCATGCCCTCGACTTGAGCCAAGGGGAGAAAGCCCTCCTACCCATGATGGAATCCGTGGATGTGGTTTTCCACTGCGCCGCCCGAGCCGGAATCTCTGGCAGGGCGGAATCCTATCTGGCCCCGAACACCGACGGCACCCAAGCGGTTTTCTCCGCAGCGTTGCAGGCCAGGGTCGGTGCCATGGTGCACACCTCATCCCCCAGTGTCTGCTTCGACGGCAAGGACCACCGGGGCGTGGACGAGTTGCCCCTTGCCAACAAATTCCTGAACGACTACTCGGCCTCAAAAGCCAGGGCCGAAAAGCTGCTCATGCGTGGCCTGAGTGCTGAACTCCCCCTCACCATCCTGCGTCCGCACCTCATCTTTGGTCCCGGTGATCCGCACCTCATCCCGCGCCTGATCAGACGGGCGCGGAAGAAGAAACTGATTCCCATCAAGCCGCGCCAGAATCCCATGGAGGTCAGCCTGACCTACATCGACAATGCGGTGGACGCCCACCTCGCTGCCGCCAGGACCCTGCTCGCCAAGGGCTCCAAGGCTCCCTGCCACGGGCGCGCCTACTTCATCGCCCAAACCGAACCCGTGGACCTTTGGCAGTGGATCAAGGACCTGCTCCAGGCCCTCGATCTGCCCGCCCCTAAACGCCAGGTCTCTGCCCGCACAGCCCACATGATCGGCACTCTCCTCGAGACACTCTGGAAGACCCTGCCCCTCGCCGGAGAACCGCCCCTGACCCCCTTTGTCGCCGCCCAACTCTCCACCAGCCATTCCTACAACATGGCCCGTGCCCAGTCGGACTTGGGATACAGCGAGAAGGTCGCGCTCACGGAGGCAACGGCGAGAACCGTTGCCTTTTATCGGGGAAACTGAGTCAAGGGTCGACTTGCAACCAGATTCAGCCGCTTGACCCCCTCTCCTCATCCACCAGCCGCCACAGATACCAGGAGGCCACGCTGCAAAGGGGTTCCCAAACTTCGGCTCGCAGGCCAAGCTCCCTGGAGGTCGGTCGTTCAGCAAGTCCATCCAGGAGACGCAGGCCTTCCTGCAGACCCAGGTCTTCAGGCGCCATCACATTCAGCCTGCCCAAGCGAAACAGCAGAAACATCTGGGCGGTCCAGGGACCTATTCCACGAACTTCAGTAAGGGTCTCGATGATACGCTCGTCTTGCCAACGGGACATACGTGCAAGTGGCAGGTTGCCCTCGTCCACGCGGGTTGCCAGATCACGCAGGCTCAGATACTTGTTGCCCGAGAGGCCAGCGCCGCGCAGTGACTTTTCTTTGAGGGCAAGCAGCTCTGGCGCCCGGGGAAGACCCTTTCCAGGAGTCAGCGCACAGACTCGATTCCAAATGGTGCTGGCCGCAGCGCCGGCGAGTTGCTGGAAGACAATTGCCCGGGCGAGGGCCTCATAATGGCTGCGATGCTCACCAGGAATTGGGAACCCAGGGAATGGTTCCAGGCGCTTGATCGCCCGACCCATGGCAGGGTCCCGGCGAGCAAGGGCGCGGACTTGAGCAGATGATGGAAAGTTGGGTTTCATCTCGGACTCGCAGCGACCCCATCGAGCAGTTCCAAAAGGGTCTCGCGGGTGCGGACGCTGGTTTCGGACTCCATTTGGGTGCGGAGTTTCTGTGCGAGCGGGTCCTGGGCCGTGAAGGGGCGGGATCGGATGTGACCAAGCAGGGTACGAGCTGCCTGACTGCGAACAGGGGCAACTTGATCTTCACATACGGCCCGCACCAGGGCTGCACGGGAGGCCTCGCTGATCCAGGTGATCTGGCGGGCTGCCCTTTGGCGCAGAAGTGGTTCGGGGTGTTCGCGCAGGATCCGCAGCATGAGCGCACGAGCAGCGGGAGAGGAAACAGCGATCTGGCGCAGAGCCGGAAGGGCACGCCAGACCCCGAGCGCTTGCTCGAAATCAGCAGCTTGATGCAGCCATGCGGTGACCGGCTTGGTTTGGCGCAATGAACAGAGCAGCGCCCCTTCAGGATCGACGAGCACATTCAAGAGCTCACCATCGAAAGGCAATCGCCAGGAGTGGGACCGCTCAAGAAAACGCAACTCATGGCGCGCGCGTCCCGTACTGGTGATCAAA
This sequence comes from Planctomycetota bacterium, assembly GCA_014238415.1. Classification (GTDB taxonomy): domain Bacteria; phylum Planctomycetota; class UBA1135; order UBA1135. Next base: position 66,564 of record JABABA010000020.1, on the reverse strand, counting down.
TCCACAGTCAGGGGACAATCGAAGAGAGGCACCAGATGTGTGGTCTCTTGGGCCTGCTCCAGGGACAGGACCAGCTCCTGGCCCAAGACATCATGGTGCATGGTCAACTCTGGCAAGCCACCGGACCAGACCCACTGTTGCACCTGAGGCATCAGATTGCGACCGGTAGCATCGAACACCGCCTGCACGAAGTCATCCGCAGTGACCAAACTGTCCCGATGGCGCTTGAGGTATAAGGCCAGGGCATCATCAAAATCCTCAGCACCCACCAAACGACTCATCATTTCGATCACCCAAGGTCCCTTGGTGTAGACATGGTGAGCCCGATTCGGGCTGCATCCCTGAGTGTGCCAGTCCAAGGCCATGGGCAGGGACACGCGCTCCGGGCGAGCGAGGAAACGCTCACGGTACTGCTCCATGCGCAAGCGCCTGGCGTTCTCCCCCTCCACCTCCCCCACCCAGGCAAGTTCCAGCCAGGAGGCAAAGGCCTCGTTCAGCCACAAGTGGCTCCAGCCCCAACAGGTGACCTGATCTCCAAACCACTGGTGCGCCAACTCGTGGGCGATAATCCGGCGGGGACGACCCTCCAGGTCCTGATTCTCCTCGCGGGTCCCGAGCAGGCTTTCCCCCACCAGGGTCAAGGTCGCGTTTTCCATGCCCCCGGTCACAAAGTCCGCCAGGGCGGCCTGGGAGTAACGCGGATAGGGAAAGGGTGTGCCCAGTTTGGCTTCGAAAAAATTCAGCATCGCAGCAGTCTCCCCAAAAGTCTCTCGAGCACGCTGCTCACCGACCCCTTTGGCCACGATGAACTCCAGCTCAACCGACCCATGAGGCGCCCTGAAGCGATCAAAACGCCCGGCGATCACAGCCAGCAGGTAGGTAGGCACGCGCTGGTCCAGGCGCCAATGAAAGCTGCGCGACTCGGCAGAGTGACGCTCCACCTCAACAAGCTGCCCGTTGGACACCACCTCCATGGAAAGCCCCACCCGGGCGCGCACCTCCAGGGTCGCACGGTCGTTGGGCTCATCCCAAAGGGGCAGCCAGTGCCGATGGTTGTGTTTTTGCCCCTGGGTGAAGAGCGAAGGGGAAAACCCCTCGCTGAACCTGCTTCGATCCCGAAAGAACAAACCCCGCTCCGGGCGCGCCCGGTATCGCACATGCAGGACCTCTTCCTCCCCCTTGGCAAGTGGGCGAGCCAGGGTGATGCGGATCTCAGGCTCCCGCACCACGAACTCCAAGGCCTCTCCACTCGCATCCAAAACCTCCTCAATATCCAATCCCACCCCATGAAGCAGCAATTCGGTCGTGCCCCCACGCAGGGCCCGGAACCAGCTGGAGGCCACTCCACTCACCTCCCGGGCCTCATGATCTAGCTCCAGATCCAATGAGAGGTGCACCAGATCCGCCCGGCGCTGCCCCCCAATCGCGGCCACCTGGTCCGGACGCAGGGGCCAGGGCTGGGGCGCGGGGACAGGGGCCATGCAGGCGGCCAAGAGGGCCAGGGAGACAGGGAGGTAGCTTGATGTTCTCATGGTCCGTGCGCCAATGGTCACGGGGAACATCCCAAAGCGCAAGCGTCAAGGCAGAGCACTTCGCCTTGGAGATCGGCCAGGGGAAAGCTGACCAGGGAAAGACTGTCCAGTTGACGCGGGTCCCGCAACTGGGACCAGCCAGGCTCATCAGTTCGACCCTCCACGGAAGCCGAAAAGATCTCCCCCTTCGCTCTGGTTCCTCCTGGGACCGCTCGCTAGGATCAACCTCCGTTCCGAGTGGGCCCGCCCCCCTTTGAAGGGCCCCTCGCAAGAGCCCTTCTGCAACGACCCCACATGGGGACTATTCAATATGACAGCAAGTACCCGTCACGAGGCGGTTCGCAACATTGCCCACGAAGCGGTGATCGAGCCTGAGAACATGACCGAAGAACCCAACAACGCGCACATTCCCGAGTACTTCGGCAAGTATGTCTTCAACGACCGGACGCAGAAACAACGGCTATCGGCGCCAATCTACGAGGCTCTACGGAAGGTGATCGATACGGGCGCTCCCTTGACCGCAGAGATTGCGGACTCGGTGGCCGGCGCCATGAAAGACTGGGCCATTGAGAACGGCGCAACCCACTACACCCACTGGTTCCAGCCCATGACGGGCTCCACCGCTGAGAAGCACGACTCCTTCATCAAGCCCACCGGGGACGGGGGAGCGCTGCTGGAATTCTCCGGAACCCAACTGTTCCAGGGAGAGCCCGACGCCTCGTCTTTTCCTTCCGGCGGCCTGCGGGCCACCTTTGAAGCTCGGGGCTACACCGCCTGGGACCCAACCTCTCCTGCCTTTCTGCGGTGCACTCCCGAGGGTGCAACCCTGACGATCCCCACAGCTTTCTGTTCCTGGACCGGCGCAGCCCTGGACAAGAAGACACCCCTCTTGCGTTCAAACCAGGCACTATCCAAGGCAGCTACCCGCCTGCTGCAGATGATCGGCGAGAATCAGGTCACCCGCGCCTCTTCAAGCGGCGGCATCGAGCAGGAATACTTCCTGATAGACGCGGACTTCTTCAACCTGCGGCCGGACCTGTTGGCCTGTGGACGCACGCTCTTCGGTGCGCGCCCTTACAAGGGGCAAGAGTTCGACGATCACTACTTCGGCAATATCCCCAGCCGGGTCCTGCGATTCATGCACGACCTGGAGCACGAACTCTGGCTGCTGGGCATTCCCGCCAAGACGCGGCACAATGAAGTAGCCCCCAGCCAGTTTGAGCTGGCCCCGGTCTACATGCCGATTTCGATCTCAACGGATCACAACATGCTGACCATGGCCATGCTGGAAGAGATAGCTGAACGCCATGGATTCGCCGCCTTGCTGCATGAAAAACCCTTTGCAGGCTTGAATGGTTCGGGCAAACACCTGAACTGGTCGGTAGCGGACAACCTTGGCAGCAACCTGTTTGACCCGGGCAAGACACCCCACGAGAATCTCAAGTTCATCCTCTTCCTGACCGCCGTGGCCCGCGGGGTGGACCTGCACCAAGACCTGTTGCGCAGTTCCATCGCCAGCGCCGCCAACGACTATCGTCTGGGCGCCAACGAAGCGCCGCCGGCGATCATCTCGATCTTCCTAGGCACGCACCTGGAAGGGATCGTGGACTCGATCATCGCCGGGGACATCCCCGACGGCAGCACCAGCGAGCCCCTGCGCTTGGGAGTCACCAGCTTACCGGAACTGCCCCGGGATATTTCCGATCGCAACCGCACCTCGCCCCTGGCGTTCACGGGAAACCGCTTCGAATTCCGGGCAGTGGGTTCGAACCAGTCGCCGGCATATCCAGCAACCTTCCTCAACACGATCCTGGCGGAGTCTCTTGACTACCTGTCCGACACAATTGAAGCCATCGGAGGACCGAGCACCGAGAACATCCAAAGGGTTGTTCGCGAGACCCTGAGCAAGCACCGGCGTATTCTGTTTTCCGGTGACAACTACGCAGCCGAGTGGCGAGTAGAAGCCGCAAAGCGTGGACTGTTGGAACTCAAGGGTACGCCCGAAGCACTCAAACCCCTGCGTGATCCCAAGAACGAAGAGCTCTTCAACAAGATGGGAGTGTTCACTGCCGAGGAACTGGAATCCCGCTGGCATGTACAAACCGAGATCTACACGAACAAGATCAACGTTGAAGCAATGGCGACCCGGGACCTGGCTATGACCATGCTGCTCCCCGCGGCAATGGAACATCAAAAGCGCCTGGCAGATTCCATCAACGCCCTGCAAGCGGTTGTGGGCGAAGAAGGCACATCTTCTCAGAGAGAAACCCTGGCCCTGGTGACCAAGACGATTGGAGACCTGAAGAATTCCGTGGACGCTCTGCTCGAGGTAAATGAACGTTGGGAGTCGGACTCCGACGATGTGGCGGCTCAGGCGATGGGCTATCGCAACGAAGTGCTACCTGCCATGGAGCAGGTGCGTGACGCGGCGGACTTCTTGGAGCGATTGGTAGACGACAGTCTCTGGCCCCTGCCGAAGTACCGCGAGATGATGTTCATCCGCTGAGCCCAAACGCTCTTGATCGGTCCTGCCAAAGCGCCCCCCACCTCGCGACGAGTTCTCGCCGTGATGTTGGGGTTCGGTTGCCTGATCGCCTGCGACCCGCCACGCACCAGCCAGTATGAGCAGGGGGTACGGAGGTACCAGGGCGAGGGCGCTCCCGGGGCGGAAGAGGGTCTTTGGACCACGTGGTATTTCGACGGCCAGATGCGTACCAGGGGGCACTACTCAGGCGGCCTCAAAGTGGGCGCCTGGGAGACCTGGTATCGCAACGGACAACGGGAATCAGAGGGGGAGCGTGTCCCGGTCCCGGGGACCCGGGTCAGCCTGCGGGAAGGGACCTGGACCTACTGGCACGAGGGATCCGGACGCAAGAAGAGCGAGGGCCGATTCGAGGCAGGCCGCCGTGAAGGACCCTGGCTCTTTTGGAAAAACGACGGCTCTGTAGATGAGCAGCGCACGGGGAATTATTTGAACAGCGAACTAACGGACACAGATGGCTGAACTGCCCAGACCCCAGGAGAATTCCAGAGGCCGAAGGCTGCGCGATGACGGCACTCCCGTATGCTCCCGGACATGAAGGTTCGCCTCAGCACCTTGAATCGAATCGCCGCCCTGATCTGGATCGGGGTAGGCGGCATGTTGCTGGTACGGGGCTGGCTGATGCTCAAGCCCCTGACAGAGACCAATCCAATTGGCACCACTGCATGGCTTGTGGGCGGATTGATCTTGGGCGCGGCCAAGGGGCGCTACGTACTTTGGAACACAGCCCTGCGCAATCGACGACGCATGCGCGATCTCACGGTACCGCGCCTGCAACTGGTCTTCGCCCCAAGCTTCTGGCCTCTAATTGCCTTGATGATCGGTGCAGGAGCAGGACTCAGGGCCTTGGCCAGCAACGGATACCTGTCCTATGGACCTGTGGGTGCCCTCTATGTGGGCATAGGCGCGGCACTGATGGCGAGTTCTCTGGCTTATTGGGGTTTGCTGCCGCCGCCGATTGAAACCTGCGCCAAGGGTGCTGACACAAAGAAGAAGGGCACAACCCGAGGCCTTCTGGTGGTCAACCTGGGCACCCCCGACGCTGCGAAACCGGGCGCCGTCCGGCGCTACCTGCGCGAATTCCTCAGCGATCCCCGGGTGGTGCGCCTGCCGCGGCTGCTCTGGATCCCAATCCTCAACCTGTTCGTCCTGCCCTGGCGAGTACAGCGGGTGACACGCGCCTACGCAAGTATCTGGACATCAGAAGGGTCGCCTTTGCTAACGCACACCGAGGCTCTGACCCAGGAACTGGCCAAGGAGCTGGGTCCCACATGGCGGGTCGTGACCGCGATGCGCTACGGGCGGCCATCGATTCGCCGGGGAATCGAGCTGCTTGCCGCAGAGGAACTGAGCGAGTTGGTTGTGCTGCCCCTCTTCCCTCAGTGGTCTGACACCACCAGCGGAACAGTGCAAGCTGCAGTAAGCGAGGTACTCGCCCAACGCCGAGATGGGCCGGCCCTCAGAATGGTCCCGGCCTATCCTGCGGATTCCGCCCTGCTTGCGCGTCAAGCTGAGATGGCGCGGGCTGTCACCGACGGACAGGATCCCGAACTCCATGTGTTCAGCTTCCACGGCCTGCCCGAGAGCTACGTGCGCGCAGGGGATCCCTACCTCGCCCACTGCCAGCAGACCGCCCGGGGTCTTGCGGCGGCCCTGGGACTCGGCGATGACCAATGGGAAATGACCTTTCAGTCGCGCTTTGGTAGAGAACCCTGGCTGACCCCCAGTACCAACGAACGAGTACCCGAATTGGCGCGCGAGGGGCTGCGCCGCATTGCCGTGCTGACCCCGGGCTTTCCCTGTGACTGTCTTGAGACCCTGGAGGAAATCGGGCAACAACTCAAGGAAGCCTTTATCAGCGCGGGAGGCGAGACCTTCCTGTGCGTGCCGTGCCCCAACGCAGATCCCGACTGGGCCCGGGCCCTGACCCGCTTGGTACGCGGGGACGGATAAGCCAACAGGCTCCCGCATTCTGACCAATCCGCTCGCAATATCGCCTCCGGGTCCCCGTAAGGACCCCCGATTGGACAGGTGCCCCCCCGCCTGCCACCATAGGCCCACGCGCCGAGCAATTCCCATGGTCATCCCCCTCCCAAGCCTTTCCTTGAGCAGCAAGTGCTGCGCCACCCTCTCCCTGCTCACCCTTCTGATCCCCGCTGCCCAAGCAGATCGGGTGGTCACTATCGACGGCCGGGTGATCGAAGTGGATCGCATCCGCGAGCGCCCCGAGGGAGGCTACATCCTGGAGTTCCCCAACGGCACGATCGAGGTACCGGGCCACATCAAGTTCAAAGCGGTGGAGATGGCTTGGGATCCCAATGAGTACAAGCCCAAGAACGACGACGAGAGGGACAAGCTCGCCCAAGGGTTCGTGCGTTTCGATGGCAAGTGGATATCAAAGAGTGCCTACAAAAACCTGCTGCGCAAGGCCAGCGAGGCTAGCGCGGAGCGCGCCACAGCCATGGCAGCCTACTCCAATTGGAGAACGGCTCCATCCAAGGAGAGCAAGCACTTCATCGTCAAGTCCAATACCTCTCCAGAGTTGCTTGAGTACTACAGCGACTTGATGGAGTCCTACTACAAGCTGATGGACAAGCGCATCGGCATCAAGCCGACGCCCTCTCTGCGGCGCGCTAAGATGCAAGTCAACATCTTCAAGAGCAGAGCGGAGTTCTCACGGCTCAAGAAGACTCCTCCCGGGGTAGCAGGGTACTTCTCGCCCCTGGAGCAGGAACTGAACTTCTATCATGACTATCAAGAACCTGCCATTACCAACTGGGTGAGCCTGCACGAATGCACGCACCTCCTGACCTATCTGATCGACCCGCAATTCAGGCCCCAGATCTGGATCAACGAAGCGGTGGCGGACTTTTTCGGAAGTTCGGACATCAAGATCGATAAGCGGGGCAAAATCAGCATCACACCGGGCAAGATCCAGACCGACCGGGTCCTGACCGTGCAGCAGGCACTAGCAGACGAAAAAGCGATTGCCCTGGAAGACCTCTTCCTGATTGAAAGGTCGGATTTCCATGCCTTCGAGTACGCCCATGCTTGGTCCTTCGTCTACTTCTTGAACAACTTCGACGACGGAGCCTACGCCAAGAAATTTGCACGCTTCTTCCGGGAGCTCTACACACGCAAGGGTGTGGAATACAAGTCAGTACCGAGTTACGGAAAGGAAGGCACTGGCTTCCAGGTCCAACCCGAAGTAATCCGCTCCTTTCTGCTTAAGAAGCTCGGGGTCAAGGATGTGCCCCAGTTGGAGAGCGACTGGCACAACTTCATCGGTGAAATCGAGATCAATGCCCCCGAAGCGCGTCTCAAGCGTGGGCTGCGGGCTGTGCAGGAGCGCAAGGTTGAAGAGGCCCTGCCCGACCTGACCGCGGCAATCGACGCGGGTCTGGCCGATGCGCGGGCCTACGCCTCCCGCGCCCGAGCCCTGTCCAGCATTGGCATGTTCCTGGAAGACGGAGAACCCGCCGAAGAACCGGATGACGGCATGACCCGCAGCGAACGCATGGACCTGGCCCTCGAAGACATTGACAAGGCGATTGAACTCGACCCGCTCAATGCCTCCTATCGCTTCGACAAGGGCATGCTGCTGCTGGGTTTCAGCCCCTGGATCTACATCATCAACTTTGAACACGAGGGCAGCGATCGGGACGAAGCCCGGGCATCAGTGGGCCTGGCGCTGAATCTGGCCCCCGACAACGAACACTATGCCGAAGTGCTTGAGTCCTTCGACGATTAGGCCGCGACAGCAGTTACTGTCAAGGGACGGCAGCCTGAGTTCAGCCGCTTGGACCTGTACTGGTCCTCAGAAAAACAGAATCGAGTACCCCTCCAGGACTGCCTGCTTGCCAATCCAGGCGCCCGAGAAATAGGCTGAGTGCCCATGGTCATCACCCGCACGCTACCCCGAGAGGGAGCCCCGGTCCAGTTCCAACGCCGTTGGGCCCTGGACAACCCCGTCGGTCGCATCCTGCTCGTACACGGGTTCGGGGAGCACAGTGGCCGCTACGATCATGTAGCCACATGCCTGAATGATCTGGGCCTCGATGCAAGCGCATTTGACCTGCGTGGCCACGGGCAATCCGGAGGCAAGCGGGTGTTTGTACAGCGCTTTCAAGACTACCTCGAGGACACGCGCTGCGCCCTGGAAGGAGTCGTTGAGGAAAGCCGGGGAGAACCGATCTTCCTGCTGGGGCACTCCATGGGCGGCCAGATCGCTGCGCGCTTTGTGCAGCAATACCAACCGCCCTTGAGCGGCTTGATCCTTTCCAGCCCGGCCTTTGGCTTCGCAGTACAGGTCCCTCTCTGGAAGGCCCTCGCAGGGAGGTTTTTTTCTGCGATCTACCCGAGCCTGGCCCTGCCCTCGGGACTGGACCGGGACCTTCTATCCCATGATCCAAAGGTAGCCAGGGACCTGGCCATCGATCCCCACGCCCAGCTGAATGCCACCGCCCGTTGGTACACCGAGTGCCTTGATGTGCAGCCCAAGTTGCTCGAAGATGCGCCGGGGGTCAAGATTCCACTGCTCTGCATGCTGGCCGGAGAGGATGAAATCACCCGCGTCGAAGATTCGCGAGCCTTCTTCGAGGCCGCGGGATCCCAAGACAAGCAGTGTCTGGAGTATCCCGGCCTCTACCACGAGATATTCAATGAACTGGAACGGGACAAAGTGCTCGCAGACCTCTGCACCTGGCTGGGCGAGCACATCCCTGGCAAGCAAGGATGAACGACCTCATCAACGATCAGTTTCACGAGCACCGGGCGGTGCTGGATCTTGACGGCAGCACCTGGCCCTTGAACAGTTATCTGAACTGAGTTCGCCAAGCAACACTCTCCATGTCACGCCTTCAAAACCGCAAGCTGAGCCCATGGGCCATGAAGTGGATGCTGAACCTCTTCCCCCCCCTCTTGTTCCAGCGCATCAAGATCTTGGAGGTGAGCCAGGACTTTCAATATTGCCGTGTACGGGTCAAACGCAGCATCTGGACTCGCAACCTGCATGGTACAACCTTCGGCGGCACGATCTACTCCGCCGCAGACTCACCTCTGCCCATGCTCTATTGGCAACTGTTTGCCCAGCGGGGCCTGCAGGTAGAAAGCTGGCTGCAGGCGGGGAAGATCCGTTACGAGAAGCCAGCGGCCACAGAGCTGATCCTGGAATTTCGCCTGAGCGATGAAGATGTGGCCTGGGCGACTGCGGAGCTCGAATCCAAGGGCCGTTTCCGCCAGTCGATTGATGTGCAGGCGGTTGACCTCAACGGCACAATCTGCGCACGCATCAGCATGGAAGCCTATGTGCGCCTGGCCCGAGATGATCAAGGTGCCCACGCGGCTTTCTGATGTCCCAATGCTCGGGAAATGTGCCCTGCAAACCAACGGTACGGACCACCCCCTGGTCGATGAGGGGTTAGAATCTAGAGGAGTGGTTGACGCACGCATCGACCCTCAGGGCCCAATAACAGGCCCCTACCTTGACCCAGACCTCGCTTTTCCTTCATCCTGCAGCAACGAACAAGCCCTCCAGGCTGCTCAAATGATGCAACCCCAAGCCAGTAAACGAACCCATATGCAGCGAGCCGTGATCGGTTTCGCGGTCTGCATGTGTCTCGTTATGAAACAACTGGCAGGAGTGGTGGCTTGTCTTTGTCTGGCCACAGGATCTCCGAGTCAGGCTGTCCACCAAGGGGAGCACGCACACCTGGATGCTGGTGGCCACGCCCATCACGTGCACGGAACGGAAGATTGTGCTGATGAGCACAGAGACTCCGAAGATGAAGGCTGCCACCCCGATCATTCCTGCGAGCAGCACCTGCCACACTCCCTGGGGGACCACGAGGAAACCCTGCGTGAGCCGAACCAGACCAAAGGTGGTCCGATACATATTCTGGCCTTGGCGCCAGACATCCGGGTGGATTTGAACTTCACCTGGCCCAGTGGAGTTGCCTTTGGCTCCTTGGGCGATCTTCCGCTGGGACCGCCTCCTCCAAAGAGCGCACGTCCCCGGGCACCGCCCCTTTCCAGCTAAATTTGAGTATGTCCCCTTGGGTTTGCAGCCCACGGCGACTCGTCCTTTGGGCCATTGGCCCAGAGAAATATTCAGTGATGAAAGGAACTGTGACCCGATGCGATGAAGAATTGGATATCCAAAAAAGTACCCGCTCCAAACATGCCTCTCTTGCCTGGCCTCGGCTGGGGAATGCTGGTGCTGCTAAGCGCTTGCCAGAGCTATGCGCCGAGCCCTCTTGACACCGCAGCCCACCAAGCGGCGTGGCAGGCGAGGACTCTTGATGACGGCAGCCTGCAGGCTTTTCTTGAGCAACGCCAAGCGCCTCTGCCCGGGCCCCAAAGGGAACTCGACCTGAGCGACGGCCTGGACTTGCACGAGGCAAGACTTGTGGCGCTTGCATTCAATCCGGAGTTGCGCCTGGTCCGCCTGGAAGCAGGTCTCGCCGCCGCTCACGCCCAATACGCTGGTCAGTGGACTGACCCGGAGTTCGCACTCAGCGCCCTGCGAGCCACGGACGACATTCCCGACCCCTGGATCGTAGGCCCAAGCCTCTCCTTTTCCCTGCCGCTCACAGGACGCACGGGAGCAGAAACCGAACACGCAGCAGCCAAACACCGGGTTGCTCGAACAGCCGTCCTGCACGCAGAGTGGCGCATATGGTGCGAAGTCTGGCGCACATGGCAGGAGTGGTCTGCTGCCTTGCTACGAGAACAGGAAACCAAACAGCTGCAAGTCACATTGGGCGAGTTGATCCCGCGTGTCGGCGCCCTGGCCAAAGCCGGCGAAGTCTCCGCCCGAACAGCGAGCAACTTCAAGATCGAATACAGTCAACGCACGGCAGAATTGCTCCAGTTGCACGGCTTGACCCTGAACAAGGAACAGGCCCTCCGGGCTCTGATGGGCCTCACCGCCGCCGCCAATTTGGAATTGGTGCCGTACCTCAGTCATCTTCAAGAAGGCCGAAGCCACGAAGATTTCTTCCCCGTGACCCATCACACGGAATTCAGCAGCAAGTTGGCACAGCGCAACCTGGAATTGCTCCAGCTACGCGACCAATACGCTGTCGCAGAAAAATCCCTGGCCCTGGAGATCGCTCAACAGATCTCCGACCCGACCCTTGGACCTGTATTTGAATCAGACTCGGGGCAGCCCCGACTGGGCTTGATCGGAGGAATCTCGTTGCCTTTCTTCCACGCCAACCAAGAGGGGATCGCTGCGGCCAGGGCCGAGCGTCTCCTCGCCCGCGCCCGCTATGAAACAGCCCTGGAAATCGTGGGGGGCCGTTGGCGGCAGGTGCAAGAGAAGATCGAAGCGATCACGCGCCAGCGCAGCCACATGGAACAGCACTTGATGCCCCTCATCAGTCAGCAACTACAGGATGCCATGAGACTGATGCAACTGGGCGAAGGCCAGGACAACAGCGAAGCACTCCTGATGAGCCTCATCCAATCCCATCAAGCCAGGCTCGATTGGATCGCTGCGACCCTGGCAGTCAGCGCCGAAGAGAGCAAACTCGTCCAGATGCGAGGCCCGGAACCGGCCGTGAAGCAACTCGAAGAAACTGAAGGAAACAATTGATGCAACGCAACCAATTCAATCAACTCACTCCCATCCTGATGGCTCTCGCCGTCCTGCAGGGCTGCTCCGCAGAAAGCGATACGCCCCAAGAGGAAAATGACAATCAGGCTGCGGAAACCAATTCCGCGCGCATCGAGATTCCGACCACGATCCAGCGCAACTTGGGGATCGAGTTCACAAGGGTTCAGGTACGACGAGTGGCCCAAACCCTCAGGGTCCCAGGTGCTTTCGAGTTGCTGCCCCTGGCCCGACGCGAATACCGTCTGGCACTTCCCGGTCGAGTGGAACTGCTGGTGGATCAGAACCAGGCTGTAATCCCGGGACAGGTCCTCTATCGCTACCAATCAACCGCCTGGCCAGAACTACTGCACGAGATTATCGAGGGCGAACAAGCCATCGCCACCGCCAAAGGCGAGATCAAGGTGGCTCGCACGCGAGAAATCGAAGCACGCACCAAACTCGAGCTGGCCCGTGAACGCCTGCGGCTGCTATCCAGAGCTGAATTCAAGCATGCGGACCTGGAAGCCAGCGCACTGGAATTGGAAGCCAGCTTGCCACGCCTGCAAGCGGAACTCGACCTCGCCCAAACTGCATTGAGCAACGCAGAACGCACGCGAGAGCACGCCCTGCACCGTGCTGCGGCGGCAGTGGGTCTGACCGAAGAGGATCTGCTGCAAGAGGTGCAGGTGGGTGACAGCACGGTGGCCGCTTATGAGACCTATGATTGGATCGAAGTGCGCGCAGAACACGGCGGCTTCGTAGAACTCCTGGCTCTGACCAACGGTTCCTTTGCGGAGGCCCCGAGCCTGGTACTTTCCACCATTGACACCTCACAGGTGCGCTTCCGCGCCCTCGCTCTGCAAGCTGATATGGCACGCATCGGCACAGACAGTGAAGTACGCATCGTGCCGCCCCTTTCCCCAGGAGTGGCCCCGGATGCTGGCGTTTCAGCGGCCATGACCCTGGGCCTTGAGGCCCACCCCATCGAGCGCACCATGACCCTGCTTGCGGTGCCCAGGGACCAAGCTCCATGGATCAAACCCGGTGTCTCGGCCTTCCTGGAGATCGTGGTGGCATCAAGCGATGGGCCCCAGTTGGCGGTGCCCTCATCCGCAGTGCTGCGCGATGGCTTGACCCATGTGTTCTTCCGGCGCGACCCCAAAGACCCTGGTGTAGCGATTCGAGTGGAAGCGGACCTGGGTATCAGCGACGGACGCTGGGTGGTGATCCAGAGCGGACTCATGCGCGGCGACGAAGTGGTCTCCGCAGGAGCCTATGAACTGAAGCTCGCCACCCAACAGGGGTCTTCACCGTCCGTTGGCGGACACATGCACGCCGACGGCACCTTCCATGAGGACGAGGACTGATGCTCAAGAGCCTGATCCGGTTCTCTGTTGATCACGCCACCTTGGTGTTGGTTCTCGCGGGAGTGCTCTTGTGTGCAGCGGCCTACCGCCTGCCCCGCACACCTGTGGACGTGTTCCCGGAGCTCAACGCCCCCACTGTGGTGATCATGGCCGAGGCTTCGGGGCTGGCAGCAGACGAAGTGGAACAGTACGTGACCTTCCCAATTGAAGCGGCGGTCAACGGCATCCCGGGGCTGAGGAGGGTGCGAACTTCAAGCGCCATAGGCCTCTCAATCGCCTTTGTGGAATTCGAGTGGGGACAAGACATATTTCTGGCGCGACAAATGGTCTCGGAACGCTTGGACACGGTGCGCGGAGACCTGCCAGCCGGAACCCATGCCGAGATGACCCCCATTACATCGATCACTGGTGAGATCATGCTGCTGGCCGTGTCATCCCCGGATGGGAGCGTGGATGATCTGAGCCTAAGGGCCTACGCCGAGTTTGACCTGCGCAACCGACTCTTGACCGTGCCCGGGGTCGCCCAGATTTCAGTCATCGGTGGCGAGTTGCCCGAATACCAGGTGCTGGTGGAACAGGAACAACTCAGACTCTATGGACTCACCGTCCAGGACGTGGTCGCAGCCGCCAGATCTGCCCATAGCACACTCAGTGCTGGATATTTGCCTGATGTGGATCATCTGGAGCTGCCCATCCGCCAAAGCGGGCGGGTGCGTTCGGTGACAGACATCGAGGGCACCATGGTCAAGATCCACCAGGGGGCCCCCGTGACCATCGGGCAGGTGGCAGAGGTGCGCCTCGGTCCGGCCCTCAAGCGAGGCACGGGCTCGGATGGTGGCAGGCCAGCGGTGATCATGACCATCAAGAAAGCGCCGGGCACCAACACCCTGGCAATCACGGCCGGAGTCGATGCGCTTCTCAAGGATCTCGAGCCAAACCTGCCCGCTGGCATACACATCAACGATGAGATCTTCCGTCAAGCGGACTTCATCAACCTCTCTGTCAACAATGTGGTCCACGCTCTGAGGGATGCCGCGATCATCGTGGCGTTGATCTTGGCTCTGTTTTTGCTCAGCCTGCGGACAACTCTGGTGACGTTGACCGCCCTTCCACTCTCCCTCGCCGCGGGCATATTGGTGCTGGAGTATCTAGGGGAGACGATCAATGTGATGACCCTCGGAGGTCTTGCCATTGCCGTTGGCAGCCTTGTGGATGACGCAGTAATCGATGTGGAGAACGTCTTCCGACGCCTAAAGCAAAATGCGCGTTTACCAGTATCTCAGCAGGAAACCAGGCGGGACACGATCTTTTCTGCCAGCAACGAGATCCGACCCGCAATGGTCTTTGCCACCCTCATCATCGGGCTCGTGTTTGCACCGCTGATGTTCCTTGAAGGAATCGAAGGACGGTTCTTTCGCCCCCTTGGCATCGCCTTTGTGGTCTCTCTCTTGGCTTCTCTGGTTGTGGCTCTGACTGTGACCCCGGCCCTATGTAGCTTGCTTCTCAATCCCAACCCTGACGAGGCAAAAGCTGGGGACGGATTCCTGGTGCGCATTCTCAAGGACATCTACGAACCCCTGCTGCGTCTGGCCCTGCGTTGGCGTTATCTCCTGATGGGTGCCGCAGCCACTGCCACTGCCCTGACTCTTTGGGTCGGATCGACCTTTGGGAGCGCATTTCTACCGGAGTTCAACGAGGGCACGTTTACAGTAGCCCTCTTCGCGCCCCCAGGAACATCCCTGATGGCCAGTGACCGGCTGGCCTCCTCGGTGGAACAGCAACTCCTGCAACTGGAAGGGGTAGCCAGCGCCTCACGGCGCACAGGCCGTTCCGAACGGGACGAGCATGTCGAACCCGTCAGCAACTCAGAGATCGATGTGACCATTCGACCGGGCTTCGCAAAAGAAACAGTGCGCACCCAGATCTCCTCGGTACTGAAGGAAATCCCAGGGATCTCCTCAAATATCGGACAACCCATTGAACATCGACTGAGTCACATCCTCTCGGGCACCCCCGCTGCCATCGCCATCAGCGTCTATGGGCAAGAGCTCAGTGTCTTACGCTCCATCGCCAAGGAGATTGAGGTGGTCCTCAAGGCCCTGCCCGGAACTCGGGATGTTGCCGCCAACCGCGAGGTGATGGTCCAGTCCGTACCTGTGGAATATCGCCCCTCACTACTGGCTGCCTATGGCCTGACCCCGGCCTCTGCCGCTCTACAGGTACGCGACGCGGTGTTCGGGGCAAGCGTGGCGCAGGTCAATGACGGAGTCCGGCGCTACGGCCTGGCGGTGCGTCTACAAACTCAAGACCGAGACAGCATAGAAGATCTGAGGCGCCTCGTTCTGCGCGGAGCAGGAGGTGCGTTGGTACGATTGGAAGAGGTCGCGGACATTGGCCGTGAGCTCACCAGCAATCTGATCGCCCGAGAAGACTCCCAGCGCAAGGCGGTGATCTCCCTCAATGTAGCGCAGGGCTCAAACCTGGGGCACCTTGTAGCCGAAGTGCAAACCAAGGTCGACCCCATAGTGGCGCGCCACGGCTACCGGGTAAAGTACGGTGGACAGTTCGAGGCACAGCAATCTGCCAGCCGAGCCATCCTGCTCTTCGGTGGTGTGGTGCTATTGATCACGCTGGTACTGCTGCACCTGGCAATCGGTTCTCTGCCCGTGTCCCTGTTGGTGCTGGTCAATCTTCCCTTGGCCATGATCGGCGGCATCGCAGCGGTGTTTTGGACCGAATCAGATGCGCCTTTGCAAAATCTGGCGGGACTGGTTGGCCTTGGGAGCTACACACCGCCGGTGCTTTCCATTGCCAGCATGGTGGGCTTCATTACCCTCTTTGGCATCGCCGTGCGCAACGGTATCTTGCTGGTCAACCACTATGCCCATTTGCGCGAGAACGAAGACTGTTCCTTGCACCGTGCGATCATGCAGGGTTCCCTGGAGCGGCTAGTACCGATCTTGATGACCGCCTTGACTGCGGCTCTGGCCCTGGTACCCATCGTGTTGGAGGGAAACTCCGCTGGCAACGAAATCCTGGCCCCTCTCTCCGCTGTGATCTTGGGGGGCCTTCTCACATCCACCTTTTTGAATCTTGTACTGGTTCCGGCTGGTTATGCCGCCTTGAATGGGCGCAAACGACCGATCAGACCCAATAGAAAACCCTGACATCTGTTCCCATGAAACAAGCCATTACCATCATCTTGAGTTCTCTACTTGTCTTCGGCATCTGGTCATGCTCAGACCATTCCGACCACGACCACGACCACGACCACGACCACGGAAACGAACATGCTGATGAGCAAACCAACGAAGAAGATCACGAGCATGAAGAAGTCTCCATCGGCAGTGCTACTGTCGGCGAGTGGACAGTCGAACTCGCCCAGAGCCACGGAGTTGTAGCTGCGGGTGAAGAAGGGCACCTTGTAGTGGTCCTACCTTTCAATGACCAGGGAGCCACGACCGTAAGAGCCTGGATCGGAAGCGCGGACCGCACCCTCTCCTATGTGGGCAAGGGCGAATACGCCGCCTCACACAACGACTATGATGTGCATGCCACCGCCCCGGATCCTCTGGACAAGAACGCCCTCTGGTGGATAGAGATCGAGCGGCCCGATGGCACCAAGGCCACTGGGTCTGCTGAGCCGCTGCGCTGAACCAAAGGTTCGACAAGATGAAACGAGGGGCCCGCCAAAGCGGTCCCCTCGTGGTCAAAACAGTGCTGGGATCAACCCCCTAGTACTCCATCTTGGTGCGTGCCACACGAGTGGCGTCGATAGCCGCCTCAATCTGGCTGGCAAAGTAAGTGCCTCGGTGTCCCTTGAGCAACTTCTCAAGTGCCACCACACGCTCGTCACAATCTTTACGCCGCCGAAGATCCTCCTCCAGAATCTTGGCCAGCCGCTTCTGCAATTTCATGGTGGCCTTCATCTCTTTGTCCTTGGAGATGACCTTCAGCATGGCCTTGAGGGTGTCTGCCTCCGGCAGCCCCTTGAGCCCCTTGAGCAAGACCTTGGCACCATCGCTGGCAGCGAGTATGTCACCGACCTCCAGGACAGCCTGCAGATCCGCCACACGCGAGGTCAAAATACCCTGCAGCAACTCGCCCGCTTCTTCTCCAAAGGGATCGTTCTTCGCAAGTTTCTGCGCCTCGTCAAGGGCTTTGGCAAAGTCCCCCTTGAGGAAGTTCTTCTTGATCTTGCCAGCCTTGCCGGACCACTCATAGAGAGGCTTGGAGATCGCCCCCTTGATGTGCTCCTTGATCAGGTTGGAACTCAGACTGTTGGGATGACCCTGCCAGACAATCGTGCCAGAAGGGTCCACCAAGAACGAGGCAGGGATGCCGCCGACACCGAGGGCGCGCTTGAGCTTGCCGCCTTTGTCATAACCATAGGCATAGGCTGCCTTCTTCTTGGCAATCCACTTCTCGGTCGGTCCACTGGGTTCACTGGTCACGCCAATGACTGAAAGTCCCTGCTCACTGAACTCCTCGTCGAGCTTGTTCAAGTGCGGCACGGCACTTCCGCAAGGGCCTCACCAATGGGCAAAAAATTCAAGCAGGACCAGACGCCCAGTAAATTCCTCATAGGAGGTGGCTTCGGTTTGAGCCAGTCCCTCCAGGACAACTGTGGGCAGCTTGTCACCGACCTTGCTGGGGGTAATGTTGGATGGCAGCGCGAAGGCTCCAGCCGATGCCAATAGAATCTGTGCAATCATGACGGTTTCTTGCGACAGCGACCTTTCCGCTGCGGACCACAAGAGCCTAACAGAGATCCCCGAAGGCTCCTGCACCGGAGAAAAAATCGGGTCCAGCCCCCTTTTCTGAGGCCCTCAATCGCCCACGCACCCAATTCAGTCCACCGCCCTCCTGCCTTCTACTACCCGTGAGCGCCGGGTTCTGCCAAACACTGACGGCAGGGCCTGATCCACGCACCACCACCTGAGGGACTACCAGCAAGCACTAAATGGGCCCCACGCTCCTCGTATCCGCCTTGTTGCATGCGATCCGCAGCTCAAAATGCCGCCGATTCGGGTTATCTCTCAGGTCGTCACGCAGTTACCATGCCTGTGTGGACACACTGCCTAGGATCATTCAGGGAGGCATGGGCGCCGGGGTATCCGAATGGCGTCTGGCCAATGCAGTTGCGCGCTGCGGGCAGTTGGGCGTTGTAGCTGGCACGGCCCTCGATGTCATCCTTGCCCGCAGACTGCAGATGGGCGACCCGGAAGGTCACCTCCGTCGGGCCATGGCCGCTTTCCCCTTTCCAGAAATCGCCAAGCGAGTGATGGATCGCTACTTTATCGAGGGCGGAAAAGAGGAGGGCAAGGCCTTCAAGAGCAAGCCCTCCCCCAGTGTCACCCCCGGTCGCGCTCTGAACGAGCTGACCGTGACCGCCAACTTCATCGAAGTGTTCCTGGCCAAGGAAGGGCATTCAGGAACAGTGGGCGTCAACTATCTGGAGAAGATTCAACTGCCCACCCTCCCGTCTATTTTTGGAGCAATGTTGGCGGGAGTCGGCACGGTTTGCATGGGAGCTGGCATCCCACTCGCGATACCCGGCATTCTCGACCGCCTGGCAATGGGCAAGGCGGTGGAATTGCGCCTCGACATCATCGGGGCATTGCCCGGCGAGTCAATTGTCACACGCTTTGATCCCGCAGAGTTCATCGGCGGTCCCGCACCTATCCTCACTCGGCCAAAGTTCCTTGCCATCGTCTCCACCGGCATTGTTGCCAACGTGATGCTCAAGAAAGCATCCGGCAAGGTCGACGGGTTTGTGATCGAAGCCGCCACAGCCGGAGGGCACAACGCACCCCCCCGTGGCAAGGGCCCCTTGTCTGATGAGGGCGAACCGGTCTACGGCCCCAAGGATCTGCCCAAGTTCGAGGAATTCCGCGGCTTCGGCGTTCCATTCTGGCTGGCCGGTTCCCGCGCGGCACCTGAAGGACTGAGAGAGGCGCTTGAGGTCGGCGCAACTGGCATTCAAGTGGGCACGGCCTTCGCCTTCTCTGAAGAGTCCGGTATGGATGCAACCTGGAAAGCCAAGATCCTGCAGATGAGCCGCAAGGGCACTGCGCGTGTCTTCACCGACCCCATCGCCTCACCCACCGGCTTCCCCTTCAAGGTGATCCAACTGGATGGCACCCTCTCCCACCCGAGCACCAACGACAAGCGGCGCCGGGTTTGCGATCTGAATTACCTGCGCCATGGCTATCGCAAGGAAGATGGCTCCATCGGCTGGCGCTGCCCCAGCGAGCCTGTCGACGATTACATCCGCAAAGGCGGCAAGGAAGAGGACACCGTTGGCCGCAAGTGCATCTGCAACGGCCTGCTCTCGAACATCAGCCTGGGGCAGGTTCGCAAAGACGGAAACACGGAGCCCGCAATCTTCACCTCCGGCGATGATGTTGCCACCGTGGCCCGCTTCCTGGCTCCAGGAGCTACTTCCTACAAAGCCGCCGATGTGATTGAGCACCTGCTCTCTCCTGTGCCCGCCAGCTAGAGTGGGAATTCTGGGTCAGAGACACCGACTGATACTGACCCTGGGGGCATTGCTCGCTCCATTGCTCTCGCTTGCACCCTCAGCAAGTGCGCAGCTCTCCCTCGCCAACTACCTCACCGATCACATGGTGATCCAAAGGGAGCAGCCGATTTCCTTGTGGGGGTCGGCTGTGCCCCATGCCCAGGTCGCTGTTCGATGTGGCAAGGAGAAACGCCTCACCAACGCAGACAATGACGGATCCTGGCAAATTGAACTTTCCTCCAGGCCAGCCACCGACCAACCGTTTGCCATCACCATCGAATCAGGTGGAAAGAAGATCAGCATCGACGATCTGCTTGTGGGAGATGTTTGGATCTGTGCTGGACAGTCGAACATGGAATTTCCGATTTCAAGGGATCAGGACGGACCAGCAGCACTGACTGGCCCTGCTCCCAAAGGGATCCGTATCTTCCAGGCCCGCTACCCAACTCAAAACGCTGGCCTCAATTGGAGCCCCAGTACTGTTTCAAGCTTGGGAGCCGATTCCTTCATGCAGGGGAAGTGGACGCGATGTTCGCAAGAGACTCTCGGCAGTTTTTCAGCGGTCGGTTACTACTTTGGGCAAGCGCTCTGGAAGCAGCTGAAAATCCCCATCGGGCTTGTGGATCTGGCAGCAGGTGGCACACCCACAGAGGCCTGGATTTCTCCCGATGCGCTCGCCTCCCAGCCCCAGACAAGTGAGTTTATTCAGCAGAGTGATTGGCTGAAAAACCCCTTGTTGGGAGAATGGTGCCGACAGCGTGCAGCCGTGAACCTGGAGAACGCCTTCGCCGCCGGGCTTGACATTCCCGGGGACCGGCTCGGCTACAACCATCCCTTCAAGCCTGGGTTCATGTGGCGCGCAGCCTTGCACCCAATCCGCAACAGTGCTGTACGCGGCCTCTTGTGGTATCAGGGTGAGTCCAATGCTGAGTCCCCAAGCAGGGTAGATCAGCACGCTTCCTTGTTTCCCCTGCTGGTGCAAGACACAAGAAACACCTTTGGCCAGGCGCACCTGCCCTTCCTGTTCGTCCAACTGCCAGCCATGGGCCGACCCCACTGGCCAGAATTTCGAGAACAACAGCGCGGATTCTCCCAGCAGATTCCCCACGTGGGCATGGCGGTCACTATTGATGTGGGGCATCCGACTGATGTGCATCCGCGGCGCAAGCGTCCTGTTGGAATCCGCCTTGCCCGGTTGGCGATGCATGTGAGCTATGGCCAGAGCCAGGCCCCCACCGGGCCGACCATCAAGCGAGCCCGAATGCAATCAGATGGAATAGAATTGGAATTCGAGAACATTCAAACCAAGCTCAGCACCAGCGATCAGGAGCCCCCCCGGGGATTTGAAATCATCGCTTGCGATGGTGCAGTCCATGTGGCCGAGGCCCAACTCCTGAAAGGCGCAGTGCTGCTGATCGGGACTCCGACACAGGATCCCTGCGAAGTGCGCTATGCATGGAAACCGGTCCCCGACTGCAATCTGACTGACAGTCTCGGGCTCCCAGCGTCTCCTTTTCGAATCCCCATCGAGCGTTGAGCTCCAGGCGGGCGGCAATGGGCCTGCTTCTCGATGATTGTCATCAGCCCCTCGCCGCGCCGGTCTCGAAACGACTGGCCCCAGGAGGTTGCATGCAAAGAGGACCCAGCCGGAAAAGGCCAGATCCTCTACTTGGAAATGGTAGCGGGGGCGGGATTTGAACCCGCGACCTCAGGGTTATGAATCCTGTGCTCTCACCAACTGAGCTACCCCGCCAGGCTGCAAGCCGAGAAGGTTACGCAGGAGCGGGGACGGGGTCAAGGGTTGAGGCGGTTCCCCACTCAGGAGTTGCTGAATCGCTCACGAATGGCCTCTGGAGAATGCGCCTCCACCAGTTCGCCCCGCACGGAGTGATAGCCAAGAGGGATATCCTCTGCCTTGCCGGTGTCGGGACAGAAGATACGGCAGGTGTCAATAGGATTAGCATAGAGGTGCAAGGACACCGCTCGCGCCCCACCCGCAGGCTGGATCAGGTGGTAGGCGATGGAGTCATCGATGAAGGCAACTCCTCCTTCATCAAAGCACTTGCTGCGTCCCTGCTGAAGAACGGAGGCACCATTCTCAGCCGAAGTCGGCAGGGTGTAGTGCACCTCCTCCAACTGTCCCTCCATGACCGCCATCCAGCAGTTCTGGTCTGAGTGATCGTGGATCGGACTCTTCTGCTCGGGGCTCCATGCGAGCAGCAGCAACTCAAAGGCATCGCAGCGTGCAACCAGATTGCGCGTATAGCACGCGTCTGACCACAGAACCCAGTCCCTCCAGTCCTGGTGCTCGGCCTGGTAGGCAGCCAGAAGGGCTGGCACCGCCTTGCCACGGGGATCCTGCTCAAACTCCGTCTTGAGGACGGCACACAGATCATCGATGGGGCGCTGGGTCATGGAGTGAACAGGATAACTGCCGCAGGACCAAAGGGTACTGGTCCGGATGGGCATTTCACTCGCCAGCCTCTTGGGACAGGAGCTCGGTTCCACCCCGGGCGCAAGCGAAGAGCACGCAGGCGGGATTGGTGGAAGATTCTGGTTGCCGCTTGTCCCCAAGCGCGACGGGAGCGTGTTCGCTACCCTCGGGATAGCGCAGGTAGCTGCCTGCCAGGTGCTCTCCCAGATGATCCCTGTAGCCACCGGCAAGCACGAGGACCTCCTCGATTCCCAAGTGACGATGGGCCGGATAGCCCCTGCCCGGAGCCATGCGGATCAGAACCGTGGCACCCTCCTCTGTACCGCCGTCCCGGCTCTCACTGGCGAGCAGATACCAATCGATCCCCGGATAGGAGGTGTTGCGCCAGGGAAGGTCCTCTGCACCAAGGGAGAGATGAAAGCCAGGAATCTGCATGGGCGATATGGAATCGGGGAAGAGACAAGTTCCTAGAGGGCCCCCTTCTTGGCTCGCCTGACCTCTGAAACAGGCAGATGCCAGTCTTCAGATTCTGATGTGGTTCGTACCAGAATCAGACCTGTCAGGGTCACGGAGGTTTCCAGGGAAGTTGTGTGCATGATCCTGATCTCAACCGGCCCGGACAACTCTGTCTGCAACGGACCCTGGTTGCTCGCTACCAAGATCGGAGCCACGACTTCTGTAGAGAACGGCTTCTCGCCAGCTGCGTCCCAGATCTCGCTGACTGTGCTCCTGTCTGAAACATCAAACATGGTGGCCAATATGACCACATCTCCTTGCAGGACTTCCATGTTCAGTAGTTTCCTTCCCGGTGGATGGCAAGCAACCAGATGGAGCAAAAAAGCCACGCAGAAGAAACTGACCAGATACTTCACGCCTGTATCCTAGCATCTCCGACTTCATTACAAGACACCGAAGGAATGTCACGCTCGCGGACAGGACCGAAGCAAATCGAGCGCTGTCCATTGAGGTCCGGAGCATGAACGCAGAGCCTGATCGACACTTCCACTAAGCGAGAAGCTGCCCCAAGAGTCCATGGGCGAGGCCAACGGTCCGGGTCCATCCACCCTCTGCTCCAAGGCTCTCCAGGGCAAGGCCCAGACAAAGCAGCCCCGCAGGCAGAATGGAGACGCGCTCGGACTCAATCGGTCGCGCTCGGCGTTGGTCCACGTCTTCGAGCCAGAGGTCTTCGGCCAGGGACAGGATCTGTTCAGTGGTCACCCAGACCCGATCAGCCTGGGTGTGATCAAATTGTTCAAGGCCCTTGACCAGGCAGGCCAGATTCACGGCGCTGCCCCCGATCAGGGCCACTGGATGATCTCCCGCAAGGCCAGACGGCAGGTCGCTGAGCTGCTCTCGCGCACAGGCCCTGGCCGCAGCAAGGGAGTCGCGCGCCGAAACAATGGCCCCATCGAATGACTCGCTCAGCGTCAAGGCTCCCAGATCAATCGACCGCCGCTTTTCTCCCCCATCCCAGACCACCTCCGTGCTGCCGCCACCCACATCCACAGCGACCGCATTGGGGTTGCCCATGGCCACTGCCCGATGACTCAAGCGCGCTTCCTCATTGCCCTGCAGAACCTGGAGGGAGCAACCCGTGGCCTGCTCCAAGCGAACAGCAACCTGCTCCCCGTTGCTGGCCAGGCGCAAAGCAGCTGTGGCCACCACCTGCACCTCTGCAGGGATCAGGCCGTACTCAGCAGCGATGACCAGCAGCTGTTCCAAACTCTTGATGCCACGCTCCAGAGCGCCCTCGGAAATCAAACCCGTGGCCTGCAGGCCCTGGCCCAGACGCGGGATGCGGATCTCCTGGCGCAAGAACTCCAGCTGGCCCTCCCCATCCAATCGGCCCACCACCAGCAAGACACTGTTGGTGCCCACATCGATCACCGCGCCTGGTTTGGATTGCTGGGAGGTCATGCGCTCCATGCTAGCCAAACCCGAGTCGGACTCTGCAAGAGAACTCGCACTGTCAAAGCTAGCGTGACTTGAGCCGCACCTCGATGGGCCCCTTCGCATCCTTGATACGCACCACATCACTGTACTTCTTGGAGGAACGATGGGACACGGTCAAGCGTAGACGCTCCCATGGAAGGCGCTTGAATGTGGCGCGGCCATGAGCATCGGTACGAGTCTTCCAACGGGCCAAAATTGCCTCTCCGTCTTGTTCCTTGACAAGCTCGCTGAACATCACCCGGGCACGGGGCACGAGCTTGCCCGCTGCGTCTCGCACCCTGACCTCCACCTGAACCGCCCGGCGCAATTCAATGCGTCCCAGGTTGATCGAATCACCACTGAGCACATCGACTGGATTCAAGCGCAGTTGCTCGAAACCCGGTGCCCTCAGGACTGGGATGTAACGACCTGGACGAACACCTGTGATCCACAGCTCCGGCCCCACCAAGGCCACAGTGCAGTTGCCCAGGCCCGTCATGGAAAGCCCAGGAACGGGGTCGCCACTTCCTCTCCTGACCCCCTCCACGCGCAGACTGCCAGGATCCATGCTCACCTTGCGCTGCACTGTCAGAACGACATCCACCGGTTGGCCGGGTTGCACCAGGACGGTCACTGGCTCGAATGGCTCCCAGCCCTCGCTGGAGGCATGCAGTGTCACCTCCCCACCCTGAAAGTCATTGAACTCGAAGGCGCCGTCATCACCGGAATAGACCCGGTAACGCCTGCTTCGATTGAACTGTTCCAAGTCAGCCTCGACCGCGCTGACCAGCAGGCGTGGCACTTCCCATCCATCCAGATCACGCACGAATCCACGCACGATTCCGGCTGGCTCCAAGGTTGCTTCCGCCACGCCCCCAGGCACCAGCACCACCATTCCATCCTTCCAGCCCTCACAGACAAGGTGAGCAGAATCCCAAAGACTCGAAGTCGAAGCGAACTCTACGACTCCTTCTCCATCGGTGGTTGCAGTTGGACGAAAGAAACGCGGCGCAGTTCCGAATGGTCCGCTGTACCTCAGAGCCACGCGCACCCCCTCCAAAGACTCTCCTTGGGGATCCCGCACGAGCACGCCAAAAGAATCCTCCTCTGGCAGGGTGATCTGAACACCTGTAAGAGACTCACCCTCAGGTACCTGCACCACGGTCTCGGCCAGAAGGTTGGGAGAGGGCTGCACCTGCAGGCTGACCGGACGGTTGGCAGCGACCTGCTCAAAGACAAAACGCCCCGATTCATCGGTTTTGGTTTCTTGAGCCAGGTCTGGATCCTCTGCATTCCCCGTGCCTTTCCGACCATCACCTTTGATGTTGCCCCGGAAAGCGAGTTGCACCACTTCATGGGGCACGGGGCTCCCATCATGCCTGCGCACCTGCCCGGCGATGCTGCCCGGCGGTGCCACCACCACGCGCTCTTCCCGTCCATTGTTCTGGGCGGTCAGAAGGTGACGCCAATTGAGGGGCTGTCCCCAGGGGGTGCGCAAGGAAATGAGTACATTCCCTGGACTCAAGCCTTCAAAGGCGAAGCGGCCATCCTCTCCGCTCACGCAACTCAGCTGCAAGGATCTGCGCACGGCCCTCGAAACCCCGGCAACTTCCTGGCGCAGATCCAGAGCCACTCCAGGCACTCCATCGTTGCCGTGCTTGAAGACCACCTTGCCCCGGTAGATCAGACTCGGCGAGAGAGGTAGATGCAGCGTAGTTTCCTCTCCCATGCGCACCTCAAAGGACGTCTCAAAGGAACTGCTCTGGTCATTGCGATGCAGAGCCAGGCTCCAGGTTCCAGCGGACAATTGAACCTTGAAATGAGGTTCCGCGGTCAGGGAGAACACATGTGCAGGCTTGCGGGAAGCACTGGAAAGGGCGCCGCGAAAGAACTGGACCTCGCCGAACGGCTCCTGCATGAGCCCCGCGGGCCGCTCAAAGGTACCGAACACCGCCCCCAGAGGATTCATCTCCAATTCCAGGGGCTCCTCTTCCCAATTCATCCCGGGATGCTTGCGCTCCTCGAAGCCAGGAGCAGACAAGCTCATGGTAAAATGGTCGGCGCCCAACCATTCGATCTCGAAGGATCCCTCGGCGTCACTGACCGCTTCACCCTGTCGGCTACCATCGCTGATCTGAACAAGACCTCCTTCGATAGGTATCTGGGTCAACTTGGAACGCACTTCGCCCCTGATCCAGCGCCAATACTCTCCTTCGGTGCTGCGGGACGGAGATGAACCGGTCGCTTCGCCTTCATCAGAGATAGTCTGGTCTTGGGAAATCGAACGCCTGCCCACGAGCCTGGACTCATCCCCATCCGCTTCCACGCCCGGCGCAAGGGGCGCGGGCACGAGGCCGGGGCTCCCCCCAGACGACCAAAACATGAACCCAACCGTGCCCAGTAGAACGAGCAGCAAGAGGCCGGGAACATAGGTCAAGCGGAACATGCCCCTATCCTAGCGACAAGCAATCACGTGGCGGGGGATTCGAGCCAAGTCCGCAGCAGCTCTGTCTGCAGCCCCTCAGCCACTGCCCACTTCGCCGCCGCCCAAACTGCCACCCACAAAGGCTCCATAGCAACTGCCTTCCAAATTGAACACCTGCACGCGGCTGCCGTCGTGATCGAGCAGCACCACCCGGGTGTGACGATCATCAACACCGGGTACACACAGGATTCCAGTGGGGTGGTCCACGCCGCCGACCTCTTCTCCTGTCGCCGCCAGACAGCCGTTCACCCTGCCATCGGGGCCGAGCAGCAAGACCGCTCCCCGGTCACCACCCCAGGCCACCACGGGGCGGCCACCCGGAGCCAGAGCGAAGGCCATGGGCCGAGCCCCTTGAATCTCGGGCAGAGGCAGAGCGTAGTGGAATGCGCCCTCCTTGAAAATCTGCAGGCGCGGGGTCTGGGCCTCCAAGACCCAGGCCTCGTCCTCCTGCAGCACAATCCCACGAGCATCGAGGAAGAACCCCTCGGGATCCCCCAGGGACCGCAGGGAAATCATGCGTCCGGTGGCGGGTGAAAGCAGCTGCGCCGCGTGGCGCCGACGGCCACCACTGGTCACACCCACCAACAACTCATCGTCCACGCCCCAAACATCCACACCGGAGGGACGGCCCAACTGTCCGGCCCGATCGTCACGCCCAGCGGGCACAGAAGCGAGTTCTCGGCCAAACAGAGAGAACGTGCGCAGGCACTGACCTTCCCCATCTGCAACCCAAAGACGCCGATCCGTGTCCACCGCAACACCTTCGATACTGGAACGCTCCCGCTCCTGATCCCGGAACGCGAAGCCGCCACCTAGACGATGTCCATCCAAGTCATGGGTTCGAAGCCGCGCGGTGCGCGCATGAGAACCGACAAAGAGAACACCACCCCTCGTTGTTAGGGCACCACTCACGCTGCGAAGTCTAGAAGCAAGAGGGGGGGGAGG
Organism: Planctomycetota bacterium; assembly: GCA_014238415.1. Taxonomy (GTDB): domain Bacteria; phylum Planctomycetota; class UBA1135; order UBA1135. The sequence goes on along the minus strand of JABABA010000020.1, from coordinate 39,207 downwards.
CGGAGAACTTGAATGGTGCAGAAACCATTGAGCAGCCCAAGAGAATGGGCGCACCAAGAATCAACCAGCACTCAACTCAATCAACACCACTTCCGCCGGAGCCCCCACGCGCAGGGGCAAGCCCACCACCCCCAAGCCGCGACTTGTGATCAAGGTCGTCGACCCCAGTTCCACCCGCAGCCCGGGGTGCGCAGGGCCTAGACCCCGCAAGAATGGCAGGTCAATCTGACGGCCATGGGAATGACCACTCAAGACCGCAAGGCAACCTTCACGCGCCAGGGATGGCCCCGTGCTTGGATTGTGGCACAGGCAGACCTCCAGATCAGCGGGCTCCAGGGCCTCCCGCGCGGCCTCGATGTCCAGCAACCTACCCTCTTCAGGATCCTCGATGCCTGTCACCACCAGGGGCAGCTCCCCCAGACGCTGGCCCCTGTTGCGCAGAAAACTCCAACCAGTGCGGGCAAAACTCTCCTCGATCTCGCCCTCACGCCGACCCCGGTAGTCGTGGTTGCCGAACACCGCCAGGGCCCCCAGAGGCACCTGGGCCAGGGGAGCCATGACCTCAGCCAAGCGGACACCGGCTTCGACCCGATGGGCGATGAAGTCCCCGCAAAACACCACCAGATCCGGCCGCGCGGCGAGTGTGGTGTCAATCACCCCGGTCATGGAAGCGGAATCAAGGAACGGCCCCGCGTGCAGATCCGAGAGGAGTGCGATTCGCAGGCCGTCAAGGGTCTCAGGGAGGCCCACGCGGGTGATCAGCTCACGGCGTACAAGGGGCGGGCTGAGAAACCGCCGAGAATAAAAACTACGCCCTCCAAGAGCCTGTGCAAGCCGCTCTGCAAGACCAAAGGCGAACAAGCGCAGATCGGAGTAGCGCCGGGGAGTCTGACGGAGAGAAGAAGCCATGGAAACTCATGCGGAGTCCCACCCGACCCCTGCGGCCCAATCATAGGACTTGGGCGCCGCGTACACGGATCCGGGCCCACGAACCCAAATGCGTGGATCTCAACGCTCCAGGCGCAGCACTTCCCCACGGGAAATGGTCTGGGTGAGGGCCGCACTGCTGGCCACGGTCTCGCCTCCCATGCCCTCGAGGGTCACCATGCTCTCGGTCACATGGATCAAGACCTCATCCCCCTTGTCCAGGAGCACCAGACCGAGGGGCGTACGTACACGGCAGGGTCCAGAGCAACGGGTCCAGCCGTGCACCAGGTCCACTGCCAGGGGTTGGTTGCCTTCCATGCGGAACATCGTTGCATCGGCCAATTCAATTTGCGCCTCGCCGCGAACCAGCCGAGCGCTGCTGCCATTGTCCAACTCAACCTCTTGACCCAAAGGAACCGTCCGCGCTTCGCCCACGGGTATCAGGACCCCTGAGACATGAACCTCCCCGTACACCGAACTCAACTGGGCGCTGCCCTCAGCAAGCCGAGAAGACTCCCCAAAGAACCACTTCATCGAAATTCCATACAGAAGGAGGGCGGACATCAGCAGAATAACCAGAATCCACTTGCCACTTGGAGCCACCTTACTGGACCGAAAACGCGCACGGGCATAAGCATGACGAATCGCCCAACGCTCTTCTGGAGCGTTGATCTGTTGACCCCTCAACATTGCGGCGGGTTCCATTTCCAACTCTTGAGCGCACTGGGCACACTCCCGCTTGTGCTGGGAGAGCAGATGGCGCGCCTCAGCTGAAATCCCGCCGTCCAGCAATTGGACTTGAAGCGCGCGAGCGAGTTCGCAGGTGAGGGGATCGGGGGGGACCATCCTGTCCCTTTCGGCCGAATAAAAGGCTCGTCTTTAGGAACGGACCCCATTGACTTCTAGGCCAACGCGCCAACCATCCTCTCGATCCTCAAAAGAGCCTCCTGACGCCCCAGCAGGCTGATTATCAGGAACAAGTCGGGTCCCCCGGGCTGACCGCTGAGGGCGCAGCGCAGGGGCTGGAAGAGGGCTCCGATCTTGGTCCCACGCTCCTCCAACCACTGCCGGGCGGCGGCTCCAGTGAGCGCTGGGTCTTCACTTGCGGGGCGCTCTTCAAGCCACGCCGCAAAGGCCATGAGCAAATCCCCTGCGCCCTCGTGCTTGCGCGCCCCCTTCTCCGCCTTGGCTTCATAGACCAGATCCTCGGCGCTCACAAAATACGGCGCAAGCCACCGGGGCGCGTCCGAGTAGAGGCTCAAGCGTTCTTGCACCGCTTCAATCAACTGCACAAACCAATCCCATCGACTACGCAATTCGTCCTGACTGGCCAGGCCATCAGAAAGCACAAAAGGCAGGCAATGCTCGGCCAGATCGTTAGGTGACTCGGCACGCAGATACTCCCCCGCCAACCACAGGAACTTGTCCGGATCAAAAATTGCGCCACCCTTTGAGACCTGGGCGGGATCAAAGTGCTCAACAAAAGTCTCCATGGAAAAAACCTCGGTCTCTCCATCCAGAGCCCAGCCCTGCAGGGCCAAGAAGTTCAGAATCGCGCCCCGGGGATAGCCTTTGGCCCGGTAATCTCCAAGGCTCGTATCCCCTGTACGCTTGCTCAGCTTGCGCCGGTCCTTGCCCAGGAGCAGCGGCAGGTGTCCGAAGGCAGGAGGCTCCGAACCAAGAGCCTCGTACAACAGGAGTTGCTTGGGCGTGTTGACCAGATGCTCTTCCCCGCGCAACACGCAGGTGATACCCATGGCCATGTCATCCGAGACCACCGTGAAGTTATAGGTAGGCATGCCGCCACCCCGACGCACGAGCACCCAGTCGTCCACCTCCCCATGGGGCAGGGTGACCTCCCCGCGCACCAGATCTGTGAATCTTGTCTCCCCTTCCGGGATGCGGAACCGCACTGCAAAGGGCTCTCCCGCCTGGACCCGTTCCATGCTCGCCTCAGGGCTGAGGTCCCGGTCTGCGCCGCGATAAGCCACGCGCTGCTTGCGTTGCTCCTGCTCCGCCCGCCAGACCTCTTGCTGTTCAGGAGTGGAAAAGTCCCGATAGAGATGGCCCGCAGCAAGCAGGGCCTCAACATCTTTGGAGTAGTTCTCCAAACGCTGGGTCTGAAAGTAGGGCCCGTGCTCGCCCCCCACTTCAGGCCCCTCATCCCAATCCAATCCCAACCAGCGCAAACCCTCCAAGATCGCCGCGAGGCTCTCCGGCGTATTGCGTTCGATATCCGTGTCCTCAATACGCAGAACAAAAGTCCCACCCTCGTGCCGCGCGTAGGCCCAATTGAAGAGGGCCGTACGGCAGAGGCCAAGGTGAACGGAGCCGGTTGGACTGGGTGCGATACGTACGCGCATGCTCAAGAAGTGCTCATCGGAAGGAAGGCCCATCAAGAGCATAGCGAGAATGGTGGCCACAGCCCGGTGGCAAGTGCCCAAGACTCTCCGTTTCTACCCACAGGGGTCAACGACAGGCACCCCACAGAGAAGTATCATCGACCCATGCCCACCGGACCTCTCGACCCCGACTTGCTGCACCGCCTGCCCAAGGTCTCACTCCATGATCACCTGGACGGGAGCGTACGCCCCGCTACCCTGATCGAGCTCGCCAGCCAGTGCAACTACGACGGCCTGCCCACAACCGACGCCGATGAACTCGGCACCTGGTTCTGCAGGGGCGCGGACCGAGGCAGCCTGGCTCTGTACCTTGAAGGCTTCACCCACACCATCGCCCTTCTGCAGGATGCGGAGGCACTCGAACGGGTGGCCTACGAATACGCTGAAGACCTGGCAGCGGATGGGGTGGTCTATTCCGAGGTGCGCTTCGCCCCACTCTTTCACACTCAACAGGGCCTGGGCCTCGATGGGGTGCTGGCAGCAGTCCTGCGTGGCCTCAAACGCGGCAAGGCGGACTTCCGCATCGAATCGCGGGTCATCGTCTGTGCCCTGCGTTCTGAATCCGCGGAGATATCCAGCCGTCTGGCGGACCTGACAACCTCATGGCTTGACCGTGGCGTGGCGGGCTTTGACCTGGCCGGCGAAGAAGCAGGCCATCCCCCCAAAGACCACTTGGATGCCTTCCACACGATCAAACGTGCCAATGGCTCGATCACCATCCACGCAGGCGAAGGCTTTGGGCCTGAAAGCATCTGGCAGGCCCTTCAATACTGCGGTGCCCACCGCATCGGCCACGGCACGAGGCTGATGGAGGACATGGCGATCTGGGAGGGCAAGGTCATTCGGCTAGGGCGACTGGCGCGCTTTGTGCTCGACCATCGGGTGCCACTGGAGATGTGCCTCTCATCAAATGTACACACGGGTGCCGTACCGGATCTGGCCAGCCACCCCTTCCCCCATTTCCTACGGGAGGGCTTCCGGGTCACCATCAACACAGACAACCGTCTCATGAGCGGAACCACAATGACCCAGGAATACCTCTTGGCCCACCAAGAATATGGCCTGAGTCTCTCGGAGCTTGAGCGCCTGGCAGTCAACGGCATCAACGCCGCCTTTCATGATTACTGGGAGCGCCGGCGCATTTTGCACGAGCGCATCGCGCCCGGTTATGCAATTGCGCGTGAAGAACTCGCCGGGCTGGGTATGGAAGCGGGGCCATCCCTTTCCCACGGGGACAAGGAAGCCTAGAGCAAAGCCCATGAAGTCAAAGCCCCATCAGAGTGAACCCCGTCTGGTGGAACCCCACGCCTTCCGGGGCCGCTTGGAGGTGCTCAGTCTTGACTCGGAGCTCCTGGCTCAAAACCCCCTGGGCGATCCGAGCCAACGCGATGTGGCGGTTTGGAGCCCGGCTGAAAGCTCCAACCCTCTGCCTCTTGTGTTGGTCCTGGCGGGCTTCACCGGCCGCGGCCAGAAGTACCTGGACACCCACCCCTGGCACCCGGGCCTGGCGCTGCGCTTGGACCGCGCCCACGCCAACGGAGAATTCCCCGCTTGCCGTGTAGCCTTCCCTGATTGCTTCACCGCCCTGGGTGGCAGCCAATACCTGGACTCCTCTGCCGTCGGCAAGTACCAGAGCCACCTCTTTGATGAAATTGTGCCCTTCATAGAAGAGCGCTGGCCTTGCACCCCCTCTGCCCGAGGAGTGGTAGGCAAGAGCTCCGGTGGTTTCGGCGCCCTGCGTCTGGCCCTGGCGCGGCCAGGATATTTCAACGCAGTGGGGTCACTCAGCGGTGACTGCGGTTTTGAACTGGCCTATGGAGCAGAACTGCTGAGCGCCTGCCGAGGCCTGATCCCCTGGGGAGGAGACCCGGAGCGATTTCTCAAAGCCTTCCACCAGCGCCCCGACCTCTCAGGCGACGGCCACGCGGTGATAGATGTTTTGGCCATGAGCGCCTGCTACGCCCCCAACCCCAAGGCACCCCTGGGCTTCGACCTGCCAATGGATCCACACACGGGCGAGCGCCAAAACCCCGGCTGGAATCGCTGGCTCGAAAACGATCCCCTGACCATGATCGAGCAGGATGCCACAGGGTTCGCTGCACTGAAGTACTTGGATCTGGTCGCAGGCACCAAGGATGAATTCCACCTGCAGTTCAGTCTGCGCCGCCTCTGCGCTCGACTGAAAGAACTCAACATTTCCCACCAGCACACAGAGTTCGACGGAGGCCACTTTGGAACGGACGAGGAACTCCTGGGCCTGACGGGACGCGTGGCAAAGGCTCTCGCCTGAGAACTGACCTCTGCCTCCCCTCAGGGGTACGCCGCTTCCACCACCGTGTGGATCCCACCGCGCACCATGAAGTCCCCTTCTACCACCATCGAGCGTGGTGCAATCGCACTGACCAGGTCATCAAGGATCTGATTGGTCACTGCTTCGTGGAAGGAACCCTGATCTCGATAGGACCACAGGTAGAGCTTGAGGCTCTTCAATTCCACGCACAAGTCCGCCGGGGTGTAGCGAATGCGAATCGTGGCAAAATCCGGCTGGCCGGTCTTGGGGCAAACGCACGTGAATTCAGGACACTCAAAGCGAATCTCATAGGAGCGCTCGGGGACTGGATTGGGAAATGTGTCGAGAGTTCTTGAGGGCTGGGTGGACATGGGGGCAGCAAGTTAGCGACTCGATCGATCTAGCGCAATTGAAGCAACCCGCTGGCGGCCGCAATGACCACGCCATTCAGTCGGCACTCCACCCCCCAAAGACCCTCGAGAGCACCTGGGCTCCCATGCTGCGCACTTGAGGGAATCTGCGCCACAAGACGATCTCCATCCAGGGGCTCAAGGACAAACTCCTCGCGCTTAAGAACTCCCGGGCTCATGCGCCACAAGATCCACTCTGGAACCGAACCCTCCTCTACGCCTCCGACCAAGGGCACCTCGAACCCGTGGGTATTCACGATCCAACCCGCACTGCTCCAATGGGGCACCACTCCTGCAGGCAAGACCGGCGGTTCACTACTGAATACCAGAGGATGTCCTGCCAGAGGGCCCACAGCACGCAAGTGGGTCAACCACCCCGCAAACACCCAAGCGGGCTCCGCACGCAAGTCAAAGCGCGCCTCCAACAGATCGGGATTGGTGCTCTGAACCCACACGCCCTTGGCTGAACCAAGCAATCCTCCCGGTGCTCGCCACTCGATCTTCGGCGCTTCGCTCACTTGCCGCCCATTGGGAACATGCACGGTCAATTGGGTGTACCAAGCAGGAATCAGGCGGCCGGCCCCGATCGGACTTCCATTGCCCCCATGGAGGTCACCACTGGCCAACTCCAGGACGGAAGGCTGGTCCTCCACAAACGGGACATCGAAAGCCTGCAGGGGCCTCACCTCCATCTCCAGCCCCAGCAAATCAGGCCGCACGAGGAAACACAGACCCTCTTCCACGCGCTTGAAGAAATCAGGACTGCCCCACCAGCTTCCAAGGGCTGCACGGTCGATGGCGCGCACAAGAGGGCCACCCTCGGGAACCCTGCCCCAGGCCCCTTGTGCCAGACGCCTGGAAAGCAAGACAGACGGATCAGACGGCAAGATCTGATGCCCTGCCACCAGTTGCTTGGGCTCAAGCAGAACATAGCTGCCCCTGAAGTTGCGCCGCCCCGCTGCCTGCTCCAAATCCGTGCGAACCGAGTCAACCTGATGGCTGGCCTGTCGAATCGGTTCGGCAGTCCCATGGGCCAACCAAGCAAAGAGAAACAGCAACAGTACTGGCAGCAGGGTTCGACGGAAATCACTGATCGCCGTGGCCGCCAACCCCCAGCCCGTGCACAGGATAAGGGTGGCCCCCAGCAAGACGTGAGCCCCAACGAGATCCAGGCTGACCACCCGCTCGTCCGCATCAAGGATCAGGGAAAGCACCAAGGACACGCCCCAGACCGCCACAATCCGGCCCCACAGACGCGGTGCACCCCGGGCAGCCACAAAACCCGGATGGGTGGCCAGAATCAAGGTAGCCAGAGCAACCGGAATCGCCAATACCCCAGCGGATCCCACCGGCGCGGGCATGAACAGCACCCCAAGTTTTTCTACGGTGTAAGGGATCGCCGAGAGGTGAACGGACAAGTACTGGAACGTGCGTGCGCTCTCGGGAGCCAACTGACCGCGCAGCACGAACTCAGCAGCCACGCACACGGCACATGTCACAAATGTCAAACCGCCTGATCGCCAGCGAGCGGCAGTTGGTCGATGGCGCTGGCTCGACACTCCCTCCAGAACGCAATAAAGAAAAGGCAAGAACAAAGCCCAGCGTCCACACATTCCCGCTAGGAATGCAAAGAGAAACGCTCGTGCCAGCAAGCGCTTGTTGCGTTCCTGGCGCGCTTCCAAGAAAGCCGCCAGACCAAAGGTGCCGAAGACAAGAGCCAACAACTCCCCGCGCAGGTGAATCATGGACACCGCTGCTACTGGCAGGGGATGCACCATCACCAACAGGCCCGCGGTCAATGCAGCGGCCCGGGCGGTATCTCTTCCAAACCAAGGAGTGAAAAGCCGCTGCAATACCAATCGCAGACCCTGAGCGGCAATCGCCAGACAGATAAGGTTTTCAAACCGCAGCCAGGTGGCCAGATGCGCAGGCCAGACTCTCCCGACACTCCAAAACCCCCGGGACAAGAACAACGAAAGAGCAGCCAACGGCCGGCCATCGGTGTGGGGCACCGTGTAGAGAGCCGCCGACCCGCGCCCCGAAAGCCCAGCCAACAGTTCCAGATCTGCCCCAAAGGGCCCCGCCGACAAGATCGGAGCATAGGCCCAAGCCACGAGGGCTATGTAGAGCGCCACCCAAAGCGGCTTGTTGAGACCCTGGCCCATGGCCCTACGGTAGCCACCGGGGAGGCGCTACCCTAGAGAGGGTTTCAAAGAACCCCTCCCACGCTGGCTGCAGAAGCGGTCCGTCCCTGCCGGCACATATACAAGCAGCGCCTCACAACAGAGTGGTTCCCCTCGGCCAATTCCGGCTGCAACGATTTCCCCGACAGCACCCCATCCCCATGCTCCAAACCTTTCAGCCCCTGATCCATGCGGCCAGCGACCTCGACCTGGACAATCCAGAGACAGCCCAAGCAGAGTTGACGCGCCGCCTCGACCCCCAAGGCCCTGCAGGCAAGGCGGTCACCCAAGCACTCGAGACACTCCTGTCAGAAGGCAAGCTAGCAACCCGAGGAGAACTCCCCGTGCGCTGGGGGCGCGTCTCAAAAGCCAGCCCCGAGAGCAACGACTTCTCCATCGATGTGGTGCACATGAACGGTGCCGGCCCAAAGCACACTCACGGCCGCGGTGAAGTCAACTGGTGCGTCGGCCTCTCAGGCGAGCCAACCTTCGACGGGCACCCTCCCGGCTGGGTGGTGCTCCCCCCTGGCTCCACCCATGTACCCACTGTAGCCGGAGGTGAAATGATGATCGTCTACCTGCTGCCCGGCGGAGAGGTCGAGTTTCACTGAGTAAAAACCTGGGAACAGCGGGCTCCCAACAGGTCATCTACGTCTTACGAATATTCCGTGACCCCGAGGCGATGATGGGGTTGACTATCAGACCCCGGCGCCCGGAGGCGGTGCCCTGATAACCCATCTGTGATGCATCAATTACCCCATCGTTCCCTGAGAGCATTGACTTTCGCCACCGCCCTCGTAACCAGCCTGCTCGCCGCAACCAACACAGCCGGCGCAGACATCCCCTGGGAGGGAGATTGGGCCGTGGCCAACGAACGCAGCACCAAGGAGAACCGCGTGCTCTTCCTGGCGGTCAACATGGACGGAGAGCGAGCCAACGATCGCCTGGCCGAAAAGGTCTACCGGGACAAGATCATTGTCAAGCTGGTGGAGCTCACGGTACCTGTGATCGCCAGCGCACATGAACACTCAAGCCGCACCTGCAAGCGCTTTGGGCACATCGAGTGCACCCAGCATCAAAAAGTGGATATCCGGGTGCGGGAAGATCTCCTGCCCAAGGACGCAGGCGGCTATGTGGTGGCTCCCCAGCATGTGTTCTTGGGTCCCGGCGGAGATGTTCTGCTCTCGGTGCCCTATGAAATAAGCGCAGGTGAGTTGGAATGGTGTCTGCTGGAAGCGATTCGGCGAGTGGACCCCAAGTCCAAGCTGAAGGCCAGCCCCCGGGCCCGGGCGCCCAAGCGACTGGTGGACGGGGGGCTTGCTCCCATCATCGGCGGCGAAGAAATAGCCCCCGCCACGAGAGAGGAAGTGCTGGAGTTGATCGCACAGGTGCGCAAGGGCGGCATGGAAGATCGTGCAGCGGCCCTGCGGCGGATCATGACCGCTGACGAAAAAGAAGCACGGGAGTTCATCCTGCAGGAACTACGCGCGGGTGGTGGCACGGGAGGTCGAGGAAGTCGCGGCGGCGGTCGAGGCGGTGGCGGCGGTGGCGGCGGTGGCGGCGGCCGCAACGAAGCGGGAGAGGGACCTTGGGCGCGCCAGGAACTGATCATCCGCAACATCGGACGCCTCTCCCCCGCCAGTTGGTGGGTCGTTGTTGAAAAATTTGCCCTGTCCAAGGACGAAGACCTGCGCAGCGAAGCGATTGCTGCCTTGGAACAGTTGCAAGCTCCCGAGTCGGTCAAGCTGATTCAATCTGGCCTGCGCAAAGAAAAGGACGAGCGCCTGGAAGGCAACTGGCTGCGTGCTCTGGCTAGTTGTGCATCAGCCGATTCAAAGGTCGCTTCCAAGCTCTTCAAGATCGCGGAGAAAGACAAGAGCCCAACAGTGCAAACCCAGGCAGTGGTGGCACTCGGTTGGCTGGCACCTTCGGAAGAACGCGACGAACTCTTGAGCGATTTGCTGGCAGGGGATCAAGCGAGCCTGCGGGAGGCGTCGGCCATCGCAGCCGGGCTCTGCCGCGAAGAGTCCATGCGGGCATTGCTCGAAACCCACCAAGCCCAGGCAGAAGGAGATGTGAAGGCTGCAGTGGATGCGGCCCTTACGGTCTTGAAAGAAGGCTCCCTCGCACCGCTGGGCCCTCTGGTCAAGGACTCCTGCGGGGATGATGTTCCCCGGGAGAGGTTCTTTGGCCGCCCCCGGGGATAGGAGCCCTGCGGAACAGCACACCAGCACACGCTGGCAAGGAGAAGGTGCAGAAAAATGAAGAGGCTAGGTCGCAATGCGGTGGCTGTGAGAGGCCAGGCAGCGGACAAAACCGAGGGGAACGGCAACGGTGGCCGCGCAGGTTAGGATGGGAGTACCGTCGAGGCCACGGTAACCCTTTCCCCTCTACCCATGAAACTCACCCTTCTGTTTCTCAGTACCCTGCTGGGCATATCTGGCGCAACTCCAGTACCGGTTCTGGCACCCTCCGGCCAGCGCTCACTCGCAGAACCACCTCTCACCCTGCGCCAGGATGAAGACTACCCCAGCGCCCGCGCGGCCCTGAACACGACCTACGCCAGCGCACTCGAAGCACTCGCCAACCGCTGCACCAAGGCCCGCGCATATCTCCAACGGGACCTGTGCCTTGAATTGCTGCTCACCGCCGACCCGGAACACAAGAGCGCGCGCAAGACGCTCAAGTACAAGAAGGATCGCAAGACCGGCGAGTGGAGTCGCAAGAAGTACAAGGCCCCCAAGGACCGCGATGCTAAAGCGGTCGCAGCATTGACCAGTGAGCGAGTCGGGCTGCTGGAGGACTATGCGCTGGCGATGCTGAAATTGCTCGACGCCCACCAGGCGGACTTGACCGCCGAAAAAATCGATGCCGAGACCAACGCCCTGCTGGAGGCCCTGCCGAACAACGCTCGGGTACGCAATCACCTGGGCCAGGTAAAGCTGGAAAAGAACGGAGAGACGCACTGGGTGCAGACCTCCACTGTACGGGCCCTGGAACAACGCAAGGCCCAGCATGCAGCCTGGAAGAAAGCCCTCGAAGAAATCGACGAGGTCGAAGAGTCTGAGCTTCTCGCCAGCGAAGAGATGCTCGGGGTCACTTGGAAATCCTGTTCACAGGGAGAGAACTACCGGGTGCTTTCCAGCAGCGCAAAGTCCGAGACCCTGACCCTGGCCCGCAAGCTCGAGGCCCTGAATCTCTGGATGCACCCCTTGATTGGTACCAAAGAACCCCAGGACCCCGTGCATGTGTACCTGGTCTTGAATGAAGAGGGAGCGGATTTCATCAACGCATTCCCGGACCTGACAGACGACATGCGCAAGAGCCTCAAGGCCTCCAACGGCGCGTGGCTCGGCCGCGCAGATCGCCTGGGGGTTTGGAATTCCCACGGCAAGAGCCGCATGGACCAGACCATTCGCCTCATCATCAGCTACGCGCTCTTGGATACATACGGACGTGCCGATGGGGGTTGGGTCAAAGACGGACTGCCCGCCTGGATGGATCAGGGCCTCGGCATTTATCTGTGCTGGAAAATGAACAAGACCAAGCTCTCGGTGCAACTCAGAGACTCGGACTATGTGAAGAAGGCGGATGACCCCACCAATAAGATTCAAGAGGGAGAAGACGATTGGATCGTGCATGCCCGGGCGTCGATGACACGCAAGCGCAAGCCCACCAGCCTGAGTCTGGCCCTGGGACGCAACGTTGGTTCCCTCAGCACGCGCGAATTATATGTGACCTATGGTTTTTCTGCGTGGCTGCTGGAGGGTCACGACGCGGAGACAGTGCAAACCATTCTGCGTCGAGCAGGACAGCGTGAAAACCCTGTGACCTTGCTGGAAGAGGTGCTCGAACGACCCTTCACCCAGATCGAAGAGGCCTTCCGAAAGTGGCTGAGGGAGATCAAACACTCTTGATCCGATCTGGCTTGTTTATCCTGCTGACTGACACCTCCTGCACACGATGCTGATTCTCCTTCTGATTCTGCTGGCCCCCGCCACTGCCCCTGTCAGTACTGCCCCTGTCAGTACTGCTCCTGCCAGGCCGACGACTTCCATCAGGCCCGTTCTGCAGCAAGAAGACGGTCGCATGGCAGAACTCAAACGCCGCATGGCCTGGGAGCTGGAGAACCTGGCCCTGGAATGCCAGAAAGCCAAGGCCTTTACAGAGCGCAACGCAACCTACGAGTTGCTACTGGCATTTGCCCCTGAGCACGCCACCGCACGCAAGACGCTGGGACACAAGAAGGATCGCAAGACGGGCGAGTGGTCTCCCCCCAGCAGGCCGCGCAGAGCCAAAGCTGCAGAAGAAGAGATCGCTGCACCCCTGGCAAAGAAACGCGCCGACCTCTTGACCGCTCACATCGACGCTGTACTGCTGCTGCTGGACAGCCAAGAGCTAGCCCCAATCGCATTGCGCCGCCAGGAAGAAGCTCTCCTGGCCCTTGCACCGGACCATGTGGAGCTGCATGGACGCCTGGGAGAGGTGCTCCATGGGGAAGGCTCCGACAAGGTCTGGATGCTCGCGGAATCCGTACGCGCACTGGCCACCTTCAAGACCAACACCAAACTGCGCGACCGTTTCAAAGCAGCGGTCCCGGAACTGACCGAAGGCAGCCAGACCGATCTGGAAAAGGACGGCGCCCTCGGGGTGCCCTTCACTCGTGTGCTGAAAACCGACCGTGTGCGCTGCGTCTCAGCCCTCTCGAAAAAGGAAACCCAAGAGATCGGCAAGCTGGCCCACGCGACCTACACCTACATGGACTCGCTGCTCGTTTGCGACCAGGAACTCAATCCGGGCACGCTCTATCTGTTCGAGGGCAAGAAGGCCACCTCTGAGTTTATTCAGCTGTACCCTGACCTGGAGCCCGCCCGCCGCAAGATGATGAAGGACCTACTCTGTTCCTATCTCTCCCACAATGCGGCCAGCTCTTCGAGCAAGGAGAAGAACGAGCGCCTCGATGGCGCCCTGCGCATGACAATCGCCCGGCATCTGGCTTGGACCACTGGCACCTATGGCAAACATGGTTGGATCGCTGAAGGAGTCGGCATCTATGTCACTCACCAGATGTGCGGCACGCGCTTGATTTTCACCAAGGATGCCACCGAAGGCAGCGCTGCTAGCCAGGGCGCTGATCCGCTCGATCGCATGAAGCGCTCCAAGGCAGATTGGCTGGCCCTGGCGCGCACAACCATGGAAGGCAAGAAGTCGCCTAATCTTGGGTTCACCCTGGGCAGAGATGTGAACAAACTCACCCGGGAAGATGTGCTCGTCTCCAGTGCCCTGGCGTCCTTCCTGCTGGAGGGCTGCGAGCCAGGGGTTGCCATGCGCATCTTCAAGCGCATCGGTCACGGGAAACTCGGCTCAGCCCAAGTGCTCGAAGAGGAACTGGGCCTCAATCCGCCAGCCCTCAAACGCCGCCTGATTCGCTGGCTGAAAGAAATCGGCAAGTAGCTCTCTACCCATGTCTGCGCTTCCCACCAAAGACCAAATCCCCGGACGCTTGGAGCGTCTGTTGTTGTCCTGGTCTGGCCGTTGGCTCCTTGCACTGATCGGAGTGCTCTTGTTCGCCGGTGCCAGCACCCTGGAGTTCCGCGGGCTGTTCACGTCCTCCCGCAATGCTGATCTACTCAAGATGTTCAACTGGCAGGCTTTTTGGTTGAGCCAGTCGATTCGCTGGGGGCTTTGGGCCTTGGTAGCCCTGTTGGCCATCGCGCCCTTGATGAGCTTGGCGGCGCGGTGGTCTACAGGCAAGCAACTTGCGGCCCATGGAGTCCTTGCTCTGGGCGCGGCCTGGAGTGTTGGAATTGCATGGAACAACATTCGGCCGGAGCTCCCCAAGTCCGTTGACTTCGAACAACTCATGGCGCTACGCCAAGAGCAGCGCGAACAGATGCGGACGACACCCCAAGAGCAACGCAACGAGGGAACCGATGATGAAAGGCCCCGCCCCGAAGATCGACGCCAAGGAGCCCGACGTGGCGAAGACCGTCGGCCCAGAAGCGAACGCGGTGCCGGTCGCAATCCTCTGGACAACGACCGACGCCGAGGTTTCCCAGGGAGAAACCAGTCCGATGGGCTGCTTGACCGACTCCTGACCCATGCCTTCCTCTTGCTCCTGTGCGGGGCTGGCGCAAGCTACCTGAGATCCCAACGAAATCGACGCCAAACGGCACGGCTCTCCCTGGAGCACGCCTCCCTTGCAGCTGAACTGGGAGAGGCGCGCCTCTCCGCCCTCGAATCCCAACTGCGACCGCACTTCTTGTTCAACGCCCTGCACTCGGTGGGTGCCCTGGTGGGAGCTGAGCGCAACGCCGAAGCGCGCACGGCACTCGTGACCCTGGGAGATCTCCTGAGGGTCACCCTGGACCGGTCCCCTGGGGGGAAAAGCTCTCTGGAGGAAGAAGCCGATCTGTGCCGCAGTTATCTCGACCTGGAGCAATTACGTTATGGGGATCGCATCGTGGACAGGATCACGATTCCGACGGACCTCAAGACCAAGACAGTTCCACCCCTGATTCTGCTGCCCCTGGTAGAGAACTGCGTGCGCCATGTGGTCAGCAACAGCTCGGAGCCAATTGAGATTCATCTTGAGGCCACAAGTGATGCCAAAGACCTGATCCTGGATGTGACCTGCAATGGAGGCTCTTTTGGAGACGACATCCTGGAACTTGGTCAAGGCCAGGGTATAGGTCTAACCAACACCCGCGCGCGTCTGGCTGCAGCATTCGGCGGCCGGGCCAGCATGAACCTCGAAAATCTAGGCCATGGTGATACCCCCGGTGGTACCCGGGTCCGCCTGCGCCTCCCTCTGAACACGAGCCCATGACCCTGACCCTGCGCGTACTGGTGGCGGACGACGAGCCCCTGACCCGAAGCGAGTTGGTCTCACTGGTGGAGTCTGAACCGGGCCTTGAATTGGTTGCGGTCTGCCGCGACGGAAAGGAGGCCTTCGAGCGCCTGAGCCAGGCGGATGTGGACCTGGCCCTGCTTGATGTGGAAATGCCAATGATGAGCGGCATCGAGGTGGTGCGTTCCCTAGGCAGCGCAGCACCGCCCGCAGTGGTTTTTGCCACGGCCCACCCAGAGTTCGCGGTAGCTGCTTTTGAAGTGCAAGCCATTGACTACCTGTTGAAACCCTACGACCGCTCGCGCTTCGCCGCCGCCCTGGGACGGGTGCGCGAGCGCATGGCTTCCCGAGATGGAACTGATACTGGAACCCGCCTGGTCCTGCGGCGTGAAGGGCGCGTCGAAGTGGTCATGGTGCAGGACCTGTTGTGGGTCGAGTCCGCCGACCAGTACGTCCAGTTGCACACGACTGACGGGGAGCGGCTGATGCGCGAATCCATGAGTCGCATGGAAGAAGCATTGCTACCCCATGGGTTCCTGCGAGTGCACCGCTCGGCCATCGTGCGTTTGGAGCAGGTAAGAGAACTGCATTCGCTCCCAGGAGGGGCGAAGGAGTTGCTGCTCGGGGACGGCTCGCGGGTGCCGGTCAGCCGCGCCCGGGCGGCGGAAGTGCGCCGGAGCTTGCTCTAGGGCCAGCTCGGACCTCTACCGTTCCCAGGATCCCCGCTCACAACAGGCTTCCCCCCGCTGGCGACGGGGTACACAAACGGGGTTGCCCTACCCACCCGGAGCACCGATCATGGATGGATCAACTTCTTGCTCCCCCCAGAAACATCATGAAGATCCTTACCTGCCTGCTGCTCTCTCCCCTCGCCCTCCTGGGCACACGCCTCACAACCGACTACAGCGCCGACCGCACCCTGCGCGTGGAAAGGGTCATGACAATTTCCTCTGAGGTCGTCGACATGGTGGTGGTGATTGACGGAGAAGAACGCGAAGGTGGTTTTGGCGGCGGCGGTGCCAGCGAGCGCGAATTGACCATCACCACCCTGGACAAGGTCCTGGCCCACACGGATGGAGCGCCCACCAAAGTGCTCCGTACCCTGGAAACGATCTCCATGGAAGGCTCCATGACCTTCCGCGATGAGCCCCGGGACTTCGAACGCAGCAGCGAATCCGAAGGGCTCGTACTTGAACTCTCCCTGGCCAAGAACGGCGACATGGAATACGAAATCAAGGAGGGCGACGAACCCGAGGGCACCGACTTCGCCTCACTCATGCTGACCCAGGAACTAGACTCCCTGCTGTCTGACGAAGAGCTGGAAGAAGGCGACTCATGGGATCTGGAGGCAGAAGACCTGATCACGGGCCTGGGCCTGGGCCTGGAAGAATCTCTCTTTGGTCGTCCCGAACCGCAAGGCGAGCGCGGGGAACGAGGCGAACGTGGAGGCGGCGGTCGTCGCGGCGGCTCGCGCGGGGGTCGCGGCGGCTTCAACGGCGGAGCCATGAAGAATCTTGACTGGGAAGGGGAAGCCACCTGGACCGACAAGACCGAAGAAGTCGATGGAGTCGAGTGCATCGTGATCAGCCTCGAACTGGAAGCGGAGGGCACCCTGCCCGAGCGCGAATTCCGCGGCCGCGGCGGCCGAGGTGGCGGCGGAGGCTTCTGGTCCCTGCCCACAGGCAACATCCTCGCGATCCCCGAAACCATCGTCGAATTGGAACTCGAGGGTCACCTGCTCTGGTCCCCCAAAGAACAGCGGGCCGTAAGCTTGAGCCTTGAAGGCGACTTCATCCAGGACATGGAACGCAACATGTCCAGAAACGACCGTGAGATGTCCATGAGTTCGAGCACCGAAGGCGAAATCAAGATCGAGATCACCGTCAGCGCTGAGTAATTCCTCGAACACCTCTCTCCAAGGATCCGACTACCCAGACAATCGGTCCCTTCACATCCAACCACTACCCACACACCCTTTTTACCATGAACAACTCACTCCCCCTTGTGGCCGCCATCGGCCTATTCTCTGGACTTGCAGGCGCCGCCTTGAGCAGCGTCCTGATGGTGTCCAACACTGTGGAAACCAACCAAGCACTCGGAACCGAGCCCACTGAAGTGGACCTTTCCGAGATCATGACCCAGTTCAAGAAGATCAATTCCCGTCTCGACGAAATGGAAATGGAGGTGGCACAGGCCGCCGTGCGACGGGAAGTCCCCCCCGCTGACGCCGTGGACATGGATGATGTGATGGACCAGCTCAAGCAGTACATGGCCCAACTCAACAACCCTGCCGCCGCCATGCCTCCGAACTTTGAGAGCTGGGTGGAAAACGCGAACGACGCGATCCGCGCGCGAGAGCGCGAAGAGCGCGATGCCGAACGGGCCGAGCGCGAAGAAAAGCGCATGGAAGACAGGCTCTCCGAAATGAGCGAAAAGCTCGGCCTGGACAATAACCAACTGGCCAGCATGCGCACGACCCTGACCGAAGCACGCAGCGCTCAGAGTCAACTCATGAGCGACATCCGAGAAATGGGATGGGGTTCGGACAGCCGCGACATGATGCGCCAGGGCATGACCGATATTCGCGAAGCCTCTGCCACCTCCCTGCAGGGTTTCCTCAGCGCGAGCCAGTACGAGACCTACCAAGCCGATTACGGCAACGACAACTGGGGCTTCGGCCGTGGTGGCGGCGGTGGTGGCGGCGGTGGCGACAACCGCGGCAACAACCGGCGCGGTGGCAACCGCGGTGGAATCTAGGCACCTCCAGCCATCTCTCTGACTCGCTCGGGGCCTTCCCTACCAAGGGAAGGCCCCGAGTTTTTATCTTGACCCAGAGGATTGCGCTAGGCTGGGGCCATGAGTTCTGTTTCAGAGTTGCTGACCAAGGAGCTTTGTGAGGAGTTGATGCGCGCGGGGAAAACCTCGCTGCCACTGGAGGCCTGCGGGATCCTCGTGGATCAGGGGGATCGAGGATTGCACTCAGTGCAGCTGCCTAATCGCACAAAGGACGAGGGGCACTTTGAAATGGCGGCAGAAGATGTTGCGCGTGCGCTGGAAGGAAATGCCTGGGTCGGAAGCTGGCACAGTCATCCCGGAGGAGACAGCACTCCAAGTCCAGCAGATCGTGAAGCTGGCTGGGAAGGCGGCCTGTGCCTGATTGTGGGGCTCAGCTCTGACAGAAGGAGCGCCCTGTGCAGTCTCTGGAGCCTGAAAGGGGGCGTATTCGAGTTGCTGGAGCGTCAGGAGATCCATCCACAAGAAGCGACGCAGGCCCCGGGTCAACCTTTCGCAAGTTCTACCTGACCGGGGACTCAGCCCCACCCTCGACTCCCAATCCAAGGGGCTAGAATGGCCCCCCCGATCCCCATGAAACTCTGCTCCATGCGTATATCCCCACTGCCTCTGATTTTCGTGAGCGCTCTCAGCGCCGCGAGTTTCTTTTCTGCCACAGCATTCGACGACAGACCAGAAGATCGATTCCGGCAGTTGGACGAGATTCTGCCCACGCCGAATGCCCAGCGAACTGCATCCGGTTCACCGGGCAACGCCTACTGGCAGCAGAAGGTCGACTATGAAATCGATGTGGCCCTGGACGAAACCGCTGGGCGCATCACTGGCCGTGAACACATCACCTACCACAACCAGTCACCTGACACGCTGCGCTACCTCTGGCTGCAGATCGATCCCAACCAGCTCAGTCCCGCATCTCACGGGGCGCTCAGTCATTTGGCACCAGACATGGACAGCATGTCCTACCGCGAGTTGCACTCCTTGCTCTCAAGACTCGAGTTCGACGGTTCCTGCACGATCATCGATGTAAGCGATGGAGCAGGCGACAAGCTGGATCACACGATCAACGACACCATGATGCGTATCGACCTGCCTGAGCCTCTGGTCAGCGGCGCGAGCACAGATTTCCAGATCAGCTGGACTTATCTGATCAATCACTCCAAGCGCATCCGCGCACGCACGGGGTACGAGGAATTCGACGATGGCACACGACTGTTTGAAATCGCCCACTGGTATCCACGCCTCTGCGCCTACACCGACTATGCAGGCTGGCAGAACAAGCAATTTCTGGGCAATGGAGAGTTCACATTGGAATTCGGCGACTACCAGGTGCGCATCACCGTGCCTGATGATCATGTGGTCGCTTCCACCGGGGTCCTGCAGAATCCCGACGAAGTGCTGGAGCCCATCTGGCAAGAACGATTGGCCACAGCATGGGAAGCGGGCGAGCCGACTCTGATCGTGACTCCTGAAGAAGCTGCCGAGCGCACCAAGGGCAAGCCAACCGGCACCAAGACCTGGGAGTTCCACGCACAGAAGGTCCGGGACTTTGCCTGGGCATCCTCGCGGCGTTTCGCCTGGGACGCTTTTGGACACGATGTCAAGGGCGCGGGTCGCGTCTGGGCCATGTCCTACTTCCCGCCTGAGGGCGAACCCCTCTGGAGCCGCTACTCAACCCACGCAGTGGCCCACACTCTGGATGTGTACTCGCATCACGCCATTCCCTACCCCTACCCCGTGGCTATCAGTGTCAACGGACCGGTCGGAGGCATGGAATACCCCATGATCTGCTTCAACGGCCCGCGCCCGGAGAAAGACGGCACCTACAGCGCGCGCACCAAGCACGGCTTGATCGGAGTCATCATCCACGAAGTGGGACACAACTGGTTCCCGATGATCATCAACTCCGACGAGCGCCAATGGACCTGGATGGACGAGGGATTGAACACCTTTGTGCAGTTCCTTGCCGAGCAGTCCTTTTCAGAGGACTACCCATCCCGTCGTGGAGTGCCCGACGACATCGTGAGCTTCATGATTGATGAGAAACAGGTTCCGATCATGACCAACTCAGAGAGCTTGCTGCAATTTGGCAACAACGCCTATGCCAAGCCAGCCACAGCACTCAACATCCTGCGCGAGACTGTCATGGGACGCGAACTGTTTGATTTCTCCTTCCGGGAGTACAGTCGTCGCTGGGCATTTCGTCGCCCCGAGCCGGCGGACCTGTTCCGCACCCTGGAAGATGCGTCAGCCGTGGACCTGGATTGGTTCTGGCGCAGTTGGTTCTATTCAACTGACCATGTGGACCAGGCGATTACGGGCCTGACCCACTGGACGGTGACAAGTGGCGACCCGAATATTGAAAACAACTTGAAGCGAAAGAAGCGCGACGCTGACAGGGTCTCCCTGACCCGCAAGCGCCATGCCCAGAGCCCCAAGCGCAGCGACCGCTTCCCGCGTCTCTTGGACTTCTACAACAAGTTCGACCCGCTGGATGTAACCCCAAGAGATGAGCGCAAGTATGAGGCGCTTCTGAAGAAACTCAGCGAGGAGGATCGAGGTCTCCTGGCCCTACCGCTGAATTTCTATGAGCTCGAGTTGGAGGACGTGGGCGGCGTGCCCATGCCCGTACACCTGGCAATCCACTACGACGACGGCAGCACGTCCCAGATCAACCTGCCGGCCCAGATCTGGCAAGAAAACTCCCGGCGCATAGCCAAGCTCTTGGTGACCGAAGGAACGATTCAGAGCATCGAACTCGATCCCATGAGCGAGATCGCAGATGCGGATGAAACCAACGATCATTGGCCCCCGCGCATTGAAAAAGGACGCATCCAGCTGCGGGACGCGGAAAGGGATAGCAAGAACCCCATGCGCGCTGCACGTGACGAGGCGAAGCGCCAGGACGAGCAAGCACAACAGGAAGAGGACAACCAACAAGGTAGCGAGGACGCCGAGGACAAGGACTGACCTTGATCTGTTTCCGGCCCTTGGTCTGGGCAGAATCCTCACCTTGCACGCGCTAGCTGAGCTGAATCGCAGCTCTAGCGCGGCTAGGTGTACCTAGCCACCCCCCGCCGTTTTTCCATCACCTTTGGAACCTGCGGGAGGCTTAGGCCCTGGTCGGGCTCGTTGAGGTGGACGCCGTCCCCGAGGAGCCTTCTTGAAATGAAAAGGCTCAGCCCTCAGGGCCGCGGAACTGGCGATCTCGGTGAACATGCGTGTCGCCACGACCGCATCAACCCGGTTGATCTTTCCGGAAACATCGCGGGGCGTGTGATAGTCATCGTGAAAGTCAGCGATGATCCCAAACAGCACGGGAACGCGTTTTTGATAGAAGGCGTAATGATCGCTGGCGGCTGGAGTGCCTGCCTGACTGACGATGGTCAAGCCACTGGCATCAAAGAAGGGCTGGACCCATTTCTCCAGGCCTTCCGCGGTGCCCACACCCGAGACCGAAAGGCGCTTGTTCTCGATACGCCCGATCATGTCAAAGTTGATCATCAAAGCGTGGTCGCCAATGGGCAGGATCGGCGCGTTGGTGTAGTGCCGCGCTCCATTGAGACCGGTCTCCTCAGCGCTGAATGCCATGAAAAGCACCGTGCGTGCTTCAGCGTCGTCGGGCAGTTTCTTCCAGGTCTTTGCCATACGCTCGGCGATCATGATCACCCCGGCCACGCCGGAGGCATTGTCGTCCGCACCGGGATGCAGCACGCGCCCGGCGCTTGCACTGTCCCGAGAACCAAAGGCACCCATGCCCAAGTGGTCCAGGTGCGCCCCAACCACCACCACCTCTTTGGCCAGCGAGCCACGACCCGGCAGAATCGCGCCTACATTCTCGGCCACCAAAGCGCTCTCGGAGATCTTGCATGACACCTTGGCGGAGCGGCCCAGATCGCGTACGCAACCTGCATCGTCGGATTCCTTACGCAGGGCGAGAAGGTCCTCCCCACAGTGATCCAAGATTCGAGCACCCGCCTCCGTGGACACATGCACCACTGGCAGGTCCACCATCTGCTGCAAGCCTCCGGATGCTGCCAGCAGGGAGTCAACTCTGGGATCCGCTGCGCCTGGAGTGTTGACCAACAAGATCCCAGCCGCCCCATGGGCCGCCAGCGAATTGAACTTGCCCTGAAAGCCCGCGCGCCGGCTCCATCCCCTTCGAGCCCAGCGACTGCGGCCTTCCACATTGAGAGGCTCGAAGCGCAGCAACACGCAGACCTTGCCACTTAGATCGCAGTCCTCTGAGAAACCAACATAATCATCGGGACCCTCTTCGATGCCATAGCCCACGAAGCACAGCTCCCCCTCCAGGTCTCCACTACTCCCATGCCCAGTAGTGGAATAGTCATCGCCTGCGATCAAGGTCAGTCCCTCAATCCGCAAAGACTGCTCTTCGAGCTTACGTCGCATTCCCAAGGCGAAAGGCTGACGAAATGAGGTGCGCGGACCATCGGGTCCTTCGAAGGCGGGGGTCAAGCCGGCTTTGTCAAACCAGTGCTCCACATACTCCTTGGCAATCTCCATTCCCCGAGTTCCAGGCAGCCGTCCACCCAGGAACGGGCTGGCAAGAAAAACCAAATGATCGTTGTACTCCAAGACTTCGGGGCCGGCCCGCTCAAGGGCGCGCGAGATCGGCGCCTCAATTGGATCCTGTGCCAACACCGGAGACAGAAGCAGGGAAAGGGACAGGATTGGGCGCAGAGACAAAGTCATCGTGATCGGGTGCAGCCCTTTTGACGAAGGCCGCAGTGCTCATTCTAGTCCGCCCCAGCACCACCAATAGCAGGCGGAGTGCAAGAGTTCCGTCTGTCCTGGGTTCGGACGGCGCAAGCTGAAGGGCCCGCCAAGGGCACTGGCAGCGTAGAATCCAACGACTGACCTCTTATGCTGTCTCTGGGCCTCTTTTTTCTGCTCCTCGCGGGGGCCACTCCCTCCCGGCCGGATGCCCCATCCGACTGGGTGCACCCCCAGGATGGACCACATCTGGATTTCGAACTGCGGGTGGAGCAGGAGACCCTACGCCTGTCTGTGCAGTTGAATCTGGCCTGCGCGGATGAACTGGTCGGGGTCTTGCGCGAGGACCTGCACCGCCTGGATCCGGTAGAGGTGGAGGGCCTGCGGGAGACCCTGCTTGAATTTGTCAGCGAGCACAGCGAATTGCGAGCAGACGGAGTGCTGCTTGAGGGAACCCCCAACCACTTCGATTGGACCCCGCCAGATTTGGAACGCCTGCCTTACTACCCGCGCTTTGGCACCCGCGCCCTGACCACTCTGCGCCTGACCCTTGAGTTTCCCGCTTCCCAGGCGGTAGAGGGCCTGAGTTTTTTCTGGACGAACTATCCACCGAATCTGACCGTCAGCGTGGAGCGGGAAGATGCTCCTGGCCTGGAAGTACGCACACGTGTGATCGCATATGGCACCCATCAGGCCTTTGTGCTTTCGAGTGACTCACCGGAATTGCAATGGACCGCCCCGCCAGAGTCACAACGCCTGCACATGTTGGACGTCCCTGTCCATGGACTCGACAACAGGTCCACCCTCAGTTCCCGGCCCGGCTTGTGGCTGGGCTTGGGCCTGGGAGTTCTCGGCCTGTTGATCGCGGGACGCCCGGGTCAGCATCGCCGTCATGGTCTGGGGATCAGCCTGGCCGGGTTTCT
The DNA here is from genome assembly GCA_014238415.1 of Planctomycetota bacterium. GTDB lineage: Bacteria > Planctomycetota > UBA1135 > UBA1135. Next base: position 15,695 of record JABABA010000020.1, on the reverse strand, counting down.
TCTGGCCCTTGGGATAGGACTGGGCCAGGATGCGGCTTCCGCCAACGCGCTCACTCCTGCGGAGGGGAAGAGCATCTTTCTGGCTCTGCACACAAACCTCTACCGTTCCTTCGACAGCACCGGCGAAGAGGAGATCTATTCCGCCCTGGCCACCGCGGTGGCGGGTCCTTTGTTGGAGGAACTCTATGGCGACCTGCAGCAGAACCTTTCCATGCAAGAGCAGGGAGGTGCCAGGGCAGAGGTCGAAGACCTGCGGCATGGCCGTATCCTGATTGATCCCGATAGTTTGAACCCTGATAGTTTTGAAGTGCTTGCGAAATGGCAGGTGGACGCAGCCGTGCATCACTTCGGTCACTTCCATCGGCGCACTACCGGTTACGAGGCACGCTACACCCTGGCCCTTGGCCCAATGGGATGGAAGATCCAAGAGTATGACCCTCTGGGCCAGGAACGGCTGGCCAGCAGTACAGATGACCCGGCGCTGGCCCTGTCGGATGAAGGCGCACGCGACGAAATTGAGCCCGATGAGGTTGGACGGAATGAAAATGCGCCGCCTGATACTCCACCTGCCAAGACAGAATCAAATCGGGAGGGCTCACACTAATGCCCGTCCCCATCGTCAGCTCCCCCATCATCCTGGCACAAGACCTTGAGTTCCGCCATCAGGACGGAGACTTCAAACTGCAAGTCCCAGAACTCCGACTGCAAGCTGGCGAGACCCTGGCGTTGGTGGGTCCATCCGGCTGTGGCAAGACCACGCTCCTCACCTTGATCGCAGGCAACTTGCAACCCATCGCGGGGCAGCTCAAGGTCTTGGGGCAGAACCAGGCCCAAGCCAGTGAAGCTCAAAGACGAGACCTGCGCCTCCGCCGAATCGGCATGGTGTTCCAGGAATTCTGCCTCTTGGACTACCTCTCCGCCCGGGACAATGTGCTGCTGCCTCTGCTGCTAACGAGCCAGCCAATCGATGAAAGCGCCAAGACCAAGGCCATGGATCTGCTTTGCGCAGTCGGACTGGAGAGCGTCGCCCACCGGCGTCCTGCCGCCTTGAGCATGGGCGAACGCCAGCGAGTGGCGATCAGTCGGGCGCTGCTGATGGATCCGACTCTCGTGTTGGCGGATGAACCCACGGGCAGCTTGGATTTCGAGCGCGGAGCCGAAGTCCTGAACCTCTTGATTGCTGCCTGCGCCGAACGCCAGGCCAGTTTGATCCTGGTGACCCACGACCGGACTCTGATGACCAAGTGCGACTCGGTGATCGATGCCCAGGAATTCAGCGCCCAACAGACCAGTGCCCCAAGAGACAATGGAGGCGCAGAGCGATGAAAGGCCTCCCCGCTCTGGCCTTGCGCCATGCCCTCTACGCCAAGGGCCGCACAGTCCTGGTGCTGCTGGCCCTCACCATTTCCATGGTGGTTCCCCTTTGCAGCGAACTGTTGATGGGCCGCTATGACCAATCCATGCGAGCCCGCGCTGCAGCATCGCCCCTGCTGGCGGGAGCCGAGGGCTCAGCCTTTGATCTGGTGCTCGAAACCCTCTTCTTCAGGCCCTCGGACCACGAGAAAGTGACCTTTGGATTCTTCGAGGAACTCAGCCGCGCTCAAAAGGGCCTGACAATCCCCCTGCACCTGGGTCATTCCATGCGGAAGTACCCGCTGGTGGGCACTTCTCAGGAATACCACGAGCAACGGGGCTTGCAACCTGCTGAAGGGCATCTGCCCCAGCTGAACGGGGATGTTGTCTTGGGTGCGACGGTAGCAACAGCCTTAGGAGCCAGCTTGGGGGATGAGTTTTTTTCCGATCCTCCCAGGCTCTACGACCTGACCCGTCCAGCGCCCATGCGCCTCTTGGTTGTGGGCATCCTCGCGCCAACCGAAACCGCCGACGATGGCGCAGTGTTTACCGCGGTACAAACCTCCTGGACTCTGGATGGTTACTACCACGGACACAGGGACGCCGAAAGCCTGGCGGAAACCAGTCCGGAGCTGGTGATCAGCGAGGCCCCCGACCGATTGGCTCTGTCCGGCGCGCTGATCGAAGACAACTCCTTCAGTCAAGAGAAGGCCCAGGACTTTCACCTGCACGGAGAGCAAAGCCGCTTGCCCCTGAGTTCTGTGCTGATTTTTCCTCCGGACGCAGAAAGTCATACGATCCTCAAGGGCCGTATCAACGGCCGCGCTGGTTGCCAGGCGGTCTCGCCTAGCGCGGTACTCGACGATCTGCTGGGCATCGTCTTCAAAATCAAGCAACTGCTGGATCGCCTGGGCTTCCTGCTGAGCGCAGCCACCATGGCCCTGGTGGTCTTGGTGGCGGCCCTGTCCCTGCGCCTTCGCCAACGGGAGATGCAGACCATGGATGCCCTGGGGGCACCAGCGGGTTTCAAGCTGCGCCTGGTCGGGCTTGAACTCGGTTTGATTTTTGTCACAGCAGCCGCACTGGCCACAGGACTTTCCCTTCTACTGGCTCGCATACTGCCCGACCTGGTAACACTCCTATGAAGTACCTATTCCACTTGACCTGGATGCTCTCGTTCGCAGCTTGCGGCGAAGCTTCCAATCCAGAGCCCATGACCCTGGTCCCGGAAGTCCGCACTGCCTCCTGGCCCGTGGCCAGCCTGGCCCAGGCGCTGGTGCCCGAATCAATCCCCGTGCACTGTAGCTTGCCTCCAGGAGCGGACCCAATCACCTGGCAGCCGAGCCGCCCAGAGATCATGGCCTTTCAAAAAGCTCAATTGATCGTGCTCAACGGAGCAGGTCTTGAGGGTTGGGTGGCCGGAGCCAGCCTACCCACATCCCGTGTGATCGACACGGCTTTGCCCCTGGCATCGGTACTCATTGAACGAACCGACAGTCTTCACAGTCACGGTCCCCGTGGCACCCACACACATGCAGGCATCGACCCCCACACCTTCTTGGATCCGCACCAGTTGAAAGCCATGAGTGGAGCGATCCGCGACGGCTTGCAAAGGACCTGGCCCAAGGAAGCGGTCAAGACCGAGGCGCGATTTGCCCGCCTTGCAGAAAAGATCGACGCCCTGGATCAGGAACTCCAAACTCTTGGACACCTGCTGAAAGAGAAGACCCTGCTGGCTTCTCACCCTGCCTATGACTATCTAGCCCGACGGTATGACTGGCAGTTGATCTCCTTCGATCTGGACCCAGAGACCCCCCTTACCCAAGAACAGACTAAGAGTCTCGCTTCCGCCATCGAATCGAATCACCCCACTGCAATCCTGTGGGAGAGCGAGCCCAATGCAGAGATATCTGCCCAGATACTTACAACCTGGGGTCTACCCTCAGTGGTCTGGGATCCATGTGAATCTCCGCCAGAGGGGGAATCCGCTGGGTTCATCGAACGCCAACGTGCAAATGCCGCGCGCCTGACCTCCCTGCTGCGATAACCTGGGCATTCGCCCCACCTCATTCCATGCCGCCCTCTGACCCCACCATATTTGATGCAATTCTCGCGGGAGACATCCCCTGCGAGCGCATCTATGAGAATTAGCATGTGCTCGCCTTCCTCGACATCCAACCCCTCTCCCGGGGGCATGTACTGCTGATTCCCAAGCAGCGCGCGGCCCAGTTGCACGAGTTGGACGAGGACCACGCTGCTGCCCTGGGACGCGCCCTGCCGCGCCTCGCAAGAGCGGTGATACATGCCACGGGCTGCAGAGACTACAATGTGCTGCAGAACAACGGCGCCCCGGCCCACCAGGCGGTCATGCACGTACACTTCCACATCATCCCCAAGAATGCGAACAATGGGTTGGCACTTGAGTGGAATGCCAGGAGCCTCACCGACGCACCAGAACTTGGAACTGCGATACGCGCGGCTCTCAAACAAGATCCCCGATGACCTTCGATCCCGACAATAAGAGTCTTCTGGTTAGGGGAGGGCAACTGCTGACCCCAAACGGACTCGAAAGCACCGACATCCTGATCAGCAACGGTCTGGTCTCAACGATCGCCCCCAACCAAACCGCTCCCAGCGAGTGCCCCACCCTGGATGCCTCCGGTCAGTTGGTTTTCCCCGGTCCTATCGATCCCCAGGTGCATTTTCGGGAACCAGGAGGCGAAGCGAAAGAAGACCTGGCCAGCGGTTCCGCTGCCGCCATCGCAGGGGGCGTAACCGCTTTCTGCGAAATGCCCAACACCAACCCCGCCACCACCAACCCAGCAGCACTGCAGGACAAATTCGCACGGGCGAAAGGTCGCTCCCGGGCGGACTACGCGTTCTTCCTGGGCGCCAGCCCAGAAAACGCAGACCAGTTGGGAGAATGGGAACGTGTCCCCGGCTGCGCCGGAGTCAAAGTCTTCATGGGCTCGTCAACGGGAAACCTGCTTGTGGAGGACGACGACACCCTCGAGCGCGTCCTGCGCTCGGGAACTCGACGGGTCACGGTGCACTCGGAAGACAATCCGCGCCTTTCTGAGCGCTACGCCGCCCTGACTCAGCAGCATCCCGCCGGCGCCGCAGTAGCCTTGCATCCAGATGTTCGCGATGTGGAGTGCGCTGTGCGTTCCACCAAGCGTCTCTTGACCCTTGCTGAGAAGACCGGCCGTCCGGTGCATCTATTGCATGTGTCCACCGCAGAAGAACTCGACCTTGTACGCGAGCGCGACCTGGGTGACCTGGTGACAGTGGAAGCAACCCCCAACCATCTCTTCTTGACCGCGCCCGACTGCTACACCGAATTCGGAACCTGGGCCCAGATGAATCCGCCCGTGCGCGATGCCCGGCACCGGGATGCCCTGCGCCGTGCCCTGGTGAAGGGACCGGTGACCTGCATTGGCTCCGACCATGCACCTCACACAGCGGAAGAAAAAGCACGCTCCTTCCCGGACTCCCCCAGCGGAATCCCTGGGGTGCAGACCACCCTGGCCCTGCTCCTGACCGCGGTGCGCGATGGTTGGTTGCAATACGAAGACATCCTGCGCTTGTGCGTGACAGGACCCATCAAGGTCTACGGCATCGAAAACCGGGGGCCCTTGTCCCCAGGCCTGGAAGGCAATCTGATCCTGGTCAACCCGGATCTGACCGGCCCCCTACGGGCAGACTGGTTGCTCTCACGTTCCCCCTGCAACCCTTTTATCGGGCGTGAGATGGCGGGCCTGCCCACGACGGCGGTGCTGCGCGGGCAAGTGGTCATGCGCGCGGGAATCCCCGTGGGGCCGGCTCGTGGTGAACCATTGAGCTTTGCCTGAAGCGACCGGGGTTGGTAAGCGGAACCTAGACGAGCCCTGCTCCCCAGAGAGCCCTATCCCCCAAGCAGCGCACGATCCAAGAGTTCCTCAAAACGCTCCCTGTTCGCACTGCCCTCATGGCGATCAACGACCTCGCCATCCTTGTCAATCGCCAACGTCACAGGGATTTCCCCAGCGAGCCCGAAGCGCTTGTTGATCGCTTCATAGTCGTCCTCGTCATAGAGCAGGACATCGAAATCGAACTGCTTCTTGGCCAGGAAGCGGGCCATTGTGTCGGGTAGGCCTTCGTAATCCGCCCCAGCCACCATCATGTCATAGCTCAAGCCGAACACGTCGGCTCCAGCGGACCGTGCCCGGGGCGCTACCTCAAGCAGCTCCGGCAGTTCCGCCACGCAGGGGCCTCACCAAATCGCCCAGAGGTTGAGCAGGTACGGCTGACCCTTGTGCTCCATCAGGAACGCTTCCAGGCCAGCGTAATCCACAACCTGGACAGTTGGAGTTCGCTGTGAGGTCTGGTCAGCCCTCTCTTCCGAATCCCCGCAGGCCAAGGGCAGCGCGAGGAGCACGATCGCGCACAGAGCGCGAGACATGTGATTCAGCATGTTGTCTTGCTGGAGCCGCACGGGCTCCGGGTAGCACTAGCGCTTGATGCGTCAGCCGTATGGCTTGGTGGTGGTGATCTCGGGGCGCTTATCTGCCAAGAGGGCGCTGGCGACATCCACAAGATAGTTGGTTGCATCCTTGCCCTTCTTGCCACGGGGATCATCGTCCAAAGCCCCGGAGTAGCTCAGCTTACCCTTCTTGTCGATCACAAAACAATGTGGCGTCGTGCGAGCGGCAAAGAGATCGCTGACCTTGTTGCCGTGGTCAATGAGCATCAGGTGATTGAGCTTCTCCTTGGCGACCTTCTTGCGAAGAGCCTTGTAGGCCTTGCTGTGATCCGTGCCCTTTTTGGGCTGCTCACCGAGTTCCCCCTGGTTGGAGCAGATACCCACCATGACCACATCCTTGGAGCCCTTGTAACGCTCTTGCATTGCACGGAAGACTGGATTGGCATGACGCTCCGCCGGGCAGCGTTCGGACCAGAAGTGAACGAGGACAACCTTGCCCCGCAGATCATCGAACGAGTGGCTCTTGCCATCAAAGTCCGGCAGGCTGAGCTTCTTGGGCAGCACGGATCCGATCTTCAGGGGCTTGGCCTTTTTCTTGGGCGAGTCCTTAGGCTCTTGAACTTTGTTCGGGGCGCTGTCACTGGGCAACAATGATGCGATCGCGGGCAGCGCGAGGCCGCCGGCAAGGGCGAGGGGAAGAATCCACTTGGTTTGCATGATGGGATTGGTGGTTCGTTGGTTGAGGGGCGTGGCCTTGGGGGCCAGAGTCGGGGCCCAGCGTAGATCAAGGGGGAAATACCTGTCTAGCGGGGAATGAGAAACTGGGCGCAGGACACCAGATGGTCTCAGAAAAGGGGGACCCCGCACCCTGCTGTACCCCTGAAATGCCTGCTCAAGTGCCCCAAGACCGGGCCTCCGCGATCTGAAGGGCGTTCCAGGCTGCCCCCTTGAGCAGGTTGTCCCCCACGATCCAAAGCTGGAAGCGCCGATCGGAACCCGCCACGGCGCGCACACGGCCCACATGCACCCCAAGGTCTCCGCTGATTCCACAAGGAGTCGGGTGCTGATCCCCACGGTGCAGAACCACACCGGGCGCAGCCTCCAAGAGGTCCTCAATCTGCTCCAGGCTTACTGCCTGCTCAGTCTCAAGCCAAACGCTTTCCCCGTGTCCGCGCAGCACCGGCACGCGCACCGAAGTCACGTCCAGGGGAAACTCTGTCCCCAGGATGCGCGCACTTTCGTTCATCATCTTGCGCTCCTCTTCGGTATGGCCCTGCCCATCAAGCTCACCGATCTGGGGTACGACATTCAGCACGGTTTCCGGCAGGTCTACCGCTTCCCCCATCAGAGCCCGCCGGGTTCCCGCCTCAAAGTCCTCCAACGCCTTGGCCCCAGCGCCAGAAATACTCTGATAGGTGGAGACCACCACCTGCCGCAACCCAGGGCCTCGCAACAAGGGGGCGAGAACCACGACCAACTGAATAGTCGAACAATTCGGATTGGCGATGATGGCGCCCTGCCCGAGTTGCATGTCCTCAAGTTCCGCACCGTTGACTTCGGGCACCACCAGGGGAACACCGGGATCGAGACGATAGGCACTGGTATTGTCAATGCACACAACCCCAGCGGCCACTGCTTCCGGCAACCACCTGCGGCTTAGATCGCCGCTGGCAGTGGAGAGCAACAAGTCGAGTCCAGCGAAGGACCCCGCACTGGCTTCGAGGTAATCCCCCCGCAGGGAACCTTCTTCCCAGCCCTGACCCGCATGCTCTTCAGAAGCAAACAAACGCAACTCCCCCAAGCACCAACTCCGCTGCCCCACCAGTCGCAACATCTCACGCCCGACCAGACCCGTAGCGCCAAGGATGCCGAGCTTGAGGGGCCGTGCTGGGGTCGCAGGATTCATGGCTGCAGTATCGCCGAAAGGGGCATCAGGAGGAAGGACTGCTCTGTTTCGAGGGAGGTGGATGCTGCTGTTCAGTCCCCGCAGCGGCGCAACACCATGCCATGCACAGGCAGCCCCTTCCGCTCGAACTTGCGTTGAAAATTCGTGACGATTTCTTCCCGCTCGGGCCAGGGGACCCCGTTGCGCCCCAGGTCTTCTACCTGAGCAAGGATCTCGAAAGGCTGATCCACAATGGCCAATTCCATCTGGCGGAAATTCAGGAGCGAGTCGGTCTTGAGCCGCAGCTCCGAGCCAGGCCGCAGGGCAATAGCCGCCCACTGCGCAAAGAAAGGACACAGCAGTCGGTTACGTGCGTGCTTGTCCTTGGGCCAGGGGTCAGGATGATTGAGGTACAGCCCGGACAATTCCCCAGGGGCTAGAATCTCGTCCAGCCACCAGGCGTCATAACGGACAATTCGTGCATTCCTCTCGACACCAAAGGCGCGGATTTTCTTGGCCGCAGTCACGATCCTCTTGAAACGGATCTCGACCCCGAGCACATTCCACTCGGGATGGACCTGAGCGATACCAGCCAGAAAGAACCCATTTCCGGAACCAATTTCCAGGTGCAGCGGCTGCTCTTGGGCAAATTGCCGGGCCCATGCCCCACGTGCCCCGACGGCTGCCTCTGAACGCACTACCGGAGACCCGAATTCCTCGTACTTCCGCAGGTACGGATTGAATTCAGGAAATTGCACGGGCTGCGTGCATCGCACCCGGAAGGGGCGTGAGTGTCGACCGAGCTGTGTCACTTGAACACACCATACGATGCTGAATGGAGTTCGCGGCAGCCTCCTCGCGAATCGATCTGCACGGGCTGCCTCGGGTCTGCTGCAAGAGAATTCATGGCATTGCAGCCTCTAGCCCAACTGGAGCTCAGCAGGCTGTCTGCGCCCCTCTCAGCGTGGGGAATCAGCGCGATCTACGCCGGCGCCCCCCGCCTCCCCGCCTGCGTGAAGAACCTCCGTCCAACCCCGCACCAAAGGAAGTGGAAGAGTCACCATTCCGCCCACTTGAAGGACGGCTCCCGGAGGAATGTCCAGAGCCAGAACCACCAAAGCGCACGCCCGACTGCTTCTTGCCAAAGGAAGAGCTTCCCCGGCCAGCATACCCACTAGCGGGCTTGCCGCGGCGTCCATTGGGGGTTGGCTCGAAGAGTTCTTGGGCCGGACCGCGGGAGAGCGCAATCTGCCTTCGACCTCTTGCAGCTGTCTCGCGACCGCCACTCATCATGTCCCGGATCTTGATACGAGGGATTGTCATCTTGAGCTTTCGCTCAATGGCCTTGACCGCACCCATATCATCACGGGTCATAAAAGTGCAAGCCTGTCCACTCTGTTCCGAGCGACCAGTACGACCGATACGATGGGTATAGGCATCAGGTGTACCCGGAAAGTCAAAGTTGATCACGTGACTGACATTGGCCACATCGATGCCTCGGGCGGCGATATCGGTGGCCACAAGCACATCGTACCTGCCCATCCGAAAGCCCTCCATGGCCTTCTGGCGTGCGCCTTGACTCATGTTTCCCTGCAGGGCAATCGCGCGGTGCCCGGCCTTCTCCAAGTCCCGCGCCAAACGCTTGGCTCGGTGCTTGGTACGCAGAAAAATAATCGCCGAATGAAAACCATCGTCAGCCAGAAGGTGCTTCAGAAGGGTGAATTTGCGCGTCTGGTCCACGGGATAGAGGGAGTGCTCGATGGTCTCCGCAGGCTTGGAGTGGCCAAGCTCCACAGTGTGAGGATTTTGCAGCAAGCCATCGGTCAGCTTGAGAATTTCTCGGGGCATGGTGGCCGAGAACAAGAGATTCTGCCGACGGCGAGGCAGAAGCTTGATGATCCGCCGCACATCCGGCAAGAAACCCATGTCAAGCATGTGGTCGGCCTCGTCCAACACCAGCATCTCCACATTGTCGAGGCGCACATTGCGCCCATTGGCCAGGTCAAGCAAGCGCCCGGGACAAGCCACGACGATATCAGGATGCTTTCGCAGGACGCGAATCTGCGGCCCGGCGCCCACGCCACCAAAGACTGTCATTGCACGCACATTGGTGTACTTGGCAAGCAACTCGATCTCCGCGTGGATCTGCAGAGCCAGCTCCCGCGTAGGTGCAACAACCAATGCCCGTGGGCCACTGTTGCTGCGAGGTTTCTGGGCAATGAGATGTTCCAGCATAGGCAGCGCAAAGGCTGCGGTCTTGCCGGTTCCTGTAGCTGCCAGTCCGAGCACATCACGCCCCTTGAGGACGGCTGGAATACCCTTGGCCTGGATCGGCCGGGGTTCGGTGAAGCCCATGTCGGAGAGCGCACGGGTTAGATTTTGAGCAAGGCCAAAACTCGCAAACGAGTTCCTGGCTTGCGTCTTGGTAGACGAAGTCACTTGAGTACTAAAGGATTGTAGGTTTAATGGTGCAACCCGCTGCCCGCGGCATCGCACCCAACCCATCCAGCAGTCAAGGGGTCAAGGTCAAATTCAAGGCGCGTTCCATTTCGTGGCTCAACTCTCAGGAAGAGCCCCCCCACCGGAATCTGCTGTGCGCCCGGCCGCCACTCGTTGTGCGGCCTCATGAGGTGGCGCGAAGTCTAGCAGTAAGGGCTCAACAAGGGTGGCTCCAATTCCCAAGAGCCTCGAAATCACGTCGAAAGGCCCCCAGAGGGCCCCAATTCGTCGTGCACCCCCTGGGCAAAGGGGCCCGCGACCGTCTGTTCAACATGCGGCCCTTCGTGGCTGAGCGACGCCACACCGGGTGAAACCCTCGACCCGATCCGCCGTCTCGGGCAGGAAACAGCAAGACCCAGCCGTGCGCATCCAAGCCCTCGACCGGAAATCGCTGCGGCGGCAGGCGTCGATCCTGTGAAGGTCACGCGCATGCCGGCGCTCTAGGTTATCGTGCTGGCGACATGAAGATCCTCCTGCCTCTCCTGATCACGATGGGACTCGTGTTTATCACATCCTGCTCAGTCGAAGACTCCTCGAGCGCCATGGTCCCAATGCCCGAGCGCACCGGATTCAACCCTTCGGGGCCGTTTCCCGGGTTCACGCTGTTTGCCCCGCTCGATTCAAAACGCGTCTACCTCGTGGACATGGCGGGCGAGGAGGTGCACCACTGGGACACCCCGCTCAAACCCGGCGACTCTTGCTACCTGACCAAGAAGGGGACCGTACTGGCCTGTCAGCGCTACGGCGACGACCCCTATTTCCAAGATGCGGGCGGCCACGGCGGACAGATTCTCGAACTCGCTCATGACGGTGAAATCCTTTGGCAGTTCGACTGGAACGGAGAGTCGGGGACCCAACACCACGACATCGAGCAGTTGCCTAACGGGAATCTGCTCTTCGTGGCCTGGGACCGTATGACCCGGGACGACGCCATCGCCGCGGGCCGCGACGCCGAGCTGCTTGAAGGTGAAGAGTGGTGGGGAGGCGCGGTCTACGAGGTGCGCCCTACGCCACCGGAGGGCGGCGAGATCGTGTGGTCATGGCACGCTATGGACCACGTGATCCAGAATCACAATCCCGACCTGAAGGGCTTCGTTGAGGACCCCGCTGCGCACCCGGAGAAAATCGACATCAACGGAGACCGCGACCCTGATCCACCCAGCGAGGAGGAACAGGACAAGATCGACCAGCAGATGGCTGCCATGGGCTATGCCGGGGGGGACGACGACCACGAGGATGAGCCCGAGAAGGCCGACGAGGACAAAGCGGACGCACAGCAGCCGGATGAAGAAGACAAGGAGGAAGATCCGGCCGACAAAGCCCGCAAGAAGCGCGTCAAGAACGCCGACTGGATGCACACGAATGCCGTGGCATACAACGCCGACCTCGACCAGATCGCCATCAGCGTCCGCCGCTTCGACGAGATCTGGGTCATCGACCACTCCATCTCTAGGGAGGAGGCACGCGGACCCAAGGGAGACCTGATCTATCGATGGGGCAATCCCTTTGCCTACGGGATGGGTGAGCATGCGGACCGCCCTCTCCTTGGACAGCACAACGTCCAGTGGATCCCCGAGGGTTACCTCGGCGCGGGAAACCTGATCGTCTTCAACAACGGCAACAGCGAGCGCGAGTGGTCCACGATCGTCGAATGGTGGGCCCCGCGGGACGTGGATGGGCGCTACCCGCTCAAGGAAGGCTGGCCGTTCGGTCCCGAAGAGCCACAGTGGGTCTACGAGGCAACCGAGCCGGAATCCTTCTATTCGCCCTTCATCTCCGGCATGCAACGGCTCCCCAACGGCAACACCCTGGTCTGCAGCGGCGCCCCAGGGCGTGTCTTCGAAGTCTCACCCACCGGCGAGCTGGTCTGGGATTGGAGGAGTCCCTTCACCGCTGAAGAGGGGGCGGACAAGGATCTTGAGGATTGGCCAACGGCTATGTTCCGAGCCCTCCGTTACGGACCAGACCACCCAGGCATCGTGGCCCTGCGCAATGAGGGCGTTGCGATACCCGACGACCCGGGTACAGGCCCTCCCACCAACCAGTACGTGCCTCCCCCAGAAGACGAAAAGTAAGAACACCCAGGACGCCAGCAGGGGCAACCATGAGGAACGCTTGGTTCACAAGAACAACGGCAGGCCTCACGAGATTGCCGCCATCCACGGTCCTCAGCACCCCCAAAGCAGTCCGCGGATCCCGCCGGTTGGTCCAGACAAGGCTGAGTGCTTAGCTGCCGTGGCGGCTGATGGCGGCCTTCCAAACCACAGGAAACAGCTCCCCCGCCACCAATTCCCCCTTGGAAAGGTGGGGCGCCCCACGCAGGAGTGGCGCAGAATCATCCGCCACCCGCGTCTGTGCGCACATGTAATTGAAGGCCAGAGCCCGCCGTGGCCGGCTAGAGCGATTGGGACCAGAGCCGTGCAGAGTGTGACTGTGATGAATCGTTGCTGAACCCGCTGCCACCGGCACCGCGCGGGGCACAAACTCCTGGCCCGGAAGAAGACTCTCCCGGATCTTCTCCAGGGGCTGATCAAACCCCACCGATGGCAACAGCCCCCACTCCTGACTGCCCGGTACAAACTGCAGGCAACCAGACTCTTCATCCGCATTATCGAGCAGGATGTTGATGGTCACATGTCGCGCCGGTGCCGTGCGCGTCCAATAGGAATAGTCTTGATGCCAGGGGACGACTCCCGGATGTCCCGCCGGCTTGTAGAACACCTGGTCATGCCAAAAGCGCAAATAATCGACCTCCAACAGTTGCGCGGCGGCCCCGGTCAGGCGCGGATCAAAGACAAGCTCCCGCAGTCTCTCATCAACCCGCCAGCCTCCCAGGAAGTGACAGACCACGTCTTCGGGACGCTCTGTGTGAGCAGCCTCCACCTCATACAGCTCGGGCTCAATGGAGTCGAGATTCTGGAACAAGTAATCCACCCGCTCGCGCAAATCCAGGACCTCTTCCATTTCCAGAACCGGCACGGGCCCCAAAAATCCATCCCGCTGGAAGTCCGCGACTTGTCCGGCAGAGAAGGGCGCGGTGTGGCGGTCGTTTGGCATGAAAACGAGGGTACCTGAGTGATGCCCCCGAAACTCAAGTGTCTTCACCGGGACTTCCTCATCGCAGACACACGTCCGACCCTTCCGAAAAGACCGGGCACAAGGTAAGGGAAGAATACTTGGTTATATATGCTCGCGATCACCCTTGGCCGGGTGCCGATTCTGCATCGAGCGGACTCAGCCCGCTGCACGACCTGCTGCAAGCGAGCAGCGTTCTCTCAGTTTCATCAAGCGCCGAGAGTATTGCTCCTCGCCCGCCAGATTGTGCTCCTCGCGGGGATCAGTTTGAATGTCGTACAACTCCTCGTACTCTGGATGGTCAGGGTAACGGATGTACTTCCAATCCCGTGTGCGCAGGCCCTCCGTACGGGGAATGCGCTTGAATTCCCAGAGGTGCTCGCTGAAGACTTCTTCACGCCAAGTCGTGCTCGCATCATCCAAAAGCGCGCAAAGGGACTGACCCTGCATTGCAGCCGGCACCTTGACCCCGGCCAACTCAAGCAGCGTCGGCGCGATGTCCACGTTCAGGGCGAAAGCGTCAATCAACTCCCCCCGCTTCTCTGCCTTGCGCCTGGGATCACTGATGATCAGCGGCACACGAATCGAACGATCGTGCATGGTCCACTTGCCTGCGTACCCGCGCTCACCAAGAAAATAGCCATTGTCTCCGATCAGCATGATCACGGTTTCTTCGCCCAGGCCGAGTTCGTCCAGCGTCTTCATCAACCGTCCGATGGCCTGATCCACGCCGCTCAACATGCGGTAATAGCCCTTGACCATGCGCGCATGCTTCTCGGGGGTATCAAAGCGCCATTTCCAGCGTTCACGATTGAGGCCACTGCGGAGAAACTCGGGCAGCGCCTGGAAAAACGCTGGGTCAGCTGTGGCCGGAGCAGGAATCACATCCTCGCGATAGAGCTCATCGCAGCTAGAGGGCCAGACAAACTGATCGGGGTTGTTGTCTTCAGCATGAGGAGCTTGAAACGAAAGGGACAAGCAGAACGGCCGCTCGTCCCTTGAATGCAGAAACTCAATCGCCTGATCCGCATTGATCTCGGTCAGGTGCCGCGGAGGTACTGCGGCAACACCTTCCTGCAAACGTTTAGGACGACTCCTGAAATAGGGATAGGTTCCAGGGACATACTCATCAAACATCTCCTTGCGGCCCTTGCTACTGACCTTTACCCCAAACTTGCCCACGAATCCCACTCGATACCCGGCCTGGCGCAGGAGGCTCGGATAGCTCTGGTGCACGATGCCGTCGTCCAAGGCAGGCTGACCGAAGGTGTAGCCATGAGAGCGCTCGTATCTGCCGCTGAACAGGCTGGCCCTGCTCGCTGCACAGATCGGAGTGGTGACAAAAGCGTGAGTGAATCGAGAACCTCGTTCTGCCAAGGCATCCATGTTCGGAGTACTCAGGATGGCGTGGCCTGCGCACCCCATGGCATCGAACGGATGATCGTCCGTAACGAGCAGGATCAGGTTCGGGCGTTTCTCCGGGGTCACGGTGCGACGCTCATGGACGGCGGGAGAACCGAATGCCAGGTTGACCGACAAGAAAACCAACGCCAAAGAGACTTTCATTGTTCTGATCATAGGTAACGATCCTCGATCTGCCTCTCTAGACATGCACCGGGTAAGTGCGGTTCTGCTCATCTTGGCCGAAATGGTAGCACAAGATCGGTTCGCCTAGCCGACTTCGGCATCGGGAGGAGATGGAATCGCCAGGCAGCTTTCGTGCGAGTGGTAATTCCACGCTAAGGTAGGAAATCATCTACCACTACGGAGCCCGAACATGATCAAGAGATACTGGTTCACAACAGCATTGATTCCCTTGCTTGCCGCCGCCACCGTCGCGGCCCTGTGTGGGCAACCCTATCTACAGGACGCTCAACAACCGACCGTCATCACGCCCGGGTTGGGAACCGCTCCCCCATCGGACGCTACGGTTCTCTTCGATGGAATCGACTTGAGCAACTGGTCCAAGCCCGGAGGGGATGCCGCAGGTTGGAAAGTGCAGGAAGGAGTGATGCTCGCAGTGCGTGGCCAAGGCCCTGTAATCAGCAAGCAAGAATTCGGAGACATTCAACTCCATCTGGAATTCGCCACCCCTTCGACCCCCCAGGGTTCAGGTCAGGGTCGCGGCAATAGTGGTGTCTACCTGCAAGCGCGCTACGAGGTTCAGATCCTCGACTCCTTTGAGAATCCCAGCTACCCAGACGGCCAATGCTCGGCTCTCTATGGTCAGACACCGCCTCTCGTCAATGCCTGCCGCGCCCCGGGGGAGTGGCAGACTTACGACATCCTGTTCCGGGCGCCCCGCTTCGAGGGCAAGGACCTGCTCCAGCCAGCTCGCGTCACCGTCATCCACAATGGGGTCGTCACGCAATGGGATCAGGAGTACGTCGGAGCCACGGCCCATCGACGGGTGGGTACGTA
>JABABA010000001.1:305991-377160 GCA_014238415.1 Planctomycetota bacterium | reverse complement strand
GAACGGTCCTGATGCGCATTCTGTTCTTGACTGAAATCGCCGACCCGGGCGTGGGGTCCTCCTCGCGTTTGACCTTTCAGCTGGCCCGAACGCTTGAGGCCCAGGGTCATCAGTGCGCCGTGGTCGGAGCTGTGCAGAAGCGGGATGAGGCCACACCGACCGAGGCGCAGGGTATCTCCATATTTCGCCTCTACTCGGACTACCCGGTGCGTTTCCGGGCCTGGCGCAGCTTGCATAACTCTTGTGTGGACCAGCCACTGGAAGAGATTCTGAGGGAGTGGCAGCCGGATCTGGTGCACGCGCACTTGATTCACACCCACATCGGGTACAACGCCCTGACTCAGGCCAAGCGATTCGGTGCGGCGGTGGTCTTCACAGCCCACGATGTGATGACCTTCTGTTATCAGAAGCTGACCTGTTTTCACGGGGGTGAAGAGCAAGGAGGGCAGGATTTCGATGTTGCTGCGCGGCTTTCGAAGTGCATCCCCTGTCAGCGATTTCGCTTTCGCCCGGGTCGTAACAGGCGCATCGGTCAAGTGCTGGAAAGGGATGTGGATCGCTTGACCGTGGTGTCTGATGCATTGGGTGAAGTGCTGCGTATGAATCAGATTCAGGTGCACGCCACGGTGCATAATGGCCTGGCCTTGCAGGAGTCTTTGCCAACCGCAGATGAAGTGGCAGCCTTTCGGAGGAAGCATGACCTGCAAGACCGCAAGGTGCTGGCTATCGGTGGGCGCCTGCACACCCAAAAGGGAGTGGGTAAGTTGCTTGAGATGCTCGCGCTCCTTGCGCCGAAACATCCGGACCTGTGCCTCCTGGTGATGGGCAAGGCCGAGATCTACAATCAAGAGTTCTTGCCCCAGGCCGAGCAACTGGGGGTGGCGGATCGGGTTCGTGCAAGTGGTTGGCTGAGCGGTGCAGAGTTACAGCATGCCTACGCAGCCGTGGATATTTTTGTCACTCCCTCGATCTGCTTCGACACCTTTGGCATGGTCAACTTGGAAGCCATGGAACACTCGAAACCGGTGGTCGCCACTTCATTTGGAGGCTCCCGGGAAGTGGTGCTCGATGGGGAGACTGGCTTCATCGCCAATCCCTTCGATGTGTCGGGGTTCGCTGGGCGCATTGCCGAACTGTTGGGGGACCCCGCCCGGGCCCGGCAGATGGGAGCCGCCGGGCGCCTTCGGCTGGAGGATAAGTTCACAATTGCCTCCATGGCCGGGGCGTATTTGGAGCAGTACAATGAGGCTCTTGCAGGGGCCTCCAACCCAATATGAACCCTGTTTCAGAGCCTGGAGAGGGGTAAGTGATCATCTTCGGACCCGGCAGCCCCTAAATCTCCCGCTGGGGGTAGAGTTTAGGGGGGAGAGGGGTATCGAGATTCCTTCCCGAATGATTGGATGATCTGACCCAAAAAACCCGATTGGAGCTATGAGACACCAAGGACCCCGCCGCGATTCGGCACCCGTCTCCTGCGCTCTTCAAGATTGACCGGTAAATGACCTTCAAGCGATGCGAAAGACTCTCCTGACTTACATCAAGCCTCACGTTCAAGAGGACCCTCTCTCCATGATTCTGGGAATCGGGTATCTCGGAGCAATGCTCGAGCGGGAGAAGATTCCCGTGGAACTGCATGACGAGCGAATCGGTACCGATGCGGATATGAAGGCCGCCATTGAGCGCAATGATGTGATTGGTTTTTCTGCTTTGACCCCGAACATCAGGCGCGCAATTGCCTGGGCAAAGTACGCCAAGGAAAAAGGCAAGATCACGATCATGGGCGGTCCCCATGCCTCCGTAGACCAGGGCGTCTTCTTGGATACGGGGCACTTTGACTATGTGCTCAAGGGCGAAGCGGAGTACACCCTGCCTCAGCTGCTCAGGGGCATCGATGGCAATGATGAGGCTGCGATCATGGAGATCCCTGGCGTGGCCAGTATGCGCGATAGGGAACTCTGGGTTGACAACCCAGCGCCGCCGCTGATCAAGAAGCTAGACGAGTTGGCGGCTCCAGCGCGGCATCTGTTGCCAATGGAGTCCTATTTCCAGAACAACCCTGAGCACCTGATCTACATCTTCACCACCCGAGGTTGCCCTTTCAAGTGCATCTTCTGCCAGAAGGAACTCACTGGTCGTGGCTTCCGGGTGCGTTCCACTGAGGCAATTGTGGACGAGCTCGAACATATCATCAAGACCTACGATCCTGGTGTGATCCTGTTCGTGGACGAGATTCTGACCTTGCGTAAGAAGCGCATCCACGAGATGTGTGACGAGATCCTGCGCCGGGGTCTCAAGTTCGAATGGGTTGCCAATACCCGGGCGGACTGCGTGGACTACCCATTGCTGAAGCACATGCACCGGGCCGGTTGTCGACGCATTTACTACGGCTGGGAATCTGGCAGCCAGCGCATGCTCGATGTGCTCAAGAAGGACCTGACCCCCGAAGTGATCATCAATGCCGCCCGCATGACCCGCCGCGCGGGGATCTGGGCCAAGGTCTACTTGATTGTGGGTTCACCAGGGGAAACCAAAGAGGATGTGGCTGAAACCGAAAAGGTTCTGCGTCTGGCTGGGCCTGACCTCATCCGTATATCTGTTTTCAATCCCCTGATCGGAACGGAGTCCTGGGATGCCTATGAGGCCAACCTGGATCTCTCGGATCTTTCGGAGAACTATGTCAGTTCCAATCGCTCGGGCTACCGTCACGAGAACTTCAGCCAGATCGAACTGGAGGAACTACGCAAGAACATGGTGCGTTCCTATGAGCGCTGGTACTACGCCATGCCCCAGCGCCTGCGCCGGGTCTGGGAGCGGGCCATGTATTACTCCGAGAACCCGGTCTACGGCCGCAAGCGGGTAGGTCGCATGCTTGGGTTGGTGCCTCCGCCCCAGCGGCATGTGGTCACCAGTCACCATTAGGCACCCAGATAGTCCCTTTCGTCGGCCGCTGTTCAGATGGACTGGATCTGGGTCGTGCATTTGCCCATGATGGGAGCATGCGGAGCGTGCTGCGATGACCGGGGACATGTGGGGTGAAGCGAGCTTCGACAATCAGGCAGGTAGTGACTGGTTCGAGGAATTTGTGGCAGACCCGCAGCCTGACAAGATCAATGAGGCTCTGATGGAGGCGGAAGGAGCCGAGGAAATCGGGGCCTGCCAGCGGGCCCTGGTGGCGGCAGAGGTAGTGGCTTCCTGGCGTGGACAACCACCGGTGGACCTGCCCCTGACCCTGGTACCTTTCTCTTTTGGACACTCTCCGGCCCTGCCAGCGGAGTTGTTGGCGTTGGCCATGCGTACTGTGCGTGGCCTGCGAGATGGTTCAATGCTGCGGGACTACTGGCGTGAGCAGAAGCGGCTGCCGTCGTTCGAGAATCACCTGGATGGTGTGCTGGGACGATTGGGTGCGCGGTCGTCGTTGATCTAGGACGCCGGCCAGGCAGCTAGCTCAGTGCTTTGGTCACGGTGGCAAGCACTCTTTCTTCCATTGTCTGAGCGCTCTGCTCGAGCTCAGCGGCTTCTTGCAGCCACAGGTTTCGCTGGGCTTCGTCTTTGAAGTCGGATGCGTTGGTGCGCACATTGAGGGCTGCGCCGCGAACAGCCAGTCGGCCACAGAGCGCGCCGACTCCTGCATCGGAGAGGGAAGCGCTCATGCCATTCTCCGCCATGTTGGCGCAGACCTCGATGGCTTCGACTCCAGCGCGCATGACCGCCAATGGAACCTCTATCGCCATGCGCGTGGCATCTTGGATCGCCACTTCGCGCTCATCCCAGGAGAGTTTCCAGGCGGCCATGATCGAATTGAAAGCGTCTGTGTCCTTGTCAATCAGTAGAGTCAGTTCCGCGTGACAGCGCTTACCGCGTTCAGCCACATCTGAGAGGGATTCCCAGCGATCATCCCAGCCCCGCTTGTGGCTGGAGAGATTGGCCACCATGGTGCCCAGGGCTGCCCCGAGAGCTCCCACAGCAGCGGCCACCGAACCGCCTCCAGGGGCTGGTGATTCTGAGGCGGTCTCTTCGATGAAGCCCCGCAGGGTCTTGTTCACCAGGCGCGGGACAGCTGTCTTGGCCTCAATAGCGTATTCGATCACTTTTTCGTCAGGATCGAAGGGGCTGAGCTCGTCGAGACCCATGGACTTGACCGCCAGGCGCACCAGCTCACGGTCGCTGACTCCGGTGGAGCGTTTCTGCAGGCGTAGGTAATGGCGCCCCGCGTCCAGCATGGCTTGCAAGGGGACGAGCCCCACTGCCTCAGATCCTGTGACCCGGATACCCCGGGCAGCAGCCTTTTCGCAGCAGGTGTCGAAGGCCTTGTGCAGGGGCGTAGTATCCAGGTCCGTCAGGTTCATGGAAACCTGGGCCACACCATATTCTTCGATGAACCAGCCAATACCCTTGACGCATGACAAAGCACCCGGAATCCAAACTTGGTCACCGCTCTCGTCGCGCACGATCTCCCCTGTCAGGGGATCCGGCTCTCGGCGAATGCGACCTTTCTCACGCACATCGAAGGCAATTGCGTTTGCCCGTCGGGAACTGGTCGTGTTGAGGTTTACGTTGTAGGCGATCAGGAAGGGTCGCGCACCCACGGCTGTTGCACCGTAGCGCGGATCAAAGGTCGCGGGTCCGTGGTCAGGTACATGATCCCCGCTTGCCAGTCGATTGGCCAATCCCTCGTACTCACCAGCTCGCACCTGGGCCAGGTTCTTGCGTTCAGGTGTGCGCGCGGCGGACTCATAAAGATAGATCGAGCGCCCCTGTTCCGTTCCCAGCCGCCGGCCCAACTCGCGGGCAAACTCGGCGCACTCATCCAGAGTCACGCCGCTGATGGGAATCAATGGGCACACATCCATCGCTCCAAAGCGTGGGTGTTCTCCCTTGTGCTGGGTCATGTCGATGCACTCCGCGCCAACCTTGGCCGCCTCCAGGGCTGCCTCGATCACAGCTGCTGGAGCGCCCACGAAGGTGAACACGGTTCGATTGGTTGCGCGGCCTGGATCCACATCCAGCAGCCAAACCCCTTCGGTGCCGCGCACTGCATCGGAAATACGATCAATGGTGGTCTGGTTTCGGCCTTCACTGAAGTTGGGCACGCATTCGATCAGTTGCTGCATGGCAGGGGGGACAGTGCTTGATGAGGGGGCTGGGTGGGGGGGCACTTTACCCTCTCCACCAATCTGTCAGGGCAGAACCCGGGTCAAAAGCATCTTCTTGCGGCTTCACGGGGCTGGAGGCTTGAAACTGGCGCGGGGGAGGTCAGGATGCTTCCTATGTCCCTTGTCCCTCAAGAGGTTTCCGCTGGCCAGATCGGTGAGCAGGTGGAACTCTACGCCCTTGCTTTCGGCAAGACCGATGGGGAGCGGGTACTCCCCTGGCGCTACCGGGACTCACCCCACGGGGCTTCGATAACCCTGTTGACCAGGGATTCAGGCGGGCAGGCGGTGGGTGGCTATGCCTGCAACGGGCGACGGGTTCTGTCCCACGGCGAATTCGCTGGGGTCGTAGGAGAAACCGGGGATGTGATGACCCATTCAGACCATCGCGGTAAAGGCTACTTCCTTGACCTGGATCGGCGGGCGATGGAGTTGGCCCGGGAGCGGAGGTGGCCCCTCGTGATCGGCCTGCCCAATTCCAAGTCTGCGGGGATTTTTACCAGCAAGCTCGGCTGGCTCGGGGTCGGGGCTGTGCGTCCCTGGACCTTTGTTTTGCACGCGGATGAAGCCGCGAGGCAGGAACGTCAGCGGGCTGGGCGACGGGCTGCCATGGGAACTGGCTGGGCTGCCTGGCGTGGCAGCATGCGGCGAGGGGCGCTGCGCAAGAGTTTCTTTGAGAAGGTCAACGTAGTGGCTCTGCCTCGTTTTACCTCTGCTGTAGATGACTTGTTGGCTCAGGTTGCACCCAAGTGGGCCTGGCTGCAGGAGCGCAGTGCGGAGTTCTTGAACTGGCGTTTCATCGACGCGCCCTCCAACCGTTTTCGCGCTCATGGGGTCTTCGCTCCTGATGGGGACCTGGTGGGCTATGCGGTGGTGCAACTCCCCGAGCGTGGTGCGGCGGTGGGCTATGTGGTGGACCTGCTGGCCCTGGATGATGTGGCCCTGGCGGCGGCCATGGAAGCGGCCCTTGGGCACTTGCACAAGATGGGGGCCAGCGTGGCCCGTGCAACGGCGGTGGAGGGTTCCTGGTGGCAGCAGCAACTCAAGTTCTGCGGGTTTCGAGCGCCTCATGACAATGACCGCAAGCAGATCATCGTGCACTTGCTCGATCCCTCCTCTCCTTTGGCTGCAGTGGCCCAGGATCCGAGCTCCTGGTACTTTACAGATGCGGATCGGGATGACGAGACCTGCTCCTGAGCGCGCCATCCCATGAGCAAGCACATCCTCAAGCAGTTCTTGATCCAGGTCTGGGCGCGGTTTTTGTATCACACGGGTGCCTGGCGAGTGGCGGATCGACTGGCCCCCCGGCGGTTGTTGATCCTGGCGGGGCACTGCGTAGATGACCCTCAGGTCAATGGAGACCTGCCCGCACACTTGCGCATTCAGCCCCACCATTTGGAGTTCTTGCTGCGCGCCCTTGGAGATCGGTATCCCGTCCGTACAGTGGCGGGAGGGCTCAGGGCACTTGCTGATCCCAAGGGGCCGCGCGGAGTTGTGGCTCTCTCCATGGATGATGGCTACCGGGATAACCTGACTGCTTTGCCCCAGGTGCTGGCAGCAGCCAATGCGAGTTGCACGGTCTATCTGGAGAGTCGCGTCTTGACCGATGGCCGCACCAATTGGGGACACGAATTCTTTTGGCTTCTGGGTCGCGGAAGGGATTCCTGCGAGGCTTTTGCGCGGGCCTGGGTAGAGATGGATGACAGCAGCGAAGCGGGCCTGCGCTTTCAGGACTTGCTTTCAAAAGGCGCAGCAGATGAGTACAGCGTCAAGAAGGTGCTCAAGTACCACTGCGAGCCGAAGCAGAGGGACGCTTTTGTGCGTCAACGCTTTGAGGCGCAGGGGGGAGATGGAGCGGCCCTCTGTCGCCGCATTCATCTCGATTCGGAAGGGGTGAAGGAGATGCTGGGCCGCGATGTGGGGGGCGCTTCCATCGAAGCCGGTGGTCACACCCGCACCCACGAGGTGCTCTCCAGTCTCCCGGCCGAAGACCAGGCGCAAGAAATAGGAGGTGGTCGCCGGGACCTGGAGGAACTGTTTCCAGGAGCCTGCGGGGCCACTTTTGCCTATCCCTTTGGACGGGCGTGGGATTTCAACTCCGATTCCAAGGCAGCCGTGCGTGCGGCTGGGTACGAAGCAGCCCTGACCACCATGCCTGGGATTGTGACCCAGGATTCGGACCTCTACTCCTTGCCTCGCTGCATGATCGACGACAGCACCCAACTCCACCTGCTGGTGGCCCAGGCCGCGGGTGGGTTCCTGCTCTTGCGGCGCAGGACCTAGAGCGGGTAATCAAAGCCCGCCGGCTCGGCGTTGGAGTTCATCATGCTGATGATGATCACCGCGAGGACGACCAGCACGATGGGGGCCAGGATCCAAAGCCAATTTTCCTTGAGGAAACGCTGCATGTGAATGAGAACAGGGCGGGTGAAATCAGAACAGAGTGTAGATGAAAGGTGCTACCAGTGGTGAGGAGGCTGCCACTACCAGGAGCGATCCCACCGTGAGAAGGACCACCAGGAGCGGCATCAGGTACCAGTGTCCCCGGCGGATGAAGGCTCCCATCAGGCCCGCGATGATCGTCACCCGGTCGCCCAGTTTCCAGGCGATGAAGCCAAACAGGGCCAGGACCGCAATAGTGGTCAGTACTCTTCCCAGGTCCGGTGGCAGGATGTCCAGAATGGCTGCCGCCCCCAGGACCAAACCGAATACCAGGCCCAGGAGTGCGCCCACGAGTCCGTAGGCGCGCAGGGGTTTCTCCTGGGGGTACAGACGGCAGTAGATGGTTCCCAGTACTGTCACCAGCAGGAGGTAGAGCAGGGCCGGCGTTGTCAGGGGTGATTTCTTGGGCGCGGGGGGAGGCGTAGCGCCATCGGTTCCCTCAGGTGCCCAATCAAGGCGCACCAACTCGTCGTGCAGGACTCCCGCCAGCACCCTGTTCCCAATCGGATTCAGGTGCCAGTCGATGGAGAAGTAGGGCTGCTCGCCATTCTTCAGGCTGGTGATCAGCGCCTGGCGTGGATCCACGGTGGCAAGGCCCTCGGCAGCTGCGAGTTCCAGGAAGAGGTCCACTGGTCGGTTTGCATCCCAGGAATCTCTGGGCATACCGCTCAAGACTCGGGGCCCAAAGACTTCGCGCGCGTAGGTTTCGTCAACAGCGGAGTGAGCAGGGATTGGACAGACGAGCACCTTGGTGTCGGTCTTTGCAGACCAACTGGCCAAGGCCTTGAGACAGCCTTGGGTATGACGACGGATTGCGTCCCCGTTGGGGCCGCCTCCCGTCAGCAGGACTCCATGTTCCGCCAGCAGGCTGTAGCCCTCGCTTTCGATACGCGGCAGGGAGGAGGACTTCGGCAGGATCAGGCGCGCTAAGGCGCTCCGGTCGCGCAGGGGCGCTGCACCAGGATCTGCCAGTTCCCGTTGACTGCGCTCTCCCAATTCCGAATAGCGCGGTTTAGGGTAGCGCGTGTATTGTTCCTGGGTGTTCCAGTAGAGATCGTTCTCGTAGGGCATCAGAAGCACCACATCGGGTTGCCACTTGCTCCCTTCGGATTCCAGCCAGGCCACCGCCTGGTCCGTGGCCCACCCTTCCGTGCCCACGTTGATCGCCTCGGCCTTGTCTCCCCAGCGGGCATCCAGAATGTCAACAAACAGGTCTTCGCGCTGTACGGAGTACCCGAGGACAAAGGAATCTCCCAGGCACAGCACTCGCAGGCGCTCCGGGTCTTTGCTGTCCGGCTGCACATCCTGGTCTTCTCGCAGGCCCTTGTCGTTGAAGGAAAAGTCGACCGAATACTCCCTGCTGGAGCGGTGGGCTCGCAGACCTGGGGTCTTGCTCCAGCCCGTGACCGCATCAAATTGGTTCAGGGTCTTGGGGGGAGCAAAACCGAGCAGACGCAAACCACCTTCCATTGCTCCACCGAAGAGCAGAATGGCCACCAGGGCGGCCAGTATGGAATTGAAGAGGCGCATTGGCTTAGCTCACCATTTGCAGGACCGAATCCCCTTCATGCCGCAGGTGGAATCGTGTCTCAGCGATTTTTTTCTTGGCATCAGCGCGGATGATGAAATTGTGCAGCAGCAAGAGGTCCATACCGCTCAGGCTGAAGGTGTTGAAGGCGTGGGCCGGGGACTCGACGATTGGCTCACCCTTGAGGTTGAAGGAGGTATTCATCACAACTGGCACGCCGGTCAGGTCGCCGAAGGCCTCGATCATCTGGTGGTATCCAGGGTTCGTGTCCTTGAAGACCGTCTGCAAGCGGCCTGATCCGTCCTCGTGGGTGATGGCTGGGAGGACATCCCGTTTCTCTTTGCGGACGGGGGCCACATAGAGCATGAAGCGTGCTGGGAAGTGCTTTTCTGCGTTGGGGATCTCGAAGAACTCATCGGCCCGTTCTTCCAGAACACTGGGGGCGAAGGGGCGGAAGGCTTCGCGGAACTTGATAGTGGAGTTGAGCTTCTCCTTCATTTCCGCCCTGCGTGGATCGGCGATAATCGAGCGAGCGCCGAGCGCCCTCGGGCCCCACTCAAAGCGTCCCCGAAACCAGCCGCAGACCTGGCCCTCTTCGAGAGCTTTGGCCACGAACTGGTAGAAGGCCTGATCATCGGCGATGTGTTCGTAGGGGATGTCGTTCTCTTTCAAGAAGGTCTCGATCTGTTCGTCAGAATACTCAGAGCCCAAGAATGCATGGTCGAGGGCCGGGCCCCGGGGCTGATCGCAGATCTGGTTGTAGGCCCAATAGGCAGCCCCTGCCGCGCCCCCGTCGTCCCCTGGGGCCGGGTGGATGTAGACCTCTTCGAAGGGGCCATCCCGCATGAGCTTGTAGTTGGCCACGGAGTTGAGGGCCACTCCGCCAGAGAGGCAGACGGAGTTCATGCCGCCCGAGACCTCGTGCAGGTGGTGCAGCATCTTGAGCAGCACTTCTTCGGTCACTGCCTGGATCGAAGCGGCCATGTCGCAGTAGTAGGGATCGAGACTCTTGTCGCTTTCCTTGGGGTCTCGGCGAGGGCGACCAAAGTGTTCCTCAAAGGCAGTGGACAGGGTGTCGTTTCGTGAGAAGTGGTAGTTGAAGTAGCGCATGTCGTGCCACAGGCTTCCGTCCTCGCCCACCTCGATCAGTTGCTTGATCTTGTCCGTGTAACGCGGTGTGCCGTAGGGGTGCATGCCCATCAACTTGTACTCGCCCTCGTTGATCTCGAAACCGCAATAGGCCGTGAAGGCCGAGTAGAGCAGCCCCAAGGAGTGGGGGAAGCGCATTTCCTTCAGCAACTCGATTTTGTTGCCCCTGCCGATGCCCATGGTTGCGGTGGTCCATTCGCCGGCTCCGTCCACAGTCAGAATGGCGGAGTCGGCGAAGGGTGAGGTGAAGAAGCTCGCCGCTGCGTGGGACATGTGGTGTTCCGCAAAGAGCAGTTTTTTCTTGGGCACTCCGAGCTTGCGTGCCATGTGGGACTTGACCCACAGCTTGTCGCTGATCCAGCGCTGCATGGATTCTCGAAAGACTCCGGCTGAACGAGGGAAGGTGGCCAGGCCCGTGAGCAGCATGCGTTCGAACTTGACGAAGGGCTTCTCGTAGAAAACCACCCAGTCCAATTCGTCACGGGTGATGCCGCCCTTTTGGATGGCGAATTCCACTGCCAGTTTGGGCAGGCTTGAGTCGTGCTTGACGCGACTGAAGCGCTCTTCCGAAGCAGCTGCCACCAGTACGCCATCTTTGATGAGGGCGGCAGAGGAATCGTGGTAATCGAATGAGAGGCCGAGAACGTTCATTGGGGGCTGCTGGTCGATCGAGCGTTCAGTCCTGGCGGCGGGCGGCCTTGAGGCCGATGCCGTGGTCGTCCCAGGCTGTCCAGTTGCCCGATGGCCGCTTGCGCAGGTGAAGGGGGTCGGCGCAGCGCTGATAGATCAGGGCCACGGGGCCCAACAGGCCGTAGTAGAGCACGGTCAGCAGAATGCGAGAGAGCATCTGCCCGAAGCGCTCACTGAAGGTCAGCAGGGTCCTGAGCAGGCTGGGGTCGGATTCCATGGGGGGGGGCATGAGAAGGCAAGAGTAAGCTTCTTGATCGGCCAAGCAAGCACGATTGTGGACCCCTATTGCCCCCTGACCAGCAGCGGGACAGGGGGCTGGGGTCCTAGCCTGCGTCTCTTGGCTTCCGGGAGCCCTAGTGCTTCACGAGCGCGCCCTTGTAGAGTTCCTCGTAGCCGTATTCCTGGTTCCTGTCGTCATCCCGGTAGATGTCGATCTCGAGCATGGTGCCCGTGGTCATGGCTTCCACGATGGCAGCCAGATCCCGGCGATTTCGCACCAGGGAGGCGGGACGGCTGCCCGCTTCCGCGGGGTGCACTGCTGGAATCAGGTCGCCGATTTGTGCCCCTATGTCTGCCGCCGGCCCACCTTTGCGGATTGCCGTGACCACGATATAGGGTGTGCGGCCAGATGCTACCTCGCGCACCCTGAGGCCCAGATGCTTCCAGAGTATTCCGCTGGATCTGCTCCAGGGGATCAGGGTCATGCGCACCTCCTCCGGTCCCCGCTGCACCATCAGGATCGAGGGAGCACCTGGAGTCAGTTGCAGGGATGCGTGGGTCCAATCCTCTGGCGTAGTCGCTGGGCGATCGGCGATGGAGAGGATGCGATCTCCGGCGCAGAGGCCCGCCTGGGCAGCAGGGCTGCCCGTTACCACGGAGGTCACCGCTTGGTCTTCTCCCAGATCGATGCCTATCCAGGCCCGGTGGGCGCTGGGGAAGAGTTCGTCCTCAAGCACATCTCGCACCCGGTCCACCGGGATCGCAAAGCCGATGTTCTCGGCTGAAACATTCATTACCGTGTTGATGCCGATCAGTTCTCCACGAATGTTGAGCAGGGGGCCGCCGCTGTTGCCCAGGTTGATGGAGGCGTCTGTTTGGATCAGATCTCGAAAGAGCAGATTCTGAGCCTGAATGTCCCGGTGCAACCCGGAGACAATGCCATTGGAGACCGTGTGTTGTTGGCCATGGGGATTGCCCACGGCCACCACAATTTCTCCCACCATCAGGTCCGAACTGGTGCCCATACGCACTGCCGGGTAGGGACGGGGAGGGATGTCGATCACCTTGGGAGCGCGCCGCACAATGCCGGCAGAGGTCAGGCCCAGGGGCTGTTCTTCGGAGGGATTGGCGGAATGATCCGGGTCCAGGCTCCCCTTGTTGGTGATGCGAAGAAGGGCCAGGTCTTCGGCCTCGCGATAGGAAAGCAATTCTGCCAGGTGTCGCACGGGTTCCCCTGCAAATGAGACCTGAATCCTTCGCGCTCCGCGCACCACGTGATAGTTGGTGATCACATAGCCGTCCTCGTGAACCACAACGCCCGTGCCCGCACCTTGGACAGGAATCGTGGTGCTGCCAAAGGGGCCGCGCCTGATCATGCGTGATCCTTCGGTTTCGATGAAAACTACGCTCGGTTGCACCGCTCGGGCAACGCGGGTGGTAGGGGTCTCTCGCGGCACGTTCGCAATGGCGTCATAGGCTGCATGCTGTGCTGCGAGGATTGCGTTGGGGTCCCTGGGCTGGACGGGCGTGTTGTCGGTGGGGGTCTGGGCCAGGGACAGGGCGGATAGGAGGAGAATGCTGTGCATGCCCTCTTGTACGGCCTGGGGACGACGAGTTGGAGCCTAAATCTGTCAGCAGGGGCCGAGATGTGCCTGCGAGGGCGCTCCAGCCCCAGGTTTGACAGAAGTTGTTGGTGGACCGCACTGGAGTTGAACCAGTGACCTCTACGATGTCAACGTAGCGCTCTAACCAACTGAGCTAGCGGTCCTAAGCATTCAGCGGGGGGAGATTAGCGCGGGGGACTGCCGCTGCCAACAGTTTTCACTACTTTGGGCCGAGAGGGTAGCCATGGGGAAGAGGGAGAGGCCCAGGGGGCTCGAATCGACGCTCAAAACCCGCCACCCAGGCCAGGCGATGTGCCCATCCCAGGCGTTTGCTCGCTAGACTTCTTGGCCTCGGTATTTTCGTTAGTCCCTTGTCCTGGCCATTGCCTTCTTCCTGAGAGTTCCCTGTGAAAATCGGCTGCGTTCGTGAAATCAAGACCCATGAGTACAGGGTTGGCCTGACCCCGGCTGGGGTCGAAGAGTTGGTCGCTGATGGGCACCAGATCCTAGTGGAGAGTGGCGCAGGGGATGGCTCGGGCCTTGGTGATGAACTCTACTCTGATGCGGGAGCGCAAATAGTTTCGGGCCCTGATGGAGTTTGGGCCCAGGCGGATCTGATGCTCAAGGTCAAGGAACCCCAGAATGTGGAGTGGTCCCGCATGCGCCCGGGCCAGACCCTCTTCACCTACTTTCATCTGGCAGCTGACGAAGCATTGACGCGTGGGGTGCTGGCAACGGGTTCCCACTGCATCGCATACGAGACGCTTGTGGTCAATGGCCGCTTGCCCCTGCTCGAACCCATGAGCGAAGTGGCTGGTCGGCTGGCGATTCAGGCGGGCGCACGTTGCTTGGAGAAGCCCATTGGCGGCCTTGGGGTTTTGTTGGGCGGTGTTCCTGGTGTGCGCCCGGCACGGGTCCTGGTCCTGGGCGGCGGTACCGTTGGTACGAACTCGGCTCGCATGGCTGCAGGCCTCGGTGCTGACGTTGTTGTTGCCGATGTGAACCACGGGCGCATGGCCTACCTGGACGAGATCCTGCCAGCCAACTGCACCACCCTGTGGTCCAGTCGTCGTGCAATCCGCGAGGAACTCGCCCACTCTGACCTGGTCGTGGGCGCGGTGCTGATCCCCGGGGCTGCGGCTCCCAAATTGGTCAGTAGGGACGACCTCAAGGTAATGAAGCCCGGCAGCGTGATTGTTGATGTGGCCATCGATCAGGGCGGCTGTTTTGAAACCGCCAGACCCACTACCCATGACGAGCCCACTTATGTGGTGGACCATGTGGTGCACTACTGCGTGGCCAACATGCCTGGAGCGGTGCCTTGCACCTCGACTCTTGCCCTGACCAGCGCGACCCTGCCCTGGGTGCGCAAGCTGGCGTCGGAGGGAACCAAGAGTGCTATTCAGGGCAGCTCTGCCCTGGCCCAGGCCGCCAACGCCCTGGGCGGTACCCTGACCTGTGAGCCTGTGGGTCGCGATCTGGGGATCGAATGGACCCCTGTGGCAGAGGCCGCCGGCCAGTTGGTCTGATCCTAGCTCCATGGACCCCGTCACCGATCCCGAAGCATCCAATCTGCTGGCAGTGCTTCTGTTGGCGGTCTTGCAGGGGGTGGCGGAGTTCCTGCCGATCAGCTCGTCTGGGCATTTGGTGCTTGGGCGCAGTTTCCTGGGACTGAAGGAGGTGGGCCTTGCATTTGATGTGGCTTTGCATGTGGGCACTTTGGTGGCCGTGCTGGTTGCCTATCGCGTCGATGTGATCGCTCTGCTGCGCGGGCTCTTGCGCCGCGAGTGGCGTTTGCCCATTTGGCTGGCTGTTGCCTCTATCCCTGCGGCGCTGCTTGGGATATGCGCGGACGACCTTTTTGAGCAGGCCAGCGCAAACGTCCGGGTCGCGGGGTGGGGCTTGCTAGGGACCGCGTGCCTCCTTGCCCTTGGGGAGAGGGGCAGGCGGCGGCACGGGCAACCCAGTGATGAGGGGGTGGCTGTTGTGCCTCCCCTTTGGACGGCCCTCGTCATTGGGGTGGCCCAAGCGGCAGCGTTGGTTCCCGGCGTCTCCCGATCCGGCAGCACCATTGCCGCCGGCCTGATGCTCGGGCTGGCGGGCACCCAGGCGGCCCGCCTGTCGTTTCTGATGAGCCTGATTGCAGTGGGAGGGGCGGCCCTGCTCAAGTTGCCAGATGCCATGGAACTGGGCTTCGGTTCGGTCTCCAACTCCGGGATGCTGCTCGGAGTGGTGGTGTCGGGCCTGGTGGGTTTGCTTTCCTTGCGTATGCTGCTGCTATTCCTGACCCGGCACAGCCTGCTCCCCTTTGTGATGTATACCGGTTGTATGGGCCTGTGGATCCTTTTGGTTTCGAATCTGGGGGAATGAAACGACGCCCCAGGGCGTCAAGCAGGCATGCAAGATATCCAGCCTCAAGTTCAAAGTCCCAGAGCCTTGATCACTGGTATCACAGGTCAGGACGGCAGCTATCTGGCGGAACTGCTGCTCGACAAGGGCTATCAGGTCTTTGGGCTCGTGCGGCGCACATCCAGACCGAGCTATGAGCGCATTACCGAACTCCTGCCGCGATTGCATCTGATCACAGGAGACCTCCTGGACCAGAGTTCCCTGGTGCGCGCCCTGCAAGAGGCAAAACCGACTGAGGTCTACAACCTGGCAGCCCAGTCCTTCGTTCAGACTTCATTCTCGGAGCCCGTGGCCACTGCGGAAGTCACTGGTCTGGGTGCGGCGCGCTTGCTGGAGGCCTTGCGGCAAGTGGCTCCTGAGGCGCGCTTCTATCAGGCCTCCAGTTCTGAAATGTTTGGCGCCGCCCCGGGGCCCCAATCGGAGACCACGCCCTTTCATCCCCGCTCACCTTACGGGGTCGCCAAGTTGTATGCCCATTGGTCGACCATCAACAACCGCGAGGCCTATGACGCCTGGGCGGTCTCGGGCATCTTGTTCAACCATGAGTCCCCCAGGCGCGGACCGGAGTTCGTGACCCGCAAGGTCACTCGGGCGGTGGCTCGCATTCATCTGGGCCTTGATCAAGAATTGGTGCTTGGGAACCTCGATGCCCGCCGGGACTGGGGCCATGCCCGGGATTATGTTTGGGCCATGTGGGCCATGTTGCAGTTGGATGCGCCTCGGGACCTCGTGATCGGCAGCGGCCAGACCTGTTCCGTGCGCGATCTGGTGGCTCGTGCCTTTGCGGTGGTGGGCTTGGACTGGCAGGAGTTTGTGCGCACGGATCCGAAATTCCTGCGTCCTGCTGAGGTGCACGAGTTGGTGGCGGACACGAGCCTTGCCCAGGAAATGCTGGGCTGGCAGCCACAGACTGGTTTTGACGCCTTGATCGAGGAAATGGTGGCGGCCGACTTGGAATTCGAAGGTTCTGTTGGCAGCGCCCGCTCCGCGTCCCCAATTCGCTGAGTGTTCCCAAGGCGCTGATTATTCTGGCGGTGTCAGGTCCCGCAGGTTCTCCTTTGGGGCAGTGCTTCTTGGGCGTCCACCCTCAGGTTTCGGGCGCTAGCGCAGGCGCGCCACGTGATCCTCCAGGTACCTGCCCGGGCAGTTGGTGGACTTCCAATGCTTGTGACCTTTGACGCGATCAAAAGGCACGCCTGCTACTCGGTGGAGGTCGCTGACCAGGCGACCCAGTGCGCTCAAAGCGGCCTGAGTCGGGCGGACCTTGTCAAAATTTCCCAGCAGACAGATTCCGATGTTGCCCTCATTGTTGGAGCCTCCAGCATGGGCCCCCTGCCAGCGCAGCTCGCGTCCTTGCCAAACGCGGCCTCCTGCGTCGATCAGGAAGTGATAGCCCACATCGCCGTAGCCTCGGGCCTCTTCCATGTGGCCGTTCTGCACCGTGCGCACGTCTCTTGCCGCCTGGGCTTGGGCGGTGCCATCCGATGCACTGAGGGCGCTGTGGTGCACGGTAATCCACTTCCAGGGACCGGTTGCAGGAGTCAGCTTGCTCGGCTGGACGGGGCGCGCACTCCAGTCAGAACGGGGCAGCACATTGCTGAGCATTGTGTTTGCGGGGCTGCGCGGTACACGGTTGCCGCTCGCGCGGCGCCGGCCGTAGGTGGCATGGGTCTTTTCTTGTTCCGTGGCTTCCGGTGTGGACAGCACCGCGGAGTAGAGGTCGAGTGCTCGACTGCGGCGTGATTGCAGGTGGTCTCCGGCGCCGGGGTCGACATTCAAGAGGCCATCTGCCAGGGCCAGACGCGCTTGATTGACCCAGGCCGGGTTCTTCACGGGACCGCTGGACTTCATCCAACCCTCGATCTGGTCCAGGCGGCCCCAGCCAGTGAGTCCATACCAGGGAGGCAAGGGGTGGGTATTGATCTGGTCGGGTTGGGGCTTGTGGTTTGGGGTCGTGCGGGCGGGGGTCGCGCATGCGCCCAAGAGGACCATCAAGCCGGGCAACAAGAGGTTGGGCAAGGAGGCTCGGGAACGGCGAAGCTGGCGGGTCGGTGAGTCCATTCCTCACAGTCTCCCTTTCCCAAGCGCCCGATCCAAGGGTTGTCTTGGGGTGAATTTTAGGCAGGAGTTGTCAGAGAGGGAAAGTCAGACCTTGGAGGATTGGTCCCAAGGTGCCAAGCTGGGGCCATGCACTGGCTGAAGACTGCTGTGTGGCTGACCCTCTTGACGGTCGTGGCGCCCTTGCCCTGGGGAGGCCAGGAGTGTTGGGCCCAGGATCTGGACCCGGAACTCGAGGCTCTTTTGAGCGAGGAACGGGCTGAGGCTGGTCGGTTGTTGAGCATGGGCCAATACGGGGCCGCCCTTGCCTTGATTCAGACGCATCTCAATGACGAGCCCGCGGATGCGGCGGCGCGCAACCTGCTTGCTTTGGTGCGTGCTGATCAGGGCAAGGCGCTTCTGGCCTTGCGGGAAGCCAGGCGTGCGTACAAGGACGCCGTGGCATCCATCGATCCGAACCCTGCCCGGCGGCGGGCGCTGCTCGCTGCATGTGGACGAACCCTGGTGGCACAGCATCTGACTCTGGGGCAGACGGACGAAGCTCTTGCTCTGCTTTCCGGTCGTGATGGTCGTCACGGAATTCACGATCCAGGGAGCAATGCCCTGGATGCCTGGGCATGGGTGCAGGCCCAGGATCAGGCGGGAAATCTGAGGGCAGCCCACGCCAGTGCTCAAGTGGGAATCAGTGCGCCCCCGGGAGATTGGCAGCAGGAGTTGGCCCGCGGGTTGTGTCATCAGTACGAGGGAGGTCTGGTGGGGGCTTCGGTGGCACTCGTGGAAGCGGATCGCCTGGCTCGCGGCCGGGAGGCCAGTGTCCTGGTTGCCCTGGCCGGGGTCTACTTCGAGAGTGAGCAGGAGGTGGAGGCCCAGGGCAAGCGCTCAGTGGGCTTGCTCCTGCGCGAAGCACTGCAGCTTTGTCCCGGTCATCAGGGTGCGCTCCTGGCCCAGGCCGAGTTGCACCGCTTGAATCGTATGCGCCAGAGTCAGTCGCCGGAGCAGATCCTGGCGCAGCTCCTCAACCTGCGGCCGGATTCGATTTTGGGTTTGGTGGCTGCGGCCAGCAGTGATCTGGCAGACGGACAATTGGTGCGTGCGCGCCGCCACTTGAGTCGTTTGGAGGAGTTGGCCCCCGATCGCAGGGATGTGCGTTCTCTGCAGGGCGCCATGGCCTGGATCGAACATCGCAGGGGGGACTGCATGGAACTGCTCAAGGCTCTTGAGGAGCGAGGTCCCAATGATTCGCGTCCGGAGCGTTTGGTGGGCAGCACTCTTCTGCAACTCTATCGTTTTCAGGAGGCCCGGCCGTTCCTGCAGACAGCTGTTGAACGCGACCCCACGGACCACCGTGCTTGGGCACTGTTGGGACTGGCCCTGGCCAATAGCGGCGATGAGCGCGCTGCGTTGGAGGCGCTCGGAAAGGCCAAGACTGCAGCCCAGGGCCGCCAGGACGCGAAGCGTCACAATCTGGCCATGGTGCTGTCACGCTTGCAGGCGGAGACTGTGGAGGATCGGCGTGGAGAGTTGACCTTTGCCTGGATGCCTGACGCAGCTGAGGTTTTTGAGACTTATCTGGTTCCTTTCTACTCCGAGGCCCGGGAGACTTTTGCCACACGGTACGGACACACTCCGGGGCACACGCGCATCGAGGTCTTCCGGCGCTTTTCTGATTTCAGCGTGCGGTCGGTGGGTTTCGAGGGGTTTCCAGCCCTGGGGGTCTGCTTTGGCCCGGTGGTCACCAGTGTCTCGCCCCTGGCAGAAATTCGTGGGTCTTTTTCCTGGGCGCGCACTGCCTGGCATGAGTTCAGCCATGTGGTGCACCTTGGTCTCTCCCACAACCGTTGCCCGCGCTGGATCACCGAGGGGCTCGCCACCTGGGAAGAGACCGAGCGCAACCCAGGTTGGACCCGCAATATGCGCAGGGAGTTGCTCGACAGTGTCGGCACGGGCAATCTGATCCTGGTGCGGGACCTGAACCGCGCCTTTCGCGGCCCACGTATTCTGTTCGGTTACTACCAGGGTGGACTCTTGTGCTCCATGTTGATTGAGGAACACGGCTTTGGGCCCATGGTTGGTTTGCTGCAGGCCTTTGACGAGGGCCTTGATCTTGATCAGGCCTTTGAGCGTGAGCTGGGGCTGACCCCCGAGGAGGTGGACCGGGACTTTGCCGTCTATGCGACACGGCTGGTGGAGAACCTGGCATTGGAGCCCCGTCAGGATCCTCGGCGTATGGGCCGTCTGCTTCTTTCCGTGGGGCAGGAACCGCCGGAGGATCCCGCCGAGTTGGAGGAGTGGGGCAGGTCCTGGCTTTCCATGGCCTGGGGTCACTGGCAGCAGGGGTCTCGTGTGGACGCAGAGGCGGCCCTGAGGGTTGCTTCCCTTGCTGGCCTCGAGTCACCTCGGGCCATGTTTCTGCAGGCGGAGATGGCGCTGAAGGCAGGGGACCAAACCGTTGCCTTGGAGTTGTTCTTGGATGGTGCCTCCGTGGGAGGCCGCGATTATCGGGCCCTGATGACCCTCGCTCGATTGCTGGAACGGGACGGGGAATCTGAAGAGGCTTTGCTGTGGTATCAGGAGGCCGAACTGTGCTTCCCGGGCTATGACGACCCTGCTTTCTCTGCTGAGCGATCGCTGGCAAAACTGCATGAACAGGCCGGGCGGACAGAAGAGGCGATGGAGGCCCTGGACCGTTGGCTGGCCTGGAACCCGGGGGAGTACGATCTGCGTGTGAAGATCGCTCGCTGGCATCACGCGGGGGAACGCTATGAGCAGGCCGCGCGTTTGTTCGAGGAAGCCAATGAAGTGGATCCCTTCCGTCGTGATCTGCATGACGCGTGGGGCAAGAGTCTGTTGGCTCTGAAGCGGTACGCGAGGGCGGAGGTGGAATTTGCCATGGCTCTTGCGGTGCCTGTGGACCTTGACCCGGACTATTGTGTTTTTCAGGGAGATTCCCGAGAAATACGACCCGGGGCGACCCTGGGTACTCTTCCTGCAGCGGAGCGCGAACGACTTGGCGGTGCAAAACAGTGGCTATTGACGCCTTTGTCTGACGCGGAGCGTGCGCGCTTGCTCAGCTTGAGAGCGGAGTGCGCTAAGGCCCAGGGGGCTGATGAGCGCGCGCAGAAATACTTGGAGGCCGTGGATGCGTTGGTTCCCGATGGGGACAAGTGAGCTTGCCTGGCCCCTGGTCTTGCTGGGGTTGCTGGCTGCTTGTTCTTCCGATGTACGCGAGATCGATGGGATCGTGCGCCTGGATCTGCACCTCGAAGATGGGCGCGCCGTCGGACAGGTTTTGTCACGGGAGGACACTGTGCTCCAATCCTGGCAGATTGCTGGTGCTGACAGCGGATTGGCTGACCTGGCTCCTTGGGAGCCGGTCAACGCAGGTTTGTTGGCTGCGGAAGAAGGCGCACCCGGTGTGCGTGTGCGAGCAAGGGACTACGCTCCTCAGCGTGGAGTGGACCATGCCTATTGGGTTTGGGCAGAGGACCAGTTGGCCAGTGGATTCGATGCGCTTCTGCTGCGTGGCAAGTGGCATGCGGGCACCGAAGCTGTTCTCTTCTGGCAGACTGCGGCTGGTGGCGATGAGGTTTTCCGTCTTGGGGTTCCTGTAGACACAAGCACTCAGGTTGCACGTTTTGATCTGGTCCTTTCACCGGATTGGAGTGGACGGGTCACGCGGCTATCGCTCTACCCCGTGGGAGGCGGTCCCCAGTCCTATGGTCTCGAGAGCATCGAACTGGTGCGTAGCGGCTACCGGGACGGACCGGATGCGTCTGGCTTGGACGCGGGATTGCTCGGCACCGGTGGGGATTTGAGGCGCACCTTCGTGTGCACACCCGGGCGCGCTCTTGTGGCCCGCTGCAGGGTTCCCAGGGGTGGGCGTCTGGTGCTCGATGTGGGCACGGATGCGCGCTTGGATGCTGCCGGAGATTGGAGTTTTCAGGTGGCGGTGCGCGGCGCTGGGGAGTTCGTGCCCCTGGCCAAGGTCCTTCGATCTCAAAGCACTCAAGGCTGGCTACGGTTTGAGGCGGACCTTGTGGACTACCAGGGCCAGGAGATCGAACTCCGTTGTACCGCTGCGCTTGTCAGCGGAGGAGACGTTGATCAGGAGCACCCGGGCCTCTGGTGGGGTGCGCCCCATGTGCTGGGCCAGCGCCTGAAGGATGGCCGGCCGGATGTGATCCTGGTGACTCTGGACACCCTGCGCTGGGACGCGCTGGGTTGTTTGGGAGGAGCCACCGCCACCCCGAACCTTGACGCCCTGGCGGCGGGCGGACTGCTCTTCAGCAACGCCTGGAGTGCCTGCAACTCGACTCTTCCCAGTCACGCTTCGATCCTGACGGGCCTCAGCGTGCCTCGCCATGGCTTGCTGGACAACCGTTCGCGCCTCGATCCTGCCATCCGGACCCTGGCTCAGGGTTTTGCCGAGAAGGGCTATCGCACTGCTGCTGCTGTCAGCGTGCACCACCTGGAGCCGGCCTATTCGGGCTTGGGCAGGGGTTTTGATTTGTTCCATCGGGTGCGCCGGGGGGCGGTGGTGGATGGGGCACTGACCTTGGAAGTGGTAGAGGACTGGTTGGAAAAGGAATCCTCCCAAGCGCCCTTGTTCCCGTGGGTGCACCTCTTCGATCCCCATACCCCCTATGGTCCACCTGCTGAATTCTTGGCTGCCTACGAAGCAGAGCACATCCCTCCTCCGCGAGAAGTCGACCCACCCAGCATCGGTCGCAGCATGTACACCAAGCCCGGAGAATTCTTGGAGGGTGTGACCAATCAGGCTTACGCCCAGCACCTCTACGACGCGGGGGTGGAATATACCGACAGCCTGTTCGGTTCGCTGGTTGAGGCTCTCGATCGATCCCGCGGACGTAAGGCCTATGCTCTGGCCGTACTCAGCGATCACGGGGAGGCACTTGGTGAACAGGATGTCTGGTTCAATCACTTGTTCTGCTACCCCGCTGTGTTGCGGGTGCCCATGATCTTGTCCCTGCCGGGAGGTCCCCAGGGAGTCGTTGAGCAACGCGTCTCGAGCCTGGATCTGGCTCCGACCCTCACTCACTGGCTGGGCCTCGAAATGCCCGCAAGATTGCCTGGTGATGATCTTCTTCGAGCTGCCGCGGGCAAGCTGAACGCTGCCCGCCGGGTGCGTTTTGTGCACAGCGCTCTCTTGCAGGCGGGCTGCTGTGAGACCAACCTGCACTTCATCCACACCCTGGCAGATTCCAATCAACTGGGTCCTGGGCGTGAACTCACCGTGGGTCAAAGCATGCTCTTCACCCCTGATCAGGATCCGGCTTTTCTGCACGATCTCGCCCGTGAAAACTCTGCGCAGGCAGCTCGCCTGGAGCGGGATGTGAAGGACTGGGTCGAGCGGGTCAGCACGGGCAAACGCCTGGGCGCCGATCTTGGCGCCGCAGAGGAGGCCCGTCTCGATGCCCTGGGGTATGGGGGAGGAGATCAGGACCACTGATCGCCCGCCCTTCCTGGAAACCCGGGCAGGGGTTCAAGTGGGAGGCCCCGAACCCTATCCTGGTTGGGGTGAATCCTCCTCCTGAACAATCCAGCGCCGGCTCCGCTCGATTGATTGTCCTTGACGGGGTGGACGGCTGCGGCAAGTCCACCCAGGCCCTGCGGCTCATGGCACACCTCTCTGGACTGGGCCGGCAGGTCGAGCACGTGCGCGAACCCGGGGGCACCACAGAGGGAGAACTCCTGCGAGACTTGCTGCTTGATCGGGATTCGGATTTGTCTCCAGGAGTAGAGGCACTCCTGTTTTGTGCAGCCAGGCGCCAGTTGTTGGAGAAACGAATACGGCCCTGCTTGGAGGCGGGCATCAGCGTGGTCTCGGAGCGCTTTCATCCTTCTACCTTTGCCTACCAGGCGTTTGCTTGTGGTCTGCCCGAGGAGCATGTGCTTGAGTTGCTCCATGGCTGGGCCGGATCCCCTGAACCGGATCTGACCTTGATTCTGGATCTGCCGGTGAGTATTGCGGCGCAACGGCGCGGGGTGTCAACGGATCGTATTGAAGACCGTGGGGTGGACTTTCAGCAGCAGGTCGCGTTGGGCATGAAGCGTTATGCAGAGCTGTGTTTCAAGACCACTGTTGTTGTTGACGCAGACGGAGACGAAGACCAGGTGGCGGCCCGGGTTGCTGAGGCGGTGCGTGATGTCCTCTGACATACAGGTTCCCGAAATCATGGGGCATGGAGCTCTCTTGCATGGTCTTTGGGCTGCGGCTGAAGCCGGTCGTCTTGGTCACGCGCTGCTTCTGACCGGGCCTTCGGGGGTGGGCAAGTTTCTGACCCTCGAGCGCCTGGCGGAGGGGCTCTTGTGTCAGCACGGCCCTGGCGAACCCTGCTGGGAGTGTCCCGCCTGTCGTCGGGTAGCAGCGGGGTCCCATCCGGATCTGCTGCGTGTGGATGCCTTGAGTCATGGCTTCGAGGAATTGACTATTCACTTTGTGGCTCGACGGGAAGTGCGTCCTCAAAATGCCTGGGCGGGGGAATCAATTGAGACCTTTCTGCGTCTGGTGGCGGGGGAAGCTGGTTGGCGCGTGGTAGTGGTCCGCGATGCGGATCGCATGAACGAGGAGACCCAGAATGCTTTCCTGAAGACACTGGAGGAGCCCGGGGAGCGGGTGCTGCTGGCACTTGAGACCTCGCGGCCCGAGGCTCTGCTTGACACGGTGCGCAGCCGCCTGGTGCAGCACTCTGTTTCGAGCTTGACCACGGCAGAAGTCAGTCAGGCCCTGGCCCGGGAGGCGTCTGAGTGTTCGGCGGATCCGGAATGGTTGCGCCTGGCGGCGGGCTCCCCTGGTCGGCTGCTCAGTCTCTGGCGTCGCAGCGCCCGTGAGTGTTTGTCGCTCCTGATGCGGGCGTTCCGGGAGCCAATCAAGGCGCCATCCCTGACTGCCGAGTTGTTGGAACTGCCCGGCGATTTCAAGGGGCGTACTCCCAAGGCTGAGGAGCGTAACAGGGTGCGGTTTCTTTTGGAACTGGGCCTTGAGGTGTTGCGCGATCAGGAGCGTTTGGCCGCTGGTCTTGCCGGGGAAGCTGTCATGCATGGGACAAGGCTGCAGGATTGCCACTGCCCAAGTGATGCGGCCAGGGCGCGGCGACTTGAGGTCTGGCTTGAGGGGCGTCGAGACGTGGATCTCAATCTCAATCCTGGAGGCGTACTGGAGCGCGTTCTTGACTCGACCAACAGTCTGCTGCTGGAGCCCCAGCAGGCCTGATCAACTCACCTCTTCTTACCATGGACACAATTCGCCGCGCAGCCAAAGAAGATGGACGCTTTGCCGTTGAGGCCTATCATTTCTTGCTGTCAGGTCTCGATCAGGCGGTGAAGATGACCGGGCGTTCGGAAGCGGATGTCCCTGATCGACATGTGAGTGGTCAAGAGCTTGTGGAGGCCTTGCGTTTGCTGGCCTTGGAGATTTATGGCCCTTTGGCGAAAGAGGTTTGGAACTCCTGGGGCTTGAAGACCACTCGGGATTGGGGAGAAATTGTTTACGTCCTGATTGAATGCAAGCTCTTCTCGCGACAGGAGAGCGACTCGCTTGCGGACTTCGAGAGGGTTTTTGATTTTGAGGAGGGCCTCCAACTGGCCTGGGAACCCCAATTGCCCCTGGAAGGGGATCTCTTCGGCAGGGGAGGGCAAAGGGACTGATGCTGGATCGATTGTCTCCCCAAAGGCGCAACACGGCCCTGGCGGTATTGACTTTGTTGGCGGTCTTGGCGGCCTGGCAGGTGCGCGACATTCTGAATCCCCTGGTAGCGGGCTATGTACTGGCATACATTGCCCAACCCTTGGTGCTCAAGCTGGAAGGCCGTGGCTGGAGCCGGTTGCGGGCGGTCAACACAATCTACTTCCTGTTTGCGATCTTTTCTGTCCTGATGGGGTTGGTCGCCTGGAGTCAGGGCAGCCTGTTGGCGGAGCGCGTGCTGGATCCGGAGTTGGGCCTGATTCCTACGCTGGATGCCCGTCTGGGCAGTTTTGTCGAGACCCATCGCAGTTCGGCCTGGTTGGGCTGGCTGTTTGACGATGCGGATGGAAGTGTACGGGTGGTCGGGCTCGGGGAGGGTTCGACTCTGGCGTTGCTCGCTCAGCAACTGTGGCTTGAATTTGGTGCCGGTCGTGAGGGGGATGTGGCCGCCCAGGGGGCCGGGGTCTTGAGTCACTGGTTTGGATCCGCCGTGGGCTTGGTTTCCATGCTGGTGCTTTTGCCGATCTACGCCTGGTACTTGTTGTTTGAGTTGGACCGCATTCACGCAGGGGTGCGCAAGTATGTGCCTGCACCCGAGCAGGAGCGCGTTGCACGTATCGCCCAGCGCATCGGGGGAGTGCTGACTGTCTTCTTTCGCGGGCGCTTGACTGTTTGCTTGATCAAAGGGGTGCTGTTGACAGTGGGCTTGTGGCTGGTGGGGGCACCCTATGCGGTTTTCCTCGGCATGGCCTCCGGATTCGCGGCCTTGATTCCTTTTGTGGGGGCTTTCCTGGGTTATGCGTTCACCTTCCTGGTGGCTCTGACTTCGCCTGGGGCTGAGTTTCTCGTGACCTTTGGTTTGATAAGCGCGGTGTTTGCCATCGCGGAAGTGCTTGAGGGTTACTTTCTGGTGCCTCGTATTTTGGGGGATTCACTCGGCTTGCATCCCCTGTTTGTTTTTGTGGCGGTCTTTATCGGCGGTGCAACCATGGGCATGTTTGGCTTCCTCCTGGCCTTGCCCCTGGCGGCATCGGGCTTGATTCTGGTACGCGAGCTGGTGGTGCCTGCCATGGAACAGTTTGCGGCTGCGGATGATGTCCCACCTGACAATGCAGAAGAGATAGAACAAGAGCCGACCCCTTGAGATCGGCTCTTGGTTGAGCAGCGGGACTGAGGCCCGTGGTGATGCTTGATTGGGCTACTTCTCGGTGCCTTCCGCTCGCCCCAGTAATTCGCGCAACTGTTTGAGTTCCTTTGCGGAGAGGCTGCGATCTGCTGACTCGGCTCTGCCCAGGAGCGCCAGGGCTTCGTCCAAGATGATTGCATCTATTGCGGCCACAGGGGGGCCATCCAGGTCGTCTTCGGCCGAATCAAAGGTCGCCTGGAATTCTGCCACCGAGTTCCAATCCAGATCCTTTTGGGTATAGATCTCCTTGATTGCCGCTTGGAGTTGGAGGTCCTCTTGGAAGTCGCCCATCGGAAATGCACTGCCACGGGTGTCTTCCACCAGGCGGCGCACTTCAGCTCGCAGCAGGAGCCGCACGTCTTCGCGGTTCAAGGTTGTCTTGAGAGATGAATAGAGCTCGTCGAACCCAGCCCATTGATGCCAGTCTCCCATATCGGAATCAGCGAGACGTGAGAAGGACTCGCCCTGGGCCGCTGCGTTTTCCTGGGCCCAAAGGCGCAGCTTGCGCGTGCCTTGGATGCGGCGCATTTCCTTCAGGCGCCAGCCAGAGTAGCGCGTGGGGGAGACCTCCTGGTCAGGCTGCACACCACCAGGGCTCTTGATGCTGCCATCTTCCTCCAGGGAGCGGTGAATCGAGCGTCCGCTGGGCAAGAGGTACTTCTCGATGGTCAGTTTGACCCGCGGGGCATAGTCAAATTCACCGTCCTCATCCTGGTCGTTGGTGATTGGCTCCCAGGCATCCCGGCGGCCATTACGGTTCTCATCGGCATAGCCATCGTCTTCTTCTCCCGGAAGGGATATCAGGTTCTGCACTGAACCCTTGCCATAGGACCGTTGGCCGATCAATGGGGCGCGTCCGTGGTCTTGCAGCGCGCCGGATACGATCTCTGAAGCGGAAGCGCTGAAGCGGTTGATCAACACCACCACCGGCATGTCCTCGGGTACCAGGGCAGCTTGGCGGGTCCGGTAGGAGCGGCTCGAGCGTACGCGGGATTCGGTGGAAACCACTACCTTGCCCGCGGGCAGAAAAAGATCTGCCACATTGCGTGCCTCGTCAAGGAGTCCGCCGGTGTTGTTGCGCAGATCCAGAATGACCCCACGCAGATCCTGCTCCATCAGGTTGTGCAAGGCGCTTGCCA
Source organism: Planctomycetota bacterium (assembly GCA_014238415.1). Classification (GTDB taxonomy): domain Bacteria; phylum Planctomycetota; class UBA1135; order UBA1135. Next base: position 349,881 of record JABABA010000001.1, on the reverse strand, counting down.
CCTCGGTGCTGGCCACGCGGCTGAATGTGGACAGTTCGATCAAACCAATGCCGCCGGGGAGCATGGTAAAGTGCACCGGAGGGATCGTGATCACCCCCCGCTTGATGGTGACCGCCATTTCTTCGGTGGGACGGTCGATCAGCTCCGAGTCCATACCCCGGCGCCAGATGTAAAGCTTGACCTCGGTGTTGGGCCGTCCCTTGAGGCGCTTGATCACGTCTGTGCTTTCCTCGCCCAGTGTAGGCCAGTCGTCCACCTTGACGATCTTGTCATCAGTGTAGAGGCCTGCTTTGTATGCCGGTCCAGAGTAGATCGGCTTGGTGATAGTGAAGAGACCGTCTTCACGGTCCACATTCACATAGGCGCCGATGCCCCCGTACTCCGCTTCGATGTCCTGTTCAAATTTTTGCCATGCGGCAGAGTTGAAGAAGGATGAGTGCGGGTCCATTCGACTCAACAAGCCTTGCATGGCGGCTTCAACCAAGTCATCGCGTTCCACCGAATCCCCTTCGATGTGAAAGCGGCGAACCAGCTCGATCAGGTTGCCGATGCGTTGCAGGTCCGGGTCTCCTTGGTTGCCCTGGAGCAAGAGTTCTGCGCTGTGCTCACGCGCTCGTCGCAATTCCGTGTCCTTGAAGCGCCGGATTTGCAGTTGCTTGAGATATGACCGCGCGAGCAGACCATCTTGACCTGGTTCGGTGGCGAGGCGTTCAAGTACAGGTACAACACCTTGCACATCTTCCATTGCGCCCAACTCGGCCAGGCCCAGAGCGCCGCGCCCCGAGAGGGTGGGGTCGCTCGATTCCAGAAATTCGAACAGGACCCGACGTGGGCGGGCCAGTTGGTCGCCCAGGCCAATGCCGTGAGCGGCCACCGCAGCAGAAACCCGGGTGTCGGGGGCTCGCTCTCCATTGATTGCCACGGCTGTCAAGGCCTCGGTCAGGCTGCGGCGGATTTCCAATGGGCCACGGTCAAAACCTGCTCCAGAGGCGAGTTCGGCGGCGGCTCGGGCCGCTTGGGCATCGGGGGCCTTGAGGACAGTGCTCAAGGATCCGGCCAGCATTTCCAGGTCGGGCTCATCTCCGCTCAAGCGTGTGGCCACCAGGAAAAGGGTCGTGCGCGGTTTGTTCTCCTCAACACCCAGCAGGCGCTCCACCTCCCTGTCAAAGGCTGCTCCCGCCTCGTCCCCCAGAATGCGTCCTACCTGCCGTGCTTCGCGAAATAGTTCTGCTACGGGCAGGTCCTGGGCAGCCTGGGCTTTTTTGGCGAGCAGGGTCGCAAAATCATCCTGTGGCAGAGCGTGATGCGCTCCGCCGAGGGTGGCTAGTGGGCAGACCAGGATGGCGTAGATGATTCGGTTCATGAAGGCTGAGGCTGGAAGCTTGGGGGTGATGCAGAACAGGAGGCACCCCCTTTGGGTATCGGCAGGTATTGTCCTCTGGCGGGAGGTCTGGCCCAAGGTACTCCTAATCTACGGCTCCCAGACCATCATCGCAGGTGCTGTTACCGAAACCTAGCCTTGAATCTTGCCTCGAAAGCGTCCCGGGACTGCCTGATTTGCGCCTAAGAAGAGCATGCTCCCGCGCCGGATGTGGTTTGCTCCCTGCTTGGGCCCAATCTGGTCCATAATCCCCTCCGGGTGTTGGTCTCTTGAGCTTGGCCAGCTACCTCTTCTCAAGCGTGCCCCACCCCTCGATCCCATGTCCCAGGACAACCAGCAGCCCCCCGTTCCATCCCTTTCCCATGTGGCCGACCTCGAAAGCGGACCCCGGGCGCGCATGGTCGATGTTTCTGGCAAGCAAGAAACTCAGAGGGAGGCCACTGCGCGAGCGGTCGTGGTGTTCCCCTTGGGGCTTCTGGAGGGCATCTTGGCGGAGGGGGGGCCCAAGGGGCCTGTGCTTGAAGTTGCGCGCATCGCTGGGGTGGGGGCTGCCAAGCAGGCCGGCCATTTGATTCCCCTTTGCCATCCCCTGGGCCTCGATGGGGTTGATGTGGATTTCGAGCAGGTGGATGAAAACAGCCTGGAGGTGCGCTGCACGGCGATCACCTGGGGGCGTACGGGAGTCGAAATGGAGGCAATGACCGGGGCCAGCGTGGCTGCCTTGACCCTCTATGACATGACCAAGGCTCTCTCCAAGGGCATCAGTATCAAGCAGGTGGAGTTGCTGGCCAAGAGCGGCGGCAAATCCGGTCCCTGGCGTCGGGAGGAGTGAGGAACTCGTCCCCTTCGGAATAGTCTGGGGACTACCCGGGGCGGTTCTTGGGTTCCCGGTGCCCTGGGGAGTATCCTGTGTCCGTGGAAAACACACCCCCCGAACCCCCTGCAGCACCTATGGACCTCAAGTTGATTCGAAACCTGATCCGCCTCATGGAGCGCGGAGAGGTGACCGAGCTCGAAATCGAAGACGAGCAAGCTCGCATGAAGGTGCATCTGCGCCGTGGTCCCGAGGCTGGCTCCGGTCCCCAGGTGGTGATGGTGCCAGGCAGTGCTCATGCGCCGGCCCCCATGCCGGGCCCTGCGCCAGCAGTGGAATCCGGGGCCGAGGCGCCTGTGGCAGAAGCAGGCGATGCGCGTGGTGAGGGGCTGATTGAGATCACCAGTCCCATGGTGGGCACTTTCTATCGGGCGCCATCTCCAGAAACGGACCCTTTCTCCTCGGTGGGGGATGTGCTCGAAGAGGACACAGTGGTCTGCATCGTTGAGGCGATGAAGGTCATGAACGAGATCCGTGCTGAATGCCGTGGGTCGATAGTTGAACTGCTCGTGGAGAACGGCGAGCCCGTGGAATTCGGCCAGCCTCTATTTCTTGTGCGCCCGCGCTGATGTTTCGACGCATATTGATTGCGAACCGGGGGGAGATCGCCCAGCGGGTGATTCGCGCATGTCGTGAATTGGGGGTGGAGACCGTTGCGGTCTACTCCAGCGCCGATGCGGATGCACTGTACCTGCGCCAGGCCGACGAGACGATTTGCATTGGCGGCGCGTCCGCGGCTGAATCGTACCTGGATGTGCCATCGATCATTTCTGCGGCGGAGATCGCTGATGTGGATGCGATTCATCCCGGGTATGGTTTTCTGGCGGAGAACGCCCATTTCGCCGAAGTCTGCCGTTCCTGCAAGATCGGCTTCGTTGGTCCAGAACCAGAGGTGATCAGTGCGGTGGGGGACAAGGCTCGGGCGCGCGCGATCGCTATGGAGGCCAAGGTCCCAGTGGTTCCTGGATCCGACGGTTTGATTACGGATGAAGCCCATGCGATTCGGGTGGCCCAGGAGATTGGCTATCCCGTGATGATCAAGGCAACCTCCGGAGGCGGCGGTCGAGGTTTGCGCGTGGCCAGCAATGAGCCCAGCCTCAAGACTGGATTGCGGGCGGCTTCCACCGAAGCACAGGCGGCCTTTGGTGATGGGGATGTCTACCTAGAAAAATTCGTCGAGCGTCCTCGCCATGTTGAGGTTCAGATATTGGCGGATTGTGACGGCAATGTTGTGCATCTGGGCGAGCGTGATTGTTCGGTTCAGCGTCGTCATCAGAAACTGATTGAAGAATCTCCGAGTGCAAGCCTGTCCCCCAAGTTACGGACCAGGATCGGCGAGGCAGCAGTGCGTATGGCCAAGGCAGCCAACTACACCACCGCGGGCACTGTGGAATTCTTGGTTGACTCCAAGCAGAACTTCTACTTCATAGAGGTCAATGCACGGATCCAGGTGGAGCACACTGTGACCGAGATGGTGACCGGACTGGACCTGATAGTCGAGCAGATTAGGGCTGCCGCGGGTCTGCCGCTGGGGTTCCGGCAGAAGGACGTGGTGCAGCGTGGCCACTGCATTGAGTGCCGTATCAATGCAGAAGATCCGGCCAGGGACTTTCGGCCCTCTCCAGGGCTGTTACGCGCCTTCGTGCCCCCTGGAGGGCCCGGTGTGCGTGTGGACAGTCATTGCTATGGGGGCTACCGTATTCCACCTCACTACGACTCGATGATCGGCAAATTGCTGGTGCATCGTCCCACCCGTGATGAGGCTATTCGTACTATGTTGCGTGCCCTCGACGAGTTTGTGATCGACGGGGTGGCTACCACTATTCCGTTGCTCAAGGAAATTCTGGACAATGCCGAATTCCGCGGAGGCGCCCACGACACTGGATTCGTAGAGCGTTGGTTCTCGACTCACAAGGAAGGATCATGATCAAAACCACATCCCTGCTCGTTCTCATTGTTGCGACCGGATGCAACGCCCAGCGCTACCCCAGCCCGATGGGTGGCCCGGACACGCTTCCTCCTGGTTTCACCGACTTGCTCCTGGAAGGCCCCGAGGAGGCTCTGCTGGTGCGCCACGCAGACACGGTTCATGTGAAGCGGGCTGGTCAGACCTCGACTCACAGTCTGCATTTCTATGATCGTCAAGCACGCATTCATGCGGGGGCGGCGGTCTTCACCGATGCTGGCGGTCGAGCTGAGCTGGTTTTCCCTCAGGGTTCTCGTGCTAGCATGCACGGCAACGGTGTGCTGGTGCTGGGCTCGCCCTCTCGGGGAGAGCCCATGGTCTCTTTCCTGCAGATTGAGCGTGCCACGGTGGACATGAGAGCCGGTGAAGTGGTTCGACTTCCCGGTGGTTCACATTTGTTGGGTGATGGAGGGCCATTCTATCTGGAGCTGATCGCTGCTGAGGTTCTCGAACTTCGTCATCGAGGTAGCGGCGAAGCGACCCTGGCCTTTGCGGATGAGCGCATTGTGCTTACCCCGGGTGATGTGTTGCATCTGCCCTTGATGGGAAATTGGTCCGCGCCTAGCGTGCATGACCCGGATCATGTGCTTGCGGGAAGGGTGGGGTCAGTGCCCTTGGTGGTTGGTCCTGGAGTTGTGACAAGCCGAGATTCCGCAGGGGTGGTCAGCGCGGACATGCTCAGAGGTCAGCAGCTCAGGGCTCTGGGACTGCGATTGCAAATGAGCAATGATCAACATGTGCGTTTGTCTGACCTGGCTAACGCTAGCCCCTCGGACACTACCGAGGCCGCTGCTGTCAAGGCCGATTAACATACCCTCGCTGCCTTGATTGCTACCATCCAATTGGCTTTTTGAACGGGCCCCAAGTTATGAAACGCATACTCATTACAGGAGGCGCCGGATTCCTTGGCAGCCACCTATGTGAACGTTTTGTCGGGGAGGGTCACGAGGTTCTTTGCATGGACAACCTCTTGACCGGTGATCTGGCCAATATCGAGTCTTTGCTGCACACCAAGAACTTTCACTTCATTCACCAGGATGTGACCGAGTTCATCCATGTGTCGGGGAGGTTGGACGTGATCATGCACTTCGCCTCGCCCGCCAGCCCGATCGATTATCTGGAACTGCCTATCCAGACCCTCAAGGTTGGCTCGCTGGGAACACACAAGGTGCTGGGGTTGGCAAAGGCCAAGGGCGCCCGCTTGCTGATTGCTTCTACCTCGGAGTGCTATGGAGATCCGCTTGTGCATCCCCAGTCCGAGGATTATTGGGGCAACGTGAATCCTGTGGGGCCTCGCGGAGTCTACGACGAGGCCAAGCGTTTTGCCGAGGCCATGACCATGGCCTACCACCGCTTTCATCAGGTGGAGACTCGCATCGTGCGCATATTCAATACCTATGGACCGCGCATGCGTCTCAATGATGGCCGTGCGCTGCCCGCGTTTATGTCCCAGGCTCTGCGGGGGCAAGATGTGACGGTTTTTGGGGATGGCTCCCAGACCCGTTCATTCTGTTATGTGGATGATCTTGTGGAGGGCATCGTGCGCTTGCTCTGGTCCGATGAAAGTCTGCCCGTGAATATCGGCAACCCATCTGAGATAACGATCAAGGAGTTTGCCGAGCGGGTGATCGAACTAACTGGTTCCAATTCCAGGTTGGTTTATGCAGACCTGCCCGAGGATGACCCCAAGGTGCGTCAACCGGACATTACAAAGGCGCGTGAATTGCTCGGATGGGAGCCCCAGGTCGATCTGGCCAGCGGACTTGCCCGTACCCTGTCCTTTTTTCAAGAGCGTGTGGGGACTGCCTAGCGCGCGCCATGTGTGGCATTGTTGGAGCTGTCCGTCGGGGTGAATCGGTGCTTTCGGCTCTGATTGAGGGTTTGCGGGTTCTGGAGTATCGTGGTTATGACAGCGCCGGCGTTGCGATTCATACGGGCGAGGAGGTCTTGCTTTGCAAGAAGCAAGGGCGCCTGGCCAATATGGAGGCAGCCCTGGCCACTGGCTCACTTGCTGCTGGCTCACTTGCTGCTGGCAGCGCGGGTATTGGACACACCCGCTGGGCGACCCATGGTCCGCCCAGTGATGCCAATGCCCACCCGCATCTGGCTGGGGGCGGCCAACTGGCCATGGTCCACAACGGGATCATTGAGAACCACCAGGACTTGCGCATGCAACTGCTGGAAAAGGGGGTCGAGTTTGCCTCCCAGACCGACAGTGAGGCTCTGGCACATCTCTTCGCCATTGAACTTGCAGCGGCAGATGGTGATGCGCTGGCGGCTCTGCGAACCGCTCTCGCACAGGTGAAGGGCTATTACGCGGTTGCCTTTCTGCTGAGTACAGAGTCTGGTCCGGCCATTATCTGCGCACGGCAGGGACCCCCGCTTGTGGTGGCACAGGGTCCAGGGGGAACCTACCTGGGTTCCGATCTTCTGGCCCTATTGCCCCACTCCAGTGATGTGGTCTTTCTGGAGGACGGGGACATTGGTGTCTTGACGGCAGACGGTTTTGAGTTGTTTGACGCAGATGGCAGTCCTGTGGAGCGTGCTCCCAAGGGGATTGATTGGGACCCCACCGAAGCCAACAAGGGGCCTTGGCCCCATCACATGCTCAAAGAAATCCACGAGCAGCCTGATGTGTTTGCGCGCACGGTTTTCGACCGCATGGATGAACAGGCTGGTGACGTAGTATTGCCGGGTCTTGAGGACGAAGCCCTCCGTTCGGTCCAGCGCGTGCAGGTTGTGGCCTGTGGCACCGCACTGCATGCTGGCTGGGTTACGCGCTATGCAATTGAGGAGTTGGCCCGGGTGCCAGTTGATGTGGAGTTTGCCAGTGAATTCCGCTATCGCAATCCGGTCCTGGTGGAAGATACCCTTGCCCTGGCTTTGACTCAGTCCGGCGAAACCGCCGACACTCTGGCGGCTACGCGGCTATGCCGCGAACTGGGCGCCCGGGTTTTGGCAATCTGCAATGTTCAAGGGGCCAGTCAGGTACGCGAAGCGGACCATGTGATTTTGACCCACGCGGGTCCGGAGATTGGTGTGGCCAGCACCAAGGCATTCACTGCCCAGGTGGCGGCGGGCATTCTGCTTGCGATCCGTCTCGGGCGTGCAAATGGCGCTCTCAGCGCGGAGCGCGCGCGAGAGGTCCTGCACGGCCTGCGCGGTTTGCGTTTCCAGATGGAGCAGCTTTTGACCCGCGAGAAGTGCGAGCACATGCGCGCGGTGGCGCGTAATCACGTGGCCGCCAAAGGTTTCTTGTTTATTGGACGGGGAATCAATTTTCCCATCGCCCTTGAAGGCGCCCTGAAGTTGAAGGAAATCTCCTATGTGCACGCTGAGGGCTATGCTGCTGGTGAAATGAAGCATGGCCCGATTGCATTGATCGATCCAGGCATGACGATTGTGAGCGTGAACTCTCCTTCACCCCTGGCGGACAAGATGAGGTCCAATGTGGAGCAGGTACAGGCTCGCGGTGGCGTTGTGTTCAGCGTGGGTTCGGATCAGGCCACGCACGACCTGGCGCGGGATGTGTGCTCAGTGCCCCAGACGCTTGAGATCCTGTCGCCCCTGCTGAATGTCATTCCCTTGCAGTTGTTTTCCTACTACATCGCAGATCAACGTGGCTGCGACATAGACAAGCCCCGCAATCTCGCCAAGAGCGTGACAGTCGAATGAGCGGTCGCTTTTTGGTTACCGGAGGCGCGGGCTTCATCGGTTCTCATCTTGCCGAAGCGCTGCTCAAGCGTGGGGACCAGGTGGTGGTGCTCGACAATTTCAATGACTTTTATGACCCAGAGATCAAGCGCGATAACGCCGCTCTGGTCTTGAGCGCAGGAGGCGAGATCGTTGAAGGGGATATTCGCGATGCTGATCTCGTGCAGCGCTTGATCGTCCAGGATGGATTCGACGGAGTGATCCACCTGGCTGCAATGGCTGGTGTGCGCCCGAGCTTGGATGCTCCCTCGCTTTACCAGGACGTCAATGTGGGAGGAACAACCTTGATCCTTGAGGCGCTGCAGCAACGCCCTGAAACGCGCTTTGTGTTCGCTTCTTCCTCAAGTGTTTATGGGGGCAACCTGAAAGTGCCATTCCATGAGGAGGATGATGTGTCCAGACCGGTCTCGCCCTATGCGGCAACCAAGCGAGCGGGAGAACTGCTCTGCTGGACCTTCCATCACCTCTATCAGATCCCTACCACCTGTCTGCGCTTCTTCACGGTCTATGGCCCACGTCAACGGCCTGAGATGGCGATCCATCGTTTTGTCCGTTGTGTTCACGAGGGTCAGCCGATCCCCTTCTTTGGTGATGGCAGCAGCCGTCGGGACTACACCTATGTGAGCGACATTGTGGGAGGTGTGGTTCAGGCCATTGATCGCTGCGGGGCATTCCAGATCTTCAACCTGGGAGAATCCCAAACCACCAGCCTTGAGGACCTGGTGGTCCAGATCGGCGCGGCCTGTGGGAAAGAGCCCGTTCTTGAGCGTCTACCCAACCAGCCCGGAGACGTTCCTGTGACCTACGCGGATATATCCCACGCGAGGGAGATTCTGGCCTATGACCCCCAGGTGCCCGTGGCAGAGGGCCTTGAGCGCTTTGTCAGGTGGTATCGAGGACGTCCATGAGGGACAGAATCGCCCCCTGAGCGTCGTGATCGAGTAACTTGCTGCCCCCAAAGCCACCCAGCACCCTCCTCAATCCTCCCTAGGAACCAAAGAACAATGAAAGGCGTCATTTTGGCCGGAGGCCTCGGTACGAGGCTTTTCCCCCTGACCAAGATCACCAACAAGCACCTGCTGCCGGTTTTTGATCGGCCGATGATCTATTATCCGATTCAGACCCTGGTCAACGCCGGGATCACGGACATCATGATCGTGACCGGCGGACGCAAGTCTGGAGACTTCCTCTCCCTGTTGGGGAATGGCAAGGAGTTTGGGCTCAAGCATCTCAATTACACCTACCAGGAGGGCGAGGGGGGCATTGCCGAGGCCCTTGGCTTGTGCGAGCACTGGGCGGCTGGTGCTCCGCTGACAGTGGTCCTTGGGGACAACCTGATTGAGGGAAACATCAAGGCAGCCGTGGAAGCCTTCGAGGCCCAGGGCAGCGGCGGCAAAGTCCTGCTCAAGGAGGTTCACGACCCCGAACGCTTCGGCGTGGCCACCATGAAGGACGGGCGTGTCGCAGAGATCATCGAAAAGCCGAGCGATCCAATTTCCAACCTGGCGGTGATTGGCATATACATGTACGACGCGCGAGTGTTCGACATTATCAGTTCATTGGAACCATCCGCCCGGGGCGAGTTCGAGATCACTGATGTGAACAATTGGTACATCAAGGATGGCAGTTTGACGGCTGATATTCTTGATGGCTGGTGGACTGATGCGGGAACCTTCCAGTCCTTGCATCAGGCTTCGAATCTGGTGGCCGAGACCGGTGCCAACCGCATGGACTGAAGAGTCGGACTGTTCTGACTGCAACCCATGAGCGAGAGCAAAGAAAACAAGGTTCTGATCACCGGCGCAGCGGGCATGCTGGGTAGCCAACTGCTGCTCGCGGTTCCCGACGGTGTCGAAACCCTCGGCACGGACCTGCGCGAAGCTCCCGGCGTTGAGGCTTTGGGGGTGGACTTGACCGATCCGGATCAGGTATCCCGACTGTTCCGGGAAGGGGGTCCTTTCAGCGGCGTGATTCACGCGGCGGCCTACACTGCGGTGGACAAGGCGGAAGAAGAACCGGAGCTCGCCGAGCGCATCAATGGTCTGGCTTGCGGTGTCCTTGCCCGTGCTACAGCGCAGGCTGGGATCCCCTTGGTGATTGTCTCCACCGACTTCGTTTTTGATGGGGAGGCATCGGTGCCCTACGAGCCCCGTCACCCGACCAATCCGCTTTCGGTTTACGGGCGGACCAAGCTCTCAGGTGAGCAGAAGGCCTTTGAGGCGCACCCTGAGGGAACCCGCATTGTGCGCACGCAGTGGTTGTATGGGCCCCGTGGCAAGCATTTCCCGGGCACCATCCTGGAGCTTCTGGAGGAGCGGGACAAGGTGCGGGTGGTCTCGGACCAATTCGGCTCGCCGACTTCCACCCTTGAACTGGCGCCCGCTCTCTGGGATGTTTTGCTCAAGGGGAGTGAGGGCATCTGGCATGCAACCTGCGAAGGAGAGGGCAGTTGGTACGATTTTGCCTGTGCCACAGTAGAGTTCGCGGGTATCGATGACCGCGAGGTACAGCCCTGTTCCACCGAGGAGTTTCCACGCCCAGCTCACCGGCCTCCCTACAGTGTGCTCGATTGTGAGCGCTTGACCGACTTGCGGGGTGCGCCCATGGCCCACTGGCGCGACGCCCTGAAGACCTTTCTTGGATCCTGAGCCTGACCATGACCCGCGCAATCCTCCTGACCGGCGGCGCCGGCTTCATCGGTTCGAACTTCGTTCACATGCTGGCCGAGCAACGGCCGGACTGGCTCTGCGTCAACCTTGACGCCCTGACGTACGCGGGTAACCTGCAAAATCTGGCGGCGGTGGAGGGGTCAGAGCAGCACCGTTTTGTTCATGGAGACATTTGCAAGGCCGAGGATGTTGAGCGAGCTCTCGACATGTGTGGAGACCTGCCTATTCATGTTGTGCACATGGCGGCGGAGAGCCACGTAGACCGATCGATTCTCTCCGGGCTGCCTTTTGTGCAGGCGAATGTGTTGGGTACTCAGGTGTTGCTCGACACTTGTCGGGCTCGCGGGGTGGAGCGCTTCTTGCATGTGTCCACGGATGAGGTCTATGGGTCACTTGGTAGCGAAGGGTTCTTTACTGAAGAGACGCCCTTGGCGCCCAATTCGCCCTACAGCGCATCCAAAGCTGCCAGCGATCTGCTGGTGCGGGCAGCCTTTCACACCCACGGCTTTCCGGTATTGACCACCCGCTGCTCCAATAACTACGGCCCCTGGCAGTTTCCGGAGAAGTTGATCCCCCTGATGATTGCCAACGCCCGGGAGAACAAGCCATTGCCGGTCTATGGGGATGGCATGCAGGTACGGGACTGGCTTTATGTGCAGGATCACTGCGAGGCAATCCTTGCAGTACTGGAGAGGGGCGAGGTAGGGCAGGTGTACAACATCGGCGGACACAACGAGTATCCCAATATTGAGATCGTCAAGACCATTTTGAGCGCCTTGGGCAAGCCCGAGTCCTTGATCACCTACGTCACCGACCGGCCGGGTCATGACCGGCGCTATGCCATTGACGCCTCCAAGATTGATGCAACTTTGGGATGGCGTCCGCGCTGGACTTTTGAGCGCGCCCTGCCCGCGACCCTTGACTGGTATGGGTCGCAAGTCGAGTGGCTGCAAGGACTTAGGACTGGTGCCTATCGGGACTACTACGTCCAGCAGTATGGTTCTGGCTCTGGGGGCTGAATCGGCCCCCAGCGGAGCCTACTGTGAGGTCAATTCCTGGCTGGTTCCTGCCGATCCACACTACGAGGGGGTGGCTCTAAAGGGCTGCCTTTCCTTGTTCCACCGCCAATGGCGCCCCTCAAGCTCATGCTGCAACTTTCCTCCCAAAGCTACAAGATTCTCACCCTCGGAAACCGGTCCTCAGGCCGATTCGGGTTGTGGGGGATCTGGCCCCTCGTGGCCTTGACCTTGATGCTCGTTCTAAGCGCTTGCAATGTCAGCAGCGCGCCGGACAAGCGGCTCTTGCAGTATCTCAATCGCGATGGGTTCGGCAACCGGTATACGGGGAATGCTGAGGAAGAGAACTACGTCACAATCGGCGATACCATCGCCTTCGTCGATGTGATTCGCCCCGACGAGTTGTCGAGCACTCAAAAGGTCGATATCGACGGTACCGTGCTCCTGCCCGACCTGGGCGTGGTGCATGTGGCAGGCTACACGCGCAGCGACTTGCGCGCCTATTTGACCGAGCGATACAGTAGTTTCTACGAAGAGACTATGCTTGAGGTGCAGATCAAGACCCAAGGCAAGAAGTACTTTGTCTTTGGTGAGGTCTACAAGGAGGGTGAGCAGGTCTTTGAGGGAGACCTGACGATTTTTGAAGCTGTGATGGGGGCGGAGCCCCGGCCAAATTCTTCGAATCTGGGTCGCGTCATGCTGATCCGTCCAGATCCCGTTGATCCTCTCAAGATCACGGTCAACATCAACGAGCTGTTTGATGGAGACTCGACGTTCAATGTCCATGTGCAAGAGCGGGACATTATTTTTGTCCCGCCCACAATGCTGGCCCAGGTGGCGTATCTCGTCAAAGCGCTGATCTTCCCCTTCACTGAGGTGATTCGCGAGGTGAGTAGCGCTTTCTTCTGGGGTAGTCGTTATGGGCTATTTGATTCTTCATTTTCCTCCCGCGGCGGATCCGGTGTAGGTGCCGGGGGAATTTTCTAGAGAAATACAATGGCAGTAGAAGTAGAAGCCAGAAGTCAGCTAGACGAGTTTTTTGGGGTCCTTAAGCGGCGGCTCTGGGCGATCGTTCTTCCTGCGACTCTTATCGCAACGATCGGTATCAGCATTGCCATCGTGATCCCCAAGAAGTATGTCTCGAGCACGCGTGTCATGTTGCGTGATGTGGAAGGAGACGGGGGCGGGGAAGGTACGAGTGAGGGCCGCGTCGCCGAGCACACTATTCGTTCACCAGCTCGGGTCCGCGCGGTGCTCAAGGAGCTCGCATGGGACGACTATATGGTGCTTGTCGCCGAGGATGAGGCGGATTATGTGGAGAGCACCCTCGACAATCTGGATGTAGAGACCCCGCCAATGGACCGGTACGCCGGTCAACAGCTTGTACGTGCGGAGTTCGCTCATGTGGAGGCTGCTCGGGCCCGGGACTTCCTGGAGAACCTGATGAATCGCTGGCGCACCGAGGTGCTTGAGCGTCGACACAATCAAACCCGCCAAGCTCATGACGACCTGAAGGAGTCTCGGGCACAGACCGAGGATGTGCTCAAGAGTATTGGCCGGCAGATCTCAGAGATGCGGCAGTTGCATGGTATTCCTCCAGCTTTGCCGGACGGGGACCGGATCAAGCAACGACTGGCTCCCCAATTCACCGCACTTGAGGTTGAGAAAGAGGAGCTGCTTGAGATCGAGGAGAGCTACGCCAATGCTCTGATCTTGCGCGACCGCCTAGCCACTGCCCGGGACCGCATGGAGGACGAAGTTCCCTACACCACCAAGGTTCAGGCCGATGACACCGCAGACAGGGTCAAGGGCATTGACGGGGAGATCGCCCAGCTGGAGAGCACCCTGGCTGCCAGGGGCTGGTTGCCCGCGCATCGTAAGTATCGCCTGGCGCAAGCTGAGATCGGGCGGCTGCGGCACGAGCGAGACGCTTTAGTTGCTGCCCAGACCGCGTCATTCATCGAGCAGGTCATGGTGCCCAACGAGGGCAAAGTCAAGGCCAGTGCACAGGTTGAGGCTGCCGAGGACCAGCTTGCGCTTCTGAGCCAGCAGCTCACCACTCAGGATGACAAGGTGGCAGCCATGAACATCGAAGTTCAGGAACTGCAAGACGCGTATGTTCAACTCGGAGAGCTTGGCGCCGAGCAGGCCCGCAAGTACGCAGTCCTGAAGGGTACTGAGACCCAGCTGGAAAGCGTGCGTCAGGAACTGGCTCAGTTGGATGGTCCCATGGGCAACCCGTTTGAAGTTCAAGATGCCCCCAACCTGCCCACCTCTCCCACGGAACCCAACCCTTGGCTGATTGGCGCCTTTTCCGTTTTGGCCGGACTGGCTGTGGGACTGGCTCTGGCAATCGCCGGTGAGTACTCCAAGTCCACTTTCCGTTCTGCAGGGGATCTGGCTCGCGTGATGGCGGTGCCGGTCCTGGCCACGGTCAATGTGATCGTGACCCGTAAGCAAGCGCGACGAACCACGGCTCGACGGCTTGCGGTGGGTGGATTCACGACCGGTTTTGTAGTGACTTTTGCTTACATCACCTGGGCGTTCGCATTCAGGCAAGATCTCTTGTCCCCAGAAGTACGGGATTTCATTGAGGCCTTCCGGGGTGCTTTCAAGTGAGGGTCAGCTTGATCTGATTGGATCGAGCGACCCAGACTTATCCCATGAACCTGCGTTCCAGATGGCCCCTGCGATCGGCGCTGCTGGTCTCCCGCCCGCTATGCGTGCTCTTCCCCAAGTCGGAGGATCCGAGCTAGTTCTGTGCGCGACATCCTAGTTACGCTCTTTGTGCTAGGGGTTCTGCCTCTCTGCTTCCGGCGACCCTTTATGGGCTTGCTGGTTTTTTCAGTTCTGGCCTATATGCGCATCCAGGACCTGACATGGGGCTTTGCGCGCTTTCAGCGCTGGTCGTTCCTTGTGGCCCTTGTGATGATTGCTGGTTGGATAGCGGCCCGGGAAAAGTACCCACCGGTGCGCAGCATGCGTACAGGGCTGCTGTTGTTCTTGCTGATTTGGGTAGGCCTGGGACACTTTTTTGCCTATGGAGAAGCCCCGGTGGACTCGGCTGGTTTCATTGAATATGGCAAGATCATCTTCATTGCGCTTTTTACTACGGCCGTGGTGCGCACCCGCGAACAGCTGCGCATTCTGATCTGGGTGATCACCATGAGCTTTGCCTTCTATGGGGTCAAAGATGGTCTGCATGGGTTCGTGACCGGTGGGGGAGTTCACATTATCCGGGGCCCGGGAGGCATGATCGAGGACAACAATGACTTTGCCCTGGTGATGGCCATGACAGTGCCCATGCTGATTCACCTGGCTACCAGCGAGCGGAATCCGCGCTTGATCCGGGGCCTCAGAATGATGGTGCCCCTAACCATTTTCACGGTGATCTTGACCCGCTCCCGGGGCGCCTTTCTGGCCCTGATGGTTGCGCTTTCGGCCTTGGTGTGGCGCACGCGCAATCGCATGATGGGCGTGCTTTTTGGCGTGGTCGCTGTGGGCGCAATCGTTGTGTTTTCACCTTCTGAGTTCCAGGAGCGCATGAGCACGATTGCAACCTATGAGGAGGACGGTTCCGCCATGGGACGCATCCGGGCCTGGCAGGTGGCCATGCGCATGGTTGAGGAGCGGCCCTTGTTTGGTGTGGGCTTCGGTCGCTTCCAAACCAGTTATCTGGATTTTGAACCAAACCCGACTCCTTCCCAGCTAGATGGGCACGGCACCCTGGTGGCTCACAACAGTTATCTGCAGATCTGGGCGGAGTGTGGAACTCCCGCCTTGTTGGGCTACATGCTGCTGTTCGTGGCCTCGTTTTTCGATATACATCGTGTGCGCAAGGAGGCTTCGCGGCGTTATTTCGCCAGCTGGATCCTATCCTACTGCACTCTCTTTGAAGCCGTGCTGGCCACATTCCTGATTGGCAGTGTATTCCTCAACCGAGCACACTTTGATCTGGGGTACCACCTGCACGCCATGGTTCTCGTGTTTGGGCGAGTCGCTTTCGAGGAGATGACCGACGCTGTGCGCTATCCAAAGCGTGGCGGTGCGGGCGGCCCGCTCGTGGCCAGCAAGCGACGCGGCTTTGGTGCCGGCTCTCGGAAGCAGAGGGGCTTCCGTACTACTCCTCTGGCCGAGGGGGCTTGACCCCTTGTGTGGCTTTACGGGATTTGTCCACGACGATCCACGCATGGAGGTGGATGCTGGGGAATTGGCCCGAATGACGCGCACTTTGGTTCATCGCGGACCAGATGATGAGGGCTTCTTTCGAAAGCATGGAGTTGGACTTGGGTTTCGCCGCTTGTCAATCATCGATCCCGTGCACGGACACCAGCCGCTGGTGCTGCCAGAGGGTGACCTTGCGCTGGTTGGGAACGGGGAGATATACAACTACCGCGAGTTGGCGGAAGAGTTGAAAGGGGAAGGCTGCCGCTTCGCGACGGGCAGCGATATGGAAGTCGTACTGCACCTGTTTGCCAAGATGGGTAGTGCCTGTCTTGAACGTCTGGAGGGGATGTTCGCACTTTGCATAGTGGATATGCGGGATCCTCTGCGGCCGCAGGTGACCCTGGCTCGGGATCGTTTGGGCATCAAGCCGCTCTTTTGGGCTCGGCACCGTGACCGCCTTTGGTTTGCATCGGAGCCCAAGGCCCTGCTTGCCTCAGATCAGTTTCAGCGCGCACTGCGGGGTCCAGCACTGGTCGAGTATCTTATGCGCGGTTTTGTGGGAGGTAGCAAATCTGCCTGGGCTGGCATTGAACGATTGGAGCCGGGGTCTTTGCTGGAGTGGTCGCGGGGAGATGCGCCCCAATTGAAGTCTTGGTGGACAGCTCCTGTCAACGGGCCCAGTCCACCGCCGCAACAAGGGGAGGTGCTTGAGTACCTAGACCGTGCAGTGTCCCAGCGCCTCGTCAGCGATGTTCCCCTGGGCGGGTTTCTTTCCGGTGGAGTGGACTCTGCTGGGGTGGCGGATGCCATGAGGCGGGCCGGAGGGAAGCCACCGGAACTTTGCACCATTTCCTTCCGCGAAGGAGAATTTGATGAGGCTGAGCTGGCCCGTATCAGTGCCGATCGCCTGGAGGCTCAGCACCATGTGGCCATTCAGGAGCCTGACCCTGAGGCTGTTGTGGATCACTTGCCGTGGCACTTCGACGAGCCCCACGCGGACCCGAGCAATCTGCCCACATGGATGGTGTGCCGCATGGCCCGCGAGCATGTGACCGTGGCTCTTTCTGGGGATGGGGGGGATGAGGTCTTCGGCGGCTACCGGCGCTATATTCATGAGGTGATGGAGCAGCGCCTGCGTAGGGGCCTGGGGCCTCTGCGGATCCTGGCTGGCTGTGCCGGGAAGGTCCATCCCTCGCTTGCGAATCCTCCTGGATGGCTGCGTGGCAAGACCTTCCTGACTCATCTGGGCATGAGCCCTGCCAGGGCTGCCTTCGACAGTGCGGTCAATGCGTCTCTGCCTGCTGCCTTGTCACTATTGAATCCTGGCCTGGGTGAGGAGCTGGCTCAGGCCGATCCATACGACAACTGGGCGAGCCACTACAATCAGCCAGTTACGAGCGGTCCGCTTTACCGCACACAGTTTGCAGACCTGCGCACTACTCTGGCGGAGCAGTTGTTGGTCAAGGTGGACCGGGCCTCCATGGCCGTGGGATTGGAGGTCCGCGTGCCCTTCCTGGATCACCGTATGGTGGAGCGCTTCGCGCCTCTACCGGTGGAAGAAAAGATCAAGGGCGGAGTCGGCAAGTTGGCTTTGCGTCGGGCCCTTGAGACGCGCCTTGATGCGAGGGTGATCGCGGGGGTCAAGCGTGGCTTTGACATTCCTGTTTGCGACTGGCTACGTGGCCCGCTGGCCAGTCAGTTGACCGATCACCTTGCAGGCCTGCCTCCTGATTGGTTTGATCTTGGCAGGGTGCAGACACTGGCAAAAGATCATCTGGAAGGGCGCCGGGACCACGGGCTTGTGCTTTGGACTCTTCTGGTGTTTGAGGCCTGGCGTCGGCGGCATGATTGTGAGGAGATCGCCCTATGAAGCTGATCTACCACCATCGCACTCAGGCTGAGGACGGTCAGGCTGTTCACATCCGTTCCATGATTCAGGCTCTGGAGGAAGAGGGGCACGGGGTGCGGGAGGTGGCCTTGGTGTCCCGGAGCCAGGCTCCAGATTCTCAGGAGGCTCTCCACAAGGACAATCCATCCGGTGGGCTGCGCTCCTTGTTGGGGCTGCCAAATTTTGCCCGTGAAATAGCCGAACACCTGTACTCATATCCAGCCAAGGGTCGGCTCGTTCGTGCTGGCCGGGAGTTTCAACCCGCTGGGATCTATGAGCGCTATGCCTTTGGCAATCGGGCCGGCCTCTGGGCTGCGAGAAGTCTCGGCGTGCCGCTCCTTCTGGAGGTCAACTCGCCCATGGTTCTGGAACTCAGTCGCACCCGTGGACTCTGCTTTCCGCGTTGGGGGCAGAGGGTTGAGGAGGAGGTGTTTTGTGGTGCCGATCGGGTGCTGGTGGTGACTCAGGTCTTGGGTGAGAATCTGATCGAGATGGGGGTCGAACCCGATCGGGTGGTCGTGACACCCAATGGGGTGCATCTTGATCTGTACGACAATCCTGATCGGGAAGCTGCGCGTGCGGACTTGGGCCTGCAGAATGTGTCTGGACCCGTGCTGGGCTTCGTTGGCTGGGTGCGTGAGTGGCACCGTTTGGATCTGGTGATTGATGCCCTGGCGCAGGGCGAGCTCAAGGATGCACACCTCGTGATCATCGGCGGCGGTCCTGCCTTGGAAGGGTTGGCGGCTCAAGCGAAAGATTCGGGAGTCTCTGATCGTGTTCATCTGGCTGGTCCCCGCTTGCACCGGGCGATTCCGGGTCTCCTGTCGGCCTTTGACCTGGGCCTTGTACCAGCGATCAATCCCTACGCCAGTCCGCTCAAGCTGCACGAGTACATGGCTGCCGGCCTGCCGGTGATTGCTCCTGACCAGCCCAACCTGCGAGAGGTTCTGCGGCATGGGAGGGAAGCCTTGCTATTTCCCCCTGGGGATGGCGCGGCCTTCTTGGGAGCCTGCCAGCGGCTGGTGGCTGACCCTCAGCTGCGCGCTGATCTCGGGGCGGCCGCGCGCCAGTCGATCTTGGATCAAAACCTGACCTGGAAGGGCAATGTGCGCCGCGTGGAGCGTGCCCTGGGAGAGTTGTCATGAGTGCAAACCAGCCCCTGCACTCCATATCCTTCGATGTGGAGGAGTGGTTCCAGGTTGCCAATCATGCTGAGGCTTGTCCGCGCGCTGAGTGGGACCGGTTGGAGAGCCGTGTGGAACTTGCCATGGACCGCATTCTGGCCCTCCTGGAACGTCGCGAAAGTCGGGCCACAATGTTCTTTCTGGGGTGGATCGCCGAGCGTCATCCCGGCCTTGTAAGACGCTGCTTGGACGGGGGCCATGAGGTGGCCAGCCATGGTTATGACCATCGCTTCCTGGCCGAGTTGGGGCCCGAGGGACTCAGGGCTGACCTACAGCGCACCGAGGAGGCTCTGGCCGCCGCAGGAGCGTCAAAGCCGCGGGGTTTTCGGGCCAGTACCTTCACTTTGACCCGCGCCACCTGGTGGGCCTTTGACGTGCTCTTGGAATGCGGTTACAGATATGACTCCAGCGTGCATCCGATTCGCCATCCAACCTATGGGGTACCCGGCTTTGAGCCAGGTATCAGCCAGGTGGAACTCAACGAGGGCACAATTGTCGAGTTCCCCGTATCCACCTATCCCTTGCTGGGGCGCAACTGGCCCATAGGAGGTGGAGGGTATTTTCGGCTGCTGCCGGGGCCCTTGCAGCGCGCCATGATTGGCGGCCTTGAACGCCGCGGGCGAGCCACTGCTACCTACCTGCATCCTTGGGAATTCGATCCCGATCAACCCCGGGTGGAAGTCTCTGCAGGGAAGCGTTTCCGTCACCGGGTGGGTTTGGGGCGCACCCTCGACCGATTGGATCTGTTCCTCAAGCGTTTTCCTTGTGACACCATGGAAAGCGTGCTGAACCGAGCTGGTTTTCTATAGCTTTGCGATGCTGGCCTAGTCGGCTCCCTGCTGCGCTTGCAAGGCTGCACTCAGGCCGCTCATGGCTCGAATAGTCGGCGGCAGGTAGCTCTGGTTTTTAGGGTTGCGTAGAAGTGATGCAGAAAGCTGCCCTAGGACTTTAATGTCCCTCTCATGGTTACGATGTACGAGGGCGGAGAGATAGATCAGACCCAGGGTGTCCGTGTCCAGGTTCTCAGCAGAGGTCTTGCGTTCTCTCCAGAGGCGGCCGAGGATCATCAGGTTGGGGCCCAAAGGGTCGCCGTTCTGCAATTTGCTCCAAACTTCAGAAAAATCAGCCAGAGCGGTTTGGCTCTTGTTGAGGTGCTCGCGCGCAGGGGCCAGGGTGGCCGCCACTTTGCTGGGGGTAGTTCCTGATCGGGCCTCCAAAGAGGCCATGAGCAGTTGCGCTTCTGGTGCGTGGGATGCTCGGCAGAGGCCGCCAAGCTGCAACGCCGCAGCGCTTCTTTGGTCGAGAGCAATCAGGGCCAGGGCGTTGAGGCGCCAGAGATCGCTACGCCCAGGTGCGCGCAGCAGCTCTCGATCCAAGAATTCGTTGGCCAGATCGGGGGAGATCTCCAGAAGCCAGGATCCCCATGCCTCGGCGGCACCCGAGCACACATCTTCGATGGAGAGCTCTCCCCTGGGGTCGAGGCCAATCAGAGCCAGGCGCTCGTGCAGCAGATCCAATGCGCCCACTGCTCGCGTTGCAGCAGGCGATGTGCCGGGTGTGTCGAAGCTAGCTTCCGCCTTGGTACGCGCCAGCAGAATCAACGGGTCGTGGGGGATCGCTTCTTCAAGACTGCTCAGCAGAGAAATGGCATCTTGCGGGCGCAACTGGCCCTGCCCTCTACCCGTTGCAGAGTTGATCAGCGCCAGCAGTTCCCTGGTGCGTGGAGTGCCCGGTGGATGGAACTTGAATCTGGTGCTCGTCCCGCGTGGAGCATCCTCCGGGCTGGGCAGCACCGGATAGAGCTCTCGCCAGACCCGGTACATTTCTCCCAACGCCTGCATGTATCTGCCCCTGGATGCATGGATGCGGGCCAGGACCCAGCGCATCAGGTGCTCATCGGGGTTGTCTTTGAGGTGCTTTGAGAGCAGCACCTGGGCCCGTGCAGGTTGTCCCAGATCCCAGGCAAGCAGGGCCGAGTCCAGAGTGTTGCGGGCTTCGTTCTGCAGGTCCTGACGGCCTGCCAGTTTGCGTCGCTCCAGCCTCAGTGCGAGGACCTGTTCTGCCCAGGGGTCGCCCCCGGCTTTCCTGGCCGCCTCACGTTCGCGGCGGACCCAGGCGGGGGAGAAGGTTGGGTGCCCATTTGTGACTGATGTGCGTACTTGTTCGGCGCGCTTCTCCTGCCCAAGGGACTGTTGCGCTCGTTCCGCCAGCATCAGCGCCCAGAGGCTCGGTTTGGCGCTGAGGTTGGCTATGCGAGGTAGGGCCCACAAGCCCCAGCCTTCCAGATGGGCTGCGGCCAGAAGGCCGAGCATTCGACGTGGGTCGAGGGGGGTGCCGTCGGTGGGATGCAGCACGCGGAAGAGTTCATGCACTGCGCTTTCGCCCAGGTGAGGGGGGAAAGCTATGGGCAGGTTCTCAAGGTCCTGCAACAATCCAAGGGTCAGGCTCCAATTGGGGTCGAGCGGATTCTCCTGCTGACCAGCCTCCGCTAGGCTGAGAGCTTGTGCGAGTTGCTCTTCGCAGACCGCCAGGACTACCTCCTGCCAGGGATCCGGCGTGAACTTCTTTGTGCTGCGCAATTCCATTGCGAGATCCGGCAGCTGACTCCAATCTCCTCTGTCCATGGCGAGCACCAAACGCGCCCACTCCACTGCCCCGTCATCGCGGAATGCTTCCCAGCGGTCCAGGGTCTCGGCGAGTTCCTGATCGTTGCCAAGCAGGGCGTCGCAAAGGGCGAGGCGCTGGAGCAGAGCTTCACTGCGATGTTCGGTCAACCCATCCAGGGCTCGGGCGATGCGTTGGGCTTCGAGTGCGCGTGACGCGCCAAGGAGAGTATCGATGATCTCCAGGAAAGGCATCTTGCTTTCTGCGTCCAGAGTCAACTCCAGGAACTGCCCCACTGTTTTTGACAGGCGAACGGGGTTGCCACCGATTCGTGATTGGATCAGCAGCAGCCAGCCTGCGCCGCTGGTCTGGGGATCTGCGGCCGCCAAGGCGGCGGGCTGGTTTGCGGCTTGCGGGCGTCCCAGACGAATCAGGGTCTCTGCCCGAAGAAGGTGGTGTTCGGCGGTTTCTTCCGCACGGTTGGACAGCGCTCCCAGGGCGGCCAGAGCTTCGAGTGGTTGGTCTTGGAGCAGGTACTGCTTGGCTATTGCCCGGCGGCCTTCTCCTTCAGGGTCCAACTGGGTGAGGCGACGGTATTGTGCATCGGACAGGTTTTGGCTTCCCACCCGGGCAAGAAAACTCCTGAACTTCGGATCGGGACCGGTTTGTTCCAGGCGCTCCATCAGCAGGAGCCCTGCTTGGGCAAGGGCGCCTCTGGCAAGAAAGCCCTCTACCTCCAGGTCGAGTGCAGGCAACAGGCCCGGGTAGTCCAGTCTCAGTCGGCGTGCCAGGGATTGACTTGTGGAATAGTCCTCTTCCTCGAAGTAGGAGCTCGCAAGCAGATATCGGGCCGCAGGGCCGTATTCACGCAAGGCGGAACCGGTTTCGGACAAGGCGCGACGCATTGTGTGCATGGAGCGGTTTTCCGACTTCAGAGAAGCGGCGCCCAGCTCCTCCCAGGCGGGGACGAGTTCAAGAGCGCGCGCTGGGAGCAGGGCCATGCCGCGGGTCATGCTCTCGCAGGGAATGCGGTAGCCAGAGCCGGGGGCGGCCTGTTGCAGTTCTGCCAGGCGAATCCAGGCCTCTCCATCCAAATCCGGTGCCAGTTGTGTGACTTCGGCGAGGAGCCTCATCTCGTCGGCAGGCTGCTCCAGCTCTTCATAACCTCTTGCAGCGGCCAGGAGCAGGATTGGCGTGGCGTTGAGGATGGGGGGCACACGCTTGCCCTCCAGGTAGCTCTCCATGCTGCGGAGACCGCGGCGAACGAGGTCGATGCGCTCTACCTGACTGCTCGTGGGGCGATCGAAGAGGCTCATGGCCGCGAACCAGGAGCCTTGCTTGCGTTGGATCGGAGTCCCCCGTTCCCGCAGCACACTGGCCAACTGGGAAAGCACTCGATGGTCACGGGCATTCCATGCCAGTTCAGTGGCTCGCTGCACAAGGGGGATTGAGATGTCAGGGGATTGCAGGTCGATGGACTTGAGCAGGTCCATTGCTCGGTCCAGTTGCCCCAATTGCTCCAGCGCATTCAAGCTCGCCAAAAGGGCGGCGTCGCTATCCTGGCCCGTGAGCAAGGGCGCCGCGATTGAGCCGAGTTCTGCTGTGGCCAGATCCTGCTTTGCTCCCCACATCAGGGTCAGCAGGCCTCCGAGTGCGCGTTGCCCCGAGCGCAAAGCGTCCTTGTCGGACGCTTCCGACAGAACCTCTACTGCTTTGGAATAGGAAGTGCGCGCTCCTTCGAAGTAACCCGAAGCCTCGCTCAGGCTAGCGAGGACTGCGACCCCCAGAACCCCCTCGCGTGCAACTTCGAATTTCGAGCGTAATTGATTGACGAGTCGCAGGCGGGCTGGATCACGCAAGGAACGCATGGCGATTTCGCGGGCCATGCTGGAAGCATCGGCGGCATCCCTGCCCGCCAGGGCCAGGCTCAGGTTGCGCAGCCCTTCCGCAAGTTCGCCCTGGGCCTGATCGTGTTCGATGGAACCCCGCAGAGCCCATGCTGCCCCGTGCTTTGGGGTGTTGGTGAGAATCTCCACGCAGAGTTGCCAGGCCTCAGCGGGCTTGTTTTCCATCTTCAAGATATGCGCCAGGCGCAGTTGCACTGCAGGGCTGGCTCGATCCATTGCAATGCTGACACGTTCCAGGCAAAGACGGGCTTCCTGCCAGGATTCAAGGTTCCGATAAAGGTCGGCCTGGGCCACCAAGAGGCGTGCTTCCAACTGCGGTGAAGTCGGTATGGAAGGATGACGAAGGGCGTGTTCCGCCAGCCGTAGCAGAGGTTCAGATTCGATGACTTCTCCCTCGACTGCGGCCTCAAGGCGGGCCAGCACTTGCTGAGGGTCCACGTCATTGGGGGAGAAGACCGCCCGGGCGACAAGACCCAGGGAGCCGAAAGCGAGCACGAGGCCCAAGATGGAAGTCCACTTCATGGTGTGCGTTGGTTGTGAATCAGAACCTAGCCTACGCTCCTCGGGAGCGGGATTCTTCTGCGATCAGGTTGTACTTGCCCATCTTCTGGTAGAGGGTTGATCTGGAGAGGCCGAGCATCGCGGCGGTCGCGGTCTTGTTGCCCCTGGACAGGTCCAGGGCGCGCAGGATCAATAGACGCTCTGGGATCGCCAGGGCATCCTTGAGGGGTGGCAGGGGGGCCTTGCTCAGCAATGCCAGCAGGGGGGTTGCCCAGGCAATCGGGATCGGTTCGAACTCCTGGTTCTCAGTGTCCGATCCCAGGCCAATTACACCTTCCTTTTTAGGGCCGGATCCGGCAGGGCTTGCTTGTGTCATAGGAGGTCTGCCCAGAAGAGACGCCGCCTTCCTGCGGTTTGGAGGAGCGGATTTTCCGGGAGTGGTCATTCCTTGCCATCGGAATGGGCCAGGGTCGGGCTGAATGCAAGCTGTCCAGCAATTCGGACGGGGTGTCCCATTTCTGGACCTGGGGGGGCCCTGTGGGGTGAGGGGGCGCCTCCTGAGCCCTTCAGGCCAGGGGCAGTTCCAGGCGGAAACAACGTTCTTCGCCAGCCGCAGACAGGGACAGATCCCCTCCCTGGCCGGCCAGGATGGCTGCGGCGGCGGGGACTGCATTGGGTCCTACCCCCGGCAGGAGCCGGTGCAGTGCGTAGGGCTCCAGCCAGCGCTCAGTTTCCAGTCGGGCCAGGGGACCGGGTGGGAAGGAGACTTCAAGAAGTGCCTGCTGGCCTTCAGTGGAAACTCCCACCTTGACCTCTCCCTTGTTTCCGGCGGCCAGGGAGGCAACCGCAAGGATTGCGTCAATGGCCAGCACCAGAAGGCTTTTTTCCGCGCGCACCACAGCGTCCGGGGCCGAGCGGAACAAGTAGCGTGGGCCTCCGTCTTCTTCGTGTGCCAGACTGGACAGGAAGTCCTGAGCCAGGGCTGACAGATCCACGCTGGAGCCATCGGGGCCCGGGGGTGCTGCCAAGTAGCCAATCGTGCGGGTGAATTGTCCAAGGCGCAAGATGTCATCTGAAAGTCCGCGCAGGGCGCTTTCACTCTCTACTTCCTCGGTGGCCTCGAGGGTGCGGCGAAGTCCCAGGTCCAGACGCTGGGCAATATCAGCCAGGTCGGCCACCTGATCGCGATACCAGTGGGGGATGTGTGCGGTTGGCAGGGGCGGCGATTGACTCGGGCGGGTTTTCGACTCTTGTGGTTCGGTACTCAATCCAGCACCGAACGCAGGGTCCTCTTGATCACCGCGGCCAGCGGAGCTCCCCGATTCGGATTCCTGCTCACTTCGCCCGTGGGTGGCATCCTTGTCCCTTGATTGAGTGTCGAAGGGTGTCAGTGTTTCGGACCCATCTTCCTGGGTCGAGCCTCCCAGAATTCGTTCGATGGCCTGAATCTCCGGATCCGCCGGTGGTCTTGGTAAGTCCTCCTCCCCAGCTGCAGGTGTGGCTGGCGTGAATCGAACCGGAGGCTGCGCAACCTCAGAGTCTGAACCTGCGCGTGCAGAAACATGGTTGCTGCGAGCCCAGAGCGTCAATCGGTCGGTGTCCAATGGCCAGGAACTCCAACCCCCGTTGTCTTGCAGCGTCAGGCTCTGGACGATGGCCCTGGTGGGGTCTCCACCGATCAACTCCAGCCTGCAGTTGGGATTGTCCCGGAGCACTCGCCGCAGGATGCCTCCGTCTTCGCTGGGTAGGGTTGTCAGGTCGATCAGCAGTCGGTGCCCTGACAGGTCCCCCTTCAGCAACTGACCCAGATCTGTCGCCTGGACCACGGATTCAGCCCCTAGAGCCCTGAAAAGAGGCTCCAGGCTGGCCATTCGCGGCCCAGGGCCGAGGATCAGGCTACCCCCTGAGGGGCCCTCATCTGGGTTTTGAGGAGACATACGTTGTCTAAGACTAACCCCCAGGGGCCGGGCCTGCCATGGGAAGACCCAAAGACAAGCAGTTCCTGGAGTGATTCGGTTCTGCCTGTCCCAGTCAGGGGCAGGGGGTCAGACGGTCGATGGAGCAGGGGAAGGCAAGCCACCCTTCCCCGCTAGGATTCTCTGCCCATGGACGCCGTTCCCGATCAGTCCCATTCCGAGACTCCCTCTCACAAGGTCTCCATTGTCGTGCCAGTGCTCGACGAGGTCGAGAATCTGCCCCTCTTGCACGGCGAGATACTGACCCATGTGGGCGCCATGGGCTGTTCATGGGAAGTGATCTATGTAGATGATTCCAGTACCGATGGCTCGCGTCAGGTACTGCGCCAGTTGCACGCGGCTGATCCTGAGCACGTGCGGCTGATTTTCTTTCGCCGTAACTTTGGCCAGACCTCAGCAATGGCGGCTGGCTTCGACTTGAGTCGGGGAGAGATCGTAGTGACCCTCGATGCGGATCTGCAAAACGATCCAGCAGATGTCCCACGTCTTGTGAGCGAATTGGAAGAGGGCTTTGATCTGGTAGTTGGCTGGCGTCGTGACCGGCAGGATGGGTTGATGTTGCGCCGGGCACCTTCGATTCTTGCCAACCTGTTGATTCGCAGAGTCAGTGGAGCCGGAATCCACGATACGGGTTGCACACTCAAGGCTTTTCGCCGCACATTGGTTGAACGAATGCCAATTTACGCGGAGCAACATCGTTTTCTCCCAGCCCTTGCAATGGGTTCAGGGGCGCGGATCGGTGAGTTGGTGGTCAACCATCGACCTAGAATTCATGGCACCAGCAAGTATGGCATCGGCCGAGCTGCCCGGGTGCTGAGCGATCTCTTGTCCGTGCAATTGGTGGGCTCATTCGTGCGGAGTCCGCTGATTTACTTTGCTCTCTGTAGTGTTCCCTTTGTGTTGGCGACCCTTATGTTCGTGACCATGATTGCCTGGAGTGATGAACGTGTTTCATTCTCAAATCAGTGGGGCCAGGCTGCGTTGTTGATTATGTCGCTGTTCGTAATGACCATCGTTGATTTTCTGTTGTTCGGATTGCTTGCAGAATTGGTTGTGCGCGCGAGCAATGTGTTTGGCCGAGGCGCTTTGGCGCCCTTGGTTGAGGAGGGAACCGTATGAAGAGCGAAATTCAGCAACCTGCTCCTGAGTCCTCAGTGCCCGACGTGACCGTCGTCGTTCCTGTCAGCAGCTCCGATGCGGAAGTGCGCAAGGTAGTGGAGTCCCTCGGGGCCCAGCTGGAACGCTTGGATCTCAAGTGGGAGGCGATCCTGGTATTTGATGGGCGCAAGGGTTCCGAGTGGAATGATGCCCTGGCTATGCAGGCGGAGAGTGATCAACAGGTGCGTACGATTGGCTTTCACCGGGCCTTTGGTGAGGCTGTCTGCCTGGCAAGTGCCTTTGAACACGCCCGCGGAGCGATCATTCTGACAGCCCCGGAATACGTGCAATCCGATCCCCATGGGGTAGCTGAGATGATTACGAAGCTGCAGGATGGAGCCGATGTGGTTACGGCCAAGCGTACCGGGCGCGTGGACTCCATACTCAACAGGGTGCAGTCTGCGGCTTTCAATGGTCTGTTGCGGGTTCTCACAGGGGCTCGTTTTCACGACCTGAATTGCTCACTTCGTGCATTCAAGCGCACAGTTCTTGAACAGTTGACCATCTATGGCACCCTCTATCGCTATCTGCCGGTAATTGCCTTCCGCCAGGGCTTCCGTGTGGTGGAAGTCGATGTGCGTCACCTTGAAGAGCGCGGTGTAAGTGGGATCTTTGGCCCCATGACCTACGCCCGGCGGATCCTGGATGTCCTTGGTGTTGTCTTTCTGACCCGCTTCACCCACAAGCCTCTGCGCTTTTTTGGTGCCCTTGGTGGTTTGTGCATGGGAGCAGGAGGCCTGATTGCCGGGGGAGTCGGGATTGCTAGTTGGCTGGACCCCAGTCGGCCTTTGTTTGGCAGTGCAACCTTTTTGCTTGGTGTGCTGCTCTTTGTGCTGGGTGTCCAGATCATTGGCTTTGGCCTGGTTGGGGAGATCGTGATCTTCACCCAGGCGCGCAACATTCGTGAGTACCGTATTGAGGGCGTGTGGGACGGATGATTCGAAGCCGCTTCGAGATTCGCACAGCCGTGCCAGCGGACTTTGAGACCATTGATGCCTTCGTGCTGGCCCATCCAGTGGGCACGGTTTTTCACCGGCCCCATTGGGGGCGGGCTGTTTCGCGTCAGTTCGGGCATCCCCAACAGGACTTGATAGCGTTTGACGGTGAGGCGTTGGTGGGCTTGTTGCCGCTCTCGCTTTGCCGTGGCTTCAAAGGAGGCAAGTCTCTGATTTCCGTTCCCTACGGGGTATACGGTGGGGGGCTGGAGATTCAGACAGGGGCCGCTCGCGCCCTGCAGGATTGGGCCCGGGCACAGGCGGAAGAGCGGGGTTTGAGGCGCCTGGAGTTGCGCTGCCGTCAGGCTTCTGAGGATGGCATCCAAGGATCGCAATCGGTCGCGAGTTCAATTCAGGTCAGCGACCTCTACTGCGGTTTTCGCCATCGCCTCCCTCAGCAAGCGGATGAGGTGCTCGGTACGATCCCCAAGAAGGCCCGCGCGGATGTTCGTCGGGCGCGTGACAAGCTGGGCCTGGTTCTTGATCAGGGCCCCTGGTATCTGCCTGACCTCGTGCGCCTGTTTCAGGCCAATAAGCAGGCTCTTGGCTCGCCTGCCCTTCCCGCTGGCTGGTTTGCACGACTGTTGGAGGACTTGGGCCCCGCTGTGAAGATCCATGTAGTGCGGCGGGGTCCGTTGATTCTCTCTGCGGTCATGAGCTTCATTTATGCTGGCGAACTTCATGCCTACTACTCCGGTGCTCTTCCAGGAGCCGATCGGGAATATAAGGCATCTTCTTTCATGTACTGCGCATTACAGGAGTGGGCTGTGGAGCAAGGAATCTCGGTTTTTGATTTCGGGCGCAGTCGCAAGGACAGTGGCGCAGCGGATTTCAAGCGTCGACAGGGTTTTGAGCCCCACGACCTGCCCTACGCCTATTTTCTGGTGAAGGACCGGGCCCTGCCGTCGTTGAATCCATCCAATCCCAAAACAGTTCCCTTGCGTAGGCTTTGGTCCCAGTTGCCCGCGGGACTCGCGGTGCATATGGGCAGCATGGCTTCACGTTTCTTGCCCTGAGCCCTGCTGCTACCAAGGGCTCTCACCAGAGGTCAAGAGCGCCGGTGTTTTAGAAAACTCTCGATTGCGCTGGGTGCTGCGGCGAGGCTGTCGATGACACGCTCGGTGCTCTGACCCATGCTACGCCAGCTTTGCTCCAGGGTGTGCCCCTTGCCCGTGCGAACCAATAGGGACTCGGTTCCAGCTCTGCGCCCCGCTTCCAGGTCCCGGGCTGCGTCTCCGATCATCCAGCTGCGTTTGAGATCCAGTTGCAGGTCTTCAGCGGCCTGCAACAACAGCCCTGGTTCTGGTTTACGACAGGCGCAGGGTGGTCCAAAATCCGGGTGATGGTTGCAGGTGTAGATACCGTCGAGGCTGGCGCCGGTTTCGTGTAGTAGCTCAGTCAGCCGTTCATGAATGCTGTCAAGCGTCTCCACGGTGAATAGGCCGCGAGCCACACCGCTTTGGTTGGTTACAAGCACTAGGCGAAAGCCTGCCGAGCCCAGGGCCTTCAAGGCTTCGCCAGCTCTGGGAATCAATTCCACCCGATCGGGGTCGCTCAGATAGTCGACCTCTTCGATCAGCGTGCCGTCACGATCCAGAAAGACGGCCGGGGTCAAGGTTGCACTCAAGACCTGTCGAGCCGCACGTAGACCCGTCCTGGCTGTTCTGCGGTGTATTTCTGAACCGGGGCCCAGAAGGCATCGGTGGCCAGGAAGAAAGGGAGGCGCCAGGTCAGATAGAAAACCGTGGCGTCCGTATAGGGCACCACTTCGCGTCCTTCGTGCAGGTTCAAAGTGCGTCGGGCCGGCTTGTAACCGGGCAGAACCAGCTCCAACTGGGATTGGGCCTTGTCCTGCAGGTCAAGCGTAATCGGAGTCACAAAACCGGTGTCGCGTCCGTCGATGTAGATGTGGGCACCTGAGGGAAAACTGGCCAGGTGCAAAGGACGCTGTGTGGTGGCGCAGGCACTCAGGAGGATCAACAGGGGCAGGAGTCGGAACATGGTTGGATTCTGCTGGTTGGGCGGGGCAGGTCGCAAGCCCGGGGTTGAATGGACCGATGGTATTCATCGGCCGCGACCGGCATGCTGTCCATAGGACTTTTCATGGAACCGCTCAACAAGAATCAGGCTTGGGCCTGGAGGCCCGCCGGAGGGCTGCTGCTGGTGGCCCTTTGTGCCCTGGCCTGGGGGCTCTGGCGGGGCGGCAATGCCTCCCTGTGGTTTGATGAAGCCCTGACGGTGAGCGATGCCTGGCACCCCCGGGGGGTGAATCACAACCCCTTGTTCTACGGGCTGATCAGGGTCTGCGCGGACTCCTGGGGCGGCCTGATCGATGAACGCGGCCTGCGTTTGCTCTCCGCTGCCTGCGCTCTGCTCAGCATACCCCTGTATTACTTCAGCCTCTTGCCCTTGGCTGGGGAACGGCGTAGCTCATGGGCCAGTTTGCTGTTGGCACTGAGTCCCTGGGCTCTTTATTGGGCCACAAATGCACGGCCCTATGCACCAGGCTTGTTGGTCATCCTTGTGGGCAACGCGTTGATGTTGCGGGCCCTGGTGCGCGACGTACCGCTGTGGGCCGCTTTGGGTCTGATCATCATGGGCTTTGCGGGGAGTCTGCAGCTCTCCATGTTCGTCGCACCCCTTGCGTTGGCTGTGGCCATTTTGTTGGGCCCGGCGTTTGGAGTGGATCCTGCGCCTCGAGTGCGCCGCATGTGTTTTTGGGCAGCGCCAGTCGTTCTGTTGATGGGGGGGCTGTTGTTTGCTGGAGACCTGATGGTCTACGTGGCGCAGAAGGCAGAAATCAAAGGTCTCTCGGGCTTGAAACACTTTGTGCTGGCGGCGGGTTTTGCCCTGACTCCGACGCTGGGACTCTGCGCATTGTGGGGAACCTGGCGCGCGCGAAAGGAGGGGCAAGGGCTGGTCTGTCTTCTTGCCCTGGCGGCCTTGCTGGGTGCTCTTGCCGTTGCAGGGGTTGGCTGGTTTGGACAGAGCACCGCCCAGTATGCATTTTGCCTTCTGCCTTGGGTTCTGTTGCTCGCGGTCTGGCCCCTGGGCGAGCGCGGTGGTTGGGTCTATGGGGGGATCCTGGTCCTGCCTCTGGTGCTGCTCTCAGGCTTTGAGTTGGGGCCTTGGCACAGCAGTCGCCCCCGTTGGCGCGAGGCCTTTGCCTATGTGCAAGCCCAGCGTGGTCCCGAGGACCTGGTGCTCTCCATGCAGGCGGGCCTCGGGGATTTGTACACCCAGCCTGGCTGGACCGATGCTCGTTACCCAGTGGCCCACGCCTGGGCCGATCGCACACAGCCCACCAGACTGGTTGATGCGGCCCGCTCGGATAGACCCTCCTGGTTGATTCTTCGTCGGGACTTCTTGCTCAAGTGGCCTAGCCGGTGGCGATCAGTCTTGGAGCGCATCCTGGCAGAGCAGGCGGAGTGTGTGCGGGTGTTTGAGAATCTGCCCCTGGGTCGCGACATGACCCTGGAGGTCTATCGTTTGTTTCCGCTCGAAGAAAGGGGAGGCCCCGCACGGGTACCCTTCTGACCCTTTGGGCTCAGGGTCCAGTTGCTCGTGAATGGCGGGAAGGGGTCAATCCTGGGCTCGCTTTTGAAACTCGCCCGTTTCTGTGCTGATCACGATGCGCTCTCCTTCCTTGATGTGTAGGGGAACCTTGACCATTTTGCCGGTCTCCACCTTGGCTTCTTTCTTGACGTTGGTGGCGGTGTTGCCCTTGACCGCCATTTCAGCCCAGGTGACTTCCAGGGTGACTGTGGTGGGCAAGTCAATTGAGATCGGATTCTCCTCGTGAAAGGTCACGTCGATCACTTCGCTTTCCTTGACCATCCACATTTTCTCCCCGATCAGGTCCTTGGAGATCGTGGACTGCTCAAAGGTCTCCTGGTCCATGAAGACATAGTCTCCATTGGCTTCTTGGTAGAGGTACTGTGAGGGTTTCTTCTCCAGGAAAGCGGTTTCGAACTGGTCCCCTGCTGCCGGGCGAAAGCTCTTATTGCCTCCCGTGGTCAGGCTGCGCGTCTTGACCTGGATGATTGCCCGCCAGTTGCCGGGAGTGGCATGGCTGTAGTCTGTAATCACCTGTAGGTCATTGTCCTTGATCAGGACCATGCCCTTGCGGAGTTCGGTTGCCTTGACTTGCATTGTTGAAGCGTTGGGAAGAGAGTCTGGGCTTGTTGAGGGCCCATGGTATCGAAGCAGCACCTGGGAAAGGACTTGGCCGGGGGCAATGTTCCGGATTCTGCAATAGCGCCCTCAATACTGGCGTCGTTGAGTCGAAGACGGGATGTCTAGGGCCTTGCGGTACTTGGTGACCGTTCGGCGCGCCAGCGTCAGTCCTTCCTTTTCAGAGAGCAGGCCCGCCAGCTGCTCATCTGAGTAGGGTTTCCGGGGGTCTTCGTCCTGGATCAATGCCCGCAAGCGTTCCTGAATCGCCTTCTGGCTGGTTTCCTCGCCCGTGTCCCTGGTTGCGCCCCCTGCAAAGAAGAACTTGATCGGGAAGATCCCGTGGGGGGTTTCGGCAAATTTGCCCGACACTCCGCGCGATACCGTGGATATGTGCACTTTGATGATGTCCGCCACATCCTGCATTCGTAAGGGCACCAGGCTTTCCACTCCCTTTTCCAGAAAGGCGCTCTGATGCTCGAAGACCGTCTCAGCAATCAGCCGCAGGGTGGACTTGCGCTGGCGCAGGGCCTCCAGGAACCATTGGGCGTTCTCCCGGCGCTTGCGAATCCACTCACGGGCTGGGTCACCCTTGGGCAGGTCCTTGAGGGTCTGCTCGTAGGCCCGTGAGAGGGTCAGTCGAGGTTGGCGCTCCCGATCCAGACGCACGACCCACTCGCCGTTTTCTTCGAGCACGACCACCTCTGGCACGATCACATCGGCTGTGGTTCCTCCGTAGACCGCGCCAGGTGCGGGGTCCATGTGGCGCAAGTCTTCAAGGACCAGCTTGACCTCCTCGATGGAGGCTCCGGTGGCTTTGGCGATGCGCGGCAGGCGGTTGGCCTCTACATCAGGCAGGTGTTTGTCGATGATCAGGCGCAGCAGTCCCTCCCGTTCGCCGTGGGCATCGAGCTGAAGCAGCAGGCACTCTCGCAAGTCTTCCGCAGCCAGGGCCGGATGAGTGGCACTGCGCAGCTGTGCCAGGCTGATCAGGAACTCGTCCTCGGAGGGGTCAATGAGCGCCGCCTGGCTGTCGTTCTGTTCGCCCTTGCTCTCTTGGGGTTGGTCGTTTTCCTGTTCCACTTGGCCGTTCTGATTGGCAGCCTGCCCCTCACTGGTGTCCAATGGCCGACTGAGTTGCGCGTTGATCTCGTTGATCAACTCTGCGCGGGTTCCTGACAGATAGCCGTGATGGTCAAGCGACCAGACGATGTACTCCAGGATCTGGCGTCGTCGGTCGCTGGTTTCCAGCAGGCCAACTTGTTCGATCAAGACCTCGTGCAAGGAGGCGGGCTCTCCGACTACATTCTGGATCGCGTCGAAGCGGCGTTCTCCATCGTCGGCCACCCTGCGTGGTTCGGACCGGCCATCTCCGTATTCACGCTCCATGCGCTCAAAGTTCTCGCGCAGCTGTTCGAGTTCTTTCTCGGCCCCGGTCTGGGGCGCTTCTGTCTGGGCACCGTTGCTCTCGGCAGATCCAGCCTCGCGGTCCTTGTTTTCTTCCCGCTCCAGGAAGGGGTTTTCCGTGAGTTCCTGTTCAATGCGCGCCTCCAGATCCAGCAGGGGCAACTGCAGGATCTGCATGGCCTGGATCATCTGCGGTGATTGCAGAAGACGTTGCTGAAGGCGTGCGCTTTGATGGAGTCCGAGTCTCAAGTCTGGATTGGCTGTTTATGGCCTCTGGTTCTAGTTTACCCCTCTGCATATAGTGCAGGGGCGCGCTCTATTCATCAGCGACTTTCATCGTCTCGAATTTGTGCATGAAGTTGTCCATGGGGGCCCGAGGCGGCCACTTGCACCTTGTCCCCTTGGTGATTGAGGTGAAGTTCTCCTGATCTGGTGCTCTCCGCAATCCATTCCAGGCTCCCCAGATAGGCCAATTCAGGAGCTCGGATCCGGCCCCGCTCTGTCATGGCCTGTTGGTGCCAGGCGAGGGTGCTGTTGTCGAATCCCAGGATGCCTTTGATGCTGGTGCCGTTGACAAGCGTCTGTACCTGGGGCTCGGCGATCCATGCATCCGTGGCGAGATCAGCGCGGTAGCCAGTCATGGCGGTGGTCACCCGGGTCATTTGGACTTCAAGCGGCAGGCCCATGACGCATGGAATCAAGGCCGCATCCTTTCCCATGCTGGCACTCAGAAGACTGTTGGATCGTTCTGCGCCGAGGGTGCCGATCAAACGCAGGGCCTGGGCGGCCAGTTCATCGGAACCCGGGGGGATCAAGAGCAGGTTGCCCGCCCACAAGGGCGAACCCTCAAGACCTGAACTCGCCAGAATCGCGGCGATGGAGGATGGCGGCCAGGGGCTGTGTTGATTGTCCTCTTGGAGCCAGGGCAGCTCGGGCCACAGGCCTGCGGTTTCGATTGCAGTCCAAGCGGCGGGTCGCGGCAATTCCGCAGGTGCACTGGCCTCGATGGCGACTCGGATCTCCTTGCCACCCCGGGTTGCTTGCAGTTCCAGACTCTGCCCCGTTTCAAGCAGGCGGGCGAAGTCCAAGCGGGTCTGCTGGATCTGTGGCTGTTCGATCAGGCCCAGGTCTGGTGTCTCTGGGTCAAACGAGTCGTGCCCGGTCTGGGTGTTGAGGCGGAATGAACCAGCCAGCAGGAGCCCCGCACCCTGGGGCTGACGGGAAGCATGAAGAAACAGAGTCCAGCCGGTCTCTGCAGTCCAAAGTTCTGGTTCTGCTACCGCGCTGTCGGCGGCGATCTCCGAGCGCCAGCTTCCTACGAAGCCTCGTTGCTGAACTTCTCCCAGAGCCAGGTGTCCACCGGATGAGAGCTGTCCAAATTGTCGCGCAGGGTCATCCTGCCCCACTTGTACCGTGACCTTGATCTCGATCTGCAGGGCTTCGATCAATTGCTGTACTTGTTGGCCGAACTCTCTTAGAGAGGCGACTTCTTCAGGCTGTCCCTGAATCAGGACACCCTGCCCGGTGCTGCGCAGGCGCAGGCCGCGGTGGGTGTTGGCGGCGTGTTCCTCCACCCAGCGACGCCAGTCCTCTATGGGCATGGCTGAGCGATTGGGCAGGGGCAGCGGGTCCTGGCTCGGCCCCCAAAGGGGCAGTCCGTCCGGGGACAGGGCCGGGCCTCGGGCTTCCTTGTCTGCCAGAGCCTGGGGGGCCGGAAGCATGGCGTAGGCGGGGAGAGGGCGATCCTGCAGGCAGGGCAGTGCGAGGATGATGGTGATGAGGTGTTGCACGTTGGACAGGTTAGTGTTCTTGCTATTTCGAGTCACGCGGCAGGATCACCCAACCAGTGACCCTGAGATCTGCGGGCAACAGCAAGTGCATCCGTGGCCGGCGCTTGGCATGCTGGGGGCCATGGAAGGCTCGATTGACATCAAGGGAGGGGGCAGCCTTGGCAGGGTTCCTTGGACGGACCGGGTGCGAGTGGGGGGTGAGGGCTGTGAGGTGCTTGCCAAGGACGCTGAAGGGGATGAACTGCACCTATGGGCTGATCCTGCCCGGCTGGTGCTGGCGGGCTCCCGGACCACCCCCCTGGTCAACGGCAAGGCTGTTGTGGAGTGCGAACTCCAGGATGGGGATACGATCCAGTGGCAGGGCATGTTGATTGTGGTCCATCCACCAGATGCTGAGCAGGCGCCTGAGACTCCTGCACGAGCAGAAGCGCAATTGAAGGCCCCAAAACCACTGGGAGATGCTCCCAAGGGCCCTGCGTCGGTTCGCGAGCCAGATCCCAGTCCACGCCAGCTCGAACTGCAGGACCTGCCCGTGGCCCGCCGGATTCTGGCGGGCATCGCTGCTGAGATGGGAAGCGGGGACCGGGCTGCGATCAAGCGTTGGCAGGCTGCAGTGCTGCGCGGAGAGTGGGATGCTGACGCCTGCGCCAGGGATATTCTTGAGGGGGTGGACTTGGAGTCCAAGGCCCTCTGTGAGCGTAGCGGTCGCATTCAGCGTGACTTGCTCATGTCCTCGTTTCAGCGGGGTGTGCGCGGAGCTACACGCAAGGCCCGCGGGGCGGCGCGCGGCGGGTCTGCCTTCCTGGTGGCTAACCTGGTGGCCGTGCTGGTCTACTCCCTGTTGATTGGAACTCTGTTGGTCATTGGCAGGGCGCGTTGGCAATGGAGCCTGGACGGCGCGGCTGATCACCTTCTGAAGGCCGTCAGCGGACTCTTGGGAGGCGCTGGATGAGGCCTGGAGTAGGAATCGTGGTCTTTGGAGTGGTGAATGGGAGGGCAAATTCCTTCCTGGCAGCTGCCGTGCGGGCTGAGTCTCAGGATCGACCAGTCCCAGAGGCGCGCCGCCCGAACGGTCCAGAATTGGGGCACTTGAGGGGGGAACTGCTGCAATTGTGCGTCGCGGGGTGCTTCTTTTGGGGGGCAAGGGGCTAACATGTGCCGCTGCCTATGAGTGACTCCTCTCAACAGTCTCAGGATCGCAGCCTGTTCACCCTGGCTCAGATTCAGCATCTGATTCGCGTAGAATTTCATCGCGCTCAGCGCTACGGCTATCCCCTCAGTTGTCTGATGGTGGGTGTAGACCGTCTGAACCAGTTGCGGGATCTCTACGGTTACGATTCCAAGGAGGCGGTGATCGAGGAGGTTATCGAGATACTCAAGCGCGAGACCCGGGCAAGCGATTTCCTGGGACGCCTGGCTGATGACCGTTTACTGGTAGTTGTGCCCCATACTTCACTAGAGGGTGCCCAACGCATGGTTGAGCGTCTCTTGACCGCCGCCCGACAGCTGGAGTTCGAGAGCGAGGGACGCAAGATGGATGTCTCCCTCTCGGCGGGTATAGGTTCGACAAGAGGTGGGGATGACGTATTGTTTTTTGATGCCTTGCTAGAAGCCGCTGAGAATGGCCTGCAGGTAGCCCAGGCCGCGGGCGGAAATCGCGGAGAGACCGGTGTGATCGGAGGCTGATCCAGGGTGCGCGTTCTCCTGGTGGACGATGAGGTCACGATTTTTGTGACTTTGCGCGATGCCCTTGAAGAGGCTGGCCACGAGGTCTTGGGTGCCACCGATACAGATTCGGCCTTCAAGGCGCTGGAAGAGAGCGATCCGGAGGTGGTTGTCACTGATGTGCGTTTGCCGGGCTCGGGCGGCGTGGCGATTCTGGAACGATCTGTGGAGCTCAGGCCCGAGCGTCCGGTGATCTTGATGACGGGGTATGCCACCGTGGATGACGCCGTGGCGGCTATGCGTCTTGGAGCTGTGGACTATGTCCAAAAGCCTTTCCGCAACGAGACGATTATCCAGCGCCTGGCTGGCCTGGCGCGCCTCTCAGACCTTGAGCTGGAAAACACACGCCTGCGGGAAGAACTCTCAAGGGCCCGTGGTTTTGAGGGCATCGTGGGCCAGTCGGAGGCTATGCGGGGGGTCTTTGAACGGGTACGCCAGGTGGCCAGTTCGGAAGCAACGGTTCTGATCCAAGGGGAGAGTGGCACGGGCAAGGAGCGCATCGCTCAGGCGGTCCATGACGAGAGTCCACGCACGGCGGGCCCCTTCATTCCTCTCTCCTGTGCTGCGTTGCCCGAGGGTCTGCTTGAAGCCGAGTTGTTCGGTCACGAAAAGGGCGCCTTCACCGATGCGCGTCGGGAGCGCAAGGGTCGCTTTGAGCTGGCGCACGGGGGCACCTTGTTCCTGGACGACATCGATGACATGCCCTTGCCCACCCAGGTCAAACTGTTGCGGGTACTGCAGGAACGCTCTTTTGAAAGGGTGGGGGGCGAGCGCTCCATTGAGGTGGACATCCGGGTGGTGGTGGCAACCAAAGTCGATCTGCGCGAGATGGTACGCGCGGGAACTTTCAGGGAAGACCTTTACTGGCGGGTGCATGTGGTACCCGTACTCTTGCCTCCCCTTCGCCAGCGTGCGGGGGATGTGCCTCTGTTGGTGCAGCATCTCCTGAAACGGCATGGAGGAGCGGGGGAGTGGACGGTCGGCCGCTCCAGCATGGCCATGCTGGAACGCTATCCCTGGCCAGGAAATGTGCGCGAGTTGGAGAATGCGATTCAGCGGGGGATTGCCTTGGCGGGCAAGAACCGGGTCCTGCGGGCGGAAGATCTCCTTCCTGCTGATCCCCGTTGGCGCGGTGCCACGGAAGTTCCCGAGGAGATCCAACCTCTGCGCGCCGTGCTCAAGCAGGCGGAAGGTGCCCATCTGGCGAGGGCGCTTGAAATGACCAGTGGTCATCGCACTCAGTGCGCGGAGTTGCTGGGGATTTCGCGCAAGGTGCTTTGGGAGAAACTGCGCGAGCACAAACTTGACGGGCGCGGTGTGGATGGGGATGCTTCAGACGAGGAAAGGGAGAGCTCCACTTGAACCCCAGTTGGCCTACTCGCGAGGACGGCACTCTGGTGATTGGAGACCTGCATCTCGATCCCTCTGGTGGCCCTGAAGTCGATGAGTTCAGCGCTTTTTGTGCAGCCTTGAAGGCGCCGCGGCTCGTGATCCTGGGTGATCTCTTTGAGGCCTGGTTTGGACCCAAGACTGCGCGCCTGGGTGGTGCCCGGGAGGTGTCCCGGGCCTTGTTGCAACTCACCCAACGAGGTGTGGCGGTGGATGTGATTCCGGGCAACCGGGACTTCTTGCTCGACGAGGAGTTCGCCGGGGCGATTGGCGCCGGCCTGTATCCGGGGGGATGGCACGGGGCCCTCGATGGAGTCCGGGTCCTGATCCTTCACGGGGACACTCTTTGTACCCGTGACGTGGGCTATCTGCGTCTGCGGCGAGTGCTGCATAGCAAAGCCGTGCATTGGTTGGTGCGCTGGCTGCCGCGGGCGCTGCTGCTCCTGCTGGTGGGTCGCTTGAGAAGCGCCAGTCGGAAAGCGGTGGCGCGCAAACCTGCTCCGCGCAAGGCCATGCAGACCGAGGCCGCTCTAGCGGCGGCATGCGCTGCCGATCCCCTCGCTCCTGCCCAGCTGTTGGTGGTGGGCCATGCCCATGAATTCTCGGACCGCAGCCTGGATTCCGGCTCTCTGCGCTGGTTGGTGCTGGACGGTTGGGGAGGCCTGAGGGATACTTTGCGCCTGGGAACCGGCGCTGGCCCCAAGAGCCTCTGCCATCGAGACCTGATGTCCCCCGCACGTCCATGACCCACAAGGCCCTCTTCGAAACGACTCTGGCCTTGCAAGGGGAGAGGTTGCACTTTGCGGCTCACAGCCATCATATGTGGCCCGATCGGGTGATCGAGGCACATGGTGAAGCGGCCTTGTTGGCAGCGCGCATGCTCGATCGCAAATGGGACCAGCTCTTCGGAGAGTTGCTGCCCCGACTCTCCGAGCGGGTTGCTCGGCGCCTCGGCTGGCCCGATCCCAGCGGCTTGGTTTTTGGAGCCAACACACACGAGTTCCTTGTTCGGCTTTGTTCGACACTTCCTCGGGATCGGCCCTGGCGCATTTTGACCAGCGACGCCGAGTTCTATGCGGCCCTGCGCCAGTTCAGCAGCTGGCAGGAGAATGGGGTTGCCGTGATTGAACAGGTACCTGCCGAGCCTTTGGATACTTTTTCGGAGCGCATGAGCGAGGCAATTGCTCGTGGGGGGCATGATCTGGTGATGTTCAGCAAGGTCTTCTTCAACTCCGGTTGGATCGTGGACGATGTGGATGCGCTGGTGGAAGCCGTGCCGGATCCCGGGACCCTTGTGCTGATTGATGCCTACCACGGATTCAACGCCCTTCCCATGGACTACTCGCGTGTGGCGAAGCGGGCCTTTGTGACCGCCGGTGGCTACAAGTACGCCATGGCCGGGGAGGGGGCCTGCTTCCTGGCTTGTCCTCCAGGAATATGCCCAAGACCGGTGCAAACAGGCTGGCTTGCGAGTTTTGGGAGCCTCTCGTCTTTTGATGTTCATGGCAAGTTGGCCTACGGGGTAGACGGCTCGCGTTTTGCAGGAGCAACTCTAGACCCTACTGGGCTGATGCGATTGGACGCCGCCCTTGGTTTGCTCGACGAGGAAAGACTGGATCCAAAGGCCTTGCATGCTTGGGTCGGGGCCTTGCAAAGCCGTGTGATCAAGGCGCTGCCCGAGTCCGGGCCGATGTCCCGCGTCAGCCTGTTCCCAGGGCCGGAGGTTCCCGACCGTGGGCACTTCCTCTGCTTCAGGGAGCCCAAGGCAGGGCAGTTGAAGGAAGCGTTTGATTCCCTCGGCGTGCAGACCGATGTGCGCCGTGACCGTTTGCGTCTGGGTTTCTCCCTCTATCACGATCAGGCCGATGTGGATCGTCTGCTTGAGCTGCTGGCTCAGGCGCGGTCCTCAATTTCCTAGGAATCTACTGTTTCTGATGACTGCCGACTCTTCCCCATCCAAGCCCTTGATCGTGGCGATCGATGGTCCTGCCGCCAGCGGCAAGAGTTCAGTGGCAGAACTCCTGGCCCAGCATCTGGGGGTGCCCTTTCTCAATTCAGGCGCCATGTATCGTGCTGTGGCTCTCGCTTGTCAACGCGCCAGCGTGGATCTTGATGATCCTCAGGCAGCGGGGGAGGTTGCGGCTGACCTGGATTTGGATTTTGATTCTTCCGGTGCCCTCCTGGTTGGTGGGGAGATCTTGGATGTGGGGGGCGAAGGCGTAGGGGAACTGGCTTCGCGGGTTGCCCAGCATGGTCCCGTGCGGGACGCAATGGTTGCCCGGCAGCGGATACTGGGCCGGCGCCACGGGTGCGTGGCCGAGGGTCGCGACATCGGTACGGTTGTCTTTCCCGAGGCCCCCTTGAAGGTCTTTCTCATGGCTTCGCC
Organism: Planctomycetota bacterium; assembly: GCA_014238415.1. GTDB lineage: Bacteria > Planctomycetota > UBA1135 > UBA1135. The sequence goes on along the minus strand of JABABA010000001.1, from coordinate 309,011 downwards.
GGGCGTTCGTGCCATGCGCAGGGCAGAACAGGAGGGTCATCCCGAGCGCGCTTCAGAGTACGAACGGGAACTCCTGGAGCGAGACCGGCGGGATCGTGAACGCTCGATCGCTCCCCTGCGCCCTGCAGTGGGGGCCTTGGAATTGAACAGTGATGACCTGACCCTGGAGCAGGTTGTGGCGAGTATCCTGGGAGCGCTCTAGGCGCGGCCCGACCATATCTTGGGAGAGCCTCCTCCCCTGCTTTGAGTCTCCTGGCATTTTTTGGTCCTTTTTATGACTGTCCAGACCCGTACCCGGCGCACTGCTTTCTATCGCGCCGTGATGCTTGCGATTCGCGTTTGGAGCCTGCTTCTGTGGCCGGCTCGAGTGGAGGGGCATGAGCATGTACCCGATCACGGAGGCGCTCTGATCATTGCGAACCATGGATCCCTGCTCGACATTCCGGCGGTGGCACAGGCTGCTGGGCCGCGCCAGGCGGCTTTTGTGGCCCGTCGCAGTTTGACCACGAGTCGTTTCATGGACCGGCTCCTGGAGGGTACTGAGGCAATTCTTGTGGAGCCAGGGACCAGTGACCGGGCTGCCTTGCGCCAGATTGTGGATGATCTCAAGGCGGGCAATCTGGTGGTCATCTTTCCCGAGGGTACGCGCTGCGTGGACGGGCGCTTGCAGGCGTTCAAGGGTGGCGCGGTAATGAGCGCCAGGATGGCTGGGGTGCCGATCATTCCCTGCGGAGTGGAAGGGGCCTATGACGCCTGGCCCAGGCACCGCCGGTGGCCCCGGCGCAAGCGAATCCATGTGCGTTTCAGCGGTCCCGTGGATCCTTCGGGGGCAGACTTGCTTCCGTACTTGGAAAATACTGTGGCGGAACTTGCCCGGATTGAGCGAGCAGGAGGGCAGGCTCCGGTGGGGGCCCCCCCTGGGGAGCAGCCGATCTCGTCGCCAGCCGTGGATAGCGGTTCCTCGGTGGTGAAACCAGATCACCCTGAAGCTCGTGAACTGCTAGAAGATTGACCTCCTCGTCGACGGGCAGTATGCTTGCTGCCCTGATTCCTGCCGGGTCCCTTGAGATATCCGGTCGTCGGCCCTTGCTTGGGTCCTCCGACGACCTTTCTGGGCGACCAAATGCGAATGTGGGGTGCTTGGCCGGAGGGTGAGCATTCCGGCCGAGTCCTCCAGGTTCTCGGAGTCGTGTGTTCAAAGCCTCCATTTCCAACAACCCACCCCAGGTCCCAAGACAACTCAACCATGGCAATTGTTTCCCGCCGGGTCCGGCAATACGAGCTGGACCAGGATGAAATCGAGCGACGTCTCGATTCTTCGCTCGCTGGCTTGACAGCCGATGAACTCAACACCGCACTCAGTGAAAATATCGCTGATGTGAAGACCGGCCAGATCGTGAATGCCAAGGTCGATTCGGTGGATGAGCGCTCCAGCATGGTCATCATGGACATCGGCAGCAAGTCCGAGGGCCAGATACCTCTTAGTGAGTTTGGTGGGGAACGGCCGGAAGTGGGTCAGGTCTTTGAGGTTTACTACGAAGGCCTGGACGACAACGACATGGCGGTGATTTCCAAGCGCCGCGCCGATCGTCTGCGTTCTTGGGAAGATGTCAGCCAGAAGTACGGCGAAGGGGACATTGTGCAGGGAATTGTCCAGCGCAAGATCAAGGGCGGCCTGCTCGTGGATGTGGAGGGCGTCAACGTCTTTCTGCCCGCAAGTCAGGTTGCGCTACGCCGTACCATCGAGGTTGGCGATCTGATCGACGAGCCCGTGCGGGCGGTGATCATCAAGGTGGACATGGAACGCATGAACATCGTCGTCTCCAGGCGCAAGCTGATGGAAGACGAGCGGGCCAAGCTGAAGCAGGACCTTCTAGGCGACATCAAGGAGGGCCAGGTGCGTACCGGTGTGGTCAAGAACATTGCCGAGTTTGGTGTGTTCGTGGACCTTGGCGGCATTGACGGCCTCCTGCACATCACTGATATGTCCTGGGGCCGCGTGAATCACCCCAGCGAGATGGTGAAGATGGACCAGGAACTTGAGGTCATCGTGCTCAAGGTGGATTTCGATCGGGAGCGAATCGCCCTGGGTCTCAAGCAGAAAACCGCCTCCCCTTGGGATGGTATTGAAGAGCGTTATCCCAAGGGCAAGACCCTCAAGGGCAGCGTTGTCAACATGATGTCCTATGGAGCCTTCGTGAAGCTCGAAGAAGGTATCGAGGGCCTGGTGCATATTTCTGAAATGTCCTGGACCAAGCGCGTCAACCACCCCAGCGAGTTGGTTTCGGTTGGCGACGAGGTTGAAGTTGTTGTCTTGGAGATCGACAACGAGAAGATGGAAGTTTCTCTGGGCATGAAGCAGGCCGAGAGCAATCCTTGGGACATGGTTGATGATCACTACCCTGTGGGTACTGTGATTGAGGGTCGTGTGCGCAATTTGACTTCCTACGGCGCCTTCGTGGAGATTGAAGAGGGCATCGATGGCCTCTTGCACGTGTCCGATATGAGCTGGACCAAGAAGGTCGCACACCCCTCAGAATTGATCAAGAAAGGCGACACTCTGCAGTGCGTTGTTCTTGCGGTCGACAAAGAGAAGAAGCGCATCGCCCTGGGACGCAAGCAGCTCCTGGCCGACCCCTGGTTGGAGGAAATTCCGAACAACTACCACGTCGGCGATTTGCTGACTGGCTTTGTATCGAAGATCACCACCTTTGGTGCCTTCGTCAAGTTGGACGATCACCTCGAAGGGTTGTTGCACATCTCGGAAATAACTGAAGACCGCGCTCTGCGTGCAGAAGAAGTGGTCCAGTCCGGATTGAAGGTGGAAGTGCGAGTGATCCGGGTGGACATTGAAGACCGCCGGATTGGCTTGACCATGGTGCATGATGATTTCCCTGAGAATGAGGCCCTGCGCGCTGCTGCGGCGGAGAAAGCGATCAAGGAGGCTGCTCGGGCTGAGAAGGCCCAGGAAGGAGCAGAGCCCGGGGCTCCGGAAGAAGCAGCCGCTTCTGCCGAAGCCG